>NZ_CP010427.1:0-1200000 GCF_000815225.1 Allofrancisella guangzhouensis | reverse complement strand
TCATTAGAGTTAGGAGCAGGCTTTTGTGATAGTTTATCGTTAGCTTGTTTATATATAGCGAAGGGGTTAGAAGAAATAAGAATAGGTACTTTTTACTTATCTATTATGTCAACCCCTACACACGTATTTGTATTAGCGCATACGAGTTTAGATTTGTTTAAATCCAGCTCAGGAAGCTCCAAAATGTGGAGATATTATAAGAAAGATTTTGAAGCCCTGTCAAACAGTGTAGGTTTCGAAAATGCTGTTATTATTGATCCTTGGATATATAAAGCTACTAAACTAGAAAATTATCTTGAACACCTTGAGCATGCACGCTTATATCAAGTACAAGATTTTTATGATAGTGATATACGTTATTTAGATTCAGTTGTACATTTAAAAATATCTCCTACTACTACTGTTTCCCAAATACATAAGAAATATATAGATATATTTACAGAAAGTTATAAATCACAAAAACAAAAATTAGATAATAAACGTGATACTTTTGCTAGAGGTCGTAGGTTTAGTAGTGTTAGAGAGAGTTTAGTACGTAATATTGAAAGAGGGATACAACAAGCACAAATAACTAGTCTAAGAGACTTTTTTATAAGGTTAGCTAACCAATCATCTAGTTGGTATAGTGGTTATAAACATAGTGATAGGAAGGGGAAGTGTATAAGATCTGTAATTACTTATTTAGATACACTTATAAATGATATTAATTACCCTGGGGATGCTAAACTAATAGAAATATTTCAAAGAGTATTGACAATATTACCTATTGTAAGAAAATCAAATAATATTCCTAATAACCTATCACTAGAAAATATAGCTATGACAAAAACAGCTAAAGGGTTATTTGATTCAGTTGTTACACCAGATAGGCCATTAGCGTTTGAAGCAATTGATAGCTTAAATTTGGATTGGATAAGACGCGCTCATAGAGGTTCAGATAGAGTTAAATATAAAGTGCTCTTTAGAGAAATAATTAAATGGAATGCATCGAAAAATGTTGATGCTTTATTTCTACAAAAGTTTTATACAAACAAGGATGGGTATTACGAATTAGTAAACTTAGCGATTCAAGGGTAAATAAGGTTACAACTTATAATTAGTTGGTTACACTGGAGTGACGAGAGGTAGAGTGGGACCTTATATTTTTGATTTAGTATTTAAAATAAAAATTAATTCCAATATACTACTCTACTAAGCATAGTAATTAAGTTGAAAAATGAAAAAAGCGTTCTTTTTTGATATTGATGGTACATTGGTCTATGAAAATAAAGGTCAACTTTTTGTTTCTGATAAAAATATTCAAGCTATTAAAAAGCTTAGAGAGCAGGGTTTTAAAACTTTTATAGCTACAGGAAGAACACCAAACTTTATTCCGCCTAGAGTTTATGATTTGCCTATGGATGGCTTTATTACAGCAAATGGTTCTGTAGTACAAGTTGGTGATAAATTAGTTTACGAAAAGCTTTTTCCGCAAGAAGCTATAACTTCAGTGCTTAAATTTTGTGAAAAACATAATCATAATTGGATGTTTGAAGGCGATCTTGCTTATGTAGATGATTTAGAGTCGGAAGACTTGAAGTATTTTTATAATAAGGTAATTGTTAATAAAGATAAGATTGTAAGGGTACATAATTTACAAAATGTAACGATTTACAATGCCTTAGTACTCGGTAAAAATGTTGATGTTATAGCATTACAACATACTTTAGGTGATGGATACGTTACAGCTCCACATATTGAGCATGGTTATGTAGATTGTTATTTGTCAGGGCATACTAAAGCTGATGGTATAGATAAAGTAGTTGAGTACCTAAGTTTACAAGGTTATGAGACCTATGCTTTTGGTGATGGTAATAATGATCTAGAAATGTTTGATAGGGTTGATGTTGCTATAGCAATGGAAAATGCCTCTAAGCAGTTAAAAGAAAAGGCAACTTTAATAACAAAAGCAAATTATAATGACGGTGTCTATCATGGTTTAGTTAGTTTAGGCTTTGTTTAACTTTTATTAATACTTGATTATTAACTATAAATCTTACTTCTATGTTTCAGTAGTTAGCTGATTGAAGCTCTCTTTCGACTAATTCCAAACTTTCAGACTACAATCTAGCTTTTAAAATATTAAGATATTTGCTATTTAATCCATGCTTATAGCTTATTGTGAGTTTTATGTTAACAATTAATTTATAAATAAGTTTATATTTTTTTATTAACTCACCTTACGCAAAAGATTGTAAATTTTAAAAAGATATTTAGAATACTGGACATAGGAAAAAATTCTGTTTTTTAAGAAATGGACAAGGATTTACTAGATATATACACAGATTATCTTATAAGCCAAACTAAGTATGCTACGGCTACAAAATTATCAGATATATTAGATCAAGAAGTATCACATGACAAAATAACAAGGTTTTTAAGTAAGTCAGATTTAACAAGCTTAGAATTTTGGAAATATATAAAGCCTTTGGTTAGAAAACATAACAGCGAATACGATGTTCTTTGTTTGGATGATACAATTAGTGAAAAGCCAAGTACAGATGAAAATGATATAGTCTGTTGGCATCACTCTCATGCTAAAGGTTTCATGTAAAGGGTATTAATATAGTCTCATGTATGCTTAGTACATCAAACTTATCTATTCCTATAGACTATGAGATAGTGAAAAAGGATGAGCGATATTATGATGAAAAAGATAAACGCTATAAAAGAAGATCTAAAGTTACTAAAAACCAAATGTTTCAAAACATGATAAATCGAGCAGTTATTAATCATGTTAAGTTTAAATATATTTTGGCAGATAGCTGGTTTTGCTCTAAAGATAATATGAATTTTATACATCACACATTATCGAAGAAATTCATACTTGGTATGAAGTCAAATAGAGTTGTTGCCTTGAGTGATTATGCTAGAAAGAGTAAGGATTTTATTAAACTCTCTGAACTTGATATTGCTGATGGAGAATCTTTAAAGATATGGCTTAAAGATATGAATTTCCCTGTTTATCATAAATCAATTAAGCAAAATACTTCTTTATCAGCCTCACCAACTAAAGTTGAGAAAACTCAAAGAAATCATATTTTTTGCTCATTAGTAGCTTTTTGTAAACTAGAAATGCTCAAGATAAAAACTTCACTAAACCACTTCGCTCTGAAATATAAGCTCTTGGTTAGATCTAATGCTATTGCTCTTAAGCAACTATATGAAATTAGAAATTCATAACTAAAATGCGTAAGGTGAGTTATTAAAATAAATTAAAGTTGTTTATTTATTAACTAAATTTAGTTATAATTTACTTTTTTAAAAGTATGTAGGATTTATGTATAAGTGCGGTAATTGTGGCAAAATATTATCACAAGGTTATTCTTACTGTAGTAATTGTTATTTATGGACACACGTTGAAGAGATTGGTTTAACACGGTATGAACCAAGCTGTAAAAAAAAATTAGCAAAAACATCCTTGTACCAATCTCAACATTTTAGGCAAGAAACATCATATAAAATTCTAGCAGCTAAGGCTAATTATACAACTGATCAAAAAAAGTTTTTCGAAAGCTATAGTAAATACGAATTTTCCTTATTTTTATTTGATTTAAACCGCTTTGTTAATAAAAAAAATGTTGAATTAGCCATAAAAAGAGAAGACCCTTTTGAGAGAGATGATTATTGGATTAATGGACAAAAAAAATTTGAATATCTATTTTCAGCAGAATTTGACCACTTAAGTAAACTTAGTACAAAATACTTGTTTACTATCTATAATAGAGATCCCAGTTTTCCTTATAGCCACGCATATGTTAGGAAAAAAGAAAAAAAAAGAGCGTATAGATTTGAAGTTCAAGTACGTTTGCCATATAACAAATCCTTTTTACTATCTTCTAAAAATAGTTGCTATTGGAATGAATTTAAATGTGGTGAAAAAAAAATGGTTTATAATAAATGTATAACGTCTATTACAGCTAAAATAGACAACCCAAAACAAATTTTTGATAGCCTGTTCGAGCGGTATGAGAATATAAATGAGAGAATAAGAAAAATTAATTCAGACGATACATTCAACAAGAAAATTCTGTATATTATTAATATTGTAGAATTATTATGTACTATTGATAGACTACATCTTTTACCGAATGGAAACATTAGAACTTGTGTTTTTTTGATGAATAAAGAATTAATTAGGTTTGGCATGTTACCTTCTATTTTAATAAACCCAAATATTTTTGATTATGAGTTTATCTCAGTTATTGTTTACGAAATAATAAGAGGGATGGATTTAACATCGCAATTTTATTCGCAAGATAAAGTAATTAACCATCATTTAAGAACAATAGATAAAAAAACAATAATTGACAACATATCTTATATAGCTTCAGAATTATTTCTAGATGGTAATTATCAATATGCAAAAACACAAAAAGTAAATAATAGTATTAACATAAAGAGTATCAATTGTATTAATAGCTATATAAGGTTTTACAGATTTAACTATTTTGAAAATTCTCACTTTAGTAGCAATAATATTAAAGTTGAAGAAAATGCGAGTAAATTATATTTTTTGCTTTGTAATAGTAATAAGTTTGCTTATGCAAATGTTAATATAAAAGAATCTTTTTATAATGGTTTGTTTTTACATAATTTTTTAAGTTATGGAGCTGATAAAGCTATAACTAAATATTTTAAGTTATTAAAAAGAGATTTAATAGTTGAGTTTACGCCAAGACATAAATTGCAAGAGTTATTAGCTGCTGAAATTAATGAAGGCATACCTGGATTGTTTGTAGCTTTATGTGGGAGCTACTTTGAAGCCGTAAGATCTTATATTGAAGCGATAAAAACTATCCCTGGAATAAATAAACAAGAGCTCCTAGCGGCTAAAATAGATGATGGGACTCCTGGGTTGTATATGGCTTTGCAAAATGGTCATTTTGAAGTTGTAAGATTTTATATTGAAGCTATAGAAACTATCCCTGGAATAAATAAACAAGAGCTCTTAGCAGCTAAAATAGGTAATGGGACTTCTGGGTTATTTATGGCGTTACAAAATAATCAACAAGAAACAGTGGCTGTTTATTTACAGATTGAAGATAATGATAGCAGCTACGCAAACCATATAATGTTAGGCTTTGAAAGCCAACGAAAAAGACTAAAAAATAAAATACTAGAATGGGCGATAAATTATAAACCTGGTGAAATAAAAATAAAAAAAGATTATAGTTTGCTTATTAGTCTTCTTTCTTTTAATAGAAAAGTGATAAGAAAGAATATCACAAAGTCAATGCAACTTCTTAACGGTATAAATCATTGGCAATAAAAACATTTTTTACTATCACAGTAAAGATAAGTATACCTGTAAAATTATTTATGTGATCTAATCAAAAGGCCTTTTATAATTTTTGATACTATTACTAACATTAAACTAATACTGATAACTAAAAATATCAAAGACATGCCAATTTTTAACCAAATTGTTTCAAAATCATTAAGGTAAATTTGTGATTCTAAAGTGGCTTGAGTATCTTTAGGAAGATCTTTAACGATAACACCACGAGGATCAATGATGGCGGTTATACCATTACTAGTAGTAGCTAATACATATTTGGATGTTTCTATTGCTCTGACTTGAGATATTTGTAGTTGTTGATCTCTGGCTATAGAATCACCAAACCACGAGTCATCACTTATTACAGATATTAATTTAGCACCTTGTAATTGATCACGAACTTGCTCAGGGTAGCCAATTTCATAGCAGATAAAGTTAGCCAAAGGGTAGTCAAAAGCTTGCATTATAGGCTGAATCTTTGTCCCAGCATTAAAATTGCTTAGGCCAACACTATCTATGTAGCCAAAAAACTTAATCGGAAAATATTCTCCAAATGGTACTAAGTGGTGTTTATTATATGTGCCTTTACCTTTACCTATGATTGTAGAGCTATTATAGATTTTTGAGTTTTCAATACTTAGTGAGCCTACTAATATAGCATTGTTATTCTGGTTCGCTATTTCAGTTAATTCTTCAAAGTAGGAATGTTGATATTGACGATAATCAGGTAAAGCATTTTCTGATAAGATTATCAGAGAATCTTTATACTTAGTTGCAATATTTTTATAGTAAGCTTGCATTTTAATAAAGTTATCTTGGTTCCACTTAAAATCTTGAATAAAGTCACCTTGGACTAAAGCTATTTTTTGAGCTTTATTCGTTTGAGTACTAGGTTGTCTTTTAGAAATAATGTAACCACCGATGTATATTAAGGTTATTACAATAAGAATAAGACAGGTTTTTCTTATATCTTTAGCTTTGTTAAATAGGTATAAAACTATAAGTGACGAAATTAAAGTAATAATATATGTAACAAAATATACTCCACCGACATTGGCATACCATATTAAGGGTGACTCTGTCTGTGAGTACCCTAGAGATACCCAAGGAAACCCTCCCCATAGTAAGTTAGCTTTTACTATTTCAAATAATGTCCATAAAGCAGGGTATATTAGAAGTTTTATAAAATTATTAGATTTTTTTGTTAAAAGATAACTACATACTCCAAATGGAATAGTATGTAAAAAGCTTAATAAAATAACCAAAGCTATAGCTGCAACTATACCAGCTGCTACAGAGTCGGTAAATAAATGTATACTTATATAAACCCAAGAAATGCTTGTTCCAAAAAAACCAATACCAAAGAAAGCTGATATCAAAAAGCTACTTGTGACTTTAGAACATTTATTCAA
Source organism: Allofrancisella guangzhouensis (assembly GCF_000815225.1). Lineage (GTDB taxonomy): Bacteria > Pseudomonadota > Gammaproteobacteria > Francisellales > Francisellaceae > Francisella > Francisella guangzhouensis. Next base: position 1,193,268 of record NZ_CP010427.1, on the reverse strand, counting down.
TAGGTAGAAAAAAATACATAAAGATATTATTGTAATGCTATCTATGCGAAAAGGAGCAAATGCAAGAGTAAGTAGGCTACCACTTAGGGTAGCTAATATTAGGTTAAGGGTAGTCTTTTTCATTATTTTTTGAATTTTTCTACTAAGATTTTTATTATCTTACGGTTATCAGCATCTTGGATAGTAAATTTGAAACCCTCAACAACTATACTTTCACCTTTTTTTGGCAGATACTCTAGGGTTTGGATAATCATTCCAGCAACCGTATCAAAATCATTCTCATCATCTATAGATGTATTAAAATACTCATTAAAATCTTCAATCGCAGTAGTTGCATCAACTAAATATGAGTTGTCTGCTATTTTAGTTATGTTTTCATTGATGGTATCAAATTCATCTTCAATATCACCAACTATTTCTTCTAAAATATCTTCTATAGTTATTAATCCTGAAATTGCACCATACTCATCAACAACTATAGCTATATGATTCTGACTATTTTTAAAATCTTTTAGCATAGAGTTAAGTTTTTTGGTTTCAGGTATGAAGATAGCTGGGCGAAGTATATTTTTTATATCCTCAGATTCAAGATGTGTTTTTGTATATCCTTGTATCTCAACATCAAAAATTAGTTTTAATAAGTCTTTAGCATGTAATACACCTAATATCTCTGTTTTGTTTTCGCAATAAACAGGCAAACGTGTATGACTTGAGAGGATAGTCTTCTCTAAAATCTCATTTATACTCATGGACATGTCTACAGCTACTATTTTAGTATGAGATATCATTATATCTCCAACATCAAGAGATGATATTTTTATAGCACCTAGCAGCATATTTTGTGAGGTTTTATCTATAACCTCATTATTCGCTGCTTTAGTAATAGCATTAATTAGATCTTCTTCATCTCTGACATTAAAAATGCTTGAAGTAAGCTTCTTGATGAAAGGACTTTTATCTTTTTTAAATTGATCGTGATTACTGTTATCACTCATATTTACTCTCTTATAAGATATGGGTTGGGTATATTTAGTTTATCTAGTAACTCAATTTCCAGGCTTTCCATTACATAGGCATCAGTATCGTTTTGGTGATCGTACTTTAGTAGGTGTAATAAACCATGAATAAAAATGTGACACCAATGGTCTTTTAAATTTTTATTCTGCTCTTTAGCTTCTTTTTCTAATACGTTTGGAGCTATAACCATATCTCCTAGAAAATTTTCTATAACGCCATCTGGTAGCCCCAGAGGCTTTTCAAATTCAAATGATATAATATTTGTTGGTTTGTCTTTATTACGAAATTGCTTATTTATACTTTTTATTTCATCATCTGAGACAATATTTACGTTAACGCTAGCATCTTTGATGTTATGCTGTTGCATGACAAGCTCAAAGCAGTTTAATAAGACTTGATATTCTAGTATGGGGTGTTCTTCATCATTGATTATATTTAGATTTAAACTATCCATTATTTATACTCTCTTCGTGCTTCTCATAGGCATTGACAATTTTTTGTACTATTTGATGTCTAACTATATCAACAGATTTCAAGTAGCTAATAGCTACACCTTCTATATCTGTAAGGATTGACAGAGCATGTTTTAAACCTGAAGTAACACTCTTGGGTAAATCTATTTGTGTAATATCGCCTGTAATTACAGCAGTAGTATTAAAGCCTATCCTAGTTAAAAACATCTTCATTTGTTCTTTTGTAGTGTTTTGGCTTTCATCTAATACGATAAAAGAGTCATTAATAGTTCGTCCACGCATATAAGCTAAAGGAGCTATTTCAATAGCTTGTTTTTCGATAAGTTTAGTGACTTTCTCAACTCCCATGAAGTCAAATAGAGCATCATACATAGGGCGTAGATAAGGATCTATTTTTTGAGCTAAATCACCAGGAAGAAACCCAAGCTTTTCACCAGCCTCAACAGCAGGGCGGACTAATACTATCCTTCGTACTTCACCACGCTCATAAGCAGCAACAGCAGCTGCTATAGCTAGATAAGTTTTTCCTGTACCAGCAGGACCTACTCCAAATGTTACAAAGTTAGTTTTAATATTATCTAGATATATAGCTTGGTTAGAAGTTCTAGCTTTTAGCTTTTTACTTCTAAGCTGTATTTCAGATTCTTCAGAAACCCTTCTTGGATTTGCTTGAGGGAGTTTTTCTTTAGCTGTAGCATTTAAAATAGTAGTTATCTGTTTTAAGTCTAATTCTGTGTTACCAGCTAATATTTCTGCGTAGCATGATCTGATAAACCTTTTAGCTTGAGTATTATTCGCACTAGATTCGCTTGAGATTTCAAATTCATCAGCTCTGTGCTTAATTTCAACGTGAAAATAGTTTTCAATAGCTCTGATATTCTCATCAAGATTGCCACAAAGTAGCATCATCGAATCATAATTGTATGGTTCTAAAACAAACTGAGTTTTATTCATATGTTAGATAAGTTCTCCTCTAAGAGAATGTGGTAGACTTTCTGTTATTTTAACTTCGGTAAACTGACCAATCAAAGACTTATCTCCTTTAAAATTAACAATTCTGTTATTTTCTGTTCTACCTGCTAGTATGTTATCATCTTTCTTGGATGTTCCTTCTACTAGTATACGCTGCTTAGTTCCTACCATTTGTCTAGAGATGATCTGGGCATTACTATCTAGTAGATCTTGTAACTTTTTAAGTCTATCTTTTTTGACTTCTACAGGAGTGTCATCTGGTAAATCAGCAGCAGGCGTACCAGGGCGTTTGCTATATATAAAGCTAAATGACTGGTCAAAGTGAACGTCTTTAACAAGATTTAATAGCTTTTGAAAATCTTCCTCTGTTTCACCAGGAAAACCGACTATAAAGTCAGATGATATTGTAATATCTGGACGTATAGCACGTAGCTTTCTAATTTTCTGTTTAAACTCTAATATAGTATGGTTTCTTTTCATATTTATAAGAATTCTATCAGAACCGTGTTGTACTGGTAGATGTAAGTGATTTGCTAACTTTGGTACAGTTGCGTAGGCATCTATTAAGTTTTGAGAAAATTCAACTGGGTGAGATGTTGTAAATCGGATCCTTTCAATACCATCAATTTCAGCTATAAAATGTATAAGTAAAGCAAGATCTGCTACTTGTCCATTTTCCATTGGACCTAAGTAGTGGTTAACATTTTGTCCAAGTAGGGTAATTTCTTTAACTCCTTGTTCAGCCAAAATAGCACATTCAGCTAATACATCTTCGAATGGTCTATTTACTTCAGGACCACGTGTATATGGTACTACACAATAAGAGCAATATTTATCACAACCTTCCATGATAGAGACAAAAGCTTTAGCTCCTTCGGCTTTAGGTTCAGGTAAGTAGTCAAACTTTTCAATTTCTGGGAAAGATATATCAACTTGTGGTTGCTGAGTTTGTTGCTTTTGTTTGATCATCTCAGGTAACCTATGGATAGTTTGAGGACCAAATACTAAATCTACAAATGGAGCCCTTTTAATAATATTTTCACCCTCTTGAGATGCAACACAACCTCCGACACCTATCACTAGGTCTTCTTTTGTTTTTTTAAGGTTTTTCCATCTACCAAGTTCATGGAAAACTTTTTCTTGAGCCTTTTCTCTAATAGAGCAAGTGTTGATTAATATAATATCAGCATCTTTATAGTCTTCTGTTTTGACTGTATTAAAATGCTCATTTAAAACTTCATGCATCCTAGAAGAGTCATACTCATTCATTTGGCAGCCTAAAGTTTTAATAAAAACTTTTTTTACTTCTTTCATTTAGTAAAACCTTTAAATGTTATTTTATTTTTATAGTTTGAAATTCTGGATCTAGTTTGGAATTATACAATAACTACCATTTAGAACTTGATTCAGAAACTTATCAATTTATTAACAACTCAACAAGCTTATCGAGAGTTTTTTATAATAAAATTCATCGAAATTCTAACATAAAAAATACTCAAAAGCACTTTCATTATCTAAATTGGTAATGCAAAATACTAAGAGTTTTAGTTAGATCCTTTTAAATGTCAATGAAACAAAACCAGTTCACAGAAGATAGTATTTGGCAGTATTGCATTGAGCATACTAGTAATTTATCTGATAACTTAAAGCAGCTTGTATCCTCTACCAAAGGAAATGTCCATGGTGCTCAGATGCTATCTGAAAAAATTGTTACAAAGCTTTTACAGTTTTTTGTATTTAGTACCCAAGCTAAAGTATGTGTTGATGTTGGAACATTTACAGGGATGTCAGCAGTAGCAATGGCTGAAATGTCTCCAGATTTAAAAGTTTATACTATTGATAAACCAAACCAGGCTGGTGAGAAAGTGGCTAAAGAATTTATCGCTAAATATCCAAATATTGAATACTTAGAAGGAGATGCTAGTGAAATATTGCCAAGCATGCCAAATGGTATTGATATCGTATTTATAGATGCAGATAAGAAGCAAACCCAAAAATATTTTGATATTCTAGTAGATAAACTTTCTGATAAGGGAATCATAATAGTAGATGATATTTTATGGCGAGGAGAAGTCTTAGGCCCCCAAGAAAAAAGGGCAAAAGCTTTAGATGATTTTAATAAGTATGTGAATCAACGAAAAGATATTGAGACATTAATTTTGCCTATTCGTCATGGAATTAATATAATAAGAAAGATTTAGAACATAGGAGAAAAAATGAAACTTAAAAAAATAATTTTAGTGGTAGTAATTGCTACTAGCGTATCAGGTTTGGCTTTTGCTGTTGGTTGTAATCCAAATGTAGATGGAGTTAAATGGTACCATGACTCGTCTGAAAAAAAAGCTTTGTATTATCAAACTTATGATGTGGCTGCCAAAAAAATAAAGCATGCAGTAAAAAAACAGGAACTAGAAAAAGGTAGCTGGGGTGTTATATTGGATATAGATGAGACGGCTTTAGATAACTCTTGGGCAGAATATAATGATTATAAAAACTATCAGTTTAGTGAAGACTTGCTAAAAACTAATAAAGCTATAGCAACACCAGGAGCTGTAGAATTTACACATATGATACATGATTTGGGCGGTTATGTTAGTTTTGTTACAAATAGAAATGGCAGTGATAAAGAAGAGTTTAAAGCTACAGTAAAAAATCTTAAAAAAGAAAATATTTATTTTGATCAAGTTCTTTTTTCTAATCAAAACGATAAAGATAAATATAATAAAAACCAAAGATTTAAAGCGGTTGAGTCTGGTAAATACGCAGAAAATATAATAAAAACCAAAGCTTTACCAGCGCACAAAGTTATAGCTTATTTTGGAGATAATATACAGGATTTCCCTACTCTGGCTCAAAAAAGTATGCAAGAAGCTAGCCAAGAAGCATATGAAAACTTTGGCTCAAAATATTTTATAATGCCTAATCCTATGTATGGTAGTTGGCAGTAGGAAAAGCTACTATGGCAAAGTTATATTTTAGATACTCATCTATGGATGCTGGTAAAACACTGGACTTACTTAAAGTTGCTTATAATTATGAAGATAAAGGCAAGCATCCTCTTATCTTAACATCTGCAATAGATAAAAGAGCAGGTCTTAATAAAGTTAAATCCCGCATGGGTATAGATCAAGATGCTTATTCTTTGACAGATAATGATAACATTTATGATTTTGTAGAAGAATATCATCACAAAAAAACTGTAGACTGCATACTGATAGATGAAATTCATTTTTTTACAGTTAAACAGGTGTGGCAGTTATCTAATATTGTAGATGATTTAGATATCCCTGTAATTTGTTATGGTTTACGTACTAATTATTTAGGACAGCCTTTTGAAACAGCAGCCTTACTTTTGTCTATAGCTGATACATTAGAGGAGGTTAAAACAATTTGTCATTGTGGTAAAAAAGCAAGTTTTAATATGATAGTTCAAGATGGAAAAGCCCTAAAATATGGTAACCCTATAGTTATTGATGATGATTCTTTAAAAAAGATTAATACGAGATATTTTTCTGTATGTAGGAAGCATTGGAAAGAAGGCGTTTATGGGTAGAAGAGATATTGAATAAGCTTTTATATTGTAGTCTCCTAGTTGCAAGTTTTTAATTGGAAAAAATTATTAAGTACACGACATAATTACTGTGGTATAGAGTTAGGCTCAATTAGCATAAGTATATTTTTTGCGTTACGTACACCCAATTCAGCTGCTTTTTTATAATATTTGATAGCTTTTTCTTTATCGTATGATACTCCATCTTGCTCTTCATTATAGTATAGGGTTGCTAGCTTATAGTATGCCTTACCGTATCCAGCATCTGCAGCTTTATAGAAATATTTTAAGGCCTCTGTATATTCTTTATCTTCATAATAATATTCACCAAGATAATAAATAGCATACACATCGCCAGCTTCAGCTATTTTTTCTAGATTGTAAAATTCTTTATAATCACCTTTTTGAGCAAATATTTGCATTCTTTGGATTTTTTCTTCATGTGATAGTTCTATCGACTTTCGTTGAACATTTTTGGCTTCCTCAGTGTTTGTGTTAGAGTTTGATTGACCAGAGATTTCTGTATCAGCTATAAAATCACTTAAGTCATAAGTACTAACATTAGGTGTTAACGAAGAGGATTTAGGTTTATGCTTGATTATTATATTAAGAAAATCCTGGGAATACTTATTTTTGTCATTATAAAAATAGTAAACTAAACCTTCAAATCTGTTATCACTTTGATTTTCAAGGTTGAACCATACAGAAGATCTATTATTTTTGAACTTTGCTAACTTTAATAATTTATTGATGTAAGTTATGTTTAAATTAGCTGGTTTAGCTAGAAGGTTACTATCAAAGTATATACCAGCAATATCCTCATGGAATTTTACTAAAAAATCTTGGTTTATATTAGATAAATTTAAGTACATTAGACCAGTTAAATTTTTAATTTGTTTTTTTGGTACAGATAAGCCAATTTGTCTTTTGTGTTCTATTTGTTCCTGAGTAGCTCTTTGTTTAAGTAAGTCTTCATTAAATTGTTTTTTTTGTAAAGATCTTTTTACAAGAGCTTCTTTTCTATTACGATCTTGAATTGCATCCTGAATCTGTGTTATTTTTGTTTTTGCTAAAGTGGAGATTTTAGGGTTAGAGCTATAAAGTAAAGTTTCCCATAACGTTAAAGCTTGGTTACTATCACCATTTTTAGCAAAATTGTCAGCCTGAATAGCTACAGCTGGTTCATAACCTTTAGAAATAGCTGCAAGTAGAAATTTATCTTTTTGACTATTATTAGTTTCTAAAAGCTTACCATCTTTATATGCTAAATATATTTCAAATAGAGGTTTAGGTTCTAGTTCAGGAATAAGTTTTTGATTAAATTTTAGTAATTTAATTAAAGGATCTAAAGCTTTAGCGCTACCTAAGTTATATGCTTTTGTAAAGTAGTTAATAGCTTTTTCATTATTTTTACTAACACCTTGACCATCTTTATACAAAATAGCTAGCTGGTAGTAGACTTCAGGATTATTGTCATTAATAGCTTTTTGATAGTATTTATAAGCTTGGAAATAATCTTTTTTTGTTGCTAGACCATATTGATACATATACCCTAAATAATAGTAATCTTTAGTTGTTGCTTTACCTGAATCAGCTAACCTTTTAAGAATTTTATATGCTTGGTTATATCCTTCTTTATTTTTATTTTGTATATCAGCTATAGCTGTAGAATATTGTTCTAATAAAACTTGATGCTTATAACTAAAATAATTATTAAGACCAATAATAAAAACTACAATAAACATTATAATAGTGATAAAAATGGTTATATTTTTTTTTGTTAACGGTATAGAACCTATCTTCTTCAGTACCTTAGTAGAGTCATCTTTATTAAACATAAATACAAGTTAGAAATAAATATACTTACTAGATTATATAATAGCTTGATACTACAGTTAAGGGTTAATTTATAATATCTTGAAGATTTGCTTGTAATTGTTTTTTTTCAAGTGTTATTGTTTCAGGATCTTCAAGGGATATTTTACCAAGATATCCATTTCTGTAATCATGGACTATGTTTTTAGCAGCTTGCTCAATGTTAAGGCTAGTATTAGCAATTTCTTTTAGTATCTCTTGAGGATGTTTTTGATCTATGTTAGTAATCTCATAACGGCAAAGAAAAAGTTTCGGATTATTTTTGAGTAAAAAATTTATCAAAAAGCAAGCTGTTCCTTCATAATCCATAGCGGTATCTCTAATTGATCCTATACTTGCTATCCTAAAGCCACTAGCCTCACTTTTAGGACTTGGAAACATAATTCCAGGCGTATCAAATATTACAAAGCCTTTGTGGATATCTATACGTTGTTGAAGCTTTGTAACAGCTGGCTCATTACCAGTTTTTGCAACTTTTCGACCAGCTAGTTTATTTATCATGGTTGATTTGCCTACATTTGGTAAGCCAAAAATAATCGCGCGTATAGGTTTTAGTACAGTTCCTCTGTTAGGTAGTCTTTTTTGAGCAAGGTCAAGGATTTTTTTTACTATATTTTTATCAGTTAGAGTGTTAACTGCTATAGCATTACCTTTGTAGTAATCCAGCCATAATTTAGTTATATTAGGATCAGCTAAATCATTTTTAGAAAGAATTTTTATTATAGGCTTATCGCCAACTATTTGTTCTAAAATATGATTACTACTAGAGTCTGGAATGCGTGCATCAACTATTTCTATAGCTATATCTATAGCTGGTATTTTTTTGCGAAACTCTTTGGTCGCTTTATGCATATGACCAGGAAACCAGTGTAACATTGTAGATAAAAGTCGTAAATTTAGTTAATATAAGTAAAGATTTTACCTATTCATGTTTTTTTATGCAAAGTTATATTATCAAAGGGGCTAAGATTTATAATGATATAGCGTTTGAATATAAAGATATCGTTGTTCGAAATAATGTTATTGAAACTATCGCAGAAGATATAAAGCAAAGTAATTATAATCTGCCTATGGTGCAACTTCTGGCTAGTGATTATGTGATACCAGGGTTTATAGACATTCACCTCCACGGTTCAAAAGGAGCTGATGTTATGGACGCTAGTGTTGAGGCACTAGAAACTATTTCAAAGTCTATATATGCCCAAGGTGTTACTAGCTATCTTGCAACTACAATGACAGCTTCAGATGAGCATATTACAAAAGCTATGCAAACTATAGCTCAATACCATAATATTAGTAGTACAGGTTCAGCAAGGATATTAGGAGTTCATTTAGAGGGGCCATTTATTTCAGCTGGTAAAATAGGAGCTCAAAATCCTAATTATTTACAAGGAGCAGATGTTGATAAGTTAGATAAATGGCATAAAGCATCTAATAATTTAATAAAAAAAATAACCATAGCTCCAGAAATTCAAAATGCTGATTCAGTTATTCAATATTGTAATAGCAAAAAAATAATTAGTTCAATAGGGCATACTAGTTGTACAATGTCTCAAGCTTTGAAAGCTATAGATCAAGGTTGTAGTCATGCAACACATCTTTTTAATGCAATGAGTCCTGTAGAGCATCGTAATCCAGGCGCAGCAGCAGCACTTTTAATATCTAAAAAGATTTTAGCTGAGCTTATAGTTGATGGTGTTCATCTTCATCCAGATACAGTTAAATTTACGTATGAAATTAAAGGAAGTGATAATATAGCATTAATAACAGATGCTATGTCGGCTCAAGCAGCAGGAGAGGGTGTGTTTGAGCTTGGTGGACAAAAAGTTATTGTTAAAAATAATCAAGCAAGATTAGAAAATGGTGTTTTAGCAGGTAGTGTGTTAACTATGAATAAAGCATTAGATAATATGCTAAAATTTTCAGGTTGTGAGCTTTTTGAAGCTGTGAAAATGACTAGTGCAAATCAAGCAAAATCTTTAGGTTTAAAGAAAGGACAACTTAAAGTAGGTTTTGATGCTGAGTTTGTCATTTTAGATAAAAATTATCAAGTTAAACAAGTGATTAGTTAGATTTATGAATTTTTTAATTTTAGACACCTCAAGTGCTTATTGCTCAATAGCACTTAGAGTCAAAGATAAAACTTACTCTAATACGAAATATATTCCTCGTCAGCATAATAAGTTTCTTTTAGAAATGATAAAAAAAATTTTTGAAAGCGCTGGTATTGATAAAAAAAATCTAGATTTTATAGCATACGGTGTAGGACCTGGAAGTTTTGTAGGAGTACGTTTGGCAGCTGCTGTGGCTCAGGCTTTCGCTGTTGGGTTGGATATTCCTATATTAGGTTTTTCAAGTATGTTTGCTATTGCAAAAAGTACTCCTATTAATTCAGATAAAGTAGCTGTAATTTTAGACGCTAAGATGGGTGACTTTTATTTGGGTTTATATAATAAGAAAATGGATGATATGATTTCAGAAAATGTTTATAAGCTACAGGAGTATTCAACTACATTGCATGCAGGATTTAGTTTAATAGGTGAAGCTATAGAGCAAATAGAATTAGTGCCACAAGTAACAAATTTTAAGCTTGATGTTAGTGATTTAACTGATTATCTTTATAGACAATACCTTTTACAAAAACAAAACAGTAGGTTAACACAAGAAACATTTCCAGTTTATCTTAGAGGAAATTCTCACTGGAATAAATAGAGTATACCTTTTATAAATGTGTAAATGTGTTACAATCAAGCTGTATAAAATTTCAGAGATAAATTCAGTTTAAATTATAGGGTTTTTAAAAAATGGCATCATTAAATAAAAAGATTCAAAACGTTTCTGCTTCTCCAACAACTGCTATGGCAGCACTAGCAAAGCAAATTAAAGACCAAGGTCATGATGTGGTTTCTTTGGCTATAGGTGAGCCAGGGTTTAGTGCACCTGAAATTATTAAAAAAGCTGGGATAGAAGCTATAAATACAAACATTACTAAGTATACTAATGTTGACGGTTTAAAAGAATTAAGAGAAGCTGTAGTTAAGCGCTATAAAAAACAATATACTGTTGAGTTTAGTGCTGATCAAGTATGTATAACATCAGGAGCTAAACATAGTCTACATAATGTTTTTAACTGTATCTTAGAAGAAGGTGATGAGGCAATATTTTTTGCTCCATATTGGGTCTCTTATCCAGATATGATCTCGTTAACTGGTGCAAAACCAATAGTTGTAAAAACTAAATTTGAGGATAGTTTTGAAATAGATATTGATGAATTGGAAAAGCATATAACAAATAAAACTAAAGCTATTATTATTAATTCACCAAATAATCCTACAGGTTTAATTTATTCAAAAAAATGTATTGAAGATTTAGCTAACTTGTTAAGAAAATATCCAAATATTTGGATTATTGGTGATGATATCTACGATCAGCTGTATTTTACTAAAAAGATAACTTTGATTATAGAGATTGCTCCAGATTTGGCAGATAGATATGTAATTGCTAGTGGTGTTTCTAAAAATTTTGCTATGACAGGTTGGCGTGTTGGTTTTACTATAGCTCCAAAAATATTAAATGACGCAATGAAAAAATTTCAATCGCAATCAACCACATGTGCTTGCTCTATATCTCAATATGCAGCAATAACTGCGATGAACATGCCAATAGAGGATTTACAATACTTCGTAGATTCTTATAAAGAAAAAGAACAGTTTGTAACTAAATGTTTAAAAGAGATGCCTTATATAGATGTAAAAAGTGCCGATGGTACTTTTTATTTATTTCCAGATATTAGAAATTTGATTAAACATACTAAGTTTAACAGTGATATTGAACTATGTAATGCTTTATTGACCGAGGAGTATGTAGCGATGATGCCAGGTATAGCTTTTGGTTTAGAAGGATTTGCTAGAATTAGTTGTGCTAATGAAATCCCAGAACTAGAAAAAGCTATGGGTAGGCTTAAAAGATTTATTCTTAGACATACTAGTTAATTAGTGTGTTACAATCATAGTATTATTTTCTATTCTAAAAAAATAAGTTATGAAAAAATGTGGTTATATTTCTATAATAGGTCGCCCAAATGTTGGCAAATCAACTTTACTAAATAATATCCTCAAATATAAAGTTAGTATAACCTCTCGTAAGCCTCAGACTACAAGACACCAAATTACAGGAGTAAAGACAGTTGGAGATACGCAGTTTATCTATGTTGATACTCCAGGTATCCATAATAAAGAGCCAAAAGCAATCAATAAATTTATGAATAAAGCTGCAACAACAATGATAAAAGATGTTGAAGTAATTTTATTTGTTGTTGAAATGGGTAAATGGACAGGCTTAGAAGATAATATAGTAGCTAAAATAAAAAATTCAGAAATCCCAATATTCTTAGTGGTAAATAAAGTTGATAAGAAAAAATCACTTGATGCTAGTGTATTTATTGACTCTATAAAAGACAAATTTACTTTTTATGATGTTATTTATGTATCAGCTAAGCAAGGGCATAATATCAATGAACTTGAAACAAGAATAGAAAAATTATTGCCTGAATCTGAATTCTTCTTTTATGAAAATGACCAGGTTACAGATAGAAGTGTTAAATTTTTAGTTTCAGAAATTATCCGTGAAAAAATTATGCGTAGTATAGGAAGTGAGGTACCATATCAAATAGCGGTAGAGATTGATAGCTACAAAATAGATGAGCAAAAGAATATCGCAGATATTTATGCGAGTATTCTTGTCGAAAGAGATAGTCAAAAAGGTATAGTTATTGGTGCAAAAGGTTCTAAACTTAAAAAAATAGGTGTTGACGCACGAAAGGATATTGAGCATCTGATAGGTATGCAAGCAAACCTAAAGATATGGGTTAAAGTTAGAAGTGGTTGGTCTGATGATGAGAGGGCGTTAAAATCATTAGGTTATGATTTGGTATAAAATTTTCTTATGCAAAAAGTTATTTATTTGAATAAATCACGTAAATATCGGAAGTTATTTTATATTTTTGTAGTTATGCTTAGTAGTTTTACGGTGGGATCTTATTTTAGAAATAGCTATTTGCTATATGTTGGTTTTGTTTTAATAATATTATCTATTCTTTATGAGTGTCTATATAGTTTACCTGTCTTAGAGGCAATTGTGTTACCTAAAGAAAATGAAAAATATTTTAAAGTCGTCATAGGTAATCAACAAAGTGATTTTTGGAAAATAAAAAAGCATATAGTTATAAATGGTTGGATTTATCTTTGTATTTTCCAAGAAGGTTCTAATAAAAGCTTTAAGTTATGGTTACATAAAAGTAATTTTAAAGATAAAAATGAAACTAGATTGCTTGCTAAGAAAATTATTTTAGAAAATTTGTGATGCTAAGGTATTATTTTTTTGTTTTAAATACTTTATCCCATAATGGAAAAGTTACTGAGAAATTTTTGTCTTCATAGTGGTGATGCAAAGCATGATGTTTTTTGTATATAAATAGAAGAGAGCCTTTTTTTGCTTTCACATGGTGAGTGCTATGATGTACAAAGAAGTAAAGTAAAGCTCCAAGTAAGGCTCCACTATAAATAGCACTTGCTATACCTAACCCAAAAATTAGGTATAAAGGTAAAAACAGTGTAACAGTATAAATCGGTAATGATATATACGTTGGATTGCCTACTAAATCTATCGTATGTTTATGGTGCACAGCATGTAATTCCTTTATCAAAGGACAATAGTGAAATATAAATCTATGAACCAAGTATTCTATAAAAGTCCAGGTAAAAACCCCTAGTACGATAAGCGTAAATATCCAAAAAAAATTACCAAAAAAGCACTTAAAGCTTAAAACTAAAAAAAAGACAATAGCAATAGGATATACATAAAAATCACTCCAATACCCGGTTCGAGAAATTTTTTCAAGCATTGTCATAAGATAATAATATTAATATAGGCTAATTATTACAACATCATAAACAACTTTTGGAATATAATCAAAAGTAAAATCGTTTTGTTGTAATAAAATAAAATTATAGTATGGTAAACTTTAGTGTGATTTGTAAGAGTTAAGTTTGTAGTGCTGAATAAATGTTAGAAATTTTTAAGTCAAAATTATTAGAAACCCTAAGTAAACAACAAATTATCGAAAATGAATTGTTAAGATATGCTTATTCAACTGATGCTAGTCCCTATAGGATGATACCTAAATTAGTTTTAGTAGTTAAACTAGAACAAGAAATCCAGAAAGTTATTGAGTTAGCAAATGAGTATGACATAAAACTAACTTTTAGAACGGCAGGAACTAGCTTATCCGGTCAGGCTGTTACAGACCAAGTATTGGTGGTGTTAGCTTCAGATTCCTGGCTAGATTATAAAATTTATAATGATGGACAAAAGATAAAACTGCAGCCAGGTATCATTGGAGGCGAGGCTAATAAATACTTGAAAATCTATAATCGTAAAATAGGACCAGATCCAGGCTCTATAAATACAGCCAAAATCGGTGGAATTATAGCCAATAACTCAAGTGGTATGTGTTGTGGTACAGCTAAGAATTCTTATGCAACATTAGATTCTATTAGGATTATTCTTAGTGATGGTAGTATTTTAGACACTTCAGATTATGAAAGTGTAAAAAATTTTAAACAAAATAAAAAAAACTTTCTAGATATAATTTTAGAGATTCAAACTCAAATATTACAAAATATTGAGTTGACTAAATTTATAAAAAAGAAATTTTCCATTAAAAACACAAGTGGTTATAGTCTAAACGCTTTTTTAGATTTTAAGGACCCTATTAAAATAGTAGAAAGACTAATAATAGGTTCAGAAGGTACACTTGGATTTGTTAGTAATGTAACTTTAAACACAGTACCAGAGTATAAGTACAAAGCTTTAAATTTAATATATGGTAAGTTAGATGATTTGGTTAAACTAACAACACAAATTGAAGCTTTTAATTTATCTTCAGTTGAATTGTTAGATTACGCATCTCTTAAATCTGTCGCTAATAATGTTGAGCTAAAGCCTTTTTTAACCTCTTTAGAAGATTTTCAAATAGCTGCTATTATGGTTGAGCTTGCAGAGTCAAGCCAAAAAGATTTAGATAATAAGCTTAAACTTATAAATGGTTATATAGAAAAAACAAATATAATTCATCAAGTTGGGTTTATCCAAGATGAAGCTAAAGCGCAAATTCTATGGAAAATACGTAATGGGATAGTACCTACCATAGCTGGGCTAAGACCGTCAGGTTCTAGTATTATTATAGAAGATATAGCTGTGAATATTTTAGATTTGCCAAGCTTTATAACTCAAGTAAGAAAGCTTTTTGATAAGTATGATTATATTAATGCCGCTATTTTTGGGCATGTGTTAGCAGGAAACATACATTTTGTTATAACACCAGACTTTCACAATAATAAAGAAGTATCGATATATGACAAATTTATGCATGAGTTAGTAAATATAGTAACTAAAGAATTTAATGGTTCACTAAAAGCAGAGCATGGAAGTGGAAGAAATATTTCACCTTTTGCAATAGTAGAGTGGGGAGAAAAGTGTTTAGACATTATGTGGCAAATCAAAGAGTTATTTGACCCTAAAAATATTTTAAATCCTGATGTTAAGCTAACGCGTAATAAAAACTTACATATTCAAAACCTCAAAAAGCTTAATGTAATTGGAAATGAAATAGATAAGTGTATGGAGTGTGGGTTTTGTGAACCAGTATGCCCTTCACGTAATTTAAGCCTTACTCCCCGCCAACGAAATGCTGTTATACGAAAAATACCCACTTTAGCAGATAGTGATAAACCAAGATGGCAAAAAGATTTTGAATATTATGGTATACAAACATGTGCAACTACAAGTTTATGTAAAACTAGATGCCCAGTTGACATAGATACAGGAGCTTTTATTTTAAAACAGAAAAGACAAGCTAATAAGTTAGTTAATCACTCTCAAGAAATTAATAAAGCTAAACAAAAAGTTAAACTGGCCAATTTAACTGGAAATATCATAGGAAAAACAAATTTGCAAAAGGTAACTAAGGTTTTACATAATCACTTTAAATCTATACCAGTATATTTAGAAACTATGCCTAAAGTTCAAGATGTACATTTTAAGAATTCAGTCACCAATAATGATAATAGGGTATTATTAATACCATCATGTCCTAATAAAATATTTGCTTGTAATAAAAAATATTCTAAATATCCTAGTCAATTAGTTTTAGAAAAGTTAGGTTTTGACGTTGATTATCCAAAAGATCTTAAGGGTGTATGTTGTGGTCAGATGTATAATTCAAAAGCTAATTATGTTCAGCAACATAAATCTCAAGAAATACTTAGTAAACAAAACTTAGACCTATATAATTATGCTGTGATAGATAATAGCTCTTGTGCTGGTTTTGCAAAACAACAAAACATAGCTCTAACTGATATAAATAGCTTTATTGTAGAAAATATTGATACTACAAAACTTACCAAAAAGTTTAATAAGATAGCTCTTCATATTGATTGTTCAACCAGAAAACAAAATATTGATGAAATATACATTAATCTTTTAAAGCTATGCTGTAATGAAGTTGTACTACCAGAAAGAATTTACTGTTGTGGTTTTGCTGGTGATAAAGGCTTTACCACTCCAGAGCTAAATGCAAGTAGTTTAAGTTCACTAGCAAATCAAATAAAAGGCTGTGATATAGGTGTAAGCTTTAATCGTAGTTGCCAGATTGGTCTTAGTCAGCACTCTGGTATAGAGTATATTTCCTTTGTCGAATTAGTCTTAGAGTCAGTAGTCTTAAGCTAGTTTAAATGATCAAAAATATCTTGAGATACTTTTTCAACAGGTTGATCTCCGTTGATTTTTATATATTTAGGTGTTTTTGTGTTATTTGATTTAAAGTTTTTATAAAATTCGATTAGGTTAGATGTTTGTTCACGATATACAAAAAGCCTTTCTTTGACTGTAGCTTCATTATCATCAGAACGAGTCACTAAATCTTCATCTGTTACATCATCTTTACCTTCAACTTTAGGTGGATTAAATTTTATATGATAAGTTCTACCAGAGGCTGGGTGAATCCTTCGACCTGTTATTCTTTCTATTAGTAGTTTATCATCAACATTTATTTCGATTATAAAATCAATGTTTACACCTAATTTATCCAACTGTTCAGCCTGTACGATAGTTCTAGGTACACCATCGAGAAGAAAGCCATTTTTGCAATCTTCTTTCGAAATCCTATTTTTAACTATTTTGATAATAAATTCGTCAGAAACTAATTGACCAGAGTCTAAAATTTCTTTTAGCTGCCTACCAATCGCATTGCCAGATTTTATAGTTTCTCTAATCATATCACCTGTTGAAATATGAGCAATGCTATATTTTTGCTCAATTATCTTCGCTTGAGTGCCTTTGCCAGCTCCTGGAGCGCCTAAAAGAATTATTCGCATTTACCTTTAACCTTTTAAAAGTGTAGTTTACATAATTTGGATTTAATTATAAAATAAATAGAATAATATATCTAGAATTAATGTATTATGTAATTTACTAGGTAATTTGTTAAGGAAATAAATAGGTTTGTTTTAGATGCTATCACTATTGCTCGAAAAAAAAAGAAAGAAAGCGCAAAAAACTGTTTTGGGAGTAGAGTATGACTTTGCTTCCTTAGCTGCGGTTAAGCTTGATAAAAAAAATCAAGAGTATTCTTTAGTTTGTTGTAGTAGTGATATATTTTCTGATCAAGCATATTTTGAGGGAGAACTTATTTCTGAGTATATAGGAAATATAGTTAGTAATATAATTTTAGCAAATAAGCTTGGTTTTTTTACTAGACTAGGTTTTGTTACTTATAAAGATATAGATATATCAAAAGAAGAAATAGTGTGTGATAAAAAAAATTCTGAAATAATTGCAAAAGAGGGAGTTGTATTTTACTTAAGGGAACATTTTTTAAAAAAGAAATTTCCAGAAAATTACTCTGTTATTGCTTTTGATTTCTATGATGAATCAGAAGAAAAGGGAATAATAACTATTTATTACATTGCAGATATTAAAATTACAGAGCGTTTTTATAATATTGCTAAAAAATCCAAAAAAGCTGTTTCTGTATGCGGTCTTGACAATATCGTTATTAGTAACTTTGTGCAGGAGCTATTTTTGTCAGAAATTTCAAAACACACTACTAATAGTATTTTATTTGGGTTGTATGCAGATAAATTATGCGTTTATAGCTTTTCTCCTAGTGGAGAGCTTAAAAACTATGAAGCCGTGAAAATATTTGAGCCGAAAATTTCAGATGCTAATTATGTGGATGAAGCTATTCAACTATTATTAAGATTTATAGATTTTATGTCTTTAGATTTCTCTGGTAATGATTTTTCTGATTTCTCGGCTCAAGATAACGCTATATATATCTATGGAATCAAAGAAAATTTTGAAAAGATTTTTTCATCAATAAAAGAACTTTCAGCAAAAGACTGTAGAATTTTGGATCCATTTGTAAATATTCAAACACAAGACTATAAAAAAACCATCGAAAAGCCTTATCGATACGTGATGCCAGTAGCAATAGCTATGATGGAGGCTCTGTAATGAAACAGTTAAACTTTATTCAAGATAGATATAAAAAGCTACTGTTATCATATATAGCTATTGATATAGGTTTTATTGCTGTACTTGCTTTTATTGGGATGGTTAGTTTATCTATTATCTTATCCTGGTCAAGCAAAGAAGATATAAAACTTGAACAGTATATTCAAGCTAAAATTACGGAACTTGATAAGAATTCAGTGCAATATCAAGAAGTTAAAAAACAACGTGATAAATTAATTGATGTGGCTGATAACTTAGCAAACATTAAAGCAAGCCAGTTTTATATGTTGCTTGGTATAGAGAAAATATCTAGAGCTATAACAGATAAGCTTTATCTTACAGGTATAACTTATATCGCGACTGAGGATGAGATTGTCCTTAACGGTGAAACTAAAGATTTGAAATTACTTTCTGTGTTCATGAAAAATTTAGAGGTTGAATTCAAAATAAAAAAAGTTGAGTTAAAAAATCTTGGATCTGAAAAAAATGGTCAGAGAAGTTTCTCTTTACAGTTTAGATTTGGTGAAGGTAATGCATTTAAGGGAGATTTTGTACAATGATAGATAAGCTACAATTTCTCCTGTCTAGTAGATATATAAACAAAGTTATTTATGCTCCTTTAAAGCTTAGGCTAGTAGTAATGCTAATATTATTGGTATTATTTTCATTGGTGTTTTATGGTATGTTTGTCGCTCCAGTGCTTACAAATAATGCTTCAGTTGAAAGTCATATAAACACTATGAAAGACCAGATTCCTCTGTTAATAAAGAAACAAAAAGATTTAGAGAAATTAAAAGAGCAAGTTGAGATCTTAGAGCAAAGTAACAGCGAAACAAAGTTTAGTATACCAGAAAGCCATTCTGTGCCTATATTTTTGTCATCTTTGAGTGAAGCCATAAATAGCTCAGGTGTCACAATTATTGATTTATCACCAGCTGGAGTAGAGAAAAATAAACATTTGGATTTGTATGCTATAAATTTTAGGGCAAAACTAAGTGGTAGTTTCCCAGAATTAATAAAGCTGTTTATAGCTTTATTCGATATGAAAGATATAGCTGTAATCACTAATATGGCTATCAAAAGAGAAGCTGATGAAAAATTAGTTATAGAGTTAAATCTACAGACATATTCTCGTCAGGGAGTGGGGGCTTAGCCAGGTGTACTTTAATTTTAGAATCAATGTATTTATTAAGTTCTTGTTTCTTTTGATTTTTGCTGGAGGAGATTATAGTATAGCTTTTGCTAATTATACAGATAGAACAAAGGAAATTGATAATTTGATAATAAATAAATTACAAACCACTAAAAGTTCGGAGAAATTCAAAGTTCCTGAATATAAAGGCGATGTTTTAACTTTTGAAAGGCTATCTAAAATACGTAATATATTTAGTATGAATCATTATCTTCCTTTTGAAAAAAGAGAAACTTTACCACAACAAAAGTTGAATGTTGCTAAACCAAAACCTATATTAGTGCCTCCAGAATTAGAGAGGAGAATGAATGTTAAAAAAACAAAATTGCAAACTTATCCTATAGATACATTTTCTTTTAAAGGTATGGTTTATCAGGATAAAAACATATGGGGCGTGGTTGAAAATACTAGAGAACCTGCAAAACCTCTATACATCAAAAAAGGTGAGCTAATAGGCCCAGATTATGGAGAGGTTGATGATATTACAAAAGATGGTATTTTAGTAAGCCAATGGCATAAAGATACACAAAATAGAATTTGGGAAAAAAAACAAATGGTTATACATTAATTTTAATTAGGATTAAATAATGTTTTTGGATAAAAAAAAGATACTGATAAGATTAATCGCGCTGATATGTATTGTAGGGTTTAGTACGACGTTTGCTAATACTGACACTACTAAGGAGAATCTAGTAACTGCAGAAGTAAAAGCTAGTGAAGATAATACAAAAATTGTTGGTAGAGAAGAAAATAAGCAAACATCAAGTCGGCATCATATTAAAGATCTAGAGTTTCATAGAAGTTTAAATGGTGGAGCAGTTTTTAGTGTAGCTTTTGAAGAGAATGTTGGCAACTTTTCTGAGTATAAAACTAAACTCTCTCGGGATGGGTATACTCTTACAATAACTTTTAAAAATACTTCTATTTCTGATAAATGGGTTAGTAATATTGATACGAGGGTTTTTAATACTATAGTTGATTCTATAAAGGTACGTAAAGAAGATAACGATGTGGTTTTTATAGTTCACTCACTTGATAGGATAACTCTTACTGATTTTAAAGAAGGTAATAGTTTTACTTTTAAAATAGATAGGCGTAAAAGTAGAATAGAGAATTTTAACATAAATGAGCCTATTTCGATTTCATTTCAAGATTCTCCAGTACAAACAGTTCTTCAAGTATTATCTGAATTTGCTGGTTTAAATCTTGTAGTAAGTAGTAGTGTAAGAGGAAACATATCTATTGATTTAAAAAGCGTGCCTTGGAATGAGGTGATGAATATAGTTTTAGTTAGTAAAGGTTTAGCTACTAAAAAAATGGATAGTATTTTATATGTCGCTACAGCAGCCGAGATAGCAGCTCAAGAGCAACTTGAATTACAAACTAAACGATCATTAGAGAATAATGCTACTTTAGTAACTGAGTTTATACCTTTAAACTACACTACAGCTCAAGCAGCTCAGACGGTTATAACATCTATGGCTAAACAAAATGGTGGTATCATGTCACCACGTGGTAGTATCACCTCTGATGTGCGCACAAACACTCTAATAGTTACTGATACTGAAGAAAAAATGCCCCAGATTAAAAAAGTTGTCAATGAGATAGATATTCCAAATGATCAGGTTTTAATTGAGTCAAGGATAGTAGAAGTCAATAGATCTACATCTTTGGAATTAGGATTTAATTATGGTCTTACTGATGCTACTGGTAAGGTCGTTAACATAGGTTTAGATACTTTTGCTATGCCAAAGAACGCTTTGGGAGCAACTGCTGAGCTTGCATATACTATTTTTGGAGGTATGAAATTAACTATAGAGATTCAAGCATTGGAGTCTGAATCTTTGGCAAATCAGGTGGCTTCTCCTCATTTAATAGTCGCTAATAATGAAACAGCATTTATTAAACAAGGTGAGCAGGTGCCATATAATCAATCAACAGCCTCGGGTGCAGCTTCTATTGCATTTCAGGAGGCGGTCTTAGAGTTACAAGTAACCCCGCAAATAGCACCAGATGGTAACCTTATTTTAGAAATCTTAGTGACAAAAAACTCAGTGATTCCTAATTCAGGAGGATCTTCAGGAGATACTCCATTACCACCTAGTATTGCTACAAGGGAGATAACCACAAAGATTATGACTAAAGATGGACAAACTATAGTCATAGGAGGGATTTATGAAAACAAACAAGAAGAAACCCGTAATAAAATACCTCTCCTAGGAGATATTCCTTATCTTGGTTATTTATTTAGCTATACAAAGATAGTAAATGATGACAAAGAACTTCTAATATTTATAACACCAAAAATATTAGAAACAAAAATAGAAAGATAATAATAAAGATAATGGTTGAAAAAAACTAAAGCTTTAGGTATCTTATTTACCTATAATTTATTATTTAAAGGGGTGATTAGTACTAACTATCACAGTGTACAATTAACTTATAATTTTGAGTCAAAAATGATAAGAACAAAAAATATATTCTTAATAGGGCCAGTAGGTGCTGGTAAATCCACTATAGGTAAACAGTTAGCAAAAGAATTAAAACTAGAGTTTATTGATTCGGATGAAACTATAGAAAGAAAGTGTGGAGTTGATATTAACTGGATATTTGATCTAGAAGGTGAAGAGGGTTTCCGTAATCGTGAAAGAGATGTTATAGCAGAAATTCTAGCAGAGAAGCAAAATATTGTTTTAGCTACAGGTGGGGGTGCTATATTAGACCCAGATACTAGATCATTACTATCATCTCGTGGAAAAGTTGTTTACCTTGAAGCAACTATAGATCAACAGTTAGAAAGAACAGCTAAAGACACAAAGAGACCTCTTCTAAGAGTTGATGATAAAAAGCCAGTTTTAGAAAAGCTTATGGAGGAAAGAGAGCCATTATATAGAAGCATAGCTGATGTTGTTGTTGAGACAAATGGAGCTACAGTTAAAAATATAGTAAACAAAATATCTACGTTTTTAGTAGAAGAATCAATATTGTGATAGACAAATTACAAGTAAACCCTACATTTAGTGATAGTTATAATATACTAATAGATTCTTGTTTAGATTTTTCTCATATTTATCCTGTTATCACTAATAAACAAGTTTTAGTAGTTACTAACACAACAATACAAAAGTTATATCTTGATGTTTTCTTAGGTGGCATAAAAAATGTAGTGACAGATCATAAAACTTGTATTTTAGAGGATGGTGAACAATATAAATCTCAGCAAAGTTTAGATAAGATTCTAAGCTCACTATTAACTCATAAATTTACTCGAGCATCTACAGTTCTTATAGCATTAGGTGGAGGTGTAGTAGGAGATATCACGGGATTTGCAGCTGCTGTATACCAAAGAGGTGTGAGTTTTGTACAAATTCCAACAACTTTACTATCTCAAGTTGATTCATCTGTAGGTGGTAAGACCGCTATAAATCATCCTCTGGGTAAAAATATGATAGGAGCCTTTTACCAACCTAAATTAGTTTATACCTCAATAGAATTTTATAAAACCTTACCTGACAGAGAATATGTCTCTGGTATGGCAGAGGTTATAAAATATGGTTTCATTTCTAGCGATTTTTACACCTGGTTAAAATCTAATAGACAAAAAATCCTGCAAAAAGATACCGTAACTCTTATAGAGATGTTAAAAAAAAGTTGCCAAATAAAAGCTCAAGTGGTTGCTAAAGATGAAAAAGAGCTAACTGGAGCAAGAGCAATATTAAATTTTGGGCACACTTTTGGTCATGCTATAGAAAAATGCCAAAATTATAAAGGTTTAAGACATGGAGAAGCAGTAGGTGTTGGTATGGCGCAAGCTATAGATTTCTCCTGTTATTTGGGTATCATTGATTGTCAAAAAGCTAAAGTAGCTAAAAATTTTATAACTAGTTTTGGTGTGTCTATAGAATTTCCTAAAAATATAAATAAAAACGAGTATTTAGATGCTATGTTAATTGATAAAAAAAATGACAATGGTCAGCTAAATTTTATTTTAATAAACTTTTCAGGAAATCTAGAGTTAATGTCTAAACATCAAAGCGAACTAGAAAAATTTATAGTTTAGCTTTTATTTTCCACTAAATTTTTCGTAGCTTTTTTTAGTTCGTTTCGGTAGTAGTCTAGATTTTTAGCGGATTCTTCTTTTAGAGATTTGATTTGTTGCGTTAAAAAGGTGATTTGACTTTCTAAGCTTTCTTTTAGATCTGAAATTCTTTGTTTTGTTTGCTCTTGAATAAGATCACAATATGATTTTGCATCTTTAGCTAGTCTTTCAGCTGTTTCGCGGCGAACACTTTCTTTGACTAGAGCAGAGTAAAGTTTTTTGATTTTTATTTCATTATCAGGTTCATTTAGTAAAGTTGACCATTCATCACAAACATTACTAAATAAGTCTAACTCATCGATTTGCTCAAGTATTTTAATTGCACTTTGACTAATTGCCATTAGATTTTGATCCTTATTTTTTTATAAAAATATATTAGAAAAGATATTAATAAACTGAAATTATTAAATTTTGTTAAAAATGATACAAAAATATTACTATAATTAAAAGAGCCATTTTAGAAATAATTTAACTTATTATTCTTGGTGGCGGAGATTCTATAGTATAAACTAACCAAATCTACGTATATCAATCATTTTTGTAAAATGCTAATAAAAAATAATGATCAGATATTTAGCTCTATAAACAAAATTAAGTACTCTGCACGTAGAGGCATGCTAGAACTTGATATTATGTTGGCACCATATTTGGATAACTGTTATATGAAAGAAGATATAGCTAATAAAAAATTATTTATTGAATTTTTGACAAGTGAAGATAACGATATGTTTGACTGGTTATTTAAAGGTGTGAAACCCCCAGAGAAATTTCAAGAGCTAATTAATAAGATAATCGAGGAAAAAAAGAAGTTTAATGTAGAAAACTTTAAATAGAGGACTTTTGCATATGAATAAATTATTGAATCATACAGGTAACTATCCTATTTCAAAAGAAATAATGTGTATATCTAACTTTTGGTTGACAGATGAAAAACAAGCTATAACAGAGTTGGTTAAAAAGGCTGAGATATCGAGTGTTCAAAAAGCTAAAGTTAGAGAAGTTGCTTATGACTTGGTATCAAAAGTTAGGAAAAATAGGCTTAAAAAGTCTGGTATAGATGCTTTTATGATTGAGTATGACTTGTCTTCTGAAGAAGGAATAGTACTTATGTGTTTAGCAGAAGCTTTATTAAGAGTACCAGATACTTACACTATAGATTTATTGATCAAGGATAAGCTTACAAGCGCCGCTTGGAAAGAGCATGTTGGTATAGAAAAGCACCTATTTGTTAACGCAGCCACTTGGAGTTTAATACTTACAGGAAAAATTCTAAAAGATGCTAAAAAATCTTTTCGTAAAATATTCCAAAATTTTGTCAAAAGAACTAGTGAGCCTGTGATTCGTCAAGCTATGAAGCAAGCCATGAAGATAGTCGGTAGACAGTATGTTCTTGGAGAAACTATAGAGGAAGCTTTAAAGATTTCTCAAACTAAAGTTGAGAAAGGTTATACTTATTCATATGATATGCTTGGTGAAGCTGCTATGACTATGGAAGATGCTGAATATTATTATCAGCAATATTTATGTGCTATTAATCAATTAGCAAAGTATGCTAAGCATGAAAAAATTAAGAAAAATCCTGGTATTTCAGTAAAACTATCTGCTTTACATCCACGTTATGAAGTAGCTAAGCATGAGAGAGTCCATACCGAGCTTTATCCAAAGCTACTCAAACTAACACAGTTAGCTAAAGAATACAATGTGGGTATGAATATTGATGCAGAGGAAACAGAAAGGTTACAAGTATCACTAGAACTGGTTGAAAGGCTAGCTCATGAGTCTTCACTGGATGGTTTTGATGGTATTGGTATTGTAGTACAAGCGTATCAAAAAAGGGCTCCGTATGTAGTAGAGTATTTAGCTAATTTAGCTAAAAAAACCAATAGAAGATTTATGGTTAGACTTGTGAAAGGAGCATATTGGGATGCTGAGATTAAACACGCACAAGAGCGAAGTTTGGAAGGTTATCCTGTGTTTACGCGTAAATACCATACAGATGTGTCTTATCAGGCATGTATCAAACAGCTTTTTGAAAACCATAAATATCTTTATCCGCAATTTGCAACACACAATGCTCAAACTGTAGCGGTCGTTTTAGAATTATCTAATGGTAACAAAGATTTTGAGTTTCAATGTTTACATGGAATGGGGGATACTTTATATGACAATATCGTTGGTAATCTAGAATATCAAGATATTCCCTGTAGGATATATGCGCCAGTTGGTGGACATAAACATTTATTAGCTTATTTAGTAAGAAGGTTACTTGAAAATGGTGCAAATAGCTCATTTGTAAATAGAATTGTAGATGAAAATTTACCTATAGAAGAGTTAATAGAGGACCCGGTTAAAAAAGCTATAAACCATGGCTGTGGTCAGCATCCAAATATTCCATATCCAAAAGATATTGTAGCTCCTAGACTTAATTCAAAAGGTTATAATACTAATGATTTTGCTGTTTTAGAGGATATGTATAAAGAAATTGAAAAGTATACCTCTAAAAGCACTTATAAAGCTAAACCAATAGTTTCAGATATAAAAGAGCAGGATGGAAACTGTGAAAGTGTTATAAATCCTAACACTAATGAAACTATAGGGTATGTAATAAATGCTGATGCAAAAATTGCGAAAAAAGCACTTAAAAATGCTAACGAAGTATTTGAACAATGGAATAATACACCAGCTTCTCAAAGAGCAGATATTTTAGAAAAATTTGCTAATTTATTAGAGAAAAATGCTAATGAGTTTATAGCTATAGCTATGATTGAAGCCGGTAAAACTTTAAGTAACGCTATAGATGAAGTCCGAGAAGCAGTTGATTTTTGTCGTTATTATGCAGCTCAAGCAAGAGAGGAGTTTAGTGACCCAATTCAATTACCAGCCTTATCAGAAAATCTAAAACAAATAGAGTTTAGTGGTAGAGGTCCTATGGTATGTATAAGCCCTTGGAATTTTCCATTAGCTATTTTCTTGGGTCAAATTACAGCTTGCTTAGCAGCTGGTAATACTGTAGTAGCAAAACCTGCTGAACAAACACCTATAATTGCTTATAAAGCTGTTAAACTTTTATTTAAAGCTGGCTTGCCTAAAAAAGTCTTACAATTTGTACCAGGTGCTGGCGAGATAGTTGGTAGTGCTTTGGTTAAAAGCTCAATTTGTAAAGGAGTGATCTTTACAGGATCAACTGAAGTAGCAGCTATTATAAATCAAAATTTAGCAAGTAGAGAAAGCGAAATAATACCTATTATAGCCGAAACAGGTGGCCAAAATGCTATGATTGTTGATTCATCTTCTTTACCAGAGCAGGTTACTGCAGATGTTATTAAATCAGCTTTTGATAGTGCTGGTCAGAGATGTTCTGCTTTACGTGTATTATGTTTGCAAGAAGATATAGCTGATAATTATATAAAAATGATAGTAGGGGCTATGAAAGAGCTTAAGGTTGGAGATTCTAAATATATAGATACAGACGTTGGTCCTGTTATAGATAAAGAAGCTGCTGATAGCCTTAATGCGTATATTGAAGATAAAAAATCTAAATTTAAATTAGTGTATCAACTACCTGTTAATGAAAGTACTCAAAAAGGCACATTTGTAATGCCGGTAGCTTTTGAGATAAATAAATTATCAGATTTAGGTAGGGAGCAGTTTGGTCCAGTCTTACATATCCTTAGATTTAAAGCAAACCAGTTACCGCAACTTATAAGAGGTATTAATTTTACAGGATACGGTCTAACAGCTGGTGTGCATAGTAGAATAAATGAAGTTATGAACTATGTTAAAAACCATATTAAAGCTGGCAATGTTTATGTTAATAGAAATATGGTTGGAGCGGTTGTAGGGGTGCAACCATTTGGCGGTCAAGGCAAATCAGGTACCGGTCCTAAAGCAGGAGGACCTTTCTATATGCATAGATTAGCAAATGAGAAGTTATCTAGTGTGAGAGCTTCTGAGAAGGTTTATAACCCTGAAAAAATAGCTATGGATGAGAAATTGACTAGCAAGTATATAAAGAATAAACACAGTATTGCTAGTATTATTAACGGCTTCACTTTACGTAAAAATATTATTAATGATCTAAAAGATTCTAGTGGGAATGTTATAGGCAAAGTATCTCAAGCAACAGTTGACACTGTAGATAAAGCGATTGAGTTAGCCTGCTTTGAAGCTGATCAGTGGAGTAACGTAAATGCTGGAATAAGGGCAGAGCTTATAGAGAAATTTTTAGATTTATTAGAAAAAGATCGTTATGTGATTGCTGCTAGTTTGATAACAGAATCAAAAGTGTCAGTAGAAGATGCACATACTCAAATAGATAAGACTATACAGCAAGTAGCGTATTATTGTTTACAAGCTAGAAAAGAGTTTACTCAGCCCAAACGATTATCAGGACCGACTGGTGAGATTGATGAACTAAGCTTGAAAGGCAGAGGTGTTGTTGTAAGTATGTGTTCTAGTGATGATGCTCTTATAAGGTTTGTAGGTCAAGCTAGCGCTGCTATACTTGCTGGCAACACTGTGGTAGCAAAACCAGCATACACAGGTAATCTCACGGCTTATCATGTTGTTAAATTAATGTTAAAAGCTGGTATAAGCTCAAAGGTTATACAGCTAATTTTATCTGATACAGAAGAAGTCACTTCAGCATTATTGTTTAATAGTAAAATATCGCTAGTAACTTTCTCTGGTAGCATATCTGCTGTAAAACAAGTTCATCAAGCTTTGGCACTGCGTCGAGGAGCTATTATACCTTTTGTTGCTGAGAGCGTTCACAAGGGTGGTAAATGTACGAAGCTTGCTATAGAGACGGCATCACCACTTTATTTACGCAGATTTGTAGTGGAAAAATCTGTTAGCATCGATACCACTGCCTCAGGTGGAAATGCATCTTTGATGAGTTTAGAGGAGTAAAAAATATTGCAAATTAAATATAACAGTGCTAATTTAATCTTATAATACTTATTTTTAATAAAACTTAACTTAATTTAGGGTTCTCCATCAAAATAAATCATAAGGAAGTGATATATGAAGGATAGTGATAATCATAAAAAGATGTCGCTGTTTAGCGCGATTCTTATAGGTGCAACTAGTATGGTTGGTTCAGGTTGGCTATTTAGTGCTCAATTGACAGTTAAAAATGCTGGTAATTGGGCATTTCTAGCATGGATTTTAGCAGCCTGTATTGTGTTAATAATAGCACTATGTTTAAGTAAAGTTGTTGCTATGTACCCTGTGCGAGGTGCTACAACTAGGTCTAGTGCTATTTCTCATAATAGTATTTTCGCTATGCCATTTGCATTTGCAAACTGGTTTGGGATTGTAGTAGTCATATCTACAGAAGCTTTAGCTACTACTCAATATCTTGCTGGTGTAGAAAGTATGAGCTGGCTTATGGCAGATAATAAACTTACATTTTTAGGAGAACTTTTAGCATTATTTATTTTAGTTTTATATTTATTAGTTAATTTTTATGGAGTTAAGCTTCTATCTAAAGTAAATAATGCTATCACAATATTTAAGATGTTTGTGCCAGTTCTTATCGTAATAATATTTACCATCTACGCTGTCACACATAGTAATAATCACATTAGTATGTTTTCTCCAGAAATTCCTAATAATGATTTTGGATTTTCTAGCGCTTTAACTGCTATTGTTGCAGGTGGTTTGATATATTCTTTTAATGGTTTCCAAACAGTAGTAGCTTATGCCAGTGAAGTTAAAAATCCCAGTAGAAACGTACCTCTAGCAATTATAATAGCATTAGTTTTGGTATTGGCTTTATATATGGCTTTACAATATGCTTTTATGCAAGCAGTACCACATAGTTATTTAGTTGAAAAAGGTGGTTGGGCAGGTCTAGACTTTGAATCTCCATTATTACAGTTAGCTACTATGTTAGGCTTAGGTTATATAGCCTTCTTACTGGTTGCTGATAGTATTGTAAGTCCATCTGCTACAGGTTATAGTTATTTAGGAGCATCTTCTAGAATGCTTTATGCGATGTCTTCTGAAGGTCAAATGCCAAGATTTTTCGCAAAAATAACCCCAAAAGTTAACGTTTCTAGAAGATCATTACTTGCTAATTTTTGCTTATCAGCGATATTTCTATTGTTTTCAGATAATTGGACAGGCCTAATGATAGTTGTAACAGGTCTTCATATAATAGGCTATATGGCAGCTCCAATTAGTATGGGAGCTTTAGTACCACGTACACGACTGTTCGGTCTTGCAGTATTTGTACTTTTAACTTTGCTTTTAAATACCATTGAAGTTCAAACAAATATTAATATGAGTATAGTTTTAGTGATACTAATGACTATATATGGGAGTATAGAATACAAAAGAGTAGGCTTAAAAAGCTTAGCGTATTTAATCCTTCCATTTATGATATTTTTAGCTATAGTCGCCCCTGTTAATAATTATCCATTAGTAGGTTTTGTTGGAGCTATATTTTACTGGATTGTAACTGATAAAAGATATATAGCTTTTTGTAAAGCAACGGCTAATAAAAAAAACATCATCGTTGATTGATATTGCTAATTCTCCATGAAGCTACTAGATCATTCTCACGTATTAATACTTTATAATAGATTGGCTATAGCTATATAAACCTTTTCCTCTTATAATACTATTTTAGTTTTATTAAATTATATTCATTCATATGAAAAAAAATACTAAATGGATTCTTGCTATTTTATGCTTAGGCTATTTTATAGATTTTTATGATTTAACTGTAATGAGCGTTTCTTATGTAGACTTATTCAAAGAACAGTTTGGTATTTTAAATTCAACATCTATACAACAGATGTATTACCTAACCAATAATGTGCAAATGGCAGGTATATTAATAGGAGCAATATTATTTGGGATATTAGCAGATAGATTTGGTAGAATTACAGTAATTAAATACAGTATATTGCTTTATTCTGTGACTACCATATTAACGATATTTGTGGGCAATATTTATGTTTTTTTGTTTTTAAGATTTTTGGCCTATCTAGGATTAGCTAGTGAGTTTGCAGTATCAACGGTACTTATAGTTGAATTTTTTCCGCCTAAATTAGCTGCTTGGGGAATGAGTCTCTTGTATATATTAGGAGTTCTTGGAGGAATTGTAGCAACATTTTTGGGAGTTTTTTCTTATAAATTTATGTTTATATTCGGGGGTGTTGCTGGCTTAGGGATATATGCTGTTAGGAAAGTATTAGAAGAATCTCCTTATTTCATTCAGCTATATATGTCTGAGAGGTTTAAAAATGCTGGAAATATATTCTTTTTATTTAAAAAATATACTAAACCATTACTGCTAAATTTTTTAATTACTATACCGTATTTTTTTGTGATAACTGTAATGTTTGCTCTAATAAAATTTATCGCTTCAGATATTGATTTTGCTACTTTAGTAAAAGTATTCCTATTTGGCTTTTTTACTGGAAATATTATAAGTTGTATTTTAAGCGGTATTTACAACCAGTTTTTTAAATCACCAAACTTGTTTTTTGTAGTAAATATAGCGATCTTTTTATTAAGTATATTTATGTATAGATATATATCTTCAGCTACGATATTTATTTATGGAATAACTATAGGTTTAATAGGAGGTGGTTATAATATAATGTGGGCTCAATATGCTGCAGGAGAATTTCCTACAGAAATTAGATCTCTTTCTTGTAATATGATTTTTGCGTTAGGTCGAACTAGTAGTATCTTTTTTGGTATATTACTTGCATATTGGATTACAGATGAAAATTCTTTTAGAAGTAAGATAAACACTATGGCAGTAGCTATAGCTGTTATGGTATTAATGATAATATTTTTTTATAAAAGAAAACGCATTCTATAAAATAACAACTAATTTAGTGAGTTAAAAATGTCTAATAAAATTCTGTTTGGTATAACAGGTAGTGTATCTGCTTTTAAAGCTATTAACCTCATACGTTTCTTTATAAAAGATGGCTATGAGTGTAAAGCAATTATTACAAAAGGTGGGTTAGAATTTATTAAGCCAGAGCTTTTAGTTGCTTTAGGTTGTCCAGTTTATACTGATTATAACTTAGATATGTATTCATATGAACAAACTATGGCTCATATAAACTTACCACGTTGGGCAGATAAAATAGTAGTAGCGCCAGCATCTGCTAATATTATAGCTAAATTTGCTACTGGTTTTGCTAGTGATTTATTAAGTCAGTGTTTACTTGCAAATAATAATAATTCTAAGGTTTATATAGCGCCAGCTATGAATATAAATATGTGGCAAAACAAACTTACTCAAGATAATATACTTAAATTACAAAATTTGGGGTTTAATATAATTACTCCTGATCAGGGGTTACAGGCTTGCGGCGATATCGGATATGGCAGATTACAAGAGCCTGAGAAGTTGTTTAAGCTACTAACAGTACCGCAGGATTTTATAGATAAAAAGGTATTAATAACAGTTGGCGCGACGGTTGAGGATATAGATGGTGTTCGATATTTATCTAACTATAGTTCTGGTAAAATGGGATTTGAACTAGTCAAAGAGCTTTTACTAAGAGGAGCGCAAGTTATTGTTTTAAAAGCTAAAACAACTATAGATTTTAGTATTAGTCACCATAACTTAAAAATAGTTGAGACATTAAGTGCTGATAATATGAACATCTCTATGTTAGAACTAGCAAAAGACAAAGATATATTTATAGGATGTGCAGCAGTAGCTGATTATAAAATAAAACAACAATCTAAGCATAAAATAAAAAAAGATAGTGAAACTTTGATTTTAGAATTTGTGAAAAACCCTGATATTTTAGCTAATTGCAAAAAAAAATACCCTGATATCTTTGCTGTTGGTTTTGCCGCTGAATCTCAAAATATCCTGCAGTATGCTAAAGCAAAGTTAGAAAAGAAAAATTTAAATATGATAGTTGCAAACTCAACTAGTGTTTTAGGTGAAGATAATAGTAGTGTAACTATCTTTTCCAAGGAAAATAGTTATTTTGAGTTTGAATATAAATCTAAGCAACAAATAGCTAGAGATATTTTAGATATGATAAAAAAATTTTTATAACGTTAAATTTTATATAGCATTAGATTATTTTTTAGAGCTTTTTATACATATCTATAGCTCTATCTCTAGACGCTTTGAGATTGATTATAGGTTTTGAGTAATTTTTACCAAGAGTTATTTTAGCTTCTTTTAGCACAGCCTCACTAGCTTCCCATGGCTTTGCTAAATATTTATCTGGTAAATCTTTTAGCTCAGATACATATTTACGGATGTAGCTATAAGCTTCAAACTTTTCTGCTTGCAGAACTGGATTGAATATTCTAAAATAAGGTGCAGCATCAAGCCCGCAACCAGCTACCCATTGCCAGTTAGCGTTATTACTGGCAAAATCCGCATCAAAAAGAGTGTCAAAAAACCACTTTTCTCCTTCTTTCCAATGTATAAGGCAATTTTTAGTTAAAAAGCTAGCTACAATCATGCGTACACGGTTGTGCATATAACCGGTTTGCCAAAGTTGTCGCATTCCTGCATCAACTATAGGTATGCCAGTTTGTCCTTGTTGCCATTTTTTCAGTAGACTTTGGTTATTTTGCCATTCAATTTTATCAAATTTGGAGTTGATATTTCTATGGTCTAAATTAGGGTAGTAGTAAGTTTGGTAATAACAAAAATCACGCCAAGCTAACTCTTTCATAAAATACTCTTCATTTTTATTTATTGAATTTAAGTTTTGCACTGTATTATAGATCTGATTTGGAGATATTTCACCAAAGTGTAAATATGGTGACAAAGTTGACGTTGCATCTAAACTCATATAGTCACGAGCTATTTTGTAGCCTTTAATTTTTTTATCTAAAAATTGTTTCAATATATTAATAGCCATTTCTTCACCTACATTCCATTGCTTAATAATTTCTTGCCATGAATGTTTTGGTTCTAACAGCTCAAGAGAAGCTATATCATTAGAATCGTTTAATTTCTTAAGACTGTTAAATTTTGGTTTTGCAATATTTGGTCTATATTTTCTAATTTTTATTAATTCTTTGTAAAATGGTGTGTAAACTTTATAGTGTGAATTATCTGATTTTATACACTCCCACGGTTCTATAAGTAGACTACCATTGAAACTTTTTACATTTACATTATGTTCTTGGAGAAGTTGCTTAATTTGAGTATCTCTATCTATGCTATATTTGTCATAACACCGATTCCAATAAAAACCAGTAACTTTATTCTTTTGAATAAGCTCTTTTATAATTCTAAGAGGATCACCTTTGTAGATATTTAGTTTGTTATCAAGTGATTCATTTAGCTTTGTTAATGAGTAGTGCAACCATAGTTTACTTGCTCCACCAATTGGGTATTTTTTGTCAAATATATAAATAGTAATGGTTTCATCAGCTTGGCTTGCCTGATTAAGAGCTGGGTTATCAGCTAGGCGTAAATCTTGTCTAAACCAATGAATAGCAATTTTTTTCATAATTCTTGAGTGAGTATTTTACATAGCATTTCAACATGAGCTTGAGAGTCATTTAAACATGGTATTAAATTAAATTCTTTACCACCATTTTTAATGAAATTCCGCTTTTCTGTAATAGCAAGTTCTTCTAAGGTCTCTAAGCAGTCAACACTAAACCCCGGAGTTATTAGTACAACTTTTTTATTTTGCTTTGCAAGTTCTTCTAATTTTGTCGTGGTATATGGCTCTAACCATTTTTTAGGTCCAAAACGAGATTGGAAAGATAGTCCAAAATTAATATGTGGATATTCATTTTCTAAAGCCTCTTTGACTAAGCGATAAGTTTTATGACAGTGGCAGTAATAAGGGTCACCTTTGTCAAAATATTCTTGTGGTAAACCATGAAATGAGAATAGTAGGGTATCAGGAGTATAGTTTAAACTTTGAAAACAGCTTTTTATTTGTTGGCTAATAGTTTCAATATAGTATTTATTATCATAATAAGGTTTTATACCCTTGATAGTTGGTTGCCAACGAAGTTTAGTTAAAATTCTATATACTTCGTCATAAACTGTAGCTGTAGTTGTAGCAGAATATTGTGGGTATAATGGAAATATAGCTATTTCGGTAACACCTTGCTCCTGTAGGGTTTTGATTTTAGTTTCAATATTAGGATTACCATATCTCATAGTGTAATTAACAATACAATTTTCTAACTTTTCATTTAAATTTTTAGCTAGATTCTTAGTATATAGCAGTAATGGTGATTTGTTACGTTCTCTATTCCAAACTTGCTTGTAACTATGAACATTTTTTTTGGAGCGTATCGGTAGAATTATAAGGTTTAAAACTAGCTTCCACAAAATAGGGTTTGCTTCTATAACTCTTCGATCAGATAAAAATTCTCTAAGATAGTTTCTTATAGACTTTATATCATAGTTATTAGGGGTCCCTAGGTTAACTAAGAGAATGGCTTTTTTATTATATTTTTTACTATATTCTTGCATTATTTTATTTATTGTAATGGTGATTTAAAGATAATTGTAACAAATAATTTATCTACAAAAGTTAAATTTTTTTCATATAAGATGATAAAACAGTTATAATGTATGTATATTATCTATAGGGAGAAATGCTATGAAAAAGCTGATTTTGGTTTCTGTAGGATTATTAAGCTTTGTTATGAGTTATGCTTATATGCGTCCGGCTGATCCATATGATATGTATGATGGTCCAGAAGTTAAAGAAGAACGTGCTGAAGGTGCTGCATATGTGCCACCAGATAGTCAATTTATAAACTCCAGGTATGGTGAATATATAGATAATAGAGAAAGTGAGTTTAGTCCAGGTGATGATGCCAACAGGCTTTTTTGGTCTTATAGTCAGCCATAATTATTTATAATAGTTTTCAATATAATTAATTTCAAAAATAGGGCTCTAAATGCAACATTGGCACCAATTACAATTTAATATAAACTCTAATTCTTTTGATCTTGTAGAAGATCATCTTTTTAATAATAATGCAGGTTCTATAACTAGGGTAGATAAGCCTGATGAAATAGTACAAGTAACAGTATTATATGAAAATCACCATGATATAGACACTATAGTTTCTAATATAAAAAAACAATTTCATTATATTTTAGAAAGTGAAATTGAATATGAAATTATCAAAGATCAACAATGGGAAGCTGCTTGGTTATATGATTATGAGCCGATAAAAATTGGTAAAAATATTATAGTATATCCAAACTGGCGTGAGCTGCCGGAAGATAATAAACACACGTATATAATAGTGGATCCCAGCATTGCTTTTGGTTGCGGTAACCACGAGACAACTAAGATGTGTCTTGAATGGTTAGAAAAGCATGTAACTAAAGACTCTCAAGTTTTAGATTATGGTTGTGGTACAGGAATACTCGCCATAAGCGCTGTTAAGTTAGGAGCTAGTTATGCAGAGGGCATAGACATAGATCTTAACTCTATTGAGTCTTCACAAAAAAATGCTAAGGAAAATGATGTTTTTGATAAAACCTATTTTAGTGATAATCCACCCACTCAGAAATTCGATTTAGTAGTAGCGAATATTTTTTCAAATGTTTTAATAAGCCTAGTTGGAAATATAGCAAGTAGTTTAAAACAAAGTGGAAGACTTGCTTTATCAGGTATAATAGAAAATCAAATAGATGAAGTTCAAGAAATATTTACAAAGCATGGAATAATTTTTAATCAGCCTAAGCAGATGGGACAGTGGTTTATGCTAGATGGGTTTAAAAGAGTAGCTTTAAAATAGCAGATATATAATTGAAAATAATGTTGTGCTTGCTGCCAATGGCAGGCTTTTGTCATAGTGCTTTTATAGGGTTTATAGTATTTAATATACTAGTACTAATAGTTTTTAAATGATATTTGGTTCATGGAGTTTTGTTATTTAATAATACTATTTTTTAAATAGTTGCTTTACTCTAACGCATATAGTTGCTATAAATATGGCATAAAAAGCATTAATCAATACTGGTACTATATAACCAAATATTATAAAAAATATAGCATCAATATGGATGATTACTTCTGATGAAGAAACCTGTAAATATGATCGAGCCCAAGCTATAAACTCTTGGCTAAAAAATAAAGTAGGAGCTACTTGGATTTTAGTTGTAAAAACTATATTACACAAAGCTCCTACAAAGATTCCAGGGTCAGCTATCAAATTAGCATAATCAAGATCACTTATTTTAAATGATTTATAATATACAATTTGTAAATGGTTGTATTCGCATAGTGTAAATATTATAAAGAAAACTGTTATATAAATCCTAAAATTTATAGGTGGAAGTTTGTTTATTAGATAAAGTTTAATAGTTAGCAACACAATAATCGTAGCTATAAAAGCACCACTAAAAAATACTGCATTAATATAAGAGCATAGTACAAACATAAATGAACAAAAAATCATCCAATTTAAAACTTTCCATATCTTGGGTTTTAAGTAATTTTCAGTATTAACATCTAATTGATTCTTATCTTTTGCCATTATAATTAAATATTTTATTAACAACTTGGTAATTATGGGCTTTTAAAAATCTTTTTAAAAGATTATAGTATACAAAAGTATATCAAATGTAATAAAAAATATGAAAAAGGTTATAACCGCACTAATAGTAGGAATGATTTGTTGGTGCAGTGTATTTGCTATGAGCAGAGCTAATACACCATCTTTAGATCAGTATAGGACTAAGATTACCAATATTGATCAAGAGATAATTAGGTTAATAGCCCAAAGAGAACAAATTGTAAAACAAGTAGGTAAATACAAGAAAAAACATAATTTAGCAGTGTATGATCCAGATAGAGAGGCGAAACTTAAAAAAATTCATGAAGCTATAGCTGTACAGTATGATGTTTCCCCTGAGCTTGTAAATAATGTCTTTGATGTAATAATTTCAAACTCTAGAAATTTAGAGGGAAAAGTTTAAAAGAATACAATAAAAGGAAAATATAATGAATAATATTTATGACTTTAAATTAACAGCAAATGATGGCTCAGAGTTTTATTTGCCTAAGGATAAAGTTCTATTGGTTGTAAACGTGGCTAGTAAGTGTGGCTTTACAAAGCAGTATAAAGGTTTACAGTATTTATATGAGAAGTATCCTGACTTAGAGGTTGTAGCTTTTCCTTGTAACTCATTTGGGGGTCAAGAGCCAGCATCTGATGTAGAAATTAAAAATTTTTGTGAAACTAAGTATAATGTAACTTTCCCAATTATGAAAAAAACAAAGGTCAATGGAAAAGATGCTGAACCTTTGTTTGTGTATTTAAAAGAACATGCCAAAGGTGTACTTGGTACAGAAAGAATAAAATGGAACTTTACAAAATTTCTTATTAGTAAAGGTGGTGAGACTATAGAGCGATTTGCACCTAAGGATGCACCAGAAGATCTCATCTCAGATATTGAAAATTTTATAAAAGATTAGTTTTTTCTTATTCATAATCCAAATACATTCTAGTATTTTATCTTTTACTTTATAAATAAATCTCAATTAGTGGTAATTCTGAAAAACTCAACCATCTTAGCTTCGTGAAGCTAGAAGTATTATAAATTTAAAATATTTCTACAAATACACCTTTAATTGCAATATTATATTTAATAGATTTCTAGTTAAATTTTTGAAAAAATTATGCACTTTTTTACTCAAAAACAAAATCGTGAAATAGAGGAGTATGCTATTTCCAAAGGTATAAATCTTATAGAAAATGCTTCTGATGAGATAGTTAAACACATAATTTCAAAATTTTCACAAGATACAAAGATACTTTTTGTGGTTGGTGCAGGTAATAATGGTAGCGATGGTATTGCTGCTGCTATCAAACTTTATAATAAAAACTATGATGTTGACGTCTATAGAGCTTTCCCAAAAGCTAATCAGAAAAATCAAAATTACTATTTTAAATTCTCTAAACTTAAACCTGCATTAGGTAGACTACCTGATATTAGTAATTATGATGTAGTTGTGGATGGTTTATTTGGTATAGGGCTTGATAGGGATTTACAGGATGATATTTTGGAAATTGTTAAATCTATAAATAAGAATTCTAAATATACTCTGGCTATAGATGTGCCAAGTGGGTTAGGTGCTTTTAACGCTAAAGTGTATAAAGCAGCAATTCAAGCGAATGAGACTATTACATTCTTAGCAGATAAACAAGGCTTATATACTGGTGAAGGTTTAGATTATGCAGGTAAGGTGATTATGACAAAATTAACAGACAGCTCCTCTATAAAACTAACCCCAGCATCTTACCGAATTTATAAGAATAATATACAAGACTTAAGCTTAAATAATATACTAAGAAAAAAGAAAAATACTAATAAAGGAAGCTATGGCAGTCTTGCAATAATTGGTGGTAATATAGGTATGAATGGTGCATTACAGCTAGCTGGAATTAGTGCTTTATATAGTGGTTGTGGTAAAGTCTCGTTATTACCATTAGATGTTAATTTTCGTTCTAATATGACTGCACCTGAACTTATGGTTAAAGATTTAAATAACGCTATTGAGAAGGTGGCAAACTATACAGGAGTAGCTTTAGGTATAGGACTTGATACAACCAAATATTCCCAAAAAATATTAGAGAGGGCTATAGATGACTTAACTCAACCAGCTATATTTGATGCTGATGCATTAAATATAATCGCCAAAGACTATAAAATTAGAGAAAAATTTATAAAACTAAAAAATAAAATAATAACTCCACATCCAGCAGAAGCAGCTAGGATGCTAGAGTGTAGCACTCAAGAAATCCAAGATGATAGATTTGAAGCAATTAAAAAACTAGCACAAAAGTATAATTCAACTGTAGTACTTAAAGGAGCTGGTAGTCTAATTTGTAAGGATGATACTATTTACATAAACCCTACAGGTAACCAAGGAATGGCGGTAGCAGGGCAAGGCGATGTCTTATCTGGAATTATAGGAGCATTTTTAGCTCAAGGCTTAGATGTTCTATCAGCAAGTAGATTAGCTGTATATGTTCACGGTTTAGCTGGTGATAACTTGTCCCAAAAATTTGGTGGTTATATTGGCATCTTACCTAGTAAAGTAGCTAGAGAAGTTTGTAAGGTTTTGAATGAGTTTTAGTTTGGTATATTAAGTTGAAAAGCTTTAAAAATATAAAAAAATGAAGATTTTATAGTCTACTCTATGTAGAATAATCTTACTGTCAATTTTTATAAGGTCAAGGATAAGCTTTATGATTAAAAATAAAACAAATGAATTAAATGAGTTAAATGGAATTATTAAAGATTTTGTTACATATATTTATAAATCACCAAACGATTTTTCAAAAATTTTAGTTAAAACTGTAGAAAATGCAATTAGAGAGCATGAAGGTTATGGAGTGTATAAGACATTTTTCAATACCATAGGAGATAATAACAGTAAAATTAGAAACGCATTATTAGATCATAATAAAAAAATGGCTTCTTATCCCCCATTAAAACCTTTAATCAACCCAAATAATATAAATATCGATAATCTTCCAAATGAAACGCCACGAAATGATTTATTTAATGAATGTATCTCTACAACCGTATTTATTGGTTCTATAGGGAATTTTAACGTTAGTGGTATGCTTTATGACACATCATCATTTAATACCAAGTTCTATACTGAATTACTAACAAATACTGTTGTTCCTAGTATTTATAAGTCAGTAATATCTCAAAAGGCCAGTAAAATACATAACATTCTTTTAAGTTATCTTCCTAGTGATGGGATTATCGAAATAGATGAAGAAATTTCTCCTAGCAATAAAAAACCTAGTGTCCCCTTAAATGGTATGGACGAACATAAAGTCCGTATGGAAAAAATTTTAAAGGGTCTTATAACTAAGCTTGATAATCACATTCAGAATAACCCTCCTCCGAAAGGTAAAAGTGCCGCTGATGAGCTTGCTGAACTTGAAAAATTTTATAAAAATAATATTTTAAAAGATCTTTGATTAACTTTATGAGAACACTAACAGTTTACTACAATAATTTTTAAACATAGTAGAAAAGATCTAGCAGTGTCAATTCTATTCTATCCATCGTATTGAACAGTAAAACTTGTGATTGAGCCGCTAACATTAACGCTAGGTTGTAAACGATGGTCGCTTGCAATAGCAAATAACATATTAAAACGTTGGGTATCGTATTGAGATATGTCAATTGTCCAACCATTTGGTACATAATCATCAGCATGCTTGACTCCAACAGGATACTCAGCGTCAATCCATTTAATTAAACCAACTACTGCGCCAGATTTTTTTGTAATTTGAAAAGTTGCTTCAGAATGTTGCCAACCACAACCAAAAAAGCTACCATTGGCTTCTATATACATAGTGTTTTTTTGACCTGCAGGTACCCAAGTTGCAGGAATAACATTATTCATACATTCACTACTAGATGTTAATATATGGATATCGTCATTACTATCATTAACTAAAGTTAACCTTGCACCTTGACCATTTACATTTTCTTCACTACTATAGCTTTTTGCAAAAGAAATACAAGTAAAGCAAAGAAGTAATGAAATAAAAAAAATAACTTTCTTTGTAAATAACATCATGTTCATCCCCTTTTTTAAACAAATAATCTAAACTTAGGTTATACCATAAAAAATACTTGATATCATTTGTTTTACAGCAATATTGCCAAGCTATGTACACTCCCTTTTGAAGACCGTTGACCTAATCGTCATAGTTCAGTAGACTTTGTCACGATAGATTTTCCAAAACACTATAAATACTTCGACTCTACTTAGCACAGACTTGGGTTTTTGTAGTAAATACTTTTTAAAATACTACCTACTTTAGATAAGTGAAATCTTTTAATTTACGGTGGTTAAGAGCTGTTTAGTTAATTATTAGGCTTACTCATTTATTGAGCTAGTACTTTCATTTTTTGAAAGTTTTTTAGTGCTTTTAACTTTGGCAAAAGGTTTATCAGAAAACTTCATGACTGGTTTAGTTATAAGTTGACCATCAGAATTTTTACCGTACCATTTATTATCGTTATTAACGTTAGTTTTAAAATTTTTTAAAAGCTGTAGATATTTTTCCCAACATAGATTTTTTTCAATTGGGGTTTTACCATCATTAATAGTTACTTTCTGCCATGTTTTTGCACCATCTTTTGAGATTTGATAAGTAATCAAGCAGTAGTCACTAGGTATAGATGGTACAACCTCTTGTTTTAAAGACTCTTTTAGTTTTTCTGTTTTAGTTAGCTTTATAAAATAGTATGAAAGAAATGTTGTAATTATTGCGACAGCTAAAATTGCAAATATAATTAATTTTTTTTTCATTTTATAGCCTATAATAATTTGGTTGGTTTGCAATTATATACTAATTAAGTATAAATACGATCAGTAGAGTTTATTTTAGTATGTAAAATAGTTTATAATGATAGATGTTTTAAATAAAGAAATAATAGCTATTTTATTGTTTATTAGAAGGTAAGTACCCTACATGATTACGACAAAAGAATTACGTAATAAATTTATAGATTATTTTAAATCAAAAAGCCATACTCATCAGCCCAGTTCTTCTTTGATACCGTTTGGCGATGAAACCTTGCTTTTTACTAATGCCGGTATGGTACAGTTTAAAGATGTGTTTTTAGGAGTTGAGAAAAAAGACTTTTCAAGAGCTGTTACTGTTCAAAAATGCTTAAGAGCCGGTGGTAAGCATAATGATCTTGATAACGTTGGTTATACTGCTAGGCACCATACATTTTTTGAAATGTTAGGAAATTTTAGCTTTGGCGATTATTTTAAAAAAGAAGCTATTAGCTTTGCCTGGGAGTTTTTAACTAAAGAAATTAATTTACCAATAGAAAAGCTTTGGGTAACTATCTATGCTAGTGATGATGAAGCTTTTGATATTTGGCATAAGCATATTGGCCTATCTAAAGAAAGAATAATTAGAATAGGCTCGTCTGATAATTTTTGGTCGATGGGTGACACTGGTCCTTGTGGTCCATGTACAGAGATTTTTTATGACCATGGTAGGCATATTGCTGGAGGTTTACCTGGAACGCTAGAAGAAGATGGCGATAGATACATAGAAATATGGAACATAGTATTTATGCAATACAATCGCCATGCTGATGGCAGTATTACAGAATTACCAAAACCATCTGTAGATACAGGTATGGGGCTTGAGCGTATAGCTGCTGTACTTCAAGACGTAAATAGTAATTATGAAATTGACTTATTCCAGGCGTTGATTGGAAAAGTTCAGCAGGTAATTAATACTTCATATGTAAACTCACCATCTCTAAAAGTAGTCGCAGATCATATTAGATCATGTGCTTTTTTAATAGCTGATGGAGTACTGCCATCTAATGAAAGTAGAGGATACGTACTTAGAAGAATCATACGTAGAGCTATACGTCACGGACATAAATTAGGGGCTAAAGAAATCTTTTTTTATAAGCTTGTTGAGGAATTGGTAAACCAAATGGGAGAAGCTTACCCAGAGCTTATCAACAAAAAAGGTTTAATAGAAAAAACATTAATTAAAGAAGAAGAGTTATTTTTAAAAACTGTTGAAAATGGTATAAAAATATTTGATGCAGAAATACAAAATATAAAAGATAACATTATTTCTGGAGATGTAGCTTTTAAACTTTATGATACCTATGGTTTT
The DNA here is from genome assembly GCF_000815225.1 of Allofrancisella guangzhouensis. GTDB lineage: Bacteria > Pseudomonadota > Gammaproteobacteria > Francisellales > Francisellaceae > Francisella > Francisella guangzhouensis. The sequence continues at coordinate 1,149,874 of NZ_CP010427.1, read as the reverse complement.
CCTTTGGATCTAACGGCTGATATGGCAAAAGAAAAAGGTCTCAAGGTTGATGAAGAAGCTTTTCAAAAGCAAATGCAACAACAAAAACAGCGTTCTAAAGAGGCTGGAAAGTTTAATGTGGACTATAATGATGTTATTAGCTCGCAGACAAAAACAGAATTTAGAGGTTACTCAACTTTAATAGAAAATTCTAAAGTTATAGAAATATATAAAAATGGGGAGTCTATCCAGAATATAGGCAGTAGCAATGATACAGTTATGCTTGTACTTAATAAAACTCCTTTTTATGCCGAATCTGGTGGTCAGGTTGGTGATAAAGGAATACTAGAGGGGGTAGGTTTAGAGTTTATTGTTGAGGATGTACAAAAATCAGGTCAAACGATTTTACATATAGGTAAACTAGTAAAAGGCTATCTAAGCATAGGTGATGAAATCACTGCAAGAGTAGATAATAAAATAAGAATAGCCACAGCAGCTAATCACAGCGCTACTCATTTACTACATAAAACACTAAAAATTATATTAGGTAATCATGTAGAGCAAAAGGGCTCATTAGTTGATGCTAAAAGATTAAGATTTGATTTTATTCACGGTCAAGCTATATCACGCCAGCAAATTCAAGAAATTGAAACTTTAATAAATGCTCAAATCCGAGCTAACTTTTTAGTTTCTATTATTGAAACTACTCAAGAAAGAGCAAAAGCAATGGGAGCAGAAGCTTTATTTGGGGAAAAATATGGTGATATAGTACGTGTCGTATCTATGGGAGATTTTTCCATAGAGTTATGTGGTGGTACTCATGTTAACCGTACAGGAGATATCGGATTATTTAAGATAATATCAGAAAGTGGTATAGCTGCAGGCGTCCGTAGAATAGAAGCGATAACTGCAGATCGAGCTCTCAAGAGTATATTAGAGGCAGAAAACATGCTTTTTGATATTAAAAATAGTTTGAAAGCTAATGATAGTAATTTGCTTAGCAAATTATACTCCTTGCAAGAGCAGTTAAAAACTCAAGAAAAATTAATCTTTAAGTTAAAGAAAGATCTTTTATCAGGTTCAGGTAATGCTATAAAAGAATCTAAATATGGCGATATAACTTTAGTTATAGCAAGTATTGATAATGTTGATATAAAAACGTTACGTGAAAAAATAGATGATTATAAAACAAAAAATAATAAGGTCATAGTAGTGCTTAGTACTGTAATATCTGAAAAAGTTCAATTTGTAGTAGGTGTAAGCAAATCTATCACATTTTTAATAAAAGCGGGAGATATTGCTAAACACTTAAGTGAGCATATTGATGGTAAAGGCGGAGGCAGACCAGATATGGCTCAAGGTGGAGGTAGCAATTCTAAAAATATAGAGATAGCTTTGGAGCAAATAAAAGAATTCATTTTAGAGAAGATCAACTAAGAGTAAAAAATTTTGAAACTAGTACGAAGATATTTTTTAGCAGTATCACTAAGTGTATGTAGTATACATGCTAGCTATGCTACAGATACTGTTGCTGACTATAATCGTACCATACAACAGTCTATAAATAACTCGCCTCAATATAAGTATATAGGATATCAACTTGATTCTCGGCAGATGAATCCAGCTATCCAATTAGGTCGGTTATTACCAAGAATAGATATTTCTGGGACCATAAGTCAAAACAATATATTACAAGGTAGAAATAGTCAATCATATATTCAAACAGGGCCTTATAACTCAATAAAAGGTTTAGTCAGCTTAACTCAACCGTTATATGATTATGGAGCATACAAAGACCTACAATCCGCTCAAGAAACGGCTCAATTTGCTCAGCAAGACTATAGGACAAATTATCAACAATTTTTGTATGATGCTAGCTATGCTTATTTTAATCTAGCTAAAGCTATAAAAAACGTTGAATACACATCATATAATCGTAAAGCTGCTAAAACAAACTTAACTGAATTAGAAAATAAATATAATGCTGGAGTAACGGATGTAGCTGATTATGAAACATCTAAAGCTAACTACTATATAGCTGATGCTGATTATGCTTCTGCAAAGCGAGAGGAAAAAGTTGCTCGTGCTGAATTGCGTAAATTTACTAATAATGATGATAACATAGTACTATACGGTAATGAGTTCGAAGTTAAAGACCCATCTCCAACTTCAGAAGAAGAATGGGAAGAACTAACTATGAGAAGTAATCCAGCATATTTAAGTTCTATCCATACTAAAGAAAGTAAATTTTATGACTATCAGTCAGCAACTAGCTCATTTATGCCAAAGGTTAATTTTGAAATAAAGTATTCACCAGGTAATAACTCTATTACATCATTAGGGAATCCTATTTTTGATAATTTTTTACCAGCAAGAGGTACTGTTGATGCTTTTTACTTTGGTATAAGTTTAGAGTGGAATATTTTATCCGGTGGTACTAATTTTGCTGAGCTTAAAGAAGCAGCTTACAATTATCAGTCATCAGAGTTTGATATGATACAAACAGGAAGAGTTGCTCAAAATGATGCTATGTATGCCTACAGATTTGTAGAACTAAGAAAAAATAAAGTTAATTCACTAAGAGAATCTGTTGCTAGTGCCAAAATTGCTTATGAAAAATATAAAGAAAGATATGAGCAAGGTACGACAACTATTACTCAATATTTCATACTATTAAACCAATATTACCAACGTCTCATAGAGTTAAATAATGCCGAATTTGATTATATTCTAGGATTTTTAAGTTTATATAAAACTGCTGGTATATTAACTACTAAAACCATACAAGATTTTAATGAATGGTTATTGTTTAATCAAAATGTGGAGCTATAAAATATGTACATATCAACGCAACTAAATTGTTTTACTACAGAAAAAGACTCAAGCTCGTATCCTATTTACCTAATTAAGAAAAATAATCTTCAAAATTGGATTGCTAATCAAAATCAATTTACGCAAAAATTTATCCAAAACTCCCATTTGGGTGGAGAAAAGTCAACCTTGATTATTCCTAATTCAGCTGGAGATATCGATAAAATTATATGTATAGTAACAGATGATATGTATTCTATAGCTGATCTTTCAAATCAGTTAATCAAAGGAAACTACCATATAGAGTACTCTCAAGTAGATGATTTAGCTCTTTATTACATAGGTTTTGCACTAGGTGCTTATAGATTTAACACCTATTTTTCTCCGAGTAAGATTAAAATTACTGGTGTTAAAATACTTTTGCCTAAAAAATATAATTATATTTTGCCAGAGATAGAAGCAAACTATGTAGTCAGAGATATGATCTCAACACCAGCTGAGGATATGGGTCCAGCTGAAATATCTGCAATTATAAAAAATATGGCTAATAAATTTAATGCTAGCTTTGATGAAATAGTAAGTCAAGAACTTGTCAATCAAGGTTATATGGGTATTTATACTGTAGGAAAGGCAAGCCATCGTGAGCCTCGCTTAATTAGGTTAAAGTGGGGAAATAAAGAAAATCCAAAAATATCTATAGTTGGTAAAGGTGTATCTTTTGATACAGGGGGACTAGATATAAAGTCTGCTTCTGCTATGCAACTTATGCACAAAGATATGGGGGGAGCTGCTAACGCCATTGGTTTAGCTTATATAATTATGAAACATCAGTTACCTGTACACTTAAACTTAACTATACCAGCTGTAGAAAATTCTATAGATGCTAAATCTTTCCGTCCAAGTGATATCATAAAAATGAAAAATGGCACTACTGTTCAAGTTACTAATACTGATGCAGAGGGTAGGTTAATACTAGCAGAACCTTTATATGAGGAGTCACAGAAAAATCCTGATCTACTAATAGATTTCACAACTCTAACAGGAGCTGCTAGAATTGCTGTGGGTACTGAAATATCGGCTTTCTTTTGCAATAATGATGACGTTGCCAAAGAGTTGTACACCTTTAGTGAGAACACCCAAGATTTTATTTGGAGACTTCCACTAGCTACTTGTTATAAGAAAACCCTAAAAAGTGATTTTGCAGATCTAGTACATGCTGATTTATCACCATATGCAGGAGCTACTAAAGCAGCTTTATTTTTAGAGCATTTTTTAGGGGATAATCCACCAACTTGGATTCATTTTGATATGATGGCTTGGAATCTAACTTCGACAGCAGGTAAGCCAGTTGGTGGAGAAATGATGGCTGTTAGAGCAGCTTTCGCTATGTTAAAAGCTAAATATTTAAATAATTGAATTATTTATTTTAATAAATAATTTTGTATACTTTAGATAGTTTCTAAAATTTTATAGAGGTACTTTAGCATGACACAATCAGTATTAGATCAATTGAAAAGTGTTTCCAGGGTGGTTGCAGATACTGGAGATTTTGAACTGATTAAGAAATATAAACCTGTCGATGCAACCACAAACCCAAGCTTAATATTAAAAGCAGTAAAAGACAAAAAATATGAGCACTTATTAGAAAAATCCATTTCTTTAGTTAAACAAAAGTTTTCTAATCTTAGCCAGGAAAAGTTAATTCAAGAAACTCTAGTTGAAGTGTTAGTAATTTTTGGAACTAAAATATTAGAAGTTATTGATGGAAAAGTATCTAGTGAAGTTGATGCCAGAGTTTCTTTCAGTACAGCTAAAACTATTGATTACGCAAAAAAGATAATAGCTAAATATGAGCAAAATAATATTCCTAAAGATAGAGTCTTGATTAAAATAGCAGCAACTTGGGAAGGTATTAAAGCTGCTAAGATTCTAGAAAAGGAAGGTATTAATTGTAACTTAACCCTTATCTTTGACAAAGCACAAGCTCAAGCATGCGCTGAAGCTGGCGTATACTTAATTTCTCCTTTTGTAGGCAGAATTACAGATTGGCAAATTAAAGATAATAATCTAACAGAATTTCCTGCTATTGAACAAGATTCTGGCGTTAATTCTGTTAGAAATATTTATCAACTATATAAAGCTCATGGCTTTAAAACTATAGTCATGGGTGCAAGTTTTAGAAACGTTAATCAAGTAATTGCTTTATCTGGGTGCGATGCGTTGACAATTTCACCAATATTATTGGAAGAACTAGCAAATAAATATGAAAAGTTAGATACTAGTTTATCTAGTAACATAGGTGTTATAAAACAATCTCCAATCCTTACTGAGCCTGAATTTCGCTGGCAATTAAATGAAAACGCTATGGCTACGAATAAGTTAGCTGAAGGAATACGTTTGTTTACAAAAGACACTCTAGAATTAGAAGATATTATTAAAAAGAACTTTTAAAACTATATCTAAGGAGAGATATTATGAAAAAAAGACTTTTAACATCAATGCTATTTTGTAGCTTAGTATCGCTTGGGTTTAGTGATTTACCGAATCTTGCAGATGGTAATAGTTATATTAATAAAATACCACCTAAAAAAATACAGCCTCCTAAACAATTAAACAATAATATGGAAGCTATAGAATCTCAACATAAGAGAATAAAAAAAATAAAACCAAAAATTAAAGAAGATAAAATGTATGGACAACAAGAAATTAGTAATATGCCACCACCTCCTATAAAACCAAAGGCAATACCGTCACACTCTAATGGACAACCCTCTATACCACCGCATCGAAAAATCAATGATCAACAAAAAGGTGGAGATGATGAATATAGTAATTTAACTACAAATCTACAGTCTCCAAAAGAAAATATGCAACATAATTTGAATCTACTTTCTGATGAGGATAGAAAGCTAAATAGACAAATGATGTTTGATGGGCCACAAGAAGGTTTCCAAAATAATAAACCTAGAGGTATCTAGAGTTGTTAGAGTAACTTGTAAACTAAAGTCAAATTATTTCTACATTTGTTAACTTCATCTTCTTCAAATAACATTTTCTATATATTATAAAAAATAACACCGGCAGTAGTGATACTATTAAAGATAGAAATAAAGAAATTATAAATTCTATTGGGTTATCATACATATTATCGGGTGGCACAAATCCAACTGATATGCATAAGACAGTACCTATAATTCCAGCTATACAAACAACTGTCATTCCAAGCTTACCAAATGGAATACGAAAATCCTCTTCATTTTTTATAATATTTTTATTTTGTAGCTTTAATTTGATAGCTGCTAAAAACATTATTAAATACATTAAAGAATATATCTGTGTGCTAAGTGCCGTTAATAACCAATAATAAGCTTGGACAGATGGAACTAATTCAAGCAAAAAACATATTATAGTCATAATGATTGCTTGTAGGATTAAGATTCCATTAGGTACATCATGCTTATTAGTTTTATCCAGGATTTTTGGCAAAAAATGGCTATCTGCTGCTTGTAATAAACCTTTTGCTGGTGATATCATCCAGTTAATCATAGAGCCAATTGATCCAACAACTACCATTATACCTAACAAATAGTAAAAAAATACTGGAATCCCAAAACTATCTAAGTATATTTTAAAAGTTTTAATAGTACCATGTACGATATCTATTTCAGATTGAGGGAAAATAATTCCAACTGCTAAGGCACCTAATATCATGGTAAAAATTATAAATACTGTTGATATTAATAAAGCTAAAGGAAAATTTTTTTTAGGGTTGGAAACTTTTGTGATATGTACTGTTGCTAGCTCTAACCCTAAGAATGACGCTATAATTGCTGTCAGACCCATCCATGAATCAGTTGATTTTAAACTAGGGATCAAGTTATCTACAGTAAAATGTATTTGTATAGGATAATTGTAAATTAGCCATATTAAAGCAAATACTACCATAAGTATTATTGGAATAACCATGCCAAAAAATGTACAAATACTAGCAAAGATAGCAGAAATTCTTAAACCATTTAAATTAATTATTGTTAAGGACCAAAATACTATTGTTATAAATATCACTGTAAATTTTATATTTTGAGCAAAATCAGGATTAAATAGGTATGCGATAGTTCCAGCTAGAAATGTTAAAATGCTCGGAAACCAAATAAGAGTATTAATCCACTGAAACCAAATAGCTAACATTGCAATATCTGGTCCAAAAGCTTTCTTTACCCAGCCATATACACCTTCTTCGCCTTTTTTTGTATATGTAGAAGTCATTTCAGCAGATACTAAGCCTACAGGAGCTAAAAATAAAACTACACCTAAAAGAAAAAAGAAAAAGATATATGTGCCAGAAGTAGCTGTCGATGGCAGATTTCTGATATTATCGATTGCACCTGTCATCAATAAGATTAATAATAGAATACCAATCTTTTCTTTACCAATTACTTTCTCTGCCATAAAAAAACAAAAAATTAAAACATTAAACACAAAAGTTATAGTACATTAAAATAACGTAAATTAGTAATCCTTTTAAGCTATATATAAAGGCATTACTTGGAAAAGTTTTTCTAGTGTATTTAAGGTATCTTTATTATCCACTTTAAGGATAAGACGATCTTCATTTTCTACAACTACGTTATCAATATAAAACATAGGTATGTTATTTCTCATGATAGCTAAGATTTTTAACCCATTTGGTAATTTAATTTCAATTATATTTTTACCTATAATAGTGGACATATTTTCTTCACCATGAACTTTTATTTCGACTAGTAATTCTTCTGTACCTTCAATCTCATACATTCTAAGTATGTCAACTTGAGTAAGAAAGGCTTTAATAGTTGTGTATGAAAAATTGTGTGGTGAAATAGATAAATCTATCAATTTTAAATCTCTAGTAATAGAATAATATTCGGCACTATTAACAGTAGCGACTGTTTTCTTAGCGCCTAGTTTCTTTGCAAGTATTGATGACATAATATTTATTTCATCGGAGTTAGTAAGTGCAAAAAACATATCAGCTTCATCTATTCCCTCATTCACTAGAAGATTATTATTAACAGGATTATATTGCAGTACTGTTGACTTAGATAATTGATTTATAGCTGCTTCACATTTTTTTGCATTTGGGTCTATTATTTTTATTGTATAACCTTTATTTTCAAGAGATTTAGCTAAAGTTATACTCGCATGATTAATTCCAGCTATAAATATCTTTTTGATATTAACCTTTTTAGGTTGGAATATGGATAATATTTGAGGAGAGTATACTTTATCAGATAAATACATTGCTCTATCTCCAGCTTTAATCAAGATATTAGGGTCATTTATATCAAGCTTATTGTCTCCTCTATATACGGATATTATATCAACCCTCACATCACCCAAACCAAGGTATATGTCTTTTACTGAAAAGCCTATTAAAGGTGAGTTTTCCGCAACTTCAACCCCAATTATTTGTACTTTTTTATCAAAAAAACTAGATATAAAATAGGCCCCTGGTAGGAAGATCAATTGTTCTAACTGTTTTGTAGTTTCAAGAAAAGATTTAATCACTAAATCGATATTGTTTAATAATTTAGGGAACCTACTATATTCAGTGTCTCTAATTCTAGCTATTTTATAAGGTGTTTTGTATAGTTTATAAGCCATATCACATACAGCTATATTTGTAGTGTCATCAGAAGTTACAGCTATTATCATATCTGTATCTTTAAAATTGGCTTCCATCATTATATTTGGTTTAGTAACATCACCAATTATGGTTTGCACATCAAAGGCAGAAGATATAAACCCTAATTTTTCTTCATCTAAATCAATAATTGATACTTGATGATCTAAACTAAGTCTTTGTGTTAGATAAATACCTAATTGTCCTGCACCTAAAATAGCAATTCTCATATTTTATTGATAAAATGTTAAAAAATATAATACTAGATTGCAAACATACTAATCTAAGGTGTTAAAATAAGCAAATTTTAATTTACTTTGCTGACGTTTATTATTATCATATCGACAAAATGATACTAAAATAGTATAGTTTAAGTAAACATTATGTTAAAGATAAGTAAGTTACTAGATTATGGACTACTTATAGTAGTTACTATTGCTAAAAATGATTCCTCTCCGTATAGTGCAGCAAAAACAGCAGAAATAACAGGCTTAAATATACCCACGGTAAGAAAGTTGTTAAATCTCCTTTCTTTAGCAAACATAGTAGCTTCTAAACGAGGTGTTGATGGTGGCTATGTACTAGTCAAAAACCCGAGAGAAATATCTGTGTTGGAAATTGTTAAAGCAGTGGAAAATGATGTTAGCATTACTGAGTGTTGCGATATGCAAAAAAGTTGTAGTGTTTTAAAAAAATGCACTGTACACAACTATTGGAAGATCATGAATAATAAAGTGTTAGATATACTTTCTAACACTTCAATCTATGATATCGTTAATCACATGGAATAACCAAGAGCTAAATAAAATGAGTAAAAATTTAGATAAATTTATTGAACAAGATTACGAACATGGTTTTGTTACAAACATTGAAAATGAGACTATAGCTGCTGGTTTAAATGAAGAGGTTATTAGTTTAATTTCAGCTAGAAAAAATGAGCCTCAATTTATGTTAGAATGGCGTCTTAAAGGGTATAAAAAGTGGTTAGAAATGCAAGAGCCTGGTTGGGCTGATCTTAATTACCCTAAAATAGACTACCAAGCTATTAGTTATTATTCTTCCCCTAAGTCTATGAAAGATCACCCTAAAAGCTTAGACGAGATCGATCCAGAGATTATTGAAACTTATAATAAACTAGGCATTCCCTTACATGAGCAAGAAATGCTTGCTGGTGTCAAAAACATAGCTGTAGATGCGGTATTTGACTCCGTATCTGTTGTAACTACATTTAAAGATAAACTTGCTGAAGCGGGGGTGATATTTTGTCCAATATCAGAAGCTGTACAGAAGCACCCCGACTTAGTACAAAAATACCTTGGTTCTGTGGTTCCACAAAGTGATAATTTCTTTGCTGCTCTAAACTCAGCGGTATTTAGTGATGGCTCTTTTGTATATATACCAAAGGGCGTCACTTGTCCGATGGAGTTATCTACATATTTTAGAATAAATGCTATGAATACAGGACAGTTTGAGAGAACTCTTATTATAGCAGATGAGGACAGTTATGTAAGTTATCTAGAAGGGTGTACTGCACCAATGCGAGATGAAAATCAACTTCATGCTGCTGTAGTTGAGCTAATTGCTTTAAATAGAGCTGAAATTAAATATTCTACTGTACAAAACTGGTATCCTGGTGATAAAAATGGTAAAGGTGGGATATATAATTTTGTTACTAAAAGAGGTATGTGTAAAGGTGATAATTCCAAAATTTCTTGGACACAAGTAGAGACAGGTTCAGCTATTACTTGGAAGTACCCTTCGGTAGTATTACGAGGAGACAATTCTGTAGGTGAGTTTTATTCTGTTGCTTTAACACGTCATTCTCAAAAAGCAGATACTGGTACTAAAATGATCCATATTGGTAAAAACACTAAAAGTACTATTATTTCTAAGGGCATTTCAGCAGGACGAGCATCTCAAGCATACAGAGGGTTAGTTAGAATATCTCCAAATGCTGCTAACGCACGTAATTTTTCTCAATGTGATTCTTTACTTATAGGGCATAATTGCGGTGCTCATACTTACCCATATATTGAAAATAAGAGTAGTACTTCTCAAATAGAGCACGAAGCAACCACATCTAAAATATCTGAAGATCAACTTTTCTACTGTAAGCAAAGGGGGATCTCTGAAGAAGATGCTATCGCGATGATAGTAAATGGATTTTGTAAAGAAGTTTTTAAGAAACTTCCTTTAGAATTTGCAGTTGAGGCACAAAAACTTATGGAAGTAAGTTTAGAGGGCGCTGTTGGTTAGAAAATCTAATTTACTTAAGATAAATCAATAAAATAAGGTTAAAAAATGTTGTTAGAAATAGAAAACCTGCATGTAAATGTTGGTGATAAACAAATTTTAAAAGGACTAGATCTAAAAGTTAATTATGGTGAAGTACATGCAATAATGGGACCAAATGGAGCTGGCAAAAGTACTTTAAGTAATATTTTAGCAGGGAAGGATGGTTATGAAATAACTCAAGGCTCTATAAAATTTACCGGAGAAGACATAAATAATCTAAGTATATCTGAGAGGGCGGCTGCAGGAATTTTTTTGAGCTTACAATATCCTATTGAAATCTCTGGGGTTAGCAACGTTCAGTTTTTAAAAACAGCTGTAAACAGTATCCGTAAGCAAAAAGGCGAAAATGAAATGGATGCCATTTCTTTTATGAAGAAATTAAAAGAAAACATGCAAGTTCTTAAAATTGATCAAAAATACATGTCTCGAGGGGTAAATGAAGGTTTCTCTGGTGGTGAAAAAAAGCGTAATGAAATGCTTCAGCTTATGATGCTTGAGCCAAAATTAGCTATATTGGATGAAACTGATTCTGGTTTAGATATTGATGCTTTACAAATAGTGTCACATGGAGCAAATTCTATGCGTAGTTATAATAGAAGCTTTTTAGTAATTACTCACTACCAAAGACTTTTAGATTATATACAACCTGACTTTGTACATGTCTTAGCAGATGGGAAAATTGTTAAAACTGGAGATAAAAACCTCGCTCTAGAGCTAGAAGAGAAAGGTTATTCTTGGTTAAATAGTTAAAAAAAGGTAAAAAAAATGTTAATAAACAAAGATTCTCTACCAACTATTAAACAAGAAAGCTGGAAATATACCGATTTAGCTGCTATTTACGATAAAAATAATATAATCGAGATACTTAAAGAATCTCTACAAACTAAAGACTATCTTGAAGGTTTTAAATTTGACACTCAAGAAAAAGTTATAATCATAATAGACGGAGTTTTGGCTATTGATTACCATAATAAATTAACTCCTATAAGCAGTTTAGAATTTAATAAAGATACAAGAAAGATGTCTAAACTAGCAATAGAAAACTCAAAACATTTTATGGTAGAAACACTAAAAAATACTAGAGACTGCTTAAGCTTGATATTTATAAATACTGAAAATGCAAAGGGTAAATTAACTAATATTTCTTTAAAGCTAAAAGTTGGTATTTTTGCTAATTTGAATTTGGATATTGATTTTGTGAATTTAACATCAAATTCAGCTATCAATTTATTTTTAGATATGGATTTAGCAGAGTCAGCAAAAATTAATTTTACAAATAATGCTAATAACTCTAATAACGTAGAGCTCTTAACTACTGCAAATTATTTAGTAAATTTAGAAAAAAATGCAGAATTTAATTCTTTTAATTTGTTAAATAAAGATGCTTTACTTAGAAATGATTTTATAGCTAATCTTAATAAAGAAGGTTCAAGGTTTGATATCAGAGGACTTTACTTGCTTAATAATCAAACTATTGCTAATGCTTGCTTCCTTGTTAACCATAATGCTTCTAATACTTACAGTAACGTAAACTTTCGTGGGGTAGTTAATGGAGCCTCAAAAGCTTGGTTTAATGCTAAAGCAGTAGTTGCCAAAGGTGTTAAACAAATTCAAGCCTTTCAAAATAATAAAAATATCCAATTAAGCAATAAGGCTGAAATCAATACTAAACCAGAGTTAGTAATCTATTCTGACGATGTTGTTTGTACTCATGGAGCAACAGTAGGCGAGTTGGATAAAGAAGCTTTGTTTTATCTACAATCTAGAGGGCTTTCTTTACATGATGCTCAACATCTATTACTAGAAAGTTTTGTTAAATCTCAATTGACAGCTGATGATTTTCCTTTTGATAATGAAATAAAAGAACAGATTTTAGAGTCATTAGATAATGTATTAAATTCAGTTATATGAAAAATTTATTACTTATGGAACTGCTGTAAACTAAAACTATATAGCTGTAACTGTATTAAAAAATATTCTCAAAATGCTTATTTATTATATGTAAACTGCGTTTATCTGTTAAACTTAGAATATAAAAGTTTATAGTAAGATAAAGAGAGGGGATAAGTTTAGTGAAAAAGATTCTTTCTACAGCTTTTTTAATTAGTCTTGCTACGGTGACATCACTGTATGCATGTGATAATAAGAGCCAAAAAACACATAATACTATCAGTTACACAACTCAAGCAGAAATTAGTATTAAAAGCAATAGTGTTCTTGTACAAGTTACAGGCTATGCTACAACAACTTTAAAAGATATAAATAACATCCAACACAAAATTACTGCTAATATTAAAAATATTGTTGATACTAACTGGCAGATTAAAAATATTCAGCAAAATACAAACCAAAGCGGTACTCTAAATGTCACATTAGAGTTGCAAGCTAGAGTTACTCAAGCTCAATTGAATAAATTACAAACTACTCTAGATAGCCAAAAATCTAATGGACAAAAGCTGGTAGTCGATATTCTAGATTATAATCCACCAACCCAAGAGATTGAAACCGCAAAACAAGAGTTAATGATAAAAATATATAATAATACAAAACAATATCTAAATAATTTTAATAAACAAACTGATAGTCACTATGTTATACAATCTATCAAATATGGCTCTGATTATAATACAGTAACCCCTAGAGTTAATAATCTAGTTTTAATGAAAGCAGTGGCAAATTCAGATGAGAGTTTTAATCAAACTACTGTATTGAAAGATATAAGTATAAAAGCAAACGTAACATTTATCGAGAGGTAATACAAAAATGGCTGTAAGTAACGTTGTAAAAACAGATGAAGCAGGTTTTGATAAGATAATTAATAGCACATCAAAACCAATACTTGTAGATTTTTACGCTGACTGGTGTGGTCCATGCAAAACTCTTGGACCAATACTTGATCAGTTATCTAAAGACTATGAGAATGCTTTGATTGTGAAAATAAATGTCGATGATAATCAAAATTTAGCTGCTAAATTTGGTATTAGAAGTATTCCTACACTTATTATATTTAAAAATGCAAAACAACTTGAAACTTTAAACGGTGTTTTTACAGCTTCTCAACTTCAGAAAAAATTAGAAGCATATGAATAATAGCAGCAGCATGCCAGATTGGTATTTCACTACCAAATTTGAATTACCTATAATCCCTGAATATTACCCGTCAAAATTTGCTATAATTACAGCTTTTAACCCTATGAATCAAGAACTTAGCCTAAAAGAGAATACGCTAAGAAATAAAGTTCTAGAAAATGAGCTTAAGCAAAATTTTAATTGGATATATCAAATTAACGGGTTTGATTGTACAGGGCACGGACATAAAGAAAATGGATTTATGTTTGAAATAACTTCTATTGATGATGCTTGTGATTTAGGTTTAAAATTTTCTCAAGATGCTATTTACTATGTAAAAAATCTCAAAATATATGTAGTTAAATGTGCAATTGACCAGAGAAAAGCTATAGAAGTAGGAGATTTTTTATCTAGAATTGTTTGACATACTTAACTATACATTCTAATTCGCCTAAATATTTTAGGAAGTCTTCTTTACCTTTTTCTGTAATACTGTAAGTTGTTATAGGTTTGCCAGATTTAAATGATTTTTTGCTAGCAATATATCCATTTTTTACAAAAACACGCATATGAGTGCTCATGTGCCCATCAGTCAGCTCAAGTAAAGTCTTTATATCTTTAAAACAAGCGTTTTCTGTAGAATATAAGTAGGTTATAATCTTCGTTCTTATTGGTTGATGGAATATATCACTTAACATATTATAAAATTTTATAATTTTTATTTTATTATTTTTTATAAAATCTAATATACCTATTCAATAATAAATTTCAAGCTTTAAATTTTTAATTTATAGATAGTAGTTTTTTAAAATACCTCTTATTTATTTGTATGTAAGTTAAAACATTTTTTTATCAACAAAATATAAACATTCGCATAATATATATTATGTTAAATTATACGTATCGTTGATAAGTATGTGTTTAAGACCTGTTAATAACTACTCTTTTAATAAATTTAGGCGGCTAAAATTCATAAATAGCTTGTAATTTATCGATGATTTCTTGACTTGCTGGTAAAAAATTATATTTTTTGAGTTCTGAAATTTTTATAAGTTTCAATTGCTGATTTTCTTTTGGATAAGGTTTATTTTCAAATTTATTTATAATAAAAAATTCCAAGCTTACTTCTAGATTATCTCTATTAATGTATTTTTTCTTAAAGAAAGAATTTATGGATTTTGCAAAAATTCCAATCTCTTCATAAAGCTCACGTTTAATACATTCTATAAAAGTTTCATTCTTTTCAACTTTACCGCCAGGAAATTCCCAATAGTCAGAATATGTTTGGTGTTTTTGTCTTAGTGTTATATAGACTTTAGAGTTTTTATCATCTAGAATGATACCCACTGCTGCATTAATTTTTTTCATGCTGTTTCGTTTTATCAAAATAAGTATATAGGTTATAACAATATAATATGTTTCAAAATCATAAAAGTGAAATTTTACTTGCAACGCCTCTTATCAAGAATGATGCTGTATTTACCCAATCTGTAATATACTTATGTCAAAATGATAAACATGGCGCTATGGGTTTAATTATTAATAAGCCTTTAGCAGATACTCTTAAAGATGTATTTGAAGAATTAGAAATCCCTTGCGCAAACACTTTCAAAGAAATTCTTAATCACCCTCTTTATATGGGTGGACCTATTAGTTCGCATAAAATTTTAATTTTACATACTACAAATGGTAGAAATTATAGCTCGACTGTTAGACTAGATGAGGGTTTAGCTATTACAGCTTCCATAGATATCCTAGAAGATCTAGCCAATAATATCCTACCGGAATATTTCTTACCGATAGTTGGCTATAGTTGCTGGACTGCTGAACAGCTAACCAATGAAATTAAAGCTAATGATTGGATTGTTACAACCAAACTTAGTAAAAAAATTTTATTTAATTATGAAAATAAAGCAAAATGGCAACACCATATCGAACATGCAGGTTATAGCTTCCAAAACCTAGACACTTTGTTTAAAAAGATAGGTCACGCTTAATGATTGGAACTTTATTAGCTATAGATTATGGTAGAGCGAGGATTGGTTTGGCTAGTGGTCAAATGATCACAAAAACAGCTTCTCCAATCGGAACAGTTGAAGCTTATGATGGCAAACCTAACTGGTTAGAGCTTGATAGAATTATTAAGCGCTGGAATCCTTCTGATATTATCATTGGACTTCCTTTAGATACCAATGATCTTGACACTGATATAACTAGGGATGCGCGTAACTTTGCTAAAGAAATTCAAGATAGGTATCAAAAAAATATTCACCTGATAAATGAAGCTTACTCAACTAGAGAAGCAAGATGGCGCTTAGAAAATGTTAAAAATAAAAAAGTCAGCCATATAAAAGTTGATGCTTTAGCAGCTTGTGTGATTTTAGAAACTTGGATGTCTGAGAACTAGATATTTTCTTTATTTTCACATAAAATTACTTAATTAGTTTTCTTAAATAAATTAACTAGGTTTTATCATTTAATGGAAGAATATAATTTTACTAATATAGAACAAAATGCTCAAAAATATTGGCAAGAAAACAATAGCTTTAAGGCTATTAAAGAAAAATCTAAAGAAAAATTTTATTGTTTAGCAATGCTACCATATCCTAGCGGTACTTTACATATGGGGCATGTGCGTAATTATACAATAAGTGACGTTATTGCTAGATACCAAAAGATGTTAGGAAAAAATGTTTTACATCCTATGGGTTGGGACGCTTTCGGCTTACCTGCTGAAAATGCTGCTATCAAACATAAAAAATCTCCATATGAGTGGACAAAAAGCAATATTTCTCATATGAAATCACAATTTGGTTCATTAGGTTTTAGTTTTGATTGGTCAAGAGAGATTGCAACTTGTGATGAAGATTATTACAAATGGGAACAATGGTTTTTTATTCAGTTATATAAAAAAGGGTTAGCTTACCGTAAGAATTCTGTAGTAAACTGGGATCCAGTTGATCAAACAGTATTAGCAAATGAGCAAGTAATAGATGGTCGAGGTTGGAGATCTGGGGCGTTAGTAGAGAAAAAAGAAATTCCACAATGGTTTCTTAAAATTACTGAATATGCTGACGAGCTTTTAAAAGATATAAATAAATTAAATGGTTGGCCTGAAGCTGTTAAAACGATGCAAACTAATTGGATTGGAAAATCTAAAGGTCTAACAGTAAAATTTAGAATTAAAAATAGCCAAGATCATATAGAGGTATTTACTACTCGTCCAGATACTTTGATGGGGGTGAGCTACTTAGCTATAGCTTCTGAGCATTCTTTAGTTTTAGAACAAGCAAAGTCAAATAATGACTTAAGTAAATTCATAGATGATTGTAAAAAATCCTCAACTATGGAAGCAGATCTTGCAACGCAAGAGAAAAAAGGCTTCAAAACCTCTATAAAAGTTATTCACCCTATTTCTAATGAAGAAGTAGATGTATGGGTAGCAAATTTTGTATTAATTGGATATGGTACTGGGGCTGTTATGTGTGTTCCAGCTCATGACCAAAGAGATTGGGAATTTGCAAAAAAATATAATATTTCCCTAAAACAAGTTATTAAATCTAATGATGAAAAGCTAAATATTGATTTAGAAAAAGAAGCTTTTACAGAAAAAGGAATTTTGATAAATTCTCATGAATTTAATGGCTTAAACTTTAAACAAGCATACCAAGCTATTAAAAAATATCTTTCTGATAATGATAAGGGTTATGAAACAACTAATTTTAGAATACATGACTGGGGTATCTCCCGCCAAAGATACTGGGGCTGCCCTATTCCCATGGTTCATTGTGATAGTTGTGGAATAGTACCGGAAAAAGAAGAAAATCTACCAGTAAGATTACCTACAGATGTTACATTAACGGCAGCAGGCTCTCCTCTAAAAGATATACCTGGATTTTTAGAAACTAGTTGCCCTAGCTGTGGTATTAAAGCAAAACGTGAAACTGATACTTTTGATACTTTTTTTGAATCATCTTGGTATTATGCAAGATATGCTTGCCCTACTGCTAATCAAATGCTTGACGATGAAGCAAATTATTGGCTACCAGTAGATAAATATGTCGGTGGTATTGAACATGCTATCATGCATTTGTTATATGCTAGGTTTTTTCATAAATTAATGCGTGATCAAGGCTTAGTTTCTTCAGATGAACCTTTTGAAAATCTACTTACCCAAGGTATGGTTTTAAAAGATGGCGCAAAGATGTCTAAATCAAAAGGTAATACTGTAGATCCACAGGAATTAATAGATAAATATGGCGCTGATACAGTTAGGCTTTTTAGCATGTTTGCTGCTCCACCAGAGCAATCTCTAGAATGGACAGAAACAGGTGTAGAAGGAGCACATAAATTTTTACGTAGAGTATTTAATTATGCTCAAATTAACCAAAATGAACTAATAGTTAATTTTCAGATTGACACTAAAAAATTAGCAAAGGGTGATAAAATTATCCGTTTTGAAATATACTCTGCTCTTAAGCAAGCTATCTTTGATTTTGATAAAGGCCAGTTTAATACTGTAGTTTCTGCATGCATGAAAATATTAAATAGTTTAAACAGCAGTGAAAGCTTAGCCAAAGATGTAAAATCTGAAGGTTTTAATATTTTGCTTAGATTATTAGCTCCTTTTACACCTCATTTATGTCATCATTTATGGCAAGAGCTTAACTTAGGAGATGATATCTTAAACTCCAGTTTTCCAGTAGCTGATGAAAAAGCTTTAAAAAAAGATGATTTCTTATTAGTAGTGCAGATAAATGGTAAATTAAAAGCTAAGCTAGAACTAGAGGCTAGTTTGTCAAAAGAGCAAGTTGAAGCGGCTGTTTTATCTTATGGTTATGTAAAGGCTATAATTGAAAATAAAGAAATTATAAAAATAATTCATGTACCACAAAAACTAATAAATATAGTAATAAAATAGGTGTCCTAAATGAAAAAATATATCCTTATGTTGTTTATTGCTTTACTATATTCGTGTGGTTTTCACCCTCGTGGTGTTTCAACAGGTGATGGCGTTAATAACTTTGATAGTGTTGTAGGCACGAAATTCTATATTGAATCTAACGATTTTGATCAATACGCAAATGAACTAAGAAAAACTTTAATAAGCTATAAAGCAAATATGGTCACAAATGATAAAGATGCTGATTATATAATAAATATCCAAGATGCAGCTAAAACTTCGCAAATGACAAGCGTTGTTGGTGGTGCTTCAAATAATACATATCAACTGATATATACAGTGACATATAATATAGTTAAACCAAATGATGAAACGCCTATTGTGCCAAATAAAACTTTAAGCACGCAACAATTCTGGCAGTCTAACTCTGGTACAGTGCTTGCTCAAGATAATGAAGCAAGTAGAATTTATAATTATTTACAAGACCAACTAGCAACTAATATGGTTAATCAAATAGCCCTATTTTTACCTGAGCAAGATAATAATAGTAGCAATGCAACTACTACTAGTAATAAATCTCAACAAAATACTTCTAGTTCTAATAAAAATCTAGAACCTAATATGCTAAGCAATTAACCATTCTAAATGAAAAATAATACTATTATGGAAACTTTAATCTCTATTTACACGAAATTACTTGGAAATATCACTATTTCTAATGCTTTAAGCTTCATAACTATTTTATTAATAGTACTATTTATAGCATGGATAATAAACCTTATACTGAAGAGGTATATAGTAACTGTTGTTAAAGCTTTTTTTAGTAAAAAGGATTCTAATTTTGGGAAATCTCTAATTAAATACCAGGTTTTTAGGAAACTATCACATATAGGCCCTGCTGTTTTTATATATGTAGCCATTACTATAGCCAACTATCCAGACTGTCCTTGGACATTAAACTTAGTAAATGCTATAGAATTAATAGCTCAGATTTATATGACTTTAGTTATTATATGGTTTTTCTTAGCATTTACAGATGCTATTTTTGAATATTTCCAAACTCTACCGTATTTTGCAAGACATTCATTACGTAGCTATGCTCAAATCATAAAGATATTTTTATTTTTTATAGCTTTTATTTTAGTAGTATCACAGTTGCTTAATAAATCTCCTATTGCTTTTTTAACAGGATTAGGTGCTTTATCTGCTGTACTAATGTTAGTTTTTAAAGATACTATTTTAGGTTTTGTCACAAATATCCAAGTAGCAGCTTTAGATATGGTTAGGGTTGGTGATTGGATTACAATTCCAGCTGCTAGTGTTGATGGAAATGTAATAGAGGTTTCTGTAAATACTGTAAAAATACGTAATTTTGATAAAACTATTTCAACGATACCAACGTACGCTCTTATTAGTAATAGTGTTCAAAACTGGCGAGGCATGGTTGAAACTGGTGGTCGTAGAATAAAACGCTCAATAAACATTGATATTGATACTATAAAATTTTGCGATAATGAGCTCTTAGAAAAATTAAAACAAGAAGAGTTGCTAAAAGAGTATATAACTAGAAATTATAATGAAAAGATAACTAATATAGCTCTGTTTAGAGTTTATATAGAAAATTATTTACGCAATCATCCAAAAATACACCAGGATCTAACTTTTCTAATAAGAGAATTACAACCTACGGAATCTGGTTTACCTGTAGAATTATACATTTTTACAAATGATACGAATTGGGTAAATTATGAGAAAATCCAAGCTGATATTTTTGATTATGCTTTTGCTAGTTTACCAATGTTTGAATTAAGAGCTTTCCAAGCTATTACAGGTAGGATAACAGCAAAAGATTATTAATTAGCTTTATAAAAAATTAACACTTAGGGAGTGTTACTCCAAATTGACCTTGGTATTTACCACCTTTATCTGCATAAGAAGTTTCACACTGCTCATCTGATTGAAAAAATAGCATCTGGGCAACACCTTCATTAGCATATATCTTAGCTGGTAATGGGGTTGTATTTGAAAATTCTAAAGTCACATACCCTTCCCATTCTGGCTCAAGTGGAGTTACATTTACAATAATTCCACACCTTGCATAAGTAGACTTACCAAGACATACTACTAGCACATCTCTAGGTATTTTGAATTTCTCTACAGTACGTGCTAAAGCAAATGAATTTGGAGGGATAATACAAACATCTCCTTTAAAATCAACAAAATTTTTATCACTAAAATTTTTAGGATCAACTATAGATGAATTTATATTAGTAAAAATTTTAAACTCATCTGCACAACGTACATCATATCCATAGCTTGATGTCCCATAAGAAACTATTTTTTCACCATTTACTACTTTAATTTGTCCTGCCTCAAAAGGCTCTATCATACTTTGCCCTTGTGACATTTTTTTAATCCACTTATCTGATTTGATTGCCATTTTTACTCACTTATTTTTCTAATTTAACTCCGATAGAATCCAAGCTACTAGCTTTAGGTAGCTTTTGTATTTCATGTAATAAATTTTCAGCTACAGTTAGGTAACTTGTAGTTATATTATCATCTTTTCCTAGGCTTATATATGGTTTACCTAAGTCTGCATTTTCTCTGATATCTTTATGCAAAGGTAAGCTTCCTAAAAACTCAATATTGTTTTTGCCACAAAGTAAATGGGCACCATCTTCACCGAAAATATGCTCACTATTGCCGCATTTCGGACAAATATAGTAGCTCATGTTTTCAACTATACCTAATGTTTTAATATCCACTTTTTCAAACATTGCTATTGCGCGTCTGGCATCTATTAAAGATAAATCTTGTGGTGTGGTTACAATTACAGCCCCTGTTACTGGCATATTTTTAGATATAGTCAATTGAATATCGCCTGTTCCAGGAGGTAAGTCTAAAAATAGATAATCTATATCTTGCCAATCAGTATCATTAAGAAGTTGCATCAATGCGCGCGAAACTATAGGACCTCGCCAGATTACAGCAGATTCAGGATCAATAAGATTACCTATTGATATCATCTTTACACCATATCTCTCTAAAGGAATAATCTTCTTTTTATCCGTAGTTTTAGGATTATCTTTAAGATTTAGTAAAGTTGGTTGACTAGGACCGTAAATATCAGCGTCTAAAATACCAACTTGAGCTCCCATCTTAGCAAAAGCTACAGCTAAATTAGTTGTAACTGTTGATTTACCGACCCCACCCTTACCAGAAGCAACTAAGATAATATTTTTTATGTTAGGTAATAACTTCTGTCCAGCTTGCACTTTCTTTTTCTCAACGTTCTCTATTTTTTTCATATAACTTATTTTCTACATAGTTTTAGCTAAGTTAATAACATGACAGTTATCCACGTATTTGATAAAAAGGTCTCTTAACTTAAGGATTTTATTTGGAGATTCCCATCTACATGGGAATGACAATAATTTGATTGATATTTTTTTAATCATATTTGTTTGTAACAGTAATTATAATGGATTAGGTTATCTATAGAATAGATTTTTAGAATAGTATAATGTCATTATACTTTATTTAGAAGGTAGTTAAAACCATTTTTGTTGCTTTAAAAGCCAATAATATCAGCAATATCTATCAAAAATTAAACCTCCTCTATATAGTAAAATCAGCATATGCTAAAATTTTAAAAAATTCTGAAATTTATTTTCTAACCTTAGGCACATTACAAAAATGGAAAATTTTTTATTAAGCTTGTTATATATTTTAGAAGCAAACGTAATTTTATTTGTTTGTCAACTATTTACTATATTTGTTGTTTTAAAGCTTATAGTTGATAAAAAATCAGCTTCAAATATATTAGCTTGGCTTTTGGCGATTTTATTTATCCCCTACATAGCAATTCCTTTCTTTTTTATATTTCAACGCAAAGATAGGAGGAGTTTTTGGCAAAAAGAAGCTATGAGTATACGACAACCTGCTTTAGAAAATATTTGTATAACAGATGATACAATCTGTAGAAATTTACCTAAAGAGATTGTAAATGTTTTTTCAAATCTTGAGTTACCTACTTTAACAGCAAAGAACTCCTTTGAAATATACACTGATGGTGTAAATTCGTATAAAGCTTTTATTGAGGCTATAAATTCGGCTGAATCAAATATATATCTACAAACATATGTTTTTAAATATGATACAACTTCTAGATTAATACTCAGTGCATTAGAAAAAAAAGCCTCTTGTGGTATAGAAATTAAAATAATGATAGATGCTTTAGGTTCTTTTTATGTATATCGCCATAATAGAAGAATATTTAAAAATTTACGTAAATTAGGTGTTAAAGTTGTTTTTTTTATGCCTATACTGACAAATCCATTGCGTAATTATATTAATTATAGAAACCACCGTAAAATTTATATTTTTGACAATCATACCGTATTTAGCGGAGGAATGAATATTGGCGATGAGTATATGAGTCCCATACAGCATCAAGGGATGTGGGAAGATCTATTATTTAAAATTCAAGGTGAATCACTGATATATTTTTTAAAAGTCTTTTGTTCTGATTGGCACTTCGCAACAAGTGAAGAGTTAGATTTTAAAATAAAAAATAACATCAAAGAAGAATGTTTTACTCAAGTTATTCCATCCGGTCCTGATATGCAACGGGACCAGCTATATGCTGGTTTAATTACAGCAATAAATTCAGCAAAAAATAGACTATGGATAATTACACCATATTTAATACCTTCTGCTGACTTATTTCAATCAATAATACTTGCTAAACGCAGAGGCATAGATGTAAAGATTATAACGCCTAAACACTCAAATCATAAGATAGTTGATAAAGCTAGAACTAGTTATATTAGGGAGCTAATTAATTGTAATATTGAGGTACATTTTACAAAAAATATGGTTCATGCAAAAGCTGTTTTAATAGATGAAAATATAGCTATGCTTGGATCTGTAAACCTAGACAATCGCAGTCTATTTTTAAACTATGAATTAACTACGTTTATTTATAGCCCTAAACAAGTACAAAAATTATACGAATGGGCAGAAAAGATCATCGATGATTCAAGTCAAGATACCTCTCACATAACCAACAAGCCAGGCAGTTTAATAGTAGAAAGTATTATGAAGATACTTACCCCTTTGATGTAAATTAAACCCTTTGCTCTACTGCGAACTTTTCTTTTAAAATTTTTAAGACCTTCTCTGTATTTTCTATAATTATTTTTTCATCTAAGGTTTGATTATTATCTTGGAAAAGCATACTAAGAGCTATGCTTTTTTTATCATTTGATTGTTCTTGGTAAACATCAAATATATTTACATCTTTTAAGATAGTTATATTCAGGTCATCAATAGCATTTATAATGTCACCAGCAAAAATAGCTTTATCAACTAAAAATGAAATATCTCTTGATACTGATGGATACTTAGAAATTTTTTCAAAACTAGGAATTTCTTTCTTAGTTAAAATATCTAAATCTAGTTCAAAAACTATAGGAGCTTTTGCTTTAATTTGGAAAGTCTTAAGTACTGTTGGATGGATCACTCCAATGACTCCTACTTTCTTACCACTAGCTAGAATATATGCTGATTGACCTGGATGTAACCAGTGAATATTATCACAAATCTCAAAACTTAAGTTAGCAACATCATTACATAATGCTTCAATATCTGATTTCACATCAAAAAAATCACTCTTTTTATTATTAAGCCAGTTTGTATTATTCAATTCACCATACACTAAGCCGGCTATTTTATTAAATTCAAATCTTTTATCGTTACTTGATTTAAAGCAAGTTCCTTTTTCAAATATCCTTACCCTATTCTGTTGACGGGAAATATTTATTTTAAAAGTGTTTAATAATCCTGGGATAAGAGATTGTCTCATTATAGATAAATCTTGTGAAATAGGGTTTTGAATTGCAATACCTCTATCAGCAAAGAAAAATTCGTCATATTTAGGATCGATAAAACTATAGTTAATAATCTCATGGTAACTTCTATCAACAAGTCTAGATTCTAAAATTTCTACTGCTTGTCTACTTTCTGAAATATTTACTTTAGATGCTCGATATAAAGGCATAGCTTCTGGTAAATTTGAATATCCATAAACTCGAGCAATCTCCTCTATCAAATCTTCAGGAATTTCCATATCAAAACGATATGATGGAGGAGTTACTTCCAAGCAACATTCATCTATTTTTTTAACCTGCATATGCAATGCCGTAAGTACGTTAAGCACATAATCAATTTTAAAATCAGTGCCTAAAACTCTATTTAGTTTTTTGATACATAAATTTATAGTGGTTTGTTTATTTAAAAATTCAAAATCTTCTTGACAAGAAATTTCACCAACTTCTCCACCAGCTATATTAGTTATCAGCTGTATAGCTAGTTTCATAGCAGATTTAGCAAGTTTAGGATCAACGCCTCTTTCAAATCTATGTGATGAATCGGTATGTAAATTATACTTACGAGCTTTACCAGCTATTTTCTCTGGTACAAAAAAAGCACTTTCTAAGAATATATTTTTAGTATTACTTGTAATAGATGAATCTAAGCCACCCATAACTCCAGCTATTGCTAAAGCTTTTTTCTCGTCAGCTATCACAAGGGTGTCTGTTTCTAATACAACTTTTGTATTATCTAAAAGAGTTAACTCTTCTTGGGCGTTTGCATAACGAATATTAATGCCACCTTCTAATTTATCAAAATCAAAAGCGTGCATTGGCTGACCTAAAAGTAACATTACATAATTTGTAACATCTACAAATAAAGAGATACTACCAACCCCACTTCTTCTAAGTTTTTCTTGCATCCGTATGGGTGTAGTAACTGAAGTATCAACATCTCTTATAATACAACCATAATAACTTTTACAAGCATCTAAAGCAGTTATTGCGATATCTTTGGTCTCTTGTATTTGGAATTTTGGTTCAACTATTTCAATAGGTTTTAGTTGTGTTTTTGTTAGGGCTGAAACCTCACGAGCTATACCATATATGCTTAAGCAATCCGCCCTATTTGGCGTCAAATCTACTTCAATAATATTATCGTCTAAACCAAGATATTTGTTAATGTCTTCACCAACCGGAGCATTTTGTGGTAGATCCATTAAGCCATCAGCATTTTCTGCTAAACCAAGCTCTTGCTCTGAACACATCATACCAAAAGATTCTTGACCTCTTAGTTTAGATTTTTTAATTTTAAAGTTACCTGGTAGTACAGCTCCAATTTTTGCCACTGGTGCTTTCATACCTTCATAAATATTTTTAGCACCACAGACTATTGTTAAAGGCTCTTGTTCAGCAACATCAACTGTACAAACATTTAATTTATCTGCATCGGGATGTTTTGTAATAGTTTTTACTTGACCAATTACAACATTACTGACTTTTTCAGTAACTACTGTTTCTACAGCGTCAACTTCTAAACCTGCTAATGTCAATGTATCTGCTAGATCTTGACTACTTTGAGTAGCATCTAGATACTCATTTAACCAATTATGACTAAATTTCATTTATAAAATCTCCTAAAGATGTTGATTTAAAACATCTGCAAAGTAAATAGCTTAATTAAGGGCATTATTCTATATAATATTTCAAATCTAATAATGTGAAGTTTTAAATTTAAAATAATAACTCATGCTATTATAACAATATATATCCGTGTGTAAATTTCGATTAACAAATTTTCTAAAATGTAGCATGAATTGACCTTAAATTTGGTGCTTAACTTTGTAGATTATTTAACTTTATGTTATTTCTATTTAGTTGAGTGGTTCAATAAAAAAGGAGATATACAATGAGAAAGTATGAAGTACAAGATAGAGAAACTGGAAACTCAGTAGAAATATTTGACTCTTATGAGGAAGCAAAAAATGCATTAGAAGAGTATGAGGCTCAAGATGAGAATAATGGAATATATGAAGAAGATCTTTATGTAATAGTTGAAGTTGACGCAGCACTATAAAAAACAAACTTGGTAATTTACTTACGCTTAGACTTAAACCTTTTTCTGTGTTATTTATTAAATTTATTTTAACAAATAAATAGTTGCTATAAAAATCATAAATAAAGTTTTATATTGTGTTAGGCTTTAACTTGAAAATGTTAGCCTCTACAATCCTATGGGAAAATATTTTCAAATAATCAATTAACAACTAAAGGGGGACGACTAGCTATGGCTTACGATAATGATAATTCAAAAAAAAGTAGGACAGAAATAAGTGAAGAAGCTGCTCAAACTAGAAAAGAGCATGATCCGGATGCTTTCTCTGAAATGGGTAAAAAAGGAGCCCAAGAAAGGCATAATAAGTCGCCAGAAGAAGAAAGTGAGATAGCTAAAAAAGCTGCTCAAACCAGAAAAGAGCATGACCCGAATGCTTTCTCTGAAATGGGTAAAAAAGGAGCCCAAGAAAGGCATAATAAGTCGCCAGAAGAAGAAAGTGAGATAGCTAAAAAAGCCGCTCAAACCAGAAAAGAGCATGATCCGGATGCTTTCTCTGAAATGGGTCACAAGGGTGGTACCAGTAAAAACCAAAATCAAAACGATGATAAAAACAAAAGTAACAAATAGGTTGATAAATAATCTATAGTGATCTAGGTTCTCCATGAACAAAAAAATGAATAAAGCATATAAGTATATTTAAATAGTTTTGCTAACAAAGATAAATATACTTAATGCAAATGGGATATTATATATCAAGAATCAAATTGGTCAACTACTTTAACTTTTCTTACAGCTCAAAAAAGGCTTGCACACACATTAGGATCAAGGTATAAATTATTTCTGTTTTATATCATTAAAATTTTCTATCTGTGGGTTTTGTAATTCTGACCAGATTGGTGCGTTGTTTAGCCAATTTGCCGCCCATAGGATTTGTTCACTACCAAGTCCAAGCTTATTATTATCTATTGTATCAGCGTTAGATGATTTGATCACTAAATTACCATCATTTTGTAGCACAAGTTGAGCATAAGGGTCATCTATCCATTTATAACCTTTATTTTGATATTCTAAGGCAATGGAATTAATTAGCTTATATGAATTGCTGTTGTAATTGTAATAGTAAGTTGCTAGGTTTCCATTTTGAAAACTTATAGCATTAACCTTCTGTGGATTATTGTTACTGTAATTAAAAGCATTATACTTTTCAATCCAACTATTTCCATTTTTTGACTGAACTACAAGTTGTTGGTCACCAGCTATATATACTAAGCGGTAATTGCCATTCGCGGATATTAAAATTACAATATTATTTTTAATAGGACCTGTTTTGCCCATAAATGATAAATCAAGCGCATAAGTGCTATAGCTTGGATTTTCAGTACCTATTCCATATTTTCCTGTATCAGAGTTTTCTAACCATTGTTTGTATGCTTGTGTTGGTGTAAATAAATATTGAAATGACAGCGTAGAATAAAATAACATAGCATCAGCTGTCGCATATGCGTCACTAATAGTTGTATCATAAGGTCCAGATAGATTGTTAAAATCATAATTTATAATAGTTTTTCCTAAAGAATCGTAGAAAATAAGATTCTCATAGTCACATTTTGAATAACCTTCAAAACATAGGAAATGTACTTCCTGAGATCCTACTTGATTATTACTTTTGTATCCACCTATTTCATTTCTACCAGAAACTTTGGGGAAAGTAATTTGAAGAGGAAAAATGTGTCCTGATAGAGTTAATATATATAAAGTTGCGTTTGATTTAGTTGAATTATGTTGATGTGCGTAATAGTCATTATAGGTATAATTTATAAACCCACCATACCCAAGCTTTTGTGTGTAACATATTGTTGTTCCATCATTAGATTTTTGGTCCGGTAAAACACAAGACATTCTAGCTGTTTTGCTGTCAGCATTTTGGTTTGCAAGTAGCACCATGCCTTTAAATTCAAGCCTCAAATTATAATAAGCAGCATGGCATTTGCCTGCCTCACCATCTCCACCTTTGCAGTCATAAATCCTAGCTGGATTTACAAGAGTAAATCCATGAATTTCAGTTAAGTCATTATCATAATTACCTACTGTTTTTAATGTACCTACATTAAAATTTGGCGTAATTGGAGCAATATAGTAATAGTTATTAGTACCGTCATAAAATAAATCAAGGTTTTTAAAAGCAAAGGTGTAAGGATAAGTGGAGTTACCTGAATTATTTATAGTATATGGTATATCTATACTCTTAAACAACGTGTATTGTTGACTACCATTCTTGATATTACAAATAAACTTTAACGTAGTTAAATTTGCATCTAGTGGAAAATCAGCATTAATAATTTGACAATTGTTTAGAAACGCTGTAATAGGCGTATAGTTAGCTCCCATTAAGTCAGCGGTTCCATTAGGATCAAATACATTATTATTGGCAGCTGTATTAAATAACTGAGACTCGTTATTTACAATAGTGTTACTAAAATACTTATTTAAACTAGTTATATTTGACAGTATAGGATTTAATACAGTATTGGGGTTGGAAGTAATACTACCCTGATTATCGATCTGCAAATATTTACCACCAAAATTATTCATGATAACATAATTTTCTGGGCCATTTAGAAAAGTGTTTATATATGCTTTTGTTAAATTCTGCATTGCTTCTTCATAACCATTTTTTCCAGTTTTTGAAGAAAGTATCCCTATATCAATTACTTTTTTTGCAAAGTTACTAGAGTTTTTAATCGAATCTGGATTAGCGTAGTAAAAAGCCAATTGTAGTGCTTGTATATTGTATAGCATTAATAGTTTTTGATAATAGTTTATCTCTAGTTTAATAATAGGGCTGGTCGCTTTGACATATTTGGCAACATAATTGGTATTTAATCCTGGTACGATTTCATCTTTGTTTTGTAAATACGTTATATAATCTTGATTTAAAATTCTCCACATACTTATATTTGCAAGGCTATTTTGAAAATTTTCAATTAAATTATTTAGATTTTTGGAGGTTATCATATTTATAGCATCAGAATTAGGCTCGCACCCTGATGTCACACATAGATTTGAGGCATAATCATAGAAATCGTCACTGATAGGTAAAACATGAGATAAATTTTCATTACCATAGAGATTGCTGTACATTGTAGTTATTGAGTCAAACTCAGCAGATGATGTAAGTTCAGATACATCACTGATGATCTTTGTATAGTTTACATCCGTATCTTGTTGGTTTAATATATCAATAATAGCTTCGTCAAGATGTAAAGTTGCAACTATTTGCTTTTCAATTAGGCTAAGCTGATTTTCGACAGTATTTAATTGTTGTAAGATTTCTACACCGTAGTTAGGATGAGGAAGTAAGCCTCCAAAAAAACCACTTGTAACATCATAAGCTGATAAAAATGGCTCCTTTAACGCATCTTGAATAGCAGAGTGTATTCCGCCACTAAGTTTATTCATATCATAACTATATCCAAACTCAGTTGACCCAATTAAAGGTAGAGATAGGCCTATGATGACAGTTAAGGTTTTAAATCGCATGGCGTAAGCTCCTCTTTGTTTAATCAAACTGTATTTTCTCGTAATTAGATTCACTTTCAGATTCGTAGTAATCATCCTTTAATAGAAAATCAATGTTGTATCTTTGAACACGTTTCACAGTAGATTTTCCTAATCCGTGGTAGATAGCATTTGACTCTCCTTGACCTATCATTAATTCTTCTTTAGGTTTATAGGTGCTAGTATTAACATAGTGACTCCCCCCTCATTATAATGCTTCGTATCACTAGATTGCCATAATTCTATATAATCAATCTCAAGTTTTGACTTGACTAAAGCATAAGTCATTCCATTATATGTGTATATATCAAATTTTTCCGTCCCAAAATTTTTGTAATCCTCTATTTGTTTCTGATAGTTAGAGTAAGTAAAATAATTATAACTTTTGTTGATTCCTTTGCTTATAATTTCATCATATACCATTCAAATTCTCCCACAAAACTTATTAATTCCAGATAGTTTATATAAGATAGTTTATATAATACTTATATAATATGCTAGCAGAAAGTATTAATTTTGTATATCCGTTTAGGAATTTCCTAAGCTTAGCTGTATCTCTTGTGTACAAGCCTTTTTTGAGCTGTAATACCAATTCCAAGACATATGTGGTCATATAGTATATGCTGCATTTCTCGATAAAAATAGTATATAACATATGACCACATATGTCTTTGAATTGGTATAAGTTGTAGATCAAAACATCCTAAGTCTGATAAAGAAGTTCAAGAATTATATAAAAAAACTTTGCAAATTATGTCAGAGAATTAGTAGATGATTATATTGATCTGTCGATAGTAGATATATGGCAACAAGATGAGACTAGAGCTGGACACCAAGGTAGCTTAACAAGAATATGGGCTCCGAAAGGAACTAGGCCTCGTAAAGTCAAACAAAAGCAGTTTGTATCCAGTTATATTTACGCAGCAGGATGTGCTGCTACAGGAGACAGCTTTGGACTAATACTTCCTGAAACTAACACTCAGTCTATGCAGATATTTTTAGACTGATTATCAAAACATATTGATAAAGGTAGGCATGTGGCATTGATAGTAGATAATGCTGGTTGGCACACATCTAGAAACCTAAAAATACCAGAGAACATAACTTTGATACCATTACCTGCATATTCTCCTGAGCTAAACTCAATGGAGCAGGTATGGCAATGGATAAAGAGACATTTCCTTTCGAATATGTGCTTTAAAAGCTATGATGAAATAGTTGATAAATTACAGCAAGCTTGGAATGCTTTCTCAAATAATACTAAACTCGTTAAATCTATATGTACTAGAAATTGGAATGTATGTCTTAATTTATAGTGGGATTGGTATAACTCCTAATGAAGTACATTTCGGAATCAATATAAACATTGAGAATACAATCTAGCTAATCTAATAAACTATCTACCTCTTAAAATTGTTT
Organism: Allofrancisella guangzhouensis; assembly: GCF_000815225.1. Taxonomy (GTDB): domain Bacteria; phylum Pseudomonadota; class Gammaproteobacteria; order Francisellales; family Francisellaceae; genus Francisella; species Francisella guangzhouensis. The sequence continues at coordinate 1,118,246 of NZ_CP010427.1, read as the reverse complement.
CAAAAACCTTAAATCATTCTCAAAGAACATTCTTAAATCATCTATTCCATATCTAAGCATAGATAATCTCTCAACTCCCATACCAAAAGCAAAACCTTGAAATTTATTAGGATCTATAAAACCTGATTTTAAAACTTTAGGGTGAACCATACCGCAACCTAAAACTTCTAGCCATCCTGTATTTTTACAAACTCTACAACCAGTACCATTACAGATGACACACTCTATATCAGCCTCTGCTGAGGGTTCAGTAAATGGAAAATAAGAAGGTCTAAACCTTACTTTTAAATCTTTTTCAAAAAATGAACTTAAAAAAACATGCAATAAGCCCTTTAAGTCTGCAAAAGATACGTCTTTTTCAACTAATAAGCCTTCTACTTGGTGAAACATTGGTGTGTGAGTAACATCTGAATCACAGCGATATACCCTACCTGGAGCTATAATTCTGATTGGTGGCTCCTGCTTTTCCATAGTACGAATTTGTACGCCAGAAGTATGAGTTCTAAGAACATGAGATTGATCGATATAAAAGGTGTCATGCATAGCACGAGCTGGGTGATGCGAAGGGATATTTAAAGTTTCAAAGTTATAATAATCACTTTCTATTTCAGGTCCTAACTCTATATTAAAACCATTCTGTTTAAAAAAAGATTCTATTCTATGTAATGTTTTTGTAACAGGATGTAGAGAACCTTGACTTTGCCCTACTCCTTTCAAAGTCACATCTATTTTTTCTTGAGAGAGTTTTTGATTAATTTCTTGCTTTTCAAAAAAAACCAATTTTACATCTATAGCATCCTGTAAAGCCTGTTTAGCAATATTTACAGCTTGGCCAAGCTTAGGCTTTTCTTCATTTGGTAGCGTACCTATCATTTTCATCATATCAGTTAGTTCGCCTTTTTTACCAAGGTACTTCACACGTATATCATCAACTGATTTTTTATCTTCGACAAGGCTAAGCTCATTAAGAGCTTTTTCTTTCATTTGCTCTACTAGTTGCATAATTATTCCTATTTTAAAATTTATTGATATTATAGACAAAAAAGACTTAGTTAGCTATATTGTGAAATGTATGACTATTTGGATGCTTGCTTTTAGTTTTATTTATAGAACCTATATTAAGTCTATTAATATGCTAAAATAACAAACATTGATTATATACAAAAACAACTTCTATTTTTTTATGAAAATAACAAGCTTTAATGCTAATGGAATTCGGGCAGCAACTAAAAAAGGTTTTTGGGGTTGGTTTAAAACTCAAAATGTAGATTTCTTATGTATCCAAGAAACAAAGGCCCAATTTCATCAGTTAGAATCCGATCCTACATACTTTCCTGAAGGATATTTTTACGACTATAAAGACGCTACAAAAAAAGGTTATAGTGGTGTAGCCATTTACGCTAAAAAAAAGCCGATACGAGTAATCAAAGAAATTGGTATAGATTGGGCAGATGATGAAGGAAGATATATCCAATTTGATTATGAAAATTTTAGTATTGCAAGCTTATATCTACCATCTGGCTCTAGTGGTGATGTCCGTCAAGGATATAAAATGCAATTTTTAGAAAAATACACAGAAGTATTAAAACAGCAGATACAATCTGGAAGAGATTTTATAGTTTGTGGTGACTTTAACATAGTGCATAAAGAGATAGATATAAAAAATTGGAAATCTAACTATGGTAAAACTTCAGGGGTATTACCTGAAGAACAAGCATGGTTAGATCATATATTTTACGATTTGGGCTGGGTAGATACTTTTAGAGTGATTAACCAAGAGCCTCTACAGTATACTTGGTGGTCGAACCGTGGGCAAGCTAGAGCAAAAAATGTTGGCTGGAGGATTGATTATCATATCTCAACACCTGCTCTAAAAGATAAAGTAATACCTAAATCAGAGCATATCTATAAAGAAAATTGGTTTTCTGATCATGCTCCAATTAGTATTTGTTATGACTATGAGATTTTATAGGGTTTGCACTTCTGTAGGAATTTAAAGCATGATGATTAAAATAACTAAGGAAATAAAAAGATGAAAAACAATCACTTTGATGTAATAAGTTTAGGTGGTGGCTCAGGTGGTATAGCTTCTGCTGTGCAAGCTGCTAAATTTGGAAAAAAAGTTGCAATTATAGAAAAGCGTGAGCTTGGCGGCACTTGTGTAAATAGAGGCTGTGTACCTAAAAAAGCTATGTGGTATGGTGGTATGCTTGCTGAGCAATTAAAGCATGATGTTGCTGGCTACGGTTTTGATGTTGAAGTTAAAGGCTTTAATTGGACTACCTTGAAAGAAAAAAGAGCTAAATATATCGGTAATATTCATGGTTTCTATGACAGGTTATTAAATAAATGGAATATCGCTCATTTTAATAATTGGGGTAAGTTTAAAGATAACAAAACTGTCGTACTAGATGATGGTACAGAGCTAACGGCTGATAATATCTTCATCTCACCAGGTGCTTACCCTATTGTGCCTAAAAATATACCGGGGTCTGAATTTGGTATTACTTCTGATGAATTTTTTGAATTAAAAGATACTCCTAAAAAAGCTGTGATTGTGGGTGGTGGCTATATTGGCATTGAGATTGCTGGGGTGCTAAATGCTCATGGTACAGATACAACTGTGATAGTACGCAGAGAGAAACCCTTAATGGATTTTGATGATGATATTAGTAATACTCTAGTTGAGTGTATGGAAATGACTGGTTTAAAGCTTATGAACCATGCAAATATCACTAAGGTTGAAAAAACTAGTGACACTTTAAAAATAACCACAGATAAAGGTGATGTTTTAGAAAATGTTGACACTCTAATATGGGCAATTGGTCGTGCGCCTAATACTCATAATGTAGGTATTGAAAATACTGATATTAAAATTACAGATAAAGGTGTAATTCCAGCTAATGAATGGCAAGAGACAAATGTAAAAGGAGTATATTCTCTAGGAGATGCTTCCGGTGGTGCTCAGCTAACTCCTGTGGCAATTGCTTGTGGTCGTAGGTTAGCACGTAGACTTTTTAATGGTGAAGAAAATCTAAAACCTAAGCTGGAATATATTCCAACAGTTATATTTTCTCATCCGGCTATTGGTACGGTTGGTCTATCTGAAAAAGATGCTAAAGAAAAATATGGTGATGATAATGTAAAAGTTTATAAAAGCCGTTTTACACCACTGTATTGTGCAATATCTGGTCATAGAATGCCTACAGTGATGAAGCTAGTTGTAATTGGTGAAAATGAAAAAGTTGTTGGTTGCCACATGATCGGCCTAAACGTTGATGAAATGTTACAAGGTTTTGCTGTAGCTATTAATATGGGTGCAACTAAACGTGATTTTGATGATACTATAGCCATCCATCCTACTAGTTCAGAAGAACTTGTGACTTTAGTTTAATGAAATTTAGATATTTTGTTGTTCACCCGTTTTATTCTAAAATCATTTTATTAAGTTTTTTACCAATTAAAAAAGCAATTATTGCAAAAACTATAGCTATTAATGACACGTATCCAAATAACTCCTTATATCTATAGAAACTTTCTATAGTTACTTGAGTTGAAAATCCTGTCTTAGTATCGTATTTTATACCAGTTGTAACAGCTTGAGCTACAGTTGTACCTATTTTTATACCAATAGCTGAAGTTATGAACCAAGTTCCCATTGCGAATCCTGTAATTCTTTTTGGTAATAATTTAGCCATCAAAGACAAACCTAAAGCAGATATCAATAGCTCTCCAGATGAGAAAAATATCGTTATTGCTAAAACTTCCCAAAGTATACTTACTTTTGCAGTTGGATCATTAACCACACAAGCTAAAAACATACTTCCATAAGCAAACCCACAAAGTAAAATGCCCAAAGCAAACTTTAAGGGTAAAGTTAAATCTTTATTTCCTAACCTAGTGTAAACAAAAGCTAATATTGGAGATAAAATTATAATACCTACCGTATTTAAAACTCCAGGTATTGTTTGTGGATTAATTGTGTAACCAAAAAGATTTAAATTAACGTGATGTACATTAAATAAAAAGAAAGAAGTCGATTTTTGCTGGTAAATCATAAAGAAAAGTACAGCATAGATTAAAAGTATAATAGCAGCTATGATTTTCTTTCTAGAGCTAGGGTCTTTTTCTACATATATTTGAAATGCAAAAACTCCAAAAATAAGCCCAGCACCAAACCATAGTATATAATTTATCGTATCGTTTGTTTGTAAAACAATACTAAGCCCAGCAACTGCAAATATGAAAACAAATATTATAATTACCGTTTTAAGTATGCTTACACCTTTTAAGCCTATTTCATTGTCAATATTTTTGATACTTGAGTAACTAACTAAGCTATTTAGGATCCCTATTGCAAAACCTATTGAACAAACACTATAGGCCACTGTATATCCGTAGTTTGTAGCCAAAATAGGAACTAATAAAGAAGCAGACAATGAGCCCATATTTATAGACATATAAAAGTATGTGTATACAGAATCTAGTTTTCTTTTATCTATATATATTCTAGATATTAAGTTCGTAGGTGCTGGTTTAAACAACGATGAACCAACTATAATACATGCTAAACTGACATATATATAACTACTTATACTTTGTATAAAAGGACTAAGAGCTAAACTAAAGTACCCCACTAAAAGGAATATAGCGCCTAAAAACATAGTTTTTTTTATGCCGAAAACTTTATCTGCAACGTAACCACCTATAGCATTAAAAACATACGTTAAGGATGCAAAACCACCAAATAATAAAACAGCATTTTTTTCTGTAAAATTAAAACTATTTTCACTCATAAAAAATAAGATAGCTGTGTAGCTAAAGCCATAATAGCCAAATCTTTCAAAAAATTCGAAAAAACATAAAAGGAAAAAAGGATTTTGTTTCTTAATATTTATCATAATTTTTATATATCTAATTTTAAGTAATTTTGATTATAACATTTTATCACTGTGGTCTGTGGTTTTAAACTAAAAATAAACAAGTTTATAAAATGTGACTGTTGCAAGTTAAAATTATATGGCTCTAATTGTGTTAAAACATGTTCTGCAAATTATTTTTTTAAAACTTTTTAAATAATTATATTTTATTTACGTTATGCTTTTATAAAATTTAATAAAAATCTTATTTTTTTGTAGTGAAGACCAATAAAGAGTAACAAACTATACCGATCCTAAATTTGCTTTGTATAAATCATGTCATTTAGGTTTTGAACAAGGGTCATAGCTAGTCTAAATTCTCCTAAAGAAATATAGTTAATTATTTTTTCCCACATTTTTACTAAGTCACTATGAGTTTTGTTATTATATATCGCTTCAAAATTAACTTCGAAATATTTTTCTAGTGGTCGCATCATTATAGAGAGATTATTAATATCTTCTGTATCTAGCTTAGATATTTGTTTTTTGCCATATAAAAAAGTGATATTTTTATTTTCATCTACATTACAAATTAAAGGTTTAATATTTTTTTCTTCGTAAAAGCCATATATTCCTTGAGCTGAAAACTTACTTGTATTTGAGTTAATAATGGCTGCTGAAAAAAACTTGTTATTTTAATCTTGATTCCATCAATATATGGAAATATAAATTCATAAATAGGTACTTCGCCAGGGAAATCGTTTTTAACATATTTTTTCATTTTACTATCACTATTGTTAAATAGACTTTCTGTCATTCTAGGAGCTGCACCAAAACAATGTAAAAATTTCACACTATTTTTTCCATCATCAAGTGAGGCAATTCTATTACCTCCTAATGATAATATGTAGCTTAACATTCTACCTATAACATCCCAGTCTATTCTTTCATTAAAAAAGGACATAGTGCGTTTAGTAGGCAAACCATGACCCACAAATATCACACTTATATCTATTTTTTTTAAAGAGTATGTAAGCCCTTTTTTTTCAAAAAGTTTAGATTTGTTTACCTCTATAAACTCATCGATTTTCTTTTTACACATATCTAGGCTATTAGCACTAAACCACATTCCTAACCGATCTTCATTAGTTTGTTTATTTAACTTGTATTCGTAATTTCCTAAAGTTTTAACTTGCAAATTAAAATCTCTTTTAATTTTTTCATTTTCTAAATCAAAATCTGATTTTTTAGAAGCTTGTTCTACATCACATGGATATACCATAAATACTAATTTCATATAAAACCATTTCACCCATTTTTATTGTAACTTACAACGTTAATTTGTTAGATTCTCCTCCTACACCTGATTTTGCTAGCTAGATTGTACCCTCAACGTTTATATTGATTTCAAAATGAACCTCATTAGGAGTTAAACAAATTAAACATTTTTTAGTTTTATTATTCAAGTTAATTTGCAATTTTCTAATGTAGTAATGAGAGACGTTATTAAAATCAATGCTTTTAGGAATAAATTGTCTGATATAACCTATTCATATTTTTATTAATCCATCTTTGCCAAGGATTATACGCCTCAGCAAAGAAATGCTTTAATACCAGTACTAATCTAACAATCATCTACTGTAATAGCAAAAAAATAAATGGATATTTAGCAAGTGAAAATGGTGTCATAACTATTCAACTTGAAATTAATAATGGTAAACTAAATGTAGAGTGGCATTATACTAGTCATGAGAAATTTAGAGTCTCAAAGCCAGAAATTATAAATATGGATAAGGGTTTAAACTGTAATGCTTGATCTAGAGAAACTACAAAACTGTGATCTGCCTAATTATAATAGATCTCAACTAAAGATAGGAATATTACATATCGGAATAGGTGCTTTTCATAGAGCTCACCAGGTATACTATGTAGATAAACTACTTAATTCTAACGATAAAGATGCTCTTAACTGGGGTTATATTAGTGGAACTATTAGGAGCAATAAAAAACTTATTGATAACCTTAGCTTAAATGATTGTATGTATACCCTTTCGACTAATGATGAAAACGGTACTAGCAATAAAATCATTGGAGCCTTAAAAGAAGTTTATTTTGCTGGTAATGGTCAATCACAACGACTTATAGATGAAATCAGCTCTAAAGAAATAAAAATAATAACTTACACAGTAACTGAAAAAGGTTATTACGTAGATTTATCTACACAAAAACTAAATCTTGAAAACCCAGATATTATTTATGACCTTAAAAATTTTAATGTACCTAAAACAGCTATAGGTATTACCGTTGCTGGTTTGTATAAACGTTGGCAAGAAAATGGTCAGCCTATAACTTTACTTAGTTGTGACAATATGCCTAATAATGGTAAAATCCTTAAACAAACTATATTAGATTTTTCAAATAAAATAGATAAAAATTTGGCCAGTTGGATAAAAAATAACTGTAGTTTTCCTAGTTCAATGGTAGATAGAATAGTTCCTGCCGCAACTGATCAAACTATTGAAAAGATTGCTAACATGATTGGACAACAAGACTTGTCTACTGTTGCTACAGAAGAATTTTCTCAGTGGGTAATTGAAGATACATTTGCTAATGGACGCCCTACTCTAGAAAAAATAGGAGTTGAATTTGTAAAAGATATAGAACCTTTTGAAAAACTCAAACTTACTATGTTAAATGGTAGCCATAGTTTAATTGCTTATTTAGGAACATATGCTGGGTTTAAAACTGTTGATGAGGTTATCGCTAAGTCTGAATTTTATAATTTTATTAAAAAATATATGTTAGAAGTAGCAGCACCATTAGTAGATGGTTTACCTGAAAATGTTTCAACTTTAGAATATGCTAATAAATTATTACTTCGCTTTGCTAATCCATATCTAAAACACAAAACTGAACAAATAGCCATGGATGGTTCTAAAAAGATTCCTCAACGGTGGTTAGGCACTTTGGAAAAATTGATTGAGAACGGTCACAACTTTGATGTTATAGTAATAGGTTTAGCTGGATGGATATTGTTTAATTCTGGCAAAAATGAAATAGCTGAAAGCATTGAAATATCTGATCCATTACAAGATAAATATATACAAATTTATCAAAATAATAGTACTATTGAAAAGATAGTTAATGAATTTATTGGACTTGAAGAAATATTCTCAAAAGAGCTTTCCAATAATAAAATATTGGTAGAAAAAGTAATTTATTATACAAAAGAAATTAGCTCAAAAGGCGTATTACAAGTAATTAAAAACATTTAAATTTAGAGGTATAAAATGATAGAGTCATGGAGATGGTTCGGTCCAAACGACCCTGTATGTATTGAAGATATTATGCAAACTGGTGTTACAGATATTGTAACTGCCTTACATCACATTCCTAATGGTCAAGTTTGGTCTATTGATGAAATTAAAAAAAGACAATCTGAGGTAGAAAACTCGTCTAAACTAGGTAAAACGAACTTAATCTGGTCAGTTGTTGAAAGTATACCAGTTCATGAAGATATTAAAAAAGGTAAAGTTACTCGTGATAAGTACATAGAAAATTACTGCCAGAGTATTCTTAATTTAGCTAAATGCGGTATTAAACTAGTAATATACAACTTCATGCCTATTCTGGATTGGACACGTACAGATTTAAGTAAACAAACTACTACTGGTGCAAAAACCTTATCTTTTAATGAAGTTGCTTTTGCTGCTTTTGATATTCATATTTTAAAAAGAAAAGATGCTAATAAAGATTATAAACCAGAAATAGTATCTCAAGCTAAAGCATATTTTGAAAACATGACCCAAAATGAAGTTGAGACACTTACAAAAAATATTATCGCTGGTTTACCGGGTGCTGAAGAAAGCTTCTCTTTAGAACAGTTTCAAATAGCACTTGATGAATATAAAAATATTGATAAAGCAAAACTACGTGAAAACTTAGTATATTTCCTAGAAAGAGTTATACCTGTTGCTGAAGAAGTTGGAGCTAAGCTTGCAATCCACCCTGATGATCCGCCATTTGAGTTGTTTGGTTTACCTAGAATTATTAGTACTATAGAAGATTATGACTGGCTGTTTAAGGCTATACCATCTATGGCTAATGGTATAACCTTTTGTGCAGGATCTCTAGGCTCTAGATGGGATAATGATTTGCCACTTATGGCTAAAAAAATAGGTAGAAGAATTTACTTTACCCATTTAAGAAATGTATCTCTTGATCAATGTAGTCGTAGCTTTTGCGAGGCTGAGCATTTATGTGGTAATACTGATATGTATGCTTTAATAAAAGAAATTCTTAAAATTGAAAGAGATTCTAATCCTATATATATGCGTCCAGATCATGGTCAACAAATGTTAAGTGATTTGGATAAGAAAACAAATCCTGGATACTCATGTATTGGGCGAATGAAAGGTCTTGCAGAAGTACGTGGTGTTGCATATGCTGTTAAAAAAGAGTTAGAAAATGAGAAATAAATTACTAGCTATTGGTGAATGCATGCTAGAGCTTAGTGGTAAAATTCAGCTAGGTTCACAAGCTAAACTAAACTTTGGCGGAGATGTCTTAAACACTGCTCTTTATTATGCTAGATTAGATGGAAAAGTTTCTTTTCTTACAGCTTTAGGTGACGATGACTTTTCTACTCAAATGATAAACCAATGGCAAAGTGAAAATATCGATACATCCACAGTCTTAAGACTTAAAAATACAGTACCTGGTCTATATGCTATCCAGACAGATAATTTTGGAGAAAGAAATTTTTATTACTGGAGAGAGCAGGCACCAATAAAACAACTTTTTTATAATATTACAAAAGATCAGTTAAATAGTTACATTAACAATTACCAATATCTGTATTTCTCTGGAATTTCGTTATCAAGGTGGGACGAAAGCCAATTGGAAATTTTTATTAGTTGGTTAAAAGAGTTTAAAAATGCAGATTCTAATAAAAAAATTATCTTTGATTTAAACTATCGTCCAAAATGCTGGCAATCAAAAGATCAAGCTAAAATTTACTTAAAAAAAATCCTTAAATACTTAACTATAGTTATAACTACTTTTGAGGATGAACAGTTATTATTTGATGATACAGACTATCAGCAGACTTTAACTAGATATAATAAAGCTGGCATTGAAACTATTATAATTAAACGAGGTGCTAAATCTACTGTTGTTTCAGCTAATAGTGAGATAATATTAGTAGATACAGATATGATTAAACCTATAGATACAACTGCAGCGGGTGATAGCTTTAATGCAGCCTTTTTAGCTGGGCTTGATCGTAATATAGATATACAAAATAGTGTCAAATTTGCACAAAGCTTTGCTGCTGAAATCATACAACATCATGGAGCTATAATAGACAAAAAATATACAGATATCTATTTAAAAACTCTAAAGGAGCCTTGAATGCAATTAACTAATTTATTAGAAAAAAATCCTTTAATACCTGTAGTTGCTGTTAATACAGTAGATGAAGCATATAATATTTTATATAAGCTTCGTAATAAAAATATAAAAATCGTTGAATTTACTCTTAGAACACCTAATGCATTAGAAGTTATTAAGGAAGTTATTGAGAATAATCAAGATTTAACTATAGGTATTGGAACTATTACAACTTTAGAGCAATTGAGAAAATGCTCATTTTTAGGCGCAGATTTCTTAGTTTCTCCTGGGGTAACTATAGAAATGCTAAAATTCGCTAGAGATCATAATCTTCCTTATTTACCCGGAGGCGTTACAGCTTTTGAAATAATGACTATCCTAGAATATAGATTTAATGTCATAAAATTCTTTCCTGCTGAAGTAGCTGGTGGAATAAATCTCCTAAGAAATTACCAGGCTGTTTTTCCCCAAGTTAAATTTTGTGCTTCTGGTGGAATTAATATAACCAATAAAGATAAATATCTTAATCAAGAGAATGTTATAGCTATAGGAAGTTCATCATTAATATAATCAGGAGCAAACAATGTTTAGTGACAACATATTAATGCCTATTGATAAACAAACAAGAGAAATTGCACTTGAAATTTATCAACATGTTAAGGATTTACCAATAATTAGTCCACATGGACACACCGATCCAGTTTGGTTTGATGAAAATAAACCTTTTGAAAATCCTGTAGAATTACTTATAAAGCCTGATCATTATATTTTTAGAATGTTTTATTCTCAAGGGCTTAAATTAGAAGATTTTGGTATCTCTCATAAAGATGATAAACCAGTAGAAACAGATCCTAAGAAGATATGGCAAGAAGTTGCCAAAAATTGGTATTTGTTTAGAGCGACTCAGGTCGGACTATGGTTTGATGCTCAACTTAAAAATGTTTTTGGCTACGATAAAACTTTAACCCCAGAAACAGCTGATGAGCTATATGAACATATAAATAATTGTTTAAAACAAAAAGAATTTTTACCTAGAGAAATATGTAAAAGATTTAACATAAAAGTTATAGCTACTACTGACAATGTTGACGATGACCTTCAATCTCATAGAAATATAGCTAACTCTGGGTTTGATTGTAAGATCATACCAACTTTTCGTCCAGATACTGTTACAAATCCTGAGCTACATACTGTGCATAAAAACATTAAAAAATTAGCCAAAAAGTTAAATACAGAAATAGCCTCATATGAGGATTTCCTTAGGGTTTTAAGAGAACGAAGAGAATTTTTTAAAGCTAATGGAGCAACAGCTTCAGATCATGGTGTTAGTATACCTAAAACATACGATTTAGATAAATCTAAATGTAAAAGTTTATTTAAAAAAATACTAACGAATGTAGCTTCTGATAAAGAAAAAAGAATCTTTAGTGGCCAAATGCTTACAGAAATGGCCAAAATGGCAACGGACGATGGATTGGTAATGCAAATTCATGCTGGTGTATTTAGAAACCATAATCCTCATATCCATAGAAAATTTGGCAATGATAAAGGATGTGACATTCCAATTAAATGTGATTATGTAAATGGCTTGTACCCTCTTTTAAGTAAAGTAGGTAATAACCATAATTTTAAAACAGTATTATTTACTATGGATGAATCTACTTATACTCGTGAGCTGGCTCCACTAGCTGGGCATTATCCAAGTGTGTTTTTGGGTCCGCCATGGTGGTTTAATGACTCAGCAGAGGGTATGAAAAGATTTAGATATGCTGTTACAGAAACAGCAGGTTTTTATAACTGTTGCGGTTTTATCGATGATACACGAGCCCTACTGTCAATACCTGTTAGACATGATGTAGCTAGGCGCGTAGACGCTAATTACCTGGCTGAAATGGTTGTGTTAGGAAGGTTATCAAAAGCTGATGCTTTAAATGTAGCTTATGATTTAACATATACACAATCCATTAAAATTTTTAATTTAAATATATAATGGTGTCATATGAGGAGTAAAATAGTGAATAATCAGAAATCTACTTCTACTAAATTTTATGTAGTTATTGTAGTAGCGGTAGCTGCTATCGGAGGACTACTATTTGGTTTTGATACTTCAATTATTGCAGGAGCTACACCTTTTATCCAAAAGGAATTTATAGCTGAACACTGGCAAATAGAAATGGTTGTTAGCTTCTGTGTTTTAGGAGCTTTTTTTGGGGCTCTTACTAGTGGTTACTTTACTGATAAATTTGGTCGCAAAAAAGCAATGATCGCCACTAGCTTACTTTTTATAATAGGTACTTTAATAGCAGCTTTAGCTCCTAATATTGGGTTTTTAGTTTTAGGACGCTTTATGTTAGGATCTGCGATTGGTGTAGCTTCGTATGCAGTACCATTATTCATTGCAGAAGTTGCTCCAGCATCTAAAAGAGGCTCTCTTGTACTTTGGAATGGAGCGTTTTTAACAGGTGGTCAAGTAATTGCTTTTGTAGTTAACTATTTACTTACAGCTAGTGGTGATTGGCGTATAATGATAGCTACTGGTTTAATTCCAGCAATTTTGTTGTTTGTAGGTATGTGCTTTATGCCGTATTCTCCAAAATGGCTATTTTCTCAAGGTAGAAAACATGAAGCTCGTGAGACTTTAGCAAAAATTCGAGAAACTGAAGATGATGTTTTACGGGAGTTAAAGGCAATACAACACAATTTAGAAAAATCAGTAAAAACAAAATTTTCCGCTATTTTTGATAAAAAAGTACGTCCTGTGCTTTATATAGGTTTAGCTCTTGGTATTTTCCAACAGTTTTTTGGTATAAATACAGTTATGTATTATGGACCCTATATAATGTCTAATATAGGTTTTGAAGGTGCTGAAACTAAAATGCTGATGACTCTAGCTTTAGGATTAGTTAATTTTATAGCTACTATTGTGACGATTATGTTTATAGATAGATTAGGCAGAAGAAGGTTTTTATTGATAGGTTCAGCTATGGCAGCAGTAAGTTTATTTAGTATGATTTATTTATTAAAAGATACCTCTTCTGGAGTAACATCAGTTTTAGCTTTAGTGTGCTTATTGATATACGTAGTTGGTTACTGTATAAGCGTAGGTTCGTTATTTTGGTTAATTATATCAGAGATATTCCCCTTAAATGTTCGTGGCTCAGCTATGAGTTTTGTGGCTTCAATACAGTGGTTAGCTAATTTTGTTGTTGCCGCAACTTTCTTAACTATATTGACAGCTTTAGGAGTTTCATTTACATTTAGTATGTATGCTTGTATAGCTACGCTGGCATTTGTAATTACATACTTTTTTGTTCCTGAAACAAAAGGAGTATCTCTTGAAACTATAGAAGATAATTTAAATAAAGGTGTACCAACCAAATATTTAGGAAGACCGGACTACTAGTATAAATAATGTAAATAAAATCATAATCTACAAAAACAATTTAAGGGGGATAGTTATGATTCAAGCAGTAGAAAAAAATACATTTGGTGAGTTTCGCAACTATACAGATAGTAAATTTCAAGATAGAGTAGAAAGAACCTACAAAGAGATGCATACTAATCAGTCTCTAGATTATGTTCAACAACTGAAAAACAAGTATTTCAAACTTCAGTTAGGTAAGATGGATGTTTATGGGATTTTTAAATTACTAGAAAATGTCCATGATGAAAGTGATCCAGATAATGACTTACCACAAATAGAGCATGCTTATCAAACAGCAGAAGCCTGCCAAAATAAGCTTCTAAAAAATGATACTGAACTTAGAGAAAATGCTATGATTAAATCATTATTTCGTGATCATGAGTGGCAAAGCTTGCCTAAAGAATGGCAAAATTTCTATACTCAAAAAGAAACTCTAACGAATTTATATAGCCACATTACAGATTGGTCATGGTTACCACTAGTAGGTTTTATTCATGATTTAGGAAAAATTATGACATTACCTGAATATGGTAAGCTTCCACAATGGTCTACTGTTGGAGATACTTATCCTGTAGCATGTCCTTTTGCTAAGGCTAATGTATTTTCTGACAAAGAGTTTTTTAAAGATTCCGAAGACTATAATAAATACTATACAGAGACAGAGTTTTATTATGGTATTTATAAAAGGCAATGTGGTTTTGATAAAGTGCATATGAGTTTTGGACATGATGAATATATCTATAAAGTCTTTGAACAAGGTAGTGATATACCTTATGAAGGCTTATATATACTTCGTTATCATTCTTTTTATCCTTGGCATACACCACAAACAGGTGGCTTAGCCTACCAAGAGTTAGCCAATGAAAAAGACTGGTTATTATTACCTTTGCTAAAAGCTTTTCAAAAAGCTGATTTATACTCAAAACTACCAGAGCTACCTCCTAAGGAGGCTCTAGAAGTAAAGTATAAAGCTCTTTTAGATAAATGGGTCCCTAAGAAAAAAATTAACTGGTAAAATAAAAATATTATCTAATAAGTTTTCAACCAATCAAACATAACATAAAAAATGTCTGTCCAAGCTAGTCCATAGTTGTCGAGTATCCCTTCTATAGCACTTTTTAATAAATTACTAATTGCAAAGACAAAGCTACTGTAGAATAATATTTTACTAGTTATTGGATTTAAATTTAGAAATATCCTCATACTTAAATAACCAGAAATTGCTGTAGCTATTATTATTACAATCATTAAACTATAGTTAATTTGTATACCTTGGTTTAAAAATACTAAGAATGCAAATGTCTGAACTATTAAGGATGGAACTAACCTTTTTTGAACAGCTGTAACATGATCTACACCTAATAATAAATACAATATATTTATTATTAGGCCAGCACCACCTATTACACTGCAGCAAATTCCCGAAAAAATAGGTAATATTACTATAAAAAAAGTTGAAAACCTCTCCAACTTAGTTTTAAAAATTACCAAAAAGAAAAGTCCTATAAGGATTAAACTTATTAAAAAAAGTAAAGTGATATTATCTAAACTTGATAAAAAAGTAATACTGAGTAAAACACTTGCACAAGTTGTTATAGTTATTATTAAGTCTTGTTTTTTAAATGATATTTTATTTTTATCTGCTATCATCCCAACGACATTATAAAAGACAAATACAACTGCACTTGCTCTTACTAATAGCATTATTTCTTTAATATCATAACCAAACATAAGTAAAGAAGGCATTATAATTAATCCATTACCGCCAGTAACAGAGATTAACCCAGCTAATAAAACGATAAAAAATATTATAGCTAAACTAAAAAAACATGATTTTATCACCTACCATTAAACATCTCTCATAAACGGAGTCCTTTTTTGTACATTATAAGCATCTTTGTATTTTATGTGAAACAAATGCTCTAGCAAGGTAAATTATTTAAAAAATGTAGTTTAAACACCCAGGCCACATTCTAAGCATATGAATTTTTGTTTGAAATTGTTATCTACTACTCTTTGCTTTTGGAGATGATCGCACTTTAAAGTTTGTGCTTTAAGATTTTCTATTTCTTCTTTTAATTCGAATTCATTTAGTAATTTATATGTTATTACTTCTGATGATACGTGTATATCATCAGTACCTGATACATCAATGATGTGTTTAAATGAGAAGTTTTGATATTCATTTTCTAAAATGAAATCATCAATTAGTTTACAGCTATTGTTGACTTCAAGTGTATTAAACGTCTTCTTTAAATTGAGATTATCTGCATATTGGCTCCAAGCGTATGCAGCTTTACGATCTTTCGCAAGATATAAATTTGTATTATCTACTTCAAGTAGTGTTCCTTTTTTAATTTTTGTGGAATTAGGCTGTTTTTTTACTGCTTTACCTTGGAACATATCAAAATCATATGTGACAATGTCTGATGTTTTTCTATAAAGTTTCCTTCCTAAAATATCATACACGTAATAAGAACCTTCTTTTCTATATCCATATAGTAATTCATATCGCTCTTTATCAGAATACAAGTCTTTATCTGAAGGTTTAAGTACTATCGCGTTTTTTATTTTATCATAGTACATTAACCCTGGAAATTCACCTTGTGGAGGACTAGTTATACAACAAAACCCTTTATAAATATTTTTTACTAGATTTTGGATTTTTGTCTGTATTTTTGCAATTTCTGGATAACAATTTTTACAGACTCTACTTTGCTTATTTTCTCTTGCTGGAAGAAATATACGATTAGATGAACAGCTATTACATACATTAGCACCACAGTTTCTACAGTGATGGTGTCTATTGGTGAAAGTAAATCTTACTCCACACAGTTGGCATTCAGGGGCTTTACTATCTTTAATCCAGTTTTGATGTTGTTTATCTATTTTAGGCAATTCTATCTTACATGTATGACAAAATTTGCTATTTATAGCAAGATACTTACCACAATTTAGGCAATTCATATGATTTATATGCTTTAAAATTAAAACTAAAATAAATATATCATAAAATAATTAAATTTATTAATTATAGAAATGTTTAACTAATGGCTAAATACCATCAACTACAATTAGATAGATAAATCAGGTTGCTGTTGTGAGTTTAAGTTATCTGGTATTTTTAATTTAAAGTGATTATAAGCTAAAAGTGTTGCTATCCTACCTCTAGCTGTTCTCATTATATAACCTTGTTGAATTAAATATGGTTCTATAACATCTTCTATAGTTCCTTTTTCTTCACTTAAAGCAGCTGCCATAGTATCTAAACCTACAGGTCCTCCTCCAAATTTTTCCATTAGTGTAAGTAAATATTTATGATCCATGTGATCAAAACCTACTGGATCAACTTTTAACATAGTTAAAGCTTTATCAGCTATTTCTAAAGTTATTTTACCAGAGGCTTTTACTTGAGCATAATCTCTTACTCGTCGTAATAATCTATTTGCTATTCTTGGCGTACCACGTGAACGTTTTGCAATTTCTCTGGCACCATCTTCTGTAATATCTAAATCTAAAAGCTTAGCTGAACGATAAACGATTTTTGACAGATCATCTATAGAATAAAACTCCAAGCGTTGAATAATGCCGAACCTATCTCTAAGTGGCGAAGTCAAAAGCCCAGCTCTTGTTGTAGCGCCGACTAAAGTAAATGCAGGTAAATCAATTTTGATAGATCTAGCAGCAGGACCCTCACCTATCATAATATCAAGTTGATAATCTTCCATTGCTGGATATAAGATTTCTTCTATCACTGGGCTTAAACGATGAATCTCATCTATAAATAAAACATCGTTTTCTTCTAAATTTGTAAGTAAAGCTGCCAGATCACCAGCCTTCTCTAATACAGGGCCACTAGTTTGCTTAAGCTCAACACCCATCTCATTTGCTATAATATTTGAAAGTGTAGTCTTACCTAGCCCAGGTGGTCCAAATATAAGTGTATGATCAAGCGCATCATTACGACTTTTAGCAGCTTGAATAAAAATTTCCATCTGCTCACGAACATTAGGCTGACCTTCATAATCTGCTAGAGTTTTTGGTCTTATAGCTCTATCAATAGTTTTTTCATCACTACTTTGAATAGAGTTTGCAGAAATTATTCTATCTGTTTCAATCATATTTTTAAACGTTACAAAATATAGGCATGTGAATTTATTATAACACTTTTATTTGGCTTATCTTTCTTAAAGATATGTAAATAAATATCCAATATGCTTTGAAAAATATAAATGTTTTGTCTAAAATTCCAAGTACACATCTCAACTTACTTTAATACTAGGAGAAACTAGTGGATCTAAAGGAATTTAAAATTATTGAATTATCTCATTTTGAAACAAAAGCTATCAGCTATTTTAATGATGAAGCTAGCAAACTACTATATTTAGACAGTCCTGCTATAAGTGTGTTTAGAGACTTTAAAGAACACAAAGCCCTAACTGTATCAGGAGATGCATCTTTACAAGAAGTAAAACAAAAACTTTTTGACCACCATAAGGATTTTATATTGGTTATAAACTCTGATAACCAAGTAACTGGAACTATTGGTCTTCATTATCTTGAAAGTACAGCTTTACAAAAAACAGCTCAAGAAACAGGTGCAAAAATAACAGAATTAGCCGCAGATGATATAAAACTTCGTATATCTGAAGTAAATACTATTCCTTACTCACTTATAAAAGACACAAAAATAGGGCATATCCTAAATACTTTGATTAACTCTAGCTACCATCACATAGTTGTATACGAGGAAGACACAAAAGGTGAGAAATCTATTCGTGGATATTTTTCTTTTAGTCATATCAGAAGGAAACTTGGATTAGAAGTTTATCATGCATACCAAAAAGACGGCGTGGCGAATATTTCTAAAGGCATCTAAACTAAATAAACTATTATCTAAGTAACTGTCTTAGCTTATTTTCCTTATGTATTATTACTTTTTTAGTTTTCGACTAAAGCTTTAGTATCCTTACTATTTCTTCAGAAATTTTTGTGCTAGAAATATCACTATCTTCTAAAAGTAAGTCTTTTGTTCCATGATGTAAGAATTTATCTTTCAAACCAAAGTTTCTAACTGTTGTATCTTTATGTAAATCATTGGCTAAAATATATTCATTTACAGCAGAACCAGCTCCACCAGCAATAGAGTTTTCTTCCAAAGTTATAACTATTTGATGAGCTTTGCAAATATCAGTAACCATTTTTTCATCTAAAGGTTTAACAAAGCGCATATCAACAACTGTAGCATCATATTTATTTGCTACTTCTACAGCTATAGGTAATAAGGTGCCAAAATTTAAAATTGCTACTTTTGATCCGAGTTTTATAATTTTTGCCTTACCAATTTCCAACTCTAGATTTTCTGTAATTTCAGCACCTACTCCAGCTCCTCGTGGATAACGAACCATAGCAGGACCAGTATATTGATATCCAAGCTCCAACATGTGATAAGCCTCATTTTCATCGCTTGGAGTCATAATTATATGATTTGGTATACAGCGCATAAAACTAAGATCAAAACTACCATCATGTGTAGCACCATCAGCACCTACTAAGCCTGCTCTATCGACAGCATATAAAACATCTAAATTTTGCAATGCCACGTCATGAATAACCTGATCATATGCTCTTTGAAGAAAAGTTGAGTAAATAGCAACTACTGGTTTTAAGCCTTGACAAGCAAGGCCAGCTGCAAAAGTAACTGCATGCTGTTCAGCTATGGCAACGTCGAAATATCTATCAGGATATTGTTGTGAAAATCTTATTAAGTCAGAACCTTCTTTCATGGCTGGTGTGATACCAACTAAACGATTATCTTTAGCTGCTTTTTGGCATATCCAAGAACCAAAAATATTGGAAAAAGTTGGTTTAGATATTTTAGTGATACTATCCCCTGTATGAAAACTTGGAGCAACGTGGTGAAATTTAATAGGATCAGACTCTGCTTTTGTATATCCTTTGCCTTTTTTAGTTACCACATGTAAAAGCTTAGGACCTTTATGGTTATTTAAGACTTTTAAAGTTTTGACTAATTCATGAATATCATGACCATCTATCGGACCAACATAATAAAACCCTAAATCTTCGAAAAAATTTGCTGGAACAAACATCCCTTTAGTTTGGGTTTCTATTTTTTTAACTAGTTCAAACATAGGTGGAATATTTTTTAAAACTTCTTTACCTTTTTCACGTATAGAGTTATAAAACTCTCCAGAAATTATCCTGCTAAAATGCGCGGACAAGCCACCTACATTATCAGATATTGACATTTCATTATCATTTAAAACTACTAAAATATCTTCTTTAATTCCTCCAGCATGATTCAAAGCTTCAAACGCCATACCTCCTGTTATAGCGCCATCACCGATTATTGCTACCGTTTTTGAGAGTTTATTTTTAAGTCTGTCCGCTATAGCCATACCAAGAGCTGCACTAATTGATGTACTTGAGTGTCCTACCCCAAAAGTGTCATATTCACTCTCTGAACGCTTTGGAAAACCAGATATTCCACCATCTTTTTTGATAGTCACTAATTGATTTTTTCTACCTGTTAAAATCTTATGAATATAAGTCTGATGACCAACATCCCAAACTATATTATCATAAGGTGCGTTATAAATATAATGCAAAGCAACCGTAAGCTCAGCAGCGCCTAAACTACTAGCAAAATGCCCCCCACTTACATCTAATGTATCAATAAGAAAATTTCTTAATTCTGACGATAAATCTTTAAGCTGATTTTCTGAAAGAAGTTTAAGATCAGCAGGTGTATTTATCTTATCTAACAAATTGTATTTTGACATAATTTTTAAAATCTTTTATTTAGTTAGAGAATATGAGAATATGTATTTTAATGTTATTAACCTTTTAATATTAACATTCTTATTCCCACTCTATTGTTCCGGGTGGTTTACCCGTAACATCATATACTACACGAGATACTTGCTTTACTTCATTTACTATTCTGTTAGAAACTAATGATAAAAAATCATATGGTAAGTTTGCCCATGTGGCAGTCATAAAATCAATACTCACAACAGCTCTTAGAGCTATAATATACTCGTACCTTCGTTGGTCTCCAACAACTCCTACTGACTTAATAGGCAAAAACACCCCAAAAGCTTGGGAGATATCATGATATAAACCATGATTATATAGTTCTACTGTAAATATAGCATCTGCTTTTTGCAAAATCTCTACATATTCTTTTTTAACTTCACCTAATATACGTACTCCTAAACCTGGACCAGGAAAAGGATGTCTGTATAACATCTCATAAGGTAATCCTAAACCTAAACCTAGCTTACGAACCTCATCCTTAAAAAGTTCTCTTAAAGGCTCCAAAAGCTTTAATTTCATTTCTTTAGGCAAGCCACCGACATTATGATGAGATTTAATAATATGAGCTTTAGATTTATTATTCCCAGCTGATTCGATAACATCACTATAAATTGTGCCTTGTGCAAGCCATTTAGCGTTTTCAATCTTTGTAGCTTCTTCATCAAAAATATCAACAAAAAGCTTACCTATAATCTTACGTTTTTGCTCTGGATCAGAAACTCCTTTAAGCTCATTTAGAAATCTGTCTTTTGCATTAATACGGATAACGTTAATATCCATGTTATCAGCAAACACTTTCATTACCTGGTCACCCTCATTTAAACGAAGCAATCCAGTATCTACAAATATACATGTAAGTTGATTGCCAATAGCTTTATGAAGTATTGCTGCAACTACTGATGAATCAACTCCACCAGATAAACCTAATATTACCTTATCAGAACCAACTTTTTCTTTAATTTGTGCAATATCATTTTCGATAATATTTTCAATGTTCCAAAGTTTGTCACACTTACAGATATTAACTACAAAATTTTCTATTATTTGTTTTCCATTTTCTGTGTGTGTGGTCTCAGGATGAAATTGCACCCCATAAAAAGGCTTTGATTTATGTGCGATCGCAGCTACTGGAGCATTAATAGATGAGGCAATAATCTCAAAATGCTCGCCTGTATTAGTGACTTTATCACTATGGCTCATCCAAACTAATTGTTCATTATTTAAGTTAGAAAAGATATTATTATTGGAGTTTAAAATATTTATAATAGCTTTTCCAAACTCACTTTGATCTGCTCCTTTGACTTCGCCACCATGTTGCATAACCATAGTTTGCATACCATAGCATATCCCAAGGACAGGAATTCCTAACTCAAAAACTATATTTGAAGCTTTAGCATCAGAATCATATACTGACTCTGGGCCTCCAGATAAGATAATACCCTTAGCGCCATACGGTTTAATAAACTCAGCATCTATATCATGAGGAAAAATTTCACAGAAAACCCCTGCTTCTCTAACTCTACGAGCGATAAGTTGAGTATATTGAGAACCAAAATCTAAAATAAGAATTTTATGTTTATGTATATCTGTCATTACATTATATAAAAAAGGAATACTAACGCATATTTTAGCCTAAAAGAGCGAAAATTGTAATTAGCTTTTGCTGATAAAAATAGATGATTAATTACTTTGCAAATTCTTAATCTCAAACATAATATTGTTAACATTTTCTTGAATAGACTCAGATGACGCTTGAGTTACAATAAATATCTTTAAAAATACAACACCAATTATAGCTACTAATAAATTATCGTATGGAAACGCTATGATATTTAACTCATGAAAGTATGAAATTAGCCATAATGAAACTATATACAAACACACAAACCAAGTTTGTTTTAGTATTTGTAAAAAGCTATTTAGCATAAAAACTAACCAATAGAATATGCATACTAAAACTATAAGTATCGCTAAATACATAAGGTTAGATGTACCCGACCAATAAATGAAATAAGAGCATGATATAAATCCTAAATAACCAAACAGTTTATAAAATGGTAGCTTGAATTTTCTTTCTAAATTTGGAAAGTTATTTCTAAAAATGATTAAAACCACTGGACCTGATAAGCAACTAAACAATACTAATGATGATAAAAATGTAACTAACTGAGTCCATGTAGGAAACTGAAATAAAAATACTAGCCCTACAAAGAAATTAATCCAGATACAAAAAACAGGTACTGAACTTTTATTTAACTTCGTCAAAATAGACTTTCTAAAAAATTCTATACCAAAAGCCTGGAGTATTCTTCCTGTTACAGCTGTAAATACGTTAGCTGTGCCCAAAGGGGCTACCATAGCGTCTATAAACAAAATGGTATATACAATATGTAAACCAAATAAGCTTAAAAGACCTAACAAAGGAGCCACACTAGTATTAAAATTATCTACTTGCCCTGGCACACAAAATATAAATAATAAAGATAAAGACAAGTACATTATTAAACCAACAACTACAGGCGCAAATAAAGACAATGGAATTGCTAGCTTAGGGTTTCTAGCAGAGTTTGCAATAATTAGTCCATTTTGGAATCCAGAAAACGCAAAAGCAAGGCCAGATCCTGTTATCGCTAGAAGTATATGTTCAAAATTTACGCTTATATTAGCACTATTAACATGATAATTGTCAAAAGATCCGTATACAGCTAGCATACCAACAGCTATTGCTATTGGTAAAAATATCTTCCACATACTTACTATAGAATTAACTTTAGCTACATTTTTAAGCTGATATGTATTTAGATATGTAACTCCTAACATAATAAAAAAAGCTACAATAACACCATAGTGTGACAAAAATACACCGCTAGAGTTACTATTAACTAAGCTAGGAAACCAAAAACCTAGATATTGAACAACTGATTGTGCTTCTAAAGGCAGATATACAAGATAGCTAATCCACCCCAATACCACAAATAAAAATCCTAAAGTTTGCGAGTGTGTGATCCTTAAAAAACGCATAGCGCCAGAAACAATCGGTAACATAGAAGCTACTTCGGCAAAGCATAAAGCTACTAGTAAAGTTAAAAGAGCTGTTAAAAACCATGAAAGTATCACCCCCACTCCAGCAGTCTGATAACCATAATATGGAGAAAATAACCAGCCACTACCTATCATCCCACCAGTTGATATAAAAACAATAGCTAAAGTTGACAATTTTTTCATAATCTAAGTTCCCGTATATTAAATTTTATCTAGTAATGTATAAGTTTATTTTTTCAATAAGTTTTTCTTTAGTTTGCCTATCTGTAAAAGCTGCTTTTGCTGCGTTTATATTCATAGTAACAATATCATCCAATGATAAATTAGTTTTTTGATATGCCATTGTATATTCATCGGTTATTGTTAAATTTTTCATCATCAGACGATCATCCGTGTTTAAGGCTATACTCATACCCTTATCAAACATCTTTTTAAATGGATGAACTTCAAAACTTTCTATGAAACCCAAAACAATATTACTAGTAATATTTGATTCAATATGAATGTGTTTTTCTATAAGTAATTTGATAGTGTTTTCAAGTAATTGCTGATCTTCTGTAGCAAATAAATTACAAGCATGACCTATTCTTGTTGCTCCACTTTTTACAGCATCTACTATATTTTCAATAGTCGAAAACTCACCACTATGTGCTGTAATTTTTATGTTGTTTTTATTTAGAAATTCTAGAGTCTGCTTTTGGGTCTTAGATAAACTACCATTAATATCCATACCTGCAAAATCAAAGCCAACTACTTCGTTGTATTCTGTACAAAGTTTTGCTAATTCAAGATTAATTTTATCATCTAAATGATACATACCACAAACTAATATTCCTGTTTCGATAGAGTATTTTTTTTTAGCTTTTTTAAATCCTTTAATTATACTTTCTACAATTTGATTATAAGATAGCCCTTTTATTCTATGGAAATAAGGACAAAACCTAGCTTCAGCATAAATAACATTTTGTAAAGCATGATCTTCTGCAAATTCAAAAGCTACTCTTTCTATAGCATCCTCAGTTTGCATTACTGCACACGATAGGTCAAATGCTTTAAAACATCTTTCAAAATTTTTTGAAGAAAACTCTTCGTAAAACCAATTAGAAAGTTCTTTGGGATTTTGGTATGGCAAATCAATATTTTGCTCACTAGCGATATTGATAACTGTACTAGCTCTTAGACCACCATCTAAATGATCATGTAGGATTATTTTTGGGATTGAAAATATTTTATCTTGACTCATTATATGAAATTAATTGTATTTTACATGTTTACAATAATACTAGAATTAAAATCTTACTTGTACCAGAAATTGCTTTTTATATCAACTGGTGGGATGATAGGTAGTGGCTGGTTATTTTCTCCATATTATGGTTATCAGACTGCTGGAGTGGGGGTGATACTTTCATGGTTTTTAACAGCTCTTTTAACTTTACTAGTAGCTTTATGCTTTGCCGAAGTAGCTAAATTATCTAAGCAGTTTGTGACAAAAATTTATACGCCTTTAACTCAAAACAGCTTAATTATTTATAAGTAATTATTCAGCTTTTCTATTATAATCTAGATGATAACAACAAAAATTTGGATCTAAATTAGATGAAAATAGAAGATGTAAAGAAAAATGTATTTTCTATGCCCATGGTATCTCCTACAGCAAATAGAATTGACTATAAATTCACAAATAGAGAGTATTTTATAATCGACTATCAATCAGAGATTGAAACACTTGGGCAGTTTGTACCGAAACCCCTAAAACCTACTGGTTTAGTAAAATTTGAGTTTATGAAAATGCATGATTCAAACGGATTCGGTAGTTTTAATGAAGCTGGACAATTAATCGAAGTTGAGTACGAAGGTAAAAGAGGTTTATATTCTCATATTATGCTTTTAGACAATCTGCCTTCAATAGCAGCTGGTAGAGAAATTTGGGGGTTTCCAAAAAAGTATGCTCACCCTACTCTAACGGTAGATTCAGATACATTATTAGGTAGCGTAAAATATAATAGTGTCCAAGTAGCATTTGGAACTATGGGATACAAGTATAATGAGTTAGATAAAGAACAAATTAGGAAATCCTTAGAAGAAACTCCTAACTTCTTACTTAAAACTATTCCTCATGTAAATGGTCGTGATGTAAGTATTTGTCAACTAGTAAGATATCACCTAAAAGATGTGACTGTCAAAGGAGCTTGGACTGGTCCTGCTGATCTACAGATATTCAATCACGCTTTAGCTGGACTTAATCACTTACCGGTTAAAAAAATACTTAAAGGCTCTCATATGATAGCTGACGTTACATTGGGTTTTGGTGAAGTGGTATTTGATTATTTAAAATAAATAAGGAAATAGAAATGTCTGTAAAAAATAAAGTAGTTTTGATAACAGGAGCAGCCTCAGGGTTAGGCTTAGGAATGGCTAAAGAATTTGCCAAACAAGAAGCTAAAGTAGTAATCGCTGATTTAGATCTACAAAAATCCCAAGATGTAGCAAAAGAGCTAGCTCAACAAAACCATGTCGATACTTTAGCTGTAGAAATGGATGTGACAAGCCAAGAACAAGTCAAAAAAGGCATTTACCAAATTATTGATAAATTTGGTCGTATAGATACTGTTATTAATAATGCTGGTATACAGATTATTTCACCAATAGTTGATTTTGATGTATCAGCTTGGAAAAAGATATTTGAAATACATATGACAGGTACACTACTGGTAACCCAAGAAGCTATGAGACACATGATAAAGTTAAAAACAGGTGGTAGAGTTATAGTTATAGGTTCAATCCATTCAGTGTTAGCATCTAAAAATAAGGCAGCGTATGTAGCGGCTAAACATGCTCAATTAGGATTTGTTCGAGCTTTAGCAAAAGAAGGTGCTGAACATAATATTTCTTCCAATCTAATTGCTCCAGGCTTTGTTTTGACTCCACTTGTTGAAAAACAAATTCCAGAGCAAGCAAAAGAACTAAATATATCAGAAGAAGAAGTTATAAAAAATATCATGCTTGGTAATACTGTTGATGGTGAGTTTACTACTGTCCAAGACATTGCTGATACTGCTATATTTTTGGCAGGATTTAAAACAAATGCCTTAACTGGACAAAAAATATTAGTTAGCCATGGTGCTGGTATGTAAATTAAAAATTAAACATTCGAAGTTAAATAACATATGTCTATTAGAACTAAACTAGGTCAACTTTTTATGATGGATTTTCGCTATTGGGGTGAAGATCTAAATAAAAAGCCAATTCCTTTTATTGAAGCAAACCAGACTGTTTGTAAACTTTTTAAAGACTATAACTTAGGTGGCTTTATTCTTTTTAAAGAAAATATACAAAATAACCACCAAACTATCTCTTTACTTAGGAGTTTGCAAAATAATATTAAAACACCCCTATTTTTTGCTACAGATCAAGAAGGTGGAAGAGTTCACAGACTAATTCAGGGAACTAGTGGCTGTGGTAATATGGCTATAGCTGCGACAAACAATCCAACAAACTCTTATCAAATGTCTAAAATACTTGGAGACGAACTATATAGCTTGGGTATTAATATTAATTTCGCTCCAGTTATTGATGTCAACTCAAATAAAGATAATCCTATTATAGGGGTTAGATCGTATTCTGATGATCCTGAAATAGTTACCAAATACGCCAGAGAAAGTATAAAAGGTTTGGCTGATGCCAATATAGTTAATTGTGTGAAACACTTCCCAGGCCATGGAGATACTGCTTTAGACAGTCATATTGGTAATGTAATATTAAATAAAAATCTAAGTGAATTAGAAAAAATAGAATTATATCCATTTAGACAACTTGTCAAAGAATATGAAATGGTGATGTCAGCGCACGTTAGTATTCCGACTATTGATGATACAAAGCACAAATCTATATCCAATAATCAAGAAATTTATACACCAGCTACATTATCTTATAAGCTAATCACAGAACTCCTAAAAGAAGATGTTGGATTTACTGGGCTAGTAATTACTGATGCTATGGATATGAAAGCTATAACAACTCATTTTGATCCAATACAAGCTACCAAACTTGCTATACTAGCTGGTGTAGATATAGTACTAATGCCAACTCGAGTTTGGTGTGAAAACGATATTTATAAATTGGAGAAACTCTTTGTTGAGTTAGAAAATGAATACCTTAAAAACGAAAAATTTGCTAAAGCTGTAGATGCAGCATATAATAAAATAATTAAATTTAAGACCACTAAAATAAGTCAAAATCTTATTCTAACTATGTCTTTTAAACAACAGCTTAATCTTGCTAATAAAATCGTTGCCTCCATCAAGCATCAAAATATAGCTTATGAAATTTCTAAGCAAAGCACTACTATATTAAAGAATAATGGTTTAATTCCATACAATTTTAAAGATCAAGATACTGTTTTGATTATAGATTTTGATAGCGAGAGATTAAAAGATTTTCATGAATGTTTAAGCCAACTACTAAAACAAAAAAATCTTCAAGCTAGAACCGTAATTAAAAATATAAATGACGATAATTTACCAGAAGATATAAATTTAGCAGATATAATTATTTTAGTTTCGGAGAATTTAAAGCAGTATAACCAAAGATATAGTTATCTAACATCTTTAGCTCCTAAAAAAACTATAAATATAGCTGCTATAAACCCATATGATATAAATTATATAAATAATATTGAAAATTACGTTTGTATCTATGGAGCTACTTCTGTTGATCAGACTAACTATACAAAAGTTTTTTTAAAAATAAATATTAGCTCAGCTTTAGAAAATATTTTTGATAATAATTTAAAACTAGAATCTGTTTTACCTATTACCTTATAAAAGGCTATTAGGTAAAACAGATAACTGTTACAACATGTCTAGACTTTTACATCTTATACTAACTAAAATTTAGATCTATTATTTGCTTATTTTGCCAAGTATTAACGAAGTCATAAGATACAATGTTAGCTTTTTTCATCTCTGCTTGACTCATTTTATGAATCTGTTGAGGTAATATATAGTTTGCTCTAGCAGCTAGTGATCTTATATCCAAAATATCTGAATTTCCAGTAAGTGTAAAACTGTATAAGAACCAGTAATAATTATCTAGTCCTCCAAAATTTTCTAACTTATTATTCTGATCCGTAATTAAAGTGTTAGATGATGCAGTTTCTGAGTATCTGTCATATATAGTATAACTATCTGATGGATTAAAGTTTGGATGTGCAACATATCCCCATAATCCCTCTTTTGGATCTATATATGAACTAAGCTCTTGTTTACTTAATAATGGTACAATTTTACCCTTTAACTCAGATAAGGTAACATCATACAAAGAATTACTATCTTCTTGTTTATAAAAGTATTGATCTAATTCATCTTTTAAAGTTGATATCATTTGTTTTTTATCAACAGCTTTTATTGTAGCAGTACTACTTTCGTCCGTTTCAATATGGCTTAGGTATAAAAATATAGTTTCATTTTTTCCTTCATTTTTTATGAAGTTTTCTACATCTTCTAGAAACTGTTTAAATGAAATACCATAACCATGACCCCATTCATAATTCTGATGGAAAAGTGCCATCTCTTTACCATTAAACATGCCAACTCTAACGTCAAAGAAGCGGATTCCTGAGCGAAGCTGCTCTGTTATGTTTAAGTCATTTGTAAAATACCATTCAGGATGTTTACGTGCTATAGAACTAACAACGACCTCACTAATACTTGGATTATCGCTGAATCTAATAGAGCTTTGATATACTCCAGAATCATGAGTTGCAGGCATAACTAATTGGTTTAGAAGTAGATGAGGGTTTTGCTTAATTAACTGCTCCATCCAATTAGTATTATCAGGCTTAGCTGCCCTTATATATATAGAAAGCCTTTCTTCAGATCCTACTAAGAAAACAGAATCATCGAGAGCACTAGCTTGCTTTAATGAAATGTTTTTTGTAAATGGTCCTGGATTAAAAGCTAAATTTTGGTTGGTCGAAAAAATTAGTGTGTTATCATTCCCTGTTTGGATGTACATCGTATATGGTCCTGAAACATCGTTAGACCAAAATGACTTGTTTAATTCTAAGTGAGAACAAACTCTTTCTCCCTCTAAGATAGTTTTGCCTTGAAAATTATCTCTTATTTGAGTATTTTTATTCTCCCAGTCGCTAGGGTTAAAATCTACTTGCTTAATAGTTATAGGATGCGAGTATTGATTAATAACACATAATTCAGAACCTTTACTTCCAGCATATAGTTTTGAAAAAGATAGACCCATAAAGAGTACAACAAATAATTTCGTTTTCTTATATTTCATATTTTTCCTTATATTGAATTAATTATTTTTTTAAACATATATTTTTAAATTTAGTTAAATATATAATCTAAATTTTAGATAATACATATTAAATGTAAATTATTCAACTATTATTGTGAATATATTTTAATATTAAAAAATTTTTAACTTTTTAATATTTTGACTCTATAAAATTAAATGTTGATAAATTATTTTTTAATGATAAAATAAATAAAAAACAAAAATGGAGTGTGACTCAAACAAAAATGAAAAAAATAATACTAGCTTTTTTAACATTAATATCAGCTCTATATGCTGGAGAAATGGATGTACATGTATCTCTTAGTCCAGAAGTAGCTAAAAATACCAAATTTGAGTACGATAATACTATTGGGTCAAGTTGTAAGTTAAGTAAACAAACAAACTCTAGTTTCTCTATGCATTGTGACTCAGGTGTGGGTCAAAAAACAGTAGCATATGTAGATGTCGTGGGTCCTATTAATAGCTATCAAGAAGCAGAGCCAAGAGTGCCTTTCGATAGACTAAAAATCAGTTACCCTGCAGTAGGTAAAGGATATATTAATTA
The DNA here is from genome assembly GCF_000815225.1 of Allofrancisella guangzhouensis. Taxonomy (GTDB): domain Bacteria; phylum Pseudomonadota; class Gammaproteobacteria; order Francisellales; family Francisellaceae; genus Francisella; species Francisella guangzhouensis. The sequence goes on along the minus strand of NZ_CP010427.1, from coordinate 1,087,828 downwards.
TGAACACTGGGGTTTTCCTACCTGTCAAATGTGTGATACTTGGCGCGTTTCTGATAAATGTTACTTAACTTCATCTAGTTCCTGTAGTCACGATGAAGATACATACTTTATAGAAAATGTAGGAAATAATAATATCGTGATTAACAAATACCATGGTCCAAATTCATCATATATACCAGGGGTTATATAATAATCATTAACAGTGTTTCTATTTAAAATTTATCATATAATCATAAAAATATTAAAAATTATTTTGATTAATATATATTCCACGTGTAGTATATTTAATTTAATTATTATATAATTTTTTAAAACGATAAAATTTATAGGGATTAAATAATTATATGAAATTTAGACAAGCTTTATTTATATCATTTCATGGAGATATGAGTGGAACAAATAGTGAAACTAAAAAATCCTACTTTTATCAAAAAGATAAAAATCTTGATCGTGAGTATACAATTAAGATGCACAGTGACCACAAACGTAAAGCTCTACTGAACCATGAAATTCCATTTATTAGGATAAATTTTCCTTATTTTAGTAGTATTCTAAACAAAGAACTAAATATTGAAAGAGATAAAAATAATTGTGAGATTGCGGAAGGGTTAATGGCAAAAAAGTTAAGAATGCTCGAACCATTTTCTAGAATTTATATATCCGCACAAGGTATAGGTGGGACTATAGGTGAGACTTTTATTAAACAATATATTAAAGTTCCTAAGCAAGATAAATTAGAATTATGTTGTATTCCAGCTTCTAATATAGCAGAGATACTATATAAATATATTTCTAATTCGTCCAGAAATAATCTCCAAATCTTTCTTATGATTAGTCAAATTGACAATGACAGCGGAATCAAAGTCGAGCCTAAAGATTTTGCTTCTTCATTAATGGAAAGATTGCATCAGTATAATTTTAAAAAAACATCGGTCATAGCGTATGATAACGCATGCTCTGCTATTGAATTAACAAAAAATTCAAAAAATGTTTTTAACATAAACGATGTATCAACACGAGGCAGACAATATGCTTTTAAAAGGTCAGCAGATGAGTTACATTTTAAACATGGTAAAAAACAGCCCGATAATAAAATCGCTATACATAACTACAATGGTCAAATAGAAAACACCGAATATCGAAGCTTTAAGAAAGCATATATGAATAACTTTAATGACGACTACAAAAGTGATTTAAAATATTACAGAGACAGTATAAAAAATGATCTAATAGGATCAAAATTTGAAGTTCTCTCTTTGAAAAATGCTTTACTTTCTTATTCATTAAGCGACTATTTAGATAATTATGAACAAAAATCATTCCATGGAATAAAACATCATCATGGAAAGACAGGTTTTAATAGAATAATGTGTTTTCACAGGAGGATCGCAGCTATTATTAAGGACGAAGATATATCAGACGCTAAAGATCTTGATATGTTAAATAGGATAGCAAATCGTATAATTGTCGAAATAATAAATTTTGCTAAGCAAGATGGTGAATATAGAAAATTCGCGGGTAACTTCTTATTTTCTAAAAAAATAAACGTCCATGATAATTCAGGTATGACTAAAATATTAGAAGGTTTACAAACGTTTTATAAACAAATGGAGGATGATAATCTTGCAAATAAATCTCTACAAAAGTTTAGAGAAGTGGATATTGAATATACCAACTTATCAAATAAAAAAGAACGAGAAAGTCTATTAGTTAACCTGAAAAGCATAGATCCTTTCATGTATGAGACTTCATTACTTGGAACAACTTTCGCTAATCCACCACTTACTTACTACACTCCTTAATTTCTAATTTTGCCTAGCCCTCACACTTTTATTAGCATGGATTTTTTGTCTAATTAATTTAGAAAAATCTTTGTTATGAGTTGATGATTTTTTACTTTTGTTTGCTCTTTTTGCTGCAATAATCTTTACCTCATCTACTTTCTTAGCCTTTGTTTTTCTAGCCATGCTTGTAGTAGGCACATTATGTTGAGCTTCAAAGCCTTCAAGTTCTTCACGCGGTAACAAGTGTCCTATTAGATGTTCGATATTTGATAGTAGCTCAACTTCATCAGCACTTACTAATGATACAGCTATTCCAGTTTGGCCTGCCCTTGCTGTTCTACCTATACGATGTACGTAATCTTCGGCAACGCTCGGTAGATCTAGATTTATAACGTACGGTAACTGTTGAATGTCTATACCCCTAGCAGCTATATCTGTAGCTACTAAAACATTTATCAAATTAGATTTAAAATCCGCTAAGGCTTTAGTCCTAGCTGTTTGACTTTTATTACCATGGATAGCACTAGCTTTTATATCTGCATCATTAAGCTTCTCAGCTATCTTATTAGCTCCATGCTTTGTACGTGAGAATACTAATACTTGATTCCAATTATCTCTTTTGATTAGGGCTATCAAAGCATTAACCTTTTGTGACTTATCTACAGTTATAATACTTTGAGCTATTTTTTCTACAGTTGTATTAGCAACATCAGCAGAAACAAATTTAGGGTTATTTAAAAAACTTTGTGCTAAATCTTTTATCTCTGCAGAAAAAGTAGCTGAAAACATTAGTGTTTGTATCTTCTTAGGCAAAAGCTTATGGATTCTTTTTAAGTCATGAATAAAACCCATATCAAGCATTCTATCAGCTTCATCTAAAACCAAGGTATTTAAGTCAGTAAATTTAATAGCATTTTGACTATATAAGTCTAGTAATCTACCAGGTGTCGCTATTAGAATTTCTACTCCTTTTCTTAATTTCATCATTTGAGGATTAATACTTACCCCACCAAATACTACTGTAGAACGGATATGCGTATTTGCAGCATATATACTAACTTGATCTTCTATTTGAGCTGCTAGTTCCCTCGTTGGTGTTAGAATAAGAACTTTAGTTGTATTAGGTCTAGCTTTAGGCTGGTTTATTAGTTTTTCAATAATTGGTAATGTAAATGCAGCTGTTTTACCTGTACCAGTCTGTGCGCTTGCCATTAAGTCATTATCTTTTAATATAAGAGGGATAGATTTCTCTTGGATTGGTGTTGGATTTGTATAACCTTTAGTTTCTAGAGCTTTACATATCTGTGTTGAAAGCCCTAATTTAGTAAAATTAGTAGACATTTGTATCCTTTTAATATTTAGTCATACTATATTATCATTTATAAAAGTATTAGTTAGATTTATTTACAAGCTATTACATAATATAATTGCTTTAGGAACTTTTATCTTACTCAAATCTAATGAAAACAACATATGACAAAGAGCTAGGTTTACAAATACAAAAGCATCTAATAACAAAAGGACTAGAATCATATAGAGACTTAAATGTAGACAAGTCCAAACAGGTAGAAACTATTTCAAACGCTTATCAAGAAATTCTAACGGCCTTAAGATTAACTAGTATCGAATTTGAGAAAACTCCACATAGAATAGCTCGAATGTTCACTCAAGAGATTTTTTATGGTTTAGACTATGGTAATTTTCCTGCTTGTGGTTTATATGAAAATGAATTTAGGTATGATGGTATACTTACACAAAAACATATTAATATAATGTCTTTTTGTGAACATCACTTTGTACCATTTGAAGGGACTGCAGAAGTTTCATTTATCCCAAAAGATAATAATATTATTGGCTTATGTCGTATAAACAGTATCTGTGATTTTTTTTCAAGACGTCCACAAATTCAAGAAAGAATGACTGCTCAAATATTTGAAACGCTTAAATTTATACTTAAAACAGAAGATGTGTCTGTAAAAATAACAGCTAAACATACTTGTGTTTCATTTAGAGGAAAAAATAATAAAGATTCTGAAACATTCACACAAATGACTGGCGGCCACTTTAAAAAATAAAATTACTAAAAAATATGGTAATTATATTTTCTTAACAAACTGTGATTTTAGTTTTATAGCTCCAATTCCATCGACTTTACAATCAATATCATGGTCACCTTCAACTAAACGGATACCTTTAACTTTTGTACCTACTTTTATGACTTGCGAAGAACCTTTTAGCTTAAGGTCTTTAATAACTGTAATAGTATCACCATCTTGCAACAAATTACCGTTTGAATCTTTGACTATAAGTTTATCCTCTTCATTTTTAACTTCATCTACTTTCCATTCATAACCACACTCTGGACAAATTAACAGATCATTAACTTGATAAACATATTGAGACTGGCACTTAGAGCATTCTGGTAAATTTTGCATATTTTTATAACTTTATAATGATTAGGTATAAACTATTTTAACATAAAAGTAATTGTATTTTTCTATATAAAAATCCTTAAATATAGCGATAATAAGTTATCTCGCTGAAGAGATGTATTTGCTTGAGCATTGATATAACTAAAACTAAAACCAAGCCAAGCATCTGCAAAAGTGTTATATCTAAAACCCGTATCTATAAGAGTTGCATAATTGGTACTAGACTGCTGTATTTGGGAGTAACTAACATATGGTACCAAATCTTTACTATAAAATCTTGTAGTATAATTTAACTGTAATGACCACGAATATACCTGCCCACCAGATGATAAAAAATTATTCGTATTTAGGTTTGGAAACAATGAAGTATAAAAACCTTCTTTTAAATTAAAAGATCCAGAAACATTTGTAGTTTTATCTACTCCTTTATCAGTAAAAATAAATTCGCTCATAAATTCTAAGTCACTTACACTAACCCCAAAGTTAAAGTCTACAACCCCAACGTTATCATTGTTTTTATTTGTAAACCCTGAAACATTCGAGTAAGCTGAACCAAAATACCAGTAATCCCCTACTGTATTTAAATCATAAGTATATTTCATGTTCACAGAAAAACCAAGTTTTGCACTACCATTATAAGCATTTGCTACTTGTAGAAATTGATTTTTAGATGGTGCTAAAAATACCACATTTGCCTGTAAACCATCTTTATTATACGACATGTTTACATTACCACCAGACTGCATAAAATATAGTCTAGTAAGTGTTGATATAAAGTTAGTAGTTTCATCAAAGTTACCAAAATTAACTGTAGATAGAGCTACATATGTAAACACTGGTAGGCGTTTTAAATCCCCTAGCAGGAAATAAATGCCTCCAGGATTTACATTCCAATCACCATTATCAGTATAAACATTTATAGATGCAAAAACAGAGGTCCACTCACCCAAACTACTTAACATATAATACTCAAAATTATAATTATTTATAGAGTTTAAATTTTGGTTACTAATGTTGTTTATACCCCACATCGGTAAAAATGAGGCTGTTCCACCAACATAAAGATAATCATCTTTCAAAAGTCCATTCTGGCGAGATAGCATTATAAACAAAGGATCTGCAGTTTCTTGCTGTGTATTCATCATTGCTTGAGAAAATATCACGTTATTATCTATAGCTTGATAATACGGTAACTTAACTGCATTAAGGCGTGTGTAATCTAATATAATTTTACCTATATCAAAGCTAGTGGTTGGAACAAATGTTTCTCCTTCTTGTTGCTCAATTACATCCACTACAGACTTGTTTTCAATTGATGGTTGATCTTTTGTAGGTTGTGATTTTGGATTATTATCAGAAAAATTATTAGCTGCATAAATAAGGTTGCTAAATACAAGCATACCTATAATTAAATATGGTTTTTTCATCTATACAGCTTACTAGAATATTTCTAGCATTTTATTGTTTAGAAATACAAATTTAAATAAAATTTTTATAAAAAATAAAATAAACGTTTGGACTATAGATCTTCAACGTGATCAGCTAAATATTCAGCAACACCTTTTGGAGAAGCTTTCATACCTTGATCGCCCTTATTCCAACCAGCTGGACATACTTCACCATGTTGCTCATGGAACTGTAGAGCTTCAACCATTCTTATAACTTCATCCATATTTCTACCTAATGGAAGATCATTAACAACTTGATGACGTACAACCCCCTTTTTATCGATCAAAAAGGTACCTCTAAAAGCCATACCGCCTTCTGCTTGGACATCGTAATCTTTTACGATTTTTTGGTTAATATCGGCAACCATAGTATAACTAACTGGACCAATACCACCTTCGTTAATTGGAGTATTTCTCCAAGCATTATGCGTAAAGTGAGAGTCTATAGATACAGAAACTACTTCAACTCCTAGCTGTTTTAATTTAGCTGTTCTTTTATCTAGAGCTATTAGCTCAGATGGACAAACGAATGTAAAATCTAAAGGGTAAAATACTACTACTGCATATTTACCTTGGATAGCGTTTGCAAAATCGTAGTTATCCACAATTTCACCATTTCCTAATACTGCTGGTGCATTAAAAACAGGTGCTTTTTTACCTACTAATACCATAATTACATCCTCCATTTATAGGTTTATGGTTCTTTCAAAGATTATTAATTTAACGCACTAATTTTGCTTATTAATTACTCCTATGTCAACTATATTTACCTCAATATATTTAAAGATTTTTTTAAAGCTTACTGCTAAAATATAGGATATATAATATAAGTCAGCTCCTAATTTAACATGAATAAAAAAATAGTACTTCCATTGAGTCAAACGTCTTCTTTTGAATACTCTGAAGTAGCTAAACCTAAAATTCGTAAAGTTAATGATATAAAGGATTTAAATAAGGTTTACATATAAATTTATGATACAAGCAATTACAGAAAGGACAAAAATATTAGTTAGTGCCAAAGGTTTAGAAAAACTAGAAACTGCAAATATCTTTATAGCTGGATGTGGCGGTGTAGGATCTTTTGTTATTGAGGCACTTGCCAGAGCTGGTGTTGGAAAATTAACAATAATTGATATGGATATAGTAGACCCCTCTAATATTAATCGCCAACTTATTGCCTTACATAGTACTATTGGTAAGCCTAAAGTAGAAATTATGAGAGAGAGGATTCTAGATATAAATCCTAAATGTCAAGTCAACGCCATGCAGACTTTTATTAACTCTGAAAATATACATATTCTACTTACTGCAGAAAAATATGATTATGTAATAGATGCTATTGATACTTTAAATGCTAAAGTTAGCTTAGTAAAAACCTCACATGAGTTAGGAATAAAAACGATATCAAGCATGGGGGCTGGAGGCAAAACAGACCCTACACAAATTAAAATTACTGACATTTATAAAACTGATGTCTGTGCTTTAGCTCGTGCTATGAGAACACGCCTGAAAAAACAAAAAGTTAAAAAAGGTATAAAAACTGTATTTTCTACTGAAAAAGGTATAGCTCCATTACCACCCAAAGAACCACAACTAAACCAACAAGGTCGATCTAGAGCAATTAATGGTACTCTTAGTTATATGCCGTCTATTTTTGGGTTAACTATAGCTGGAGTTGTTATTAAAGAAATAGTGGGCAATAATTTCAATATTTAACTAAGCTGTATGAATTAATCATTTTAATATCTAAAATCTATAAGCCAATGTAGTCATAACTTTAGATTGGAATTTCATCATAAATCTAACTGGCTTGGGAAGTTTTTTTGCTCCAGCTTTCTCCGCCTTTACAGCATGTTCTGCTTCATCAATATACATCTGCTTTAAGATTTCCCTAGAACGATTATCATTTACAGGTAAACTTTTTAAATGTGAATCTAAATGTTTCATTACTTGTTTTTCTGTTTCTACTACAAAACCATAACTTAAACTGTCACTCATAGCTCCGGCTGTGGCGCCTATTCCAAACGATGTCCAATACCAAAAAGGGTTAAGTAAGCTTGGTTTTGCATCTAGCTCTTTAAGCCTTTGACTACACCAAGATAAATGGTCATATTCTTCATCAGCCGCCTGATATAAATGGGACTTTGTTTCTGCTGATTTAGCTACTGCGGCTTGTCCACGATATAGCCCTTGAGCACATATCTCCCCTGTATAATCAACTCTTATCAAACCTGCAGAATGTTTTTTTTCTGCTTGAGTTAACTGTTGCTCTTGTACATTTTTACTAGGAGATTCTCTAGTAGGATTAAGTTGAGATTTTGTAAATTTTGTGTAGCTATCAAGCTCTTCTATAACTCTATCTAAAAACGATAACTTTCTCATAAAACGTAAACCTTCTTAAAACTATATTTTTACTAATAAAACCCATATAAAGAAGTTACTGCAACTACGGTAAATAAAATATTTAACACAAGAAAAACCCAACTTACAGTAAAACCTTGTCGTATAGAAAAAACAGCATAAATAGCCAAGAATACACCACAAACTACCATAAATTCATTTCTTACAAGCACAATCCCTAAACATAAGGAGACTAAACCAATAAAAGCACTAGCCCTAGCAAAGTTTAATTTGTACCTAGCAAAATACCACATAGTAAACACAAAACACAAACCAACAAAAATTATCAGACTATAAACCTGATCAACCTGCCAAAACACAGTATTTGCGCATATAAGTGCTATACCTTCCAAACCAGTAAAAAAAGGTTCTTTCTGAATCAATGCTGATACGAATAATAAAAGTGTGGCATATAGTACCGCCAAATTTTTCTCAAGAATACCTTTCTCGGCAAATCCAAACACAAAGACTATCAAACCAATTATACCGAGGAATAATCCTATATTGTTTATATATCTCTTTAACATGGTTAGTAAGATTACTCTTTACTTTTAGGTACCCATTATACTTATAAATACGAATTTATAAATACGAATTTAGGCAAAAATTTTAATTAGTTAACTTAACAATGTATTATGTTATAATCTGCTTGTCTTATTTAACTAAAATAAAGGAGATTCAATGTCTAGAAAGAAAATAGCTCTTATCGGTGCAGGTCATATTGGTGGAACTTTAGCTCATTTGGCGCTTATCAAACAACTAGGTGATGTTGTTTTGTTTGATATTGCTGAAGGTATGCCTCAAGGTAAAGCTCTAGATTTAGCACAAACCTGCCCAATTGAGGGTGTTGATTTTAAAGTTAAAGGAACAAATGATTATAGAGATTTAGAAAATTCTGATGTAGTTATAGTAACTGCTGGTGTACCAAGAAAACCAGGTATGTCCCGTGATGATCTTTTAGGTATCAATATCAAAGTTATGCAAGCTGTTGGTGAAGGTATTAAACACAACTGCCCTAATGCATTCATAATTTGTATTACAAATCCTTTAGACATTATGGTTAATATGTTACAAAAGTTTTCTGGTGCCCCAGATAATAAAATAGTTGGTATGGCTGGTGTACTAGATTCCGCTAGGTTTAGAACTTTCTTGGCAGATGAATTAAATGTATCTGTTCAACAAGTCCAAGCTTACGTAATGGGTGGGCACGGTGATACTATGGTTCCTCTTACTAAAATGTCTAATGTGGCAGGTGTTTCACTTGAGCGTCTAGTACAAGAAGGTAAAATTACTCAAGAAAGGTTAGATGCTATAGTTGCTAGGACTAGAAGTGGTGGTGGTGAAATTGTTGCTTTACTAAAAACAGGTTCAGCATATTATGCTCCTGCTGCTGCTGGTATCCAAATGGCAGAAAGTTATTTAAAGGACAAAAAAATGATTCTACCATGTGCAACTAAGGTAAAAGCTGGTATGTATGGTCTTGACGAGGACTTATTTGTTGGTGTTCCTACTGAAATTTCTGCAAATGGTGTTAGAGCTATAGAAGTAGAAATCTCAGATACAGAAAGAGAAAATCTCCAAGTATCAATCAATGCTGTTAAAGATTTAAATAAAGCAGCAACAGCAATTTTAGCTAAATAATTTTTTGCTTCTCCTTCTAATCCTTTATGTTACTTAGCTTTTAAAATACCTCTAGCAATGTCAAGAAGAATATTTCCTTTTTTGCTATTTTTAAAATCCTAAAAAGTTGATAGAATCTTAACGTAAAATGTCAACTATACTTATTTGGTATAGTTTTGATTTATTTGTTAATTTATTAATAGGGTTTTTATGACTAAAGAAAACTACTTAGGCATAAACATAGATGTCGCTAAAGACCAAGAGCTTTCTCTACAAGCTCAACAATTACTTACTAATTACTATTGTTTAGATAATGAACCATCTCCTCAATATGCTTTTGCTAGAGCTGCTATAGCATACTCTTTTGGGGATACTAATCTAGCACAACGTATATACAATGCAGCTTCTAATGGTTGGTTCATGTTTGCTTCTCCAGTGCTCTCAAACGCCCCTCTTCCTGGAGCTAAAATTAAATCTTTACCTATCAGTTGCTTTTTATCTTATGTGCCAGACTCCTTAGAAGGTTTAATTGAACACTCATCTGAACTAAGATGGTTGTCAGTAAAAGGTGGTGGTGTTGGCGGTCACTGGTCAAGAGTTAGATCTGTTTCTGATAAGGCTCCAGGACCTATTCCTTTTATGCATACAGTGGATGCTGATATGGTTGCATACCGCCAAGGTAAGACTCGTAAAGGTTCTTATGCAGCATACATGGATATATCGCATCCAGATATAATTGAATTTTTAGGTATTCGTGTACCTACTGGTGATGTAAATAGAAAATGTCTAAACCTACATCATGCTGTAAACTTAACCGATGAATTTATGCAAGCTGTTGCCAACAATGATGATTGGAAACTAGTTGACCCTGATGATAAATCTATTAGAGATATTATAAAAGCACGCAAGCTTTGGGAAACTATACTAGAAACTCGTTACCGTACAGGTGAACCATACTTAAACTTTATAGATACTGCTAATAGAGCTCTACCAAAAGCTCAAAAAGAACTTGGCTTAACTATTAAAGGGTCAAATCTATGTAACGAGATTCATCTTGTAACAGATGAAAAGCGCACAGCTGTTTGCTGCTTATCTTCCGTAAACTTGGAAAAATATGATGAATGGAAAGATACAACTTTAATTAAAGATTTAATTAGGTTTTTAGATAATGTTTTACAGTTTTTCATAGATCACGCTGGTGATGAAATATCTAAAGCAAGATATAGCGCCTCTCGTGAGAGAAGTTTAGGGCTTGGAGCTATGGGTTTTCATTCTTATTTACAACTACATAGAATACCATTTGAATCTAAAGAAGCTGAAAAAATAAATGAAGAAATTTTTAAAAGAATAAAAAAACAAGCTGTTGAGGAAACTTTAGAGTTAGGTAGAGAAAAAGGTGAAGCTCCGGATATGGCAGGTACTGGACGTAGGAATGCGCATTTACTTGCGATTGCTCCTAATGCTAATAGTTCCTTAATACTAAATACCTCTCCTAGTATAGAACCTTGGAAAGCTAATGCTTTTACATCTAGGACAAGAGTAGGTTCCCATTTAAATAAAAATAAATATTTGGAACAAGAACTAGAGAAACTAGGCAAAAATACAGAAGAAATTTGGTCAGAGATTATAACCAACGGAGGTTCTATTCAACAATTAGATTTCTTAAGTAAAGAAATAAAAGAAGTATTTAAAACTGCTATTGAGATGGACCAAGATTGGCTAGTATACTTAGGTGGCACACGTCAAAAATACTTATGCCAGGGTCAATCTTTAAACGTATTTTTCCCTGCTGGAGCATCTCGAGCGTATTTACATAAAGTGCACTTTAATGCTTGGAAATATGGCTGTAAAGGTTTATATTACCTAAGAACAGAAACCTCCAATAGAGCTGAAAATATATCTAAAAAAGTAGAAAAACAAAGGCTTGTAGAATTTTCAGAAGTCAAACAGTCTGAAAGTGAATGTATCGCATGTGAAGGATAAAACTATGAAAGTTAAAATATATACTAAAACTGGTTGTCCATTTTGTATTAAAGCAAAACAATGGTTTGATCAAAACGGTATTAGTTATCAAGAAACTATTCTTGATAATAACCAAGAACGTAATGATTTTTACGACAAAATGAATCAAAGCGGTAAGGTAAAAACGCATATTAGAACAGTACCCCAGATTTTTATAGATAATGAGCATATTGGCGGTTTTACGGATCTACAAGCTAATGAAAGTAAGATTCTAGGTAATAAATAGGTAATAATGTGGAAGTAAAAATATATACAAAAACTAATTGTCCTTTCTGTGATTTAGCAAAAAGCTGGTTTGGTGCTAATGATATTCCATTTACACAAATTACCCTTGATGATGATACCGAAAGAGCAAAATTTTATAATGATGTAAATAAAAATATCCTATTAATAGAGGAGCATGTTAGAACTGTTCCACAAATTTTTGTAGGTGGTGTCCATATTGGTGGTTATGATAATCTAATGACTAGAGCTGGCGAGGTAATCGCTAGGGTTAAAGGATCTTCACTTACAACTTTCTCAAAGACATACAAACCTTTTAACTACCCTTGGGCTGTTGATCTAACAGTTAAACACGAAAAAGCTCACTGGATAGAAGACGAAATTGACTTGTCAGAAGATGTTACAGACTGGAAAAATGGTAAAATCTCAAAAGTAGAAAAAGAATATATTACAAATATTCTCAGACTTTTTACCCAGTCAGATGTTGCAGTTGGCCAAAATTATTATGATCAATTTATACCAGCATTCAAAAACAATGAGATTAGAAATATGCTAGGTTCATTTGCGGCTAGGGAAGGTATACACCAAAGAGCATATGCTTTACTTAACGATACTTTAGGGCTACCTGATTCAGAATACCATGCTTTTTTAGAGTATAAAGCAATGACAGATAAAATCGACTTTATGATGGATGCTGATCCAACTACTCGTCGCGGTTTAGGATTGTGTTTAGCTAAAACTGTATTTAATGAAGGAGTTGCTTTGTTTGCTTCTTTTGCTATGCTACTAAATTTCCAGCGTTTTGGGAAAATGAAAGGTATGGGTAAAGTAGTTGAATGGTCAATACGTGATGAGTCAATGCACGTAGAGGGTAACGCTGCTTTATTTAGAATCTACTGCCAGGAAAATCCTTATATTGTCGATAATGATTTTAAAAAAGAAATCTACCTAATGGCTAGCAAAGCTGTAGAATTAGAAGATAAATTTATTGACTTGGCATATGAACTAGGAACAATCGAAGGACTAAATGCTAATGAAGTAAAAGCGTATATACGCCATATTACAGACAGACGCCTTACGCAGCTAGGGCTTAAAGAAATATATAACATAGAAAAAAACCCTCTAACTTGGTTAGAATGGATCTTAAATGGCGCTGATCATACCAATTTCTTTGAAAATCGCGTAACAGAATATGAAGTAGCTGGTTTAACTGGTAACTGGGATGAGGCATACACAAGTTAGTAAAAATTATAACGTAAGTCTTGTCAAAAAACACTGTATCCTATCAATTATACTTGATAGTGAATGAAATTTTAATCAGGTATACTTTTTAATACAAATTGCTATAGAAAGTCTAGTAAAAAATATATTGGAGATAACAATATGTCATCAGTACATAGTATATGGGTTGGAGAACGTGAAATTTCAGATAATTATTTGATTAATATTCAAAATATGGTTAAAGCGAACCAGACAAATAATCATTATATATGGATGGACCGTAAGCCTACAGAAAAAGAAAATGAATATACTAAGAATGGAAAGTTAACATTTAAGCACTTATCTTATTTGAAAAAAACCATATCTGACATCCAATATTCTAAACACAGAAATAAGCTTAATCAATTGTATGAATTAGCTCTTCTTGAATCAAGAACAGTTTACGGGAAAGCTTTTGCCAATAATTATTTTAAAGAACTTCTTCTTTATGTTGGAGGCGGATTAAATGAAAAATGGTCAATTGTCAGAGACCTTGGCGCAACATTTTATAATAATTATTTACCAACAGTTGAAGAAATGCTTAATATAAAACTAGCTGTCAAGCCTAAACCTCCTCAGCATATATTAGAAGAGTTGGGAACCAAATGGTATGATTATTATTTAACTTCTCCAAATATTAAAGCAGAAGGCGGTTCTACGGTTGTTATGATAGGTAAAGCTGGTACTTGTGGTTTAATTCCAGAAGATAGTGAAGATGGAGTTTTACCTATATTACAAACATACGCCCTTGCTGATTGGTCAGCTTTTTTTACATGTGACACAAGTAGAGAAAGCTGGTTTGATAATCCAGCACAAGAATTAAATCCACATAACTACCAAGATAACATGAAACCTGCTTTGTTATTCAAACAAAAAAATGTTGAAACTTTAGCTACAGATGCTCTATTAGCACTCGCCCACTCGAATATAAAATTAAGAGAAATCTGGTCTAAATTTAGTTTGATTGATATGTATTCAAGTACACAGATTAAAGATAAACAAACCACTTTATTTAAAGAGATGCTCGATACCATAAAAGAATATAATGATGATTTAAATTCTTTAAAAGTTAAGTCTATTGTAAAATCTTTTGATCTAAAAGATAAGCAAGAGTATGATAGTCTTCTTAATCAAATGAAAAAAAAAGAAATACTAATGAAAAGTTTTTTTGAAAGTGAGATGTTAGTAACTAGTCACTTTAATCTTCCTTCACTTACAATGATGAAAAGAGCTTGTGATGAACTGTATACTTCATCTCTCTTTTGTAGTAATAATTTAGATAGTAACTACAATTCAGAAGAAGCTGAAAAGTATCGGAATTTATCTTGGGTTCCTGGAGTTAAAGAATTTAATTCTTATAAGAAAGATTATGACTATAATGATTTTATTAACCGCCCTCGATCAAAAAGCTCTTATAAATCTAATACTTTAGAAGATTCTGAAAAACGTAGAAATAAAGCCTTAATTGCTATAAAAAAACCATGGAAATTTTACTAAGTTTTGGGCGCAATAGAGGTTTGTAGGAACCATTTGAACCAGTACAACTACACTACTAAGTGTTAAAGATATCGCAAGCGACTAAATATAAAAAATAGTATTGTATCCCTATCCTAGCCTAGGATTGAGTCGACATGTCCCTGCTCAAATGATACTTCTTAAAAATCCTGTTCTTTATATCCTCTTTTTTTAGTTGATTTAAACTACTTAAATAATTTTCACATTCGGCTAAGTTACTTTCATACAAAAACCTAAGACTATTTTTACACTTTAAATCTTTTGGGTAGGTGTTATTTTTTATTTTATACCACGCATAGAGCTTATCAATATCATCAGCTGAGACTATAAAAAGGTGTTTTTTTACTCTTGTAATAGCCACATAAAAAAGTCTACGCTCCTCTTCTAAAATTTCATCAGAAACTTTTAAGTTGTTCTCACCAAAAAAGCTACCTTCTGTAGCATCATGGATAACCACATAATCCCACTCTAGACCTTTTGCTCTATGCATAGACATTATTTGGATCTGATCAGAGTTTGCAATAACTTTAGATTCTTGTTGAATAGATTTCATATATAGTTTATATAAAAGATCTATAAACTCATTAAAAGCTCCTTTTTTGCTTTTTGCAAAACTAAATATCCCTTCAATTATTTGTAGTTTTGACCTATTAGAGTATGTTTCTGTCGAGACTTTAGATATAAGCTTTTCTATTTCTAGCGTTTCAAATATGAAGTCTATGGCTTTACCTGGTCTTTTTGCACGTGTATTATTAAAAATAGTTCGCCAACAGTGTGCCACAGCAAGGATATTTTTTTCTTTAAAAGATTTATCAACATTTTTACTTAACTCTATAATCAAACTTGTAGCTTGATCGATATTTTTAGCAATTTTTACAGCTACAGTTTGCTTTTGATCTTTTTTAAGATATAGTGACGGGTAATCAAACATAGCCTTTATAAACCCTATACGCTGATCAGGCGCGTGTTTTTTAAAACCACAACCTTTATTTAAAAGCATTAAATAACCATAAATAGCTTTAAATAGGTTTTCACTAAAAATATCTTTATCAGCAACTACATGATATGGTAAATCATTATATAAACAGCTTAATTCAAAAACAGTGGTTGAATTATATTTTCTTACTAAAATAGCAATATCACTCGCTTTGACACCCGCTTCAATTAGAGATTTTAATTTTAATACAGTTTTATCACTATTATCTAAAATACTAATATTTGTAGTTCTATCTAACTTTGGGTAGGTAATACATAAATTATCATGACGTTTTTTGTTATTAGTTATAATATTATTGGCCATAAGTGATATCAAATCACCGTAGCGAAAAGTATAAGATAATTGATATTGTTCAACTTTTTTAAAATCTTTTTTAAAACCCTCTAACATGTAGTATGGAGTTGAACCACGCCATTGATATATAGTTTGATCCACATCTCCTACTGCCATAATATAAGTATTATCACCCACTAAGCATTTTAAGAAAAATTGTTGTATTGGATTTATATCTTGGTATTCATCGATAATAATATGTGAATATAAATTGTTAGCTCGTGAGATATTAGTTTTATTTTTTTCAAAAAATTTTGCTGGAAGATAAATCATATCATCATACGTAATTGCTTTTAACTTTTCACATTCTTTGTTAAATTCAACAAATACCTTATCCAACAATTTTTTTTCTTTAGGGTTTAAACTCTTTAATTTTTTATTATTTAAACAAAGATCTGATTTTAAAATAGAAATGTGTTCTTTAAAAGTTTCTACTCTATCACTATCTATTTCTTTAATAATTTTAAACTCTTTTTGGTAGCTTTTAATTAAATTAAATAAAATGCTATCAACTTCATAATCTTTGAGGATTTTATCAAACTTTATGTACCCTGCTTTAGCAAAAGCCTGTAAAAAGCTATTACCTAAAGAATGCAGTGTACGTACATTTATATATTCTGATTTCTCAGTAGGTAAAATTTTTTTTAACCTAGACGCAAAATCTAATTGTGCAGATTTATTGTACATAAGAACAAGTATTTTATCTGCTGGAACACCTTTAGATAACAAATACTCTATTCTTGCTATAAGAGTTTGAGTCTTACCACTGCCTGCTACTGCTGAAACTAACGCATGGCTACTTATGTCATGTTGTATAATTTTTTGTTGCTCAGATGTGTATTGCATTAAAAATTTTTAAGAAGGTTCTTTATTTTTTGTAGAAAAAAGTTTAGATATTAAGTATAAAATAGTGAGTATCACTTGTTTTGCAACACTAGCTATAAACTTAAGTATATATAAAAGTGTGTACCCAAGGTATTTAATATAGCTGCTAACACTAATATTAGCTTTATTATCTTTGATAAACCTAAATGGACTAAAAACAAGTAAAACAAAGCTGACCATAACTATATACGAGAAGATAGATCCTAGTGCTTGCTCATACCAAATAGCAAATTTGTAGAATAATAGTACTGCTATGGTGATCAATACTCCCAATGAAAAAAATAGAAATAAGCCTTTTTTATTCATTTTAAACTCCCAGATTGTCTACATATCGTCTAGTACCGTTATGATACCACTATTTACTGTAAAGTTATGTTATAATTCTAGCTTTAATAATTATACAATATTATTTTTGATGACTACAGACCAAAGACTAGATATAACTATAGAAGCTTTAGATGATTTAAAAGGTATAAATATCCAAACTATAGGTGTTGAGCATTTAACTGATATGATGGACAAAATTATCATTTGTACTGCTTCTTCTACCACACATGCCCGAGCGTTAGCTAAACATTTAGAGCACGAATTGAAAAAAAATACCATTACCATATTAGGCATAGAAGGTGATAATAAAGCCGACTGGGTATTAGTTGATATTGGTGATATAGTAGTTCATATAATGCTTGAAGAGACAAGAAACCTTTATGCTTTAGAAAAACTTTGGGATATCAAACGTAAAGATAGCTAGTTATGTAACTATGAAACTAGAACTAACTTTAGAGCAGTGGCAAAAAGTTAAAAACTATGCTTTAGATGAATTAGGTTTATCATCATTATCAAAAGCTGATTGTGATTTATCAGAATATATTCCCTATTATAATAAATGGCTAGAAAGTGGCTATAATGCAGAGCTTGATTATATGGTTAAACATGGTGAAAAACGTTTTGTTCCTAATCAGCTAGTTCCTGGTACAAATAGCGTCATAGTAGCAACACTTAATTATCTTAATCGTCATATCTCTACAAAAACTGAAGTTAAGCGTTTAAGATCAATTTCTGAAATAGCTGAAGTTTCTATATATGCTCATGGTAGAGATTACCATAAAGTAATGAAAAAAAAGTTACAAAAACTAGGTGAATATATAGATAAAATCACAGCTAATCACCAGTTTAGAGTATTTACAGATAGCGCACCGGTATTAGAAAAGCCCTTAGCTGAAAAAGCAGGGCTTGGCTGGATAGGCAAAAACTCAATGTTAATGAACAAAGAACAAGGGTCTTTTTTCTTCATCGGTGTTATATATAGCAATTTAGATTTATCCAAATTACCAGATACAGATCTTAAATTAAATGAATGTGGAAAGTGTCGAGCATGTATTAAACTTTGTCCAACTGGAGCAATTTTACCAAATAAAATGATCGACTCACGTAAATGTATTTCATATCTAACAATTGAAAACAAAGGAGCTATACCTCTAGAGTTTAGGGATAAAATAGGCACTAGAATTTATGGTTGTGATGATTGCCAGTTAGTTTGCCCATTTAATAATGCAGCTCCTGAAACAACCGAACAAGACTTTCAGCAAAGAGATTTTTTAGTAAATAGACCTTTACTTGAGCTTTTTTCATGGTCTAAAGAAGACTTTGACAAATATACACAAGGTTCGGCTATTCGTAGAATTGGTTATGATGCCTGGATAAGAAATATTTCTATAGCCATAGGTAATTCACCATATAAAGATGAAAATTTATTAGCTTTAGAAAATAAAAGAACCAAATATTTAGATAATAAATTAATTCTAGAGCATATAGATTGGGCTATAAATAAGCAAAAATCTTTTATTTAATTAAATAAACACTTATTACCTAGTTTTGATTATTAGGCTGATTTAGTACCTGAAAACGTTCCTATATTAATTCCATCTTTATTGATAAGGTTAAACCACCCTTGGTCACAATTCATACAATATATATTATTATTAAAACCTAGAGCTCCATCATAATCGCCATAACCTGATCTTCCCATCTGACCAGCAAATGAGGTTTTACCTTTTGATATAGCAATTTCAGCACCAACATTAAAAACATTAAAACCTTTCATATTTCGGTTGTAGTATACTCCAAGTAATTTGATTATTCCTGGATAATTTTCAGGATTTTCAAATAATTCTTTAGCTGGAGGGGTTTTATTTTTATCTAATTTGTATAAAAACAACGCAACACCATCAACTTTTTTATTTATAATGGTATCATGAAATATTAAAATGTAACCACCTGTATTTTCTTCCATAGCATAACATAAGTTTGTGCTAACATTAGGATATACATTAACGTTTTTAACAAATCCACCATCTTCATTATAGTAATCACTATCGTTACCGTGATATCCATCTGTTGTAGCAAAAGTGAATAAATGCCAAGGACATTTGTTAGAGAAACCTTTAATTACTCCTGTTTCAAATGTTTTTACAAAAGGTTCTTGCTCATTTACTAACCATAACTGGTTTAAACTGTGTCCTCCATCATTCACTACCGGATCAAAATCTTGAAGGTTAAAAAAAGTAGCATATACGTAATTAGTATCAGAATCAAACCTTTGATAATAATCGCTAGATTGTAGTCTCAATGTTTATACTGATTCCGAAATGTACCTCATTAGGTGTTAAATAATTTAAACATTTTTTAGGTCTATTATTCAAGTCAATTTGCAACTTTCTAAGATACTGATGAGAGATATTACTAAAATCAGTACCTTTAGGAATAAATTGTCTGATATACCTATTCATGTTTTCATTTGTACCTCTTTGCCATGGACTATATGCATCTGCAAAGAATACTTTAATACCAGTTTTATTTGATAAATTTTTGTGTTTAGCAAACTCTTTACCATTATCAAAAGTAGCTGTGGTAATTTTATTACCATTTGATGCTCTGTATAAAATTTGGTTAATTGAACTAGCTGTTCTATCTTTAGCTTTGCCTAGAATTGTGAATCTACTAACTCTATCTACCATAGTCAAAATAGCTCCTTTATGATCTTTACCGACTATAGTATCACCTTCAAAATGATACAGCTCTTTTCTATCATTAGCTGCTTTAGGCCTTTGTGATATGTTGACTCTATCCTTTATCTTACCTTGATTTGAGGAGCCTTCTTTTTTGTATTTGTAACGCCTACCTTTGAAGAATAATAACTGTTTAAGGTTATGTCTTTGTATAAAGTTATAAACAGCTTTAAAACTTAGCTTAGCTATACCTTCATGCTTTAATCTACCACAAATTAACTCCGGTGATATTTTCTTTTTGAGTAAAGCTATTATCAGCTTTTTAACTTCATTAGTAAGTTTATGATTATTTGACTTTCTACGACTACAATACAACTTATGGGCTATCTCTGCAGAATAACTTTTACCTACTTTATTCCTTTTAAGTTCATTTATAACAGCTGTTTTACTAAATCCTATTTTATTAGCTATTGCTGCTTCTAAGTATCCTAATTTAAGTAAATTTTCTATATAATATCTATCTGAAAGAGTTAAATGTCTATGTGCCATTTTTAGTTCCTGTTCGTTTATTTAAGTTCTTCTCAAACCTAATAAACTACATCTGGAACTCTCTTTCAACTATTTTAAAACTTTCAGAATACAATCTAGCATCTATTAAATAACCATATTTATATTGAGCACTACTACTTAAATTATTAATGCCTTGTTTAGTATATAAAGCAGAATTTTGCTCTATACTTTTGACAGTAGGACGTTTTCTAATATATAAACCTTCGCACTGTTGCTGTAAAGATTTACTCAATGAAGTTAAATTACTAGTGTTATCATCATTTTTAACTGTATGAGCTTTAAAATAGTCTAAAATTCCTTTTACTTCATCTTCGCCAAGCCCAATTAAAGCAGGCTGTTGCTCAGGAGCAAAGCAATCATATATATTCTCTTTATCTCTAACGATGGTTTTTAAAGGTTTCGCTATTCCATAATACTTAACTAGTTTATCTTTAAATTTTTCTTTAGCTTCACTAACAGGACTATAATTGCTCAATGAACTGATATAATTTCTTATATTTTGTTGAATATCATCAGCCTGCGTAATAGTTTTTAATTTTATACTAGTTTCTGTAGAAATATTTTTAAAATCACTAGAAAACCCAAGTGCCGGCAATAGTAACAGTGCTGTTTTTAAATGTTTTTTATACATATGGTTTTAACTCCTAAATTATGTTGTTTAATTGTTGTTAGTTACAGAAATTTCTTATATATTCACTTAATACATCAAAATATATTAACATAATTATAATATATTTTAAAAAAAATATTATAATAAAAACATAAAAAATAAAAATGGTAAATAAATATTTAATTAAAAATATTAAACAATAGCTACATTTACTCCTTCCAAATATTTTTTAATACAATTGCTCTAGATTAACTATTGTGATTTATATATTCTTTGTTAGAATTATTTAAAAGAATACTTTTCAAACAATAGGAGAAAGTAAATTATGAAATTAACTAAAACTTTAATTATAGCTCCACTATTAGCAGGTGCACTAGTAGGAAGTAGTTTTGCTGCTGATAAAAATGATATTAGTTATTCTGTAGGTTACTCTATGGGTAAAACTCTTCAAACACAGATGACTCAAAATAATATCACTATTGATAACCAACAAATAGTAAATGGGCTAAAAGATGGTATCCTAGGCAAAGATGCTAAACTAACTCCTGAGCAAATGCAAAATGCAATGGTTCAATTTCAAAACCAAGCTATAGCTAAGCAAAAGGTAGCTGCTGATCAAGAGCAAAAGGCGGTTAAAAGTGACGTAAAAGCTAGCCAAGACAATGTAGAACAAGCTCAATCTACTAAAGATCAATCCACTGACACAACCTCCGTTGAACAATTAGCAGACTAATCTAAGTAATCATTTTGATTAAGGAGTAAAATATAATGGTTAAGAAAAAACTTTTAAAAGCATTAGCAGTTGCGGCTATAACTACTAGTTTAGTAGCGTGTTCGGGAAGTAATAATAGTGATGAAACTACTTCTTCAATAGCTGTAAGCACACCTGCTACTAGTGAATCTACCGTAGATAATATTAAATCAGATGCTAGCTACACAATTGGGTATGGTATGGGTTCGCATATTACTCAAGACCCTAATTTAAAAGATTATGGTTTTAGCTCTGATAAAGTTGTAGCTGGCTTTGAAGATGCAATCAATGGTAAGAAACCCGCTATTTCTCAAGAAACTATCGATAAGAGTATGAAAGATCTACGTGATAGTATGATGCAAAAAATGAACGCTGAACAAGTCACTAGTTTCTTAAAAGTCAAAGATAGTATATATAACTCAGATTTAACTCCTAAATCAGGCGTCAAAAATCCAACAGTAGTTATCTATGAGTTCTTTGATTACCAATGCATGTATTGTTCAAAGGTCGCTCCAGAAATTGAAAAAGCTATGGAAGGTCATAAGGATGTGCAAGTTGCATTTGTAGAATTTCCTATCTTTGGTCAAAGAGCCCCTGCTTCTGAATATGCTGCTGAAGTAGGCACTGCTATATATAAAATTTATGGTGCTGAAGCTTATGTTAAGTACCATAATGGTATATTTGCTACTGGTGAAGATGAAGGTAAACTTAAAAATTCAACTATTGATGATGTAGCAAAAAGTGCTGGTGCTGATATAACTAAAGTTAAGCAAGTAATTAAAGATGATAAAATTGCTAAGCATTTACAAGATACTTTGGAGATGGGCTTTAAAGACTTAGGTATCCAAGGCACACCTTTTCTAGTTATTGCTCCTGCTGAGAAAGCTGATAGTAGCAATACTACTATAATTGGTGGTTACACTCAATATTCTAATATTGAAGCAGCAATCACAAAAGCTAAAGCTTAATTTATAAACTTTCTTTTTTTCTTTATTTTTTCTAATTTCCGGTGAATTTATCTGTTAAAATAAGTTTATAAAAATTATAACTTTCTCCTCATAGACTATATGAAAATCAGAAAAGGTAGTAAATACTTAATATTTTTTGTAGTTATCTTTGTTGCTTTGCCTCCTTTTGCTATTGACACTTATATTCCTGCTTTTGGTAATATAAGTGACTTTTTAAATGTAGATGTAAGCAAGATGACTATTACAGTATCTACATATCTTGTAGGTTTTGGTATAGGTATGTTGATATGGGGAGCATTATCAGATAGGTATGGCCGCAAAAAGATACTTATTTTAGGTATGTTAATATATACAATAAGTACAGTTTTATGCTCTTTAAGCTCAGACTTTGAAACTTTAACTTTTATGAGATTCATCCAAGGTCTTGGTGACTCCCCTGCTGCTGTAGCTTCTATGGCTATATTAAAAGACTGTTATCGTGGGCAAAAACTTATCAAAATGATGGCTACTATGATCATGGTATTTATGATTGCTCCTATAATATCACCAATAATCGGTAGCCTTATTATTTATACAACTGGTCAGTGGCAAAATATATTTCATTTTTTAACCCTATATGGTGTAGTTTTGTTATGCTTAACCTTTATAATGCCAGAAACTCATAAGCCACATAAAAGATCATCCAGTTTATTACAAAGTTTTTATGTATATGTAAAACATACCAGAAATATACCTTTTATTTTAGGAGCTATTGGTGCTGGATTATGTTTTGGAGCGCTATTTAGCTTTATAAATGCATCATCAAACCTTATTATAGAATATTTTAATTTAGGGTATTTACAATACTGTATTTTATTTGCCGTTAATATTTTCGGTATAGTCTTTGCAAGTTACTATATAAAGAAGAATATAACTCCATATAACCAAAATAACATTATTTTTTCCGGATATTTTATATCTACTATTGTTATAGTAATTAATATAATATGCTCTTATGTATTTAGTAATATCTATTTGTTTGTATTACTAAATACTATTGCTACAGCCTGTTTTGCTTTAATAAATATCACATTGACTTCAAAGATTATAGATTTACTTAAAGAAGGTTTTGCTGCTGGTAATGCTATAAACAGATTAGTCAAATTTACTGTAGCTGGTATTGGTGGAATTATACTTAGTTTTTATTCAATTACAGAACTTATGGTGGATATACCTGTTCAGCAATTAGGGTTCATAATTCTATCATTAGTCCTATTTTTAAGAATAAAAGATAAACTGTTTCCAAAAGTCTAAAATATCTTTCTATAACTATGACAATATGGCAGAGATCCTTTTTTAAAATAGTAGTCTAAATGATAATCTTCAGCAATATAAAAAGGTTTTACTTCTATGATCTTAGTAGCTACTCTGTAATTCTTATTATTTAAAGTATTCTTAATATCTGACGCTATCTGTCTTTGTTCATCATTATAATAAAAAATTGCAGATTCATATTGTTCTCCTATATCTGGACCTTGGCCATCAACTTGCTCAAAATCATGTATTTCAAAAAAATATTTTAAAACTTCAGCTAAAGATAGCTTACCTTTATCAAAGATAACTCTAACTACTTCTAGATATCCTGTATCACCGTTACAAACTTTTTTATAATCAGGATATGGTTGATCGCCACCACAATACCCAGACTCAGCAAGAAGTACACCATCTAACTTTTTTAAATAATACTCTACTCCCCAAAAACACCCTGCTGCTAATATAGTTTCTTCTGTTTCACCAAAGCTTATAAATGGTATAAAGTCTACAGATGCTGAGTTTACACAATATCTAGTATTTAGCTGAGTATAGCCTTCCCCATGGAAAATGTGTCCTAAATGCCCATCGCAATTATTACATAAAATCTCCGTTCTGCGACCATCTATATCTGGTAACTGTTTTACATTATTGTCAATATGAATATCATAACTAGGCCAACCGCAACTAGATATAAACTTACTATCTGATTTAAATAATGGTGTAGCACAATTCCTACAAATATAAGCACCTTCGCAATTTAGTTCATTATATCTCCCAGTAAAAGGTCTTTCAGTAGATTTGTTTATGATAATATCGTATTGTAGCGGGGTTAAGCTTTTAGTTTTTAGCATATAGCGTCATAATTCCTTCAAGTAAATTTGCTTAAGATAATTATGATATAAACTTAGATAAAAGTATATTCTTATACCATAATCTTAGTTAATAGTGCTGTTGTAAACTAAAATTATATGTTTCTAACTGTGTTAAAAATATCTACAAAATCGATTTATAATAGAGCAACATTATGGATCACCTACGTTATATATGTGCTAAATATAGCTATTGCCAATAAAATACCTTAAAAAATATATTTATAAGTAATTAATTGTTAATTTAATGATATAATACTATTATTTTTTTAGTAATAGTTATATGTTTAAAATTAGTTATAAAATGTTAACCATAGTGGCATGGTAATCAAGCATGAATCTTAGTTATAATCTTAGACAAAAATTAATAAAAGCTAGAGATAGTAGAGACACCATTTATGAAGGTATTATTAATGGTAAAATAAAATTTGGTAGTACAATTGTAAAAAAAGCAGAGGTCGACCCCTCGAGGTTTTATGTAGCCGAAAGTAAATATTTAGCTAGGAAAAACGTTAATGGCCGTGGTGTCTATGCAAAGAAATTAATCAAAAAAGGCGATATTATTGGCTTCTATTTTGGATATAAAATTACCACACAGGAGGTTGCTAATATTTATAACATACCTATAGATAAGATTGGTTTTCCTCTTTTTGAATACTTGATGCAACTAGGAACTAGCAATAACTTATTGTTTCCTAGTACAAAAGACAAATATGAGCAACTAGAATTAAAACATTCTCCAGTCTTATTTATAAATCATGGAGATTCTGAGAGTGATCAAAACTGTGCTATATCAAAAGGATTTCAGGTAAGAAATGAATGCTTCCCTTTCTACTATGCAACAAAAGACATAAACATAAATGAGGAGTTACTAATTGATTATGGAGCTAATTTTAATCCTAGTAAAATAGTAGATAATCCTATAGATTTTATAGAAATCAACAATTCATATTATGATATAAAAGAGCAATCACAATTAACTAATAATACTACCGTTCCATTAACAAATTTTGGAACAACATGCTATATTAATGCGGCATTTCAGATTCTTAATATGATTAAAATAGCAGATAATAATCCTTTTGTAATATTAGATCAAATAAGAGACTTAAAACAGTTGCAAAGAGTAATAAATGCTTTAGTAGGTGAAAATAACTGGAATCTATCTACTGATAAAAGAGAACAGCAAGATGTAAGTGAGTTTATGATAAAAATATTTGAACATAGTGAATATTATAATCATAAAAAAAATAACAAAATCGAAATACTATGTGATCTACACCCTAAAAAATGCTCTCAGTTTGAAGAAGATGGAAACATATTAATTATCCCTCCAAAGGCTACTGACGTAGAAGATGGTATAAAAAAATATCAGCAAGGAGTAGATGTTAGATTACCGTGTCAGTTATGTATAGATAATGATAATACCCATATTAAAAAGAAAGGCTACACGCTAACACTAGAAGAAAAGCATAAAAAGGATGCTAAACAAAGTATTACTATAAAAGATATAGGAAAGTATATTTTTATACAAGTAACTAAATATGATAACCATGGTCTTAAAATAGATTCTAACTGTAATATTCAGGAAAATATTAAGATCACAGATAAACAATTCTCTCTAATTGGCTATATTGTTCATATTGGAAATGAATTACTATATGGTCATTATGTTTCTGTAATCAAAAAATCTAACCAATACTACTTAATTGATGATACTGACACATTTTTATTAACTAGAGAAAGAGAAATAGAATTAAGGTCACAGGCTTATGTTATGTTATATGAAAATATATACTTTGTTGAAAATGATAATCAACATATCAGTACTATTAGATTTAAGGATTACATATTTGATAATAAACCTCAGTTAAACCAAGTTAATCATCGCGTATTGCATAAACCTAAAGCAGTAAAAAAGGTCGATTTCTCTGAAAGCAATAAAAAGGATTCGCAGGCAAAAAAAAGAGATGAAAAATATTGTAAGAAACTTATTAAGTCAGTAAAAAAAGATGTTGCCAATAAATTAGCTAATAACTGCCGCCACCAAAAAGAATCTTTTATGTGTATAAATTGTAAGACAAAACTTAAGTCTTATGATGAATATATTTCACATGCTCTAAATTGTTTACATTTATTAGATTCACGAAATGGCTTATATATATGCCCTAATTGTAAAAATCAATCTTTTAAGACTGTAAAGCAGCTTGAATCTCACTTTGAAAAACAACATCATATATACCAAAGTGGCCTGATAAATGCAGTTAGTTATGCTAGATTGTATTCTGAAAGTTTTAAAATAGTTGAAAGAGAGTTCCAGATGTAGTTTATTAGGTTTGAGAAGAACTTAAATAAACGAACAGGAACTAAAAATGGCACATAGACATTTAACTCTTTCAGATAGATATTATATAGAAAATTTACTTAAATTAGGATACTTAGAAGCAGCAATAGCTAATAAAATAGGATTTAGTAAAACAACTGTTATAAATGAACTTAAAAGGAATAAAGTAGGTAAAAGTTATTCTGCAGAGATAGCCCATAAGTTGTATTGTAGTCGTAGAAAGTCAAATAATCATAAACTTACTAATGAAGTTAAAAAGCTGATAATAGCTTTACTCAAAAAGAAAATATCACCGGAGTTAATTTGTGGTAGATTAAAGCATGAAGGTATAGCTAAGCTAAGTTTTAAAGCTGTTTATAACTTTATACAAAGACATAACCTTAAACAGTTATTATTCTTCAAAGGTAGGCGTTACAAATACAAAAAAGAAGGCTCCTCAAATCAAGGTAAGATAAAGGATAGAGTCAACATATCACAAAGGCCTAAAGCAGCTAATGATAGAAAAGAGCTGTATCATTTTGAAGGTGATACTATAGTCGGTAAAGATCATAAAGGAGCTATTTTGACTATGGTAGATAGAGTTAGTAGATTCACAATTCTAGGCAAAGCTAAAGATAGAACAGCTAGTTCAATTAACCAAATTTTATACAGAGCATCAAATGGTAATAAAATTACCACAGCTACTTTTGATAATGGTAAAGAGTTTGCTAAACACAAAAATTTATCAAATAAAACTGGTATTAAAGTATTCTTTGCAGATGCATATAGTCCATGGCAAAGAGGTACAAATGAAAACATGAATAGGTATATCAGACAATTTATTCCTAAAGGTACTGATTTTAGTAATATCTCTCATCAGTATCTTAGAAAGTTGCAAATTGACTTGAATAATAGACCTAAAAAATGTTTAAATTATTTAACACCTAATGAGGTACATTTCGGAATCAGTATAAACATTGAGACTACAATCTAGCTATAAAAACCCAGGTCGCCCTACAAATTTTAATGATTATGAAGATTTAGTTAAACAAGTAGACCTCCGGCCGGGATCCTGGTAAAAAAGGGTCATGAGTAACAAGCTTCATGGATTTTTTTTAATCATGGCTGTAGTAATTGCATACTCCATTCTTTGCCATGAGCTTCATATAGCTCACGCAAATGTAGTCGACTATCTTTAAACGTTAGAAACTCTATTTTTAGAGGAGTTATACAATATCCTCCCCAGTTATCTGGTTTTGGAATATCTTTACGCTCTTCTTTAAGCATTTTATATAAATTATTAAATTTATCTTCTAACAAGCTTTCATGATCTAATCTCTGACTTTGGTCACATACTGTTGTAGTGACTTTTGCTGAAAATGATCTATTTTCCCAGTATTTTTTTGCTTCAGAGCTTTCTAATTTATTTGCTACACCGATGACTCTAATTTGATAGTTTACATGATCCCACCATATAGTTAATGCAACTTTAGGATTATTATTAATTTCTATACCTTTCTGGGAGTCTAAATAAGTGCAGAAAACAAAACCATCGCGATCTACTTTTTTGAGATCTACAAATCTTCCGGAAGGAAAACCGTGCAAGTCTATTGTGGAAATACAAACAGCATTTTTTTGTTTCAAAGGGGAATTTAACGAAGCAATATGCCACCAGTCATTGAATTTTGTTATAGGGCAAACCATTAGATAACTATTTCCTTTTAAAATTGATTCTGATAATTGACTAAAAATCAAATTAAGGTAAACAAAACCCTCGTTTTCTTTACCTGTGTTTACTTAATTTTCATTTTACTATTTACTTAGGATAAAATAGTAAATAAATATTGGCAAATAATCAATGTAAACCTTACAATAAATAATAAGAGTTATTTTACGGATATTGTTATTTTGAAAATTGGATACGCTCGTATTTCTACACTAGAACAGAATTTAGACTTACAAATTGATGCACTTAATAAAGCTGGGTGTGAAAAAATAATTACCGACAAAATTAGTGGTTCTGTTGCTGAAAGACCAGGTCTTGAAAAATTAAAAGAAATACTGCGTAAAAATGATACCCTAGTCGTATGGCGACTTGATCGACTTGGTCGCACATTGAAGCATTTAATTGAATGGGTTCATGAACTTGATGAACAAAATATAGGTTTTAAAAGTCTACAAGAATCTATTGATACAACAAGTTCATCTGGAAAGTTAATTTTTCATATTTTTGGAGCACTATCAGAATTTGAGCGTAACTTAATTCGTGAACGTACACGTGCAGGTGTTGAAGCTGCACGAGCACGAGGTCGTCAAGGAGGCAGGCCAAAAAAGCTAAATAAAGACAAACGACAGTTAGCTATTGATCTATATAAGGCTAAAAAACATTCTCTTCGTCAAATTTGTGAAATGACTAGTATCTCAAAACCTACACTATATAAATATGTTCGTGAAGATAATAAATAATCTCAAAGTGATATATGGCAGCAATTCATGAAACAGCTTATCCGCGCTTAAAACCTAATCCAACTGTTCAAGAGTTAGAGCAAAATTTTTTACCAACAAAGAAAGAGCTATATCTACTTGCTAATAATACAAGTAAGAAATCACCACATAGCCAGTTGGGTTTTATGCTGTCACTAAAATGTTTTCAGTGTCTGGGTTACCATACGCCCATTAATGCTATTCCAAAAGTAATTGTTGACTATATTGCTAGCTATATTGATGTGGAAGTAGATAAGACAGAACTGCAAAGCTATATGCGTCTTAAGCAGCGTAAGCGACATAAAATATTGATCTGTAAATTTCTCAAGATCAATAATTGTAAGCAACAACGTAAATCCATTATGAAGTCAGCTGCTTTAAAGTCCTCTGCCATAAAAGAAAATTTAGCTGATATTATTAATGACATACTTGAGGAGTTGATTAAAAATAGTTTTGAAATTCCGGCATTCTCTACGTTATTAAGGTTGGCACGAGCTTCTAGGTTAATTGTTAGTACTAATTTATATCAAACGATTAGTGATCAATTAACCGAAGAGACAAAGCAATTTTTTGATCAACTTTTATCATCTGACGAGAAATTTGAAGAATATAGTAGTGGCTGGGCTTATCTCAAACAAGATCTAAAAAAACCAACAACAAATAATATTAAAGCATTTACGGATTATTTAGAACAGTTATGTATTTGGAGGGATCAGAGTCCGATAGACCTATCTAAAATTCCAGAGCACCGTTTAGACCAATATGTGGCTGAAGCGATAGCATTAGATATTTCAGATATGCGTCGTATTAAAGAAATCAAGAGATATACATTATCTGCTATGTTATTGTATCAGCAATATGCAAAGTCACTTGATAGTATTATTTCTGTATTAGCTCGCTGGTTACGTAATATTGAAAATGATGCAACAGATGAATTATCAAAAATTAGAGAGGCCCGTCAAAACATAACTGATCAGTTAATAAGTAGCTTTAGAAAAGTGCTTACCGCAAGTAAACAAACACCGGAAACAGCACAAGAAAAGTTAGAGTTGATTGAGCAAAGCTTGCCTTATGATGTTGATGCGACTATCACAGCTTGTGACCAACATCTCTTATATGCCGATGATAATACTCTGCCGCTGATGCTGGAATATTATTTGAGAAAGCGACATGCTATGTTCCGACTTATAAAGCAGATTGAAGTTAAATCATCGTCACAAGATGATTTAATTGAAAAGCTTATTAAATTTATGTTGTTACACCAAAGAAGTCATAGCGACGAGCTTGAAATTGATGTGAATGAATTCAATAACCTTGCGTGGCTTGATGACCAATGGTTTCAGTTTGTTACAAATCTAAAATCAAGACGTAGTCTCAACCAAATACAGACTATAAATAAAAGAAAATTTGAGTTATCTATTTTCAAGTTTATTATAGATGAAATCAATTGTGCAGATGCTTATGTTTTAAATAGTTATGATCACGACGATCCAAACAAACAGTTTATTTCATGGGAAGAGTTTTATCAAAATCTGACGCCTTATACTGAACTAATTGGAAAACCAAAAGATCCTCAATTATTTGTAGAACATCTACAAATTGAACATCAAGAGGCTGCTGAAAAGACAAACAAGAATTTTATTAAAAACGAATACTTAAGCATAGTAAATAGTGAACCTGTATTAAAACGTGTTGTGAGTCAACAAATAAGTCAACCGCGCCAAGATTTTTCAAATCTTGTCGCATCAAAAATGCCGCTAACAGATATTATTTCAGTATTCTTAGAGGTTGAAAATTGGCTTAATCTCAGTCATAAGTTAAAGCCACTATCAGGGTATGAATCTAAAATTAAAGATTATGCGTTAAGGTTTATTGCTACCTGGTTTGCATATGGATGTAATGTTGGTCCTGTTCAAGCTGAAAGATGTTTGAAAAAATATTCTAGAAAACAAATAGCCTGGTTGTTCAATCACCATATCACAGAAGTAAGGCTCAATAAGATAAGCGAAGCAATTATTGAAGCTTATAAGCAATTTGACCTACCATATATATGGGGAAATGGTGAGAGTGCTTCTGTTGATGGCACATATTGGGATATGTATACTAATAATTTATTAGCAGAACATCACATTCGTTATGGAAAGTATGGCGGGATTGGATACTATCATGTTTCTGACCAATATGTTGCATTATTTGGGAATTTTATTCCTTGTGGTGTATATGAAGCTATATATATTTTTGATGGAATTTATGAAATTGAGGAATCTTTAAGACCTGATACTATACATGGGGACACTCATGCGCAAAATGAAGTTGTATTTGGCTTTGCATATTTATTGGCAATTAGACTAATGCCAAGAATTAGAAGTTTTAAACACCTTAATTTTTATCGTCCTGCTAATATGGATGAAAAATCATATCAAAATATCAGTGAAATCTTTACATCAAAAGAACCAGACTGGAAATTGATAGAATTAATGTATCACGATATGTTACGTGTTGTTATGTCAATTCAAAATGGAAAAATTAAAGCATCAACTATCTTAAAAAAATTATGCTACAAAAGTAAAAAGAACAAATTACATCAAGCTTTTCGGGAGCTAGGACGTGTTATCCGAACTATTTTTCTTTTAGATTATATATCAGATATTGATCTGCGTAGGAAAATCCAAGCTGCAACTTGTAAGAGTGAGGAATTTAATGATTTTATTGATTGGATTACTTTTGGAAAAAATGGCACCATTGAGGAAAATAATCTCAATATCCAAAAGAAAATTATCTCTTTTGGTAGAATGACTGCTAATGCAGTTATGTTTCATACCGTAGCAAATCAAACCAAAGTGCTTAATCAATTAGCTAATGAAGGGATTGAATATAATAATGACAGCTTATCAATTTTATCTCCATTTTTTAGGGAAAATATAAATCGTTACGGTGTTTTTGAGTTATCAAAGTCAAAAACATCAATACCACTAGAGTTTAATATTCAGAGTAGAAAACAAACATGACCCTTTTTTACCAGGATCCCGGCCGAAGGTCAAGTAAGTTCTAAACTAAAGGAATTGTATGGTAATGGTGCTGAAGTTATTATTCCTGATAACCAACTTAAATATAAACAGACAACTGGTTACAAAAAAATTATAGAAATTAATTATGCAAATTCTTTAAATCGACAAGTACCAAAGCTTTTAAAAGATAATAAAGGCAATAATAGGGCTTTAATTGATCTAAAAGCTTTTTTTTGGTGTGGTGAAAGAAGACATAAAGTTATAGTTACGCGGATTAGTAGAGTAATAAAGGGATACTCGCAATCTAACGCATTCTATAACAATTGGTGTAAAATAGGATTATGTGTTGAAAATAAAAAAAATGTTAGGCTAAAGTTAAGAGAAAAGCATATTATAGATTGACTTATAAATAATAAAATACTTCCCCAAGTAACTACATTTTGGTATAGCTATAGAAACATGTTAGTGTAGATATGCAAAGTGGTCTGGTTAATAAAGTAGCTGCGACACTTGTAAATATTACAGGTGCAAAAAGTATAAAATACGTTTGTTCCAATGGCAGTACTATAATTTTAAAAATTAACTTTTTGCTAGAAAATGTATTTATAAATCTTTTATTTTAGTCAATAATTTTATCTAATAATCAACTATTTACTAACATATAAAACTAATTTCTATAAAAATAAACGCGCACTATAAGAGAAAAATTCATGATCCAAACCTTGCTTTTAAAAGTTAATTACATTGAGATACCAAAACCAATTTAGTATGACAAGTTTTATAATGGATTACTATATGATAAAAAATGATAAAAAGGGAGAAAATAGTACATATTTATATTGGTAACTATATGGGGGATAAATAGTTATGCAAGTAAGTTTTTTAAAGACTATCGAACTGTTTTCTCAAGCATCAAATACCACCCTTGAGCAGCTTGCAAAAATTGCGACTAGTTTTTTTTATAGAAAAAATACTTTGGTTCTAGACTATGATCAAAGCCTACAAACTTTCCTTTATGTTACTAATGGCTGGTTAAAACTTTATAAAATAAGTGTTGATGGTGAAGAAATTATTATTGATATCCTTTCACAAGATCATTATTATGGTGAATCGCTTATTACAGCCTCATCTAAAGAAGAGGCTTATATGGCTCATGCCATTTCTGATCTTAAGGGTTTTACTTTGCCTCTTGATAAATTAAAGCAATTATTAACATTTGATAGCAATTTATCATTTAGCTTTTTACAAAAAATGTCGCAAAAGCAGCATTTATTAAATGCTCATATCGAACACTTATCTATCCAAAATGCTATACAGCGTATAGGGTGTTTTTTATTAAGATTAAATAATAATGTTAATACTAATTATCAGAAAAGCACTACTATACACCTACCCTATCCAAAAAACATATTAGCCTTAAAACTTGGTATGAGACCAGAAACTTTTTCAAGAGCAATTAACAAACTTTATGCACGTTGTGACGTTGAAATTAAGGGAGAATATGTCAACATTCCTCAACCTAAAAAACTAATCTCTTATGTCTGCCAACATTGCTCAAAAATATTTCCCTGCAATTTGCCAATTGATTAGTATTATAAAATTAGACGTTAACTTCTTTAAATAAATCTGCTAAAGAAGACTTATCTTTTACACGATTAATAACATCTATAAGAGATAAAATACCACAGAAAGTTCCTTCTTTATCTTTCACTAATACCCGACGTATACTATGACGAGTCATCTGAGAAACAGCTTGTTGTAATGAATCATCTTCTTCACAGAAGATAGGATTTTTACTCATAATTTCTGTGATTTGAGTTTTATTTAAGTCTTTATTTTTTGCTATAGCTCTGACTATAATATCTCGATCTGTAATAACACCTTTAATATTCTTATCATCATCAACTATTGGTAGAATACCACAATCACATTCTTCCATTTTTTTAACAGCCTCTAATATAGTTGCGTTTTCTTTTAGGATTACAGGCTCTTTTGTCATCAAATTTGCTATTTTCATAATTACCTTCCCCTTACGTTAAATTAGTAACTTAAAATTTAACTAACTTTTTATGTATATTCCTTGATTTTAATCAATGACACATTCTAAGAAAATAAAAGATACTATACTTGCTTTTCTAACATACCTATAGGAGGTAATTATGAATTTGCTAGCTACTAAGAAAAATGTTCCTATTAATTTAGGTCAGCGTAAGAACACGCCATTCTGGTCAACAGCGCAAAATGAGTTTAATAAGGCATTTAATAATATCTATGAATGGTTTGAACCATTTAGCTCCTCTATTGAACGTTTTGAAGACTTATCTCTTTGTCCTGCTGTAGATGTTGTTGATGAAAAAAATCAACTAAAAATTGAGATTGAAATGCCAGGATTAGGTGAAGATGACATTAAAGTTTCCATAGATAATGGAATTTTAACAGTTAAAGGAGAAAAAACCACGTCTAGGCAAGATAAAGATAAAAACTATATGATGCGTGAAATTAATTACGGTAGTTATGAACGTAGTCTATCTTTGCCTGATACAGTAGATACTGATAAAGCAAAAGCATCATTTAAAAAAGGAATGCTTTGGGTAGTACTGCCTAAAAAACCTGAATGCACTAAAGAATCTAAAACTATTGAGATTGAAAAGGTATTGTAAGACTAAACTCACGATTTTTCTTCATACACACTAATTATTTAATTATCAGCTTCTAATAGCAATCCGTTTATAACAATCCTATGATTAATATTACTATTTAAACTAATGAATAAAAAACATACAATAACTATAAAAATAAAAAACACACTGCCTCAAATGCAAACTCTGACTCAAAAGCTCCAAAAAGAAATAAAAAAATTACACTCACTTCAAGGTAGGAAAAAATCTCAATTTTATATAATTGAAGGGCTTAGATGTTGTCAAGAAGCGTTAGTTAAGCTTGATAAAACTCAAATTGTAGCCCTAATATTAACTAAAGATACTGATAATGAAATTTATAATATAGAACAAAAAGTTATAGTTCCTGAAAAAGAGTTTGCTGAACTTTCTCAAACGCATAATTCCCAAGGAGTTATACTACTTGCGTATAAACCAGAAATTAAGAATCTAAAGCTTAGTGATGATTTTTTATTAGTCTTAGATCGTATCCAAGATCCTGGTAATATGGGGACAATATTACGTACCGCTATTGCTGTTGGATTAACAGAGGTTGCTCTTATAAATGGTACTGTAGATCCTTTTAACCCTAAAGCTATACGTGCTGGTATGGGAGCCCAGTTTAGTCTAAATTTTGGCTATTTTGAGAATTTAAAAGAACTTTGTAATCATTCACAGATAAAGCAACGTCAAGTATGGCTAACAACCCCTCACGAGGGAATATCTTGTTATGATCAAAATTTTAAGCTTAATAATAGTGTTTTGGTTTTTGGTGAGGAAGCTAATGGTATAGTAGATTTCTCAGTTGGACAAAAAACCATGGTACCAACCCTTAGCAATATAGAATCACTCAATGTTGCTCAAGCTGCTACGATATATTTGTTTGAAAGTCTAAGACAAAAGTTAGTAATTTTGTAACAAATTTTGTATATCATTATCTTTCTAGCTCCTCTAAAGCTTCAAACCATTCTAGCTCCAATTTATCTATTTGCTCTTTTAACTTTACATGCTCTGACAAAGTTTTCTGTAACTTTTCTTTATCATCATATAGGTTTTGTTTTTGTAGCAGCTTTTCTATCTCTAAGCTTTGTTGTTGTAGATTATTTAAATTTTTTTCTAATTTTTTAACATTATCTTGTATAGTTTTAAGCTGCTTTCTTTTATCTGCTGAGAGTTTACGAGTTTCTTTTTTTATACCTGTATTTTTTAGTTCAGAAGAAGCATTATTCTCAAGCTTTTTGATCTCTAAAATGTATTTATAATAATCATGCATATCACCATCAAAAAATTTAACTTCACCCTGTCCAACTAACATGTATTCGTCAACAGTAGACTCTAATAAAAATCTATCATGCGAAACAAGAATAATAGCCCCTTGAAAACTTTGTAAGGCTACTGTCAAAGCTTCACGTACACCGATATCTAAATGGTTTGTAGGCTCATCTAATAATAAAAAATTTGGCTCTTTGTAAACTATCATAGCCAACGCTAGCCTTGCTTTTTCACCACCAGAAAAACTGTCCACTTTAGCTAAAGCCTTATCTCCTGTAAAGTTAAAATTACCCAAAAATGTTCTAAGTTTTTCTTGAGTAGCTTTTGTATCCAACCTTTGCATGTGTAACAAAGGACTAGCTTGCATATCTAACATATCTAAAGAATGCTGCGAAAAATACCCTACCTTAAGGTTTGGGTGTTTTTCAATCTTACCTGAAAGTGGCTTTATTTCACCAATTAGAGATTTAATTAGTGTTGACTTACCAGCACCATTTAAACCTAGAAGTCCTATTCGCATTTCATTATAAACAACTAAATTTACTTTACTTAATACTTTATTTTGAGCATATCCTAAATCAGCGCTTTGCAAACTAACTAACGTACCATTTAAATGTTCTTTTGCTTGTTTAAATTCAAAACTAAACTCCGAATCAATTTTTACAGCTTCTATGCGTTGGATTTTATCAAGCATTTTAACACGACTCTGAGCCTGCTTTGCTTTTGAAGCTTTAGCTTTAAAACGGTTAATAAAACTCTCTAAATGTTCTATATGCTTTTGCTGTTTTTCAAAGTGTTTTTGTTGCAGAGTTTTTTGTTCATAGACTTGTTTTTCAAAGGATGAGTAGTCCCCTGCATATGTAACAAGTTTTTTTCCATCTATATGGAAAATCTGATTAACAACGTTATCCAAGAAAATCCTATCATGTGAGATTAAAAGCAAAGAACCTTTGTATTCTTGTAAATATTGCTCTAACCATAAAACCGCATCTAAATCCAAATGGTTTGTAGGTTCATCAAGTAGCAAAATATCTGACTCTTGTAAAAGTGCTTGAGCAAGATTTAACCTTATCTGCCAACCACCAGATAGTTCTTTTACTTTCTGCTCTAATTGACTAATACTAAATCCTAGGCCTGCTAAAAGCTTACTAGCTTGAGACTCTATAGAATACCCTCCTAATGACTCATACTCTTCATGGTATCTAGAGTATTCAATAAAGTTTTCCTTAGCTAAAGCCTCCGCCATGTTGTATTTTAGAGATCTTAGGGATTCAATGCCACTAATCACATAATCTATAACTTTAGCATCAAAACCATCTATCTCTTGCTTAACAGTAACTATACGCGTATTTTTAGCTATTTCTATATCACCTTTATCTGGCGTTAAATTCCCCTGTATAAGATTAAAAAGAGTAGTTTTACCAGTACCATTTTTGCCAACTAATCCAATTTTTTGATTAGGGAAAACTGAGAAACTAATATCATTAAATAACTCTTTTATCTCAACTTGATAAGATACATTTTTAAAGAAAATCATTTTAATAGTGCTTTTTTATATTTATTAGAGCTAATTATAACTCAATTTTTACAAATAGATAAAAAACGAACATTCATGGATCTAGACTTATTTAATGGCATCGCTCATACAAAAAGTTGATTTTTTGAATTGTAAACTTAGCTTTGTTATACTACTAAAACCTACAATTATATAAATAAGAGCTTAAACACTTTTAAGCTTAAAAAGAAGATCTATGAAATTTAAAATTTTTGATAAAACTTTTCAAGCAGGAGAAATGGCTACACTTGCTATGCCATTACCAGGTCAATATTCATGTGCCCCTATGTATTTACCAATAAAAATTCTAAATGGCACAAATCAAGGACCATGTTTTTTAATATTTGGTATGGTAAATGGTGATGAATTTAATAGTATTGAAATAATAAACTCTCTTTTAGAGGATATTAATCCTAAACAACTAAATGGCACAATAATAGCTGTACCAGTATTAAATGTTTTCGGATTAGTACATACAACCAGACATAGTTTAGCATTAGAGCAAGCTTTCCCCGGTAATGAAAATGGTTCTTTCATGCATCGTTATGCATACAAAATAACTCAAGAAATCATAAAAAAAGTCGATTACTCAATACAATTAAAAACAGGAGCTATAGATCATGAAATACTGCCTCAAGTTTACTTTAATGCTGAAGATCAAGATTCTATACAGATGGCTAGAGCATTCCAAACTCCAGTTATAACTGCTGTAAATATGAATAAATCTAGTATTCGTAAAATTCACCAAGATCTAGATATACCTTTTATATGTTACGAAGCTGGTGAAGCTAATAAATTTGATGAGGACGCTATAGGCGTAGGGGTTTTAGGTATTAAAAATGTCATGAGAAAGTTTGATATTTTAAAAGATCAAGACTTTATACAACAAATAAAGCCTGTTGTATCTAATGATACTGAATGGACTATTTCTGATAAGCCTGGAATTCTAAGAGCAGAAATAAAGCTTGGTACCAGGATAAAAGAAAACCAAAAAATTGGTAAATTGATAGATCCATTTGGTAATGATGAAAGCGTCTCACTTAAATCACCTATTGATGGGATAATCTTAGGTATTAATAATTATCCTTTAATAAAGGAAGGTGATTTAGTTTTTAAAGTAGCATCTTTCCAAGATGATGAGAAAGCAGAAGCAAAAATAGAAAATTGGGAAGAAATAGCAAAAGAAAGTTTTAATGATGAATAATAAAATCTCTTTGGTTGCAATAGTAGTCTGGTTAACTTGTGCTAGTTTTTTTATGTATGAGTTTTTACTTAGAACGATCTTGGGAACGTTTGAGGATCAAATAATTACCGACTTAAGTCTAAGTCTATTTACATTTAGTATCCTTAGTTCGACAGCATATCAGCTAACATATGGATTAATGCAAATTCCAGTTGGCATCATTACTGACAAACTAGGATTAAAAAAAACTCTTACTTTAGCCACTTTAGTTTGTGTATTGGGAGTTGGGTTGTTTGCACTATGTAATAGCTTTGCTGCAGCGCTAGTTTATAGAGTTATGATAGGTTTTGGTGCTTCTTTTGGTTTTTTATGTTTATTAATAGCTGTTTATGATTGGCTGCCACATAAACATGTAGGGCTATACATAGGTTTATCTCAGTTTATAGGTGTAATGGGTCCTATGTTAGCTGCTGGTCCATTAGACTCACTATCACAAACTGGCGGAGGGGTAAGTTGGCGTTTTGTATTTATAATACTTGCTGTTATAGGGTTAATATTAGCAGTAATAACCATAATAATAGTAAAAAACAATAATCAAGAAACTTCAAATAGAGTTATTGTAATAAGTAACCCATCATCCATTATTAATGAAATAAAAAGCTTATTTTCTAATACACAAATATGGTTGATAGCTATTTTTTCTGCTACAACATATCTAGCTATAGAATACTTATCTGAAAATGCTACAAAAAATTTTCTAGGATTAAATGGTTATAGTTCACACTTAGGGTCTTATTTGATTACTATAGCTTGGTTAGGCTATGGATTAGGATGCCCAAGTTTAGGTTTTATATCAGACACTTTAAAACGAAGAAAACCTATAATGGTATTTGCGGTTTGCTTATCCTTTATTTCTTTATTTACCATAATATTTTTTCCTGTAAATAAATTTGTTTTGTACATAGCATTTATTTGTTTAGGGCTTGGTGCAAGTGGTCAAAGCATTGGATTTGCAATTATTGCTGAGCAATGCAAAGCTAATTATAGAGCTGCAGGATTAGGCGTAAATAATTTTTTAATTATGCTATCTGTAGCAATTAGCTCGCCAATTATTAGTAGTATTTTAGATATACTTTCTAATGGAAATAAAGCATCTATAGATAATTATAAAATAAGTCTGAGTCTTTTACTTGTTTTTACAGCTTTAGGTGTAATTATTAGTATTTTTTTTATCAAAGAAACATTTTGTAGATCCACAAAAGAAGTGATTATGTTAGATTAAAGAGCTTTAATTTCCTAGAACTTCAAGATTCAAACAGAATATTACTAGTATCTAAAAATACAATCTAAGATTTATTTACTACGGAATTTAATACGACCTTTTGTTAAATCATAAGGAGTTATCTCAACAACAACTTTATCACCTGTTAATATACGAATATAATTTTTTCTCATTTTTCCAGAAATATGAGCTGTTACAATGTGACCATTTTCTAACTCAACTCTGAACATTGTGTTAGGAAGAGCTTCTAGAACAACTCCTTCCATCTCTATACAATCTTCTTTTGCCATAGTGGCTAATTCTCCTATATTATCTTTTAAACTTATATAATTAAATACAAAACAGCTTTATATTCTAAAGCATTTCAACGAAAACTCAATATTTCCAACAAATACTTTTTTAGAAATGATATACTTTTCTTATTTAAACTGTTACTTAAAACCCTTTTATTTTGGAAAATAACCTTTTATTTGAATTAATCATTTTTTTAGTAGCAATATTTGGTGGGACAATAGGCTCTATTGTTGGTTTAGGCGGTGCTTTAGTTATTACCCCCCTACTATCTACAGTTTTAAGTGTTCCTTTACATTATACTATTGGGGCATCTTTAGTAGCTATTATCTGCACCTCTTCAGCAACCTCTCTGGTATCTTTAAAATCTCATGGACTTACAAAAGAAAAACTTGGTATTTTCTTAGCCTTAGCAGCAGGAACTGGAGGAATACTTGGAGCAAAACTGGCAATATCCTTAAAATCAGCTACTTTATTCTTAATTTTTGGAGGAGTGCTTGTATTAGTAGCGCTTTTAAGCTTCTCAAAAAGACAAATTTATCAGAAACAAGTTTTTTCAAAGTTATCAGAAAGACTACAACTTAATGATAATATTGTGATTGATAACCAAGAAATACACTACAACGTTGATAAACCTGGTTTAGGTTTTTTAAGTATGCTGGGCGCTGGATTTATCGGTGGACTATTAGGCATAGGGGCTGGCGCATTTAAGGTAATTGCTATGGATAAGATAATGAAAATTCCATTTAAAGTAAGTGCTTCAACTAGTAATTTTATCATGGGAATAACAGCATTTGCTGCTACTTCGACTTATTACTTTGCTGGTTATATCGATAGCATAATCACTCTACCAGTTGCATTAGGAACTTTATTAGGAGCTACAATAGGTTCTAAAATTATGCCTTTTGTCTCAGTAAAGACTTTAAGAATAATATTTTTTATTATTATTTTAATAGCAGCTATTCAAATGATTGGTAAGGGGCTATTTCTATGACCAAAAACCAAATTATACATAAATTCTTAAAATCTAACTTGTATATTTCTATAGTAACTTTAGTTATAGGTTTCTTCTACCGAACTTATGAAGTTATTACTTGTAGTGCTCAACATATAACAAACTGTCAAGAGATGTTAGCTATAAAAATTATAAATTTTGGGTTATTTTTAATAATTGTTTTTCCTGTTTTTAGAATATTTTTAGAATTTTGCTTTTTTATAAAAGAAAAAAACTATACATATATTATAATTTGCTTACTATTATTTGTTGTTATTGGTATAAGTATAATCTCTTAAGATAGTATATTTTCTATAAAAATGTTAATATTTCAATAATTAATAACTAATTCACCCTAAGGGTTGGAAAACTTAATAGACTTATGTTTACTAGTTTATCGGAAAAATTACAATCTTCTTTTAATAAATTAAAAGGACAAACCTCTCTTACAGAAGAGAATATTCAATCTGCCTTACGTGATATTAGGGTATCACTACTAGAAGCAGACGTAGCTTTACCTGTGGTAAAGAAATTTATTGAGAATATCAAAGAAAAGGCTATCGGTGAAGAAGTTAAAAAAAGCCTCACACCAGATCAGACTTTTGTATCTTTTGTAAAAAAAGAATTAGAAAAAGCTCTTGGTGAAGAAGCTGCACCAATAAATCTTAAAACTCAACCGCCTGCTGTTATATTAATGGCTGGTTTACAAGGTGCTGGTAAAACAACGTCTACAGCAAAATTAGCTAAATATTTAAAAGAAAAGCATAAGAAAAAAGTAATGGTAGTAAGTGCTGATATTTATCGCCCT
Source organism: Allofrancisella guangzhouensis (assembly GCF_000815225.1). Taxonomy (GTDB): domain Bacteria; phylum Pseudomonadota; class Gammaproteobacteria; order Francisellales; family Francisellaceae; genus Francisella; species Francisella guangzhouensis. The sequence continues at coordinate 1,044,984 of NZ_CP010427.1, read as the reverse complement.
GCTGCTATTGATCAGTTAAGAACTTTAGCTAATAGTTTAGAAATTGATTTTTTTGAGTCTAATATTAATCATAAGCCTGATTTTATAGTTATTCAAGCTATTAAGGCAGCAAAAACTAAGCTAGCTGATGTGCTCATAATAGATACTGCGGGTAGATTACATATAGATGAATCCATGATGGATGAAATCAAACAAATCCATAAAATAGCAAAACCTATAGAGACACTATTCACTGTAGATAGCATGACTGGTCAAGATGCTGCTGTAACTGCTCAAGCTTTCAATAATGCTTTAGAACTAACTGGTATAGTACTAACTAAAACTGATGGTGATGCTAGAGGTGGTGCAGCCTTATCAATCAGGGAAATAACTGGTAAACCTATCAAATTCTTAGGTACTGGTGAAAAAACTGATGCTTTAGAACCTTTTCATCCTGATAGAGTCGCTTCTAAAATCCTCGGTATGGGAGATGTGCTTAGTCTGATAGAAAGTATAGAACAAAAAACTGAAAAAGATGCTGCTCAAAAACTTACTAAGAAATTAAAAAGTGGTAAAAATTTTGATCTAGAAGATTTTAAGAACCAAATTTCACAAATGAAAAAAATGGGGGGTGTTGGCTCTATAATGTCAAAATTACCAAATATACCAAATATGCCAGGCAATATAGGCGATGAAATGTTTAAAAAAATTGAAGCTATGATAGATTCAATGACTCCTCTTGAGCGCAAAAAACCAGAGCTTATTAAACATAGTAGAAAACAAAGAATTATTAGAGGCTCTGGAACTACTATTCAAGATCTTAATAAATTGTTACAACAACACACTCAAATGAAAAAAATGATGAAAGATGTTGTAGGTAAAAAAGGCGGTATGGCAAATATGATGAAACGCATGTCTGCGATGCAAGGTATGGCAAATATGCCTCTATTTGGAAAAAGAAAATAAATAATACAAAAAATTATAATAAGGGTTTTTATTTTAATGATTGATGATAAAAAATTTGCTAAAGTTTCAAACGTGAACATTCAAAAAAAGAAAGTACTGATACCAGCTGAAGTTTTAATTGAGGAAATCCCTCTTTCTAAAGAGTCATATAACACAGTTAAAAAGTCGCGTGAGGATGTTGCTGATATAATTCATGGTAAAGATGATAGAGTCCTTGTAGTTGTAGGTCCATGCTCAATACATGATACAGATGCTGCTTTAGAATATGCTGCCAAACTCAAAAAAGAAGTTAAAAAGTTTGAAAAAGAAATCCTTATTTTAATGAGAGTCTATTTTGAAAAACCCCGTACTACAATAGGTTGGAAAGGACTTATAAACGACCCTAACCTTAATAATTCTTATGATATCAATAAAGGTCTAAGACTAGCTCGTAAATTACTATCAGATATAACAGCTATGGGTATTGCTTGTGCTACTGAATTCTTAGATGTTATCACACCACAATATTTTGCAGAATTAGTATCTTGGGGAGCTATTGGAGCTAGAACTGTCGAAAGCCAAGTTCATAGAGAACTTGCTTCTGGTCTATCTGCACCCATAGGCTTTAAAAATGCTACAAATGGTGATATCCAGGTAGCTGTAGATGCAATAAAAGCTGCAACATACTCTCACCACTTTTTAAGCACTACAAAAGCTGGTGCTACAGCAATATATGAAACCAAAGGGAATAAAAATGGTCATGTGATCTTACGTGGTGGAGCCTCTGGACCTAACTTTAGTAAAGAGCACGTTGATGAATGTATTGCAAAGCTCAAAAAAGCTGGTTTAGATACTAAAGTAATGATTGACTGTAGTCACGGTAATAGTCAAAAAGACCACTCGAAACAAAAAGCTGTACTTGCTGATATTTGTAAGCAAATTGCTCAAAGTAATGATATATTTGGTATTATGATAGAAAGTAATCTTGTAGCAGGAAGTCAAGATATTAATAAAAAACCTTTAGAGTATGGTAAAAGTGTTACAGATGCTTGTGTAAGTTTCGATGAAACAGTAGAAATGTTAGAAATGTTATCAGAAGCTGTTCAACAAAGAAGAAATTCTCAAGAAAAAAAAGAAGTTAAAGAAGAATCTCAATTTTCTCTGTTATAAATAATTAAGCATATTGTTTTTTATTATCTTACAAAACACTCATTATATTATTGTAAACAAATATCACAACACCTGTAAAAATACAAATTTATTAAAATATGAAAAACAAGTAAAGATTTCCTCCTGCAAGGAAATGATCATATTAGTTTTAAAATCTTATTTATAGAGTTAAATAAGCGATACAAAACCTAAAGTTTATAAACTATTTTTAGGTACTTTTTTTCGTTATTAGTCTATAATTATCTTTGATTTTATAAAAATAGGTAAATTACATGCTTAAAAATTTAAGAAATATTGCTATTATCGCCCATGTAGACCATGGTAAAACTACTCTTGTTGACAAATTACTACAACAGTCAGGAACTTTAAAAAATCGTGGTCCTGAAGTTGAAAGGGTTATGGATTCAAATGATATTGAAAAAGAAAGAGGTATTACAATTCTAGCTAAGAATACGGCTCTTAATTATAAAGATTATCGTATTAATATCGTTGATACTCCAGGACATGCTGATTTTGGTGGCGAGGTTGAACGCGTACTTTCAATGGTAGATTCTGTACTCTTACTAGTAGATGCTGTTGATGGGCCTATGCCACAAACAAGATTTGTAACAGAAAAAGCCTTTGCAAAAGGTTTAAAGCCAATTGTAGTTATTAATAAGATTGACAGGGATGGTGCTCGCCCTGATTGGGTAGTTGATCAAGTATTTGATTTATTTGATAGACTTGGTGCTACTGATGAGCAATTAGATTTTCCTATAATTTATGCTTCAGCTATAAATGGTTTTGCTACTGATAATTTAGAAAAGCAAACTACTGATATGAGTGATCTTTTTAACGCTATTATTAACAAAGTTGACGCACCAAAAGTAGATGAAAAAGGACCTTTCCAAATGCAGATATCATCTTTAGATTATTCAAGCTTTTTAGGGACTATTGGTATTGGCCGTATTCAAAGAGGATCTATAAAAACAAATACTCCTGTAACTATAATCAACGCTGCTGGACAAAAAAGAAACGGTAGAATTTTACAAATATTAGGATATTTAGGTTTAGATAGAAATGAAGTTTCTGAGGCTAGTGCTGGGGATATTGTATGTGTAACAGGTATGGATGGTTTAAAAATATCTGATACTCTATGTAACCCTGAACATGCTGAAGCTTTACCACCGCTATCTGTAGATGAACCAACAATTAGTATGACATTTCAAGTGAATAACTCCCCTTTTGCTGGTAAGGAAGGTAAATTTGTAACTTCTCGTCAAATTAAAGAAAGACTTGAAAAAGAACTAATCCATAATGTTGCTTTACGTGTTGAACAACTAGATGATCCTGATAAATTTAAAGTTTCTGGGCGTGGCGAGTTGCATTTATCTATTTTACTAGAAAATATGCGTCGTGAAGGTTTTGAAATAGCTGTATCTCGTCCTCAGGTAATTTTTAAAGAAGTTAATGGTGAGAAGCATGAGCCATACGAGCATGCTATTATAAATATAGATGAAGAACATCAAGGTACTGTAATGGAAAAAATGGGCTTACGTCAAGGTGAGCTTAAAAACATGGAACCAGATGGGAAAGGTCGTGTAAAACTTGAGTTTATAGTACCATCTAGAGGTTTGATAGGTTTTTATACAGAGTTTCTAACTATCACCTCTGGATCGGGCATATTAAATAAAGTATTTGATCACTATGGACCAATGAAGAAACAATCTTTAGAAACCCGTCAAAATGGTACTCTAGTGTCTATGTGTGCTGGTAAAGCTTTGGCTTTTGCTTTATTTAATCTGCAAGAGCGTGGAAGAATGTTTATAGGACATGGTACAGAAGTTTATGAAGGAATGATTATAGGTATTCATAGTAGAGATAATGACTTGGCTGTAAACCCATGTAAAGGTAAGCAACTAACTAACGTTCGTGCTTCTGGTAAAGATGATGCTGTTATTTTAGTTCCACCAATAAAACTAACTCTAGAATATGCTTTAGAGTTTATCGAAGATGATGAACTTGTAGAAATCACTCCCCTATCAATTAGGCTTAGAAAGAAACATCTTACAGAAAGTGATCGCAAAAAAGCCTCTAGAGGTATGATTTAAATAAATATTACGCTATCACCTATACTCAGGTTTCTGTCTGTCCAAAAAGAAACAAAATTAAGTTCAGCATCAAATACTTGATATAGCTTAAATTGCAAATCTTGAATAAGGTGAATTAACGAATTTAATTTTGTAAAGATCACCCAATGTTTTAGATATGAATTCCATATAATCATTGAAAGCTAAATTAGTTGGTCTAAAATGTCCACTCTTATTTGAAATAACAACTTCATATGGGTTTTCTTCCGTAATTATTTCCCCACCCATAAGAATTTGAACGTCTTTTTTTATACCAAATTTTTCATAATATTTTGCATCAAACCTACCATAATGAGCAAGTGTAGAATGGTGCCTCATTGTCCCACATGATAGAGCCTTAACTATTCTCATTTCAGGATTATAATCAAGGTATCTGTTAGAGTAAATCAAATAAATGTAATATGAGTTTGGATCGAGGCTTATAACATCATTCTCTTTTAAAATGAAACTATCATCTATTCCTTTTCTATCTTTTACATCTAATGCTTCACTCTGAAATGTTGTTTGATTATCATATATTTTTAATAATTTAAAAGAATCTCTATAAGTTCTAATATTTTCAACTGAATTTATTAAGTTTTGGCACTCTTTTATTCGTTTGTAATAAGTTGATTGATTTAAGTTATTTTTATGGTTTTTTATTTGATTCGAGTACCTAGAACTATTATATTTATTACATTCACTATTTATCTTAGATAATGGTTTACCTGTCTCAAGAAGGCATTTTTCATTTGCAATTATCCATTTAATAGTAGTAATATTGTGGGCTAAAAGAATATTATTTTTTGCATTAATAGCTCTCCTATTATGACGATGGTTTGTAAAAACATTAACAAATTTGTTACTAATATATTTATCAAATTCTTTTATTATTTTTATTTTAATATCTTGAAATTCCATTTTATATTATTTAAAAGATAAAAATTTAAAATAAATATCATTTTATAGTAGCAAAAATAAAGCTAGTTAATTTTATAAAAGTTGGATCTAATTTCCCATAGATTGCGGAGGGGTAGAAAATGTAGCTCAAAGTGTTTTGTTAAAACTTCTAACCCAAAACCTTTGAGGCGATAAAGCTTCTAATAGCTTATTAGTAACTATATTCGTTTGATTTGTAATTTGTGCGGTGATAATTTTTGCTGCTACTAAAGACGAGCATAAACCTTTTGAGCCAAATCCCGAAGACAAATATAAGCCACTTTCATACTCTACTTGTGGCATTTTTGACTTTGGATAACCTTTTGAGAGAGGTTTATAAAAATCTTGTTCAAACTTATCGTAATTTACAAGTTTACCTACTAATGGTAAATGGTCTGAAGTGACACATCTTGTTGCTACTCTTGAATCTACTATATTTATGTCGACTTTAGATAAATCTGGCAGCATATGTTTAATTTGAAATAAGTTATATTCATTATCAGAATCTCTAACCTCTCCTGTTATATCATTATTTTCTCTAAAGGTTGCTCCTATAACTTGCAGGTTATTTTTATAGTTTGGAATTATGTATACTTTATCCTTAATTGTGTTTTTTATATCAAAAGCTGTATTAATAACAGTTAGCTGCCCTTGAGATGGGTAGACTGGAATTTTTTGAAGATAGGAGATTTTTTTAAAAAGCTCATATCCTCCTGCAAAAATAACAATATCAAATCTTTCATTAAAACCATCGAACTCAAGAAGCCAACTATTAGAATCTAGTTTTTTAATGTCTACTAGCTCAGTATCTAGAATCAATTTAGCGCTTGATAACTTTAACCACAATTGACAAATACTTTTAGGCACTAGTGACAAAGCATTAGGATAATATACAGCTTGATTTGACGTGTTTATATTTATAAACTCTGAAAGCTGCTTGGCTGATAAAATCTTGGCCAGATTATAAGATATGTTTCTTTTATTAAATATTTTTTCGTACCTTTTTTGCTCTTTTTCATTACTTAATATTTGTAGCACACCTTTATTACAAATCTCTAAATTACTTTTATACTCATCTATAAAATCTAATAATAATTTGTAGCCCAAAGTATGAAACTGGTCCGAATAATTATTATCAGAAGTCAAATATGGCGCTAAAATTCCGGCAAAGTTACCTGAAGCATCATTAGCTATTTGACAATTTTTATCAAAAATTGTGATATCAAAAAAATTTAATTTACTTAACTCATAAGCTAAAGAACACCCAGCAAGACCTGTTCCGACAATAGCTATTCTCCTAGTGCCCATCTTGCTTCTCACAATTATACTTATCTAGGTGCCATTTAGTGGGATTATTTTGAATATATTCTCTGATTTTTAAAAGTGATTTTTCATCCCTAATTACATGATCATAGAATGAACGTTGCCATTGAAATTTATTATCCCCTAGATTATTTCTGATATTTTTTGTACACATCTCTTTATAAGATTTGAGGATTTGAGATAAACCTATTCTATTTGTAGTGACAGCATATTGTGCTGTCATTGATAATGAATTACCTTTTGATAAGACAGAATACTGTTCTGTCTCTACATTATTATTTATAATTAAAATACCATGGATATGGTTTGGCATTATAACAAATTCATCTAAATAAGCTTTACTATAATGTTGCGGAATACTCTTCCAACACTCATACACAATACTACCATAACTATTCAACGCAATCTGACCATTATTAGATACATTACCAAAATAATTTACTCTATTTTTGGTGCAGATAGTTATAAAGTAGTAGCCATTCTGTGAATAATCATATCCTTTGATTCTAGTAGATTTTCTTTTAACAAAAGTTTGCATAAATCATGCACCGAAAAGCCTAATACCTTCTTTTTTACGTTTTTGCTCAGCTCTTAGCATCCGAGCTTTTTTAGGATCGATAGTTAAATCTCTATATATTTCTATTCTATCTCTATCATTGATATGATTATCTAAATCAACAACCTGACCATATATACCTACTCTAAGATTTTGGAAATTATTTAATTCCGGGTATTCATGCATGATTTTGGATTCTTCTATAGCTTGTCTTACTGTAAGATGCTTTCCTTCAAACTCAATAAAAAAAGATTTTTGCTTATTAGGAAGCGGATATATAATTTCTACTCTCACTTATTTATAAACCTCTCCTGCACGTTTACAAAACGCCTCTAACATTTTATTTGCTAAGCCTCGAAATACTGGACCAAGGGCTATTTCTACAAATTTATTTTCAAATGTAAACTCCATATCTAAAGAAACTCTACATGAATTCTCACCTTGTGGCTCAAAACTCCAATCACCTGTAAGGGTTTTGAAAGGACCACTTATTAAATTCAAATGAATATGTTGGTTTTTCACCATAGTGTTATGTGTTGCAAGATCTAATTTCGCAAATCCAGACTTTATTTTTAAAGAAGCTTTTGCTTCTGTTTCAGTTTGTTCAAAGATTTCAACATCATAGCACATTGGTAGAAATTGTGGATAGCTTTTGATATCATTCACCAAATCGTACATTTGTACAGCACTATAGTCTACAACGGCAAATTTATTAACTTTATTCATTTATTTAATCTTTTATATTTTGCTGATAATATATAGCATTACATTGTATATCTTTTATAAAAAATAATAAAGTTATGAGTAAACATAAGGGTTCTGCTGCAACCATTGCTAGAAATAAAAAAGCCTTTCATGATTATACTATTCTAGAAAAATTTGAAGCTGGAATTGTACTTAAAGGTTGGGAGGTTAAAAGTATAAGAGCTGGTAAAGTACAGATGGTAGATAGCCATATACATATAAAACGTGGTGAAGCTTGGCTTTTTAATTGTTTAATTACACCTTTGCTATCAGCCTCAACACATATAACACCTGACGCGGCTGCAACACGTAAGCTTTTACTCAACCGGCATGAAATAGATAAGATCATGGGTAAAATTGAGCAAAAAGGCTTTACTTGTGTACCATTAGCGATGTATTGGAAAGACGCAAAAGTAAAACTAGAGATTGCTTTAGCTCAAGGTAAAAAAGTTCATGATAAGCGCCAAGCTCAAAAAGATAAAGACTGGGCACGTGAAAAAGACAGGTTATTTAAGAAGGTGCACCGCTAGATGACAAAAACTGAAAAAAAATTACGTCATTATATTACTAAAGCTATCGCTGATTTTGACCTTTTACAAAAAGGTGATAAGGTTATGCTTTGTCTCTCTGGAGGTAAGGATTCTTTTGGGCTTTTAAAGGTATTACATGGATTGATAACAGACAAAACTTACGATGTTAACTTACATGTGTATACATTAGATCAATCTCAACCAGGATGGGATGACAGCCAACTTAGAAAATACCTTGATAATCTAGGTGTAAGTTATGAGATTGAAACAAAAAACACTTACGGGGTAGTTATTGATAAAGTGCCCGAAGGAAAAACTTATTGTTCGCTCTGCTCTAGGTTGCGTCGTGGTAATATATATAGATATGCAAAAGATAATAAAATGGATAAAGTAATTTTAGGTCATCATCGTGATGATTTAATCGAATCTCTTTTAATGTCAATATTATATCAAGGTCAGATAAAATCTATGCCACCGAAATTTCTAACTCAAGATGGGGAAAACACAGTAATACGGCCTATGGTTTTTGTACAAGAGCGAGATCTTATAGAATTTGCTAAAGAAGAAAATTTTCCAATAATTCCATGTAATTTATGTGGCTCTCAAGAAAATCTAAAAAGAAAACAAGTTAAAAAACTTATTCAAGATTTAGCAAAACAAAACCCCAAGGTACCAAGCAATATTTTAAACTCACTTTCGAATGTTTTACCTAGTCATTTGATGGATAAAAGTTTATTGGACAAGTCATAATAAAAAGGGACTGTTGAAGGCTGAAATTAGGCAAATGATAAACACATATGAGTAAATATAATATATTTGTTTATTTATATTTATGTTTATATTTAAAAATACACAGTAAAATTAAGACAAGCAATAAAAAAGCTAAATTATATGCCGCCTAATTGCTTGTATGCTAAATCTGACAATATCTTCTTACTTTGTCAAAAGAGCCATTTAGGAGTTTGTTTTTTTTCACAAATTTCACTATAATCGCAAATTGTGGCAACATCTATTGGGTAAAATGTTATGATTTTACTTAAATTACATACTTGGTATAATACATTCTGTGAATTAAAGATAATTCCTTCAGGCGAACAAAAATCTTGCTGAAACAACCCCATTTTTTTTATAAGCCATGTATGAGAAGCTCGCAACAGTTCAGATTTCAAATCTAATTCAACGTAGTTATGCCCTAGAATATCAATAGTAATTCCTGGCACTTCTGGATAATATGCTGCACGCGGAAAATAAAATGCAACATCATAACCAGTTCCTTTATATATTTTGTTCCATAGGTTAACGTGTGAGACATTATCGGAATGTTTCTTATAAAAAATAAATTTATCGCAAATTAATACTTTTACTGTACCGGTCAAACCACCACATTTTCCTTTAAATTCCTCTGTAAATTCAAAAGATCTTAAGTCTTGGTACTTAGTTGTATATGGATCTTTAACCGTATAAGTACCTACTTTAAACAAATGTCCATTTTGATCATAATGATTTAAAGCACCACAATGGGTAACTACCCCTTTTCTAAAAGCATTTTCATTTAAAGAAGATTGTTTCGTTAGGATTAAAGGCTTAGAATCGATAGTAGAATCTAAATTAACGTTTTGTTTTGGATTAAATTCATTAATATGGACCATATAAATTTTAGTTGACCCACATCTATAACAAGAATCTTTTTTTAAACCAGGGAAAACAGATATTGAATTCCATTTTGCGCCACAACTATGACACTCTATTATTTCCATAAATATAACCCTACTAATTCAATCTTGCCCTAATTGGTATTATATATCTGTAACACTCTTATACACAAGTAGATTGGTTCTATTAGACATTATTTCTTTAGCTGGATTCAAGGTAATTTATATCTAAAAATGTTGATTTTAATCTTAAAAATTAAATTGATTTGAAAAAAATTATTTCATTTTCCTTATAACTAAAGCTATGGCCACCCACAATACTACCATGCAAGCAAGAACTATAGTTATATTGGTAAACAAATTTTCAAATAGGTGAGCTTGTGTTACCAAATCAGCCTGATTTTCAACATTTTTAAAAGCAGCCATATCGGCAACTTTTGCACCAATAAAGCCAGCTATACTACCTGTAAATAACATATATATGGCTGCCAAAAAACTAGTATTATGAGAGCTATCAATAGATGTAATTTCTGATAAAGCGATAGGGTCTATAAATAACTCAGATATTCCCAAAGCCATTATTCCCACTATAACCCAGATTACAGATGCTTGACCATATATAGTGGCTTCTTTTGCTGCTAATATAAGTAACACAAAGCAAATAAGCTGAAATATAAAACCAAACATAAATTTGACCATACGTCCAAAGTCACTATCTAAAGCTTTGTATACTTTCCATACCCATGCTATCACTAACCCTCCTATAATTATAGAAAAAGCGTTAACAGACCCAGCTGCACTTGCTGGGAAATTATAACCAAATATACTAGTATTAACATTTCTCTCAATAAATAACTCTACTGAGGTAAAAATCTGTTCATCAAATACCCAAAACAATATCCCAAACATTACAAATGGTATCAATAGCATTAGCCTTTTACGAGTATGTTTATCTGCACTATAACATATCTTTATAAACCATAGTGTACTTGCCAAAGTTACTATAAATATCAAATAGCCTTCAAAATGATACTCTAGCGCAAAATAACAAAGTAAGACAATAGCAGCTGATATAAAGAAAGTATCTATAGTTTTTCTATGTAAAGATACTTTAACATTACTAGGGCAAGGAATATATTTACTGCCAGATAAAAAGATTATTACTCCTATAATCATCCCTATACCAGCTAATCCAAAACCATAGTCCCAACCGTAAATTTCCGCAACTATCCCACAAGTTAAGGGAGCTATTAAACTGCCTATATTTCCACCTAAATATAAAAGTGTAAAAGCAGAATCTCTTTTAGGGTCATTTTTTGCGTAAAGCTCCCCAACCAAACAAGGTACATTACTTTTAAAATAACCATAACCACATATAATAAAAGCCATACCCAAAAATAATAAATTTTCACCATCTACTCCTATTATGATATGACCACAAGACATTAAAATAGCACCTATAACCACTGTTCTTTTGAATCCTAAAAATTTATCTGCTAAAATACCACCAAAAATAGGGGTTAGATATACCAGCGCCACAAAAGAACCATAGATAGAGTAAGATACATTATCTGTAAACAATAACTTTTTAGTCAAATAAAGGATTAAAAGAGCTCTCATTCCATAAAAGCTAAAATATTCCCACATGTATATAGCCATTATATACCAGAGTGCTTTAGGGTGTTTTGATGAAGTGTTTTGCATATATAGATAAATATTTAGAAAAATAATTATAAATTTTATACAAAAAACACTAGTGAAAAAAGATATATTTTAAACTATTTCTAATATTAGTCTAACCTAACGTATGACAAAGCAATATTAAAAAAAATAGTAACGCTTGAGTTATATACGGCGACTCCTATATCAACTCTCAAACGCATCTATAAATTTCTGGGCTGCATCTATCCTTTCTTTACATAATTTATAGCTTTTTGATGCCTGTTCAAGTATAGAGGCTAACTCATCAAGTAATGCTGGACTGTCTTGACTACCTTGTAATTTTTCATTTATTTGTTCTAAGATTTCATAATTTTTTGCAAATTTTTTACTCTGTGTTGCCATTTTTTTCCACCTCTACTTTAATTTTACCATCATAATAAATCACCTCCAAGCTTACCTGGCTTTGGGCTTGCTTTTTAGTTGTTACATATTCACCATTTATCATTTTTGTAAGGCTAAACCCTCGTCTTAATGTTGGTTGGATTGCTAGGGATAATATTTGCTTGTATAAATATTCATTTGATCTACTATAAAAGCTTAAATAGTGTTTGGTATTTTGTATAGACTGACTATAGTACTCATCTAGTTTATAGCCATAATATTTAGTTAAGTTTTTAGTACTTGATAATAAAGTTTTGTATTGAGCATCGAGTGATTGACTATATAGTTTAATTACTCCATTTGACGTAGCTAAAGTACTTTTATAATGATGGTGTATTGTTTGTTCTAAATGTTGCAAATAATGATTTAACTTTGTTTTTAAACTAGTATATAAAGTATCTAGTTCGCCATTTTTTTGTTTTGCCAAAACCTTTATAGTTCTAATTATAGAATCATAGTTATATTTTGCTTGTGCTGCATTATCAATTATAGATTTAGTAATAAAATTGATAACCTTTGATGGGGTATCGAATCTTTTAGTACAAATATCATCTAGAACTGTGCTGTCTCTCTCATGACCTATACCAATCATTACAGGTAATGTGCTATTACATATATTTTCTGCTAATAAAATGTTATTAAACCAATCTAGATCTGCCTGAGAACCACCACCACGGATAAGTACTATAGCATCATATTCACTATAACTATTTGCTATCTTATCAAAAGCTTTAGATACACTAACAACACAATCTTTACCTTGCATTTTTGCTTCATAAATATCAAACTGGCATAACCTTAAACTTTGTAGCTTATCTGCTTCTTCAAAGAAATCACCCTTACCTGCTGCTGTAAAACTAGTTATAACAGCTATATTTGTAAAATCTTTTGGTAGTTGAAGTTTTTTATTTTTATCTAAAATACCCTTTTTTGCTAGTTGCTCTAAGATTTCTAATTTACGAGCTTGCCTATCTCCTAAAGTGTAGCTTGGATCTATATCAATAATATTTAAACTAAGGCCAAAACTTATATGGTAATTAACGGCGACTTTTAGTAGTACTTTCATATCTGATTTTAGTAGTTCACCAGTTATAGCACTAAATTTGTCATTGATGTAACTAGCGACATTAGCCCAGCAATTACATCTAATTTTAGCTACTGGATATTTACTCGCACCATCATGCTCGATAAGTTCGCCATAATAGTGCTTTCCAGATGCTCGCCACTCTGATAGTTCAGCGACTATCCAAAAACCATCATAACCGAAACTTATTTCTATAGTGCTTTTTATTAGCTCCAAGAATTCACTTAGTTTTAGAGACTTATGCATTTTAAACCAACTAAGTTTTTTAACTATCTAAATTTTTACACTTCTAAAACTAATATACAAGGTAATATTAAGAGCTAAATTGCTCTCTTAATATACATTTTAACCCCAGAATACACCTTATTAGGTATTAAGTAGCTTAAATACTTTTAAAAACTTGGAGAGTGAATGTTTTTACTTGAAGTTCTTAACAGACTTTTGTATTTCTTTTTTAGCAAAAGCTGCGTTATCCCAACCTTCTACTTTCACCCATTTACCAGAATCTAAGTCCTTATAATGAGTAAAGAAATGCTCTATTCTTTGTTTTAATGTTTCAGGCAAGTCTTCTATATCTTGTATATGATCATACTCTTTAGTTAACTTAGAACTTGGTACGGCAATCACCTTAGCATCTACCCCACCATCATCCTCCATTTTGAAAACTCCTACTGCTCTACAATTAATCACGCAGCCTACAGCTAAAGGATAAGGAGCCAAAACAAGTACATCAATTGGATCACCATCATCATATAAAGTATTTGGCACAAAACCATAATTACAAGGGTATCTCATAGTAGAAGACATAAATCTATCCACTATTATCATATTACTATCTTTGCAAAATTCATACTTGATAGGGTCGCTATCTTGAGGTATTTCAATAACAACGTTAAAATCATTTGGAATTTCTTTCCCACATGGTATATTTTTTAGCATCATGAATTGCTCCTATATATTTTCACTAATTTGACATAAATATTTCATAAACTCCAGTCTACCACAAAAACCTTTGTATTTAGAATATATAAATATTAAAATACTAGGAGAATATTTAAATTTAGACACCATACTTTAAGCGATAATGGAAGGAATAAGAAATGATAAAACTAAAAAAAATCTCTTTGCTAACTATAGCTTGTTTGAGTACAGGTATTGCTATATCAGCACCAAATATATCTGCTAGCGACCCATATTTTAATGATAATGGTAATAGTGTTAAACAAAAAGATATTATCGTTAAACCCATAGATTTAGAGTTAAATGTCCCTGCTTGGGTAGCTATGAATTACCGTACGGGAGATATAGTTAGCCAAAACAATATGGATGTAAGAAGGGCTCCAGCAAGCTTAACTAAAATTATGACATCGTATATAGTGGCTAGCGAAATTAAAGCTGGTAATCTAACTTGGGATACTATGATTCCTATAAGCCATGCAGCAGCAGCTACTGGCGGATCAAAAATGTATGTCAAAGCTGGAGCGAAAGTTTCAGTAAGAGACTTAGTAAAAGGTATGGATGTAGTATCTGGTAATGATGCAACTGTAGCTTTAGCTGAATACATAGCCGGCTCACCTAAAGCCTTTACTGATCTTATGAATCAGACTGCTAAAGCTATTGGTATGAATAACTCCCTCTTTGCTAACCCAGATGGCTTGCCAGGTGGTGAACAATACACTACTGCTCATGACATGGCTTTATTGGCAAGATCATATATATATAATTTCCCAGAAGCATATGAAATATATGGAGAAAAAGGTCTAGTCTGGAACGCAACTAAACAAAAATCCGTAAGTGTAGAAGATCGTAAACAGTGCTTGCCGAAATTTGATCGTGCTGATGGTAGTGTTATCAATAGTTATACGGCAAGCAATCTAGATGATACTACTAAAAACAAATGCTCTAAACTTTTTCCTATACAAGACAAGTTTGTGTTACAAAATAATAGAAATAGACTACTATTTACATTTGATGGCGCAGATGGCATGAAAACAGGTCATACTGGTGATGCTGGCTATAGTTTAGTATCCTCTGCAGAGCAAGATAATGAAAGGTATATAGCTGTAATATTAGGAGCTCCTAGCTCAACTACTCGTGAATTAGAGTCTACTAAACTACTAAGGTATGCTTTAACTAAATTCGAGAATGTCTTACTATATAAAGCTAACTCCCCTATAACAATAAGCGCTGATAATATATTAAATGCTAAATCAGGACAAAATTTAACTGTAGCATCCAATCAAAATCTGTATAAAACTGTACCAAAAAATTACGCACCTTACTTAAAACAAGGTGTAGCACTTGATCTTAATATAAAAGCTCCGATCAAAAAAGGTCAAGTAGTTGGTAACCTAGTAATTACTGTTGGTGATAATAAAGAAAAAATAGCTAGTACACCTGTTACAGCGCAAAATGATATTGCAAAAAAAGGTTGGTGGTAATCTTTTATAAAAAATAAGGATTTTTAAAATGTCTGAACAAGAACAAAAGGAAACTTTCTTTGAATTTCCTTGTCAGTTTCCTATAAAAATTATGGCAAACCCACAAAAAGAGACAGTTGAATTTATTTTAGGTGTTTTTGAAAAATATGTACCTAACCATGAAAAAATTGACTTTAAAACAAAAGAAAGTAAAACTGGTAAGTATATATCTATCACAGCTATTTTTGAAGCTGATAGCAAAGAGCAGTTAGATAATATATATAAAGAAATATCTGCTTACCCAGAAGTACATATGGTCTTATAATACCAACACCATAATCAAATTGTTATGTCAATGCTATAAATAAACATGGTTAAAAATATATAATATAACAAGGGAAATAATTTTTATAAAAATGCATTCTTAATGTAAAAAATAAGTTATAAATATGAAGATAACTAAAAAAAACCTCGGGCTACAAGAATACCAGAAAATTTTTGAGGATATGATTAACTTTACTGTAAATAGTACTAATCAAACTGCTGATGAAATTTGGCTGGTTGAGCACCATGCTATTTTTACACAAGGAAAACATGGTAAGTCAGAACATATTTTGAACCTGCATAATATACCTATAGTTAATACAGATAGAGGTGGTCAAGTTACTTATCATGGTCCTGGGCAAGCTGTGATTTACTTTTTACTTGATGTAAAAAGAAATAAAATTAGAGCCAAAAAACTTATTTCCATAGTAGAAAAAGCTTGCTTGAATATGTTAACTAGATATTACAATCTACATGCTCATACGATCGAAAACGCTCATGGGATTTATATCGATAACAAAAAAATAGCTTCCTTAGGGCTAAGAATTAAACAAGGTAAAACTTACCATGGAATAGCTATCAACACAAACATGGATCTAACTCCTTTTAGCTATATTAATCCATGCGGCTATAGTAATTTGCAAATGTGCCAGATAGCAGACTTTAATAACTCTGCTTCTGTTGAAAAGGTGCATGAGCAATATTATCAAGAATTTATAAAATTATTATAAAATGTACACAAGTTGGTATGTATCAAATATATATCAACTCCTAGTTACTTCTTTATCTTTATAGTTACAATTCTGTTAAAAATAAATACATATTATCAAAATATGATATATGGAGTTTTAAATTACTCTAATATACTTATAATATTTATAATATTTATAAGGGCTATGGGAAAAGGTAAAAAATAGAAATACAGCTAAACCAAAACTGCACTGCTTATAAACCCAATGACTATATGACTATAGGAAAAAATCATGAACTTAATAAAACTTATTAACGAAATATCCAAACTAAAATGGGATAATATCGAAACCGATAAACAAAGAAATGGTAATAATATTGCAAATTTACGTATCATTCTTGACGGAATATACGATTTAAACAAACGAATAAAATCTATCTGTAACCTTAATTCAATACATGAAAGTAATTTAAATCTCACATCCTATCGACACCATGTCGAAAGAATTGACGCTTGTATAACAAGCATTAATTATAAGTTCTTTAAAGATAGGGAAGGACTTCGAAGTCTAGTTTTATCAATAACTGATATTACTTCACACCCCTCTATTCCTGATAAAGCAAGTAAAGTTAACACATTAAATGGTTTAACACAACACCATGTGAATAATGTAAAAACATATTATAATGCTTTAAAAGCAAATAGTAAATTTTCGTCAACAACAGACTACAGTAATTATCTTCAAGTGTTAGAAATTGTTGATCGCCGCTTTATTTGTTTATGGGAAGCATTGTTAGAGAATAAAAAAAAGTACCTTATTCAGCCTATGACTTCATATATTAGTGAAGCATTATCTTTTTATACAAACTTAGTTTTACACAACGACTTAGAAGTACTTAAAGCGATAGCTAAAAATGAGGTTAACCTACCTCTAGCTTCAACAACAATATCAGATCATGTTAAAAGTGTCTTACCAAAATTACAATCAGAAGTTTGTGAACTCCTAAAACATCATAATGAAAGAACACATGAATATAATAATATTAACAATATTTTTAGAATCGGATACTCTAAAACACAAAAAATCTCTGCTTTAGAAAAATTAAACAAATTGATCAATCATAAGAAAAATAATTATGACTCTAGTTTTAGTGCTTATAAGTTAAACGAAGAAGATAAATCTATCCTTAAAAATGGAAAAACAGGTCAAACGCTTGACTCTTTGGCTGTAAGGTACGGTCTAGCAAATCTTGATAATTTATTAGCTCTTTTAAATGAAAAGGCACTAAATTAGATTTCATAAAGAAAAAACCATAAAGAATCCACCCATTGTTTGGGTGGAGCAGTGATAGCATTTGCTAGCTTAAGAGCTAATGCTTGATTAGAAAATTAATGATATATAATTAGTACACATGTACACAAGTAACGCCTACTGATTTATTAAGACCGTATAGATTGTAATAACTAATAACAGTACTATTACCATAGATCGCATCAGTTAATAATAACCCATTAGTGCCATCAATTAAAAACATAGATGATCCTCCAAATGAAGCAAATTCACCATATGCCGTTTTATCGCCTACAGCTGGCATATTTACTATCTCCGCTGGAATCGCCCAACCAGTTGGACAAGTAAAAGTAATTGAATTCTCACCATTTTTTTGCCAGCTAATACCAGTAGTAGGAGCTGTACCACTTGCCTGCTGTATAGGTGAGTAATCTCCACCTGTAATAGTAGCTGCTGTTTTTAAACTATATCCTGTACTAACACTTACATTAGCTGTTACAGGACTATCACCTGAACCAGATGGTGGTGTAGCTGTCAAAGTTACAGTGTAATTTATATTATAACTACCAAATGTTACATTTGTATCAGCAGAGCTAGCTGCAGAAAATGTTGCCGATGATGGGTTTGAGCTCCACTGTAACGTCCAAGCACTAGTTATACCTGTATCTGCTAAATCAGCTGTTAAAGCGTAATCTAAAAATCCAATTCGAGAATCACTTAATGATGGCGCTGTAGCTGCTCCTGTGGTTACACTTGTAGTCGCAGTTCTGGTACTTTGACCTTTTGTAGCAGTATACTCAACTTGGTATGTTTTACTAGTAAGCGCAAATGTATAGCTTAGAGCATCTGTTGATCCTGGTACTACACTACCATCTACTTTCCATTGCTTTGTCCAGCTACTATCTATACTTGTATCTGTAGTATCCGCGGTTATTGTAAAAGCTAGTGGATTATTACCATCTTGAGTAGATGATAACGATGGTTGATTAACAGCACCTATAGTTATACTTATAGTCGCAGTTCTAGTACTTTGACCTTTTGTAGCAGTATACTCAACTTGATATGTTGTATTAGATTGCGCAAACGTATAGTTTAGAGCATCTGTTGATCCTGTTACTACATTACCATCTATCTTCCACTGCCTAGTCCAGCTACTATCTATACTTGTATCTGCAGTATCTGCGGTTATAGTCCAAACAAGTGGATCACTACTACTATCTTGAGTAGCTGTTAATGTAGGTTGAGTGACTGTACCTACAGTTATATTTGTAGTAGCAATTCTTCTAAGTTCACCCTTTGTAGCAATATACTCTACTTGGTATGTCGTATCAGACTGGGTAAATGTATAATTTAGTGTGTTTGTTGTAGCTCCTGGCACTACATTACCATCTATCTTCCACTGCTTTGTCCAGCTACTATCTATATCTGTATCTGTAGTATCTGCGGTTATCGTCCAAACAAGTGGATCACTACTACTATCTTGAGTAGCTGTTAATGTAGGTTGAGTGACTGTACCTACAGTTATATTTGTAGTAGCACTTCTTCTAAGTTCACCTTTTGTAGCAATATACTCTACTTGGTATGTTGTATCAGACTGGGTAAATGTATAATTTAGTGTGTTTGCTGTAGCTCCTGATACTACATTACCATCTATCTTCCACTGCTTTGTCCAGCTACTATCTATACCTGTATCTGTAGTATTTGCGGTTATCGTCCAAACAAGTGGATCACTACTACTATCTTGAGTAGCTGTTAATGTCGGTTCAACTACTTCACCTGAAGTTATTTCTTTTGTAGCTGTTGAGATTACTTCTCCATCTACAGAGACTTCTAAGCCTACTGTGTAAGTTATATTTGGTGTTGGGAAAAGATACTCTATCTCTTGACCTGTACCAATCTCTGTACCATTTACTTTCCAAGTAAAGGTTGCATTATCTGGTATACCAGTTCCTGATGTGTTAGCTGTAAATTTATAATCCAACCCAGAACCACCTATAATCTCTGAGTTTATCTTAACTTCACCATACTGCGTATTTACTGTTTTTGCTAAATCAATTTTTTGAACAGTACCATCTGGATATGTGATCGTTCCAGAAACACCTATCTGATGTGGGCCTACTGTAGTAAATACCCAACCAGTTGGGTTAGACCCAGAAGTACAATCACCATTACATAATGGTAAATTACTATCACTAAGTTGCTGATCTGTAGCAAGCTGGCCATCTGTTAGAACCCAAGTTATGTTATATTGTGGTTCTGGTACAGCTTCTTGTTTTAACACCTTATCTACTGATTTACCTACTACGTTTGTATATCTAAGTAAATCAGTTTGGTCTAATTCTATACTACAAACTGCACCGTCACAAGTTGTCGCTATTTGATAATCTGTTAGCTCTTCTTGGGCACAACTACTTAAAAGTGTTGCTAGTGCCAAGACTGAACTAATTCCGTATATATATTTTTTTAACATGAAAAATCCCCACAAAAGTTAATTGCAATATATAAAATATATCTAAACTAATAATAAGTAAAGCTATTTGAAAATTATTTTTTGTATTTCATATTTTATTATGAAGCTAATAAAAATAATAAAACCATATTAAAGCTATATATATCAATGGTTCGTGAAGATTTTATGGGGGAATTTATGGGTCTAAATTAATGTGGAGATTTTTTAATCGGCATTTCTATTGCTCGTATCTTTTTAATCTATACTAATGTATAAATTTTCTTAATGACTTTAACTAATATGCTAGTCTATCTGTGGCAATATGGTAATCTTCATCTTCTAAGATATTTAATTCCACTAAATCGCCCGCTTTTCCTAGTAAAATTTTACATTCTTGATTAAGATGACGTAAATGTAGCCTTTTGCCAAGCTTTGTATACTCATCAGCAACCCATTGAATAGCATCTATAGCAGACTGGTCAGCTACACGTGAATATTTAAAGTCGATTATTACTTTTTCTGGATCTTTAGCAAATTTAAATAAATTTTTAAAACTAGTTGTAGAGCTAAAGAACAAAGGTCCATGAACAATGTATTCCTTCTCACCATTTTCATTAGTTTTCTCTTCTGCCCAAATATTTTTAGCTGTTTCCCACGAAAATACTAATGAAGCTATAATGATACCCATCACAACTGCTATTGCTAAATCAAATATTACTGTAGTAATTGTCACTATTACAATCAACAGTACATCTTTTTTAGGTACACGGCGCATCATCTTAAAAGAAGCCCATTCAAAAGTTTCTATTACAACCATCATCATTACACCGATTAATGCTGCTAATGGTATTATTTTGATCAAAGGCATAGCTAATAAGATAAATATGAGTAAAAACACCCCTGCTGTAATCCCAGATAAACGCCCTCGTCCACCAGAAGATATATTAATCATACTTTGCCCAATCATAGCACAACCACCCATGCCCTTGAAAAAGCTAGATACTATATTGCCAACTCCTTGAGCGATACATTCTTTATTACCTCTACCACGGGTTTGCGTACGTTCATCGATAAAAACTAAAGTCATTAAAGATTCTGATAAACCGATAATAGCTAATACAAATGCATACGGCACAATAATTTTAAATGTTTCTATAGATAAAGGAATATGAGGAATACTAAAGCTATGTGATATACTTCCCCCACTCATTGCCATTAGGCTACCTACTGTTGGCATACTAACACCTGCGGGCATTGGTATAAATATCACAATCAATGTAACTACTATAATAGCTGTAAGTGCTGAAGGCAAAAGTTTTGTAAAACGAGGTAAATAGTGAGTAATCGCCATAGCTAAAAGTACTAAACCGACCATTATCCAAAGACTAATCCCACTAATCCATACAGAAGGCTCGACTCCTGGCGGTGAAATCTTGAATGATTCAATTTGTGATAAAAAGATCACTATTGCTAAACCATTAACAAAACCTACCATCACAGATTTAGGCATCATACGGATAAATTTACCTAAACCTAAAACTCCTATCACAACCTCTATAACACCAGTAAGTAAAACTGTTGCCATTAGATAACTCAAACCAGTTACAGGATCGCCTGGAAATAGTAACATGATAGATACCATAACAACGGCCATAGAACCAGTTGCACCTGATATCATACCAGGACGACCACCTATAATAGCTGTTATTATACACATAAAGAAAGCTCCCCACAGTCCTACTGTTGGGTTAACTCCTGCTACTAAAGAAAAAGCTACTGCTTCTGGGACTAAAGCTAAAGCTACCGTTAAACCAGATAAAAAATCTACTCTATAACTGCCACCAAATGGCATCAAAAAATTACTAACATTTTGTTTCATTTTTATTTATTACCTCAAAAATATTAAAAGTCAAAAAATAAAAAGACATGCATTAAAAGCACTCTTTTATGTATAACTGTATACTAAACATGGATACGGACTTAATGAATAAGAAAATTAGAACTAAGGTGGGGTGATAAGTTTCATTATAAATGAACCTATTAATTTTAATAATTAGATAGTAAATAATAACAAAAAAATATCAAGTATAAAACCCTAGTAATCATATAATTCAATTAAATACTATCCCAGCTTTGTAGTAATACTATCTTTGATAAAACATACAAGTTAAACTAATTATGAGTATTAATAGTCTAAGGAGATTTTGATATGCCAGTTATGTCTGATAGTCTAGGTGAAGTTTTTGTCAAAGATAGTGCCTTATATGGCGCTCAAACCCAAAGAGCGATTAATAACTTTAAAATCAGTAATCTACAAATGCCTAAAGATTTTATAAATGCTGTTTTATATATAAAAGAGGCTGCTGCTATAGTTAACTATGACACAAATAAATTATCTTTTGAAAAATCTCAAGCGATACAAAAATCTTCTCAAGAACTAAGAAATGGCGAGTATTCTGACCATTTTCCTTTAGATGTATTTCAAACAGGATCAGGTACTAGTACTAATATGAATGTTAATGAGGTAATTTCAGGAGTTGCTAAACAAAAATTTACAATATCTCTAGATCCAAATGATGATGTAAATATGAGCCAAAGCAGCAATGATGTGATTCCAACAGCTATAACAATATCTTCACTTTTATTAGTCAGAAATAATTTAATACCCAAATTAGAAATGCTTATAGAAGTATGTAAAGCTAAAGAAGAAGAACTAAAAGGGTGTGTAAAAACTGGTAGAACTCACCTGATGGATGCTATGCCTATCGACTTTTCTCAAGAAATATCAGGCTGGCGATTTCAGTTTGAAGAAAATTTGCAAAGAATACAAAATTGTATTCCTAGATTTTCTAAGCTAGCTCAAGGCGGGACAGCTGTTGGCACCGGGATTAATACACCAAAAAACTTTGCTACAGAGATAGCAAAAACTCTTACTGAAATTACAGGTGTTAACTTTGAGCCTAGCCAAAACCATTTTGCTTTGATAAGTGGTCAAGAAAATAGCTTAGAGCTTTCTTCATGCTTAAAAAATACTGCTACGACGCTTATGAAAGTTTCAAATGACCTAAGAATTATGAATAGTGGTCCACTCTCTGGATTTAATGAAATAGAGCTACAAGCTCTACAACCTGGAAGTAGTATAATGCCAGGCAAAGTAAATCCAGTAATACCAGAGGCTGTATGTATGGCTTGTGCTCAAGTTATTGGTAATGATGCTTGTATCACAATTGGAGCTCAGAGTGGACTATTTCAACTAAATGTTATGTTACCTGTTATAGCTTATAATTTACTCCAAAGTATAACTCTAATAGCAAATTCAGCAAAACATCTGGCTGAAAAAGCCATAGCTACTTTTAAAGTTAGAGAAGACAACATACAAAAAACTGTTTCTAGAAATCCTATATTAGCTACTGCTCTTAATGAATACATTGGATATAAAAAGGCAGCTGAAATTGCTAAAAAAGCTTACAAAGAAAATAAATCTATACTAGAAGTTGCTATAGCTGAAACAGATATGAAAGAGTCAGAATTAAAAGAAATATTAGACCCTAGTAAACTTACTTGTAAGATCTAGACTTTTACACATTACAGTCCATGGTGCCATTCCCTATGTTTTTTCAAAGCGTCACTTCGACTAAATGTGAAATGGCAAACTTCACATACATATGGTCTTTCTCCTGTATGTGTTCGTTTATGTCTAGTTAAATCACTTAGTCGAATAGTGTAATAATCACAGCCTTCAAAGTCACACTCATATTTCTCCCCTGTATGTATCCGCATATGTGTCTTTAGTTCAGTTAAGGTACTAAAGCTTTTACTACAATCCTCAAAGTTGCATACATACGATCTTTCTCCTGTATGTGTTCGCTTATGTTTAGTTAAATCACCTGGTCGAATAGTGTAATAATCACAGCCTTCAAAGTCACACTCATATTTCTCCTTTATATGTCTTTGTTTATGTTTAATTAAATCACCTGGTCGAATAGTATAATAATCACAGCCTTCAAAATCACACTCATATTTCTCCTTTGTATGTATTCGCTTATGTTTAGTTAAATCACTTAGTCGAATAGTACAATAATTACAGCTTTTAAAGTCACACTTATATTCCTCTCCTGTATGTATCCGCTTATGTTGCTTCAGGTAAAATGAAGTATTAAAGCTTTTACCACAATCCTCAAAGTTACACACATATGGCCGCTCTCCTGTATGTATTTGCCAATGTATCTTCAAATGCGATGAAGTAATAAAAGCTTTATTACAGCTTTCACACACATATGGCCGTTCTCCTGTATGTATTCGCTGATGCCTTTTCAGATGAGATGAATTAATAAAGGTTTTTTCACAGCCTGGAAAAGCACACTTATATAATCTTTCTCCTGTGTGTGTTCGCATATGAATATTTAAAATCGATGGATAAGGAAAACTTTTACCACAGCCTGGAAAAGCACAACTATATAGCCGAGTTGTGTGAGCTTGATTCTGCTGGCTAAGATCTATTCTTATTTTCTGTTCTAGAGTATAAGGTGATAAACTATAATCTTTCCTTTTTTGACCTATTATGTTATCAAAAGTTTGTTCTGATGAGCTTTCATTGGGTGAAGCAAGTTTTTTTGGGATCATAACCTTCAAATTACTTTGTTGCTTATTATCTAAAGGAGAAGCTACGGTGCTAACGTCTTTAAGTTCTGTTACGACAAAATAATGGTTTCCTGTATAACCCAATGTGATTATATTGTCACCAGCTCCAAGCACTTGCATGTTATTTCCACCTATATTTGGCGAAATAATCCTAATAGTTAAATTAGGATAAGCTAATGAAAGCAACTGTGGTGCTAAATCCCCTCCAAGGTTATTCCAACTACCCATCTGAACTAGGCTATTTCTGATATCCATTAAACTATTTAAGTTAACAAAATCTCCTAAGGTTTGCTGGAAATTAGGACTATCAAAAACTCGGAGTAAATCATTTCTCATCGCTTGGATGATTTCTTGATTACTATTTCTATTAGGTAATAAGTTTGCACAACCACTATCTCTTGCTGCCTCTAATACTGCTCTATAAAAACAATTTCCGTCACCTGTTACATTCCTACTTTTTTTTATAATATAACGTTGGGGTTGTGTTGAAACTGGCTTAGATTGTGAAGCTTGTAAAGCTTGTTTTAATAGCTCAATTACTTTTTTGCTAATTACTAGCTGTTGATTTGTGTTAATTTGAGATGAAAAAGCTTGACCCCTAGGTTTATAAAACTGATATGCTACTGATAAAATATCCTCGTTAAGCCTAAGTTTATTTTTTCCATCTATTTTACTCCTTAATATCCTGCTTAAAACTATAAGTTTTGATAAATAGTTTGCAATATCCTTTATCCTTTTCTTATAATAAGGACTGCTTCTGTTGATAACGTTTTCTGATAATAAAAAATTTAATCCTTTAGTTACCAAAAAATCCCTCTTGAGTTGCTCAGCCATACCTAGCAGCTCTATATGTTTACCTCGTTTAATCCTTTGATATAAACGCCCTATAAATTTAGCTAATTCGTTAAAATTCTGTTTTCTCCAAAATGCTTCAAATAAATTATCAAAAATTTTTTTACCGTCTTTCTGCTGAAATTCTATCTTTATAAGACCATTCATATCCATAAGCTTATCATTATACTTTTGTGGATTATTAAACATCATCCCATAAGATCCTAAAGCTTGCTGTGTACTTTCAAGATGAGCCTTATAATTATGGCAAAATACAGATAAAAGAACCCTTGCATAATAATTAGCAAAAGAACCTCGCTTTTCTTCGGGTTTTTTATCAAAATCCTGTTTAGCTTTATATACTGCATGAGATGAATAAAGATATGATATATGAACCGAATTAAACCTAGAAACAGGATTACTAGAGTTATCCCAACGATGATAGCATGATAATTTATGGTTAATCTCTGAGTCATAAACTAGCACCGCTAAAATTAACTTAGTTACCCTACAAACTAATAACAATGCCCCTCCATGCTTATTAGGTAAAAACGGTCGTATTAAACTATTTTCCTGTTTATCTATTAAGTTAACTAATTCTTCAGGATTTAAGCTACAATTATGGGCATCTACCGTCAATTTAGAAGTTATGTATTTATTATTGGCAAGAAGCTTTTCTTTAGTTTTTTTTGCTTTTTCTTCTGTTACTACGGTTATAGTCGGCCTTTTCTGATTAAATTTATAATATTCATATTTTACATAGCCAAATGCAATTTTGAATCCTGTACTTTCATAAACTAAAGAAACTAGCTTATCTGACCACGGTAGAGTGTAAATATCTGCTTGGATAGTTTCTAAGAAATCTTTAAACCCCTCCGGAACATATAAATTATATATCATCAACAACCTCTTTTAAACAAAACATAATTAATAACACACTAATCTATTGTATTTATTTACTAAAAATATTTTATAAATTAATAAAATTAATTATATTACTCTAAATAATCCTAAAGCAAGTATAAATTCTAGGTAAAGCAAAAGTCTTAAAATCGTTTAGTAGATTTAACGTCATCTATGAGTTATTAAAGCTAATAATTTTTAGCCTAATTAGTTTGATAACATATATAAAAAAACTGTCGATTTAATCTATAGCAAAAAAACAAGGGGGCTGAGCGAAGTCGAAACCTAATATTTTTAGTGTTTTGACAAAGCTATTTCAACAACTTCAATAAACTTTTGCAATTAAATCCACAGTCTCTCTAATTAAACTTTTTGTCTATTACAAAATTTAGTGTTTATTGGGTTTATAATGTATAATACAAATTTTATTTCTCCCATTAGAAAAACGAACTAAATAAGGAAAACTATGAAGCAAATAATTGTATGTGCAATGTATAAATTTGTTACTCTTGAAAATTACAAGCAAATGCAGAAACCTATTTTAGATATGATGGTAAAAAATAATGTCAAAGGAACCTTTTTGTTAGCTAATGAAGGAATAAATGGTACTGTAGCAGGAACATTCGAAGGAATAACTGAACTACTTAAATACTTAAAAACAGATAAACGCTTAGCTGATATTGATCATAAAGAGTCTTATCATGATAAGATGCCATTTTATCGCTCTAAAGTAAAACTCAAAAAGGAAATTGTAACTTTGGGTATAAGTAGCATAGATCCAAATAAAATTTGCGGGGAATATGTGAAACCTAAAGATTGGAATAAACTAATCTCTGACCCAGATGTTGTATTGCTAGATACACGTAATGAATATGAAATACAAATTGGTACTTTTAAAAATGCCATTAATCCTCATACAGATAACTTTAGAGAACTACCAGAATATGTTGATAAAAATTTAGACCATAAAAAGCATAAAAAAATAGCTATGTTTTGTACTGGTGGAATCCGATGTGAAAAGTCTACTGCCCTTATGAAAGCTAAAGGTTTTGAAGAAGTTTACCATCTACAGGGGGGTATTCTAAAATATTTAGAAGAAGTGCCACAAGAAGAGTCTCTATGGCAAGGTGAATGTTTTGTTTTTGACTCAAGAGTTGCGGTAGATCATAATCTTGAGAAAGGTAGCTATGACCAATGCTACGCTTGTCGTATGCCTATAACAGAAGAAGATAAAAAAAGATCTGAGTATGAAAAAGGTATAAGTTGTCATCACTGTTATGGCAAGTTAACTGAAAAACAAAAATTACGATTTACAGAGCGCCAAAAACAAACTCAATTAGCTGCAGAATACGGGTTTTCACATGTCGGAGACCAAGCTAAAAAATTAGCAGAATTAAATAAAGATAAAAAACTAAAAATAAAGGAACAAGCTCGTCAGCAAAGTAAATAAATTTATGGCTATTAGCTCTTATTCTTTACCTAAGTCTTTAAGTTTATAACCAGAAACTAAATTACTCTCTATTTTCTCTAAACTTACCCCTTTTGTTTCTGGCACAAAAAACTTAAGAAATATAATAGAAAGTAAACAAAAACCAGCATATACGATAAATAATAATGGTTTACCCCATTCGCCTGCACTCATTATTACATTTGAATTACTTACAACTACATACACAAAAGTCCAGTTTACGATAGTTGTTACTGTTAAACCCACTTCACGAATTCTCTGCGGAAAGATCTCTGAACATAAAGTCCAAGCAACAGGTCCCCAAGAACATGCAAAGCCAAATATATAAACCAAACAAAATACTAGTAATACATATTTTGGAGCGTTAGAAGTAGTATGACTTACATCAATTAGATAAAAACTATATGCCGCTATTAATAAAGAAACCATCATAATTATAGCTCCTACTGTTAATAGCTTTTTCCTACCCCATTTTTCTACCCATTTTATAGCTGGAAAAGTAGATAAGAAATTAACAAAGAAAACCATTAGCCCTGCTAATATAATATTTAAACCAGCTCCTTCTAAAAACTTAGGTGCATAATAAATTATCATATTTATACCAACAAGTTGCTGGAACATCTGGATCATAATACCCACAAACAAAATTTTCCAAAAATATTTTTTAGCAACGGTTTCTATTATCGAAACCTTTTTTTCTCCAAGCTTTTGCTTGATTTCACTAATCTCTAAGTCGACTTCATCTTTTTTTCTAGTCTTAGTTAAAATAGCTCTTGCTTCTTCTTCTCTATTTTTTAGCATTAACCATCTAGGGCTTTTTGGCAAAAAGAAACAACCAACAAGCATTAAAAATGCAAACAGCGTTATCACGCTAAACATTAGAGTAAGAGAGATTTCTGTATGACCTACGAGCTCCACGATAACCACATTTGTTAAGCATATTAAAAATATCCCAAACGTAATCATAAGTTGAAATAGCGTAGACATAGCTCCTCTTATATTAGTTGGTGCTGTCTCAGCCAAATAAAGTGGCGTTGCAAAAGAAGCTAGTCCCACACCAAAACCTAAAGTAAATCTACATGCTGTTAGAATTTCGATAGGTAGCAATAAAGAAGAAATAAAAGCACCAAGTAAAAAAGAAAAACCAGCAACTAGTAAAGTATTTTTCCTTCCTAAATAACGAGTAAAAAAGCCACTACATAGAGTTCCTGCTATCCCACCAAAAGCTAAAATAGCGTTAAAATTACCCTCTTGTATACTTCCATCTGCAATACCATATATATGATTAAGAGTTTTGCCAGCATTAGCAATAAACCCCTGATCTAAACCAAATAGCAAACCACCAAGAGCTGCTACTATACATATAAAAATAACGATTTTTCTGAATTCTTTTTGACTTTCCATTGACTAAATTATTCTTAACACCCGTGTTGCTATAACATAAATTATTTAGCAAATTAATGCAATTATAATTTACATCTAACCGAACATATTTTTTAACGCTGATAGATTTTGCTTAGAGTTCTCTTTGCGAGTTTCTGGACATTCTTTTTCACTACCAACCCAATATAAATCTGTCTCAGGCAATTCTTCTATAAACCTACTTGGCACTGTAACTATTTTTTCGCCAAATTTTTTACGATGTTTTGTAAGTGTTATCGTTAAATTTTCTTTTGCTCTAGTGATAGCTACATAAGCTAGACGTCTTTCATCTTCTATAGATTCTTCTTCTATACTTTGTTGGTGAGGTAATATACCATCTTCCATACCCATTATATAAACTTTTTTAAACTCCAAACCTTTTGAAGCATGCATTGTTATAATCTGAACTTGATCATCGTTTTTTTCTTCATTATCTCTATCTAAGATATCTATAAGCAACATCTTATTTAAAACCGAAGATAAAGAATCAAGCCCATTGTACGCCTCATCCTCTAACTGATTAATTATCCACCTTATAACTTCTAATACATTAGCATACCTAAATTCAGCTTGTTTTTCTGATGAGCTTGAGTCTATTAACCATTGTCTATACGAAATTCTCTCAACAAACTCTCCTAAAATTTTTTTGAGCTCTACTGTAGAAATACTGGCTACTATTTCTTGTTGGGTGAAAACAATTAAATCTTTAAATTTATTAAGATTTGCTTTAGCATAGTCACGTAATTCTATTATATCTAGGTTATATAGAGTATGAAAAAAACTACAGTGATGGAAACTGGCATACTCACCAAGTTTATGAATAGTTACGCTACCTATTTCTCTTTTTGGTGTATTGATAACACGTAAAAATGCTCTATCATCATCAGGGTTTACAATAAGTCTTAGATAAGAAACAATATCTTTAATTTCAGATTTTGAAAAAAATGAAGTACCTCCACTTATAGCATATGGGATTTTATGCATTTGCATATACCTTTCTAATATAAATGCTTGATAATTACTACGTATTAATATTGCATAATCAGAATTTTTCGAGTTTGTTTTTATCCTATCGAAGAAAATATCGCTAGCTATAAATTGTGCTTCATCTTCATCATTTAACAAACTTATAACTTTAACTTGATCACCATACCCCTTAGCTGACCAAAGTTTTTTTTCAAAAATATGGCTATTATTTTCTATAAGTTTATTTGCAACATTTAAAATTCTACCTGTAGAACGATAATTTTGTTCTAATTTTATAACTTTTAAGTCAGGAAAATCCTCTTGTAAATGGCGTAAATTTTCAGGTCGTGAACCTCGCCAAGCATATATAGACTGATCATCATCACCTACTACTGTAAATTTATTTTTACCTTGTGTTAGGCACTTTAATAATTGGTATTGTGATTCGTTAGTATCTTGATATTCATCTATTAATATATACCTAAATTTATCCGTCCATAATTTTTGTATATTTGGATTGATTCTAAAAAGTTGAATTGGTTGAAATATTAAATCATCAAAATCAAATGAGTTATACGATTTTAAGTATTTTTGGTATTCTTTATAAATAAATGCTGCCTGTTGTTCTAAATCATCTTTAGGCTCAACTTGCTCTGGCATTAAAAGCGCTGATTTCCAAAATGAAATTTTAGTTTGAATTATTCCAGCATGTTGCTTTGGTAGCTGATATTGTTCATATGCTATGTCGTAAATAAGAGCTAAAGAATCAGCGCTGTCAAAAAGTGTAAAGCTTTTTTTGTACTCTAAATCAGCATAATGTTTCTTTAAAATTGATAATCCTAATGAATGAAAAGTAGATATCATCAAACCTTTAGATAAATCTTTATTGAGTCTAGCTTTAACTCTTTCTTGCATTTCTTTGGCTGCTTTATTAGTAAAAGTAACAGCTAAGATACTTCTAGCAGGATATAATAATTGCTCTATAAGATAAGAAATTTTCTCAATAATAACGCTAGTTTTACCACTACCAGCACCAGCTAATACAAGTAATGGTGAGCCAATATACTTTACAGCCTGCTGCTGCTGAAGGTTAAGATTATCTAACATTTTATGATTTTATGACCATCTTCTAGCTGGTATTCTGACTCTGTAGCCTCTTTATGAAAAACTACTAACATATAACACTGGTTGTCTAAAAAGACTTTATTCACCACGTTTGCTAATGGTTTACTATATTGATCTTTTAAATCTTGCTCTTGAACGTCAAAACTAGTTTTTACAACTACTAACTCTTTTTTTAATTTAGCTTTATAATGAATCCTAGCTATAACCTCTTGACCCATATAACAACCTTTTTTATAGGATACTACATTTTCTAAATTGTCCAACTCTAGTTCGGCCGGTAAAAATTTTTCAGTGTTTTTTTTATCGATAATAGCTAGTTTGTTTAGGATATTTTGTTTTTGAACCTCTTCAAAGCTAATGTCAAATTCTAAACCACCGATATGTAAAATATCATGTTTTAGAAACCCATTATCAGTAAAAAATAAAGCATATTGGTCATTTATGGAAAAACTAACTTTGGAAAACATTCCGTACTTCTTAAGCCATGAGAGAAGTATTTCTAAGATACCCTCTTCTACAGAAAGTAAGAATTTATCATCGGATATATACTTAATAAAACTTAACGAAATTACTCTACCCTTGAGGTTGGCAAAAGCTGTGAGCAGAATATTACTAGTTGGTGATAGTATGTTTAAATCCGCAGTTGTAAGACCTTGGAGAAACTTTTTAGTATCTACACCTTGTACTTCTAATATTTTAAAATCTTGGTATTGGTAAGCGCTCATAAGTATATGTAACCTTTATTAGTTTAGATTTAGCAATTTTCTTAGCTAGTAGATTTTATATATTTAAGATAAACATGTAAAGCTTAGTTAAACCAATCAATATAGCATTATTTAAATGATTTTAGATAATGAAATTTTTATGCTTTTATACGTCTAATTCGATAGTTAGCTATTATTATAGAAGAAATAATCACCAACATACCTACCATTTGTATAGTAGTGATTTTTTCATGGAGAAATAATACCGATAAAATTAAAGTAAATATAGGCATCAATGCAGTTAACATCCCTGTAGTTGGTGCTTGAAGATGTTCACTGCCTTTACTCCAACATAAATAAAAAAGTCCTGATGTAATACCTAAAACCAACAACATAAGCCAATCAAATACACTTAATACAGTGATAAATCCAAAATGCACCCAGAGCAGCATTGGTAATACAAAAATTGCATTTATAGTATTAATGATAATCGAGCCAACTAATGCACTGACGGGGACCTGCATTACTTTAATCAAGACATAATAGCCTGCTTCTGGTAACATCGCGATAATAATAAGTAAATTACCCAGCCAATTAGTACTGTTGCTACTTGTAACATTGTTAGAATACTGTAAATTAACCATAACTAAGCCCACAATTGCAACTATAACACATAACCACTGCTTGCGTGATATTGGTGTCTTAAGTAGTAACCACATAGCCAAAATCACCATCGCAGGTAAGGTACTTGTAATAATACCTGCCATAGTTGCAGAAGTATAATGGATCCCCGAAAGCATTAACAAATTAAATAACGCTCCACCACATAAACCTTGACCAACTAATACCCACCATGCTTTTCGAGGCATTGATTTAAGAGCCAAAAATTGTGCTGTTTTACTACTAATTACAAGGATTATTAGAAGTGATATAGCACCAATAATGAAACGCATCTCTAGTAGAAAAATCAAAGGGATATGTTCTACCAAATATTTTGACCCAGCAATATTTACCCCTGTAACAAACTGTGCTATCAAAATACAACTTAAACTAAATAGGACCAGTATTCTAGAGTTTTGTTCCATATAATAACCTTAAAATTTTAAGCTTAAAATAAATTGTAATTAGCTTACAATCTTATTTAATAGTAGACTTGACAAATTTTCTAATACATATATTAACAACACTTATCCACAATGGGCTAAACAACAACGATAATGAAACCAAAGTTATACTCATTTGATACATAGTATTATCTAAAATATTAAGCATATAGCCCATAGTTATAAGTACAAAACTAAACTCACCTATTTGCGAAAGCATCGCCCCACCAGCTAGAGCTTCCTCCATTCGTTGACGTAGTGCTATAAATATAAGTGTATTAATAGTGGTATTAAGTATAAATATCAAAACTAGGAAAGTAGCAAAAACTAATAAATGATCCCATACTAACTTTAAATTAATAAGCATACCTATTGAAATAAAAAACAAAGCCATAAAGATAGTTTTTACTGTAGCCAAACTGTTACCCACCCACTCTGTTTCCTCCACTGTGGCAACGATCATACCACCAACAAAAGCTCCTAGAGCAGAAGATAGACCTAACTCACCTGTCAAAGCTGCCATCCCAAAACATATTATCAATGCAGCAAAAACTTTCATTTCATCATCTTTACCAAGTTCCGGTATAAAAGAAAGTTTGATACTTTTTTTTATAGCCATGATAGCCGCAATAATAATAACTAACGTACCTCCAACAACTTGTAATATAATTTGACTATAGGATGGAGTCTCTCCTCCTAAAAAGCCTATAATGATAAGCATAGGAACAACTGCCAAATCTTGCACAAGCAATACCCCTAAAACATTTTGCCCTAGGCGGGTCCGCATACTACCACTATCATGTAGTAATTTTAGAACTACTGCTGTACTACTTAAACTTACCACTGAACCAAAAAGTACTATCTTAGCTAAAGGCCACTTTAAAATCACTCCTACAAACGAAACAACTAAAGTAGTTATAATAATCTGTAGGATAGTACCTATAACTGGGACTTTCCAATTTTCAGCAAACTTACGTGGCGAAATCTCCATACCTGCGAAAAACAACAACAAAATTACACCTATTTCTCCTAATCTGGCAAGATTATGATTATCTTCTATAAGATTTATACCATATGGACCTAACAATATTCCTGTTAATAAATATGCTACAACATATGGTTGCTTAAGTTTTTTTATAACCATTGTAAGTACTAGTATTCCTAGCACCACAAAGACAAATAATGAGATCAAAGGCTCTGTATGCATTTCTTTATACTCTTATAAGTTTTTATGTTTATTTTACTTTATATTAATTTTAAAAAGTATTATAAAATATATTATTTTGTGGATTTGATATTCAGCTTAACCATTGTTTTGCAGATTTTACAGTCGCTATTCTACTAATGTTATTGATAGATGCTAAATGGGCAGCCTCACTATAAGTTGTACAAGCATCTTCTATTACAGTCACATTATAATCTCTATCATGAGCTTCCCGAGCAGTTAACTCTACAGCCATATCTGTTGATACTCCCATAATTATAATATCTTTAATATTATTTGCTCTTAAAACACATTCTAAATCTGTATTATAGAAAGCACTTATCCTATGTTTAATTAAGATATGATCATTAGCTTTAACATCTATTTGGCTATATATTTCTGTTCCCCATTTTCCTAATTCTAAAGCGTTGTATTGCTTAGCATTACTAAAAATTGGTGAGTTATTCGGACATTCTATGTAATTAGCTGAAAATCCAACTTTTACATGTATAATTTGAATATTATTTATACGCGCTTTATCAATCGCAAGATTTGCATTTTCAATAACATCATTTTTAACTATATTAGGTATAAACTTAGCTGCTAGCTTTCCTTCTGGATGTACAATTTCATTTATAAAATCGATTGAGATTAAAACTCTTTTTGACATTTTATAACCTAACTTATAGTTACCATATATTATTAGATATATTATACAAAACGGTTAATTATTAAACCAATAAAAGTGATCTTTAATAATAAAAAACAAGTTATTCACCTCAAATTATTCACCTATATCTTCATTCCAAAGACTAGGATTATCTTTAATAAAATTTTCCATCATATCAACACATTGAACATCATTTATAACTTTAACATTTATATCATTAGCTTTTAAAAGTTTCTCTTGACCCATAAAGTTAATATTCTCCCCAATCACTACATTTTTTATACCATAGAGCAATATAGCTCCTGTACACATCGCACATGGCGATAAAGTAGTATATAGAGTAGCTTTCTGGTAATCAGCTGCTTTTAGTCTTCCAGCTTTCTCTAAACAATCCATTTCTGCGTGAAGTATAGAACTATTTTTTTGAACCCTTTGATTATGTCCAGCCCCAACTATTTTATTATCAATTACTAATACTGAACCTATTGGTATACCGCCCTCTGCCAGACCCTTTTTAGCTTGCTCTAAAGCTTGTCGTAAATATTTATCCATTTTTCAAAAATTTCAAGTTATTTAAACAAAGCTTATAATATTCTAATATAATCGACCAGTATTATTTACATTATGCTAGAAGAATACCTCAAAGCTATATTTTTTACTTTTATACCTTTAAGAAAACTATTCAAAATCAACGACTGCGCCTTCTACTAAATTTCTATCAATATCTTTTTTAGGTTTGATATTAGAAATTCTTTTTAACTTTTCAACTTGTCCAATTAAATTACCCCGTCCAGACTTTAATTTACTAAAAGCATTTTCATAAGATTTATTAGCATCGCTTAAAGACTTTCCTATTTTTTCTAGATCTTCTACAAAACCTACAAATTTTTTGTATAACTCTTCGGCTCTATTATAAACCTCTGTAATACTTTGAGCTTGTTTTTCATATCTCCAAGTATTTTCAACTGCTCGTAAAGCTACTAATAAAGTAGTTGGACTTACTAAGATTATTTTCTGTTTAAATGCTTCATCATATAAATTTACATCATTATCCAGCGCTAAAAGTAAAGCTCCTTCTATTGGTATAAACATAAATATAAAGTCTAATG
The DNA here is from genome assembly GCF_000815225.1 of Allofrancisella guangzhouensis. Lineage (GTDB taxonomy): Bacteria > Pseudomonadota > Gammaproteobacteria > Francisellales > Francisellaceae > Francisella > Francisella guangzhouensis. The sequence goes on along the minus strand of NZ_CP010427.1, from coordinate 1,008,530 downwards.
AATTTATATCTTTTAAGTTTTCATAATTTTTATTTGCCAAACATTTTATATGATCTTTTATTGATCTGATGTGAGCTTTTAAATGAGTTTGCTTTTGATCATCATCTGCTGCCATATAATCATTATAAGCAAACAAAGAGCTTTTTGCATCTATTATAATATCTCTATCATCTGGTAACTTAACGATGACATCAGGGCGAAAAACTTTACCATTTTCATCAATAGTATGCTTTTCTCTAAAGTACTCTAACCCTTCTCTTAACCCAGATTTTTCAAGCACATTTTCAAGCACCATCTCACCCCAAATACCTTGCTGTTTAGTACTACTTCTTAGAGCATTTGTAAGGTTATGAGCCTCTGTAGTCATCTTTTGGTTTAATTCTTTAAGACTTTTTAGCTCATTGTGGAGAGCTCCCCTAGCTATAGATTCTTTGTCATACACGTCCTCTACTTTTTGTTTAAAATCTTTTAATTGTTCACGTACAGGATTTAAAACACTGTTCAAGCTTTCTTGATTACGTTCATTTAATTTTTTAGAATTATCTTCAAAAATTCTATTTGCCAAATTTTCAAACTCAGTTTTTAACTTTATCTCATTATTTTGTAATTGCTCTAATTTTTCCTTTAACTGAGTTTGTAACATTGAGATTTGCGATTTATACTCTTTTATCTCTTCGATGTATTTATCAACCTTAGTTCTTTCTGCTCTTAAATCTTGCTTGAGTTCTTCTAACCTTTGACTACTGTCTTCTCTAACTTCTATATTTTTTTGCTTTTCTCCTGATAATAAAATATCAAAAGTTGACCTTTCACTTTGTAAAGCCAATATCTGAGATTGTGTTGCGCCTTTATACTCTTCGAAAGCTTGTTTGATATTTTCAACTTCTTTAGATTTCTTACTATACAAAAAAAGAAGCACTACGTCCAAAACGATAATAAATAAAGCCAACCCTATTATCAGTATCATCAATCTAACCTTTAAACTAAAAAATTCTAACTTCAGATGTCAGTATAACAAATCTACCCTATTTTTGTTTTTAAAACTAAAATCTTAAAACTATTCCTAATGAAAACTCTCCCAAATAGCTTGAGCTAATTTTTTACTTATTCCTTTTACTTTTACTATCTCATCTACAGAAGCTTTACTTAGCTCTTGCCAGCCACCAAAATGCATTATTAGAGCTTTACGGCGTTTTGGTCCTACACTTTCTATTTCCTCAATGATTGATGATTGCCTATTAGAACTAACCCTCTTGCGCTGCCCTTTTATAGCATGATCATGAGCAGAATCTCGTACCTGGCGCAACAATAAAAATCCTAAATTATGCTCGTCTAAAGTATATTCTGTATCGTCAAAACCTTTATAGATTTTCTCTTTACCACTTACACGCTCGACACCCTTACCTAGACTTACTAGATAAACTTCGTTTTGTAAGCTAAACTCTTGGATGACCTTTTCAGCTTGATGTATTTGCCCTTTACCACCATCTATTATCATAATATCTGGAAGATTATTTGCTTCTAATCCCGAACTTACACGGCGATATACTGCCTGGTAAATTGCTGCATAGTCATCGCCTGCCTTAATACCTTTAATATTATATCGACGATGCGACTTACGATCTTCACCTTCATCTGTATATACTACACAAGATGCTACAGTTGCCTCGCCTTGGAAATGCGAGACATCAAAACACTCTATACGCTTAATCTCTTTATCTAATCCTAAAAACTCTTTTAAAGAAGCCAACCTCTTTTGGTACTGTGTTTTTGACGCGGTATAAATGTTTAGTTTTTGTCTAGCATTTACCTCTGCTAATTTTAACCATTTTAGATTATCTGCAGCTGGAGCTAATATCCAATTTATAGGCTGACCAATTTTTTGTGAAATACTTACTAACAAATCTTGGATTTCACTAAAATCAACTTTAGACAAAATTATATTCTTTGGCCAAATATTACGTATCTCATCGCTAAGGTAAAAATGAGATAAAAAAGCATGCATAATAGACGTTTTATCTTGCCCTTTTGCATCTATACTCCAATGTTTATCTGCAACGACATCACCATTTTGAACCTGCAATAAAGCTATACTTGCGTAAGTATCTTGTAAATATACACCGATTACATCGAAAGTTTTATCTGTCTGGATATCTACTATTTGCTGCTGCTGTAACTTTCTAAGTACTATTAATTGATCTCTATAAACTTGTGCCTTCTCGTATTCCATATTTTCAGAAGCTTGATGCATTTTTTGAGATATCTCCTCTAAAACACTACTAAATTTGCCACCTAAAAATTTTTTTAAAATAGCTAACTGCTCATCGTATTGCTCTTGAGAAACCAAACCTACACATGGACCAAGACAACGCTTTATTTGATACTGTAAGCACGGTCTAACTCGTGATTTATAATATGAATTTTCACATTGTCTAATTGGGAAAATTTTTTGAATGATGTTTAGAGTGTTTTTCACAGATGATATAGATACATATGGTCCAAAACATTGACCTTTTTTATACGCAGATTTGCCCCTATAGAACGAAACTCTTGGGAACTTATCTTTAGATATAACCAGATATGGATAACTTTTATCATCTTTAAATAAAATGTTATACTTTGGTCGATGCTGTTTGATTAAATTATTTTCTAATAAATAAGCTTCATAATCACTTGGCGTTATAGTTATCTCTATTTTTGCTATTTGCGAAACCATCATTATAGTTTTGCTATCTTTAGCGCCTTTTGAAAAATAGCTATTCACACGGTTCTTAAGGTTCTTTGCTTTTCCTACATAAATTATCTGACCATGTTTATCAAACATACGATAAACACCAGAATGTGTTGTCAAATTTGCTAAAAAATTTTTCAAATCAAAGCTTTTTGTTTCACTAGGAATCATTTGTATAGATAATTTCTTATTTTAAATACTAATAAATATGTAAAAATGTTAGCATATTAAAGTTTTTAATACATTGTTTAAATACTAATGCTCATTCAATCCCAAGATGACCTTAATAGAGCTACCACAAAAATATCTGACTATACACAAATAGCTGTAGATACAGAATTTTACTGGATGCGCACTTACTATCCTGAACTTTGCTTAATTCAGGTAGCTACAGATAATGATATTTTCTTAATAGATACCTTAGAAAATTTAGATTTTTCAAATCTAAAAGTTATCTTTGAGAGCGAAAATATTCAAAAAATTATGCATTCAGCTGCTAATGATATCCCTATTATTAAAAAATTTTTAAAGTGTAATACTAACAATATCTTTGATACTCAGCTAGCAGCAGGTTTCTTGGGATTACAGCCACAAATATCTTTAAAAAATCTTCTCAAAGAGATCTTAAATGTAGAAATGGAAAAAGAATCTCAATTTTCTGACTGGAGAAAAAGACCATTATCTGACAATCAAATTATTTATGCCATAAATGATGTTAAATACCTTATACCTCTAGCGCAATTTTTAGAAAAAAAAATCACCGATATAGGTTATCAAGATTTATTTACTGAAGATTTATCTCAAATAGCTACTATGGAATTTAATTCGGTAGAGAATGTTCATAATAAAATAAGCAATATTCAAAAATTTAATGAACAAACTCAAAGAAATATTATCTTATTAGCTCAATGGCGTGAAAAGACAGCTCAAGACAAAAATATTCCTTTAAGGTATATTTTTGATAACAAATTACTCTATTTAATAGCGCATATTTACCCTACATCTCTAAATGATTTTGAACATGTAGAACTAAAAAAACTCAAACCTTGGATTAAAAAAAGTATAATTAGTACATTAAAATCCAACAAATGTATACAGGAACTAATAACAGAGAAAAAATCAGCAAGTAAATTATCAAATGAGTTAACCGAACAAATTATAGATTTTTTTAACTCTCAGACTGCAGGTTTTAATTTTGACAGCGGTATTATTGCTTCAAAAAAAGATATACGCTCCTTAGCCTACAATCTTAACTTAGGTAAAACAAACATTAGTAATAAATTACTTAACGGCTGGCGTTACAAAACAGTTGGTAAAAAGTTAAAAGAGTATATACTTGAAAACATTAAATAAAAACTACAAAAATATTTTATATTTATGAACTATATAACACGTGAATCTAAATTTTTTCCCATAATTTTAGCACTTTTTGCTGCTTTACCTCCATTAGCTGTTAACACTTATGCCCCAGCTATCTCACTGATAGCTCAAGATTTCGGCATCACAGATAGCCAAGTACTGACCACCTTTGCTACCTATTTTGTTGGCTTTTCATTCGGAATGCTTTTTTGGGGAGCTGTTTCAGATAAATATGGTCGTAAAAAAATTATAATTATTGGTAGCATAATTTATATTTTAAGTACAATTCTCTGTTCTTACAGTACAAGCTTTACTATGCTTGAAACTTTAAGGTTTGTACAAGGATTATCCGACTCTGTTGGTGGTGTTATAGCTTTTTCTATAGCTAGAGACTGCTATAAAGGTGCTAAACTAACAAATATGGTAGCCAGCATAATTGTTATTATACTGATAGCTCCGATTATAGCGCCTATTATTGGAACTGTATTTACAAATCTTATAGGTACTTGGCAAAGTACTTTTTATTTTTTAACTTTCTATGGTGTAATTATATTAATAGCTGCTTTACTTATAGAGGAAACTCTTGAACCAAAAAATAGGCAAATAAGTATTTTAAAAATTGCTCCTAGCTACTTTCAACATCTGACAAACCCTGGTTTTATGTTAGCAACTATTGCTGGTGGCTCTACTTTTGCAGCTTTATTAATTTATATATCATCATCTGCTATTATATATCTAGAGCAATATTCAACTGGTTCAGTTTTATATTGCATATATTATGGAATATGTGCTATAGCTTCGATACTTGCTAACCTTTTTATAAAAAAACATTCTCATAAAATCAAAGATATTAAATATACTTATTATAGCATTGCTGCATTAGCAGTTAGTTGCATAGCATTAGCGATATTTAATTATCTAAATATAGATAATGCTTTTATTTACACTATAGTGATGTTTATACTATGCGCTACAGTAGCTTTTGTCTGCACGATACTTTATTCTTTTTCTATAAATCAAGTTGAACACAATTTTGGTACAGCTAACTCAATTTCAAACTTTATTAAAAATATGATAGCAGCATCAGGTAGCTTTATAGTCAGCTACTATCACGGTAGAAACCTAATATTAGCCTCGCCTATTGTACAATTAGGTTTTATTGCTATTACTGTTTTAATATTGTTTGTTATTTATAAAATGAAAATAGACTCAAAAATGGCTGAGTAGTTAAGGTTTTACTGTAACCTAGAAATATCCGCAACACTTGTAAATAGTAGATGTAGCTTACTTAGTAGAGCTATTCGATTAGCTCTGATCTCTAGGTTTTCATCCATCACCATTACATTATCAAAAAACTCATTAATTGCCACACCTAGAGTTGCTAACAAATCTAATGCTTCTGAATACTCTCTTTTAGACACCAATTCTGGTATTTTGTTAGCTAGTTTAGTTATTTGATTGGCCAATTCTAACTCGTAATTATTGTTTATAGCCTTGGTTAAATTTATATTATAATTTAAAAAATCATCTTGAGTATTTTTGATTAGTATATTTGCAACTCGTTTATTTGAAGCAATTAAGTTTTGTGATTGTTGAGAATCTCTAAATCTTATAACAGCCTTAACACGAGCATCAAAATCTTTTATCGACTGATATTTAGTAATGTTAATCGCTTCAAAAACATCTACTGATACACCTTCTTCTTTATAAAGATTTTTTAATCTGTCTAAACAAAAGGACATTACTTCTTCTTTAGTAGTAGGATTTAAATACAAATCATTCACATCTTTATAGCTAGCCAAAGCAAGATCTATAACTTTACCCAAAGGCATATCTAAATCTGTATCGCGTAAAATACGCAATATACCTATTGCAGATCTACGTAATGCAAAAGGATCTTTATTACCAGTTGGTTTTTGGTTAATACCAAAGATACCCACTAAAGTATCTAGTTTTTCTGCTAAAGCTACACAGCTTGCTAGAGCTGTCTGAGGCAGCTCTGCACCAGAATATTTTGGCCAATACTGTTGCTCTATAGCGTCAGCTACAATCTCCAACTCGCCATGTGCCTTAGCGTAATATTTACCAATAATACCTTGCAAATCAGTAAACTCAAAAACCATGTCAGAAATTAAATCTGCTTTAGCAAGCAAACCAGCTCTATATGCAGCTTGTGTATCTATTCCATTAAGCTTAGCTAACCCTTGAGAAATTTTTGCTATTCTCTGAGCTTTTTGGTACATATTACCCAGCTTATTATGAAAAGTAACTCCTTCTAATCTAGGTAATAAAACATCTAAAGGACGTTTAAGATCTACATCATAAAAAAATGCTGCATCCGCAAGTCTAGCATTCATAACTTTTTGGTTACCAGCAGTTACAAGTTCTGGCTTAGTGCTTTTAATATTTGAAATTGTAATAAAGTTAGCAACTAATTTATTTTGATTATCTAGAAGTGCAAAGCATTTTTGATGCTCTTGCATCGATGAAATCAATGCTTCTTGTGGCACCCTTAAAAAGTCTTTATTAAAACCACATAGCATAGCATTTGGATATTCTACTATAGCACAGACTTCATCAACGAGATCACTATCAAGAACAACTTTATAGCCATGCTGTTTTGCTAGGTTTTGGGCTTGCTCTATAATCATTTGTTTACGCTGATCCCACTCTACTATAACCATAGCATCTTCTAAGGCATCTACATAACTAGCTATTGACGTTATTGTGATAGCAGATGGATTATGAAATCTATGACCATATGTAATATTAGCAGCCTTATGACTCAGAATTTCTATATCTACAATATCATCACCATATAAAGCTAAAACCCAATGTACAGGTCTTACAAACTCAATATCAGAGTCTCCCCACCGCATCATCTTTGGAATCGGTAATTGCTTTAAAGCTTTTGTTATAATTTCTTGTATTAAAGTTATAGTCTTTTGTCCTTTTTCTGTATTTTTATAAAAGAGCTTTTCTCCCTTAGTAGTACTCACTTTTTGTAACTGATCAAACTCAACTCCACAAGATTTTGCAAACCCTAATCCAACTTGTGTTGGCTGATTACCTTTATATGCAATACTTACTAAAGGACCTTGTTTTTCAACTATTACATCATTTTGTGATTCTGCTAAATCATTTATTATAAATGCTAAGCGTCGAGGTGATGCAATCCATTTAGTATGACCAAATCCAACTTCTGCATCATTTAGCTGATTTTCAACACTTACTAATAATGATTGAGCTAAACTTTTTAAAGCTTTTGGTGGCAACTCTTCTGTACCTAATTCAAATAAGAAATTTTTTTTAATATTACTCATTTATAAAACCTTTAATAAACTTTATCTTATAGCTAATTCTAAATGCTCTGAGTTTTTCAAAATGTAATAAATACATTTAAATCAAATCTCATACCCCTAAATTAGCTTAACTATAATATCTGGATAACTTGGTGTATTATAACTCAATCTGTATAAGATTTTAACAAAACTAATATGTTTATCGACTCTCATTGCCACTTAGATTTTGCTGTTTTTGATAAGAACCGACAAAATTTGATTACTGAGTGTGGTAAACTTGGAATTAAAAGCTTCATAAATCCAGCAACTAAAAGCTCGTGTTGGGATAAATTATTAACTATACGCAAACATTTTGCTAACGTTTATGTATGTTTTGGTTTACACCCTGCTTTTATAGACTTACATCAAAATTATGATATTAAAAAATTAGAAGAATATACCCAAAGTACTAAAACAAAACTTATTGGTGAGATTGGGCTAGATAAACGGGTACAAAATTTTGATAAGCAACTTGATTTTTTTAAAAGTCAAATTAATGTTGCAAAAAATCTCAACAAAAAAGTTATTATTCACTCTGTTAAATCTCATAATGAAATTATAAAGATTATAAAAGACACTAACTTTAACAATGGTGGTATAATTCATGCTTTTAATACTAATACTGATATAGCAAAAACATATATTGACCTTGGCTTTAAGCTAGGCATAGGTGGTATTATTTCACACCCATATTCAAAGTTAAAGCAAACCTTAAAAAGTATAGACTCAAAAAATATAGTTTTAGAAACAGATTCCCCAGATATGCAACTTTACGCAGAACGCCAAATTACTAATACACCCAAAAACATACCTAGAATTTTTGAGCTTGTAAGTAATGTTTATGAACTAAACCCTGCTATACTAAAACAACAAATTTATAATACTAGTCTAGAGTTTATCTAAAAATGTATATATCTAATTTACGACTTCAAAATTTTAGAAATATACAATCTAAAAGTTTTGATTTTAGCTCTAATATCAACTTTATCATTGGCAAAAATGGTTCTGGAAAAACTTCTATACTTGAGGCTATATATTTTTTATCTCATAGTAGGTCATTTCGTAGCTCTCAGCTAAATAGAATAGTAAACCTTGATGCTGATGAGTTTATCATATTTGCAAAAGCTTATAATCCTGATGAAATAACAGTAGCTATATCACGTAAAAAAAATGGTGGTAGTATTTCTAAACTTAACTTAGAAATACAAAAAAATCATGCTGAAATTACTAGAAATCTACCTATACAACTAATCAATCCTGAAGCTTTTAATTTAATTAATTCTGGGGTCCAGCAACGGTGCAAAATTCTTGATTGGGGTGCTTTTTATCTTGATAAAACTTTTCTAAAAATATGGCAACAAACCAAATTTCTTGTCAAGCAGAGGAACTCTGCTCTAAAACAAAACTATCCTCATACTTACATAGTCAGTATAGATAAAAAACTTAATGAATTTGGCAATATCCTTGACCTAAAAAGGCAAACTTACTTTACAAAACTAAAGCCTAAAATCTACGAAATACTTGCTAAGTTTAATTCGGACCTACAATTAAATATAGAATATTACCGCGGTTGGAATAGTGATAAAAGCCTAACAGAGGTTCTAACAGAATCGTACAACTATGACAACAAATATAAAATAACTAACCATGGACCACATAAAGCTGATATCGTTTTAACCATAAACAACAAACCCATACAAGATATATTCTCAAGGGGCCAGCAAAAACTAGTTATTTGTGCTATCAAGTTAGCCCAAGGAGAACTCCATAACCTTGAAAATGAAAATAAATGTATCTATTTAATAGACGATATAACTTCCGAACTAGACAATAATCACACTCAAACGTTATTTGATTATCTAAAGAAATTAAGTTCTCAAGTTTTTATAACTACTACTGAAGAAAATAAAATTATAGATTTTATAGAACAAGATAGCCATATTATAATTATCAAAGACTCTTGAGTGACAATATACGTAAGCTTGCTAAAATAGTTTCGCATTTGCATGGGAGTTTTACTGCGTAGATATAAAAACCCTGACTAAAATAAGTATAAATATTTTTATATATTTACTATTATACTCTTGCACACTAAAATCAAATTATCTTATAATAGATACATAAGTTTAGCTGTCTGGGTTATTTGTAATTTGGTTACAATCTTGAGCCGATAGTTTTACTAAAGGGAGTTTTGGTGTTTTACCTAGAGAGCAAGCTTTGGTATCTTTTAGATATTAGCAAAGAAGCCCAACGGTGGAACTATGACACCCACTTGATACCACAGGGATCAAGAACATTGAACCAAAACGGTAACCTGGATAGCTAATTTATTCATGAATAAGTCACAAATACGTAAACAACTATTACAAATACGTAATAGCCTTCCCAATAAAGATCTATTATCTGAAGATATTGCTAGTAAAGTTATTAAATACATAAACCAAAATTTTACAATTCCTAGAATCGCTAGCTTCCTATCTTTAAAGGATGAAGTTAACACAAAAACTATAAATAATAATTTTGAAGTTTATCTACCAATAATACATCCCTTTATCAAACATGGATTATGGTTTGTAAAAGACAATAAATTGTATTACAAAAACAAATATAAGATTAATGAACCCATATACTCGATAACTAAAGTTATAGCACCTTGGGAGCTTGATATAATAATAATCCCGTTAGTAGGATTCAATAAACAAAAATACCGTATGGGTATGGGTGGTGGGTTTTATGACTATTCTTTACATTTCAAAAAAATTTTTAATTACCCATTAAGTATAGGTATAGCCTTTGATGAACAACAAAATAATGATATCATCATAGATAGACATGACATACAACTTGATGTAATAATTACCCCAACAAGGATTCTATAAATGGATATTTCGACTTTAGTAGATCAAATAGAGCAATGTATATTATCTAAACTTGATTCTAAAGCAAATATTAAAATCAGCGATGAAACTTACAAACATGTTAAACACAAAAGTTATACCGAAGGAAAGTATCACTTATTTCTAGAAATAGAATCTAATAAACTTAACTCTATTTCCAAATTATCATCACATAAGCAGGTATATGCATCTCTTGGTGATTTAATGGCATATGTGCACGCCTTATCTATTAAAATTAAACCGGAGCAAGTCGATGTTTGAGTTTATAATACATTTTAACTCTTATATAAACTATTTTGTTGACACTCTAGGAGTGTGGTTTTATATTTTACTCTTTATAATTATATTCTGTGAAACTGGTATAGTTTTAGGAATATTTTTTCCTGGAGATTCTTTACTCTTCACGATCGGTTTAACAGCGGCTGCAACTAATATTAATATCCATACGGCTGTTTTTACAATATGTGTAGCTGCTATAATTGGTGACTCTTGCAACTATATCACAGGCAAGCTTATAGGTGAAAAGATGTTCCGCCCACATGCTCCTATACTTAAATCTGCATATTTAGAAAAAACCAAATTATTTTTAGAAAAAAATGGGACTAAAGCAATCATATTTTCACGTTTTATTGCTTTTGTAAGAACATTAACACCTTTCGTAGCTGGGATTAGTAGGATGAATTACACTAGATTTGTTATCTTAGGTTCAATTTCAGCTATTATCTGGTCTTTTTCTATCACTTACACTGTTTATTTTTTTAGTGAAAATAAATATATAAAAGAAAATTTAAGTTTGATAATTATGATTGTAATAGTTGCAGTTATAGGACAAATGATATTAAAGTATATCTTTAATAAAATAAAAACAAAAAGATCTTAACCTTTGATAATTATTTTTCTATAATCTAAAGCTAAACCGTTTAAAAAGTTTATTAATGGACACTATTACAGCATTGTTGCATATTATCTTACACTTAGATGAGTTTGTAAGCACTTATATTAACATATTGGGCGACTGGACTTATCTACTACTTTTCATAGTCATATTTTGTGAAACTGGACTAGTAGTTACACCATTTTTACCTGGTGATTCACTACTTTTTGCAGTTGGATTAACAGGTGCTGTTACTACATTAAATGTTCATCTAATTGCTCCTATTTTAGTCTTAGCTGCTATTTGCGGAGACTCGTGTAACTATTTCTTAGGTAGGCTAATTGGTAAAAGAATTTTTAAAGATGATGCTAAAATATTAAAAACAGCTCACCTTCTTAAAGCTCAAAATTTTTTTAACAAGTACGGAGGTAGAGCAATAATTATTGCTAGATTTACACCATTAATTAGAACTCTACTACCTTTCACTGCTGGTATGAGTAAAATGAATTATGTCAAATTTGTAGCATTAGGAGCAGTAGGTGCTTTTATTTGGGTATACTCTATAATATATATAGCTTTCTGGTTTAGTAATAATGCTTTTGTAAGAAAATACTTTGGTTTATTTATAATTTTGATAGTTGTTATTTCTTTAATTCCACCTACAATATCTTTTATCAAAGCTTTAAGAAGCAAATTTTCAGCAAATAACTCATCTCTTTAAATTTAAATAATCCAATAAAAGTTTTCTGCTTTTAAGTTGCTTACCTGCCAAAATACCATCTAACTTTAGTCTTGTAATTCTAGATATAGTTTTTAAATCTTGTTCTGACCATTTGTAAAGTGGTTCTCTTATTTTCATAAGGTTTAATCCTTTAACAGAGTTAGTAACTGCTATCATAGATTCTCTAAACCCAGTAAATAAAACATCATAATCTTTAGCTGGCTCTATATTGTAGCCATCAAGGTCTTGCTCAACGTAAACACCTTGTCCTAAGCTCTCTAAAAGTTCCAACTCAAAAAACCTCAACAAATATTTATAATTATCATCATTCATATTACTAACCATAAAATCATATTTTTTAAAAAGGGTGTCATCCTCATGAGAATAACTTAAAAGTAAAAAAATAAGCTCATTTATATACTGTAAAGCTAAAAGATTAATATATGATTTTTTATAAAAAGAGTCTACAAACTCTATGTTATAAATTTTATTTAAACCTGTATCTCTTTTAGAAAAACGAATCTGACCTTGTAATTTAGTTAATGGCTGATATAAGTTCTGCTGTTTTTTATTAGTTCTTATGATCCCAGAAAGTTTACCAAATTCACTTGTAAATATGGAAACTAGTAAAGAGTTTTCCTTATATTTACGCTGGTGTAATATGTAAAAATCATAGAGCTTATCTTTCATTTAATTTCTCTATTAATTCTATGAGTTGTATAGCATTTCTATATTTTACTTCAGGTAATTCAAATAACTCTATCAAATACTCTATAGAGATTTTTTCGATATTTTCGCCACCTTGTAGCCTTAGCTGTAGCCATTTTACCATAGCAACTATGTATGCGTCTCCGAAAACTTTAAAAGAAATTCTTTCTTTACTTATATAAACTTCTACCGTAGAAAAGCTATCACCAACTTTATATCTTATTTGCGTAGGTAAAATTTCAGCATCTTCTTTTGATAATTTTGTCAACATTTCTTTTATTAAACTATTATACACTTTGCCTTAACTCCTATATTTGTAGTATAGATCAAATAATGCCTCTCCCCACTACTTAGAATAATCTAAAACGTACTAAATGGTGACAACATCCTTAAAATTCTTACTTTTTCTTTTATAAAACTTACTGCTTTAATAACTTCTTTTTCAGTTGTTGGTAAACCAAAAGAAACCCTAATCGTACTATCAGCTTCCTCTGTATTTAAACCTATTGCTCTTAAAACGTGTGATGGCTCTATTGCTTTAGAATTACAAGCTGATCCCATTGATAAACAAACCTCATCAAGCATAGCTAATAAAGTTTCTGCTTTTACCCCCTTAATAGTTACATTTAAAATACCTGGGTAGCTATTTTGTAAATCTGTGTTTATTTTTATATTCTCAATTTTGCTAAGCTGCTCTAAAAACATATCACGCAGCTTAATAATATGCCTATAATTTTCCTCCTTATGAGTAAATATATCTTTACAAGCTTCAGCTAACGCAAAAATCTGATAGTTAGGCAATGTCCCAGCTCGTATACCAAACTCCTGAGTGCCACCATGAATTTGTTTTACCAACTTAACTCTAGGAACCCTTGATCTTACATACAAAAAACCTACTCCTTTGGGAGAATATATTTTATGTCCAGACACTGATAACAAATCAATATTCATAGCTTTAATATCTAAATTTACTTTACCATAACCCTGAGCGGCATCCACATGAAAAAATACCATATTACGTTTAGTAATCTCTCCTATTTTAATTAGATCATTCATAGTACCTAACTCATTATTTACAGCCATTAAGCTTACTAAGATAGTTTGTTCAGTAATAGCTTTTTCAAGGTCCAAAGTATCTACTCTACCCCTACTATCGACCTCTAAATAAGTTACTTTACACCCTTGAGTTTCTAGATATTTACAAACATCTAAAACAGCCTTATGCTCAGCCTTAGATGTGATTATATGTTTTCCTTTATCTTGATAAGCTTGGACGATACCTTTTATAGCTAAATTGTTTGATTCAGTAGCTCCTGATGTGAATATTATCTCTCTATTTAAAACCCCTAAAGTTTTAGCAATATCTGCTCTTGCTAGCTCGATCTGATCACTTATATTTTTAGCTTTTTCATAGGTAGATGACCCTGAATTAAAAAAATAGCTATCATCATTATTTATATAGTCTATAAGTTTATTTTTAACTGTTTTGCTTAAAGGCGTCGTAGCAGCATAATCTAGATAGATAAAACTCATTTAATCCCAATATTTCTTTCAATTAATAGCCAATATTGCTATTATATCAAATAATTGCATACATAGTATTTTAACAAAATCACTGATACACCTAAGCTTTTAATCAGAGATGGTAAATCTGATTAATTTTACAAGTGATGAAACCTGCTTAGACTATAGAAATAGTGATTAAATTAAAAGACCTCAGAGGTCAACAATAAAGCAAACTGGCCCGTTGAAAGGTCAGTTATGAATATTATTTATTTAAGGAATTTAAGAAATGAAAAAAATACTAATTAACAGTAAAAATAGCGAAGAAATTAGAATTGCTACTCTAGATAATGGTAAACTAATTGACCTAGATATTGAAAATGTTGATAGAGAACAAAAAAAAGCTAATATTTACAAAGGTTATATATCAAGAATTGAGCCAAGTTTAAATGCTATTTTTGTAAATTATGGTGAAGAGAAAAATGGTTTCTTACCATTCAAAGAAGTATCTGAATACTATCTAAAAGATACCCCTACTGGAGAGAATATTGCTCATCTTTTATCTGAAGGTCAAGAACTAATAGTACAAATAGATAAAGAAGAGCGTGGCGATAAAGGTGCTGCCTTAACTACTTTCATCACTCTAGCGGGCTCATACATGGTACTTTTACCAAACAACCCTGAAGGTGGTGGCATTTCACGTCGCGTTGAAGGAGAAGATAGAGAAAAATTAAAAAAATATCTAAAAGATTTAAATATCCCTAAAAACATGAGTGTAATAGCTAGAACAGCGTGTGTGGAATGTTCTTTTGGAGAATTAAAGCATGATTTTGATACGCTAGTAGAGTTATGGCAATCTATCACACAAGCTTACCATAAGATAAAAAAACCTGCATTACTACACAAAGAAAGCGATATTATCGTTAGAACTGTTAGAGATCATCTAAAAGAAGATGTAAAAGAAATTATAGTAGATAGCAAAGAATGCTTTGATGATGTCAAAAGACAGCTTAGCTTACTAAGACAAAGCTTTGATATAAACAAAGTTAAATTATACAATGAAGAACTACCTCTGTTCACTCAACATGGCATCGACCAACAAATAGAAAACGCGTACAAAAGAGAAATACGTCTACCTTCAGGTGGCTCTATAGTGATAGATACAACTGAGGCTCTAGTAGCTATAGATGTAAATTCTTCAAGATCCAATAAAGCTGAAGATGTTGAAACTACAGCATTTAAAACAAATTTAGAAGCTGCTGAAGAAGTTGCTAGACAGCTTAGAATCAGAGACCTTGGGGGACTTGTAATTGTTGATTTTATTGACATGTCTTTCTATCCAAATAGAAAGCAAGTTGAAGAAAAACTGATGGAGGCTTTACAGCAAGATAAGGCTCGTATTCAAATGTCTCGTATTTCTAAACTTGGACTTGTTGAAATCTCAAGACAGCGTCTAAGTTCGTCTATAAATGAAAGTGTAATGCAAAAATGTCCTCGTTGTGAAGGTCATGGTTTTATAAAAACTACTCAAGCTACAGCTCTTACAATATTGCGTAAAGTCAGAGCTGAGGCAATGAAAGATGATACTAATGAGATCCGTGTACAAGTCCCTGTAGATATGGCTGCGTACATACTAAATGAAAAAAGAGAAAATATAGTTGATATTGAAAGAATCTCAAATGTTAAGGTTATTATCATCCCTAACTTTAATATGGAATCTCCTAAATTCCAAATGCAAAGAATTTGGGGAGCAAGCTACAAATCTAACCGTACAAGTCCAGAACTCATCGAGGATGTATATAATCTTGAAATACCAAAAGCTGGTAAGAAAAAAATTGCGGCTGTTGATTTAACTAAAACTGTTGAAACTAAAGTTTCTGAAAAGAAAGAAGAGCAGCAACAAGATCAACAATCCGAAATACTTGAAACAAAAATTGAGAAAAAAAGTTTATTTGCTAAGTTAGCAAATGCTATCTTTGGTACTAAAGATAAATCAGAAACACCTCAAACTCAACCAAATAAGAAAGATTTAAATGAAAACAATTCACAAAAAAATAGTAAGCCTAATAACAAAAATAAAGAGAATAATGAAAAAGAGAAGATTGGAGGTAATAAACCTCTAAATAATACAAATAAAGACGATAGCACTAATAGTAATAATAAAAATCGTCATGATCGTGATAACAACCAACGTAATAATAAAAACAACTATAATAATGAGCGTAATACTAAAAATAAGAAAAACGACGATACTGATAGACGCTCAAGCAACAAAAATAATAGCAGGTCTAGCAATATAAACATTAACGATGCTGAAGAAGTAGTTGATATCACCAAAGAGAAGTATAAATCTCAGATTACTGAAAACCCAATTGATAATGTTAAAAAAATTATATCAAGAAACCCAGATGAATTTATCTCCGTTATGGTTAAAGATATTTTAGATAACTATGATAGCCTAAAAAGTGATAATGCTAAAAAAATAACAACTGAAGAAAAAGTAAAAACCCAAAAATATCTAAAATTTGATACTGTTTCTGTTGATGCTGAGTTAGCTAATACTTTTGAAACTACAGATAAAAAAGAAGCTAAAATAGAACTTAAAATAGACCAACAAGAGTTAACTCCTACTGAAACTACTGAAAAACCTAAGCAACCCACCAAGAAAACTGAAACTAAAAAAGCCACTCAAGTAACTACAGTTACTGAAGAAAAAGTAGATATAGATTTGGAGGAAAAAGATTCTAAGAAATCTACAAAGCCAAAAGCAGATGCTGCTAAAAAAACAACAAAACCTGCTAAAGAAAAAGTCGAAGATAAAAAAGTAAAACAAGAGTCCATTAATGAAT
Source organism: Allofrancisella guangzhouensis (assembly GCF_000815225.1). GTDB lineage: Bacteria > Pseudomonadota > Gammaproteobacteria > Francisellales > Francisellaceae > Francisella > Francisella guangzhouensis. Next base: position 991,547 of record NZ_CP010427.1, on the reverse strand, counting down.
ATATAAGTTACTCTGCTGCTGTAGACTTTGAATCTCAAAAACTAATATAAGGTTTAAAATAATGTTAGAATACCCACATATAGACCCTGTTGCCCTACAGTTAGGACCAATTAAAATCCATTGGTATGGGTTAATGTATTTGGTTGGTATTATTGCTGGCTGGTTTCTACTAAAGTATAGAGCTAAAAAAAAGTCATGGTCTCCGGTTAAACCAGAACAAGTTGGAGACCTAACATTCTATATAGCTCTTGGTGTAATTTTAGGTGGTAGAATAGGTTATATAATTTTCTATAACCTCTTATTTTATATACATAATCCTCTAAATATGTTTTCTTTATGGGATGGTGGTATGTCATTCCATGGTGGTTTTATTGGTGTATTAATTGTTTTTGGTATATATGCAAAAAAATATAACATCAATTTTTTTGACCTTGGTGAATTTGTTGCTCCAGTTATACCAATAGGTCTAGGTGCCGGTAGAATAGGCAATTTTATCAATGGTGAGCTTTGGGGAAGAGTTACTGATTCTTCTATAGGCATGATTTTCCCAACCGGGGGTCCTCTACCTAGATACCCTTCTCAACTTTTTGAGTTTTTGTTGGAAGGTGTGGTTCTTTTTAGTATCCTTTGGATTGTAACTATAAAAAAACGCCCTAGATATCTAGTGCTAGGTTTATTTATGTTTTTATATGGATCTGCCAGGTTTATTTGTGAATTTTTCAGACAACCGGACCCACAGTATGGTTATATTTTCTTTAATTGGGTAACTATGGGGCAAATATTATCTGCACCTATGGTTTTATTAGGAGCAATAATCTTAATCGCTGTGTTTGTTAAATCTAAAGGTAAAAAACATGCGTGAATATCTAAATTTCCTTAAGCATATCAAAGAAAATGGTACAGATAAGGGAGATAGAACTGGCACTGGTACAAAAAGCATTTTCGGGTTTCAGATGCGCTTTGATTTACAAAAAGGTTTTCCCCTTGTAACTACTAAAAAGATTCATCTACCAAGTGTTATTCATGAATTATTATGGTTTATAAGTGGTGATACAAACGTTAAATACCTTAATGAAAACAAAGTAAGAATATGGAACGAATGGGCAACCGAAAATGGTGAGCTAGGTCCAATATATGGTAAACAATGGCGTGACTTTAATGGTCAAGGGGTTGACCAAATTGCTGAAGTTATAGAGCTTTTAAAAACCAATCCTAATTCGCGTAGAATATTAGTATCAGCTTGGAACCCATGTGTAGTACCCACTGAGAAACTTTCTCCTCAAGAGAATGTAAAAATCGGTAACTCTGCCCTACCACCATGCCATGCTATGTTTCAGTTTTATGTAGCTGATAATAAACTATCTTGTATGCTTACTCAACGTAGTGCAGATGCGTTTTTAGGTGTACCTTTTAATATTGCTAGCTATTCGTTACTTACACATATGGTAGCACAACAATGTGATCTAGATATTGGTGAGTTTATATGGTCTGGTGGAGATTGTCACATCTATAATAACCATATAGATCAAGTTAATGAACAACTTAATCGTACACCTCTAGAACTACCAACACTAAAGATTTTGAGAAGACCAGACTCCATTTTTGATTATAAGTATGATGATTTTGAGTTTGTAAATTATAATTACCATCCTGCTATTAAAGCAAAAATATCTATATAAAGGAGCCATTTCCCAATGAGCCAACTTTCACTTAGTAAAAAGAAAATTCCTATATTATTACTAGAAGGAATACATAACAATGCTATAGAGTCTTTTAAAGCTGCTGGTTACGAAAATATTGAACTTTTAAATACTGCTTTAGAAGAACAACAGCTAATAGAAAAGCTAAAAGACTTTAAAATACTAGGTTTACGCTCACAAACTCAGCTAACTAAAGATGTTTTAGAAAATTCCAAGCATATTACAGCTATAGGCTGTTTTTGTATTGGAACTAATCAAGTAGATTTAAAAGCTGCTCAACAGTTAGGCATACCTGTTTTTAATGCTCCTTTTTCAAACACACGAAGTGTTGCTGAATTAGTTTTAGCTGAAGCTATCTTACTAATAAGAAATGTCATAGATAAAAATGCTAAAGCTCACCGTGGTCAATGGTTAAAATCAGCAGAAAATGCAAATGAAATTAGAGGTAAAACTTTAGGAATTATTGGATATGGACATATTGGTATGCAGCTTGGAATACTTGCTGAAAGTATTGGTCTAAATGTTATTTTTTATGATGTTGAAGAAAAGCTTCCACTAGGTAATGCCACTCAAGTTTCTAGTTTAGAGAGCTTATTAAAACGATCAGATATTGTATCTTTGCACGTACCCCAATTATCTACTACTAAAAATATGATTTCGTATGATGAATTTAGCTTAATGAAAGATAATTCCGTGATTATAAATGCTTCACGTGGTAATGTCATAGACATTAATGCCTTAGTTAAAGCTTTAGAAACTAAAAAGCTTAAGGGAGCTGCTATAGATGTTTTTCCTAAAGAGCCTTCCTCTAAAGACGAGGCTTTTGATAGTCCTTTAAAAAACTTTGATAATGTGTTTTTAACTCCACACATTGGTGGAAGTACTATAGAAGCTCAAGAAAACATAGCAAATGAAGTTAGTGCTAAACTTATCAAATATTCTGATAATGGTTCTACCATAAATGCTGTAAATTTTCCAGAATTATCCCTACCAGTCCATACTAACAGCCATAGAATTTTGCATATACATCAAAATATTCCTGGTATAATAAATGAGCTAAACAAAATTCTAGCTGAGAAAAATATAAATGTTGAAGGACAATATCTTAGAACGCTAGAAAGTATAGGTTATGTTGTTATGGATATTCGTTCAACGGATAATCAAGCAAAAGACCTTGTCGAAAAATTTAAAAAAGTAAAAGCAACTATACGTGCACGTTATTTGATATAGATGACAGCTATCAATAAAGCTAAAATTATAAAAGAAATAACTTCTTTAAGACCTTCACATATTATTATAGGATACAGTGGCGGAGTTGACTCTAGTGTACTTTTGAACATATCTACAGAAATAAACATCCCCATAGTAGCGATTTATATTAATCATAGCATTCATCCACAAGCTGATAATTGGCAAACTCATTGTCAACAAATATGCCAGTTATATAAAGTTGAATTTATAACCCATACTCTTGGTAAAGCTCCTAAGTCAGAAAGTTTTGAAGCATGGGCTAGTAAGCAAAGGATGATATTTTTTCAAAAGATAATGTCTAACTACCCTAACCCTCTGCTACTATTAGGACATCACCTAGACGACCAAGCAGAAACTTTTTTATTACAAGCTATTAGAGGTGCTGGTCTTGCTGGACTTTCGGGTATGCCACATTATAAAAAATTAAAAAATGGAGCACTCCTAAGACCCCTACTTAACTACCCTAAAGCTGAAATAGAGAAATTTGCTACAGATAATAATATTATTCATATATATGACGACAGTAATCAAGATAACAAATATCGTCGTAATCTGATACGTAACCAGATTATCCCTATATTAAAAGAGTTTAACCCAAGTATAAGTAAGACTCTTTCTCGCAGTGCAAATATTTGTGCACAGAGCAATAACCTTTTACATAAATTACTTGCAGAAAAACTAACAAAAATATCAGATAATAAACATATCAACTTAGACTTACTAATAAAACTTGATAGAGATATTCAAACTAATTTATTGCATTTATGGTTTAAAAACAATACCCATTTAAGTCTAAAAGCTAATCAACTTGATACTATTATTTTGAGCCTCAATAGTAACCAAGTAACTACTGGATGGCAACTTGATATAAATTATGACTACACGCTAGTTGTAGAATATGGTTTATTAAAAATAAAACAAAACGCTCTAGAAGAGCTTTCTATAGACAAACAAACTATCATAAACTGGTTAGAGCAACATTTTGCTGAGAAGAAAGATTTCTCTAAAGTAGTGATTAGAGACAGAAAAAGTTCAGATAAGTGTAAGTATCCAGGTAGGCAGAAACATAATGGTTTAAAAATTCTTTTCCAAGAGCTTAAAATACCTGCCAATGATAGGCATAAAGCAAAAGTCATTATACTAGACGATAAGATAATCGCAGTCTACCCTTTTTTTATTTGTGGTTATAAAACCTAAATTATGCTGTAATAATTCATTTATCATATTAAGTTTTTAGAGATTTTAATATAGCATCTTTTGTTATTACCTTTAGCTGCTGTATTTCCTCTTTTGTAGAATTTAAAGGTGGTAGCCAATATATAGTATTTCCCAATGGTCTAAGTAATGCACCAATTTTTATAGCCTCACGATAAACATTTAAGCCGAATCTAGGTTTGCTTACATCTAAATCTGCTGCTATTACTGCACCAATATTTCTAATATTTTTTAAAATAGGTATCTCTTTCTGTATTTCTAAAAATGATTCTAAAAATAACTCTTCAAGTTTTAATACATTTTCTAAAACCTTCTCTTGTTCAAAAATTTCTAACACAGCATTTGCACAAACAGCTCCTAAAACATTACCACTATGCGTATGTGAATGCAAAAATGCTTTAGTTAAATCATCACCATAAAACATCTGATAATATTCATTCTTTGTTAAAACAACACTAAATGGGAAATTTCCTGAAGTTATTCCTTTTGATAAACATAAGAAATCAGGCTGAATGTCTAAATACTCAAAGGCAAACATCTTACCAAGACGTCCTATTCCAGTCATAATTTCATCAAAAATTATAAAAATATCATTTTCTTTGCACCATTTACATAGCTTGTTTAAGTAATCTTTACTATATATCAACATTCCCCCAGCACCTTGGCATATTGGCTCAACTATTAAAGCATTGATATTATCCTTATGCTGCTCTAGATATTTTTTTGATTCTAACCAGTGAGCTTCTGCATTATTCCATAATGGATCATTTTTTCCTGTTACATAAGGGATACCCTTTAAAATAAAGCTTTCAAATAATAATGCTTTATAAGGTTCTGAATATAAACTACAATCACTAACACTCATTGTAGCTAATGTTTCACCGTGGTATGAATTTTCTAAACATAAGAACTTAAACTTATTACTTTGGTTATTAAATTTTCTAATATGCGTGGTCATTTTTAAAGCTATTTCAACTGCACAAGAACCATCACTGGCATACAGGGTTTTATCCATATTAGTTAGCTTACATATTTTTTGACTAAAAGTATTTATTTCATCATTTGTAGTATTTGCAAATATAGTATGCTCATACTTATCTAGCTGATCTTTTAACTTACTAATTATACTTGGATGTTTATGGCCTAATGATTTACACCACCAACTAGAAGTAGCATCAAAAAGTTTTCTATTATCTTTTGTATAGATATATCTACCTTGTGTTTTTATGACTTCTAAAGGTGGATTTCTTTCAAAATCTTTCATTTGGGTGCATGGATGCCATATATTTGTACTATAAGCCATTTGTAAACCATTATGTTATATTAAGGTTGACAAATATTATACACGCAAGATAGAATTATTCACAATTACAAATTACACTAAAAAAATATGACTTTAGATCAAATAAAAGAAATTTATAATAAACCTCTGACAGGGTTAATTTTCCTTGCTTTAGAAACTCATAAAAAGCATTTTGATAATGATATTGAATTATGTTCGCTAAAGAGTATCAAAACTGGAGCTTGTCCAGAAGACTGTAAATATTGTCCACAAAGCGGACATTATAATACCAATATAGAAAAACATAAGCTTTTAGATAAAGATGAGATCTTAAAAGAAGCTCAAAAAGCAAAATCTAATGGTTCAAAAAGATTTTGTATGGGTGCTGCTTGGAAGAGCATACCTAAAAAAGACTTAGATAAAGTAGCTGAAATCATAACTGAAGTTAAAGGCTTAGGTTTAGAAACGTGTGTCACGTTAGGAAGCATAAGTAGTGATGAAGCAAATTTATTAAAAGAAGCTGGGCTTGATTACTATAACCACAACTTAGATACGTCAAAAGAGTTTTACCCAAACATAATATCAACGCGTAAATTTGAGGAGAGAATAGAAACTATTAGAAATGTAGCTAATGCTAATATCAATGTTTGTTGTGGCGGTATTCTAGGTATGGGGGAGTCTTTGGATGATAGGCTAAACCTATTGCTAGAGCTTTTAAATTTACCAGCAGTTCCTAAAAGTATACCTATTAATACATTAATACCTGTTAAAGGAACTCCTTTAGGTGATAAATATTCACAAGCCCAAGTTGATAATCTTGATTTGGTTAGATTTATAGCAACTACAAGAATTTTATTTCCACAAGCTAGATTAAGGCTTTCAGCAGGTAGGGAAAATATGTCTATTGAAACTCAAACACTTTGCTTCTTGGCTGGAATAAATTCTATATTTTATGGTGATAAATTACTTACTGAAAATAATGCTTCTATAAATTCTGATAAATATCTAATATCAAAACTTGGCTTACACCCTAATTCCGTTGCTTAATTTATAGGTAATTATGGAACATCTAGAAAAAAAATATTTTGAATATCAGCAAGCTAATTTGCTAAGGGAGCTAAAAACTTATAATAATAGTAACGATATTATAGACTTTACTACTAGTGATTACTTAAATCTATCTAACTCACAAAACCTTGAAAAAGCCTTTACCCAAGGATTCAGAAAATATGGTTTTGGAAGTAAAGGTTCAGCTATAGTCTGTGGATATAATGATAGCATTAGAGAATTTGAACAAGTATTTTCTAATTTTGTAGGTTATCCTCAAGCGATATTCTTTAATTCGGGTTTTATGGCTAATTTAGCTATCTATTCGACTTTATTTAGTAAACAAGATACCCTTTTTGCAGATAAAAATATTCATGCCTCCATCATTGATGGTATTAAACTTTCAGAGGCAAAACTCAAAAGATATAAACATCAAAGTATAGAACATTTAGAAACTATTTACGACCATAAAAGTTTTGTAATCACAGAAGGAGTATTTAGTACTACTGGCAGTGTTACTGATTTAAATAAAATATCTAAGTTTATAGATAATAATAAACTTATTGTAGATGAAGCACATAGTTTTGGAGTTATTGGTAATCAAGGTTCTGGCTCTATTAACCATCATAATTTAAGTCATAAAGAATGTCCAATAGCCGTTTTTCCTCTAGGCAAAGCTTTTGGTGGAGTTGGTGCTGTTGTATGCACTACCGACAAAATAGCAAATTATCTAATACAATTTGCTAGACATTATATCTATACTACCGCATTACCTGCTTTAATTTTAGAAGCATCGATAACTCAATTAGAAAACCTAAAAAATGCAAATATTCAAAGAGAGGATTTAAAAAATAACATTTATTTTTTTAATAGCTTGTGTCAAGAAAAAAACTTAAAACTAGTATCTGATGACGTCTCTCCTATTAGAAGCATTTTAATAGGAGATTCTAGCTTAGCTATAAAACTAAAAGATGATTTAGACAAAAATAATATAGCTGTATCATGCTTTAGATATCCAACGGTACCAAAAAACCAATCATTACTTAGGTTCTCAATACATGCAAATAATACATTTGAAGAGATACAAAAAGCTCTAACTATTTTATCTAAAGGTATCTATCAATGAATAAATACAATAAGATTAAGCAAAATTTCTTTTATGCTAATGAATACTCGAATAATGCAACTGTACAAACTCTAGTAAGAAAACAGCTTCTAAATATAAGTTTAGAATTTGTAAATACACCTGTAAATAATCTCTTATGTCTTGGTGTGAGAAATACTTCAGAACTCTTAGAACTAAATAATACGTTTCAACCAAACACACTTGATATTGTTGATTTAGCTTTGCCAAATTTATCTAATTCACAAATATATAATGTTAAAAATATAAGCTTTTTTGAACTAAATTTTGATCAAGATTTACATTTATTAACTAAAAGCTATGATCTTATTTTTTCTAATATGTCTTTCCAATGGAGTAATAACCTAAATAATTTAATATCTAATTTAAAAAGAAAGCTAAATAGTAAATCTTTGCTAGCTTTTAGCACTTTACTTTCGGGTAATTTTTATGAAATTACAAACACCTTAAGAACAAACAAAATGCTTCCAAAAAATACTATTCTTAAAACAATTAAAGATAATAAATTAACATGCTTATATAACAGATCATACTATTTAACTCTTAGATTTGATAATTTTAAACAATTAACTGCACACCTTAGAAATACAGGAGTAAATACATATACAGGCTCATTAAATAAGGTAAGTTTTAGTACCATAAAAAATCTCTACAAACAATCTAATGACTGTAAATTAACTTATCATATTGGTTTATTTATATGCCATAAGGAGTAATTAATGAAAAAATTTTTTATAATAGGGATAGATACAGAAGTAGGTAAAACATATACTACCACAAATCTAATAAAAGCTTACGAATCACAGGGTATAAACTCACTCTGTTTAAAACCTGTAGCTTCAGGGAAAAGTGAAACTTCTGATTTAGCAGAGGATGTTGAAAGTATCCTAAACGCTTATAATTATAAATTCACTGCTGAGCAAATAAACTTAATTTCATTTGATCAGGCTATAGCACCACATATAGCTGCCATGAATTTAAACAAAAATATTAATCTAATGGAACTCTATCAGTTTATTACAGATAAATATAAACACAACTATGATATTTTACTTATAGAAGGTGCTGGAGGATTACTTACACCTTATTCTAATAATCTTACACAACTAGATCTAATAAAATCTTTACAAATACCAGTTTTATTAGTTTCTAGTATAAAAGTTGGCTGTATAAACCATACATTACTGACAATTAACGAGTTAAAACGCCATAATATTAAATTAAAAGGTTGGGTAGCTAATTGTAATAGTGAAAAAATATCCTATATTGATGAACAAATACAAACAATAGAACAGCTATCTGGCCAAGAATGTTTAGCAAAAATAGCTAAAAATAGCAATTATCAAGATTTTATCGAATTATCTAAAATACTAATCTCTCCAGATGAAAAAGTATAAGTATTACCATTAGATTCAATATGTATTTCACCAATATCAGATAAATCTTTATAGCTACAATTTGAAAAAAGCTTATCTCCTATTTTCAGTAAAAAAGTTTTATCTTTTAAGTAATTCATCTTTTCATAATCTACTTTAAAATAAGTGAATCCCTGTTTAACAAAGGTGTCTAGATCTTTACGAATTTCTGTAATAAGTGTAATTAGCAGTTCTGTTCTATCAATATGTTTCTTTGATTCTAACTTTAAAGAAGTCCATTGGTTTGCTATATCTTCATTTTTCTGCATGTTTACATTTAAGCCAAAACCAATAAATAGTTTTGCTTTGTTATTAATTTCAGCAAAAATATTTATAATAATTCCACTAACTTTTTTATTGTTAATAAAAATATCATTAGGCCACTTTAATTTAGTTTCTAGCCCAAATCTGGCTAACGTTTTAGCAATGCTTATCGATATAACTAAAGATAGACCTGTCAATTTTGACACGTCTAATTCAACAAACTCAAGCAAAGTGCAATATATGTTTTTACCAAAAGGAGAACTCCAACTTCTATTAAACCTACCAAAACCATTACTCTGATGCTCTGCTATAAAGATAGTATTTTTGCTAAAATTACCTTGGTTTTCTATAGCATATTTAGATGTTGAATCTATCGAATAAAAATATATAACTTTATCAAAAACTTTTTCTATTTTATTTACATCAATTAAATCTAATTTTTCTTCTAATAAATATCCTATTTTGGGATTAGAAAAAATATTTATTTTATATTTGTCTTTTAGTTTTTTTATATTCTTAGATACAGCTGCTCTTGTAATTCCAAGCTTATTTCCTATCTCTTCCCCACTTACATATTCTTTGTCACTTAAGTAATTAAAGATTTGCTGTTGAGTTTTGTTCATATTTAACTTTTAGTATTCTCTTTAAAATATTTACATAAGTCTACTAAAGCCTTATCAAAATCATCATTCACAAGCTGGTAATCATATTCATTAGCATGAGCAATTTCGCTTTCAGCTTGTTTCATACGGTAATCTATAGTTTCTTTAGTATCTGTATTTCTAGCTTCTAACCTATTTCTAAGCTCATTTAAAGAAGGTGGTAATATAAACAAACTTTTGACTTTATCTTTATAGATTATTCTTGTCTGTTGTGCTCCCTGCCAGTCAATTTCTAAGATTATATTTTTACCTGCTTTTAATAATCTGTCTAGTTCAGCTTTTGATGTTCCATAATAGTTTTTAAATACTCTAGCATATTCTAAGAAGCCATCTTTTTTTATTATATTTTCAAACTCCAATGTATCTACAAAATAATACTCTTTACCATTAGTCTCACCAACTCTAGGTAATCTAGTTGTGTGTGATACTGCTACTGAAAAACTACTTTTACCGATTTGAGTTCCCAAAAAAGCTTTTAAAAGAGAACTTTTGCCAGCACCTGAGGGAGCTGAAACTATAAAGATATAATTACGCATAGTAATTAACTAAAATAAATATTAATTCACAAGATTATACAATTTTCAAACTGTAAATAGAACAGGGTATCCAAATAAACTAAGCTCTTTAAAATGACTTTATTTATAGAAGTACTACTTTATATTAGAGTACTTATTAAAATTGATGTTCTATCAAATAGAGCACACAAAATGAGAGTAAAGCAAATAAAATATATACCATCGAGGTTATTAGAATTAAATTACTAGCATTTATACTGGAAAAAATATATAAGATTAAAAAACTTAAAATCATTTGACTTGCTCCGTATAACGAACCTAAAATTCCTTTGTTTACTTTAACAGAACTCATGACTCCAGCTGATGAAGGAAGTACTATAAAGGTGTATGAGATAAATATACCTACAGTGAATAATAGAAACCAAATTATATTCAAAATATTTAAACTATAGAACAATATTAATAAACTTCCAGTCATCAAGAGAGAGATTATTCCTATTCTAATTGAATTTGATATCCCTGTCCTTTTGATACTTTTTGGCAATAATAATCTCGCTATTATTAGCATGAATCCATTAGCTGCAACCAACTTCCCATATGTAAGAGTATCTATTCTAAAAGTTTCTTGTATTATAAAAGACGACGATATCGTATAAATATTTATAGTAGAAAATCCTATACTTGATAAACATATATAATTCAAAAATTGTTTATTTAGAACAACCTCCGTATATACTTTAAAAAAACTTTTACTAGCTAAAGTAGTGTTTTTATAAAGATTAGTTTCTGGCACTCTTGACACAATTATTATATTTAAGGACATTAAAAACATTAATACAATAAAACAGCCCCGCCAGCTGGTTAAAGACATTACATACGAACCTATCAATGGTCCCACTACTATAGATAAACCAGTAAACGTAGTGGCATATGATGCTGCTATGACAAACTTTTTTCCTTCAAAAATATCAGACATCAGTACCCTCATTAAACCTAAACAAACGCCTGAGCCAAATCCGGAGATAAACCTGAAAAATAAAATAAAGTTAATATTATAAGAAAAAAAGAAAAGAAATAGATTAGATAGTAAAGCTATAGTTAACCCTACTAGAATAACTGGTTTTCTTCCATATTTATCAGATAAAGGACCATAAAATAAAATACTAATCCCTGCTCCTAATATATAAAGAGTTATTATATATTCTGAATATTTATTATTAATTAGTAAATCTTTTGATATTATTGGAAGAGCAGGAAGGATAATATCTGTTCCTAACAACCCTGTAAATAAAACAATACTGGCAACTATTACAATGAAAATCTCAGCTTTTTTAAAAGAAATAGACATTTTTTTAAAACTCTCTTCTTTTCATAAAGCAATTTTCAGATTTGTCTAAATTAATTTTTTCATAAAAACCCATAGCAGATGGCGATGACAGCAATAAAAGAGTACATTTTGAGGTGATAACATTTTTAATATAATCTATTATCTTCTTTCCTATTCCTTTGCCTTGATATTTTCTAGAAACAGCTAAGTCTGATAGATAGCAACAATATGAAAAATCTGTTAATGATCTACCTATACCAATAAGCTCATCACCTTCATATGCACAAACCACTAAATTAGAATTGTTGTACATCATTTTTATTCTATCAAAATCATCTATAGGACGAATTATCCCAGAATCTTTATATAAACTAATGATCGCTTCAATTGTCGGCATTTCATTATGAGTTATTCTCATTCTACAATGTCTCCTTTATAGTAACTTCCTACATTTAAGTTTGTTAATTCTGATATAAAAAAGTCATATATTTTTTGACTCTTATAAACTTCAAATGAAAGTACAACTCCACTATAATCTTCATTTAGAATTCCATTAAGTAGTAGATATGTGGTATAAATAAAAAAGAAGGTTGTTAGCTTCATTGCTCCTGATATTTTAGAAGCGTTATCATATTCTGACTTTAACAAAGTGTACTTTTTATTATTTTCTCTACCAGATACTAAAAATATAAAACTTATATCATCTGGATCTTTAGATAAAACTTTATTTTTAAATAAAATTTTATGTAGTAGGTCATTGCAACTTAAGTCAATTTCATCAATTTTTGTATCACTAAACATGCCCATATCTAAAAGGGGCTTAATATTATCATAAAAACCAGGATATCTAACTGTTTTTTGTTTTATGTCTAAAAATCTAACAGCTAGGTTACTTTTAAGCATATATGGAGATAAACCATCATGAAAGCTCTCTAAAATTCCTATAGATTCTACATATATATTTTCCTTAGAAGCATATCTCGTAGTTGATAACACTTGACCGTTCTTTTTAAAAATAGCAGGCCTATCATGATATGGTAATTTATCACCAAATAAAATATTGTAATTCAAAGGTGGTGTAGGTTTTTTTGGTATGCAACCACAAAAGCACTCTATTTTACTAGAGTTTATATTATTATTCATTTCATTGTAAATCATAGTTTCAGTTATTCCAGGCTCTAAACCAAAACCAAAAAATAAGACTGCGCTATGTAATTTAACGTAAATATTTAATTTGTTAAAGTCTTCTTCACTATCATAGTTAGGTCTACCTAAGCTAACAAATATTCTTTTCCTCCTAAATAGTGAGAAATTGTCATTGTTATAAAGAAATGCCTGTGTGGATTTACCATCTATAGCTAATAAAACCAAAGAGTAAGAATAGGGCCTAATATTATTATCTACTTTTATATTGGGATATTTTTTATTTACATACTTTAATGTTGCTTGCTCTTTCTTCTTGTCAATATCTGATATTGTAAGACTCTCAATTCCTAAAAGATCAAGATAGTAAACGATTCCGCTAAAGCTTTGTCCCAATCCAACTAGGAGTAATTTATTGCTCATTTTTTATTTCCTTTATATATAAAGCTAATAAATCTAATTTGATTTCTGATATAAAGATTACTCCTAAAATATTGTTACTTTCCTTAAAAATACTCAATCCTAAAGAATCTAATATTTTTGTGGACAGATCTGGAGTTATTGGATATATAAGTCTGAATAATTCTTTAATTCCATAAATTGATAGATAAGCTTTAGTTCTATATGAATCTTTATCATAGTGTTCAAGCATGTGTACATCGTTTATATAACACGTTAAAAGGTTACAAAAAAAATTCATAATATAAAAAAACTTTCTCTAAATTAAAGCTTTCATATTCTCTATCAGTAATTTCTTTAAGATTATTTACATAGCTGAAGAAATTTATATCTTGAGAGTCCCAGTTTCCTGCCTCAAGCTTATCCATATTGATACTATCAACAATTTTTTTGAGCGAAGAGAATACACTAACCCAAAGATTCAACGTATTAGTACAAAATTTTTTGAACAATCCAAGGTTAAATGAAACATTCCCCAAATTTTTAGTTTTGGCATAATATAGCCTGAGTAAGTTAATATTATAATCTTTAATATCTTCTAGCCAAATAGCATTATTCCTACTAGTAGAAAATTTTTGCCCATTTAACAGGGTATAACTATTTATTACACAAATAGGTAGTTTTGTATAATCAATCCCCATTTTTTTAAGAATATAAGGGCTTGCTATAGCACTTATAAATGTATTATCTATTCCACAGAAAAATAAATACTTGTCGTAATCTTCGTTTGTTTTAATAACATCAAAAAACCTTAAAGCCCTCTCAGCAGCAATTGATAGCTTTTGCCCTTCGTATATTGTTGTTCCATTAGTCTTAAAAACTGATATAGGAATATCCTCTAATTGCTTATTTTCAATATATTGATCTATTTGTTTTATTAAATATGAGAAAACTACATTTTTTTCACTAAAAAGATATAATTTTATTTTGTTTATATAGTCTGCGTCGAAATTTAAGTACAGTTTTTTTACTTTTCTTTTTAATAATTTTTCTTTAGTTACAGAATGTATGGGATTAATAATTTTAGCAGCATCTTGCATCATACCACAGTTTTCACATTCAATAGCTATAGTTAACTGGCGACAATTAGGGCAAAGGCCCTCAACAAAACTCTCATCAATAAAAGTTTCTGTCTTTTCATTAAACTGGTTTAAAACTTCTTTTTCTTTTACTAAATCTTTTCTTAGAATAAAATCCTTAAAAACATTTAAGCTATTTAAAAAAGTTTTATTTTCTGGAAATTGTTTTAGAAAATAATCAAAACTTAGACTAAGCTTTCTAAAACTGGAGGAAATACTTTCTTCAAATTTTTCAACGGTCTCTTTATAAAGTAGCTTTGAAGTTTTTTCTATATGGTTTGTGTAACCGTATGTTCCTGTTGCAAAAAACGAAGTCACCCCATTTTTTTTAAAGAACCTATTAATCACATCTGAAATAATATAAGGCCCAAAAATATGTCCAAGGTGTAGAGGTCCATTTGGTGTAGGATAAGCGCACCCAACGATATATTTTTGGGGTTTTCCTTTCTTATTTTCAATAGCTTTATTGATATCTTTTTGATTAACATACCAAAAAGATTTTAGAGCAAGATCGTTTGTTTCTGTATTGATTAAAATATGATCTTCAAAAGGCTCAAATTTGATCACCTTTCCTTTGAAAACGTTTGTATATTGGCCTTGTGAATACAGTAACCCTTTTCCTTTTTCAATCATCCATATTTCTGTGTCGTGATGATTTTGTATGCGAGTATACTCATTTGGTTTTAATAAGATTGAACCTTCATTAGCATTCGTAGGTATTCTAACCTCATTATTAACTAACATAATAAGTCCTCAAAAAATACTTTGGTTGTTTCGAGCGTTTTAACATAGTCTCTTTCTAATTTTTTTTATCATTATTAACAAGATATATATAACCTGGTCGCCCTATTCCCAAAGCTCTATTTATAGGTTGTAATAAATCACCTTTTTTAATACTCATTTTCATACTAAATAGAGATTCAATATCATTGAAAACACTAAAATTAATATCTTTTATTATTTTCCCCTTAACGTGAGAAGATAAATATACGTATCTAGCATACTTAAGCTTTCCATTACTACGATCTCTAGTCAAAGTCAGAAATAAATCTGTGTTAAAAGTAGCAAACGGAAGTAGAGATAGCTGAGATAAACCATATATGCTCTGCGTTAACGAAAAATCTACACTTCCTCCTAGCCTAGCACCACACTCCACCAAAATGGGTCCGTTTTCAGTAAGCCTTATTTCCAGGTGTGCTGGACCATTCCAAATCCCAAGGGAATCAAGAACATCAAAAGAATACTTTTCTAATATTTTATATGGAAAGTCATTATAGTGAATTAATTCACTATATATATCATTTGAAGGCATATCATCATTCTCAGCCACCTCTCCCCATATATCTGTTACATAATGGTTTCGTTTTGATGAAATCGTATTAACAATATATTGCTGACCTTGTAAATATTGCTGAACAAGAACAGATTTGTTATCTTTTCCAAACACATCCTTTTTTAGTTTAATATAATTAAAAGCTTCTCTAATTTGCGTTTCAGTGTCACAATAAAAAACACTATCTGATAATGCGCTAGATACAGGTTTCAAAACTATTCTTTTTTTTTGATTTTTTTCATAAAAACAAAAAATTTCATCCAAATTAGAAGTTAGAACCTGACCTGCGTATGCTAAATTGTCATACTTCAATTGCTCATGCATTAAATACTTATTTCTTTTTACAACACCTTTTGAAAAGTCATGCCAAACTATTTTAAGGTCTTTGTTTATTTTATCTGCCATTAATATACCAAACTCTGACCCAGCCATAGCACATAACACTCTTCTATTCTTTATAGCATCCAAAAAACCTACATAAGACTTATCATCATTTATTATAAAACTCTCTATATAATCCATTTTGCAAAAAGTGCTTTGTGAAACTTTATGATTATAGCTATCACTACTAGTAACGTGCAAACAACTATATCCTAACCCATTGAAAAGCTTAGGAATAAAGTGTCCACTAGAATATCCATCACATATTATAATTATGTGTTTTTGTTTCATCTTGTGCCCTCTCTAGTAAGAATATGAAAGAATTTTTTCGTGATGCACTTTGTACTTATCGTATCCTAATATATCGTTTATAATCATAGAGTTTCTATAAGCAGATAAACTTAAATTACTATCACCTAATCCAAAAGTCCTCCTAAAACCATTTTGGATGTATATTTTCTTATTATTACTTACATCTAGGAAAACTTTTCTGTGTTTTCTCGTATACTGTATATTTTCTAGAAAATCGAAAGCTTTATTTCTGTAACCTATACATAATATTGCTATATCACTATAAACATAAGTATCAACACCAAGGTTTATGTCTTCAAAAAATAATTCTAAACTTCCACCTTTTTCAGTTATACTTCTCAAATTATGGCTACAATAAATATTTACATCTATATCAATGTTGTCAACAAACTTTAAGCTATATATTTTATTATATAACTCATCTAATAAGTTTTGTGTTATCCCATCTGAAGTATATATTTCGTTTTTTAATAAATCATCTTTTCTTGCGTCTGGTAAATCTGTGAAATACCTAACAAAAGAAGGATTATAAAGTTCGTTATCAAAGCTAGTCTCTTGTAATGCCTTCATATTAATTCTTCTTGAATATAAAGAAACGTCTTTGCTAATATTACTATCAATAATATCGTTAAGGATTTCCGCCCCACTTTGGCTTCCACCAACGATAGAAATTTTTTTATCGTTTAATAAACCTCTATTTTTGTAATCTAAATATTGGGAACTATGTATTACATTTTTATTAGAGTGTAATTCTTCTATAACAATTGGTTCTATTCCTAAACCAACCACTAAATTTTTAGCTTTAAAAACTTCTTTACTTGTATCAACCCTAAAATATTTTCCACAATCATGAAGACCAATTACTTCTGTAGAAAAACGTATATTATCTTTCTCTTCTCTAATCTTATTACAACACCAGACATAATAATTTTCCATTTCTTTTCTATAAACGTTAGTAATATTTCTTGATAAAAAAACATATAAAAGTCCATGATTGTGAAGATATGATAAAAAAGATAATGGATGTGTTGGATCAATAGGTGTTACTAGATCTTTTAGAAAACTTGTTTGCGATCTTGCATGATATAAAAGGGATTCACCATGCCAACAAAATCTTTCTTTTTTATCTATAACTAAAAAATCTATACTAGTCTTATAGAGTAAAGCTGCTAGCCCTAAATTACTGGAGTTACGGACTTTTGCCCTATAGTTAAAGCGAAAAAGTTTTCTATGTGTTAATTTATAGTTACATCAACGAAGTTATGTTCTAAAAATGAAACAACGTGAATTAGCGAATTTATATACTGAATATTTGTTATGCCAAAATTCCCAAGCAAGTGCGACAGAGTGTTCAAGTATGTTAGATGAACTAGTAAAACATGATAGTTTTTCCAGGATGTTAAAAGTTGGTAGCTACGAGAGTAAATATGTCTGGTTAAAAGGTAAAGGCATTTTAAAAACTTACAAAGATAAGCCAAAGATATTATCTATAGACAATACAATAAGTCCTAAATCTGATAGTAAGGTCAATGAGGTAGTAAACTGGTTTTATGACCATTCTGTAGGCAGAGCAGTTAAAGGCATAAATCTTATTAGTGCTTTAATCCATGTTGGAGATGCTAATATTCCTGTAGGCTTTGAAGTACAAACTAAGGAAAACTTTGTAGTAGAAAAAGATAAAGCAGGTAGAGAACGTCTAAAGCGTAAAGCACGCTATACAATTAATGAACTGGCAAGAAAACTGGTATTGAAAATTATTAAAAATTTCTCTAGTTTTGATTATGTAGTAGCTGATAGGTATTTTGCTTCTAAAGATAATTTAAGATTTTTTAACAAACATAAACTCTCGTATGTAATAGGTATAGCGAATAATCGTTTAGTTGCTAAGAGTAAAGCTAATGCTCTTGCTGGTAACTACTGTAGGTTAGATGAATTAGGATTGCTAGAAAATGAGACTATAAAAATTTATTTAAAAGATATAAAATATAGTCTTGTGGTTACTCGCCAAGTCTTCAAAAACGGAGACAATTCAACAGGTGAGATTTATTTAATTACTAATGATCTGAACCTAGAGAGTAACCACATAAAAGATATCTATCAAAAAAGATGGAATATAGAAGTTTATCATCGAAGTATAAAACAAAATGCTAGTCTTGCTAAATCACCTACATCTATAGCTGTCACGCAACTTAACCACATAGGGCTTTCTATAGGGGCTTATTGTGAGCTTGAAAAATTAAAACTTGTATCAAATAAAAACCACTATGCTTTAAAAAGAAAAATGTTAATCGCCGCCAATCAAGCTAGCCATAGGGAAATTATAAAAATGAAAAAGATATTCAAAATGACTGCTTAAAACAAAAGTCCGTAACTCCAGTAAATTACTTGGGCCAAGCCCAAGTAATATATAATCATAAACTTTATTACTCATTCAAAATCTTAGGTAAAATTAACTGTTTTATATAAAAGGTATTTTTATTTAAACACAAATTGAATAAAAAATATATATTAAATTTGCAATAACATTTAAAAATTAAATATGTTAAAAAACTTAGTAAAATGTTGTATATAAAAAAAAGAATTTTAGAATAATTTTATTAAGATTGGTTAAAACTTGCTCAACTTTTTAGGATTTATTTCTCTAGCAAGTACATATATTTGGCTAAGATAACTTTTTGTTCATGTACCACTTAGCTAGGTTTTTTAAGGGAATATTATTTGAACTCATAGAAATTTATTATTTCTTACTAACTTACCTATGCTCAGTAAGATTTAATTTTTTACCTGCTACCCAAACTTTTTTAAGATGATTTATAACTTTTGCACTCAAATTAGCTGGTAAATCAACTAGAGTATAGTCTTTTTCTATAGATATATTACAGATATGTTTACTATCTATGCCACCTTCATTTGCTATAGCACCAACTATATTTCTTGGTTGTACATCATTTTCACGACCCACATCTATTCTATAGGTAGTTAGATCTATATCTACTCTCTTTGGTCGTTTTTTGTCAAACCTAGAATTATTATTTCTGTCTCTATCATTAAATCTATCACTAGGTCTGGATGTCCTTTCATCTCTTTTAACAGGAGCTCTCTTTTCTTCTTTAGCCTGAATTTCCCTTGGAAAAAAGCCTTTCTTATCTTGTGCTAAAAGTGTAAGTACTGCTAATAAATCTTCTGAATCCAGCTCTAACTGATCACGTATTTCAATTATTATTTCTTTATACTTGTCTAGAGATTTATTTTTTTCTAGAGCAGAGGTTATTCTATTTTTAAAGTCATTAATCCTACTATCAGCAAGTTCTTTAGCACTTGGCATAAATACTTCTTCTAGTTTTGAATTAGTAAATCGCTCAAGCGAACGTAAAAATCTCATTTCTTTTAATGTTACTAGAGAAATAGAAACTCCTTCACGCCCTGCTCTACCAGTACGGCCAATTCTGTGAACATAAGTGTCTTCATCATTTGGCATATCATAGTTAATCACATGACTAATACGCTCAAGGTCTATACCTCTAGCTACAACATCAGTAGCAACTAAAATGTTAGATCTAGCACTTTTAAATTGCTCAACAATATATTCTCTTTGAGATTGCTGCATATCACCATTTATAGCAGCTACTTTATAACCAAGAGCTTTTAAATTATCTGCTACTTCTATTGTACTTGTCTTAGTTTTAACAAATATTACTACACCATCAGTTTCTTCTATTTCTAATAGTCTGTCTAAAGCATCTATTTTTCTAAAACCTTTAACTACTATAAATTTTTGTGTAATTGTATTAGCTGTTTTGGTTTTTGCTTTAACCTGTATTTTACATGGATTTCTTAAATACTCTTTTATAATATCAGCTATATCTTCCGGTATAGTTGCTGAAAAAAGTAGTCTCTGGCAATCATCAGATATGTGACTTAAAACCCATCTAACATCGTCAATAAAACCCATTCTAAGCATTTCATCTGCTTCATCTAATACTAACGCTCTTAGATTATCTAGCTTTAGTGTTCCTTTTTCAATATGGTCCATAACTCTACCAGTAGTACCTACTACTACTTGGACACCATTTTTAAGTGCTCTTATTTGTGAACCATATTCTTGTCCACCATAGATACAAGCAACAGATAAACTTGTGACACTTTTTGCAAAAGCTTCAAATTGTTCCGCTACTTGTATAGCTAATTCTCGAGTTGGCGCCAATACTAAGATCTGTGGAGATCTGCTTTTATCATTCAGATCTAAATTATTAATTAATGGTAATGCAAAAGCTGCTGTTTTACCCGTACCTGTTTGTGCTTGACCTAGCACATCTCTACCCGATAATATATATGGAATAGCATACTGTTGAATTGGCGTTGGGTTCTCATACCCTAAATTTATAACAGTATCTACAATATTTTGATCTAAGCCTAAAGAGCTAAAATCTTTTTTTGTTTCTGAATTCATTTTGTAACCGTAAATTAAATATTTTGAGAAATAATAATTTGAAAATTATGAAAATTTAAAATTATCCACGTGATGTAATTTCTAGTAGATGGTAGCCAAATTGCGTTTTCACTGGTCCATGAACAGTGTTTAACTCGTCATTAAAGACTACTTTATCAAATTCAGGAACCATTTGACCTTGGGAAAAAGTACCTAGATCACCACCTCTAGCTCCAGATGGACACAGAGAATGTTTTTTTGCAGCTTCTTCAAAAGTTATTTTACCTTCATTAATATCTTTTTTTATTTGTTCACATTCAGATTCTGACTGTACTAGCAAATGTCTTGCTGAAGCTTTCATAAGTAAGTTCCTTAATTCATTATTATTTACTATTGCAAATTACATTCCAAAGGATACATTATTTACTCAAAATATACAACTTTTATAAATTTTACTACTTAACATCTGGCATTTTAGGAAAAATGTTTTTTTATTCTCTCTTTTAAACTTGCCTTCTGCTCTTCAGAATAAGCTTGTACCTGAATATTGCCCCATACCGGATTAGGCCAAGCAGGATCTGTAGTAAACCTTCCAATAACATGAATATGCATTTGCTTTACAACGTTACCTAAAGTAGCTATATTTAACTTATCAACTTTATATTCGTCTTTTAAAAACACTGATAACTTATTTATAAGAGCATTTATATTATACTGAACAGAATCATCTAGTTCATACCATTCTATTTTATCTGTAAATGGCACAACGATAAACCATGGTGATGTAATATTATTCATCACTAATATTTTACAATCTAAAGTTTGACAAACTTCAAAGGTATCTTTTTCTAATCGTTCATCCAATTTAAACATTAAAATGTTCCCTAATTTTTTCTAGATCTTCTATAGTATCAACCCCTGTTGGTGTACTTATTATAGCTTCGGCAACTGCTATCTTATAACCGTTATATAAAACTCGAAGTTGCTCTAAAGATTCGTATCTTTCAATAGGGGCCTTACTTAACTTTGTATATTGTTTTATAAAACATACTCTATAAGCGTATATCCCAATATGCCTAAAATATTCAGCTTGTTGAACTTGTTTATTCTCTGAAAAGCCTCTTTCAAAAGGGATTGAAGCCCTACTAAAATAAAGAGCTTGGCTATTTTTATCAAACACTACTTTTACATTATTTGGATTATATATATCCTCTAAAGAAGTTATTTTTTCACACAGAGTTGATACTACAGCTTCAGATTTATTTACTAACAACTCTGCCACTTGCTCAATGTTTTCAATAGGTATTAATGGTTCATCACCTTGTACATTAATAACTATATCTTCATCATTATAAGCAAGTTGTAAGACTGCTTCAGCTATCCGGTCTGTACCAGATGCATGTTCAGGCTTAGTCAAAATCACATTTGCACCAAAGTTTTGTGCTATATCTTTTATTTTTTGGGAATCTGTAGCTATAACTATACTTTCAAATTTAGATTTAGAGACTTGCTCAAATACTCTTTGAATCATTGGTTTACCTGCTATATCAGCAAGCATTTTATTTGGTAGACGTGTAGAGTTTAACCTAGCTGGAATAATAATATGAATTTTAGCCATATTTTTTTATCTCTTCAATATTTAGCTTAGTAGCTTCTTCAACAAGCATAACTGGTATGTTATCACGTATAGGATATGCTAGCTTATCTGCTTTACACACTAAAATTTGCTTTTGTTTATCATAGTGCAAGTTAGACTTACAAACTGGACAAACTAGTACGCTTAAGACAGATTGATCCATTTATTTCACCCCTATTGTAAATTCAAATTTAGTATCTATTTCTTTAGATTCTACAAGTTTATAATCATTAACCTTACACCAAGCTGGTATATCATACATTGTACCAGGATCAGTACAAATAACCTTTAGTAACTCTCCTGAGCTCATAGTTTTAAGCATATTCTGAGTTTTAATAACTGGCATTGGACACAGCAATCTTTCTAAATTTAATTCTTTCATATATGTACCTTATATATACCATTCTTTTCTAATTTCATCAGCAGAGATAGGCTTAACTTTAATCTCTTTGCTAGTACCGTCTAAGTAATTAAATACCATTATTACAGAATCCTCAGTTTTACCTTGCGTAAATCTCCCTAAAATCTCCGCTGTAAATTTTTCATCAGACTTATTAAACTTACCATCTATCAAAGTCAAAGGACCTGTATGGGATGAACAATAAACACTTATAAACTGATTTTTATAACCGTTTAAATAGTTATTTTCACCCTCTTCTCGGCCAACTATAAGTTTAAATTCAGGCTTAAAACGAATGTGTCTACCTAATTTTAATAGCATAATATCATCAAACTCATACTCTCGTGTATTTCTAGCTTGCCATAAATCCACGAGCTTATCAGAATACTGTTTATCTGTAAGAAAACAACATCCACCTGCTGGAGAGGCATAATTCTCTATAGCATATTCTTTTGCTAACCGTATCTGATCCTTTCTACCTCTACCTGTAATACCAAGCAATTTAGATCTATCAACCCAACCTTCTTTTTCAGGTTTAGTTTCTGGAAGATTTTTAGCACTAAGTGGTCGCAATAAAAGGTCATCTATACCAGATTGTTTCTGTACTACTGGCATTGTATCTTTTCTTTGCGACATTGGCCTTTGACCAATAACCTCTCCTGTTATTATAAAATCAAAACCATTTTCAATAGCCCATTGCTTTGCCTTTCTTACCATAAATATCTTACAATCTAAGCACGGATTCATATTAGCACCATAACCATATTTTGGGTTCAAAAGAACATCTTTATATTCCTCTATAACATCAATAATATGCAGTTTTATACCCAGCTGCTCAGCAACCCATAGAGCGTTGTTTTTCTTTTGTTTTTCTTTATCACGCTTACGGATAGCGTGGGTGTGACCTTCAACACAAAACCCTGTGAAAAAATTAATCCCTTCGACGTGAATACCCTGCTCTTGTATCAACTTTGTAGCTAACATAGAGTCAAGACCACCAGATATTAACGAAACAGCTTTTATTTGTTTTTTCATCATTAATAGTTAAAATAGGTATTTTAAAACTTGAATCATTTGTAACAATTTTAGCATATTGATATTTTAAACTATATTTTTTATTTCAATAAAATATAGTTTAAAAAGCAACCAACTTGATTAACTAAAAAACCAATATACATAAAGTCACTCTACAGAACCGAAATACACACATTGACTTTAATGACTAACATAGCCTCTATAGAGTTAACAACAACCTTTTTTATTAATCGCTACGTTTGTCATATAAACACCTAAAAATATTACTCCACCGAAGATTAAAGATAATGAGGATAAGGTTTCACCATAAAATATAAATCCTATAACTATAACCAAAAAAGGCATAACGTTTTGAAATACTGCAGTTTTGTATACCCCTATTTCTTCTAATGACTGTAAATACCATAAATAAGATACTACTGTAGCAAAAACTGATATATATATCATACTTATCCAAAAAGGAAAATCTGTATCTGCAAGCTTACTAAAATCAGATTTAAATAAACTAATAGTAGCAAACATAATCATACCAACAATAGCACCATAAGTATTTATTGTTATCATGTTTATACCTTGTCTAACGCAACTTTTGCCTAAGATAGCATAAGCGCTAAAACATAGAACTGCTAAAATACTTAGTATCTCACCTAAATTAATTGATAAACCAACCGAACATTCTACTTCTGTTCCATAACCTGAAAATGATACAACTCCTACTGTCCCCAATAGCGCTACTAAAATCCCCAGTTTAGCTTGTAAATTTACTTTCATTTTAAAAATATAGCTAGATAAAAGCGTTATGAAGCAAGGTGAAAATGCGTATATAATAGCTACTATATTTCCCGATATTAGTTTTTCAGCCCATAAAAATGCAATATTATATAAAAATACCCCAAAAAAGCCTATAGCAATGATATAAAGCCATTGCTTTATACTCAAATTTGGTAAAAATGTCTTAGTATAATAATAATGAACTAGTAGAAGTATTAGTGAGGCAAATAGATAACGAATAAATCCCACTAAATATATATCTATATATCTTAATGGCAATGGCGCTATATGATATAAACTAGCCCAGAACGTAACCACTAATAATATTTTGATATAACTTTTAGTAGATATATTCATAATAGCAAACTACTTATTTTTAATTAAATATTCTACTATACTTGGGTTTACTAAGGTAGATGTATCACCTAAATTATCATAATTTCGAGCTGCTATTTTTCTTAAAATTCTACGCATAATCTTCCCTGATCTGGTTTTTGGTAGCTCTGGAGTAAACTGTATAACTTCGGGAGTAGCTATTGGACCTATTTGCTGCCTTACATATGCAACTAAAGATTTTCTTATATCAGTTAAAGTTTGCTCATTGTACACTATATTATCTTTTAAAATACAGTAAACATATATAGCTTCACCTTTGATCTCATGAGGCATACCTACAACTGCACTTTCTGCAACATCTTTATGCGTATTTAAAGCTGCTTCAATTTCTGCTGTTGCCATCCTATGACCTGAAACATTAATAACATCATCCATGCGCCCTTCTATCCAAATGTAACCATCTTTATCACGTCTAGCAGCATCTCCTGAAAAATAATATCCTCTAAAACTACTAAAATATGACTGTATATACCTATCGTGATCATTATAAATAGTTCTTGCCATACCAGGAGTTGCTCTTTTAATACACAAAGCTCCCTTACCTTCACCTACTATTTCTTTACCATTAGGGTCTAGCAAGGCCACCTCGACACCAAAAAAAGGTTTTGTTGCAGAGCCTGCTTTTAATTTATGTGTACCTGGTAGAGGAGTGATCATAATACCTCCTGTTTCTGTCTGCCACCAAGTATCAACCAAAGGGGCTTGATTATTGCCTCCTTTCTCAACAAACCATTCCCATGCTTCTGGATTAATTGGTTCACCAACTGAGCCAAGAACTCTCAAAGATTCTCTAGAAGTCCCTTTCAGATAGTCATCACCCACTTTAATCAAAGATCTAATTAAGGTTGGTGCTGTATATAATATACTAACTTTATGTTGATCTACCTCTTGCCACAATCTTGAAGCATCTGGATATGTTGGAACACCCTCAAAGATAACAGAAGTAGCACCATTTGCAAGAGGTCCATATACTACATAAGTATGCCCTGTTATCCACCCGATATCTGCTGTACACCAATATATATCATCTTCTTTATAGTCAAATACTACCTTATGTGTAAAGCTTGCATATACCAAATAACCACCAGAAGTATGAATCAAACCTTTAGGAGCACCTGTAGACCCTGAGGTATAAAGCATAAACAGAGGCGATTCTGAGTCAAAAGCTTCTATTTTATGCTCTTTTGATACTTTTTTACATTCATCACTATAACATAAATCTATTTTGTCGTTCCAAGTAATATTTGCTGTATTAGTATTACGTATAACTAAAACGTTTTTTACAAAATCTAAATCAGCAATAGCTTTATCAACACTAGCTTTCATTGGAATTCTCTTACCTGACCTAACACTTTCATCAGCTGTTATAATAAAGTTACTTTTAGCATTAATTATGCGTTGCCTTAACGCCTCTGATGAAAAGCCACCGAATACTACCGAATGAATAGCTCCTATACGAGCACAAGCTAGCATTGCGTATATCGACTCTGGTATTAAAGGCATATAGATCGTAACAATCTCACCCCTTTTAACTCCATTTGCCTCTAAGACATTTGCCATCTCACATACATTATGGTACAACTCATTATATGTAATTTTTTTAGATTTATCTGGATTGTCAGCCTGCCATATAAAAGCTATTTTATCAGCCTTATCTTTTAAATGCCTATCGACACAATTATAACAAACATTTAATTTACCTCTTTCAAACCATTTTATATCTACTGGATCAAAGGTACTATTGTAAGCCTTATCAAATGGTTTATGCCAATAAAGACGTTTAGCTTGCTTAGACCAAAACTCTTCTGAACTATTTAGAGATTCTTCATATTGTTGCTCATAAATAGCTGAATTAACATGAGATTTTTCAATAAACTCCTGTGAAACTTGAAACTTTGAATACGACATAAATAATAATCAATGAGTTAATAGTTAATTCTTATATTATCATATAAAAAACTAATGCTCTTATTTTTTACCTATTAGATAGATAGTTTTTAAATTTTTCACCAAGTTCTGGATGTTGTAAAGCAATTTCATAATTAGCTATTAAAAACCCTAACTTACTTCCGCAATCATAACGAGTTCCTTTAAACTCATAAGCCAATAATTTCTCTTCCTTGTCAATTAGTTTTGCTATAGCATCTGTAAGTTGGATCTCTCCACCAGCTCCCTCAGAAGTCATTTCTAAACATCTAAAAATTTTATTGGGTAACAAATATCTACCAACTACAGCGTTTGTTGATGGAGCTTTATCAGGGGTTGGTTTTTCAACAATTGCTTTTATAAGGTTTTCATCATCTTTGGCTATTATCCCATAAGATTGTGTTTTATCTTTTGAAACTTGTTGAGTTGCTACACAACCTCTAAAATCAGTACCCTCGACAGTTTTTACCATCTGCTTAAGTGCCCCTGTTCTGCAATCATGATTATAAATAAGATCATCAGGTAAGATTACAGCAAAATCTTCTATACCCACTAAAGGTTTTGCACACAATATCGCATGACCTAACCCTAAAGCTTCTGGTTGACGCACAAAGAAAAAACTAATATCCCTAGGGATGATATTTTTTACAGTTTCCAGTAAATCATATTTTTTCTTTTTTTCCAAAGAATACTCAAGTTCAAAATTTCTATCAAAATGGTCTTCTAATGATTTCTTATTTGAGCTTGTCACAAATATTAGTTCTTTACAACCAGCTTCTATTGCTTCTTCTACAGCATACTGAATTAATGGCTTATCAACCACCGTTAACATTTCTTTAGGACAAGATTTAGTCGCTGGCAGAAACCTAGTACCCCAACCAGCAACAGGAAAAACTGCTTTTCTAATTTTCATATTTTTAACTACGCCTTATATTCTTAACTTTTATCATAGTGAATATACTCTATAACTGACAGTATACATTAACATAGATTGTATAACTTTTATAAGTTAATTTTTTTAGTTGCTCTATATACTTTCTAAGGTCATTTGATCGTTTAACATATAAATCCACTATTATCTTTTTGTCAAAATAATAAATAGACATTTGCTTATCTAAAATTAAGTCCTCTCCAAGACCATTAGCAGCAAAAAAACCTAAAATTAATTCATGTATTTGATGACGTGAAGGCTCAAAATTTTCTAAATTAACCACACCAATTTCATGGTCTGAAACATCAACGTGAACTGTTATATCTTTAATATCATCTATTTTATGATAAATATTACTCTTAACAACCTCAGCAATATAATGACCTTCTGATGCTGTACAGTATTTATCAACTAAAACGTGCACATCTAAAATGATCTTACCAGCCATTTTTCTAGTCCTAAGATAATGAAAATCTCTAACTCCTTCTATCTTAGATATTATTTCTTTAATAGCTTCACGTGTTTGTTCATCAACACCTTCATCTATTAGTTCTGCAACAGCTGAATACCCCCATTTAATACCCATCTTAACAATCATACAGCAAACTACAAAGGCTGCTAAAGCATCCATCCATACAAAACCGGCAAATGCTCCAATTAAGCCAACCAATACCACTACTGATGACCACATATCTGAACGGCTATGCCATGCATTAGCTCTAAGTAAGTCAGAATTAATTTTATTTGCTGATCTCATAGTATATTGGTAAATGAATTCATTACCCACAATTGAAAAAATAGCAGCAAAGGCTGTATAACTATCAGGTTGGCTGTAATTACTATTTATTAAACTACCCACTGAATGATAAACAATCATAAAACCAATCGCTATTAATAACCCTGACAAAACCAAAGTAGCTAAGGTCTCTATCCTTTCATGACCATAGGGGTGATTATGATCTTCTTCTTTGTTTGCATATTTTGCAGCGAATAAAACCATCACGTCGCTTAATAAATCAGAAAAAGAATGTATGCCATCTGCAAATAACGCAGGAGAGCGACCCACCACACCAACCAAAACTTTAACAACTGCCAGTAGTGCATTTATAAACATACCGACAATAGTAACTTTTTTGGTAATCTGATATCTATTATGCGACATTTCTATAACCTTCTTTTAGTTTATGATGAAAGAGTTTATTTAAAGCAAATAATAACTTCTAATAAAGCTAATGTCTATTAGAATATAGCCTTTTATTCTAGGGCAGTATTTCTTTAGAGGTTTGATCCCTAGTTATAACAAACTTACAATAATCTATATACAACAGCTATTATGGCTAACCATAACACAGGCAAAATTATTTAATTCGTTTACCTTGAATTTCTATTAAACTGTCTTTTTTTGATAAGACATAAGATTTTTTTATAACTGTAATAAGTAAAAATTTACGTAGTCTAAAATAGTAAATATATTGCATATAAAATTTATAGCTTTTAAAATTAGCAGAAGAACCTATGAAAACAGATCATTAAAATTCTAATGATGGAATGAGGTGGTGGCATTTCCGCTTACTTTTAATATGATAAGAAAGTACAACAATAAAAATAGTTAACAATAGAACTAACCAGATAAATTAACGTGGAGGATACCTTAAAATGAGTAAAGTGTATGATTTTATATTTGGATTAAATTTTGGTTATTTTGATGACTGGAACGTAATGTATAAAGGTATTAGTCTTGATACAGATGAAGAAGATGTTCACTTATTTGAATATAAATATAACAGCCTATACGGAGTTAATCCTTATATTTCTCATATCGACATTTCAAGTGGTATTGCAAAGCCTAGTAATATATTAAGCAATCATAAACTAGATAAGTCTAACAGCATCCCAATTATAAATTTAAGCTTTAACCCTTTAAACTCCAAGAAATTTACTACAAAATATTTGAACAGTGTAAAAACTGAGCTAAAAACACATTTTAATAAATTTGTTAAAATACTTATTTCTGGGCACGGACAATCTATAAACTCTTTAGGAACAGGAAATGATAAGTTAAATTCAGGTTATGTAACGATAAAAGAAATTGTTGATATACTAGCATTTTTAACAAATGGATGTTATGAAAATATCTCCTATCTAAAAATATGTTTAGTCGCGTGTGGTGCCAATAAAGTTGGTACACCTAAATTTCTATATGAAGAAATGATAAAGTTATCATTCCCATTTCCTTTTTCCGTTGTTGGATATGACAACAAAATTAATATGTGTAATGCTTTAAATACAAGACATGATGAAAATGTACAAAAGTTTTCTACTTTTTATTCTAATGAATATGAGGGAAGAATAACTTATAGACAAAGCTTTAAAAAAGAACTAAATAAAATAATAAATGCTTATACCTCAAAACTACCATTTTTATTGTATATGTATAATGAAGCAATAAACTCCCAAGGAGGCAGAATAACAGTAAAAACTATTGATGTTTTGTGCTCTAAATTGATGGATACGATAGAATATGCCGAATTAAATGATTCTAGAAAAAGGTATTATATAAGTATTAACATAACACCTAAAACACAATATCATTTAAATTTAGAGAATATAGCGCCATCTAAAGAGTTATACCAAACGTTAATAAAATTTAAGAATAATTTTTCAGAAAAAGCAGACTTACATTACCAAGAAATTAAAAAAGCACAATTCTTACAAACTGAATTTAAAAAAGATAGGTATAATTACTACACGGATGTGTAATAATAAGTCTATATTAGTTCACTGACAACTTTATTGTGACCTCTACCGCAAATATTGAGCAGCAACTGAAGTGTTATAACATTTTTATGGGGAATAGTCTTTATTTTTAACAAATAGTATTGCAAAGCTTACAAATATTTGTATAATAGACTACATTAATTCGGAGAAATGGCTGAGTGGTCGAAAGCGGCGGTCTTGAAAACCGTTGACTGTAACAGGTCCGGGGGTTCGAATCCCTCTTTCTCCGCCATATTGAAAGCCCTTAGAAATAAGGGCTTTTTTATGTTTGAATGTTCTGTAGCACTGTCGGGGTTATCTGCTTTAGGCAAAAATATTGAGGTTTCTATTTCTTAAGGCACTTTCCAACTAATTGTGAAATAAGCCTTATCCATTTATATCTTGTTGAAACTTTTGTTTTATTAATTCATCTAAACTTCTATCATAAAAAATTATTTCTAATAAGGAGATGGCATCCATTTCACTATTAAGTACTATACTTTTTATCTTTTTTCCCAAATCTCCCTGAAGCAATGCCGCTTTCTCTTGTGGAGATAAAATAAATGGTGGAGACTCTCCTTCTGATAAAAACTTATTAGAATTAAATAACATACATAGAAGCTTTTTAGCTGCTCTTATTTTATCATCCTTACAAAAACCCGTATTAAACAATGATGTATAGTTACCCTTTTGTTCTCGTTCTTTAATATAATTTAAAAGAGCATATGCTAACCTATTTCTAATACAGATTTTTTTATAAAAAAGAAAATCATAAGATCTTTTATTTTTTGTTAATTGGTCAACTGGAGAAGTACGTTCAAATCCTTTTTTTTCTACATCAAAATGTGCAAGTGTAATTTTAGTAGCTAATAATGTTATATTGTCAATTTCATTAATAAACATTTCTTGTTTGATATCTTTAAAGACTCTTTTAAGATCATCTCTAAACAAAGGATTCTCAATACAAAGCTCCTTTACAAAGTAAACAATTTTTTTTCCTTCTGGAGATATTTCTTTTATCCCATTTTCTCTAGTAAGAAATTTATCTGAGAATATGATTTCAGTAGAGTCTGCAATTATATCAGGACTTATATTATCAAGATCGTTAGAAAGCTTGCTAATAAAACCTATCCATGGGTCTAGTAACACCCAACCTATTTTTTGTTTGACAACAACAAAACTATGTACAGGATCCCTAGAGTCAGTAACAAAAACATGTTCATAATGTTTCCTAAGATTAAGTGATAAAAACAACGCTTGAAGCCTACAGTTAGAATACCCTGCTTTTTTTAAGGATTCATAAGCTTTACCAATATCATCTCTTTCCCACTCGTATACTTTTGCCGCATATTCGTCGTTATGGAAATAAAATTTATCAGTAAGAACTGTATTTTTTTCTTGAATTCCAAGTATTTGTTTATCATGTAAGTAAGGAGTTTCTCTTTTAGAATAAAGATGAGTGTAGTCATCTCTTATATCTCTATCACAAGTTCTACTCACATAAAACTCTGACATTATTTTTTTGAAAATATCTTTTATTTTTTTATCTATCAAGTTTTTAGTTCTTTTTTTAAAAAAAAGCTTATCATTACTTTGTTTAAAAGCAATAAATTTTGTAATAAAAAATAATAAATTGGCGTTTTCACTGCACCAAACAATCACTAACCTAAATTTCATTGTGGTATAACTTTAATTTACTTAAGTAGAATAGTAATTATTTATTGCAACAAGGCTTACCAACTAGAATCTATAAACTATAGCTTCTTCAACTAATTTATAATAATTATCTTTATTTGTGTATAGTTTACTAACATTAAATCCAGGATTCCAACCTTCTAGTTTACCTAAAAAAATTTTATACCTATCCCTATCACCATAGTTTCTTCTTGCTTCTCTTACCCAGTCTAAACTTAATTCACCAGCCTCAAATGCCAATTTATTATTTGGTACTACATCAAAAGAGAAAATACCCTTAGCGGTTTTAGTCATCTTGATATTATCCTTGGATAATGGATTAGGTAAATCTTTTCCTCTAACTACAGCACAAATAATTAATGTACTCCTAAAAATACACTCTAAGTCACATTGACTAGGGAACTTATAATTATCTATACAAGTTTGTAAGTAATTAACCACAGAATTTATAGCTTGACCTTTCCGATCACTATGATTCCATCCAGTGTACCAACCTGATGATTTATTTTTCAACCTAATAAAAAATCTCTTAAACTGATCAGTTGCTCTTGCTTTTTTTGGAACTGCTGAATATCTCGTTCTAAGCTTCTCTTGATACTACTAAATCTACGACCTCTAGCAAAAGACTCTCGGCTATCATCTAATTTTTGTTTTTGTTCATTATAAAAATCCCAAAATTTATCTATCAAATATGAATATTCTACTGTATGGTTTGTATCTTGTGACAAGACAGATACTCTTGTCTTATTGGTTATACTAATTATCCCTATATAGAAGTCTTCTACATTATGATTTTTTGCACTTTCTAAAAGCTTGTCAGACTCAGAAAGTTTTACCGCCCGGTAGATCCATGGATCAACTACTACAGCATTTCTTAGGCTATCTTTATCTTCTATATAAAAATTCCTTAAATTATTACTTGTAAATTTATGACCATTCCTAAATTTAAACAATTTTTCTGACTGATGTAATATAACCACTACATGATTATTATTTTTCTGTCCAACCATTATCTCCGTTGCATAAATTTGTTCATGATAGGCAGTTTCAATTAAATTACAAATATACATTGCAGCATCTACTAGACGACCGCAATTTGCGGTACCAAGGGATAAAGCAGCTTGTGCTTTTTTAATATAACCAATAGGCTTCTGGGTAACTGTCCTTGAATCAGTAATGTCTTTTCTAAGCTTTACATATAAGGCTGTATTTGTATATTCATAGAACAGTTGACCTCTCTCACACATATTCATTGAGTATGGTATATAGTGCCGAACAGTTTGTACTAAAGCAGCACCTATAATTAATAATTCATCACTATCAATCACAATAAATTTATTTTAATTTTTACTTTGAAGTAATATACTTTAACACAAAAATAAAAATTAAAAAATAAATTTACTATAATTGAAAGTTATTATTTATCTTCGTACCTAAACTCATTTGACTGATTTTTTATTTTTCTCTTTTAACCACTAAATCACACAATAAACACATAGCTTTTTTATAATCACTATTTGGCAAAAACTGTATTGCCTGTTTAGCAAGCTCAGCATATTTACATGCTACACTATAGGAATACTCTATTGCCCCACTAGTTTTAACTATATTTATTATTTCATTTATGTGGTATTTCCCTTGCTCTATTGCTGTTTTTAAAATAGTTTGCTTTTCAACAGAAATATTTGTTAATGCATAAATAGTAGGTAAAGTCATTTTACCTTCATCTAAATCATCACCGATATTTTTACCTAAACTTTCAGCATTAGAAATATAATCCAAAACGTCATCAGCTATTTGAAAGGCATTACCAAGATAAACACCAAAATTTTTAATACCTTGACTATGTTTTTCGTAATGAGTTTTATCTAAGCTAATAACTCCAGCCAACTCGCATGCTGCCTCAAAAAGCTTAGCTGTTTTGCAATAGATCACATTAATGTAACATTTTTCTGTAAGTTCAGAATTTCGCGCGTTTAAAAGCTGTAAAACTTCACCTTCTGAAATCTTATTTGTAGCATCAGCAAGTATTTGCATAACCTGCATATTATCCAGATCAACCATCATCTGAAAAGCTCTAGAATAGAGAAAATCACCTGTCAAAACGCTAGCAGCATTACCAAAAACGTTATTAGCTGTTTGCTTACCTCTACGTAATTGTGAATTATCCACCACATCATCATGTAATAATGTGGCTGTATGGATAAATTCAATAATAGCAGCACACGATAAATGCTTTTGCCCTTGATAACCTAAAGCTTTAGCAAATAGCATCACTAAAAGAGGACGTAATCTTTTACCACCGCTATTTATGATATAATGGCTAATTTGGTTAATAAGTACCACATCTGAAGATAATGAATCTTTTATAAATTGGTTATTGTCTTGAATATCTTTTTCTATAAGAGACTGAATATCTTTTAGTTGCTGCATAATTATAATTAACCTATTTTAAAATACTATAGCCATCCTTAGGTCTATTATAGCTGATTGATTATAAATATTTCAAAAAAATATAGGTTAACTAGTAGGCTTAATGGTAAATCACTAGTATTAGTTATTTGATGTATGTAATTCTTTAATTACCTGGAATATCTCTCTATATGACTTTTTGGGTTTATTTTTTTCTGCTTCTTTATGATGAGATCTAATTAACTGTCTTAATTTTTGAATATCTATATCTGGAAATTCATTGATTAAACTATCTAAAGCTTGATTACTCTTATCTTTATCAGAAGATAAAAGATTATCACGGATATTTTCTAAACGATGAAATAAAAGATTGATTTGCTTATCTTTATTTATAATTAGATCGTAAGCTTTTTGAATTTCATCAATATTATCTAACTTCCGCAATAATTTACCTATAAATTGGGTTTGTCTTTTTAAAGCTATCTTCTGCATAGATTTAGCAGCTACAATATTCTCTCGAAGGTTATCAGAAATAGGAAGCTTCGCTAACTGCTGATTACTAAGATCAACCAAAGCTTTACCAAAATCTGTAATTTCAAGCATATCTTTTTTTACGCTAGTTTTACTCCTTGACAGTCGGTAATGAGCGTTTTCCTCTTCTCGCTCAAGGCGTTCAACCTCATCTAAATCTATAACTTTACCCATAATTTACTATCTGTTATTTATTTACTATATATAAGGATATAAGATATAATCTAGAATATTCAACTTATTTTATTCATTTTAAAATATCAGGAGACAACCGATATATGTTTAGCCGAGATAAAAATAGCCTAAAAAATACTGATAAAGAAATATTTGATGCTATAGAACTCGAAATTAAAAGGCAACATGAACATGTAGAGCTTATCGCATCAGAAAACTATGCTAGCCCTGCTGTAATGGAAGCACAAGGATCACAGCTAACAAATAAGTATGCTGAAGGTTACCACGGCAAAAGATACTATGGTGGTTGTGAATATGTCGATATAGCTGAGAAATTAGCTATTGAAAGAGCTCAAAAACTTTTTAATGTTGACTACGCTAACGTGCAACCGCACTCTGGTTCTCAAGCAAATGCAGCTGTTTATAGTGCTGTACTAAAGCCAGGTGATATTGTACTTGGTATGGATCTAAGTGCTGGTGGACACCTAACTCATGGAAGTAAAGTTAATTTCTCAGGAAAGACTTACAACTCTATACAATATGGTCTCAATGAGGCTGGCGATATTGATTATGATCAGGTAGCAGCGCTAGCAAAAGAGCATAAACCAAAAATGATAATTGCTGGTTTTTCTGCTTTCTCAGGAATTATAGATTGGAAAAAATTTAGAGAAATTGCCGACTCTATAGATGCTGTACTCATGGCAGATATCGCTCATGTGGCTGGTTTAGTAGCAACAGGCCTATATCCTAGCCCATTTCCATATGTAGATGTTGCAACTACTACTACACATAAAACCCTTAGAGGACCTCGTGGCGGTTTAATCCTTTGCAACAATAATCCAGAGCTAGCTAAGAAATTCCAATCAGCTATTTTCCCAGGTATCCAAGGTGGTCCTTTAATGCATGTAATAGCAGCTAAAGCAGTTGCTTTTAAAGAAGCTTTAGAACCAAGCTTTGTAGAATACCAAAAACAAGTACTAAAAAATGCCAAAGCTATGGAAAAAGTACTTAAACAACGTAATATTAATATAATATCTGGTGGAACTTATAATCATCTATTACTTTTAGATATTACAAACACAGGTTTCTCTGGTAAAGAAGCTGAAGCTGCACTAGGTAGAGCAAATATCACTGTAAATAAAAACTCTATTCCAAACGATCCTCGTTCACCATTTATAACTAGTGGTTTAAGAATTGGTAGCCCTGCTATTACAACTCGTGGATTTAGAGAAGCTGAAAGCGAACTTGTTGCAAACTTACTAGCTGACATAGTTTTTAACTGCGGCAATGAGCAAATAGAAAAAAACGTCGCTAAGCAAATTTTAGAGCTTTGTGATAAATTTCCTGTTTATAAGTAAATATTATAATCCTACAACAGCTTGGTCATGAAATTCAAATTATGAAATTCTAATTTAACTATAGTATAGATCCTACATCAAACCACAAAATAATAATCACGTTTGTAATAAAACGTAGTAAAATTATTATATTTTATTTATAATATATTTCATTTGTATTTATGACTTATTCCTTAGATTTTCGCCAAAAAGTATTATCCATAAAAGAGTCTCAAGATTTAACTTTTCAAGCTACAGCAGATAGGTTTGGCATAGGTAAAAATACCGTAATATCTATGGAGTAAAGAAATAAGACCTAAAATAAGTAAGTCAAGGCCAGATATAAAGCTAGATAAATCTATACTAGAAATTGCTATAGCTGAAACAGATATGAAAGAGTCAGAATTAAAAGAAATATTAGACCCTACTACAAAAAAGTCTTTAAGAATGATGATCTAGATGGGTGTTTAAGTTTTCTAAGAGCTTTTGCCTCAATTTGTCTAATACGCTCTCTGGTTACATTAAATTGTTTACCAACTTCTTCTAAGGTATGGTCTGTATTCATACCTATACCAAAACGCATCATCAAAACTTTAGCCTCTCTTTCAGTTAGCCCTGTTTCTATAAGTTCTTTGATTGCTTCTCTTAGATTCTCTAGGTTTGCCGATTCTATAGGAGAATAGTTATTTTTATCTTCAATAAAATCACCTACTGTAGAATCTTCATCATCACCAATTGGACTTTCCATAGAAATAGGAGTATGTGAAATATTAAGGATCTTCTTAAGCTTTTCCTTGGTCATATTTGGTGTATGTTCGATAATCTCCTCTTCTGTAGCTTCACGTCCTTTTTCTTGCATAATCTGGCGCTTAACTCTATTTACCTTATTAATAGTTTCTATCATATGCACTGGCACGCGAATAGTTCTAGCTTGGTCAGCAATAGAGCGTGTGATAGCTTGACGAATCCACCATGTAGCGTAAGTCGAAAACTTAAAACCTTTACGGTAATCAAATTTATCCACAGCCTTCATCAAACCAATATTGCCTTCTTGAATAATATCTAAGAAATGTAAGCCTCTATTAGTATATTTTTTAGCTTCAGAAACAACTAGCCTTAAGTTGGCTTCTATCATTTCTTTTTTAGCTTGAGTAATTTTAGCTTCACTTTTTGAAATATCTAAATTTACTTTTTTAAGCTCTTCAATATCCATCATCATTAAACTTTGAAATTGATTTATCTGCTTAGTAAGTGTTTCTATCTCACGGATAACATTCTCTGTAAATCTATATTTCTTAGTAAGAGGCTCAAGCCAATCTATTTTACCTATTTTATATATTTTTAAAAATTCTTGGCGAGGAATTTTAGCTCTTTCTACACTTAACCTTAGAATTTTTCTTTCTAATTCTCTAACGCGTGCAAATGGTAACCTGATATAGTCTACTAGTTTTTGTAAGTGTGATGTTGATAACCTTAGATTATCGAATTCTTGGACTATTTTTGTATAGAGCTTTTTGTTTTGATTTTCCTGATATTGTTCATACATTTTTTCAAGATTTGTAAAAAACTCATATGCTCTTTGAGTATCTATTTTTTCGTCATGATCACTTTCAGCTAGCTTTTCCTCGACTTCCTGCTCATCACTAAATCCAGCCATTATTTCATTAAACCTGATATACTTAGCTACAGGTTCTTCTTCTATTTCCTGAGAAGCCATATATTCGATAGCCTTCTCTTCTAATTCACGAAATCTTTCTATATATGTCTTAATAACTATCGGGTAACTCAAAATAGTACTAAAAACCTCTGTTGTACCTTCTTCAATTCTTATTGCAATTTCTGTCTCACCTTTTTTATCTAAAAGGTCTACTATGCCCATTTCTCGCATATACATACGTATAGGATCAGAAGTTTTTCCTTTTAAATCATCAAGGTTTGCTTCACTTACTTTACGCTCATCTTCTTCTTCTAATTCTGGAGTCCTATCATAAACATCAATCCCAGCATCTACCAGTATCGCTTCTATTTCCTCATATTTTTTAGGATCATCTGAAACATCGCCGGGTAAGGCATCCAAAATATCAGCTCTAGTTAAGTAGCCTCTTTCCTTACCATCGATGATTAAATCTTTTAGATCTGAGAGCAAATCTTCTTTTGTCATCTAACACTCCAATAAAATTTCTATTTTTTTATTTATATTTATTAAACTAAACACCTAATCTTGCTACCAAATATTTACGTTCCATTTCTTGGATCTCTGTCCTAAGTGGCAATGATGCTAAGTATTTAAGTCGCTGCCTTACGCTTAGATTCTCAAGTCTTTTTAACATATCCACTATTTGCTTTTGATATTCAGCTTCTTTGGCATGTTTTTTAATTGTATTTTCAATGCCATAACTCAAAATTTCAAAAAAGTACTCTCGATGCTCTGGGTAATCTTCTACTAATAGTTGTATAAGCATAATAACCTCAATTTCATTAAATGAGTCCTCTTTAAGAATTTTCAAGCTCTTTACCAAAATATCTAGATTTTGTGAAGCAGAAAATATTTCAAAAGTAGTATTTTTTTGTAATTCTTTAAAATCCTGTATATTAACAAAAATTTCTGCTAATAATATTTGTTCTAAAAGCAAGTTTTTAGAAAGCTTTAGCTTCTTATTATAAGGTTTTACAGCTAATTTTTGATTCGGCATGCTGCGTAATTTTAAAAGTTTTTTTATTTGTTCTACCTTTATATTTACTTTGTCAGATATCGTAGCTATTATGCTTTCTGAATAGATGTTTTCTTCTACTTCCGTTAAAAAGTTTTTTAAATTTTCTAATACTTCTGCTTTTGCTTCAGCTTTATTAAGATCTCGATCACCTATAAAATTTCTAATTAAAAATTCCGTTATTGGCAATGCATTATCTAGAGCATTCTGAAAAGCTTCTAAACCATGTTCATTTATATAATCATCAGGATCTTTATTATTTTCTAAAGTTAATATCTTAAGTTTTTTGTTAACGTTTAAAATTGGCAATACTATTTTGATAGTTCTAATAGCAGCATTTTGTCCAGCTTGGTCTCCATCAAAACATAATACAACTGAGCTAGTTTCTCTAAATAAGATTTTTGCATGATTTTGGGAAAATGCTGTCCCTAAAGTAGCAACTGCTCCATAAAAACCATGTTGTGCTAGTGCTATGACATCCATATACCCCTCTACCACGATCAAACTTTCACTTACATTTTTCTGTTGCTTTCTGAATTGTCTATACTCATATAAGCCATAAAGGATATTATTTTTTTGGAAAACTAAGGTTTCCGGTGAGTTAATATATTTTGCTCCTTCTCCATCATCCAACACTCTACCACCATAAGCTATCACATCCCCATGTATGTTACGTATAGGAAACATTATTCTATTACGAAAACGGTCATAAATATTGCCGTTATCGTTTTTTACTACTAAACCTGTTTCAATTAGTGTATCTTCAGTAAGTTTTGCTCCAGATGCTAATTGAAGGATATTATTCCACCCTTCACAGGCATACCCTATACCAAAAAGTTTTGCTAAATTACTATTCACACTACGTTTTTTTAAGTAAGTTACTGCTT
This sequence comes from Allofrancisella guangzhouensis, assembly GCF_000815225.1. GTDB lineage: Bacteria > Pseudomonadota > Gammaproteobacteria > Francisellales > Francisellaceae > Francisella > Francisella guangzhouensis. The sequence goes on along the minus strand of NZ_CP010427.1, from coordinate 950,990 downwards.
TATCCTTAGAATTAGAATTACCTAAATTCCAACGGTAATATTTTTGTGCTATCCCTAAAAAACTTATACACTTATTGTATAGCTGCTCTTTTTGTGCATCTTCTTGAGAATTGTTTTCATATTCAATAGGCTTGCCTACCATCTCTGCTAAAGTTTTAACAGCATCAACAAAATCTAAGTTATTAATTTTTTCTATGAAGGTAATAGTATCCCCTGACTCTTGACAACCGAAACAATGAAAAAAATTTTTATCTGGCGTTACAAAAAAAGACGGTGTTTTCTCGTTATGAAAAGGACAACAACCTTTATAGTTTTTACCAGATTTTTTAAGTTTAACAAAGCGTGAAATAACATCAACAATATCAGCGCTAGATATTAGATCCTTAATAAAACTATTAGAAACTCTTTTTGACATATTTTAAAATAGCTAAAACTATCCTAAATTTGATTTTACTATAGCACTGACTTTACTCATATCTGTTTTACCAGCTAACTCTTCTTTAACATATGCCATAATTTTCCCCATTTCTTTCATAGAAGTAGCACCTACAGACTCTATAGCTTTTTGTACTATTGCGACTACTTCTTCATCACTTAGTTGCTTTGGCATGTAGCTTGTAAGGATTTCTATTTCTCTTTTTTCCCCCTCTGCTAACTCGACTCTATTAGCTTGTATGTATTGGTTATAAGAGTCTTGTCTTTGTTTAATCATTTTACCAATAACAGTAATCACTATATCATCAGTTATAGTAATTTTTTCATCTATCTGCTTTTGCTTGATAGCAGCCATAGCCATACGTATAGTAGTTAGCCTATTTTTATCTTTATTTTTCATTGACTCTTTCATGTCTTGAGTCAATTGATTAAAAATTTGTGACATTATATAAACAAGATTTCCTAATAAAATAGATGAGAGTAACTAAATACTCTCAAGGTGAATCAAATTATTCTACTACTATATTGCTTTTGAAGGCCCTTTTTACAGCAGCAGCTTTTTTTCTTTTGCGTACCCAAGTTGGCTTTTCATAGTATTCTCTACCGCGTAACTCAGATACTATCCCTGCTTTCTCACAAGATCTTTTAAATCTTCTAAGAGCAACGTCAAAAGGCTCTTTTTCCTTAATTCTAACGCTCGGCATATTTTCTCTCACCTCACTTAAAAATGCCAGTTAATTAAGTTCATAAAAGTTTTGGGTATAGGTATAATACCCTACCAAATATCAAATCAAGATTTTAGCATATATTCAATTAAATGCAAATTTTTAATAAAATTACTAACTCTTAAAATTAGTACTCTCAAAGATCTTATCAGCTGATTTAGCTACAAAACCTTGATATAACTTACCATTTTTATCTAGGTATCTCTTAGCAAATTCATAGTAACAGCATGGTATAGTCTTCTTACCTTCAATAAAATCTACTTCTATCAAACCAGACATAGTGCTTGATTGTTCTAACAAATCAGCTGGAGAGCCTTTTATTTCTCCACCTGAAGAGTTAAGCTTTATGCCATTTCGTTTCAAGAATTCATTTACTTGTGCTACTTCATCAAAGTTTTTTAGAGCATTTATAAGCACTGTGAAATGATTTACCCTAAAACCAAATGCATAAAACCAAGCTGCATACTCAGATTCTTCTAAAAGCTTAGTATAGGTTTGATAACTTAAATCACCCCAACTAGTACCTGAAACCAAAAGTTGTTCTTTATTATCTAACAGCTTTTGCGGGATAGCTTTGACACATTTTTTCATAGTTTCCTGAACAAAAGAGCTAAACTCTTTTGTCAATAACTGACTTATAAAAACTTTTGGCTGATTTTCATCTGTATGCTCAAGATGTATTGCTTTTAGTTTTTTAACATCAAATTCATAATTTCCACATATACTATATCCATTACTTATAAAAACTCCAGCTAAAATGTTTATGTCTATACTTGGGTCGTCTAATGTTCTTAATGCAATATGATCATTAATAGGGTTTTCTCCTTCTTTGACAAACAAATCATAAATCTGTGTAACATGAGGATTAAAAGCAACATATTGTTCCCATAATTTATTTAAAATATCTATATTCATAACCTTAAACCTCCAGGTTAAATTTAATACCTTGTGCTAACGGTAACTCTTTACCATAGTTTATGGTATTTGTTTGCCGACGCATATAAGCTTTCCAAGCATCTGAACCAGCCTCACGACCACCACCTGTATACTTTTCTCCGCCAAAAGCTCCGCCAATTTCTGCCCCTGAAGTACCAATATTTACGTTAGCGATACCACAATCACTACCTTGACCTGAGAGAAATTTTTCAGCATTTTGTAAATTATTAGTAAAAATAGAGCTTGATAGTCCATAATTGCCTGAATTATTTAATTCAATAGCTTCGTCTATATTTTCAAAAGACATAATATATAAAATTGGACAAAAATTTTCTTCTGCTACTATAGGCATATCTTTGTTAGCTTCTATAATAGTTGGCTCCACAAAAAAACCTTCCTTTTCAATTTGTCTACCACCGATTATAAGTTTACCACCTTGCTCTTTTGCTTTTGAAACTGTATTGATAAAATTGTCAACAGCAGTTTGATCTATAAGTGGACCCATTAGATTTTTTTGATCCAAAGGATCACCAACTTTAATTTGCTTATAAGCATTAAGTACTTTTTCTTTGACTAGTCCATAAATAGACTTGTGTACTATAAGACGACGCAAGCTTGTACAACGTTGCCCAGCTGTACCAACAGCTCCAAATACAGCTCCAGGTATAGCAAGCTTTAAATTAGCAGTTTCATCTATTATTGTTGCATTATTACCACCTAACTCTAAGATACATTTACCAAAACGCTTTGCCACTTGCTGTCCAACATCTTGCCCTACTTTTGTTGAACCCGTAAATGAAACTAAGCTTACCCTTTCATCATTAACTAAAGCCTTTGAAACTTCTATATCCTTTGAAATAACAGTGTAGAAAATTTCTGGGTAGTTATTTTCTTTAATAACTTTTTGACAAATATTTTGTACAGCAATAGAACATAAAGGAGTTTTTTCAGAAGGCTTCCAAACTACGGTATTACCACATATCACCGCTAAAAACGCATTCCACGACCATACAGCAACAGGGAAATTAAAAGCTGAAATAACCCCTACTACGCCTAAAGGGTGCCATTGCTCATACATTCTATGCTCAGCTCTTTCAGAATGCATAGTTGCACCATAGAGCATACGTGATTGACCAACAGCAAAATCTGCCATGTCAATCATTTCCTGAACTTCACCGTCACCTTCTTGTTTAGATTTACCCATTTCTAATGATACTAAACTACCTAAAGAATCTTTATTTTTACGTAGCTCTTGAGCTATTAGCCTAACTAACTCCCCTCTTTTTGGAGCCGGTATTTGACGCCACTGTAAAAAAGCTTCTTTAGCTTTTGTAATAGCATCTTGTATATCTTTAACACTATGATTTGCAACTCTAGCAATAATTTGACCATTAGATGGATTGAGGGTCTCAATAGTGTTTCTACTATCATTTACCGTATAATTTTCTAGACCTAAATTAAGTTTTTCTAAAATACCCATAATTATCTCCTATTCAGCTTGTATCAAAAGACCTGAATTTTTGTAGTAACCTCCAAATCTATTACTATAAAACTCTTTTAAACAAATAGATTCTTGGTTGATAAACCCAGAAGCTTTTTGCTGTTTATTTAACATGATATCTATAGTTACACAGAGGCTTGTTGCTGTAGTTAGTTGTAAAGCTGAAAAACGCTTTTCAAATATAATTTTAGAAGGGTATTTTTGGGCAAAATGTCGTTCTGACTTAAGGCCTTTACGAATTCCATCTACTGAAACATAGATCAGTACTATATCTTGATTAATACGTGGAAGAGCATTATCCATAATTTTGACCATTAAACCTAAATCATCGCTAAGCTTCATGTCTTGCATTAGAAACTTCATTTTTTCACAATGTCCTGGATGACGGATACTTTTATAATTCATATTTTTGACCTTATCTTTATAAGTCTCAATCATAGAACCAACACCGCCTGAAGTATTAAAAGCTTCATAAGTCAACCCATCTATCTTAATCTCTTCAATATCAGCTAATGGTGCTAGAATCCTTTTTTGCCCACCTACTACAGCTTCACAAGGCTTAGCGTACTCATTTATTAAACCTTCAGTAGACCATGTTAAACCATATTGAAGCGTATTTGAAACATTAAGAGGTAAAGCTCCCACCCGCATACGTACTGTGTCAACCTGCTCAAATTCACTCAAAAGATTATTAGTTACAATACTAATAAACCCTGGTGCTAAGCCACATTGAGGAGCAAAAAGATTATTCGTTGTAAATGCCAGATCTTTAATATATTTTGTTGTTTCAATATCTTCAGTTAAGTCAAAGTAATTAAGGTTTAACTTAGCAGCTAAGCTTGCTATGCCTTTATTGAAATAAAAAGGCAAACAAGAAACTACTGCATCAAAGTTATTATCTTTAGCATACCTTTCTAATTTTTCTGTATTAGTTACATCTAATTCGATATATTCAAGATTTGAACTATTTTTCTCTAAAGTTGGTTTATCTTCAGATGCAGCTTTATCAACCAAATGGACAATGTATTGACCACTATCTACAAGCAAACATGACACTAAAGAACCTACACGCCCAGCACCTAAGATCAAGACTTTTTTCATACAACGCTTCCTTACGTATTATTATGAATATTCTAATTAAGTTATATCATTTAGCCTGTAGAGAGTAAATATTATTACAGCTAGAAATTTTGTATAGTCACTGTATTATTTATGTTACAAGTATGGCTAAAAATATAAAATTCGATAACGTTATCAACCACGTTGCTGACGTAATAGTTTTGATGAAACATCCATATGATAAGGTTTAGTAAAAAAATCATTAATTCTCATATCAAACAATAAAATAAAAAACTTTTTTAAAGCTACCAACGTCAACAACCCATAGTAAAGTTGTTTTACCTTGTTGGACTAGTATTTTTTGGCGGATACTGTTTATTTGAATAGTATAAGTTCCACTATCTATCTGTTGCTCAAATAAATCTATACTATTTGGCAGTAGTAGCCAACTTCTTAGATCAGCTTGTTTTGGTTCTGTTTTTGATAAATCAAATTTCAACTTACTGCCTAGCAATCCACCTAAAGCAAACTTTTTATCATAATTATGTTTAAACATTTCAATAACTGTATTTTGCATAATTATCTTATGATATTCAGCCACTAAAGATTTTGTAGCAAATAAAGTACCATCTAATAATGTTTCTGTATAAGTATTTACTAATTCTCTATTATCATCTGAGATGATAACTTTTTTAGGCTCAAAAAACTGGTATTGTGTATTGTAAATAGGCAATTGGAATTTCCTAACTCCAATATTACCAACATCTAAAGGCACTTTTATAGATTTTCTGGTATTAATTAATCCTTGTTCATAAAAAACTACTATCCTACCCATTCCCATCGAAAGCGGTGAGGTTTGGCTTTCTATTGCAGAGTAAAATTCTTGTACTGTTTGATCAATATAATGATTTCCAACTGTATATTCTTGGGCTTTGATCAAGCTTGTTAGACCAGCATTATAGTCTTTAGAAATAGAACCGTCTAAAATAGCAGTTAAATAATAACCCATAGGGTTACCATATGAGTTCGGAATTCTACTGGAAAAACTAATCATATCATTCAGATTTTTGAAATTTTTAACTCCTAAATCATCTATATTGACAACATTTGTATTAAGTTCTTTTTGTGCTAATTTAGCCATTGCTTTGGCTATACCATCTTGCTGAAGGGTCCAGAATTTAGCATCATCTAGCTGCTTTAACAACTTAAGTGCAAAGTTTGGGTTATCTTGTTTTAAATAGTTTAAAGCTTGATATATGTACAAGAAATTTATAGCATAATCAGGAATTACGTATGTATTATCCGTACCATAATAATCATAAGTGTCTTTGTTTAACAATATTGCTCTTGCTTGCTTTATAGCCTCATCTTTTGTTGTAGCGATAGTGGTTAATGCTTTATTATATTCATCTATAGAAGTTTTGTACTGATCATCTAATTGCAGCAACCTTCCAGATTCTAAATTATTTAAATTTTTTAGCTGTTTTATATTCCCTATATGTTTATTGCTTTTAATTGCTGGCTTTAAATTTGCCTGCGCTAACTCCTCACGGACAGAAAAAAACATTTTAGGGTAATTACCAGAATCAAACTCTATCTTAGTAAGATCATCTTTGGTATCTTTATAAGTACTACTGCAGCTACTTAATAAGAAAAATAGCCAACAAATCAAAGTTAGTTTATTTAATTTCTTCATCTTTATAATACCAGTGCCATGGCTCATAAATAAAGCCGTATTTATTATCTCGAGGAAAACTCATTATAAAACCATATGTTAAAGCATTTTTTTTAAGCCACATAAAAGCAGCTGTTTTTTCAAACTCTTCAGTTAAAACCTCTTTTTCATTCAAGGTTGTTAAATCCATAGCTCTACCAGTATGATGCTCACTCTCTCCCACTAAAGCATTTACTTTGCTAATTTGCTCTAATGTTTGACCATTAGCTAATTTTCTATCAATAATTTTTTGTTGATAATCATAACTTCTAAACCCAGATACAATAAAAAGCTCGATACCATCAGACTTAGCAGCCGCATGTAAGGCTATCCACGCTTTATAGGTATTTTTTTCTAGATATACATCTCTTTGGAAGAAATCTTTTCCAACTAATACAAGATCATCTTTATCAGCTTCTATAAATATAGGCCTTTTTACCATCTAATTTCTTCTTCTAGTTTTAGTACTTCTTTGAGATATTTATTATGCTCTTCAAGGTTAAAAACACTTGCTTGACGTAGGTTTAGTTTTTCAAAATCTATATCTGCACTATCTTTAGTTGCAGACTTGTATGCTTGTAGTGACAGCTTAGTTTGCCCGCCAGTCATAGCAAGGTAAACATCCGCTAAAAGCTCACTATCTAGTAAAGCTCCATGAAATGTTCTATGATCATTTCTAATAGCATAACGCTTACATAAAGAATCTAAATTATTTTTTTGTAATGGATGTTTTTTTCTAGCTATTTCTAAACTATCAATAATATTAGCAACATGATCCTCTAGCTTTCCATATTTATTGTCTCTAAGTAAACCCAATTCCCAGTTAATAAATGGCACATCAAAAGCAGCATTATGAATAATAACCTCCGCACCTTTAAGGAACTTTATCATATCGTCAACTTTTTCCTCAAAATTTGGTTTATCTGCCAAAAACTCATTTGTTAAACCGTGTATAGCTAACGCCCCTGCTTCAACTTCAAAATTTGGATTACAATAAAAATGTAAAGTATTTCCTGTTATCTTCCTATCAATAACCTCTACAGCTCCGAACTCGATAATTCTATTACCAATTTTAAAGTCAAAACCTGTAGTTTCCGTATCTATAAAAATTTGTCTATACATTTAACAAATATAAAAAATATAACTTATGATAAGATTATAGCAATAGATAACTATAAAATATAAATTTATGTTCAAGAAAAACCCTATTATTAAACCTAACTTATAAGCTCTTACTCCACATTATGGTCATAAGATCATAGACCTGTTATAATTTTCAAAAATAACTTCTCAATTTAAAAATGAAATATACAAAATTAGGATCAACAAATATAGATATCAGTAGAATTTGCCTTGGAACAATGACATGGGGTAGACAAAATACTCAAGCTGAAGGTTTTGAACAAATGGATTATGCTCTCTCCCAAGGAGTTAATCTTTGGGACACAGCAGAAATGTATCCCATTCCTCCTACAGCTAAAAGATATGGTGATACAGAAACTATTATAGGAAATTGGTTTAAAGCTATAAAAAAGCGTCAAGAAGTAATCTTAGCAACTAAATTTTCACCCATGCAGTGGGCAAGAAATGAAAAAAATCCCAAAACTGACAAACAAAACATAATCACAGCTGTTGATGATAGTCTAAAGCGTTTATCGACTGATTATATTGATCTTTACCAATTCCATTGGCCTACTAATAGAGCATATTATCATTTTGGCAATTGGTGGGATTTTGAGCCTTCAGTTGGGAATGAAAATAAAAATCAAATTATTGATAATATTTTAGAAATTCTACAAACATGTGATGAACTAATAAAGGCAGGAAAAATAAGATATCTTGGATTGTCTAATGATTCTGCTTGGGGAATTAACCAATTTATTAAGTTAGCTGAAAAACATAATTTACCACGCATTCAAAGTATTCAACACGAGTACAATCTTAATAGAAGAAGAGATGAAACTGACGTTATGGAAACTTGTGCTCTTGAGGATATTTCTTATCTTGCATGGTCACCTCTTGAGCAAGGAATAATAACAGGTAAATATCTTAATGGAGCTAGACCTAAGGGTGCTAGAATGTCAGCTGAGATTTTAGACGGTCAAGAAGATCGTTATGCTTTTAGACTAGCGACAAATGATGAAGCGGTAGCTGCATACATAGATGTAGCAAAAAAACATAATCTTGATATTTGCCAGATGGCTATAGCTTTTACCATAAGAAAACCGTATATGAGTTGTAGTATCATCGGAGCAACTTCTATGGAGCAGCTTAGAAATAATATTGAAGCTATAAATTTAAGCTTATCAGCAGAAGTATTAATCGATATTGAAAAAGTTAGGAGAAAATATCCTGTGCCTTTTTGATTTTTAAAAGACCACTAAAATTTATATTCTATATTCGCACCCTCAACTGTTTATATTGATTTCAAAACCTATCTATCATCTGTAAGTTAGGTATAAAAGACTTATAGCTTTATGATCGCAAAAATTTCACGCTCTCATTAATAGAACCACCTTGTAATAAAAAATAAAATTCAAATTTTAATTTAAAAAAATAACGAAATTTTGTATATTAAAAAATAAAAAAAAAATTATTATTTTAATCATGATATTAGAAAAATTTAAGCAAAATGTTAAACAAGAAGTAAATAACTACATAAAACCTCGTAATTTGTTTAAAAACCGTCATCATGTAAATGAGGCAAACAAGTTGCTAAAAGAAATAAATGCCTGCAATACTAAGGGTCAAGCAACTATTGTTTTAGATTCTTTTATAAACGCCTATGATGGATCTGAGGCGATTACAGAATATACAGCAAATCAAGAAACTTTTATATTACTTAATAAACCAGATCAATTTCAACAACCTATTCTACCACAACCTCAAAAATACAGGAAAAAAAGCGGAAGTTTTTATAAACTATTAACAAACCTTAAAAAAGTATTAAATTATGTTGAAGATGTGCCTTCACCTATTAGAAGAACTATTAAAAGAGACAAAACTCACTCAGCTATAAACACAGATGGTTCTACCGCTTATAATAGTGATGATACTTTTTTTGATAACCGTAGGAAACACCTCAGCAAACTAAAATCATTTACTGAGACTACAAGTGAGTTACCTTCACTTTGTAATATTAAAGATATAAAATTAGATCTAACGAGATGCTATGATGATCAAATTGTACCTATTACCTACTATAGCTACACATCTCCTGAGAATCGAGGTACTTTTGATGACTTGAAGGATTACGTACTTCTTCCTTTCCTAAAGAGCTTAATAGCTATACTTAAAAAGATAGATAATAATGAAACTATAATAAACTATATTTTTGATTATCAAAATATTAATTCACCTTTATTTTTCTTTTACTCTATGGGAAGATCAATTACTTTGATTCATGAAATAGGATTTTCTCACTTCATAACAAATTATACTAAGGAACTAGTTATAGAATTTTATGAAACTATTCTATCTGTAACTGAACAAATAAAAAGCTTTGATGATTACTTTAATAGTGGGCTTAAATTAAAAAATAGGTTACTAATGGTTTTCACAAATTATAAAAATAATAATAGCCACAAAAGTAATAGCTTTAGCCTCTATCGAAGTAAGTTTGAAGAAGAAAAAAAAGAACCTTATCGGAAATAAATAATTAATTATAACTTTAAAAAATTACCTAGGGTATTTAATCCATACTCTGTTAAATAAGCCTCTGGATGATATTGAACTCCAAAGATTTTTAAACTTTTATGTTGAAAAGCCATAATCTCGTCATCTCTAGTTATAGCTGTAGTAATAAGAGGCTTTTTAACCTCATCTACTATTAAAGAATGATAACGTGTAACCTCAAAACTTTCTGGGTGATTAAAATAAATTGGAGAATGATTTATTTGTCTAATTACTGAATTCTTACCATGATAAACTTGTTTAGCTTTTATGATTTTAGAACCATAATATTGAGCTATTAACTGATGGCCTAAACATATACCTAATAAAGGAATATTATTTTGCTCGCAGTATTTAATAACTTGGTATTGTTTTGTTAATTCGTCTGGATGCCCTGGACCCGGTCCTATCACAATATGGCTAAAGTTATTTAATTTTGGTGTATTATCATCTGTTTTAACTATTAAAACCTTATGACCAAGATAAGTAATATAATCAACTATAGTATTAGTAAAAGAATCATAATGATCAATAAAAAGCACCATAATCAAATCTCTAAATATGCTGGTATTAAGCCTCTGACACTATTGATAAGGTATATTTTATCAACGAGTTTAATCTCTTCTAAGCTAATACTCTTAACTTCAATTTCTTTTTTACTTATTAGTGTTTTTCTAGCTATACCTGCTAATACACCATCACTAAGTTTAGGGGTATATTTTTTACTATTAATCTCTATAATTATATTATGAAACCTTGTTTCTGTAATGTTGTTAAACTCATTTAAAAATACAATCTCTGTATTTGAGTAGTTGCCAACGTATTTTTCATACATAGCTGTATAAAAGCCTCTCGTAGATAAATGGGTAGTTTTATAATTAAATAGTTTATTTTTAGAATCTATCTTTTCAGGACAAATCTTAAGTTTTATTGGTATGATATTAGAATTATTGATTTCAGTATGCTCAATACTAAAATTTTGATCATAAAAATATTCTAAACGAACTTTATATTCCTTACCAGTCTCTAATTTTTTAGAATATTCATTTAAACTTTTAGCGACATTGTCAATACAAAAATTAAAAAATAACCTTTCAGCAGTATTTTGCAAACGTTGTAAGTGTAATTCTAGATTCCTAAATCCATTATAAAAATACATGCTTTCTACCAATGAAAAATCAGGCTTATAGATTTGTTTTATGAAATTTATTTTGGTAGCCATTTCTTGCCATTCTGAAAAACATTCGGAATATATTGTAACTCCTCCACCTACTCCTATTTGTAAGTTTTGACCCTTTTTTTGGATAGTTCTAATAGCAACGTTAAAACACATATCATTATTTGGCAGTATGTAACCAATAGCTCCCGTGTAAACACCTCTATTACCTTTCTCAATATTTTTTATAAGTTCTATGGTACGTTTTTTTGGTGCTCCCGTTATCGACCCACATGGAAAAAGACTATCTAGAATTTCTTTTAAAGATATCTCTTGGCTAACTTGTGCTGAAATTTCAGAAGTCAGTTGTAAAAGTTTATTATATTTTTCTATAGTAAATGCTTCATCAACTTTTACTGTATGAGTTTTGGCTATACCTGACAAATCATTTCTTAATAAGTCTACAATTATAAGATTTTCAGCTCTATTTTTAGGACAACGACGCAACTGATTATAAGCTTTTTCATCCTCGTTAATATTTCCAGTAAGTTTTGCTGTGCCTTTCATAGGTCTTACAATTAGTTTTGTAGCTTGTTTTTTAAAAAATAGCTCTGGAGATATTGATATTATTTCAATACCCCGAAATGGTAAATACGTGCCATACCTAACTGGCTGTTGCTTCTTTAATAAAGTATATAGCTCTAAACCAGTTAATGAAGTAGTTCCCCTAATCCTTTTTGTATAATTAATTTGATAACTTTCGCCATTTTGTAAAGCGTCCTGTACTTTCACGAAACCTTTTTGATAGTCATCAAAACTAAGATTATCTATAAGTAAGTCGATACTTTTGTTACTTTCTTTTGTAGGGATATTATTGTCAAGCTTTTTAAATGCTACAAAATGAAGGAGTATGCCCTCGTTATCTGACCTTAGATGTGCTAAAGTTCTATTTAAATAATAGCTTGCTTCATAGCTAACAAAACCTGTTAAATATAAACCTTGTTTTTGTAACTCTAACATCTCTTTAAAAGCTTCTAATAGAGATGTTTCATTAGTTGCAATAAGCTCTTTTACTGGTTCGGTAAAACAATAACTTAACTCTTTTGTTAAAGAATCCTCAAACAAAGCATATTCTGGTAAAACTTTATCCATTTTCTATAATCTGCCTTATCTTTTTTCTATCTACTTTATCGGTACTTGTAAAAGGTATCTGATCAAAGTTTAATAATATATCCACTTTTTTATATTCAGCTAAATATTTTAATAAGTGTTTGTTTAACTCTTCTAAAGATATCTTACTTTCGCTAACGATAATAGCACAAACAAGCTCTCCCCAAATTTTATCTTTTTTGCCAACAACTACACAAGATTTTATACTAGCTAACTTTAAAATAATATTTTCTAGCTCTACTGGAGAAATGTTTGAACCACCTTTTATGATGATATCTTTATATCTACCATAGAATGTAAGTTCTTTAGTTTGTTCATCAAAACTACCTATGTCTCCAGTTTTAAACCATTCTTTTTTATTATTAATTGGTAACATAAAACTTTTGATAAAAATTTTACCATAATTAAACCCTGCAAATTTTTCTATTTTAACCTCTGTATCCTCAAAAATTTTAACCACATTTGTATTAACATTCTCACAAATATTCTGCCCATAACCAAAAACCTCTGTCATTCCTATACCATTTAGTAAAGGTAATCCTAATTTCTCTTTTACAGCTTTATGTAGTTTTTCAGAAGCTAAATCTCCTGCTACACTTAAATACCTTAGCGTATGCTTAGTGATATTTTCTTTTATTAAAAAATAATACATAGTTGGCAACAAAGCTAAAGTTGTTATTTTACATCTAGATATTATCTGAGCTATCTTTTCAGGATTAAATTCTCTAATGATTGTAATATCCAACCCTACCGCTAAAGCTGGTAATAATTGATATGAAAAAGCAAACGCATGGTTCATAGATAAAGCTATTAGCAGGTGATCGCCTATTACTAAACCTAAATCATTAGCTCTATTGTTAGCATACTTTATAATTTGATCTATGGTATGCATATGCTTCTTATAGGACCCTGTAGTGCCAGAACTTATATGAGCTATAATAGTTTTACTAAATACCCTAAAATCTGCAGTTTTAGGAATATCCTCCAAAAACTTGATTTCATTATCTATCATAATAACTTTAATATTATTTTTTAGGCAAAATTCTGCCAACTCATAACTCTTTTTGTCTGTTAAAAATAAGGAACCAGGTTCTAAAATCTCTTCAAGTTCCTTATCTACAAGCCTAGGATTAATAGGCACAACTAGTTCAAGCTCTGTGATCCAACTAGCCAGATATAAACAAATTATTAAAGGTGAGTTTTTAAGATTGAAGAAAACTTTTTTATATTTATAAGACTCAATTAGCCTAGCTAAGTCATAGCTTTTAGCAACAATCAAATTATAACTATACTCTAGACCTTCAAAACAAACTTTACGTTGTGATGAGTAGCTACTTATCCTTTGTAAAAAGTTCTCAACTAACGACATTTTCTACTTAGTATTTCAATATATTATCTAATTTCTAAATATGATATATTAAGTTACCAAAACTTACATTTATAAATATGCAACAATCTTTATTTTTAAAAGGTATCGAAATTTATGTTAGCCTTGGCTGCTCAAAAGAAGAAAAAGACCAAAAACAAATGATTAAACTAGATTTAGAGTTAGTATTTGATGAAAACTTTAATGCAAGTAATACTGATGATTTAGAACAAACTATTTGCTACTATACCTTAAGAAATGATATCCAAAAATTCTGTGATGATATTAGCTGTAATCTTATAGAATATTTAGCAAAACAGATTTATCAATTTATCTGTGATAAGCACCCTACTATCAAAATTAAATACCTCAAACTTACAAAAGCTCCTCCTGTCTCCCAAATAGAATCGGCTGCTTTTGTAATTAGGAATTAAAAATGCAATATATCATTGGTATAGGTGCTAACGTTGGTTTTACATTGGAAAACATTAATAAAGCTATACAAGCTATAGCTTCTACTGAGAATGTAAAATTACTAGTAAAAGCAAGTCTCTACAGTAGCAAAGCTTTATTAAAAGAAAATGCTCCTAAAGACTGGGATATCGTATATTTAAATACTGCTATAAAAATAGAAAGTTCTTTAAAACCTTTAGAGTTGTTAAAAAACCTTAAAGATATCGAAAAAAATATTGGACGAGATTTAGATGCTCCAGTATGGTCGCCTAGAATTATCGATTTGGACATCCTTGCAGCAGAAGACCTAATCCTAAATACTGAACAGCTCACAATACCACACAAAGAACTTTTAAATAGAAATTTCGCTTTAGCGCCATTATTAGAACTCAATAAAAACTGGCATCATCCTAAACATATAGATATTGACTTAAACATTCGGCTAAAAGAATTAGAAAATATTGATATATTAAACCAAAGATTATCTAAGACTATGCGTATGGGTATAGTTAACTTATCAGAACAATCGTTTTCCGATGGGTTTCTAACTAGCGATCAGCGTAATAGTAACTTACAACAACTTATAGAAGATGGTGCTGAAATTATAGATATTGGGGCTGAATCAACAAAACCCAACGCTAAACCTATATCTGTAAGTGAAGAAATAAATAAATTAGATAGTTTTTTAGATTACCTAAAATCACAGCTGTACACTTTAAAATATCGTCCTTTAATTAGTATAGACACTCGTAAACTAGAAGTTATGCAAGGAATTTTGGCAAAACATAATGATATTATCTGGATGATAAACGATGTTGAATGTAATAATATCCAACAAAAAGCTAAACTACTTGCTAAGTATGGTAAAAAATACGTTATAACTCACAATTTAGGTATTATAGGTAGAAATCAATATCTAGAAAAAGAAGACTCTATTGAAAAAATTTATAATTATATACAAGAAAAAAAGAATATTTTAGTAAGTGAAGGCTTAAACAAGGACAATATATATTTTGATGTTGGTTTTGGTTTTGGTAAAAGTGCTGATACTGCTAAATACCTACTTGGTAATATAAATGTCATAAAAAATAAATTAAATCTCAAAGCTTTAGTCGGACATTCACGTAAACCATCAGTCTTGGATCTAGATAAAAACACTAGCATTAATGAGCTAGATATAGCAACTAAAAAGTTATCCCAAAAACTACAGTTACAGGATATTGAAATTATTAGGATACATAAAATTTAAAAGGAAAATGTAAGATGCCATACCATCCTCTTTTAGAGAGTATATTGGATACTCCAGAAATTAGAGAGTTAAAAAAACAAGATTTACGTATCCAACGTAAGGTTTTTAGTGAAAATGTAATCCAACTTATTAATCAAATTCCTAAACCAAATATAATTGAAAAAGATATTAAATTAGACAACCAAACTACTTTAAGACATTACCAACCTAAAATAGAGAGTGATAAAGCTATATTATTCATACATGGTGGCGGCTGGTGTTTAGGTTCTATTGATACATATGATAATGTTTGTAGGTATTTATGTGATAATGGTGATTTTCATGTATTTTCTTTAGAGTATGGATTAGCTCCAGAAGAAAAATATCCTACAGCTGTTGAACATTCCTTATACGCATATGATTGGTTATATGAAAATGCTGCACAATTTAGTATAGAACCTAAAAATATTTTTGTAATGGGAGATAGTGCTGGTGGTAACCTTTCGACCATTATTTGTCATGAGCGCCAGGATAATATGCCCAAAGCTCAAATTTTAGCTTATCCCGCGGTAGATATGTATACTAAATATAAAAGCATTAAAAAGTTTGATGCTCACAAATATCACCTAACCAGCCAATGGTGCGAAATGTTTCTAAAAGCTTATGTTGATGATATTAGTAGAAATTTTCATAAATTAAAAGAGCCACAACTTTCACCTATATTCTATAAAAACACTAACCAACCTGATACTTTGATAATAGCCGCGACTCACGATATACTTATAGATAGTATATATGCCTATGAAGCAAAACTTAAAACCCAAGGTGTTTTAGTTGAAACTCATTATGATGAGGAAATGTTTCATGGTTTTATCAGTACTGTTGGCATTAGCCCATTAAATAACGCTAATACCGCTTTAGACAAGGCAATAAAGTTCATTCAAACTAGGTAAAACTGCTATGATAAATTTTTAGATGAATAGTCTAGTTTTCTTGAAAAAAAGTTTTCGCTAAAGCTATTGTTTTTTCTATGTCTTGATCAGTGTGAGCTATAGACACAAAACCAGCTTCATAAGCAGATGGAGCTAAATAAACACTGTTTTCTAACATATGTGCGAAAAACTTGTTAAACATATTTAGATTTGTTTTACCTAAGTCTTTAAATGTTTGAATTTGCACTTTTTCATAACAGAAAAATAAACCAAACATACCACCCAAACTCTTTGCGTGAAAAGCAAAATCATAATTTTCTGCTGTAGCATTTAAGCCGTCTACCAACTTAGTGGTTTTTGCACTTAACTCTTCATAAAAACCCTCTTTGCTGATTTTCTCAAGGGTTGTTAAACCTGCTGTCATAGCTATAGGATTACCAGAGAGCGTACCTGCCTGGTAAACCGGACCAGCTGGAGATACCATTTGCATAATATCTTTAGCGCCGCCAAAAGCACCTACTGGCATACCACCACCAATTACTTTACCTAAAGTTGTCAGATCCGGCTTAACGTTAAATACTTGTTGTGCTCCACCTAGTGCTACTCTAAACCCAGTCATTACTTCATCAAAAATTAGTAAACTTTGATTTTCGTCACACAATATTCTTAAACTATGTAAAAAATCATTTTGTGGTAAGATCATATTCATATTACCAGCTACTGGCTCTACTATGATACATGCTATTTCGTCTTTGTATTTTTCAAATAAAGATTTCACCGATTCAGCATCATTAAAATCAGCTATTAAAGTATCCTTAACAACATCCTCTGGTACGCCAGGAGAATTCGGTTGACCTAATGATAAAGCACCAGAGCCCGCTGCTACTAAAAATTCATCAGCATGTCCATGATAGCAACCTTCAAATTTAATAATCTTATTCTTACCAGTGTATGCTCTAGCTAATCTAACAGCACTCATAGTAGCTTCTGTACCAGAGTTTACAAACCTAACTTGCTCAATATTTGGCATTAATTGGGTAATTTTCTTAGCTAACTCAACTTCTAGCTTACAAGGAGCACCATAGCTTAAACCATTATCTAGTTGGTATTTGATAGCCTCTAAAACATCATCATCACCATGACCTAAAATCATTGGTCCCCAAGAGCCTATATAATCTATATATTTATTCCAATCAACGTCATAGATATAAGCTCCTTTAGCAGATTTTATAAACCTTGGAAAATCTTGTTTAACACTTTTAAAAGCCCTAACTGGTGAGTTTACTCCACCAGGTATATATTGCTTTGCCTCTTCAAAAAGATTAAATGAGCCTAAAATATTATCCATCTAACTACTCCTGTGTCTAATCTTATGTATTTTTTGCTCTACTGCTTGCATTAGCAGGCTAGCAGCATTAATTTTAGTAGCTTTATAAATTTCTTGAATACCCGTAGGGCTAGTAATATTTATTTCTGTTAATTTATCACCTATTACATCTATACCTGCAAACATTACCCCATACTTTTTAAGCTTCTTAGCAACTTTCTTTGCTATTTTATAGTCACTATCTTCTAATAGACGAATCTCTGCTGTAGCTCCTGCCGCTAGATTACCACGATTGTCTTTATCACTAGGTATACGTGCGAGCAAATATTTGATAGGTTCCCCATTAACTATAAGTATCCTTTTATCACCTTTAGATATAGCTTCTTGGTAATCTTGAACCATTATATATTTAGTTTGATGATACGTTAATGTTTCTAAAATTACATTTTTATTTTTATCACCCTCTTTTATCCTAAATATAGAACTGCCTCCCATACCATCTAGAGGCTTAACTATAATGTCTTTATACTGTTCATAGAATCTATTTATTTGCTCATAATTTCTAGTGATAAGCGTATTGGGAGAATATTTAGGGTAATTTGAAATTGCTACTTTTTCATTAAAGTCTCTTAAGGCTTGAGGATTATTAACTATTAAAACATTTGCCTTTTTAGCTAAGTCTAACATATAAGTTACATAAATATATTCCATATTAAATGGCGGATCTTTACGCATAAAAATGCAATCTAAGTCCAATAATGAAAGATCTCTATGCTGTGAAATAATCTCATACCAAAGACTTTTATCTTTATGTATTTTTATCTCAAGGGCATCTCCTTTTGGTTTACCATTGTCTATATACAAGTCATTTAAGTAAAATGTATAAACTCCCCAGCCTTTATCTTGAGCTGCTAACAACATCATAAAAGTACTATCTTTAGAAATGTTAAAAGAATTTAAATCATCTATTATAAAACCTATTTTCATTGTTTTTATCCTACTTTATAACCAATATACTTAGTTAGATCATAACCATTTAAAATATCTGCTATTTTAAGCATTTTTTTATTTGGAAATTGGAGTTGTTTAAACCTAATAACTTTATCTAAAGTAGCAACATCAATACCTGTTTTTGAAATAGCTAATATAGTTGCACACTCTTGTTGATGATTTTGTTCTAAAATTTCAAATTCCCCTACTTTTATAGTTTGGTTTTCAAGTATAAAAAAAGCTGATGGCCAAGGAGTAAAGGCTCTAATGTGGCAGCTAATTTGTTTTGCTGTTTTATTAAAGTCTATCAAGCCCTCTTGTTTATTTATTTTATGAGCATAACTGGGTGTACCAACTTGAGGCTTTGCTTTTGTATTCTCAATAGTTTCTAAAGTTTCTAGGAGAGGTTTAATTGCTAACTTAGCAAACCTATCATGTAGGCTTGCTGACGTATCTGTGTCTTTTATATCTATTTCTAAAATATTAAGGATATCACCAGTATCTAGCCCTTCATCCATTTGCATTATACAGATACCTGTTTTTTTATCACCAGCTTGAATAGCTCTTTGGATTGGCGCAGCGCCTCTCCATTTAGGTAATAAAGACACATGAATATTTAAGCAGCCATACTTAGGAATGTCTAAGAATTCTTTTGGCACTATTATGCCATAAGCTATAACTACAATAACATCAGGCTTTAGTTCTTTTAGTTGCTCTAAAACTTCTGAGTTTTTTTTAAAAGATTGTGGTTGAAATACAGGAATATTATTTTCTAAAGCAACTTCTTTGACAGCAGAATATTGAACTTTTTTACCTCGACCTTTTGCTCTGTCTGGCTGGGTTAATACTGCTTTGATATTATGGCCACTTGCATATAAATCTTTTAAAACGTAAGCTGAAATTTCCGGAGTTCCTGCAAGAACAATATCTAGCTTTCTCATTTATTAACCCCTAAAAGCATAAGCCTGTAAAGAAACGTTACTTAATTCATCTAAAGGACCTTCTGGATATAAACATATATATTTAATCTCATCTGTACCATTTTTGGCAGCTAATTCTACAGCTTTTTTTAAATTTCTATCACATAATTCTGTAAAATCATCTTTATTAGTTGTATGAGTAGCTACTCTAATTAGGCCAACGGAACCTTTTGCATCATCCTGGTAACGTAAATTATAGATTCTTACATTATCCGGATCAACTTTAGGTAGCTCAACACTGTACTTTGATAAAAAAATGCCTTTGGTTTCATAATTTTTATTAGAAGCGAAAAAATAAACACATATAGCAAATACTGCTATTATTATAACTGCATACATAATATTTTGGCTAAGTCTACTCATATCTAAAAACTACTTAATAAAATTTTATTAGATTCTAACATATGTTACTTACGCTAAGTAGGAGTTTTTCAAGAAAAACGTAACCAAGCTAGCTTAACTAGAATTATTATTTATATTTAATCTGCCAACAATTATGGATATTTTTATTAGATAAAAAATCTCTAGATAAACATTGTTTATCAATATTCTCACAACTATATTTATTTAAAATGGCTTCAGAAATTTTAAAACGCCTATAGTTATTAGAAAAATATAAAATACCATCTTTTTTCAAAGAATCCATAGCTAAATTTATAAGCAACTCATGATCTTTTTGAACATCAAGCACATCATCCATACGCTTAGAATTAGAAAAAGTTGGTGGATCTAAAAATATTACGTCAAATTTTTGTGTATTTGACTTTAACCAACTAATACAATCTGACTGAATAAAATTATGTTTCGAAACATCAAGATCATTCAGCTTAAAATTTTGTTTACCCCATTCTAGATAAGTATTTGACATATCAATGCTCGTAGTTTTAGAACCTAATAGAGCTGCATGAACACTGGCTGTACAAGTGTAGCTAAAAAGGTTTAATAGACTTTTATTTTCAGCTGATTTTGCAACTAATTGTCTAATTTTACGGTGATCTAAGAAAATACCCGTATCTAAATAATCATCAAAATTAACATGAAATTTTGCATTAAATTCTTTTATTATATGAAATTTATTTTTGCTATCTGATTTCTGGTACTGATCTTTACCTTTTTGGCGCTGACGAATTCTTGTATAAATATTCTTATACGGAACATTCAAAATTTTATGTATCTGATATATAGCTTGATAAAATCTTTGCTTAGCTATACTAGGGTCTATAGTTACATCTGCTTTATATTCTTGTAAAAAAACATTATCGCCGTAAATATCAACAGCTACTGAAAATGTCGGTATATCAGCATCATATAACCGGTAACACTCTAAATCTGTTTGTTTTAGCCAAGGGTTTAAGTTTTTTAGGTTTTTTTGTAGTTTATTAGCAAAATCTATATGTTCATCGGATTTAGCTGAATAAACTTCAGCAAGACGAATATTTTTTTCTAGTTGTGATTCATGTTTAAACCTTGATTGCTCATTTATTTCAAACTGGTAGAGAATTGTTTCTATAGCACCATTATAAAATTTGTTACGTTTAATTGTACGAAACTGTAATTCTTTTATAGAATCAGAAAAATTAGTTAATATAGCAACTTTCCAATCCTGGAAATCACTATTAAGCCTTTCATCAAAGCCATTAAATGCATCTAGTAAATCAGCTATTCTATCACCAAAGAGTCTCTCACCGTACGGCGGGTTTGTAACTATTAATCCAGTATCTGGAAATGTATTCTTAAAATCTCTGATATCTTGTTGTTTAATTTTAATAACATTGGTCAAACCAGCTAAGGAAATATTCTTAGTAGCTTTATCTAAAATATTATTATCAATATCGTAGCCCCGAATAATAGCATTTGAAACTTTTGTATTCTCTTTAGCTTTTATTAACAAATTTTGCCATAGCTCTTGATCATGTAATTTTGAATCAAAAACCCTAAAACTATCATTCAGTAAAGCAGGAGCAATATTTTTAGCCATTAATGCTGCTTCTATTAAAATTGTGCCAGAGCCACACATTGGATCTACTAAGACTGGGATATCTTTTTGTAACTCATCTAACCATCCTGCTTTTATAAGTATAGCGGCAGCTAGATTTTCTTTTAATGGAGCTTGACCTTGGTATTGTCTATATGAACGCCTGTGTAAACTCTCTAAGTTGATGCACAAATATACATTTACAAAATTTTTATGTAAATGTAACTTAATAACATTATCTGGGCTTTGGGTATCAATATCTGGACGATCTTTATAATTATTTCTAAATTGGTCTACTATCGCATCTTTTGTCTTTTGTGAGACAAACATTGTATTATTAAAATCATAATGATTTCCTGATACTATAATCTTAAAAGTTTTATCAACATCAAAGTAGTCACTCCAATTTATAGAAAACACAAAATCGTATAATTCTTGTTGAGTTTCAACCTTTTGGCTAGCTATTTTAAGCATTACCTGACTAGCTAAATGTGAGTGTATACACACTTTATAAGCATCTTCTAAAGAACCTTCAAACTCTACTCCAGCAAGTTTTTCTTGAGCTAATATTTTAAGGTTTGCTAACTCTTCTTTTAAAATAATCTCTAAACCTTTGGCGCAACTGATAAAAAAAGTAAATTTCTGCATAAAAAATGTAAATAATGTTGTATGGCTTACATAATATAGTAATTACAGTAAATGACAATGGATACAACAGAACTTTACATTCTAGTTATTTATTAAGGTAAAGCTAAATACTGCATAATCATTTATGATGGTGGCAAATTTGCTGATCTTAAAAATAGAATTAAAGTCCATAGAGGTTTGTCTAAAAAACTAAAGCTAAAGTTAGTGGATTTCTACATACTAATTTCAAACTTTCAGAATACAATCTAGCACTTGAAAAGCTCAGGATGAATCATTTTGCTTTAAGAGCAAAACTGCTAATAAAAGCTAATCAAGTTGCTTATGAGAAATTACAAATTTTGAAAAGTGCGTAAGATCAGTAACTAAATATGTATGGATTTGACTATATCATTCAAGTTCAAGGTTGGTTTATTGAGAAGATGATTGTACTTTCTGCACCTTATTTGCACCTTGTAAGTTTTTATAGATAATGTAAAAATAGCCACAAAATTATTTAATACGCAAATATCTTAGCCAAAAATTTATAAAAAATAAATTTTATTATTGCTTCATAAAGGAAGGCAGCACGGTTTATAGAACATTGACAACAGCCTAAAAAAGACATATAATTATGTTCGAATTACTCGCATAGCTCAGTTGGTTAGAGTACTACCTTGACATGGTAGGGGTCACTGGTTCGAATCCAGTTGTGAGTACCAGTTTGCGTTTTCTTATCATTCTCAATAGGTCTATAAAGCACAATAAAATAAATAGTTTTGAGAGCGATTTATGATCCAAGTGTATCTTGTATAAATAATCCAATAACACTCCTTCTACACACATTATTAAACCAGCAATTAACGATTTTTTTGTATACTTTTAGCTAATGCTTTAGGATTAAATTCTTCAAAAGTAGGTATGCTTTGGTTAGAAAATAATCCTTTTTATGTAATAGAAAGATATGATAGAGAAATTTTATCTAAGAAAAAAATAGTTAAACTTATTTGACCATTACAAACAACAAATGAATTCTCTAATTTGATCAGAGAATGACAATTTTGGTAATTTGTATGCTTGCAAAATATAGTCGTATTAACTATAGAATATTACACTTATATCCACTAAATTTACGAATATTTATAACTCCTGTATCAAATATCAAATACTGTCCTTTTATGCCTACAAGCTTTCCTTTGATTATAAAATCTTTATCTAAATTAAATGATTTAATACTTGTTGGATACTGGATAACAGGATACTTTATTGTCTGAAGCCTTCCTTCTACTGGCTCAACACTATTTTCACCATATCGTGCTCGGATATTACTAATACCAGGTTTAATTTCTTCTAATATATTATTTCTTAGTTTAAATAAATCTACAGAAGTATCTGGTTCACATTGGAGCATCTTTCGCCAATTAGTTTTATCAGAAATATGCTCTTTTATTAATATTTCAACTAAACCAGAAATTAATCTACTTTCTACTGCAAATATAGGTATAGCTTGGCTAGCTCCTTGGTCAATCCAACGTGAGGGTATATTTTGTAGCTTTGTAATGCCTACTTTAATATCTCCTGTATTTGCCAAATAGACTATATGAGTTTTCATACAGTTATTCTCCCCCCAAGCGGAATCTCTACATGTACCTTGTGCAAAATGACATAATTCAGGTTTAACTATACAGATATCACACTCTGGCAACCTTTTCATACACATAAAACAATAACCTTGAAAATAACTTTTATTAGTCTTAGTACCACATGCAATACAATTTATTTCATTTAAATACTCTATCTTAAAATTATGACCGATATAGTTATTCAAACAAATATCACCAAGCTGATAAATAGCCGTATTATCTTTATCTAGTGCTGTTTTTAATTTATGTAAGTTTAGGATGCTTTGCATTTTTGAAATTAATCTTGCTCAAATTATCTCTTAGGATATCAAAATTTGGGAATACAATCTAAGATTTTAAAGAAGCATCTAGTCAAAAATTTGACACAACCACATTAATTACTAAATTTTTCAATTAATCTAAGAGCTACATAAATTATGGCGCTAATAATAGCTGAAATTATACAAACTTTTAAAGCTATCGGAAACAAACTAATAAATACTGTAACTATAGTTACAATAATTAAAACACCAACAAATATTGATAAAAACTTGTCCATTTTATAACTCCTTTATTTTATAATCACTTTTGCAAATTTACGCTTACCTACTTGGAACACATTTTTTGTGCCAATACCAAAAACTAAGCTATTATCATCAACTTTTTCACCATCAACCTTTACAGCTCCTTGCTTAATCATTCTGTTAGCTTCAGATGTACTAGCGACCAAGCCTACCTCTTTTAGTAAATTAGTTATAGGTAAACTATCTCTTATGTCTAATTCTACAACATTTATATCTTCAGGTATCTGATTTTTTTGAAATCTTTGTATAAAATCTTGATGAGCATTTTTAGCAGCTTCTACTGAATGAAATCTTTGTATTAGCTCTTTTGCTAACTCTATTTTGATATCACGTGGATTTACCCCTTTAAGTACACTTTGCTTTAGATTATTAATAGTTTCTAAAGATTTAAAACTAAGTAACTCATAGTAACGCCACATTAATTCGTCAGATATTGACATAACCTTGCCAAAAATATCATTAGCAGGCTCTTCTATACCTATATAATTTTGGCTAGATTTTGACATTTTTTTAACACCATCTAGACCTTCCAGCAATGGCATAGTTATAATAACTTGAGGCTCTTGGTTATTCTGCTTTTGAAGCTCTCGACCCATTAGTAAATTAAATTTCTGATCAGTACCACCTAATTCTATATCAGCGTTCATTATTACAGAGTCATAACCCTGTACAAGTGGATATAAAAACTCGTGTATGGAAATAGATTGGTTATTCTTATACCTCTTAGAAAAATCATCTCTTTCAAGCATTCTAGCAACAGTTAATTTAGAGGCTAATTTAATCATATCAGCTGCTGCCATATTGTTAAACCAATCTCCATTTCTACGCACAATAGTCTTTTCTTTATCTAAAATTCTAAAAACTTGACTTGTGTAAGTTTCTGCGTTTCTAGCAACCTCTTCTGCTGTAAGAGGCGGTCTAGTAGTATTTTTACCAGTTGGATCACCAATCTGAGCAGTGAAATCACCTATAAGGAAATGTATTTCATGCCCTAGATCTTGTAATTGTTTAAGTTTGTTAATAACAACAGTATGTCCTAAATGAATATCTGGAGCGGTTGGATCACAACCAAATTTTATAATTAAAGGTTTATCTTTTTGAAGTTTTTTAATTAACTCTTCTTCTAACAGAATTTCATCTGCCCCTCTTTTAATAATATCTAGGGTTTGTTGTATAAATGACATCAGATTATTTAACTTTAATTTTACTCAATAAAGCAAAATTATATCACAAAACGCTTTTATAGAACCAATAAAACCTTATACTTACAATAAACTATAAATAACTATTTAACTATGAAAATATATATATCACAAAGCAACGATGTTTACTTTAATCTAGCCTTAGAAAACTGGTTATTCTTGGAAGAATTGAAAGACCAGAAAATACTATTTTTATGGCAAAACGCACCATGTGTGGTAATAGGTAGGGCCCAAAACCCCTGGCTAGAATGTGATCTTTTAACAATGGAAAAAGATGGTATACCTGTTATTAGACGTCAAAGTGGTGGTGGTACTGTTTACCATGATTTTGGTAATCTTAACTACACAATCATCTCATCCAAAACTGATCATGATATTAAAGCTAACCTTGAATTAGTTTGTAGTGCTATTCGAAAATTAGAAATAAATATTTATCCAAACCAAAGAAATGATATCGTGATCGATCATAATGGCTTTACTTATAAAGTTTCTGGCAGTGCTTTTAGGGAAAAAAAAGATAGAGCATTTCATCATGGAACATTATTAATAAATGCAAATACTAGCAAGCTTTATAATTACTTACATCAACCAATTGATACTTCTTTGGATATTAAAGGAGTAAGATCATATAGATCTAAAGTAATTAATCTAATAGAATTAAAGCCTGATTTGCAAATTCAAGATGTTACAAAAGCTTTCTTAACTAATTTTAGAAGCATCGAACTAAACCTAATAAATGAGCAAACCCCTCTTGAAAATAAAGAGCTTATCGAACAAGAAATTAGTATATTGAAAAGTTGGAGCTGGTGTTTTGGCAAAACTCTGCCTTTCACAAAGACATATTTTGATCACCAAGAAGAATTAAAAATTAAAGTCGAATCCGGTATAATTACTGAGCTAAACTACCAAAATAAACAAAAAGATATTTCTAATGAAAGTATTAAATTTAACCCGTCTTATAAATTTAGAGATTTAATCAAATATTTTGATCAATAGAGTTTTTTCCACGAGCAACTAAAAAGGTTGCTACTGTAATAGCAAACATAAATGGAACCACTAATGAATCTATTATCGTCACAATAATATTTTGAATACTACTTTCTAAAGGGCTTATCTCCATACCTAAGTTCTTTAACAAATATATTAAACCAAAAGTGAGTAATGGCTTAATTATCATGAGTATTAATACCACAAAAGCCAATTTAAACATATAGAAAAAATTTATTCTGATTATCTTAAAATTACTTGTAATAGCTTCAATAATACTACTTTTACCTAAAAGTACAGCTGGCATAACTGTTAAAAATAATAAAACTGCAAGGTAAATGCCTATATATTGTAAAAACATCGACAATAACGTCATTAATACCATTGATAATAAAAAGACTCCTAAGAAAGAAAATATTCGCTTAGAAAAAATCTGTAAAGAAAGCTTTATAGCTTCAGACGCTTTTAGCTGATTTTTAACAAATAGTCCCTGTAACAAAATTATCATAGCATAGACAAAAACTGTAGCTACCATAATTATTAAAACCATTAATCCTAACACATTTGCTGATGGAAAATTTGATGGTATAGTTTTTCCACCACTTTCTATATATTCAGCCATGCCATGCTGCATCATATATACAAAGCAATACTCAGATATAAATGACAACATAAACGCTAACGCAAATGTAAGTTTAAACGATTTTTTGTAAATATTTATAGCTAAGCTAATCGTCTCTTTAAAGTTTAAATCACTTCTCATTATCAAAACTCTCTGTAAAGTTAAACAAAAATAAACAAAAACAAGCTAAAATATAACACAAAAATATATCTTTTGTGTTACTTTCGAACAAATATAAAAAATAAACCTAAAAAAGCTTGTAAAAACATAACTAGTCCCAATCTACTTATATTAAATTAGTATATATTTTTAAATTTGTAAACCACTAAAGAAGGTGTGTCAATTATGGAAACAATGAAAGGAACTACTATCTTATGCGTTAGAAGAGGTAATAAGGTAGTTATCGGTGGAGATGGTCAGGCAACTTTAGGCAACTCTATAGCAAAAGATAATATTGTAAAAGTAAGAAAGCTAAATGGTGGTAAAGTTCTTACTGGTTTTGCAGGATCTACTGCTGATGCATTTACATTATTCGAAAAATTTGAACAAAAATTAGAGTTTTATCAAGGCAACCTTGAGCGTGCTGCTGTAGAAATGGTACGTGAATGGCGTTTAGATAGAATGCTTAGTAAATTAGAGGCTATGATTATAGTAGCAGATGAAAAATTATCACTACTGATATCTGGCGTCGGGGATGTGATGGCAGCAGATAAAAATGATATTATATCTATTGGATCAGGGTCAACTTACGCTCGTTCTGCTGCAACTGCACTTGTTGAAAATACAGATTTATCAGCTGAGGAAATAGTTAAAAAAAGCTTAACTATCGCAGCAGATACTTGCATCTATACAAACCATAATTTCACAATAGAAAGCTTAGATAACAAAAAGGATAGTTAATACATTATGACACAAGTAATGACTCCAAAAACAATAGTACAAGAATTAGAAAGACATATAATTGGCCAAAATGAGGCAAAAAAAGCTGTTGCTATAGCTCTACGTAATAGATGGCGTAGAATGCAACTAGACAATGAAATGCGTCAAGAAGTAACTCCAAAAAATATTTTGATGATAGGGCCCACTGGTGTAGGTAAGACAGAGATAGCTCGCAGACTAGCTAAATTAGCAGATGCTCCGTTTATCAAAGTTGAAGCTACTAAGTTTACTGAGGTTGGTTATGTTGGTAAAGATGTAGAATCTATAATCCGTGACCTAGCGGAGATGGCTGTAAAAATGAAGCGAGAGGAAGCTAAAAAGAAAGTTTTTGAAAAAGCTTCTAAGCTAGCTGAAGATAGAATCCTTGATGTGCTGATACCCCCTGCCAGGATAATTGAATCAAAAATTGGCTTTGCTAATGAACCTGCTGAAGACCCAACCTCTAAGAAAGAAAAAGAAAATAAAACTCGTGAAATTTTTAGAAAAAAAATTCAAAATGGTGAACTTGATGATAAAGAGATTGAAATAGAAGTAGCAGCGGCTCCAAAGGCTATTGGAGTAATGGGTCCTCCAGGTATGGAAGATATGACAAGCCAAATTCAAGATTTATTTACTAGCCTAAGCAGTGATAAAAAGAAAAATAAAAAAATGAAAATAAAAGATGCTATTAAGCTAGTAAAAGATGAAGAAGCTGCTAAACTGATTAATGAAGATGACGTAAAGGCACGTGCTTTAGAATCAGTAGAACAAAATGGTATTGTTTTCCTTGATGAGATAGATAAGGTTTGTAAAAAATCTAATACATCTGGTGCTGATATATCTCGCGAAGGTGTACAACGTGATCTTTTACCACTTGTTGAAGGCTCTACAGTATCAACAAAATATGGAATGATAAAAACTGACCATATATTGTTTATTGCATCAGGAGCATTTCATATAGCAAAACCTTCAGATCTAATCCCAGAACTTCAAGGTAGGTTACCTATAAGAGTTGAACTGAAATCTCTTGAGATAAATGATTTTGTTAGAATCCTTAAAGAGCCAGATTGCTCAATACTTAAACAATACATTGCTTTACTTAAAACAGAAGACGTTGAACTAACATTTGATGATGAGGCTATTCAAAAAATTGCTGAGATTTCATACAGAGTTAACGAAGAAATTGAAAATATCGGAGCTAGACGCTTACATACTGTAATGGAAAAACTACTTGAAGAAATTTCCTTTGGTGCCTCAGAGTTAACTGACAAAAGTATTAATATAAACACTGAATATGTTAATGAAAAATTAGGTAAGTTAGTTAAAGATAAGGATCTAAGTAAGTATATTTTATAAAAACGTTGCAGACTTTAGCAAAATTTTGCTTAGATTGTAGTCTCAATGTCTATTCTGATTCCGAAATGTAGCTCATTAGGTGTTAAATAATTTAAAAGAAGATCAAATCTATACACAAAACATATTAACAACAGAGCGGCTAAAGCTAAATCCTGGATACTCAACTCCCACAAAATAAAGTCCCTGAGCTTTAGCTGTTTGTCCTGCTTGAGTACGGTCCTTAGCTGCTAGTAAATCATTTATCCA
The DNA here is from genome assembly GCF_000815225.1 of Allofrancisella guangzhouensis. Lineage (GTDB taxonomy): Bacteria > Pseudomonadota > Gammaproteobacteria > Francisellales > Francisellaceae > Francisella > Francisella guangzhouensis. The sequence continues at coordinate 921,210 of NZ_CP010427.1, read as the reverse complement.
GTTTGGATTTTTAAAACCTAATCCAACTTTAACCAATGAACCTACAAGGTTTCTAATCATATGATGTAGAAAAGCATTTCCTATTACTTCAAAAACTATAAAATTACCAAATTTTACGAACTCTGCCTTTTTGATATTTCTAAATGGAGTGTTTGATTGGCACTGAGAGGACCTAAATGAACTGAAATCCTGTTCGCCAAGTAAATATTTACAAGCTTGGTTCATTTTTTCTATATCTAATAGCCTATTTTCCCATAATGTATGTTCTGCAAACAATGGTGAGCTTATGGGAGCATTATAAATTACATAATTATAGGTTCTATTTACAGCTGAAAATCTTGCATTAAAATCTAATTCTACTTCTTTTATTTGCAAAACTTTTATATCCTGAGGCAACAAAGCATTAACTCCTCGTTGCCATGCTTGTAAAGATCTGTCTGCATCAGATAAAAAATTAACAACTTGTGAGCTTGCATGTACCCCAGTATCAGTCCGACCAGCACATATAGTTTCTATATTGTGGTTAGCTACCTTTGATAAGGCTTTTTCTAGCTCCTCTTGAATACTTAATGAATGTGATTGTCGTTGCCAACCACAATAATTTTTCCCCAAATATTCAATTTGCAAAATGTAATTCTTCATTTTCTATTTAAGAAATTTAGTTATTCTCGTATGTAAAATATCCATCTCACTTGGAATAAGCTTTGAGAAGTTAATAAATCCATGTACTAAGCTATCAAAATGATAATGCTGTACTTCCACATTGTGTCGTATAAGTCTCTCTGCAAAAAGTAGACCTTCATCTTTGAGTGGATCAAACCCAGCTGTTATAACTAAAGTGCGTGGCATACCTTCTAATTTTTTGATATAAAATGGTGATATTTCAGGAGACTGTTTATCAACGTTATCTGGTACATATAATTCTGAATACCACATAGTTTTGGCTTTAGTTAGTATATAACCACTAGCGAAATCTTCTAACGATTTAGTTGGCATATGTGACAAATCAACAGACGGATATAAAATAACATTATTAGCAATTTTAATCTTATTGGCTTTTAATAAATTATAAGTTGCTAATATTGATAAATTAGCTCCTGCACTATCACCCATTAGTGTAAATTCTTTTTTAGAAATTCCAAAATTTTTCGCATGGTTGTAAACATATTCAGCAACAAACTCTACATCACTTAATCCTGCTGGAAATTTATGTTCAGGAGCAAGTCTATAATCTACAGAAAAAACCACCCTATTTGTAGTTATTGCAGCCTTTCTACAAAATGCATCAAAAGAATCCAAAGTTCCTGAAACGAACCCTCCACCATGTGAAAATACTATTGCCTGAAGCTTTCTACTAGGATCTGGGTTATAGAACCTAACTGGTATATTATGCCCATCATTATGAGTAATTTGCAGGTTTTCTACTTTCTCAACTTCTAGCTTTTGGTAACTATATAGGTCAAGAGAAGCTGCTGCCCTTCTTGTTGATTCAAGATCCCTACGATTTCCATCCCTATCATATTTACTTATGAAAGTTAGTAAATCTTGCATTTTAGCAGGTATTGCTTTGATTCCACCATACAAATCAGGAACTTTCTTAAAAATTTCGGCTTCAAGAGCTTTTTCATGTTTAGAGTTATCTTTAGCAATAATTTTTAGCCAAGCCCTTTTGTTTGGAGGCAGTGTATCTAAAGGAGTAGATAAATATCTAGCTATTCCAAGCTCATGACAATCATTCTCAGAATAAAAAGATAAGTTTTTAACCAACCATTTAATTATACTTTCAGCTTTTGCGTTATTTGTTTGTCTTATTTCTAAAACGTTATATTCGTTTCTAACATCATAAGACCAGGGAACATAATCAACTATAAAATTACAACAAATATAATTTAAACCAGCTTCTCTTGCTAACGCAAACTCTGGGTAAGCTGTCATTCCTATTACACCACCACCCATACTTTGAAAACACTTGGCATCTATAATTGTTGGAAACTGTGGCCCTTCAATACAAACATAGCTTTGCTTGAAATGTATAGTAAAATCAAAATCTGCTTTTCTTTCTCTAATTTCTTCAGCAATGCTTTCAGTTATTGGTCTTGAAAGAGAAACATAGTTAAGCAACCCCTGTTCACAAAATGTAAAGTCACGTAAAGATTTTGTTCTATCTATAAATTGATATGGAATTACCATATCTCCTGGCTTTAATTCATTTCTCAAACTTCTTACCGAAGAAAGTGCTATTATAGAGGTTGCGCCATATTTTTTTAACGCATAGATATTAGCCTTATAGTTAATTTGATGTGGTAAAATATTTTGTTCAAGACCTGTTCTATTTAAAAATAATACTTCTTGATTATCTATTTTTACTTTAAATAAGCCATTTGAACATAAGCCAAAGGGCGTTTCCCTAGATAACTCTTCTATAATTTCAAAGCTATCGAAATATTCAAATCCACTACTACCAACGATTGCCCACATTTTACCACCGTATTTTTGCTTAAAAAAATGCCTCTAGGACTCTACTGTTTTTACAAAATAGTTCTAACTTAAATTTATCATTATGGTTTATAACTCCCACACCCTTAGGAGTACCCGTCATAAGTAAATCATTTTCACATATGGATATATTATTATATTTTAAAAATTCTATTATCTGATTTGGCTTATAAATCATTAAATGATAACTACCTTCTTGAATTAACTGATTATTCTTATATGCTTTAAAGCTTAAAAAAGGAATATTTAATAAATCAATTTTCACAAAATCACTAATCACCGCACTACCATCAAAACTTTTAGCCAACTCCCATGGCAATCCTTTTGATTTAAGTTTTGACTGCAAATCTCTGTCAGTTATATCCAATCCAAGTCCTACTGCTTTAATTTGGGACTTACCATCAAAAGCAAATATTATTTCACATTCATAGTGTAACTCTCTATCAGGAAGTAGTTTTAATGATTTAGCTACGCTAGAATTTGGCTTTATAAAAATAATAGGATTATCTGGAATCTCATTATTTAATTCTCGGATATGTTCGACATAATTTCTACCGACACAAATCACTTTTGATTTAGAAATATCTATTTTTTTTATCATTTTTAAAGTTATAATTTAAAGTCTTCACCTAGATATACTTTTCTTACAGTTTCATTAGCTAGTACTTCCTCTGGAGTCCCTGATGCTAGCATATTCCCAGCATTTACAATATAAGCTCGTTCACAAATATCTAGTGTTTCTCGTACGTTATGATCTGTTATAAGCACTCCTATGCCTCTATCCTTAAGGTGACGGACAACTTCTTTGATTTCAATTACCGAAACAGGGTCTACCCCAGCAAATGGTTCATCTAACAAAATAAATTTTGGATCCATAGCCAAAGCTCTAGCTATTTCAACACGTCTTCTTTCACCTCCTGAGAGACTCATACCTAAACTTTTACGGATATGCTGAATACTAAACTCATCTAAGAGTAAGTTTAAATTTTCATCAATTTGATCTTTTGTTAGCTCTTTTCTTGTTTCAAGAATAGCTACTATATTATCCTCAACGCTCAGTTTTCTAAAGACAGATGCTTCTTGTGGTAAATAGCCTAAACCTCTTCTTGCACGTAAGTGGATAGGCATCTTTGTAACATCTTCTTTACCCATACGAACCTTACCACGAGTTGCAGCTACAAGACCAACTATCATATAAAAGGATGTCGTTTTACCAGCGCCATTTGGTCCCAACAAACCAACAATCTCACCAGTTGAAACCTTCATTGAGACGTTATTTACAACCCATCTTGAGCCGTATTTTTTACCTAACCTTTTAGCTTCTAAAGTATATTTTTCCATTCTTAATCTCACATCCTTCTATTTATGACAGAAAATTATCTGCATCATCAAAACTAGAAGTTTTAACTGTACTGCCACTATTGACTTTTTTCTTCTTATTATATTCACTAATCGGTTTTAACCCCGTATCGATCTTAGTATCACTATCAACACCATCTAAAATTATTTTAGAACGTCTATCTTTACTACCGGGTATAGCTACAAGATCATGATCCATATCGTAATTAATTTCTCGACCTTTATAGTGATTTTCATTCTGATTAACCACAGCATTTTCAAAAAGCTCTAAGTTTTTCTTCACAACATTATAAATAATTCTTCTACCTACCCCGTCTAATGGTCCATTGATTATCTTTTTACTTTTTTGATAACCTTGAACTGAGTTAGTAGGAAAAGTATAAAATTGAGATAACTCATCATCTTGTGACTCCATAGTAAGAGTTTGAACTTTACGGTCTTTATCCAGCTTCATAACAAGTTTTTGACCTGATATGAAATTACACTCATGCTCATCTGCACATAATTCTTTTGCTTGCTCAAACCATTCCTGTTGTAATTTTTTAAAAGGGATAGTTTCATCCCTAGTAAAATAAACCATATTTGTTTTAGAAATTTTGGGCTCTTTACATAAGATGTGCTTATTATGAATCTGCATTACAAAAACATTTCCATAATATGTAAGGGTTTCTTTACTACTATCATACGTCGCTTTATCAGCACATATTGTAAGAGGACCATATTCCTTGAGAATATTGTCAGCGCTTGTATCTTCTTTCTCATCTGCTATAGCTGTGCTACTTTCTTGAGGAAGTATACTTTGTTCAGAAGTAAGATTTGAGCTACTTACCTGATTATAACTATCACTATAACCATTGAAAAAAACACCTAAAACTACTAAGGCTACTAATACAAACCTAGCTTGACGCATAGTAGCTCCTTACATCTTTTTTAAAGTTAATAACTTTAGTATCTGAGTTACCAACAATTCCTATACCTGTAGTATTATTTTGTGTGTCTGGATCATAGACCTTAACAAATTTATCGTTATAGAAATCATGGGTTTCAGTATCATAATACATTTCTGACGATTTTATATATATCTTCTTTGGAAGGTATTTACTATCAGTATCTGATGTTTGCTTAGCAGAATTTTTCTCTGTATCTGCTTGCTGATCTTTTGTAAATAGAATAGCATCAACTCCGTCAAATAAATGTATCAACTCATTATTATCTTTTTTCTTTGAAAAACCTTTAGGTGCTTTTACACTCCAAGTCTCATCACTTGTTTTGTTATCATAACTTGTTTCTGTTAAATTAGTCATTTTAATATCTTGGTTGACATATTGTTCCAATTTCTCAGTGATAAAATTTGTAGTCAGTTTACCATCATCATCATAGCTATTGTAATGAAAATTATATGCTGTTAATTCAACACTACTTGAAGGTGAAAATTTTTTAGGATCACCCCCACCCTCAACTGCTTCATAATAAATAAATATGGTGCTAAAAACCACGATCACTATTGAAAATAAATTTATAAATAAAGAATATTTAGTAAAGAATTTCATGATTCTATTTTATGCCACCATCTTCAATATAACTTTCGATAATCTTGTTATAGTAACCACAGTGCTTTAGCAAATACTCACAAAATTCCCTGACAGCGCCAGCACCACCTTTATTTTGACAAACATAATCACAATAGTCTTTAACCAAGTCTATACAGTTTGATGGTCCTGCCGAAATACCAGCTTGCTTCATAATGACTATATCAGGAAGATCATCGCCCATATAAGCTATGTGACTATCATCTAGCTGATATTTTTTCTTTAAAGCCTGATAGGCACTAACTTTATTTTTTTGTCCTTGAAATATATCATCTATATCAAATCCTAAGCTTGTAAACCTATTAATAACTATTTGTGATTCCTTGCCGGTAATTATTGCTACTTTCATACCAACTTTCTGTAATAAAACTAAGCCCAAACCGTCTTTAACGTCAAATAACTTTGTTTCATTACCGTCATTTGACAATATAATTTTTCCATCTGTCATAACACCATCAACATCAAAGATAGCTAAACGAATATTTTGATAAAGTTTATTATTTTTCATTACCTACTCATAAGAAGAATTTATATATATCCCTTAGAGATATTATCACAAATAGAAAAAGACAAAAATGCTAAACGTAAAATTTTGGATATTAACTTCTGTATGCTATAAAAAGTTAGCAAAGGTTTTGCATTATTTACTCTTGAGAAGAGTACCTTGCTTGCAAAGAAGATCTGACCATCTCAAGAGGGCTTTGTTTCTTAACCCCTATTTTAACAAATTATCTTCAAATAATTTATAATATTCTCTTCTATCGTTATTCTTCAGAGATGCACCCACCAAATGCCAAATAAATATCCAGAAAGAAAAGGTTACAAAGTTCCAAAACAGAAACATCGAGTTCGAAATTGGTCAGAGTATAATAGAGCATTATCCAATCGTGGACGTATAGATATTTGGATGCATGATGATGCTATCAACAATTGGTATGAAGAAGATACTGAGAATGTTGGAGATGGTTCACCTAGAAAGTACTCTGATTTTGCTATAATTGTCTGCCATGAGATTAGACTGGTTTATAAACAACCACTCAGGCAAATAACTGGATTTATAAACTCACTATTTAAAATGGCTGAAATAAATCTTAGATGTCCAGATTTTAGTACTCTTAGTAAACGACTTAAAGCTCTAAAAATAAAGTCACCAAGATATGTTAAGAAGAATATCCCAGATTCTGATGTACATAGTCTAAGTATTGATTCTACTGGGTTAAAGCGATTTGGTCGTGATGAGTGGCATCAGGAAAAGCATAAAGTATCAGCTAAAAGAAGTTGGAGAAAGCTACATGTAGCAGTAGATCAAAATCATTATATTCATAACTCACTATTAACAGGCAGATTTGATAGTGATACTGGAACTTTACCTGGTTTATTAGATGGAATAGATAGTGAATTTAATCATATTTCTATGGATGGAGCTTATGATAGCTTTGACGTATATGAGCAAATACTAGATAAATTTGGTGATGTCGAGATAGCAATACCGCCAAATAAAGATGCCGTAATTTGTGATAAAAATCACATAATTCGTAACCATAATATCGAGCATATTAAATGTCATGGTCGAATGGATTGGCAAAGAAAATCAGGATATGGTAGGAGAAATAATAGTGAATTAGCTATACAAAGATATAAAAGGATAATAGGCAGAAGTTTACATTCTAGAGACTTCAAAAATCAAAAAACAGAATCAATTATTGGTGCCAGTGTACTAAATAAAATGACTTCATTAGGTATGCCCGATAGCTATAGAATAGCCTGAAATCCGTCTACTCAAAGACCGTAAGAGGTTAAGAAACAAAGCCGGGCGAAGGCCCATAGTTTGCATTAAAATACATTGTACATCAAATGTATACGTTTCTATTTTGATTTGCTTAATCGTTAGTACTTTGTTTTCCCACCAGTCTGTTACATAACTCATATCTCTCATCCTCACTTTATTTGTTTAACTAATATAGGTTATTATTTAATAAATTTATAACCATATTAAAGTTATAGCTATTGCCATTTATATAATACAGTAAAGACTTGATAATCAGTAGAATGCTTTTTTAACAAAAACTATTAAATTTTAATAAATATTTTAATTAAAAACATACCAATAATATAATATTTTTTACAGTATGCTTATGAACTTAAAAAGATTTGTAGTTGGAGGATTAAACAGATAGTTATAGTATTTATTATCTCATCTTCTGTGATGTTTTTAACCATCATAAGATAAAAGTTTTCTATTTAGTATTATAGTAAATATGGTGTAATTAATAATATTATTTAGTGGTTTTTAGGGTTGTATTCCAGATTCTAAACCAAAGTGCGACACATATTCAATGAGTACAGTAAGTAGAACAAAAAACTTTGAAAAACTAACAATTAGGTATGATAGAATTCTAATACAAAAAGATTAATTAACCTTATATTTGAATCTTAATATGTATAATAATCAAACATTTCTATTCTATGACTTAGAAACTAGTGGAATTAATAATTCTTTTGATCAGATTTTACAGTTTGCAGCTGTCAGAACAGATCTTAATTTTAATGAAATTGAGAGGTTTAACTTTTTTGTAAAATTAAATCCTGACACAACACCATCTCCTATGGCAACTATTACACATCATATATCTATAGCCGAAGCTAATTCTAAAGGAATTTCAGAGTATCAAGCGGTTAGAAAAATCCATAAAATAATTAACACTCCAGGAACTATCAGTATGGGGTATAATACTCTTGGATTTGATGATGAGTTTTTAAGGTTTGCTTTTTTTAAGAATATGTTGCCACCATATACTCACCAGTATAAAAATAGCTGCTTTAGAGCGGATTTGTTTCCAATAGTTGCTTGTTATTATTTATTCTTTAACGAAGCTTTAAAGTGGCCTGAGATTGTAGATGAAGAAGGCAAAGAAAAAGTTTCTTTAAAGCTTGAGAATTTAAACTCAGTAAATAATTTGTGTAGTGATGGTCGAGCTCACGATGCTATTATAGACGTCTTAGTAACGGTTGAATTAGCAAAAAAACTTCAAAATGCTAATCCTAAAATGTGGCAGTTTTTATTGGATAAATTCAACAAACAAAATGATGAACAGGTTTTAAATCAGCTTGATATTGGTATCAATCTAAACGATACACAATATAAGCAAGCTATAGCTGTAAGTGGGGTTTTTGGTTTTAACAACAATTTTATGTCAGCTGTTTTGGACTTGGGGCAGCATCACCATTATAAAAACCAAGAGATTTTCTTGCGTTTAGACAGTTATTTATTTAGTGATTTTATAGAAGAATTTGGTAGTTTAGAGAGTGAATATTGGAGACTGACAGTTTCTAAAAAATGGGGAGATATCCCGGTTATTTTGCCAGCTAAAACTCGCTTTGTAGGAAAGTTATCTGAACAAAAATTAGGTATGATAAAAGCAAATAAAGAGTTTATGAAATCTAATTTAGATACATTTGCTAATTTTATTGATTACGTTTTAGAGCACAAATACGCAACAATTGAAAATATTGATACTGATGCGGCAATTTATCAAAGCGATTTTATGACTACTGCTGATGAGAAAGGTTGCGAACTCTTTCATAGCTTAGCTATTGTCCAAAAAGTACAGATGTTATCACAATTACCAAAAAATTATTATGATAGAGCTGTGCGTATTATAGGGAGACTAGATTTTCTTAAACTCCCTGAAAAAGCTCAATATGAGTTTCAAAAGTATCTAAACAAAATAGTTAGTTTAGAAGAAGATGAACTTTTGGTAGACCATAGAGGATGTAAAAGAGTTACTTTAGAAAAGATTTATAAAGAAATAGAGCACTTAAGAGAAACACAAGAGCTAACACAAGAGCAGCACTCTTTACTATATGAGTTAGAGGAGTATCTTTTTTAAATGAACAAATTTAACTTAGTTACAAAATACAGCCCCAGTGGTGACCAACCAGGGGCCATAGAGTCTTTAGTAAATGGTATAAATAGTGGTTTGCAACATCAAGTATTAGTTGGGGTTACAGGGTCTGGTAAAACTTACACTATGGCAAACGTAATTAATCAAACACAAAAGCCGTGTTTAATTTTAGCTCATAATAAAACCCTAGCAGCACAATTATATTCAGAGATGAAACAATATTTTCCAGATAATGCTGTTGAATATTTTGTCTCATATTATGATTATTATCAGCCAGAGGCCTATGTTGCTGCATCAGATACATATATTGAAAAAGATTCTGCTGTAAATGAGCATATTGAGCAAATGCGTTTATCTGCTACTAAAGCTATTTTAGAAAGAAATGATGTAATTATAGTTGCTACAGTATCTGCTATTTATGGTTTAGGAGACCCTGAACAATACATGCAAATGTTATTACATTTGAAGGTTGGTGAAACTTTAGATATAAAGAAAGCACAAAGCAAATTAGTAGAAATGCAATATTCGCGTAATGATATGGACTTTAGTCGAGGTAGTTTTCGTGTACGTGGTGAGATACTAGATATTTTTCCAGCAGATTCTGAAAAAGACGCTATTAGAGTTGAATTTTTTGATGAGGAGATAGAAGTAATAAGTATAATAGACTCTTTAACTTCAAAAAGAATTAAAACTCTTCATAGAGCAACGATATTTCCAAGTACCCACTATGTAGCTTCTAAGGAAAGAAAGAACCAAGTTATTGAAGAAATTAAAAAAGAGTTGAAAGAAAGAGTTAAATATTTTGAACAAGAAGGCAAATTGCTTGAAGCTCAAAGAATAGAGCAAAGAACAAAGTATGATATAGAAATGATCCAAGAGCTAGGCTATTGTACAGGTATTGAAAATTATTCTAGGTTGCTATCTGGTCGCGCTCCTGGCGATCCGCCGCCTACACTTTTAGATTATTTACCAGAAAATGCTCTTGTGATAGTTGATGAATCTCATGTAACATTACCACAATTTGGAGGTATGTATAAAGGTGATCTTTCACGTAAATCAAATTTAGTAAATTATGGTTTTAGATTACTTTCCGCGCTTGATAATAGGCCTCTTAAATTTGAAGAGTTTGAAAAGCTGTTGCCTCAAACATTGTATGTTTCAGCAACGCCGGCTGAGTATGAGTTAAGAAGATCTCAAAACACGGTTGAGCAGATAATAAGACCAACCGGACTATTAGATCCAGAAGTGTTTGTTCGACCAGTAGCAATCCAAGTTGAAGATGCTTTATCTGAGATAAATAAAGCTGTAGTTAATAATGAAAGAGTTTTGATAACTACACTAACTAAAAAAATGGCAGAGAATTTAACAGAATATTTGTCAGAACATAGTGTTAATGTAAGATATTTGCATTCAGATATTGATACTGTTGAGCGTGTGCAAATTATTTATGATTTACGTCAGGGAGTATTTGACGTGTTAGTAGGTATTAACCTTTTAAGAGAAGGGTTAGATATGCCTGAAGTAGGAGTTTTATTAATTTTTGATGCTGATAAGGAAGGGTTTCTACGTTCAGAAAAGTCTCTTATCCAAACAATAGGTAGAGTTGCAAGAAACGAAAATGGTCGAGCTATATTATATGCAGATGTAGTAACTAAGTCTATGAAAAAAGCTATTGATGAGACGTTACGTAGACGTAAGTTACAAGATGAGCATAATAAAAAGAATAATATTACCCCTAAAACGATTGTAAAAGCTATAGATGACATGTTAGATAGCTCCCCAGAGAGGCAAAAACGAGAATATAAAAATAACAGCAGAATAAGTGTTGATGATGTTGATGTTTCGGCTATACTAGGTGTAACTGAAGCTAGTAAAGTTATAAAAGCTTTGGAAAAACGTATGAAAGCCTATGCAAAAGAACTTGAGTTTGAGCAGGCTACTTTGATTAGAGATAAGATACTTAAGATAAAGCAGAAATTTATAGAGTTATAAAAAATATATTATTGAAGAATTATGGCAATAGAAAACAAACTAAAAAACGACCGGCTTTTTTTACGCTTTACTTGGGCAAGATTTAAAAATTATTGGATTAGGATACGAAAAAGTCTATATGCCTCAATTATATTATGTGGTCTTATTGTAGGAGTTAACTTATATCTTGGTAATTTTGAGTTTATAAAACAATCATTGCAGATAGCAGTAACACTTGCTTTTATATTGTTTATCTTTTTTTTCTTAATAACAAAAGATGATAATCCTGTAGATATTATAATATCAGGTGCCAAAGGTGAGTCAGTTGTGTTAGATGAGCTAAAAAAATTAGATAATAATTATGTACTCTTTAATAGGATGATATTACCAGATGGTAAATCAACCATAGGAAATAGAGAGATAGATTTTCTTGTTATATCTAGAAAAGCAATATATATAGTAGAGGTTAAAAACAATCGTGGCTATATCAAGGTTGAAAATATGGCTGAGAGGTGGCAAGTAGAAAAAACCTCCCAAAATAATAAAATTTATGCAAAAACTATTAAAAATCCAATTAGACAAACTTTTGCGCAGAAGAAGGTTCTACAAACCTATCTTTATAACCAAAGAATTTATATAAAAGGTATTCCAGTGGTTACTGTTGTAATATTTGCTAATCCAGGAGTACAGTTAAGTGATAATTTTATCGCAGAAGATGCTAATCAAGCGGTTTTATCTTTAAAAAATTTATTACCTTTTATTAACGCAAAAGAACAATATCTTGAAAAAATGCCAACACGTTCACGTAGAAAAATTATTAGAAAGCTTGAGAAAAAATAAATGATTAACGATAGACCGATAGGCGTTTTTGATTCTGGTATAGGTGGTTTGACAGTTGTTAAAAATCTCATGGATATATTGCCAAATGAAAATATAATTTACTTTGGTGATATTGCAAGAATCCCTTATGGTACAAAGTCTAGAGCAACTATCCAAAGGTTTGCAGCTCAAACAGCTAAGTTTTTAATTGACCAGGAGGTTAAGGCTATTATTATTGCTTGTAATACTATTTCTGCTATCGCTAAAGATACTGTAAAGCAAATAGCTAGTAATATACCAGTTATAGACGTAATTAGCGCAGGTATAAGTTTAGTAGCAGACTTAAGTAATGTTGGGGTGATAGCTACACCAGCTACGATAAATAGTAACGCTTATGCGTTAGAAATTCATAAGCTTAACCCTAAAGTAGAAGTTTATTCTAAAGCTTGTGGTCTATTTGTGCCAATGATTGAGGAAGGCTTTATAGATGGTGAAATAGTAACCTTGGCAACTAAACAATATCTAGAGTGTTTTCATGATAAACCTCTTGAAGCCTTGATACTTGGTTGTACACATTATCCTCTTATTAAGAATAATATTGCTGCTGAATTAGGATCTGTAAGACTCATAGATCCTTCACTACAAGCTAGCAAAATGCTCGAAGATCTATTAAAGCTAAATAATCTACTAAACCAAAAACAGTTTAAACAAGAATATAAATTTTATGTGACTGATATCCCCATAAAGTTTAAAGCTATAGGAGAAATGTTTTTACAAACTCAAATGGAGCATTTAGAGATAATTAACATTGATGGTTATTAAGAACTTTATTTACTCTTGAGAGGCTTTGTTTCTTAACCTCTTACGGTCTTTGAGTAGACGGATTTCAGGCTATTCTATAGCTATCGGGCATACCTAATGAAGTCATTTTATTTAGTACACTGGCACCAATAATTGATTCTGTTTTTTGATTTTTGAAGTCTCTAGAATGTAAACTTCTGCCTATTATCCTTTTATATCTTTGTATAGCTAATTCACTATTATTTCTCCTACCATATCCTGATTTTCTTTGCCAATCCATTCGACCATGACATTTAATATGCTCGATATTATGGTTACGAATTATGTGATTTTTATCACAAATTACGGCATCTTTATTTGGCGGTATTGCTATCTCGACATCACCAAATTTATCTAGTATTTGCTCATATACGTCAAAGCTATCATAAGCTCCATCCATAGAAATATGATTAAATTCACTATCTATTCCATCTAATAAACCAGGTAAAGTTCCAGTATCACTATCAAATCTGCCTGTTAATAGTGAGTTATGAATATAATGATTTTGATCTACTGCTACATGTAGCTTTCTCCAACTTCTTTTAGCTGATACTTTATGCTTTTCCTGATGCCACTCATCACGACCAAATCGCTTTAACCCAGTAGAATCAATACTTAGACTATGTACATCAGAATCTGGGATATTCTTCTTAACATATCTTGGTGACTTTATTTTTAGAGCTTTAAGTCGTTTACTAAGAGTACTAAAATCTGGACATCTAAGATTTATTTCAGCCATTTTAAATAGTGAGTTTATAAATCCAGTTATTTGCCTGAGTGGTTGTTTATAAACCAGTCTAATCTCATGGCAGACAATTATAGCAAAATCAGAGTACTTTCTAGGTGAACCATCTCCAACATTCTCAGTATCTTCTTCATACCAATTGTTGATAGCATCATCATGCATCCAAATATCTATACGTCCACGATTGGATAATGCTCTATTATACTCTGACCAATTTCGAACTCGATGTTTCTGTTTTGGAACTTTGTAACCTTTTCTTTCTGGATATTTATTTGGCATTTGGTGGGTGCATCTCTGAAGAATAACGATAGAAGAGAATATTATAAATTATTTGAAGATAATTTGTTAAAATAGGGGTTAAGAAACAAAGCCTATTGAAGGGATAATGAGGTATAACGCTTTATGGGAAATGCGAAATATAAATAAAAAAGCAGTAGAATATAGGGATGATGCAGAGAAATTTAAATTAGGACATCATGGCGATACTGGTCTAAGAAGAGCAGCTGAGTTAATGCGATGCGTTACCCAAGCAAAAAATCTAAAAGAAGTAGATAACTATTTAATCTCTTGCTTTAAAGACAATAACATAGGTAATGAAAAACATACATTTCGTGCTATTAAATCTGAACCTTATTCTCTATTTACCCTAGTAAATCTATCAGTACTCCATATATTAAAGAGTTTCAAGTTTGATTGGCAATATAATGGGAATTTAAAGTACATACCTTTGGTTCACGCACTTTATAGTTACTTTAGTGAGGGTGATATACAAGCTCAACCTGATAAGTTTGTCAGCTGTGTGGAACCAGTTAGTTCTGAATACCTTGATTTGGTTAAAAAAATAGATACAAAAAATAGACCCGTGCAAGAACTTGTCATAACAACAAAAAAAATGCTTATCATTTAACACACTAGAATTCTACCATGCCTAATCGTTAGTTTTTCAAAACTTTTCTTTATATGCTTCCTTGGTTAGTGTATAGCAGATAGATAGTAGTTAGATTTTTAGAAAGACAACTTGTCAAAAGTTAATATAGTTTATCAAATATATTGGAGAATAATAAATATGAATATAACCGACTGGTGGGAAAACAAACTACCAATCTTAGAACAAATCAAGATAGGAGCATGCACGTTTGATGTACAATGCATGTTAATAGAAAATGGCGGCTATAAATTTATTTTGGGTCGTGGCAATGGGCAACCTAGAATCTGGTATAAATCAAAATCAGAAAGTTGTTGGCGAGCTTTTACCGGTTTCAGATCTGGTGGTGGTATTCAGAAAGGTGACGAATATAATGAAGACTATCGAGGATCTGGATATGTCTTTGAATGTATGGTAATCCCAAAACTAGATGAGAAATTTGATAACATCTTTACAATTGCTGAAAAACAAAATGAAATCAAAACACTGCCAAAATTATATAAAGAGATAATTTCATACAAACTTAATAATTCTAATTTATTCAAATATTTAGTGGCTGAAGATGAACAAGAAGAACAAGTGGAGCAGGCAAAAGTGGCTCTGGATTACTCTTTAGAAGTAAAATTATCACGCCCTATGAAGGATGCTAATGATTTACCAAAGCAGGGGTATAACTTTTCACAAATTGGAAACGTTGAGATCCAGACAGATTATAGAGGAGAGCTTCTTGGAGCAGTTTACCTGAAAGATTACTACAATTTGTTTAGTGCTGCACTAAGAGCAGTTCATGTAGATCATAGGCGATCGCATCACGATGCCCTTGATGATGACATAGACATAGACACTTACCAATTTAAATATGCAAATAAAATGTACTGTTATGAAATTGCTGCAACGATTAATTCACGACCACACTACTACACTAAAAATAATCAACGATTAAAGGTAGATGCTAAAGTTGTATGGGTGAGGACATTATATCAGTTAGATAACAATGAAGTTTCTAGCTTTGGTAATTATAAAGTGATACCTATCGAAATGGCAGGTTTAGTTCAAAAACCTTGTGATTACCATGATCAGGTGGCGGACGTTTATAATACTGAGATTAAGGAACAAGGTCGCGTAGGAAAAAAATATGTATTGCTTTCGGTTATCAATGAGATTTCTTCACCAATTGTACAACAATATAAGATAATTCATAATGAACCTCTTCTATCTGGAAATAGCGAGCCAATGATAGATGGAATTAAATTTACATATACCACGCACCCTTCGATTGAACTTCGCCAACTTAATCGACCATTTTTGTTATCAGAAGAAAACATATTTAAGCAACCTGTGATCCAGCAACAGCCTTTAAATATAAATCTAGGAAATCAGCTTCAACAAGTTCAAGTTCACAGTAGACTACCTCTAATTGTTAATGTAGATTACGATGGAATGACTAATATTTTGAAAAATGCCGTTATTGAAGGAGTAAGGAGATATATAGATTTATGGAAAATTCCAAAGGCAGATAAGAAAGAAACTTTAGAATATGGAATTGATCCAAAGAAACTTAAATTGGGACATCATGGCGGTACTGGTCTAAGAAGAGCAGCTGAGTTAATGCGATGCGTTACCCAAGCAAAAAATCTAAAAGAAGTAGATAACTATTTAATCTCTTGCTTTAAAGACAATAACATAGGTAATGAAAAACATACATTTCGTGCTATTAAATCTGAACCTTATTCTCTATTTACCCTGGTAAACCTATCATTACTACATGTCTTAAAAAGTTTCAAATTTGATTGGCAATATAATGGGAATTTAAAGTACATACCTTTGATCCACGCGCTTTATAGTTACTTTAGTGAGGGTGATATACAAGCTACCCCCAATAAGTTTGTCAGCTGTGTGGAACCAGTTAGTTCTGAATACCTTGATTTGGTTAAAAAAATAGATACAAAAAATACACCCGTGCAAGAACTTGTCAGAAAAACAAAAAAAATAGTTTATAAACTTGATTAATCTTTCTGTATTAGAATCCTATCATACCTAATTGTTAGTTTTTCAAAATTTTTTTTGAGTTGACTATTTGTATACTCTACCAAGTCGGTATATAGCTCGTTATTATGTTTTTTTTGTTCAATAAATAAAGCTCGATAAGTCTTTAAATTTATCAGCAATTCATCCATAAGTAGTATCATTTTTTTATACTCGTAGTATTTTTTATTAGACGAAAATTCATATTTAGCATTGACAAGCATTTCACTGAGTTTTATGTTTTTTTCAACTAAAAAAATTAATTTTCGGTTTGGAACATTTCTATCAACATTATTGAGTATTTTCTTGAATTCCCCATAGGTTATATACATTTCTTTGGTAAAAATATTCAAAAACTTTTTACCTCTAGTCAAAAATGTAACAAACACAATACAAACTGTACCAATAGCTACACTTACTATTCTTACAATGAAGAGTTCATGATCCCAACCAACAAACAAACCAAAGAACATAACCAAATATATATGTATAAAAAATACGCTTGTAGCATAATTTAAAAACATAGTATAAATATACAATGTCAATGCTATACCACAAACTACAGCTATAGTTATAAAACTAGCCATACTATTATCTACCATAATTTTCTGTATAAATAAGAGTAAAACCGATCCTAGCGACGTTCCAAAGATAGAGAATACAATAATCGCTTTTGCTCGTGTATATATAACACTAGTACTAGTACTTGCAGCAACACTTATAACTGCAATTACAACCCAGTAAATTCTATCCTTAAAACCATGCTCTCCAGTAAAACTAAAAACACTATAACTTATAATCAACCCCAATGAAGACGCTACCAAAACCCTATAAGCTAATAAAGTGGTATCAGAAAGTTTATCTATAAATCTATTCTTAAATAAGATCATGATAAGCCTCTTTTATATTTTCTAAACTAGTAAATATATCGTCTAAAAGCAATATACTATCAAAAAGTAGTTTCTTTTTTTGCTGATCTTTCTGATACTTTTCAATATAAGCAATCTCAAGTTTATACTTTAGGTAATCAATCTCTTTTTTCTTCTTTTCTAGAACACTGTGTTCTTGTTGAGTTTGAGGTAACAAAGCCAGAGTTTGCTTGAATATTTTTTCCAAATTCTCTGCTAAAATCTGTGCTTCTGAAGCATCTTTAAAACCTAAACGTATATAACCTAAACTTATTTTTTTATAGGTTAAGACAAACTTAGCTGATAATCTATTAAATAGTATCAAATTATGACAAAAATAACGCCAATTGTCCTGATTATTCTTCCGTATAAACATAAGTCCATGAGACTGCAGTGAAATTATGTTATTTAGCTTATTATGGCTTACTTCTAAAACTTTAGTTTGGGTAAACCTCCTATACTTTGCTTTATCGAATGTATCCACATAACTTTTTACAAAAATATTAAAAAACTCTCTCACGATCTTTTCAATATCAATCGAATTAATAGGCTTATAACGACTAATAAGCAAAATATAATAAGCAAGCCCTACCAATAAAGCTACTATAGTAAAACTTAGGTGATTATACGTAGCTAAAGGAAACCTAATAAAACAAATACATGACATTACTACAATCATAATTGGGAAAATATTAAATGTATCGCCAAATCCACGAACTAAAAATCCCAAAAAAACCACAACTATTATCAGCATGAAGCCATCTTCAAAAATATTATGTACGTACGGAGATATATTTAAAATCAAAATCGCACATACTATGTACCAGAAAAATGCCTTTCGTTTTACTTCTATATTGCCAATTAGTACGCTAGCTGCCAAATTTGCTATAAATAAAATTGTGATAATGATCAGATTTTTGTCAAAATTAAATATTTCAGCTATCAGCAAAAACGTAAAAAATATAATTGCAGACTTAATAGCCCCATCTTGGAAAATTTTTATAGGGTCTTGATCGATATATTTATGATAAATCTCACTAACACTTAACATTTACTCGTTTAAACCTCAAACTGCACGCCCTATTATGCTATAGATTATATTGTAAAAGTATCTTAATTAGTATTATTAGAATAGTTATTTTCATGCAAAAATGTAGTAGAATTTAAGTGATATAAATAATACTATTTTTCTTATAAATGATTTATAAAAATACTTATGATGTAATAGTTGTTGGTGGCGGTCATGCAGGTGTTGAAGCTGCTACTGCTTCTGCCCGTATAGGAGCAAAAACACTACTTCTAACACACAATATAGATACAATAGGACAAATGTCTTGCAATCCTGCTATTGGTGGAATTGGTAAGGGCCATTTAGTCAAAGAAATAGATGCTATGGGTGGCATCATGGCAAAAGCTATTGATATGGCAGGGATCCAGTTTAGGATACTTAACTCGCGTAAAGGTCCAGCTGTCAGAGCAACAAGAGCTCAAGCAGATAGAGTGCTCTATAAAAAAGCTATAAATTCCCTTGTTACAAATCAAGAAAATCTTGATATATTTCAAGATTCTGTAGATGATATTGTAATAGATAATGATATTATCTCTGGAGTTATAACTAAAACTGGAATCACATTTAAGTCTAAAAAAGTGGTTTTAACAGTTGGAACCTTCCTAGGTGGTAAAATCCATATTGGTAAAGTTTCAAAGCCTGGTGGACGTGCTGGAGATCAACCGGCTAATACTTTAGCTGCTCGCCTTAGAGCTTTACCATTTAGAGTAAATAGACTTAAAACTGGGACTCCTCCCCGAATTGATAAAAGAAGCGTTGATTTCAGTGTTATGGAAGTTCAGCATGGTGATACTCCTATTCCTTATTTTTCTTTTTTTTCTAAAGGAAAAATACAACATCCTGAGCAAATACCATGCTATATAACTTATACAAACTATAAAACTCATGAAATAATCACAAATAACCTTGATAAATCAGCTATGTATGGTGGAATGATAGAAGGCATAGGACCTAGATATTGCCCTTCTATTGAAGACAAGGTAGTTAGATTTGCAGAAAAAGAAAGACATCAAATATTTGTAGAGCCAGAAGGTTTAGAAAGTACTGAATTATATCCAAATGGGTTATCTACTAGCTTACCATTTGAGGTGCAATGTGAATATATCCGCTCTATAAAAGGTTTTGAAGACGCTTTTATCATGCGTCCTGGATACGCTATAGAATATGATTTTTTTGACCCTCGTGACCTTAAACCAACTTTAGAGACAAAATTTGTTAAAAACTTATATTTTGCTGGTCAGATAAATGGTACCACTGGCTACGAAGAAGCTGGAGCTCAAGGTTTAGTTGCCGGCATAAATGCTGCTATAAGTATAGACTCTGATAAATCATGGTACCCTACTCGTGCTAATAGCTATATTGGAGTGCTTATTGATGATCTTATAACCAAAGGGACTAAAGAACCATACCGAATGTTTACCTCCCGTGCTGAGTATAGATTAATTTTACGCGAAGATAATGCTGATTTGCGATTATCAGATGTTGCTTGTCAGCTAGGCCTACTAAATAAAGAAGATCAAAAAACTTTCCTTGATAAGAAAGACTCTATTAATGAACAGATAAGCTTTATGCAAAACACATGGGTAGGTCCACAAACACAAAAAGCTCGTGATTTAGAAAAATTCCTAGAGAAAAAAATGACTAGAGAAAGTACTCTTTTTGATCTTCTAAAACGCCCGGAGTTGGATTATAAAAAGTTACAACAAATACCTGAATTGAATTTAAATCTAAGCGATGAAGCCGTTATAGAACAAATCGAAATATCTGCTAAATACTCTGGCTATATAGAACGTCAAAATAAAGATATCGCTAAGCTACCAATTTTTGAACAAAAAAATATTCCTGTAGAGTTTGATTATTCTCAAGTTAAGGGCTTATCAAATGAAGTCTTGCAAAAACTTACTGAACAAAAGCCAACCACTTTAGGAGAAGCTTCACGTATACCAGGAGTCACTCCTGCAGCAATATCCTTGCTAACAATATATATGAAAAAAACTGGTTTCATAAAATAAGGAGTTTAAATGTTTAAACATACTTTTAAAACAATCCTCTTATTGTTATTTATAGCAAGTCTTTTTTCTTGTGCTACTAGACAAAAATATATAGATCAACAAAAAGCTTGGATAGGCAAAAGTATTAACCAATATATGGAAGCGTTTGGCTACCCTGAAAATGTAATAAGCATTTCTCCTAACCCAGATGTGCAAACTTATGTCTATGTACGCACAGCTGTTAATCCAGAAACTCCTGCTCTAGCGGGCTCAGCTGTTAACAGTTTAGTTATGGCTAACAGAGACCCTCAATTTGTACAGTTTGGTGCCCTTAAGTGTACTACTTGGGTTTCTATTGACAAAAACACTAAAATTATTAGAAATATTACTTTTCGTGGTAACTATTGTGCAACTAGAAACTAAACCTTAGGTCAGGTAAATGAATATAAAACAAATATACTCACCCATTCTAATAGGAATCATTTCAACCGCAATTTGCTTTAATTTTGGTTTTCTCACAACCGTTTTTAGTTATAGCGGACTTAAGTTCTTTTATGCTTATATTATATTTTCTATACTTATATGTTATCCAATTAATTTGATTGCTTTTTATATAAGCAAACTTCATCCAGAAATTAATACACACTCTAGTCTAACAAAATATATAGTTGGTAGTTCAAAATTTAGATCCATAAGTGTTTTATTTACTGGTATCTTAATTATCTTACTAACATTAATACTCTTTACTATTTCGGTATACCTATCAGATTTTATTAGAAGCATTTATACTATAACTTTCACAAATACTTTGGACAATAACACAAATTTAACCTTAATATCACTAGGTATTGTCTTTATTTATATATCAATACTATTCATCTTATCGCTGCTAAGAGTAGAAATTTATATTAAAAGTTTTTTCAAGTTTCTAGCTTTTGTTAGCTTAGTCTTAGTTATAGTTACTGTTTTAATAATCAGATATACATCACCACATAGTTTAATAGAATTTAAAAACTTCAATGCTCCATATAGCCAAACAAACACATTAAGTAGTATGCTATTAATGGCTTTAGTCTATGCAATTTTAAGTAACTTTATTTCTCTAGCATTTTACAAAAATATTTTAACCAATCTTAATACTAGCTTTAATAATTTGAGAACCATCTCTTTTAGTAGCATGTTCTACAATATTTTATTTTCTTTGCTAATTTGTATGACTATATACACCACTTTGGGAAATTACAGTATTTTTCTACAGTCTATGGATGAGGTACCTCTAGTTACTATTTTTAGCTTAATAAAACAGAATTCTTTTACAGTTTATACACTGCTTGAGGTCACTTTTATTCTATTTAATCTAATCACGGTAATTTCTGCTTTAGTATATATCACAAAGATAACTAACAAATTCTATATTAAAGTAGCAATTAGTATAATCCCTTTATTAATTACTATAAGCTTGATTCTTCAAGGCGCCGCACACGTTAGTTTTTCAAAAATGTTTGCTCTTCACCTTATTATAATATTTATTTTTCTCTTTGATATTTTCATAATCAGCTGGATTTATGATGCACAAAAGCTTAGTTATGAGATCTTAAAGAACACAAATATCAAGTTATCTCCTATATTTAATATCTCCTTAAGGATTATTATTCCTTTTATTTGTATATATATAATAGTCGGATATATTTTTTTATGTAAATCAGTAATATTACAAATATTAATAGCTGTAATTTGCATGATTATCTACAT
The DNA here is from genome assembly GCF_000815225.1 of Allofrancisella guangzhouensis. Taxonomy (GTDB): domain Bacteria; phylum Pseudomonadota; class Gammaproteobacteria; order Francisellales; family Francisellaceae; genus Francisella; species Francisella guangzhouensis. The sequence goes on along the minus strand of NZ_CP010427.1, from coordinate 898,816 downwards.
ATCAACAGGTATAATATCTAACAAAGTTTTTAATAAGAGAAAGTTTTAACATGTTTTTTAATAAAAGAAATAATAAAGATGAGTTAAAAAAACTTGCAGCTATCGAAGCTAGTAAATTAATTACTCCAAACATAATCTTAGGTGTTGGTACTGGTAGTACAGTTAAGTTTCTTATAGAAGAGCTTGTTTATTATAAAGATAAAATAGCAAACGTTGTATCTAGTTCTGAAGATTCCACTGAAAGGTTAAAGAAATTAGGGTTTGATGTAGTAGATCTTAACTACGCTGGTGAAATTGATTTGTATATAGATGGTGCTGATGAATGTAATACTCATAAAGAGCTTATAAAAGGAGGTGGCGCTGCTTTAACACGTGAAAAAATATGCGTCGCTGCTGCAAAAAAATTTATATGCATTATAGATGAGTCAAAAAAAGTTGATATTTTAGGTAATTTTCCCTTACCAATAGAGGTGATACCTATGGCTAGAAGCTATGTTGCACGCCAGATAGTAAAACTTGGTGGTCAACCAGTATACAGAGAACAGACTATTACAGATAATGGCAATATAATCTTAGATGTACATAACCTAAGAATTGATAACCCTATAGAGCTAGAAACTAAGCTTAATCAAATAACAGGTGTTGTCGCTAATGGTATTTTTGCATTAAAAACAGCTGATACTGTTATTATGGCCAAAAAAAATGGTGAGATTGAAACTTTTTAAACACTCAAAAATGATATTCTTACATTATTTTATTATACAAGTAACACTATTTTCTAATAACTTTTTTAACCATAAAAGGGATCATTGATAATACAGCTAAAACACTCAAAGCCAATATAATTTTTTTATCTAAAAAGCTCTCATTATTAGTACTTAATTTCTGACTTATGTGCGTACCAATCCATACATACATAAATGTAATTGGAATAATTCCTATCAAAGTAGTAAAAAAGAAAATACTATTTTTAACTTTTAATATACCGGCTAAAATGTTTGGTACAAAAAACGGTATAGGTAACAATCTTGCTAAAAATAATACTATAATAGGATATTTCTCTACCATATCTTTAAATTTAGATACTAGCTTATATTTAGAGTTTTTAGATACTTCTCCCCAACTATATTTTATAAACATAAAGGCTAACATACCACCAATTGTTGCAGATGCTAGAGATATAGCAAATCCAAACCACAAACCAAAAAACAAACCAGCTAACATTTTTAAAGCTGGTTTTATTGGTATAGAAAAAAAGACTGTTAATACATAAACACACCCGAATACTAAAATTGCTTTTATAAAATGGAAGTCTACGTAGCGTTTAAATTTTTTATACATGTCTACAATTTCACCAAAAGAAAAATATTTTGATCCATTAAACACGAAAAATAAAACTAGCCCTCCTACGAGAGATAACAGTAAAAAAAATCTTTTCAAAAAGGTTAAATAATTAGAAGAATTCACAAAATAGAACCTCTGCAAATAAAGGTCTATTTAGATAATAAACCTGCAAATATAGATTAAGCTAACGCAGCTTTTGCTTTTTCAACTACAGCAGCAAAAGCATCTTTATTGTACACTGCTAATTCAGCTAAAGCTTTTCTATCTAACTCAACACCAGCTTTATTTAGACCATTAATTAGTTGGCTGTAGCTCATATCATACTGTCTTGCTGCTGCATTGATACGAACAATCCATAAAGATCTGAAAGTTCTTTTCTTAACCTTACGATCTCTATAAGCATATTGACCTGCTTTAATTACAGCTTGCTTAGCTACTCTATATACTCTTGAGCGAGCACCGTAGTAACCTTTTGCTTGCTTTAAAACTTTCTTATGACGTGCACGCGCTGTTACGCCTCTTTTTACTCTTGACATAATCTAATTCTCCACTTTAAAAATATTACAAACAAACCTATGCATAAGGCATTTGTTGAACTAAACTAGCAGTATCAACTTTAGCCACTTGATTCATACCTCTTAAGTGACGCTTTCTTTTAGTTGTCATCTTAGTATTGATATGAGCACGATTTGCACAACGGTGTTTAAAACCACCATTACCTGTCTTTTTAAAGCGCTTAGCTGCACCACTTTTTGTTTTTAACTTTGGCATATTTAAATACTCCGCATTGTTATAAGTTATTTTTATTACATCTGTTTTTTCTTTGGCCCTAAAACCATTATCATCTGGCGACCTTCTACTTTAGGTTGTTGCTCCACTACACCATGTTCAGCTGCATCATTTGCCATACGGTTAAGCATTTCAATACCTAACTCTTTGTGTGACATTTCTCTACCTCTAAATCTAAGTGTAACTTTTACTTTATCGCCTTTTTCTAGGAACTTAATCAGGTTGCGTAGTTTTACCTGATAGTCTCCCACATCAGTTACAGGTCTAAGCTTTATCTCTTTGATCTGTATCTGCTTTTGGTTCTTTTTAGCTTGTGCTTTTTTCTTACTTTGTTCAAATAAGTGTTTACCATAGTCCATCAAACGACAGACCGGTGGCTTAGCATTTGCTACCATTTCAACCAAATCAACATTAGCTGCTTCTGCTAATGCTAACGCTTCATTGATAGATACAACTCCAATTTGCTGACCATCAACTCCAACTAAACGCACCTCTTTAGCTTTTATTTGCTCGTTTATAGGCGCTTTTTTATCCGCTTTAATAACTATTTTCCTCCAAGAAAATTATTTTTTTATTTCTATCTGTTGTTTCAAGAAAACACAAAAGTCCTCTATTGACATTTGTCCTAGAGTCTCGCCGTTTTGCTTTCTCACAGTTACAATTTCCTGCTCTTGCTCAGTTTTACCTAGAACTACTAAATAAGGTATACGCAAAAGAGTATGCTCACGTATTTTAAACCCTATCTTCTCATTTCTCAAGTCTATTTTTACCCTAAAACCTTTTTTTTCAATAGATTCAAATACTTGATTACAGTACTTATCTTGTTGATTACTAATCCCCATTACCACAACTTGAGCTGGCGCTAACCATAGGGGCAAATTACCAGCATAGTGCTCTATTAACATGCCTATAAACCTTTCTAAAGAACCAACTATTGCTCTATGCAACATTATAGGAATTTGCTTCTCTCCATTTTTATCTATATAGGCTGACCCTAATCTTTGTGGCATCGAAAAATCTACCTGTATAGTCCCACACTGCCAGCTTCTACCAATAGCATCTTTTAAATGAAACTCTATTTTAGGTCCATAAAAAGCGCCTTCTCCCGGCAGCAACGTATATTTAACATTATTCCTTTGTAAAGCATTTTTCAAAATCTGCTCCGACTTATCCCATATTTCATCACTACCGATTCTATTATCAGGTCGTAAGGCAATTTTTACTTCAAAATCATCAAAACCAAAATCTTTGTAAACTTCAAAGCATTGTTTTACCATTAAGCTAACTTCACTTTCAACCTGCTCAGCTGTACAAAAAACGTGTCCATCATCTTGAGTAAAACTTCTAACTCTAAGCAACCCATGTAAAGATCCAGATGGTTCATTTCTATGTACCACCCCAAATTCTGCCATCCTCACAGGCAAATCTCTATAACTGTGTAGTTTAGTATTATAAACTTGCACGCACATTGGGCAATTCATAGGTCTAATTGCAAAATCTTTATTCTCTGATTTTGTTGCAAACATGTTTTCAGCATATTTAGAAGCATGGCCTGATTTTTCCCATAAACTAAAATCAGCTATCAAAGGAGTACGTATCTCTTTACAACCATATTTATTATTAGATTTCCTCATATAGTCTTCTACTTCACGCCAAATTTTTACTCCATTATCGTGCCAAAATGCAATCCCTGGAGACTCTTCTTGAAAGTGAAACAAATCTAACACTTTACCAATTTTTCTATGATCACGTTTTTCTGCCTCTTCAAGCATATGTAGATATTGATCAAGATCTTCTTTGGTAGCCCAACATGTCCCATAAATCCTTGTTAACATCTCATTATTAGCATCCCCACGCCAATATGCTCCTGCTATCTTAGTTAATTTAAAAGCTTTTAATATAGAAGTATTTGGAACATGTGGACCTCTACATAAATCACTAAAATCCCCCTGAGTATAAATTTTTAAACTTTCATCAGAGATACCATTAATTATCTCAATCTTATAACTTTCATTTTGCGAGCTAAAAAAATCTATAGCCTCTTGTTTTGAAACTACTTTGTAGTCAACTGGTATAGATTTCTTAGCAAGCTCCTTCATTTTGCTTTCTATGTTTTCAAGGTCTGATTCACCTATAGATTCTTTAAAAGAAAAATCGTAATAAAAACCGTTCTCTATTACTGGACCTATAGTCACCTGTGTTTTAGGGTATAATTGCTTAACGGCATGTGCTAGCAAATGAGCACAGGAGTGGCGTAATATCTCTAATCCCTGAGGGTCTTTTAAAGTAACTAAGTTTACCTTACTATCCTTAACTATAGCATCCTTGGCGTCTCTTAACTGCTCATCCACATAAGCAGCTAATGTGATTTTTGCTAAACTTGGAGATATAGATTTAGCTATCTGTAATGAATTAACTCCTTGCTCAAACTCTCTAATAGAGTTATCTGGAAATGTAATTTTTAACATAATTGTTTCTTCTTATTTTATGAAAATGCTCATCAATCAAACATGAAATTTAATTATATTATATAGCTATGATTATGTAAATTTTTATCTGATTTACACCCAGGGCAATTGCATTAAAAAATAAGTACAAATCTAAAGCAATATCAATACAGGTAACCAGAGAACATGGAGGATAAAATTATAGGATTTATAGATATATTCTACTAACTTATAAACTTAAATTTATTTTAGTGGTGCTGAAACACTAGCTTGTACACGCTGGTTACTTTTGTCACTCTTATCAACACCTGGAAGAGTATCATAATAGCCAAACCCTTTGGTTATTATTTTCTCTTTATCTAAGCCTAAAGATCTCATGTAACTAGCAACTGCTATTGCTCTCTTTTCAGAAAGCTTTTGGTTGTAAACTTCAAATTCACCACCAGTTTGACCTTGCGATGCGTAACCTTTAATTGTTACTGATGCGATATTGCTATCCTTAATAAAACCTACAAAAGAAGATATTGCTTCTTTACCCTTTTGATTTAACTCAGCACTATCATAGGCAAATTTAGTATCTAAATAAACAGTTACGTCATCACCATCTACTGTGTAGCAAGCAACACCATCTTTAGTTAAGTTAAAGTTACCCTCACATTGTTTTATACCTTTTGGCAATACATATTTAGCTTCATCAACTTTTGACACAGCTGCAACAGCACCTGTTCCTACAGCTATTTTAGCGCCATCATCTTTTATATTTGCAGTGCTTGCACTAGCAGCAGAATTACCGCCAAAAAACCAAGTAAGCCCTGCTCCTATCATATTAGTTCCTGCAGCTGCATTGATTTGTTGACCTCCACCAGATATTGGGTTTGGAGCCATTGTTTGTATATACCTGTAGTCAACGCTAGCTTGAACATCTCTAGATAACTCAAACTTAAGTCCGCCACCTACGTCCCATGCTCCTGTAGCACGGCCAGCAAGATTAGCCCAACCAGCTCCCCCTACAGCATATGGAGTAAACATAGTATTATTTGTAAGGTTAATTACACCTTCACCTAAACCACCAAACATGCCGTTATATGTAGCAAACTGATTATATTGAACTGCTAAATATTTATTGAAATTATAACCTACTATACCATTCCAACCAGAATTAGAACCTTTGGAGTTCATGTTATTAGCAAAACCACTAACACCCACACCTAAATACCACTGACCTGACCTATCCTGCGGTCCCCAAGTATTATTTTCATTAGTTATAGAACTCCAAGTGTTAGCAAAAGGTTTCATAATCGTACTTGAAATACTCGTATCTGTTGAAAAACTATCATTAACTGTAGCATTTGCAGCCACATCTGCAAAAGTCATAGTTGCTGTACCAAACAGCATTGACATAGCCACAACAATATTCTTTAATTTCATAAAAACTCCTTTTCACATGCTAAACATGCGTTAGCTTAATAAATATTTACCATAATCGTAATTAAAGTATACTATATGGAGCTATTTTTCAACCTTTTTATCTAACGGAAATTAAATTAATCTATGATGAAAAGATTATCTCTTATTGAGTTAATTGCTTATATTTATTTAGAAGTTGCTCTTTTGTCTCTATACGAGTTGGATCAACAACTATACATTTTATAGGACAAACTTTTGTACACTGAGATTCAAGGAAATGTCCTACACATTCCGTGCATTTAGCAGAGTCAATCTCATAATATTCTTCTCCCTGAGATATAGCTTGGTTAGGACATTCAGGCTCACAAATATCACAATTAATACAATCATCCGTTATCAATAATGCCATTTACTTACCTTTATATTTTTTCTCTATTTCTTGAAATACAACTTCTGGTACAAACTCCCCTAGACGTCTATAATCATGTATTGCTACAGCTCTTACCATCGTTGAGGAAATACAAGAAAATTTTTCACTAGGTGTCAAAAATATAGTTTGGATACTATCATTTAATTTACTGTTAATACTAGCAAGCTGATATTCATAGTCAAAATCTGAAACTGCTCTTAATCCCCTAACAATAGAACATGCTTGATACTTAACTGCTGTATCTACTAGTAACCCTTGAAAACTTATAACTTTAACCTTCGTATTATTTTTAAATACTGTTTTGACAATTTTTTCACGCTGATCCAAGTCAAATAATGTTTTTTTACCATAAGCTGTTGATACAGCTATTACTATTTCATCAAAAATATTCAAAGCTCTATCAACTAAATCAACATGCCCATTTGTGATTGGATCGAAAGTGCCAGGATAAATAGCTATTTTATTAGTCATAATCCTAAAATAAGCCTAACTCTAGCTTTGCCTCTTCTGTCATCATTTCAGAGTTCCAAGGGGGGTCAAACACCATTACAACATCAACCTTATCTACATTTGGTAACATTGCTACTCTTTTTTCTACATCTGTCATTAATACAGGACCCATACCGCATCCTGGTGCTGTTAGAGTCATATCTATTATTATATGATAGTTGCCACTTTCTAGTTTCCTAGTTACCACATTATAAATCAAACCAAGATCAACTATATTTACTGGGATTTCCGGATCATACACAGTCTTCATCTGATCCCAAATAGCCTCCATATTGATATGGTCTCCTGCTTTTATATTATAATCTTCGACAGGATAGCGTACTATTTTTTTACCAATAGCATCAGCATCTTTACCATCTAGATGGAGTAAGTTTCCATTAACATTTAAAGTAAAACTTCCACCTTTATCTTGGGTTACAAGTACTTCTTGCCCTGGCATAAGCTCAATCTCATTACCAAATGGGACTGCTATTGCTTTTACTTGCCTTCTTATTATTGTCACATCTGTTGGTTTCATTTTCATTCCTAAACTGTAAAGCTTTCGCCACAACCGCAACGAGCTAACTCGTTCGGATTAGAGTACTCTAACTTATATAAGCCAAATTCATGTTTAACATAGTCTATCTTTAATCCATTAAGAAAATTTTTAGATTTATCGGATACAAAAAATTTTAACCCATGTTGGACTACTTCTGTAGTTTCTAAAGGCTTACTCTCAACAAAATCTATATCATAAGATAAACCTGAACACCCCATAACTTTAGTACCAACGTAAACTCCTATACTTTGCGGATACTTTTCTAAATGTTTTCTAAAGTGTTTCGCAGCCGCTTCTGTGACCTCTAATATATTATTACTTATGGGATGAAAAATTTCTACCATAGCACTAAACCTCTTATTTTATTTGACTATTTTAATTGAGATATTACTTTTTTCAAAGCAGTTATAAACAAGTCTATCTCTTCAAATGTGTTATACATGCCAAATGATACCCTAACTGTTGACGTAATTCCAAATCTGTACAATAATGGATGCGCGCAATGCTTGCCTGTACGCACACAAATTCCTTTTATAGCAAGTAACTCACCGATATCTCCGGAATTACAACCATCTACAATAAAAGTAATCACCCCTGCTTTATGCCTTGCTTTTCCAATAATGTGTAAATCTGGTACCTTTTCTAACTCAATAGTCGCATAATTTAAAAGTTTTTGCTCATAATTAGCAATATTTTCCATACCGATAGAGTTAACGTACTCTATTGCTCGACCAAAACCAATGACTCCAACTATGTCAGGTGTACCAGCTTCAAATTTATACGGAGGTAATGCAAACATAGTTTTTTCGATAGTTACATCTTCAACCATATCACCACCATAGTTATAAGGAGGCATTTGATTTAATAAATCGTATCTTCCATATAAAACACCAACTCCTGTAGGACCATAAAGTTTATGGCTAGAAAAAACAAAAAAGTCACAGTCTAAATCTTGAACATCTACTTTAGTATGAATTACAGCTTGAGCTCCATCAACCAATATAAGAGTATTTGGATTAATATTCTTAACTTCACTGATAATCTGCTTTATAGGATTGATCGTACCTAATACATTTGAGCAAAGTGTAACAGCTAAAACCTTAGTTTTAGAAGTAATTAAAGACAATAAATTATTTATATCAAGCTCACCACTATCAGTAATTTTAGCGACTTTAAAACTAAAATTTTTATTTTTGCAGAGCATCTGCCATGGTACAAAATTTGCATGATGCTCCATTTCAGTAACCACTATCTCATCACCCTTGCTTAAAATAGCATTTCCTAGAGAATTGGCTACTAAATTAATAGCCTCTGTACTACCCTTTGTCATTACAATTTCATCTTTGGAATTTGCATTGATAAAATCTTTGACTATATTACGAACGTTTTCATATCTATCACTAGCTTCTTGACTTAAAAAATATACTCCTCTATGTACATTAGCATAACTAAAAGTATAAGCATTAGCTACCGCATCAATTACTACTTGAGGCTTCTGTGCCGAAGCTCCTGTGTCAAAAAAAATTACTGGTTTATTATTTATACCTTGAACCAAAAAAGGAAAATCTTTCCTGATTTTAATAATATCAATCATTTTTGTGCCAAAACTTAAAATCATATAAAAACAGAACAATTATACTAAATTAGTATAATTTTACTAGAGTTTGATTACCTAACATACAGGAACATTAATAGCTAAGCCACCTAAAGATGTTTCTTTATATTTACTAGACATATCCAATCCTGTTTGATACATAACTTTTATGACATAATCCAAACCAACAAAACGTTTTTCACCTGAATCAAGGTAAGCAAGTTTAGCTGCATTTATCGCTTGAACAGCACCCATAGCATTACGTTCAATACATGGAATCTGAACCAACCCTCCTATAGGGTCACAAGTAAGCCCTAAATTATGCTCCATAGCTATCTCAGCGGCTGATTCTATAGAGTCAATATCACCACCAAGTAAAGCACAATATCCAGCCGCAGCCATTGAGCAGGCCACGCCTATTTCACCTTGACAACCTACTTCAGCAGCTGAAATAGATGCACCTGATTTATATAAAATCCCTATTGCCGCACAAATAAGCAAATACTTATCTATACTTTCTTCAAGCACAGTTTCAGTTAAATGTTTATGTGTTTCAATATAGTATTTTAGTACTGCCGGTACAACTCCTGCAGCACCATTAGTAGGTGCTGTAACTATACGCTCTCCACATGCATTTTGCTCATTTACAGCTATAGCATATGCATTTAAATAATTAAAATCCGTATTAATAACGTTTTTCTCTCTAAGCTTTTTAATCATGCTAGGGGCTCTTTTTCGCACTTTTAATCCACCTGGTAGTACCATCTCCGGGCAGTTTAATCCCTTTTCGATTGAATTATTCATAGCTTGCCAGATTTCTTTTAATTTAATACGCGATAGTTCTTCACCATAAGCCACTTTTTCATTTTCAAACATTATTTTGTCAATGCTTTTTTTCTCTTTTTCGCATAATTGACGAAGCTCCGCCATATTTGCAAATTTATATGGCTTATCACAAGGTTTTTCTGTAGGCACCTCATCTTTTTTTATCTGCTTTTTATCTACTATAAAACCTCCTCCTATAGAGAAGTATTCTTTTTCACAGAGGAGTTTATCTCCAGCAAATAACGAAAAACGCATACCATTAGCATGCTCAGGTAAAAATTCATTATAATGAAAAATCAGATCTTTGTTGTAATTAAAATCAATGGTAAATTGTTGATTTAAATCTAATTTTTCGTTAGTCAAACAATTACCATATAACTTCTTAGCTACCTCTATATCTAGTGATTCTGGTAAAAAACCCATAACACCTAAAATAACCGCATAATCAGTTTTATGACCTTTTCCAGTCAAAGCAAGAGATCCATAAAGGTCTATTTGTATACGTGTTGTTTTTTGTAGATACTCTTTATAAACGTTTACAAAATTACAACCTGCCCGCATAGGACCTATAGTATGAGAAGAAGACGGTCCCACACCAATAGAAAAAAGTTCAAAAGTACTTTCCATAATACCCTCCTAACCCAAGGATACAAAAAATATTAGACTGAATAATTATAACCTATTTTAAACTTTTTTCTCTAACTTTCCAGTCAGGCATATAATTTGCTACATAAGAGTAAAAATCTTTAGAATGGTTTGGATGTGTCAGATGAGCTACTTCATGAAGTATAACATACTCAATAGCTTGAATATCTCTAAGTACAAGATCAACATTAAGATTTATAATCTTTTTAGTGTGGTTACAAGACCCCCACCTCGTTTTGACCTTTTTAATTACAACTTTTTGCACTTCTTGATTAGTAATTTTCAAATATTTAGCTACCAAATTATTTAAAATAATATCAGCTTTATCTCTATAAAATTCTTCTAATAATATTAGCTTAAATTTTCTATTCGATATAACACTTGAATTCAAATAAAATACTAAAGATCTTTCTTTTTCAACAAGCAAATTTTGCTTTGATTCTATAAGCTCCACAGTGTACTCCTTACCGAGAAAAAACACTTGGCTTCCTTGATCTAAATTATACAAATTATAATTATATTTTTTATTAACAACAATCCTATTTCGGTGTTTCTCTATCCAAGCTTTCCTTGTTTGCAAAATATCAAAAATCTCTTTCTTTGAGAAACTTCGAGGTGACGTTACTACAACATTTCCTCCTGTATCCAGAGCTAGTTTAAGGTTTTTAATATTTTTGTAAACTATCTTTATATTTTCCATTTGATTTTATTTTCAACACTTATATCTTTCCAACAAAATAAATAGACTTTAAAGTGTACTTGATAAAAGCCTATTCATATTACCCTAATTAAATTGGTATGTTTTGTAAGACCCTAAAACTTTTAAAAAAGTGCTTTTTTTCAACACTTCCAAAAGTGCCAATTGAACATGATGATCATCTTCTGATCCTTCAAAATCGATAAAAAATAAATAATTCCAAGCTCTATCCCTAGATGGACGAGACTCAATCTTCGTAAGATTAATACTATGCTTACCAAAGACGTTAAGAATGTTCACCAAAGCATTTGTCTTATCTTCTACAGAGAAAATAATCGAAGTTTTAAATTTAGTACTAACCTGTTCACCTAACTCAAGATTATCATAACCCATTAACAAAAAACGTGTGTAGTTAAAATGTTCATCTTCAAATCCAGTTTGGAAAACCTCAAGACCATAAGTTTCTGCCGCAAGTTTACTTGCTATCGCTAGATAATTATCTTTCTGTTTTTCAAAAATATATTTAGCCGCTCCTGCAGTGTCAGCAAATGCTTGAGGAATAAGCTTAAGTTTTTTTAGGCTCTTTGAGCATTGAGCTAGAGCCTGAGGATGAGATATTACAGCATCAATAGTTGAAAAATCCACACCTTGCAAGCCCATTAAGCAATGCTGAATTTTAAGAACTATTTCAGCTTTAACCTTTAAATTACTTTTTATAAGCTCATCGTAAGCAGGGATTACAGAACCTGCTAAAGAATTTTCTACTGGTAAAATAACAAACTTTGATCTACCACTTATAGTCTCTTCTATGGCATCAAAAAAAGACAAACACGGAATAGCTTCAAACTCCTCTATCCCTTGTGATTTTAGAAAGCTTGATACTGCTTGCTCAGAGTAGGCTCCATGTTCGCCCTGAAAAGATATTTTAAGCATTTAGATGTAAAAAAAAATTCCTTTACATAAAATGATACAGTTTTTTGAAGAAATTATAAAATGATTTGGTTTCATCTACTAGAAAATAATTAATCTAAATATTCTCTCTGATGATGCAAAGCCTGTTTAATTCCGTCTTTAATTTCAGCCGATGGTAAGCAATAATATTTAGCCAATAATGTAGTAATAAAACTTACTAGCAATAATATTAAAGCTGCCAAATAAAAATCTAATGCTCCTGTACCACCAAAATCACTAAAATATGAAACTGCTGTAACTGCTATAATATAAAACCAAAACCAAGTAGACTCTTTAAAATTCCATAAAATTCTAGCTGATTTATCTGCCCCAAAATTTCTATACAAAGCTAATAAAAAAATAGCTATAAAAATTGCAAACCCAGATTTGGAAACAATTGACCAACCACTCCATAAAAATACTAATGTAGATGCAAAAACTCCCAAAACTGATATTAAGAAAGCTGCTTTTAGCCTAAATGGTCTTTCCATATCTGGCAAACGATATCTCATCGCGACAGTCGAGGTGGCACCTGTTAGATAAGTTAACGATATTAATGAAGTAAGAAAAGCAGTCATTGTTTTCCAGCCTGGAAAAGGCGCAAACATAATCATAGCAACTAAAAAGTTTAAAACTATAGCATAAATGGGTTTATTTACAGTTGGATTAACCTTGTTAAGTATTTTTGGCATATAACCATTTGCAACCATAGCATTTAATGAATTAAGAGCAACACAAAAATATAAAAGCCCTGCAACTAATGGAAATAGTATTGCACCAAAGTATAATAAGTACATAACCCAGACTTGACCGAACTGTCTTGCCAATAGCGCAAAAGCTCCGAAACTTGAACTATACCCTTTTGAAATAATATCTAAATCCCATACATTATTATGAACATATTTAGACACAACCAGTAGATATGCTACTTGCAAAAGCAAAAATATAACTAAACATATAAGTATAGTACTTAAGGTAGCTATAGGGATAGATTTTTTAGGGTTTTTTGTATTTCCTGCTAACTCAACTATAGTTTTAAATCCAACGAAAGCATAACCAATACCGCCTAATGAAACTGCTGACAAAATCCCGTTTATACCAAATGGTGTAAACTCTAAATTAGATTCCAGCGTTACATCCTTAAGCTCTGGCAATGAGAAACAAAAAACTATAAAGGCCAACGCTATCGTTGTCGGAACCAAAATTTTAAACAAAGTAATTACATTATTTATTTTCACCAACCAGCGTAAAGAGTAAAAGTTAAATGCACAAAAAACTAGTAATAAAACAACAGCTATTGGAATGCCTTGCATTGTTAAAGCACCATTGTTCTGCAGATCTATCAAACCGGGGTAAAAAACAGCAATATACTGTAATACTGCTTGAACTTCAATTGGAGCTAATACCAAATATGAGATCCATGTAATCCAAGCAAAAATATAGCTTATCAAAGTTCCATGTGTAATGTGAGGGATTCTTGAAGTTGAACCTTGCACCGGCACGATAGTACAGCTCTCAGCAAATGTCAAAGCTATAAAAATCATTAGTAATGCCCCTATAATCCAAGAAATTATTGAAGCTGGACCTGCATACTCTGAAGTGTACTGGGCTGAAAACATCCATCCTGAACCCATAATAGCACCTATACCTATCGCTATAAGGCTACCTATAGTTAATTTGTCTTTTATCATAAAAAATTCTTTATCTTAATTACAACACCTAAGTGAGTCTATTAGTTTATTATTTTAGAGTAAAAAAGTAAAGCTTAAATAATTATAGATACTCATGTCTTATTACCCTTTGATTAAGAGTTGTAACTACCTCATATTCTATTGTATGTAATAACTTAGCTAGTTTTCTGACGCTATTTTCTTTCTGCGGGAGATCAGAAATTAACTCCACCTTTGCACCAACTTTTATATCACAATCATTTCGGCCTAATGACACTGCTAAAGCATCCATGTTTACCCTGCCAACTATTGGATATTTTTTTTGATTTATATACACACTTCCTTTACCTCCTAATTGACGTGAAAAACCATCGCCATACCCTATAGGCAATATAGCTATAAACTCATCATCACTACCTTTGTAACTTATTGAATAGCCCACATATGAAGCTTCTGATAATTTTATAACTTTTATAACTTGAGTGTAAAGCTTCGCTACAGGCTTGATAATTTTAAGTGAATCAGCAACCTCAAACTCGGGCAAAAAACCATAGCTTAAAATACCTGGCCTCACCATATCATAAAAAATCCCATTTTGACCTATGCTGCCATAAGAATTAGCAAAATGACATATAATATTTGGATCTAAACTCTTTACATGCTTAACTATAGCTTCAAATTTTTCACTTTGTAGTTTATTGAAAAAATGATCCTTTATATCAGCACAAGCAAGATGACTATATACCCCCTCTAGAAATATATACTCTGACTCAAATACCCTTAGTATAATTTCTAATGCTTCATCGTAATCAACACCTAGCATATTCATACCTGTATTTACAAATAAATGTGCTTTAAGTTTTTTAGAGTATCTCTTGGCATATTTTTCTAATTTTTGAATATCATCCAAATCATGAATACTAAATCGAATATTTTTATCTGCGAGTTCTTGTATAGTTTCTTGTTCAACAGCACCAAAGATCAATATAGGAACATTATCACTATTTTTGTACACTCCTAAAGCTTCACTAGCACAAGCAGTTGCATAGAAGTCAACTATATCTTTAGTATTTTTTACAATAATCTCTAGTCCATGGCCATAAGCATTTGCTTTTACAGGTAAACAAAACTTAGTTCCTGTATATTTTTTAATAGCTAGGATATTATTTCTTAAAGTGTTTATATTTACCTCAAGAACGTTAACATTCATGTTTTCTCCTTAGGTAGCTAAATATTTATTTTGTATATTCTCTATAAAACTTCCTAAATTTTTACTACAAACAAAGCTTTGTAGTCTTTTACTACAAGTTCCATCACCTATTGTTACCAAAAAGCTAAATACTGTCAAATCAAGCAAAGATACTTTGTCATTAAAAAAATATTTCCTTACCTCTAAGAAGTTAGCTATAGCACTAATATCCTTTTCTGCTTTTGAATATATTTCACTTTTTGTTAAACTCATAAGCCCAATAGATCTAAGTTGCCGTAAAATATTTCTCTTTACTACTGGATATATAATACTTGCCATTATTTTTGGCAATCCAGAAGCTTCTATAAAGTTTATTTTCCATATTTTATTATCAGTATCTATCCAACGACTATAAAGTCCAGCCCAATATAAACTATCTTCACATAACCTGATAAAACTCAAAGCTATAGCTTTTTGCTGACTATCTAAATGTTCATCTATAAAAAAATTATTTTCTTGCTCTAGTCGAGAAATTATAAGATTGCTATCAGCGTATTTTTTACCTTTAATCTGAATATATGGCATTTTACCTGTAGGAGATTTATTAAACTCTAACCCAAAATGGTTTTGATAGGCTAAACCAGCAACTTTCAAATATAGCTCCAATTTTATACAAAATGGACTCATACTATAATTTTTACCTTCTAGCTTAGGTAATTGATATAAATTAATCATAGTAAATCTCTACTCGTCAAATTTTATAATATTATTTATAGCCTGCTTTGAAGAAACTTGTTCTGAAACTATATTTTCTCTCACAATATCAGCCTTTTCGTCTTCAGAAATAACGATATCATCTAACTTACCATTTCTAAGAACTATATACGCTCTAAATCTCTCACTTGAAGTTATAGTATTATAATCAAATGAATAAATTCTATATACAGCTATCCTATTGTTTCCCAATTTAATACTTATCTTACGTAAACATACTGTATCGTCTAATAGATCTAAATTGTATTTATTTGCTGATCGTTCAGCAACACTAATTGCTAGTTCTTTATTTCTCATAAAATTACGCCATGTAAAAAAGCAAACACCCAAAAATATTAGCGTATATAAAGCTATAGACATACATTTACTCTTTTAAAAACTTATAAACTAAGACCATATTATATGTTAAAATCTATTAGTTATAAAATACAACCACAAAATTATATTGAAAACTCTAAAGTATTTTTACGGATCATTCTTTGTAACTGTCTTAGGTATAGCTATTGGAGTATTTTTTTATCCAGATAATCCTTCTGCAATCATTTATTCGATCTCAGTTTTAGCAATCTTAGAAATCTCTTTAAGCTTTGATAATGCTGTTATTAACGCAAAAATACTAGGGCAAATGCCGAAATTTTGGCAAAAAGCTTTTATTTTTATTGGTTTACCTATAGCTGTATTTGGTATGAGACTAGTTTTTCCAATATTATTAGTTAGTGTATCTAGCAATGTTAACTTTGTTGAGGTAATTAGCCTAGCTTTGAATAATCCCACACAATACCAAACTATCCTAGAAAGCTCTATGCCATATATTTGTAGTTTTGGTGGTAGTTTTTTACTCATGGTTTTTTTTAATTTTTTCCTCAGTGAAAACCAAGGCCATCATTGGCTACCAATCTTAGAAAATAATATCTTAATAAGAAAAATCCGGCAATATGATGGTGGATATATACTACTTGCTATAGTTATTGGATTTTTAGTAATTTATTTAACTAATAGTAATATCCAGGGAAAAATAGCTATAGCCTACTTATTTGGTGTAATAGTCCATGAGAGTATAGGTCTAATAAACTCTTTTTTTGATAACCCAACTACTAATACTACAACAGTTGTCCGTAATGGTCTAATGGGCTTTATTTATCTAGAAATTATTGATGCTTCTTTTAGTTTTGATGGTGTAGTTGGAGCTTTTGCTATTTCTACAAATATTATAATTATCATGATAGGTTTAGGGATTGGAGCAATGTTTGTTCGATCACTGACTATTTTGTTTATTGAAAGAAAAACCTTAGCTAAATATATATACATAGAGCATGGTGCTCATTATGCTATAGGCTTTTTAGCTACTATATTATTACTTAAAATATTTACACATATACCAGAGTGGTTTAGTGGATCTATAGGGGTATTAATACTGGTGGCTTCATTTGTACATTCTTCTATAGTAACTAATAAATCTCTACAAGAGTAGAAGGTCTCTAAGCTCATGTATATTATTAGCAATATGTTTAGCTTTACCAGTAACATTTTCTCTAACTACATGTTCGGTATACACGATAAATTTATCCACAAATCCTGATTCGTAAAGTTGATAGTCTGTGTAACCATCTCCTACTACTATCACCTCGCCAACAAATAAACTCTTAACTTTCTCAAAAGCACTAAGCTTAGAGTCACAAGCTCCATTAGTATTATCTAAAGAATAAAAGCCCCCATTTTCAGCCCAAACGACATCAACAGCAAAAATGTTATTTTTAGTAATACCCAAATATTCAGCAAATGGAATAATGCAATCAGTTAGTCCACCACTAAATATCCAAATATTAAAACCTGCTTGCTTTAAGTCAATAATTAACTCTAAAATCCCTACCGTAAGTAAATTAGGATAGTGTTTAATTACAAAATCTTCTATGCTTGCCTTAGTAGGACTGGCAATAGCTAATCTTTTTTCTAATGACTTTCTAAAGTTTATTTGGCCCTGCATACCAAGATTAGTTATATCCTCAATTTCTTTTAGTTTATCGGGAAATTCTTTTAATATAGGCTCTAAAATAAGTTCTAATGATTCCTTTTTAATTAACGTCGAATCAAAATCAAAAATTATATTTTTTTTCCTAATATACATTAATATCCTCTACTTTTTTAATAATTGTACCCAGCAAAGATCTATTCAAATAATTTATAGAAAACAAAAAGCGCTGCACTATCATTAATATCATCTTTATTACTATTTCTGGTTAGCTCTGTATGAGCATATTTATAACTTATTAAATTAGGATCTATTTTAGCATCTTTGATAACTATAGGATCAAATTTTAATGTTCTAAAATCATAAATATATAAAACAGCAATATAAATTAGTATATTACAAGGATAGATTTTTCCTATATCATTATGGATTCCCTCCATTTATATAGCTTCCAAAGCTCCTTCTAAAGCAAAATCGCTAATAGCATCAGAACAATTTTAGCTACTACCTAGATCACCAAAGTGCAAAACTCCTGTATTATTTCAATAATAACTTTAATCTTTTTTCTATACCTATATCATAACCTACTTTATTTTTATGAATTTGATACCATCCTAGCGCACATTTATTTCTAAAAATCGTAGCGTTGTTTAGTTCTTTATAATTATTTAAAAGCCATTTAATACTTCTATTATCCATAAAATAACATCCTCGTATTAGAGGGGTTGATGTCTCTGTCCCACCATTTACTTGTGGAAAATAGCCAGGCGTGTTAATATTATGCTTCCAAAAATGTTTTTTTAAAGAATCTAAAATTTGATTATTTGAGTAGGGATGGCATCCACCTAAAAAATAATTAGCAATAGAATTGTTACTTGCTAACACATCTTTCTCTAACAATAACTTAACTATTTCCGTATGACCCCGCCAACAGGCAGCATATAAAGGAGTTACTCCAAAATTTGTAGCTTTTTTGATATCCGCACCATTACTTAATAATAAATCAACTATTTCTATGTGTCCTTTTCTACAAGCAGTATATAAAAGTGTTTCTCCAACTCCTATAACTTTATTTATACTAGTGATGGTATATTTACCTAATTCTAGTAATAACTTACTTATTTCTGTATATCCTTTTTTACAAGCATAAAATAAGGGCCTTATTCCTATATCTTTAGTTTGATTTATAGCAACTTTATGAGCCAATAATAGCTTGACTATTTCTGTATGACCGGCATAGCAGGCTATATCTAAAGAGTTAATTCCTCTTTTAGTTTTATTTATATCAGCATTATTCGCTAGCAATAACTCAACTATTTCCTTATGGCCACATTCGCAAGCAGCATATAAAGGGGTTGTCCAATTACTTATAACCTTGTTTACGTTATTAATATTCTTATCCAATAATAACTTAACTATTTCTTTATGACCTTTACGGCAGGCAATATATAGAAAATTATCACTTTTATAATAACCTTTAATAAAAATATTTTTAAGTAACATTCCCTTATAATGGTCAACATCATCTACAATTTTCCTAAAATATATTTGATGAATATAATCCAATATTTGTTTAATTACTGTATAGTATTCGCTGGAACTATTCGATAAAAATGCTGCTTTATTTTCATAATGTTGAAACCGCATTTTTAACCCCTGCCCCCCGTTTTTTAATATTTTATATTCTTCAGATAAATAACTATAAATATCTCCTATATCTTGGTAACAAATTAACTTATCTCTCACATATTTTGCAGAATTATAATGTGATTTTAATAAACTGACTCTATTAATATAGCCATTAAGCTTATTATTTACCTCTTCTTTTATTAGATTCACTTTAAGATAATCAGGATAGATACTAAATTGTTTAATCCTATTTTTGTACTTTGGACTTGTAAAAACTGATATATTTAAAGTTAAGAGACTGTGTGACTCTATGTCAAGACGAAAAACATTACTAAAAAACCGATCAACCAACTCTTCAATACTGCGACATTCTAAGGCTCCAACATCATTATCGTATAATCGATTAGCATCATACAACTCTAAACCTGTATTAAATACGATATTGTGGGCTGTCCTATAAGCAATACTACTTACACTAATATAAGAAGGAAAAGGATTCTTAGAAAGACTATTAACTAATGGCTTTAAAAAATCTATATAGTCTTGTTTATCACCAATAAAAGGAGAGCTAAATACCTCAATAAGTGGTGAAACTTTTTGATAAGTAACATCACTTTGATGATTTAATATTTTTTGGTTAGTAACAGTTAATCTTCGATTTATAACCAATGGTGAAGTTTTTAGTATACTCTGACCAAAGCATTCACCTCCATACAGAAATCTATATTTATGACATTGATATGCAACTAAGCCATCTAAAAAAGCTCTTATTGATATAACTAATTCGTATGTTTTCTTTTCTTGACCAAGACTAGCGTAATAATTAACTTGACCAGCCGATTTATATTTAGATAATTGTCTCTCATAATCACACACAGCATTAATAAGTTCAGTTAATTTAGTATATCTAATACCATTAAACTGCTCACCTATAGTCTCGCTTGTAAGTATTCGTAATCTTTTATAAAAAGTAGAAAGATCATGAGCTAGGTAAGCTTGGCCCCACATAGCAGCAAGACCAAAACATAAGCCTCTTGGTAACTTCAAAACCTCATAATAATTACCCCAGCCACACTTATATGAAATATCTTGTATATTTGTGTATAAATTATTATAGTAGCTCATTTATTAATATTCTACCCAAAGTGTATTTACAAAAATTATTATTAAATTTATGATATATAAAATATAAATATTTTGCTTAGATTTTTCTAGTTACAAACGCACTGAGCTTTATTAACATCTTTCACAAATATTTATTGCTGTACAAATAGTTTGATAAAACTTTGATTTTGCCAAATTTTTAGGTACGTTTTTTATTTTATTTACATCCTGGTTCCAACGACTACCAATGCGTTCTTTACATGTGTATTTAGGTTGCTTATTGCTATCAACATCTTCAAACTTTGTTTTTTGCCCCTTTAAAATATTTGATATATCACCTATAGTATTTTGCTGCCTAACTGACTTAATAACCTCTCTCATACGTCCTGCATGATGCTTTTGATCAAAAACACGTAGTGTTATATTCCAAGAAGTTGAAGGGTCTAAAGAGTTCAACTTTAAGTACCGTCCTAGTATTCTTAAAACCTCTTCTTTAACATCTATAAATTCTTTAACAGAAACATTTTTTTTTGTCCCACTACTATTGCTTTTTTTGCCTGATCCTAATCCTATCTCTTTAACTGATGATCTGTCTCTAGCTTTTCTTTCTTCACATAAGGAATTGTTTTTTTCTCCTTTAACAGACATACAACTCTTATAAAGAGTGCTTCCTCTTGATACAGCCCCATGAGCATTTATTAAATCAGTTTCGCTACCGTAGGCATCATAGAAAATTTCTTCTTTGCCTATATTTAAGTTTTGATTACTAAAATTCTTGAAACTTCTTCTTGCATCAAGTTCCGAGATATTTCCAAAGTTACTAAGCTCCTTGTTGCAAAAACTTCTTAGGTTTCTTTTTTTTGCATAACTCCAAACCTCAATTTCATTATCTACTTTAACCTCCTGATCGAAACTTCTGCGTGAAGAGTTATTTTCTTTGCCTACATAAGCCCATATAAACTTCCTATAGTTTTTAAATTTAGTATGAGAAGAATAATTGTACCCAGCAAAGATCTGTTCAAATAATTTATAGAAAACAAAAAGCGCTGCACTATCATTAATATCATCTTTATTACTATTTCTGGTTAGCTCTGTATGAGCATACTTATAACTTATTAAATTAGGATCTATTTTAGCATCTTTGATAACTATAGGATCAAATTTTAATGTTCTAAAATCATAAGTCTTTATATTTTTAGTTAGCTCCTCTAGCAGCTTTGCTATAAAAACACTATTTAAACTTATCGCGTTATTAAATTTATCACCCCATGTATCTTCTTCTATTTCAATAAAACTCACTTTATCTATAAGATCATAAATATATAAAACAGCAATATAAATTAGTATATTACAAGGATAGGTTTCTCCTATATCATTATGGATTTCTCTCATTTTCATAGCACTCAAAGTTCCCCTAAGATCAAAACCGCTAATAGCCATGTTTGTAACTTGATTAACAATTTGCCCATCTTGTAATCCAGAAAAGAAAGTTTTCTCAGAAAATACAATCTCCTGTAGTAAACATATCAGTTTAACTTTTTCTTCAATAGTAGAAGCATCGTTAAATATCTCATATGCATCACTAATAAGATTGGTGTTTCGAATTTTCAACAAGTTCTGGGTAGCTTGCCACTTCGATTCCATACATTTAACTATTAGCTCCACATGTAACTTAAGATTAATAAGCAAATCTTTAAGATAAACATCTCCACTCTCACACGCATCGATATAGTTTTGAATTATGACCAACCCTGATTCCCTATAATTTCTTCTTTCTTGTTGAGGCAAGTTTAAATGCTCTTTATTGGCATAAACTCTCACAAAGCCAAACCGTAAAATTTCACTTTTGTTATTTTGTAAATACTCCATTATAATTAAAAATTAAAATAAATATGTAACAATTATAATTTAAATAAAAATATAATACAATTTTTAAAATAAATTATATAAAATATATTTTAAACAATTAAAATAATTATCTGTGTTTTTTATGTTCGCAAAAGTATAATTGCTTTTATAATAAATTTACATATCATTAAATAATATGTATCATATACATTTCTTTTGGGCAGGCAGCGAAATACCGAAACATGTAATTAATAATATACGCTCATGGCAGCAACACTTAAAAAAAAGTAATTGTGGTATGAGTACATGCTTATGGTTAGACGAGCCACTTTTTATTAAAGTAAGTTCCAAACTCAAGCATTTCACTGAGGTAAAACAATTCGATGAGCAACTTTTTAAAATAAAAGAAGAAAAATTAGGTTCCCTAATGAATTTATATAATTTATTTATAAATAACCAACTCTATGCGTTTGCCTCTGATATTGCTAGGATTATTATTCTAAATCACTTTAGCGGAATATATTTAGATTGTGATATTGCACCAAACATCAAGTATGAATTCCCCTCAAAATTAGAATTACAAAAAATATTTAATGATTGTGCCCCAAACGGCTTTTACATGCAATTTGTTTGGCACACAACTGAAAATGGAATATTATTTAATTTTAAGAATAATAATTTACTAGACTTGCTTCAAAAACTAGAAAATATGGTCTCTCAAGATAGATATATTAACGATGTTAATGACGACGTTAATCAATTTATTAATTTCAGAGAAAGCGATGGTTTTAAACGTATAAATTCAAGTAATTTCTATCAAGAATACCATAATCAATTAGCTGCATTTAAACAAAAAAATGTTAGAAAATATAGAGAAGCTAATGCTGAAACGTTCAAGAATATTATATATAAAGGTGAACAAGCATTCACTGAAGATAATCCTTGCCCACCATGGACCAGGAATATACAAACTGTTTACCAGCAAACGGTTACTTCTTTCAAGAATGATTGCCGCTTACTTACCACATATCAATACGATATCTATAGGAAGCAAGTAGCAAAATACTTCAAGTCTGAGCAAGGACGGTTACTTTTATATAACTGGGCAGATCCTGGTTTTACAAGATTAACTAAGCTTAAAGATGCTACTAATAAAATTGAGACTATGTTTATTGATTATAAAGTACGTAGAATTACCCCCTTCTTAAGCTATTTTATCACCTTCTTAAGCTATTTAATTAAGTCCCTAAAAAATTACCATCACTTTGCTCAGAATCACCAAAGGTTTAAACATTCGAATACTGGGATTTTAAGAGCAAATGCATTACGAAGGAATCTACAAATGTATTATAACGCTTTAGTTAATAGGGATAGTACTTTAAACCATAAAAAAATAGAAAAGGAAATAATTTCTGAAATAATTACATTTGCTAAGCAAAGAGGAGAATATATACAATATAGTGGTATATTTAATAAACTGCGTGTTAATGATCATTCTAGTATGAGTTATATCATTAGAGCAATGAAGCAATACTATAAGCAATATGCTACTATATATCACACTTATAATAACCAAACCAAATCAACTCCATTAAATACTTTGTTTAATTTTTTAGAAAGTGTATTAGATTGTTCTGGACTTACTTTAGAAGTAGACAACTTAGCTAATAGAACGATAATTTTAGACAACATCAGAGACTATGTTATTTAAGTAATAAACCTTTTATGCATTACAAACAATCTCCATACTACAACCAACCAAACCACCTTTCAAACCAACTAGGCTCTTCACTACCATCTGGCCTTAGGTTTTTAAGGTAATTACTATTTGGGTAATTTTTCTTAAGCACTTCAAGGTTTGCTTTTGCTTGAACATTTAATCCTAAATCCCTATATGCTTTGATAGTTATTATAAGAGCATCTTCCGTAGAGGAACTTTGAGGATAATTGCGTATTACTTGTGATGCCCTATCAATAGCAGCATTAAAAGCCCCTCTCTTATAATAAAAGTGTGCTATATTGTTGTAGTATTTTGCTATCGTATTATTTATATAAACCATCCTACGCTTAGCATCAGGAACAAACGAACCTTCAGGATCTAAAGCCAACGCTTTTTCAAAATTATTATATGCATCAACATAACCAGTAGGGTCATGATGCCCCATATCATACGGACCATAAGTTTGTAAAAGCCCTCTACCATTCTCAAATCCCACAATACCGATCATATAATAAATATAACCTTTATACTTGCTATATGGATACATCTTGATAAATTGTTGCGCTAAAGCTAATGACATAGTCGATTCATCGTCCATATAATACACATATACAAGGTCGACCATACCCTTCTCAGCCAAAGGAGTAAAAGGATACTGTGCAACTAATGATTTATAAGATCTGATTGCATCAAAATAATCATTATTTTGCATTTGTTTATGTGCATTTGCATAAATAAATTCCGCTGTATAACCTGTATAAACCTGGGGAAGTTCATTATCCTTTTTAGGCCCGCATCCAACTAAAGCAAAAACCATAGATAGGGTTGCTATTAAGTATAAAAATCTAGTCATTTGATTAACTATCCTTTATTTTTTCTTATATAATCCTATACAAGCAAATTATAAAATTTACGCTACGTATAGCAATTTAAACTATGGCAAATAATACACTATCCAGCCAATTTCATCAAAAAATTATTCTAACTCCTCAACACGCTGGTAAAAGATTGGATGTTACTATCAATGAGTTATTTGAAGATTTCTCACGTTCACAAATACAAAAATGGATAAAAGATGGTTCTATAACTTTAAACAATAACTCTACCAAAGCTAAACACATAGTTATTGGAGATGAAGAAATAGAAATAAAAGCCACACTCATACCAACAAATGAATGGTTAGCTGAAAATATTGAACTAAATATCGTTTATGAGGATGAAAGCATTATTGTTATAAATAAACCTGCAAATATGGTTACTCACCCTGGTGCTGGAAATATGACTGGCACTATCTCAAATGCTCTTTTAAGCCTTAATGAAATCCAAAAAACCCTACCCCGTGGAGGCATAGTCCATCGACTTGATAAAGACACTACGGGTCTTATGATAGCGGCTAAGTCTAATTTAGCTTATCTTAACCTTACTCAACAATTATCAGATAGAAAGGTTTCTAGAAAATATCTAGCAGTAGTAGAAGGCGAAATTCATGAATCAGGTACAATCGATCAGCCAATAGGACGCGACCCAAACAATAGGGTCAAAATGACTATTAACTACAATGGTAAACAAGCTATTACAAACTACACACCTTTAGAAATATATAATGGATTTACACTAGTAGAATGTAAACTAGAAACAGGTCGGACACATCAAATCAGGGTACACATGAAAAGTGTCAACCATCCTTTAGTAGGTGATCAAACTTATAATAAATCATCTTCTAAACTAAAAAATATAAACCTCGCTGCTTTTCCTAGACAAGCCTTACATGCCTATAGCCTTTCATTTGCCCATCCTTTAACTCATGAAACTCTAAACTTTACATGTGATATGCCATATGATATGTTAAATCTTATATTACAACTTAGGTCGACTATATCAGACGACCCTCGTCTAACAGAGGATTATTAGAAATATGGTAAATAATAAATTTCATACTTTTAGAAATTTTGTACTTTTCTGCATTTTGGTCATATTAGCAGCTTTCTTATCATTTGATTATGGAAGAGCTAAACATGCTACTTATGCTCTAGCAACCAAAATTAGCCAAAAATCTGATAAACCAGATTTTCTTAATATAGATGATACTGCTGAGAAAAAACAAGCTTTTATTAACTATATTTTGAAAGCAATTCAAAACGCTAATAAAGAAATTTGTGCTCAGCAAGAAGAATTACAGAAACTCAAAAAAGCTTACGATAAAAACCAAAAACTTACAAAAAAGCAGCGAGATAGGCTGGATACATACCTATCTTACTATAAAATACGCAATGCTACAGACCCCCAACACATGATAAACCAGTTAAAACTAAAAGTCGGTATTGTACCTAGCAGCTTTGTTATAGCTCAAGCAGTGCTCGAAAGTGGTTGGGGCACCTCTCGTTTTGCTAGAGAGTATAGTAATTATTTCGGGCTTCACTGTTTTTCAGCAGATTGTGGTGTTAAAGCCTCAGGAGCTGACGTATATTTAGAAACTTTTCCAAATGCAACAGAAAGCGTTCTAGGGTACTACTATAGACTAAATACTGGTACAAAATTTAAGCAATTCAGACTTACTCGTCAACAAGTTAAAAACCATACTCTACCGCGTTCTGCAATGCTTGATGCCTTGGAAAACTACTCAGAGTTAGGTGGTGAAGAATATAAAAATCGTCTTGAAGGCGTAATTCAGCCCAATAATTTAACTCAATATGATAACGATGGCACATGTTAATTTAATACTTTAGATGTTACAGGTTGGTATTAAACTATTTTTCTTGTATATTAGACTAATTAAAGATATTGCTTAACCTTGTATAGCCATATGAACATAAGAATAGATCAAAACACTATTTATTTCGAAGGTTTTCTAACACTTAAGCAAATAGAACCAAAGCTTATTGAAAAACCTCTTAATAACCTAAAAAATGATATTCAATTTGTTGATATAACAAATGTTCAAGAATTAGATACCGCCGGTGCTTATATAATATTAAAAACTTTAACCAAGTTTAAACTCGATAAAAAACAAATCATTTGTACTTCAAGAAGAAATCAAAACCTTATTAATCTAACAAGTCAAAATCTACCTACTGAAGAAATTGTTGAGTTTTCAAAAAAGCCAAATGCTGTTTTTAATAGTATCTATATATTAGGTAAAAACACTAATAATTTAATAACAGAAATTAAACTAAGTATTAGCTTTTTAGGAGCCATTGTTCTAGGTTATTTAAACTTTTTTAGACGTCCTTATAGCTCTTTTTTTTCTATCGTATTAAATATAACTTATGACTCAACTATTAAAGCACTTAGTATAGTTATACTCTTATCATTGATTATTGGCTTAGTTTTAACATACCTACCGCTTAATCTAATGATGCAATACGGCACACAAATATTTGTTGTTGATATGTTAGGTATATCATCATTTAGAGAATTTGCCCCTCTATTTACTGCTATAATAATAGCAGGTAGAAGTGGTTCTGCTTTTACTTCAGAAATAGGTATTATGAAAGTAAACGAAGAGATTGATGCTCTTCAAACAATAGGAGAAGATCCTATACAACGTTTAGTTTTGCCACGTATTACAGCATTAATTATTAGTTTACCTGTACTAACAACTATAGCAATGATAGCTAACCTTACAGGCGGTATCATTATTGCTTATTTGATTGCAGATATAACGCCTCTTGAGTTTATCGATAGGTTGTTTTCAAATGTAAATGTCAGTCATTTTTATATCGGGCTAGCAAAGACACCTTTTTTTGCTCTAGTGATTGCTGGTATTGGTTGCTTAAAGGGTATGTCTGTTAAAAGAGATTCTCAAAGTGTTGGTAAAGCAACTACAACAAGTGTTGTATATTCAATATTTCTAATAATAATTGTTGATGCAATATTTGCTGTTTCACTAAACGGTGTTGCTTAGGGGGCTTTTGTGGACAAAAATATTATCGAAATAAAAAGCTTAAGTACAAAGTTTGGTAAAGAGTGGATCCATAAGGACCTAAACCTTAATATCCCGGCAAAAAAGATAAGCTGTATAATTGGTGCCAGTGGCTGCGGCAAAACTACACTTATGCGTGAAATACTAATGCTACAACCAATTTATTCTGGAAAAATATTCCTATTGGGTCAAGAAATTTCTAAGCTTATTGATAATCCCTATAAGCGTAAACAAATATCAAGTAAAATGAGCATGATGTTTCAACACTGCGCTTTATTTTCATCATTAACAAATCTACAAAATGTTATTTTTCCACTCAAACAGCATACTGATCTACCTTTAAATATACTAACTGATATAGCTATCATTAAACTTAAAATGGTAGGACTAAGAGAAGAAGCTTTTAACAAGTATCCTTCCGAAATAAGTGGTGGGATGCTAAAAAGAGTCGCTTTAGCTAGAACTATAGCATTAGATCCTAAAATAATATTCCTAGATGAGCCTAACGCAGGTTTAGACCCCTACTCTGCTAGAGCTATGGACGAACTAATTTTATATTTAAAAAATGAGCTTGAAATGTCTGTTGTTATGATAACCCATGACTTAAACACAATTTGGAATATAGTCGATGATATAATATATATGGATAAGAAAAAAATAATGTTACATGATAATGTTGCGTTTGTATCTCAACAGACACAATATGAAAGTATAAGAAAATTCTTTGGTTCACATAATGAAACAAAAGGCATGGAGGAACCTATGCATGAATGAAAATAGTATAAAAAATGTAGTTGCTGGCTTATTTGTTATTTTTATGGTTTTTGTGATGATATTTATTGGTGTTTTCCTATCTGGAGGGTTCAAAAATCAAGCTACTACAACCTTTGTAACAAACTTTAAGAGCATCTCGGGGTTAAGTGTCGGCTCTGATGTATCATATAAAGGGTTCAGTATTGGTAAAGTTTCAGATATATTAATCAATAAAGAAAATCCTAAGTTGATAAGTGTCTACATGAAAATCTATGATAATATCCCCATTTTTAAGCAAACTGTAGCCACCCTACAGCCAATGGGGATAACAGGTCAATCAAAAGTAGAGTTATCTTTTAATATTAGTAAAGAGGATACAGCGTTAGAACCTCTTAAAAAAGGAAAAGGCAAAATCCCAGAAATCAAATCTAAACCATCTCAAATTGAGAGTATTCTTAACAAAGTCAACAATATGGCTGACTCTTTACAGCAGATATCAAACAAATTCAATAAAATGCTGTCCGAGGAAAATATTCAAAGGTTTAATGAGTTTACAGATAGCGTTAATATTTTATTATATAACTTAAGTAACTCATCGTTATATTTCAATAAGACTCTAGCGAACCTAAATGAAAATATGATAGAGAGTCAGGAAGCTATTTCACGGTTAAATGACGTTATTAGACTACTTCAATATGATCCTTCAATAATAGTTAGAGGCGTAGAACACTAAGGAAAAATTATGAAAAAACACTTTTTATTTTTGTTAGCTTTAATTTTACCAGTACATACGTTTTCTTTTTCATTACTTGGAAGTCCAATTAGTGTCCCAGAAGAAAAACAGTTTGTAATATACAACAAACAACTAGAAGAAAAAGAACTACCTAACGCTGAAGATGCTAGCATTAGCACGACACTTCTAGTTTATAATATACAAACTCAAGCTGCTAAATCTACGTCCATGTTTTATATTCAAGGTAATCAATTACACACTTTTGAAAACAGTGTATGGGCAATACCTGTAACAACAATGCTTACAGTTGCTGTTTTTGAGTATATCTTGGATAACAATATTGTAAACAATCTTGCTTTCCAAAATGTTAATATCCGCCAAGATTTTACCCTATCTGGCTCTACACCATACGGACCTGTTATAGATTTAGATGGACACCAGTTCTATTTCTATATAACTTTTTATCTAAAAAACGAGCGTAATGGCGAAACTAAAATAAAAACAATAAAATATAAACGACCTATAACTAGTAGTGATATAACAGCAAACAAGTATGTTAATTTAACAACTGATGCTTTAAAGGAGATCCTTTTAGAGTTAAAGCCATGGCTTATCAATAATCTAAAAGTCCAAGTAATCAAAAATAAACAAAGCAACAATTCTGTACCGTCGTTAGGTTAGGCTAAAAGGTTTTAAATTAACTAATAAAACTAGCTATTAAACCTATCATCCCCCCGAATACGCCTCCCCAGACAACAAGCCATCCTAAATGCTCTCGGATTATTTTTTGAATAATTTCTTTTACCATTTGTGGAGTCAATTCATTTAACCTAGCATCTATTATTTTTTCAATTTCTGTAGTTATTTGACCTGAAATATTTTTCTCGTCAATATGAATTTCTGCTACTAGTTGAGAAATTTTTAGATCAAACTTAGATATAAAAGGTTCTCTTAAATTCTCTAAAGCAGATTTTCCTCCTAGAAACATCTCTATCATTGAACCGTATTTACTATTCATTAACATTTCAACAAAACTATCAAAGATAGTGTTATAATCGATCTTATTTTTAAGTATATTTTGTAGATATTTTTTTAGATCATCACTTGCCAAAAATTTCTGTAAATTCTTTTCAGAAAAGAATTGTTCCATAATCATTTTCTTAATAGCTCTTTTAAAACTATCAAACTTATTAGGGATAATTCCAGAACCATATAGAAATGGGATTTTCTCAAACAGCATATAAATTGCTATCCAATTAGTTAAAGCCCCAGATAGGGCGTAGAAACCTATATTTTCTATATGTTGGTTTGTAAAATATAATCCTAATAGAATTATTAAAAAAGATATCAGATTTGTTATAAAACTTTTATTTATTAAAAACATATATCACCTACTTTTTATTTTCCACAGCCCCATTATAATAATAAAGAGTAAATATTTTAACAAATTATAATTTTATGAGAACTATTCGTGGTTTTTTTAGCGGTATCTCTAGTTCTTTGGATAATATTCAAATAACAGGTGAATACTATAACTATTTTAAAAACGTATTACGCTTAAAGAAAGATGATTTTATAGAGCTATTTAACAACCATGACAGTAAACAGTATAAAACCAAAATAATAGTCATAAATAATAAACACATTGAACTTGAAGTAGTAAGCTCCCAGTTAATTGATAATGAAAACCCCTACACTATCAACCTTTATCAATCTATAATAAAAAACGAAAACTTTGACCTAGTTGTACAAAAAGCTACTGAATTAGGGGTTAATAACATTTTTCCTTTAATAACAGAACGAACTAATCATAAATTTGATAAAAAGAACTTTGATAAGAAACTCGAAAGATGGACAAAAATAGCTATAAACGCCTCGGAACAGTGTGCAAGAGTATTTATTCCAGAAATTCATAGCTTAACGCAGCTTGACAGTATAAATTTAATGTCTGAAGCTGTGAACATCACTTTATGCCCATATACTAAAACAGACCCCTCTTTTATAAGTAAAATTAAAAATAATAGCAACTTTAACATCTTTATTGGTCCTGAGGGCGGTTTTAGTGATACAGAAATAAGCTTTTTTAAAGAAAATAATTTTTTTATGGTAAATTTAGGCAAAAGAATATTAAAAGCTGAAACTACCCCTGTAAATATATTATCTATACTAAATTTCATCAAACAAACCTATTAAAGCATTGAAAAATAACTTGTATAATGGTTTAATTAATCTTCTTCAACTTTAAATTTCAGGTTATTTTATGCAAAAAAACTATAAAACTCTTTCGGCTCCTTTTTGGATCGTCTGGGGCGTCGAGTTTTGGGAAAGGTTTGGATTTTACGGATTTCAAGCAATTATCGCTTTATTTTTCACTCAAGAAATTGGGTTAAGTGAGACTGAAACAATATACCTTATGGGTTCATTCTTTGCTTTCACCTTTGGGTTTATCTGGGTTGGTGGCTTAATTGGAGATAAAATACTTGGAGCTAAACGCTCTATAATCCTTGGTGCAATAATATTAGGAGTATCTTATTTAGGATTTATATTTGCTGATAAGCATACTATATATTATATATTTTCTGGAATTATTATAGGCAATGCAATCTTTAAAGCTAACCCATCATCGCTAATATCTAAAATGTTTGACAAAGGTGATGGTCGGTTAAATAGCGCTATGACTTTATACTACCTTGCTATTAATATAGGCGGTTTAACATGCATGGCTTTAACTCCTGTTATTTCTGAAATTTATGGTTATACGTATGCTTTTGTATTATGTGGTTTTGGACTGTTTATCGGGCTCTTAGGCTTCTTAGTTTTTTATAATAAGATGAAAGATCTAGATACAGATATTGGTAAACAATCCATCAATAAAACTCACCTTATTTACATATTAATTGGGTTAATTACAGCATTTCTAGTAATAGCAAACATTTTAGCTAATACTACTTTATGCATAGCTCTAACAGCTATAGTAGTCTGTATAGCTACAATATATTTTCTATATATAGCATTTGGCTTAGAAAAAATTGAAAGAAATAGAATGCTTGTAGCTTTAATACTTATAGTCGAAGCTATAGTCTTTTACGCTTTATACTTCCAAATGCCTACAACTCTTACTTTTTTTGCTAAACATAATGTTGAATTAGATATCCTCGGGTGGAATGTACCAGCTGCACAATATCAATTTTTAAACCCATTATGGATAGTGATTTTTTCCCCTATCTTAGCGGTAATCTACAAAAAAAGTAAATTCACTCACGCTACAAAATTCTGTATAGGAATGGCTCTGATGTTTATTTCATATAGCATATTGTATTGTACTAAATTCTTTGCCACAAACTATGTAGTTTCTGGAAGTTGGTTAATTATCTCTTATGCTGCTTCATCTTTAGGTGAACTTTTAATCTCTGGACTTGGGCTAGCTATGGTAGCAGAATTGTGTCCTACTTTTATTTCAGGTTTTGTTATGGGTTTTTGGTTTATAGCTACAATGATAGCTTCATATATTGCTTCATTTATAGGTTCGTTCATAGCTTTACCAAAAAATAGTACGGGTATCACAAAACAACAGATTCTAGAAACTTACACAACTGTATTTGGTTATATAGCTGTTGGGGTAGCTATTGTTACATTTATCATGCTTATACTGACTCCTATACTAAATAATTACACTCGTAAAATAAAGGTTATGGATGACTATAAAACTGAAATTGATAGCGCAATTTAACCAAACAAAGCATAGTGGCTTTCTTATGTTCTTAAAAATATTGCAAAAATATTATCACAATGCTTTAATATATTTCACTAAATACTATTTTTATGGTGCTTTTAATGAATAAAGATAACAAAACACTCTCAGCCCCCTTTTGGATTGTTTGGGCGATCGAATTTTGGGAAAGATTTGGTTTTTATGGCTTCCAAGCTATTATTGCCTTGTATTTTACAAACAAAATAGGGCTGACTGAAACACAAACGATATATATAATGGGTTCTTTCTTTGCTTTCACATATGGCTTTGTATGGATAGGAGGCTATTTGGGTGATAAGGTACTTGGTGCAAAACGAAGTGTCATTTTAGGATCAGTAATACTGGCAGCTTCTTATTGTTCTTTTAGCTTTGCTGATAAAGAAACTATCTACTATACACTTGCTGGTATCATAATAGGAAACGCTATTTTTAAAGCCAATCCATCATCACTGATATCAAAAATGTTTGAAAAAGGTGATAGTAGACTAGATGGAGCTATGACACTATATTATATGGCTATAAATGTTGGCTCTCTATTTTCCATGAGTATAACTCCTATCATAGCTGAAATATGGGGCTATAAATATGCTTTTATAGTTTGTGGTATAGGTCTTATTGTAGGGGTTATAGGCTTTTTCTATTTCTACCAAAAAATGCAAGCCTTGTATACAAATGCTGGAAGTAAACCTTTAAACAAAACTAAATTTGTCTATACATTAGCGGGAGCTTTAATTTCCTTACTAATAATAGCTAACATATTACCAAATACTAAGCTATGTGTTAGTTTAACTGCTATAGTTGTGATTATTGCTACAACCTACTTTTTATACATAGCTTTTTCTTCAGGTAGTTATGAAAGAAATAGGATGCTTGTAGCTCTGGTTTTAATAGTTCAAGCAATTATATTTTTTGCTTTATATTTTCAAATGCCTACTACTCTTACTTTTTTTGCAGTGCATAACGTACAATTAAATATCTTAGGATGGGATGTACCAGCTGCACAATATCAGGTATTAAATCCATTCTGGATAGTTGTATTATCGCCAATATTAGCTATTCTATATAAGAAAAACAACTCAAGCCACGCTAGTAAATTTTGTTTTGGTATGGTTATGATGTTTAGCTCTTACGCTATCCTTTACTCTACAAAATTCTTTGCTATAGAAGGCTTGGTTTCCGGAAACTGGCTGATAATCTCATATGCAGCCTCATCTTTAGGTGAGCTTTTAATTTCTGGTCTTGGTTTAGCTATGGTTGCTGAACTTTGCCCAGCTGCTTTTTCAGGTTTTGTCATGGGATTTTGGTTTATCTCCAGCATGATTGCTTCATATCTAGCTTCTTATGTTGGATCTTTTATAGCTCTTCCAGAAGGAGTTACCCTAACAACTCAAGAAAGCCTAGAAACTTATACTCACGTATTTGGTGTTATAGCATTAGCTCTTATCATAATTACTATTCTAATGATAATCATGATACCTACTTTAAATAAGTATATTAAGGGCATCCACACTATAGAAGATCATAAAATGGAGAATGTTTAAACAAAAATTTACAATTTTTCTCGATAGCATTAGATTTTATTTGCTAAAATGTATCAACTAAAAGTGCTTTTTAACATTTTATGACTAAATTTTCTAAACAAACGTGGTTAAGTAATTATTCAGAACATGTATCTACTAGTATTGAGAGCAACACCCAGACAATATTAGACCTATATGAAAATGCTGTTATACAATTTCCTTATAAAACCGCTGTATCTTGTCATGATGTAAGTTTCACCTTCTCAAAACTAGATAATTTAGCTGCAAAATTGGCTAGCTACCTACAAAATAACCTTGGTGTGCAAAAGGGTGATAGAGTTGCTATAATTTTACCAAATTGTGTACAATTTACAGTTAGCTTATTTGCATGTATAAAGATTGGGGCTATTTTTGTAAATATTAACCCTCTTTATAAAGCTGACGAATTAGAGGCTATTTTAAATAGCTGTAATGTAAAAATTGCTATCATTATGGATATGTTTGCACATCATATCCAAAAAGCTAGAATAAATATACATTCTCTAGAGAATGTTATAGTAACAAATATTTCTGACTTATATCCTTTTCCTAAAAAACAAATTATCGGCTTTGTATCAAAACATCTTATAAAAGATAAGCCAAACTATAGCAAAAATACTTTTATCCCATTTAGCAAAGCTATGTTTGCAAATAAAGAGCTATATCAGCGCCCTGAAATTTCAACCGAAAGTATCCTTTGCTTACAGTACTCAAGTGGAACTACAGGAAAACCTAAAGGGGCTATCCTCACACATAATAATGTTGCTTCTAACATTAAGCAAGTTTGGGCTTGGATTAAAGCAGATATGGATTTAGCGGAACAGATAATAATAACTGCTCTACCCTTGTACCATATATTTTCTTTAAGTGCTAACCTATTTTGTTTTTTCTTTGCTGGGGCTAAAAATATCTTAATACCAAACGCTAGAGATATTAAAAACCTTATCAAAACAATGTCAAAAAATGAGTTTTCTATTTTTAATGGACTTAATACTCTCTATATGGCAATGTTAGAACATCCAGATTTCGGTAAAATCAACAAAACAAAATATAAATATTCTTTAAGCGGTGGAATGCCTATTTCACGTAAAATTTATTTACAATGGCTAAATAAAACCGGTGTGGAGCTTAAAGAAGGTTATGGAATGACAGAAATGTCTCCTGCTATTTCCTTAAATAAATTTAATATTTCTGAGGAAGATTATTTTGGTACTTGTGGATACCCTATTCCAAGCACTGAACTAAGTATACGAGATTTAGAAACACATCAAGAAATAGTAGAATGCTTTAAAGAAGGAGAAATTTGGCTCAAAGGGCCACAAAAATGTCAAGGGTTTTGGAATGATGAAGAAAGTAATAAACTCTATTTTTCTGAAGACGGTTGGCTAAAAACTGGAGACATTGGATATGTTGACACAAAAGGACGCTTAACAATCTCTGATAGACTCAAAAATATGATTATTGTGTCTGGTTTTAATGTATACCCAAGGGAAATAGAAATATGTATCTTAAAACTTAACCAAATACGAGAAGTTGCAGTTACTGGGATAACATCAAAAACTTCCGGAGAACGAGCAATAGCTTTTGTATCACTAGAAAAAGGGACAAAAATAACAGAACAAGAAATCATAAACCACTGTAAAGAAAAACTTGCAAGCTACAAGGTACCAAAATCATGCATTTTTGTTGAAACCCTTCCCAAAAATAACACCGGTAAAATCGATGTTAAAAAGCTAAAAAAAGATTTCCTATAAAAACTTACTAAAATTCTAACTTTACATTTAGGTACTTTTCGAATAAGCTTTTGCCATATTTTGTGTTTAACTTACTTTAAAATTTAACATGCAAGCAAATATATCTACCGCTAAAGGTTTTTGGAGCCAAAAAAGATCTATTGTTGCACTAGCAATAAGTTTGCTTGCCTTAGCAGAAATAGTCGACTTAACTATAGTCGCTGTAGCTATACCTCAGATTATGGGAGCTATTGGAGCAAATGTCGAAACTATCGCTGATGTAACTACTGTATATATAGTTTCAGCTGCTATATTTATATTACTATCTGGTTTAGTAATAGAAAAGTATGGGATTAAACGTGTAGCGTTAGTTTCATCTGTGATTTTTGGCATTTCATCTATTATGTGTGGCTTATCTACATCTCTTACAGAAATGATTATTTTCAGAGCACTTCAAGGGATAGGTGGAGCGTTTTTACCTTCTGTAGCTCAAACATATATTTCCACGAACTTCAAAAATGATGAATACAAAAAAATGATGACTATATATAGCATGGTTATCGTTATGGGACCAATACTTGGTCCTGTCCTTGGAGGCGCAATATGTGAAAATATGTCTTGGGAATGGATCTTTTATGTAAACGTACCTTTATGTATAGTGGCCTTTGTTATTATTTTATTTATGATGGAAACTACCAAAATCAAAAAAATGAAAATAGATTACATAAGCTTTAGCTTTATGGCCATAGGTGTGGGCTGTTTAGAATTTTTTATTGATAATGGTAATACAAACGGTTGGTTTGAATCTATAGAAATGATCATTTTATTTGCTATTTCTCTAATATCATTAGGGTTTTTTATATGGAGAGGATTAATTTACTCTTCAGTAGTTAAGTTTGGAATTTTTAAAAATCTCAACTTTGTACTAGCATGCTTTTTATGTTTTACTTTTGTTTTACTATTCTCTGCAGCAATGGCGTATCTACCTACTATGCTACAACAAGTATATGGCTACCCTGTCGATCTAGCTGGTTATATAACGGCTCCCAGAGGTGTCGCTGCTGTATTTGGTGCAGCATTTACTCAAGTATACTTAGTTAAAAAAATAGGTGTGAGAAAATCGATAAGTTTAGGGATAATTACTTTCGGCATATCATGTATTATGCAAGCTCATTTTTCAGCTACAGCTAATGAACTATATATAGTGATAACCACAATGATTCAAGGTATTGGTATGATGATGTTTTTTATACCTTTTATGAGTATATTAGTTGTTGGTATCGCTGAAGAGGATATGGGAGATATGTCCGGTTCATTTAACTTTTTTAGAAACTTTGGGAGCTCTGTTGGTACAGCTTTTGTCGCTACGTTTATCTCTAGAAGCCAACAAACTAGTTTTCAAGAATTATCTCAAAACATATCCTCTTTAAACCAGAATTTCCAAGCATGGAGTAGTAAACTACCCCTTTCAGACCCTACTGTTATTGCTATAGCAAAACAACAAGTAATACACCAAGGAAGTTTGTTAAGCTATCTAAATTCTTTTTATGTAGTTGGTATACTTAGTCTTCTTTTAGCTGTTGTGCCATTTTTATTAAAAGAGCCTCCTGAAAATGCTCAAACGATAATAGCGCATTAAATCAATTAGTATAACAAGGTTAGTACAATGTCAGAAAATAAAGAAAACCAAATCCAAAATGATAACAAAACCTCAAAATTTTCACCAAAAAAAATTGCTATTGGAATCAGTATTATCGCAATTACAGGTTTTAGTATATACGCATATTATATGTATAATAAAATATACCCTAGTACAGATAATGCCTATGTTGATGCTGATGTCATAAATATATCTGCTAAAGTCGGCGGTTATATTGAAAAAGTATATGTTCAAAATAACCAGTATGTACATAAAGGTACCAAATTAGTGCAAATTGACCCTACTGACTATCAGCTTAATGTTGCTCAAGCAAATGCTAGTTTTATACAAGCAAAAGGTCAACTAGCTGTGGCAAATGAACAAGTATCTATAGCAAAATCAAATCTTATAAAAGCTAAAGCCTCTCTTGAAACTGCAACAAGTATGGCTAATAGATATGTTAAACTCTATCAAGAAGATGCTGGATCACTGCAAGATGCTCAAAAATACACCGATCAACGCATACAAGCAGAAAAAGCTTCCGAACAAGCCTTTTCATCTTTAAAACAAGCTTTACTACAAGTTGAGATAGCTAAAGCTCAAGTAAATGCTGCTCAAGTAACCTTAGAGAATGCTAACTTAAACCTAGGGTATACTACACTTATAGCCCCTTCTGATGGTTATGTTTCTAATTTAAAAATATACAAGGGACAACTTATATCTCCAGGTCAACCGTTATTTGGCTTTATTAAAAATAAAAAATGGTGGATAAATGCTAACTTTAAAGAAACAGATCTTGACAGGATCAAAGCTGGGCAAAAAGTAAAAGTTAAATTAGACATGTATAGTCATACATATATTGGAAAAGTTGACAGTTTAAGCTATGCTACAGGATCTGTCTTCTCACTATTACCCCCAGAAAATGCTACTGGAAACTGGGTAAAAGTTACACAACGTTTTCCTGTTAAGGTTATATTAAAAGATGATCCTAATTACCCTTTACGAGTTGGTGCAAGTGCAACTGTAAAAATTAATACTTTATAGGTGAGAACTATTATGTCAAAAAAAAATATACTACCTATAGCTTTAATTGCAGCTACTTTAGTTACATCTAGTTGTAGCTTCTTTAGCCCTGAATATGAGAAACCGGAAGTAAAAGTCCCTGCCCTTTGGAATAGTCAAAATAAAGATATAGAAGATACAAAAGATTGGGACCTAACAAAACTAGCATGGTGGCGTGAATTTAATGATCCTGTATTAAATAATCTTATTACTACAGCATTAAAAGATAATAATAATCTACAAGTCTCAATAGGTAATATTCTTCAAGCAAACGCAGAGATAAATAAAGCAAACTACGGTTGGTTACCTACAGCTAGTGTTGGTGGTGGTGGGTTTATTGCCCAAACATTTGACACCAATGCAAGCACGAATATACCTAATTTAAATATCCCTAATTCAACTACAGCTGGTGGTGCTCTTGTAGGTATAATCCCAAGCTATACTATAAACATAGCTAGACAATTTAAGCTAGGTGAAATTACAAGATTTAGTAAAGTTATGCAAGAAAACATCAAAAATGCTACTCGACTTTCTATAATTAGCCAAGTTAGTGCAGCTTACTTCTCATTACTTACAGCACAAGAACAGCTTAAACTACAATCACAAATGGTCAAGCAATTAGAATTACTTTATTACTATTCTGATGCTCAACACAAATTAGGAGCTAACTCACCTATGTTAACTGAACTGGTTAAACAGCAGTTAGAATCTCAAAAAGGTAAAGTTGCTATCATAAGTAATGATATAGTTCACTTCCAAAATACTCTTAAAATATTGCTAGGCAAGAATCCTGGAAAAATCACTACATCAAGAAATCTTAATGACATAAACGCTAATGTTAAAATCCCTGTTAACATTCCTTCTCAGGTTTTAGAAAACCGTCCTGATATCGCTATAGCTGAGTATAAACTTAAAACTGCTAATGCAAACATTGGTTTAGCAAGATCACAGTTTTTTCCTAGTATAGATCTAACAGGAACTTTTGGTAATGCAACCTTAGCTTTAGGTGAGTTAGCAACCATGAATGCCTGGGCATGGGCTGCTCAGGCGGTTTCAGCTGTACCTATTTTTAACATGAGTATTTTAGCTGATAGTGATAAAGCTAAAGCGCAATTTTATCAAGGTTATTATGATTATATCGCAACACTTCAAAAAGCTTTTCAAGATGTTGATGATAGTCTATCTGAAAGAGCTGCAAATAATACAAATTTAAATAAACAGAAACTTTCTTTAGAATCTACAAGAAAACAACTGAACATACTTACTAAACAATATCAAAATGGTGCTATTAGTAAAGCTCAATTGACGGGAATTACTCTGAATGTCCTTAACCAACAAATGCAGACAAACCAAGCTAAGCTAAAATCTTTAATAAGCGTAGTTAATCTTTATCAAGCTTTAGGTGGTGGTTACAATGTGGATAATTATAGCGACCCTAATTATAACAATCCTGCCTTTGCTAAATAATAATTAGTTTTAAATAGTTGTTTTAAACAATGCACCGCCATCACTAGTAGGTTATAATAAGCAATAATTTTTTATTTATATTTCTAGATTATATGAAAGATTGTGAATTTATACTCAAGCAAGATGGTAAGATAAGTAGACTCACTGATAAAACTTTTAACTTCGATAACCAAATACAAAATGGCTTTTATTCTGCTAAGTATTTTTTAAAAACTCAACAAATCTTAGGGCAACAATCCTTTTCTGCTATTGTATTACTACAATTTTTTCAGCGTAAGGAAAAAGCTACACTTTGTGGAATAGACGAAGCTATAGCTTTAATTAAAAAATTTGCTAAAAATTATAACAAATTAGAAATCAAAGCTCTACATGATGGTGATAGAATATCAGCTTTTGAGCCAGTATTAACGATAAAAGGTGAATATAAAGACTTCGGGTTTCTTGAAGGCATAATCGATGGAATATTAGCCCGCAGAACTAGCTTAGCTACTAATGCTTCTAACCTTGTTAATCTACTTAACCCTAATCAAGAAATAATCTTCATGGGTGATCGAGAAGATATATATACAACTCAATCAGGTGACGGCTATGCTGTAAATATTGGTGGAATAAAAAAAGTTGCTACTGATGCTATGGGAGCATGGACTGGTGTCAAGGGTATAGGAACTATGCCACATGCTTTAATTCAAAACTTTAATGGTAATTTAGTAAAAGCATGTCAAGCCTATATAGATACTTTCCCAGATGAGCCTCTAATAGCTCTTGTAGATTACAATAATGATATTGTTATAGATTCGCTAAAAGTAGCTCACGAATTTGGTCAAAGGCTTACTGCTATAAGAGTTGACACATCACCTACAATGGTTGATAAATATTTTTTGAGAAACCTTGATCATATGGGTAGCTTTGATCCACGTGGAGTAAATTCAGAGCTTATAAAAGTTTTACGTAGATCACTTGATAAAGAAGGCTTTCATCATGTAAAAATAATAGCCTCTGGTAATTTTGATTATGAAAAAATCAAACAATTTCAAGGTGATTCAACTCCTGTTGATATATATGGTGTTGGTAGCTCACTTTTAAAAATAAAGATAGGTTTTACCGGAGACTGTGTAGAGCTAAATGGTAAACCACAAGCAAAATTAGGCCGTAAAAAATTAGACTCAGATAGATTAACGTTGATTAGATAGGTATAAAATGAACGTAGTAAAAAATTTCACTCCTGAAAAATATTCAGAAAAACTTATACAATGGCTCACTAATAGCTGTATAAAATATCCTGCAGAAGGTTTCGTAATTGGTGTAAGTGGTGGTATAGATTCTGCAGTATGTGCATCACTTTTATCCAAAACTGATCTTCCTACAACAGCTTTTATACTACCATCAAAAAATAACTCTGATCAAGATATGATCGATGCATTAGAACTTATAAATAAATTAAATATTCCATACCATATAATACCAATCCAGCCAGTTTATGAAAGTTTTCTAAAGTCCACACAGCTATTTACAAATCCACAAAATGACAGACAAAATGTCATAAAAGGTAACGCTCAAGCTCGTTTTAGAATGATGTATTTATATGCTTATGCACAACAAAATAATCGTATAGTAGTTGGAACAGATAATGCTTGTGAATGGTATATGGGTTATTTCACCAAATTTGGCGATGGAGCTGCTGATATACTACCATTAATAAATCTTAAAAAGTCCCAGGTATTTGAGTTAGGTAAATACTTAGATGTTCCAAGGAATATCCTAACTAAGGCACCCTCTGCTGGTCTTTGGCAAGGCCAAACTGATGAAGGTGAAATGGGAGTTACTTATCAGGAAATAGATAATTTTCTCGACGGTAAAGAAGTATCGCCAGCAACTTTTGAAAAAATAAGCTACTGGCATAATCGCTCTCACCACAAAAGAAAGATGGCTTTAACGCCAGATTTTAACTAAATAGCTCTGACGTTTAGTTATCAATCATACCTTTTAGACGATTAAACTTTCGAACAAACTCTTGATGACTATATGCTTTATTTATTGGTAACCATCTTCTTGTTGCTGTTGATAAGTGGTATATATCCTCAAATTTATATTCCTCCTCACCATAATTTTTATACTCTATTGCAATTCTAGAGTTAGACTTATGTGATAACATTTTAAAATGCTTAATTCCATTTATTGTATATAATATATTACCCGCCCAATCACAGAATTCTATATCATAGGTTATGTTATTGCCTATTATAACTTCAATTTTTATTTTTCTTCCATTTTCATTAAGAATTCTAAACGAAGCGTGTGTATAATGTGGGATGATACAACCAGTTGACAAAACACCCTTCGGTTTTTTATAATTATCTAAAATCCATTTATCTCGATGTAATATAATATCGGCATTGGGGAGTTTTAATATATTAAAATTACTATTTACAATCTCTTGTGATCTAGAATCATTAAATTGCTCAATCAATTTTTGTCTTTTTTCCAAAGCAATCTTTTGTTGCTCAGGATTATTAAGGTCCTCAAGCAATTTTTGTCTTTTTTTCAAAAGATAACCTTTCATACTATCTGCTATTTTGAAAAAGTTAGTCATTTTTTCATAGCCAGTATAAAATAACGTTGATGGAGCATAACGAAAAACACGAGTAAACTTATCCCAAAATAAATGGGCATATAATATTTTATAATTTAGGTCTACTTCCCTCAAGTTTTGATTAGTGCTTAGACCTTCAGATATAGGCCTAAAGAAGTTAACGTTATAAGTAATTATTCTATTCGCGTTTGCCAATGGTATTAAACTCGAGTTTACATTACGAATAGGTGAAACACCAAGGCTTCGATAATCCTCTAGGTATTGTTGAAAGCACGTACCATTTTTAAAATAGTTGCTAAATTTGCGTAATTTTTCTGCATTGGTAGTTTTTTGTATTTCACTTAAACCTTCATACCCTATATACTTATTCCCTTGGAACAAACCTATAGGAAATACTCCTTGAGCCTTTCTTATATATTCCTCAGTATCGCTTTTGTACTTAACTGAGTTTTCTTCAAAATATTTTTTTATAAATAATAGAGTGCCTTCATCGTAACTTAATTTCCCTATTTTTCTTTCTACAGGTTCAAGATAAATCTGAAACCCAACATCATAAGTAGCCATTTGGTTTATAACTGAGGTATTTTTTCTTAAATTATTAATAAGTTGAGTTTTAGAAATGTCAATATCACAATATTTGGTTAGTATAAAATTAAAATTCTGGCTATCGGCATATTTCATAGCTTTTAACATAAGTAAAATTCGATCTAATGACCACCCTTGATATTCTTCTGTTCTTATTTGATTCATCGACTCAAAAAAAACTTCTGTTAATGGTAAAAAATCTATGTCAAAATATAACCCTCCAAAATTAGCAAGAAAATGAATATTATACTCATCTTTTACATTGGTATAATAATATGGCTTATTGTATAACTTATAAACCTCTAATATAAATCTGAAATTTTCTGTTTCCTCAGACGTCTCTCCCAAATTATATAAATAACTCTCAAAATTAACTACTATTACGGGAATATGTATAAACTTTGTTCCAAACTCCCATGTTTCCTTGTCATTTCTTACCTTACGTTCTTTAATAGGGCTCTTATATTGATATGATAACTTATAGAAAGTTTCTGTGCCTTTAGGTAATAATGTGTAGAAATCTTTGTATGAAGCAGAACGTGAACGTTTCTTGTCATATGCTGTACCATAGATATTATTTACAAATGCACCTGGATTTTTTAGGCTGCCACTACGTTGACTAATAGCAGCAGTTCCATTTTTATCTTTTAAAGTTTTATAAACAGCTTCATTGCACCATAAAATAGGAATAAATAAGCTTCTAGATTTATCTAAATATTTAGCCCAAATATTAAGGTTTCTATATACAAAATGTGGTATCTCTTTCCCTTCCGGCCCCGCCCAGTAAAAATGAATAAAATTACTTTCCATCTTCCTCTTATCCTATAGCTAGTGATCTATAATTACATCAAGCTTAACTAAAATAACATTAATTTATAATGATGATATTTATTATAATATTAAAATTTATAATAATACAAGTTAAAAAATATACTTTTTGGATAAGAAATCTAGTAAATAAAACTAAATACAAACATACTGTGTTTAAGTAGATTAATAGTTAAAT
The DNA here is from genome assembly GCF_000815225.1 of Allofrancisella guangzhouensis. Classification (GTDB taxonomy): domain Bacteria; phylum Pseudomonadota; class Gammaproteobacteria; order Francisellales; family Francisellaceae; genus Francisella; species Francisella guangzhouensis. The sequence continues at coordinate 853,936 of NZ_CP010427.1, read as the reverse complement.
TGCATCCTCAAAGTTTATCAAGTAGTTAAGAGAAAAGCCCAAAATAGCTGAAATATAAAGACACCAAGAGATAAAGCTAGTCTGCTAACATAATCTATGGATTATATATAGTAGTGGTAAAAAATCAAAAACTTAGCTAGATTGTAATCCAAGAAAAACTTAAGGTATTTACACAACACTCTTGACAAGTTTTTTTTATATGAGATACTTTAAATATAAACTTAATTAATATTTACCAACAATTGTTATGAAAAAAAATTGGATTAAACTTAGAGTAAATAAATCTAAATCTTATTTAGGTAACATCTATAAAATATCCAATTCGGTTTATAATAGTATTTTCGAAAAAAACGTATTTTTAACTTCTGATCAGAAATGTAAAGAGTTTATGTCATGCTCATATCTTGGTTTACATAATGATAAGAGGATAATTAAGGCCATACAGAATAGTAAAGAATTAATTGACCAAAATCTTTTATTCTCCTCAGCAAGAACAAGAATGACATCTGCAATAGAAGAAAGAACTAACAATAAATTACAGCAAATATTTAACCCTTACCATATAGTTCAGTTCCAAAATGTTCACACTATCCATTTAGGGGTTTTACCTTTACTTTTATCAGGTGAATTTCCAATGGTTAAGCCTAGGACAAATGGTTTTTATTGTATTATAGATAAATTTTCTCACCAATCGATAAAAGTTATGATTGGCATCATATCACAATTTTGTGACGTAAATATAGTTGATTTAGAAGATTGGGATACTGTTTTAAAGATAAGTCATAAAATAACAGATGAAGATAAAACTCTTTTTATTATAACTGATAGCTTAGGTTCAATGGGTAAAGTCTATGATGTTAAAAAATTAGTTAATCTTATTGAAGAAAATGAAGGTTATATATATTTTGACGACGCTCATGGAATGTCAATCTTAGGTAAACACGGTTGTGGTTATGTACTTGCTACTTTAGAGAATAAATTAAACCCAAGGGTTTTTATTTCAACTGGATTAACAAAAGCTTTTGGCTCCCATGGGGGAGTTATTTTAACTCCGTATAAAGAGCAGATTGATTTTATCAAGACATATGCTACTACTTATACCTTTTCAGGTCCTATTTCTAACCCAAACTTGATAGCTACTGATGTATGTTGTGATATACATTTATCTAGCGAGATTTATGCTCTACAGAAAAAACTCTACGATAATATTAGTTTTTTTGATAAAAATTTCAAACATACTGATAAAAATATTTGTTTTCACTCAATATTACCATTTAGACCAATATTATTAGGTAGCGAGAAGGAAGTTCAAGACTGTTTAAGTTTCTTAAAAAGTAAAGGAATATTGGTTACTGGGGCTGTATACCCAACTGTAGAAAAAAATAAATCTATAATAAGGATTGCTCTTTCTGCTATTCATATAGAGCAAGATATTTTATCGTTAGTGGAATCCTTACACTCTTTTTTAGAACAATATGAATAATGATCAATTATTAAAAAATCTTAACCAGATGTTAATCAATATGCCTGGCTATGTATATTGGAAAAATACCCATTCACAATATATGGGTTGTAATCTAAACCTAGCTAACTTATCAGGGCTAAATCATCCCAACGACATTGTAGGGAAAACTGATTATGACTTTTACTGGGGTGAAAATCAAGCACAAGAATTTATAAATGACGATAAAGAAATATTTAAAACAGGAAATATAAAAACAACTGTGTATAAGCTACCTATAAAAAGTGGATTATATAAATATACATATATTAAAACTGATAAACTACCAGTCTACGATTTAAATAACAATATTGTCGGTGTTCTGGGTATTGCTTTAGATATAACTGAAGAAAAACATAAAGACGAAAACTTTAAAAAAGTAGTCTCTCAAGCAGTTCATGATATTAGATCACCTTTATCTAGCATATTAATGATCTCTAAATTTAATAAGCAAATTCCAGAAAATATTAGAAAAGCAATAAAATCGGCATGTGAGAATATTAATAATATTTCTGAAAATATCCTTCAAAAATATAACCCTGAAACTAAAGAATTTGATTTTGAGGTAGAAAGTGAAAAAGAGTTATTTTTTCCCTATTTAACTATACAAGAAGTTACTGCAAACAAAAAATTTGAATACCTTAATAAAAATTTAGATATAGATATTGAAGCTAAAAATCTTTTTTTTAGTATCAATGGGAACCAAGGCATGTTTAGAAGAGCGTTATCTAATATAATAAACAACTCTATTGAAGCAGCTACTATGGATCCTAAGATACTAATTAGTGTAACTAGTGAGCCTGATGGCTGCCATATTAAAATAACAGATAATGGAGTAGGCATACCACAAGAGAAAATAGATGAAATAAATAATAATATTTTTTCAACATCAAAAAAAACAGGTCACGGAATAGGCTTAAAACAAGTAAAAGAAACCATAGAAGATATGGATGGTAGGATGACGATTAATTCTACAGTTGGCGTAGGTACTTCAATAGATATAGTTATCCCAGAATCTGAAAAGCTCCCTAAATGGAGCTGCAATGAAATAAAAATTGATCTAGATGATTTAGTCATTATTCTTGATGATGAAAAGTCAATGGAAATAGCGTGGAACAATTGTTTAAAAGACCTTAATATTCAACCAATATTCTTCTCAAACTATAATTCATTGTTAAATAGCTTACCAGAATTTAGTAATAAAAATATCTTTCTTATCACAGATTATGAGCTACCTAATCAAGGAGTATCAGGTATAGACATTATAGATAAGATATCTCCTAATAAAAAAATTCTAATAACTAGCCACTATAATGATAAAAAAGTTCAAGAAGCTTGTATTGAAAGAGGGATTAATATAGTACCCAAAACGTTACTAAGTGATATCCCTATAACAGTTAACTTAGAAAATAAGCCTGCTCAAACTAATAACTATATAACAACTGCTAACCTGATACTTTTAGATGATGATTATTTAATAACAGATAACCTAAAAAACACATTTCCTAATAAAAAAATCGTTGTTTTTAATAACATAAATTTATTTAATGAAGAAATATCAAAATATTCTAAGGATACACTAATATTTCTAGATAATAGCTTAGACGATAATATTTATGGAATTGATATAGCAAAGCAATTATACAAAAGAGGATATAACCATATTTATATTTTTTCTGCTAAGTCATTTAACAAACATGAGTTACCACCATACTTAAAATATATAGATAAGTTTGATTTAGAAAGTATAGAACAGATCATTAATGGTAATACTTATTATGATAATACAAATGAGTTTAGTAAGAATTGTACTATAAATAATGACAGCTTATTTCAAGATAAAATGCACGATTTAATGTCACCTTTGACATATACATCTTTATTAGCCCAAAAACTCATAAAAAAACTAAATAAAGAATCTACTAGTCAAGAAGTAAAAACACTTGTAAAGAATATGCATAACTCATTAATGTTTGCATGCAATTTCACAAGATTAAGTGATAATAAAAAATTTGAAGCTAAAAATTCTCCGATTAGTGCAATGTATGTCTCTGAGTTTTTTAATAAACTAGAGAAATTGATTTTCACTGATAAATCTACTATTGTAGAATCTATAAATATACAAAATGATTTCCAAATAGCTATAAACGAAGATTATTTTATATTCGCACTCGGATATATCATAAACAACAACATTAATTTGAATCAGGATTTTAGACTAGATGATGTCAGTATTGTGACAACAGGATCTAAGAATAAAATAATTTTTAAAGAAGTTATACTTAGTAATTTTATCATTAACTACATGCAAAACTTTATAAACTCACATTATTTAACTGTCAAAATAGAGAAATTATTTCATAATAACTACTTCAACCTAGAGTTTGAATTTAATATTATAAAATAACTACTAAATATAAATTATCTAATGGGCCTTTCCAACTAATTATGTAAATTCATGTACATAGCCCTCTGAATTCTCTCATAAAATTCGATAGCAAAATAAGAGCCTAAATTTACTCAAAAAACTTCTTAGCATAATCTTTGACGTTATCAAACCAAGATTTACTTTTCGGAGAATGTTTATTCTGATAATCTTCACCCAAACTTTCAGCAAACTTTTTAAGTAAATCTTTTTGCTCAGAGTTAAGATTTACCGGTGTTTCAACTACTACTTTGCAAAGCAGATCACCCCTTCTGTGGCCACGAAGTGATTTCATCCCCTTTTCTCTTAGGCGGAAAACTTTATCAGTTTGAGTTTCTGGCATTACTTTAAGCTTAATTTCTCCATCTAGAGTCGGGACTTTAATCTCTCCGCCTAAGCAAGCTGTAGTAAAGCTAATAGGCATCTCACAATACAGGTTAATATCTCTTCTCTCAAAAAGACTATGCTGTTTTATGATAATTTGGACAAATAGGTCGCCATTCATAGAGCCATTTGACCCAGCATCTCCCTCACCTTGTAACCTTATTCTATCTCCATTATCAACACCTTCAGGTATTTTAACCTTTAGAGTCTTATCTTTTTTAACTTTACCAGAGCCGTAACAATCATTACAAGGATCCGCAATATTAGAACCACTACCGTTACAAACCGGACATGTCTGTTCAAAAGCAAAAAAACCTTGTTGTCTACGAATAGTGCCTTGACCATGACAAGCTTTACATGTCGCTTTAGATTTAGATTTAGATCCTGTACCATCACAGCTATCACAAGCAGACATCCTTGGGATAGTTATTTCTTTTTCTACTCCTAAAAATGCCTCCTCTAGAGTTATTTCTAAAGTATACTCTAAATCACTACCTCTAGATTGACGTGATCTGCCTGAGCCACGACTAGGTCCTCCACCAAAGAAAGTATCAAATATATCCTCAAAACTACCAAAACCTCCAGCAGAACCACCTCCGGCTTGTTGATTAACTCCAGCATGCCCAAATTGATCATACCTAGCTCTTCTTTGCTTATCACTTAGTATTTCATAAGCTTCTGAGATTTCTTTAAATTTCACCTCTGCTTCTTTATCACCAGGGTTTCTATCTGGATGATATTTCATAGCTAATTTTCGATAAGACCTTTTTATTTCAGCGTCATCTGCTGTCTTTGAAACATTAAGGATTTCATAATAACACTTCTGTTGCATAATATTATAACCAATAAAAAATTTAGGAAGATTATACCAAATAGAAAAGTGTGGATAAACCACACTTTATTGACTGCTAAAAGCTTAGCTATTTCTTGCTGTCATCAACATCTTCAAAATCAGCATCAACAACATCATCATCTTTTTTAGCACTTTCACCTTTAGCAGTTTGCTCACCGCCAGCAGCAGACTGAGTGTTTGCATATGCTTTTTGCGCAACTGGTGTGAATACTTCTTCTAAAGTCTTAGTTTTAGTCTCTATAGCACCTTTATCATCACTTTTTATTACAGATTCTAAATCTGTACAAGCAGCCTCAACTTTTTCTTTTTCTTCAGCTGTTACTTTATCTCCTAGCTCTTTTATTGCTTTTCTAGCACTATGGATCAAATTATCAGCTGTATTTCTAGCTGCTACCAGCTCATGGAACTTTTTATCAGCTTCAGCATTAGCTTCTGCATCTTGTACCATTTTTTCAATATCACTTTCAGACAAGCCACTTGACGACTTAATCACAATATTTTGCTCTTTACCAGTAGCTTTATCTTTAGCAGATACATTCAAGATACCATTAGCATCTATATCAAATGTAACTTCAATTTGTGGCATACCACGTTGAGATGGTGGAATATCAGCCAAGTCAAATCTACCTAAAGATTTGTTAGCTGAAGCCATTTCACGCTCACCTTGAAGTACATGTATAGTTACTGCTGGCTGATTATCTTCAGCTGTAGAGAACACTTGTGATTTCTTAGTAGGAATAGTTGTATTTCTCTCTATCAGCTTAGTCATAACGCCACCCATTGTTTCTATACCTAGAGAAAGCGGAGTTACATCAAGTAAAAGTACATCTTTTACATCACCAGCTAATACACCGCCTTGAATAGCAGCACCTACAGCTACTGCTTCATCAGGGTTAACATCTTTACGTGGCTCTTTACCAAAAAACTCTTTTACTTTTTGCTGTACTAAAGGCATACGAGTTTGTCCACCAACTAGTAACACCTCTGTTATATCAGATTTACTTAACCCAGCATCTTCTAGAGCTTTTTTACATGGCTCTAATGATCTTTCAACTAAATCATTAACTAGAGACTCAAATTTAGCTCTAGTGATCTTAATATTTAGATGCTTAGGCCCTGTAGCATCAGCTGTAATATAAGGTAAGTTTACATCTGTTTGTTGAGCTGAAGATAGCTCTACTTTTGCTTTTTCAGCAGCTTCACGGACTCTTTGAAGAGCTAGCTTATCATTATGTAAGTCTATTCCTTGCTCTTTTTTAAATTCATCAATCAGATAGTTCATTAATGCTAAGTCAAAGTCTTCTCCACCAAGGAAGGTATCACCGTTTGTAGATAGTACTTCGATTTGGTTATCTCCGTCCACATCCGCAATTTCGATAATAGATATGTCAAATGTACCACCACCTAAATCATATACAGCTACTGTTTGCTCACCTTTTTTAGAATCTATCCCATAAGCTAAAGCCGCTGCTGTAGGCTCGTTAATGATCCTCTTAACATCAAGTCCAGCAATCTTACCAGCATCTTTTGTAGCTTGTCTTTGACTGTCGTTAAAATAAGCTGGTACTGTAATAACAGCTTCTGTAACTGGTTCTCCTAAGAATTCTTCCGCTGTTTTTTTCATTTTTCTTAAAACTTCAGCAGAAACTTGCGGTGCAGCTAATTTTTTACCATCTTTAGTAGCAACCCAAGCATCTCCATTATCAGCTTTAATTACTGCATAAGGTACTTTCTTCTTAATATCATCTTGTACTGCTTTGTCATCATACTTTCTACCAATTAATCTTTTGATAGCAAAAAAAGTGTTATCAGGGTTAGTTACAGCTTGTCTTTTAGCTGCTTGACCTACTAAAATTTCGCCACCATCTGTATAGGCAACTATAGACGGAGTAGTTCTATGCCCTTCAGCATTTTCAATAACCTTTGCTTTCTTACCATCCATGATCGCAAGACATGAGTTAGTTGTACCTAAATCTATCCCTATTATTTTACCCATTTTACTCTCCTATTTTTAATTTTTCTTTAAACTTAACTTCTTAATGTGAATATGGCTATAAAAACTCTTTTTTCAAGAGGTTTTTTTAATTTTTTACCACTATTACTTTCGCAGCCCGAATGACTCGACCATTTAACAAGTAACCCTTTTGAAAAACTTCAAAAACAATGTCATTTTCAAGTTCTGGATTTGGGATCATAGCCATTGCCTCATGCATATTCGGGTCAAACTTTTCTCCTGTTGGGTCTACCTCCTCCAAACCATTTTTCTTGAGCACATCTTCAAGAACCTTTGCTGTTAGCTCTACACCGTTTTTCATAGTGATAGATTCTTCTAGCTTAACTTCATACTTAAGAGCTTGCTCTATACTATCCATAACAGGTAAAAGCTCTTTTGCAAACCTCTCGATACCGAACTTACGAGCATTTTGAACATCCCTTTCTGCTCTTTTACGTACATTCTCAGCTTCTGCTTTAGCTCTTAAGGCTTCCTCTTTCATAGCATCACAGGTTTCTTCAAGCTCCTTAATAGTATCTTTTGATCTTTCTAGCTGTTCTTCTATAGATAACTCATGGATAGCTCTACTAGAAGAATTTTGCTCTGTTTCTCTTTCAGTGTCTAGATTTTTATCTTCTACTTGGTTTTTTTCTTCTTTGTCCATAAAACAACCTTTTATTTTAATCCTGTTAATACTACAATCTATTAGATGTTTTATACATAGTGATTATTTCTATATTTTCAAGAAATTATTAGTATTTTTTAATATGAGCGTTCAAAAAGCAATGAAAACTTTGAAAAAAATAAATATTTTGCTAACAATTATACTTATCTCAGGATGTACAAATCTCTCTGCCAATCACTATCTTACAGAAAAATATTCAGATAAAATAACATATAAGAAATCGGCTTTTAAGGATTTAAAAAATTGGAATAATGCAGACCAGCTTAAATCTTTTAATACATTCAAATTATCTTGCGAAAAAATTATCCAAGAAAATAAAATTGAATATAATAATTGGACCAGCCTATGTAAAAAAACTATAAACACTAAAATTGATTCTATCGAAGAGGCAAGACTATTCTTTGAAGAAAATTTTTCACCTTATAAAATAATATTCAACAATAAGGATACAGGTATTTTTACTGGTTACTACGAACCGATTCTAAAAGGAAGTCTGGTTAAAACTTTACAATATAATGTTCCTATATACAAAACCCCTAAAGATTTAGTAAAACTATCTAATACAGTTGATACTTATAAATTTGGTAGATACGAAAATGATAAACTAGTTCCATACTATACTAGAGCTGAAATATCTAATGGTAACCTTTTTGGCAAAAAAGACGTTTTAGTATGGGTAAAATCAAAAGTTGATCGCTCTTTTTTACAAATCCAAGGATCTGGTAGAATTCAAACTGATAGTGGTGATGTTTTAATCGGCTATGATAGCCAAAATGGTCAACCCTACAGACCTATAGGAAAATACCTAATTGATCAAAATTATTTACCCTTAGAAAAAATGTCAATGCAATCTATAAAAGAATGGCTCTATAACCACCCTGATAAAATTGATGAAGTTCTTAACTACGATCCATCATTTGTTTTTTTTAGGTACATCGATGCTAAAAACGCTATAGGCGCCCAAGATGTTGAATTAACCCCTGGTTACTCACTAGCAGTTGATAATAAATATTATCTTTATGGCATACCAATGTGGTTAGAAACAGAATATTATAAAAAAAACCTTAACGATACTGTTTCTCTAAACAGATTAATGATTGCTCAAGATACTGGTGGAGCTATTCGTGGGGCTATTAGAGGTGATGTTTTCTGGGGACATGGTAAGCAAGCTGAGTTTAATGCCGGACATATGAATAATCATGGCAAATTATGGATACTTTTACCAAAAGAAAAAATATGAAGCATATAGATACAATTATTATAGGTGCGGGAATTTCTGGAATTAGTTTAGCAAATCAATTAGATGCTGCTGGAATTGAAAATTGTATCATAGAAAAAAACCAGATTGGTGGCTGTATAGAGACCTTATCATACAAAAATATATGGTTTGAAATAGGGGCACACACCATATACAACTCATACTCTAAAACTATTAGTTTTATTAAAAAAAACCACCTAGAAGACCGTACAATCTCAAGAAAAAAACTGCCATTTTTAATAGTTCATCCAAACGGCAAAATTCAAAGTATTTTTAAAAACCTAAATCTCATAAGTCTTACCTTGAATTTTCTAAAAAATAGAAAAATATCTAAAAAAAATAAAACCGTTAGCGAATATGCTAAAAAACTTTTTGGAGATTCAAATTATAATAAAACTCTAAAATATTGTTTTGATGCTGTACTCTCACAAGATAGTGAAAATTTTCCAATGGAATATTTATTTAAAAAATATGCTCGAGATACTACTCTACCAAGAAGTTTTACCTTTAAAGATGGCTTATCCACATTGTTTAAAAATATAAAAACAAATACTATAAATGAAACTGTAAAAGAAATATCTAAAGATTCCAATGATAACTGGGTAATTAAAACTAACACTAATAGCTACACCGCGAAGAACATTTGTCTGGCAACCCCATGGGATACCACAGAAGAGCTACTTAAAAACATTTTACCAACTATAGCTAATCATCCTTATCGCCCTACTATATCAAACTTAGTTAGTATCGCTATAGTTATAAATAAAGATCAACTAAGCAAATTGAAAAATATAGCTGGACTAATAGGCAAACAACATTTTTTTTATTCTGCTGTTTCTAGGGATGTAATTAACCATAATAGCTTAAGAGCTATAACTTTTCATTGTAAAGATATAAGTAAGCCCAAAGAAGAATTACTTAATAAAATTTGTGAGACCTTAAAAATTAATAAGAAAAACATCTTACATCATAAAATTAAATATAATGTATTACCTTGTTACAATAAAAACCATTATATTTTCTTATCAGATATGGAAAAACAATTAAACGGTATTAATAACCTCTTTATTACAGGAAACTTTTTTGATAGATTAGCTATTGAAAACTGTATTATAAGATCAACAGACCAAGCTAATAAGATTATTCAAAACAAAGCTTCTATATAGTTTGATTATTTGCAAATAAAAATATATCATATACACTGCTTAAAATTTAAACTAGTACGCTAGATTTTAGTGAGTTATAAGCAACTTGCTGAAACAATTTTTTGCGAAAACTGAGTAATTTACAACAATAAAATAGGAATAAAGATGAAAACGTTTACTGCAAAACCATCAGATATCAAAAGAGAATGGCTTTTGATTGATGCTACAGGTAAAACCTTAGGTCGCCTTGCTACAGAAGTAGCTAAAATCCTAAGAGGTAAGAATAAACCAGAATACACTCCGCACATGGATATTGGTGATTATGTTATTATTATAAATGCTGAAAAAGTAGCTGTAACTGGCAACAAAAGAAAAACAAAGATTTATCACCACCACACTGGCTACATCGGTGGAATTAAGTCTATATCTTTTGAAAAGTTAATAGCAACTCATCCAGAAAGAGCCATTAAAACAGCTGTTAAAGGAATGATATCAAGTAATCCTTTAGGCCGCACTATGCTTAAGAAACTAAAAGTATATGCTGGAGAGAATCACCCACATACAGCTCAACAACCTAAAGCTCACAATATTTAACAAAGGATGGTAAAAATGTCAGAATATAATTATGGTACAGGTCGTCGCAAAAGCTCTGTAGCTCGTGTATTTATGAAAAAAGGTACTGGTCAATTTATTGTTAATGGTCTTCCATTAGAACAATACTTATGTCGTGAAACAGATTGTATGATCGTTAAACAGCCTTTAGAATTAACAGACAATGTTGATAACTTTGATTTTAAAGTAACTGTAAAAGGTGGTGGATCAACTGGTCAAGCAGGTGCTATACGTCTAGGTGTTACTAGGGCTCTTATAGAGTTTGATGAGGCTTTAAAGCCAACTTTGCGCCAAGCAGGGTTCGTAACTCGTGATTCACGTAAAGTTGAGCGTAAGAAATTTGGTCTTAGAAAAGCTCGTAGAAGAAGACAGTTCTCTAAGCGTTAATATATCTTTATATTATACTTTTATCTATTATTCTTTTTATCTACTAGGAGGTTAAAACTTTGGTTTTATACACAAAAAAGAATGATATCTATAGTGATATAGTGCGCATGATCCTTCTTATAAAAGGAGCTAATGCTAAATTTATAGATGTTTCAGATGAGAAAAACTCTAAACATTTGGAAGAGCTAAATATTATAACCCCCAACGGCAATATCCCCACGTTAACTACGGAAGACTTTGCTGTGTACAGATTGGGAGTTATTATAGAAGCTATAGAGGATTTATACCCTTTTCCACCTATGTTTCCTGTATTTCCGAAACAACGAGCTAATGCTCGAATACTACTGGAACATGTAAATAAAAGTTTGCTTCAAAATATTAATAAGTTGTGCGAACTTGACTTGGATCAAGAACAAGCTGATGAAATAAAAAAAATCATGCAAAAAGATCTTATCAGAACGTATAAAGCAATTATGAATGAGAAAGAAGTAAATGCTGAAAGCAACCCTGACTCTCAAAATATAAATGTTTTGACTCTTATTATGACTTTTGTTTTTTATTATTTTATCAAACTGAAAATAGCTATCCCAACTAAAGATAAAAATATCATTAAAGAGATTAAAGCTCTTTTTAATGAACCAAATTTTGTTAAAACTGTTAAAAATGGAGCTTAATATGGCGATGCTCAGAGCCTATATAATTAAGGCAACATACAACTGGCTAATAGATCATGGGTTTACCCCATATGTGCTAGTAGATACTGAATATGACAACGTTATAGTACCGACTAATTACATTGATGAAGATAAAAAAATACTGCTTGATTTATCACCACAAGCTATCCAGAACTTTCATATAGATGACCAGAAGATTTCTTTTGATGCTACATTTGATGGTCAACCTATGTTAGTGGTAATACCTATAGAATCAGTACTAGAAGTATTTTCTAGAGAGACTGAGCAAGGCATATATGCTCGTGAATTTGGTTATGGCATTAATGTTAACGAAGGTGAGGACGATGATTCAATTAACCCTAGCAAAATAGGTAAAAACTCTTTTTCACATGACAACGTTATAACTCTAGATTGATGATTTAACTTATAAGTAATTTTACAAATTTAAAACTTTAATCTTTTATTTCTAAAATATTTGCTATAGGTTTATAGCTTTTTCTATGAATTTCCAATACTCCAAACTTCTGAATACTTTCTAAATGTTCTTTAGTCGGGTACCCTTTGTGTTTAGCAAAACCGTATTCTGGATACATCTTTTCATGCTCAAAACATACGCTATCTCTATGTACTTTAGCTAATATTGAGGCAGCAGAAATCTCTGGAATTTTAGAATCCCCTTTTACAACAGCTTCAGAATTATACTGCCAATTTGGTAGCTTATTACCATCAACCAATATCTTCTCAAATTTGTTTTTCAAATCATCTGCCACTTTTTTCATCCCGTACAAAGTTGCTTGAAGTATATTCAGCTGATCTATCTCTTTAACAGAGATCTCTATAATTGAATAAGCTTTGGCTTTGGTAATTATCTCTAAGGCAAGCATTTCTCTTTTTTTGCTACTTATTTTTTTAGAATCTGTTAAACCCACTATGGGTCTATCTAGATCAAGGATAACCCCAGCTACAATAACAGGTCCAGATAGTGGACCACGGCCAGCTTCATCAATACCTAGTATAATCATCTTATGTATCACCAGTTTTTATAGAGCTTAAAAAGCCACGCAAAATATTTACTTCTTGACTTTCTAATTCATTTCTTTGAAAAAGTCTTTTAACCTTATCTATAACATGCCCAGGTTTATTTTTATCTAAAAATCCCGTGTTAATCATTGTTTCTTCAATGTGCTTATAAAGTCCCTGCAACTCTTTTGCAGATGCTTTTTTATGCAAATGAGTATATTCTGGTACGTCTTTTAAATCTAAAATATCAGTAGCTTGCTTATATATCTCATAAGCTACAATTTGAACTGCTTGAGCCAGATTTAATGATGTATATCCTTCATTAGAAGGTATATATGCCTGGACATTACTCATAAGCAATTCTTCATTTAATAAACCTGTTCTTTCTCTACCAAAGAGTATAGCTATTTTGTGATTAGAAGTTTTTATCTTATTCAAAATGTTACTAGCCACTTTTGATATAGGCTCTATTGGCAAAGACACTCGTCTAACTCTAGCACTAGTACCAACAACATAGTCTATCCTGTCTAAAGCTTCTACCAAAGTTTTTACTGTTTTAGCATTATTTATAACCTCTACAGCGTGACATGCCAATGCTTTTGCTTCCTCATCAATTTCTTTCTTAGGGTTAACTAACCACAAGTTTGTTAACCCCATATTCAACATAGCTCTTGCAGTAGAGCCAATGTTACCACTATGCGACGGTTCAACTAAAATTATTCGAATATTATTTAGCAAATTGGATCACCATCATTTTTAACGATTAATTTATATAACGTATCAGCACTATCAGCTTCTTCAAAGTATTTTTGTGTTTGAGGTGACTTTAGATAAAGTGCTAGTTGCTTAAGAAGTTCCATATGAATCTTTGAAATTTTATAAGGAAAAAACACACTAACAGCTATCTTAATTTCTTCACTAATCGTATCATCATAATAGCTATTTTTTAAGGTAGCAATAACTATTTTAGTAGTGCTCAACCCTTCAACTCTACAATGGGGAATATAAATATTTTTACCTATATAAGTATTACCTATCCGTTCCCGTTGATAAATACCACTAATTACCTTATCTTCATCAACCTCAGGATGAGCATCAGCAAGCCTATTAGCGAAAAACTCAATTAATCTTTTTTTAGATTCAATATTGAGATTCAAAACAATATTTTTTCTATCTATAAGAGCATTTAAATTCATAAGAAAAGAATAAGTATCTAGAAGGACTTACTCTCCGTGGTTGCATTTAAGTTTATCTTTATGCTTTTTAAGTTGACGAGCTAATTTAGCTTCTAACATGTCTATAGCTGTGTATAAATCTTTATTTTCAGCTTTTGCTACAAACTCACTACCAGGGACTGTAACGATAGCTTCAGCTACTTGATTTTCTTTTTCAACAGCTAAAATCACTTTTGTTGATGTGATATTGTCAAAATAGTGTCCAACTTTACCAATTTTTTCACCAACATATTTTTTAATTGAATCAGTAACTTCCACATGCCTACCTGTAATTTGAATATCCATTTAAACCTCCACGATTGAAATATTGAGCCTGCTGTTTGTTTGGTGTAGCAGCCTTGTTTTAATAATCACCAAAATGATATACTAGTACTTATATTATACAAGTTAAACACTTCAAATAAAAGCAATGAGCAATAATGTCAAACAAATTTTAACCTCTTTAGGATTAATAGCTACTGCTGTTATATCTTTCATATTATTTGCTCCTTTATTTGTCTTTTTATTTATATTTTTAATGATTTTTTCATTTTTTTTACGTAGAAAAGCAATAAAAGAAAATCCAGAATTTTTTGGACAATTTAAAACTAAAAAAGGTAGAGTTATAGACCAACAAGCCAATGACTGTACATTTAGCAAACAAGAAAATTTAAAATAATCATATGTCAACAAAAGATACCATTGTTGCAATAGCAACTCCACAAGGCACAGGTGGAATAGGAATTATAAGAATCTCTGGAACAAACTCCTTAAACATCTGTCAAAAAATTACTCGTAAACAATTAATTCCCCGTTATGCTACTTTCTGTAATCTTTACCATCAAGATGAAATAATCGACAATGGTATTGTAATTTTTTTTAACTCTCCTTTCTCGTACACAGGAGAAGATGTCGTTGAAATCCAAGCCCATGGAAACCCTTTTATCCTTAATTTAATTATCAAAGCGGCTATTTATCATGGAGCAAGAATAGCAAAGGCTGGTGAATTTACAGAAAGAGCTTTTCTAAATAACAAACTTGATTTAGCCCAAGCTGAAGCAGTAGCCGACATAATTAATGCCTCATCAGAACTTGCTGCCAAATCTGCTGCCAAATCTCTGCAAGGAGAGTTTTCTAGAGAAATAAACAATCTTCTGGAGAAATTAATTTATCTAAGAATGTACGTCGAAGCCTCCATAGATTTTCCTGAAGAAGAAATAAATTTCTTAGAAGATCTAAAAATACATAATAACTTAGAACAAATTTATAAAGCGATTCTGGCTGTTAAAAGCAGTTGTAAACAAGGTGTTATACTTTCTGAAGGTATAACTATAATTTTAGTCGGTAAACCAAATGCTGGTAAATCTAGTCTCTTGAATGCTCTTGCTGGTAAAGAGGCTGCTATTGTAACCTCCATAGCTGGCACTACTAGAGACATTGTAAAAGAGCATATACAAATAAATGGTGTACCAATGCATATCATTGATACAGCAGGCCTTAGAAGTAGTGATGATATTATAGAAAGTGAAGGAATTAAAAGAGCTATAAAAAAAATTCAAGAAGCTGACCAAATACTTTTTGTTACAGATGATCATATAAATAATAAAGTTAAACTTAGTGATATAAAGGAAATAATTCCTGAATTTTATAACCAAATTCCTCAAGATATGGATATAACTTACGTCCACAATAAGGTAGATCTGCTAAATAAGATCCCTGAGAACACCGAAAATCATATATACATATCTGCTGAAAAAAATATTGGTATTAATGAACTAAAAGAGTGTATTCTTAAGAAAGTCGGGTTTATAAGTCAAAATGAGAGTATTTATACAGCTAGAGAAAGACATGTAACTGCGATTGATAAAGCTTTTGAACATATCAATTTAGCAAAAGAGCAATTATTTTTGGGTAATGGAGAGCTTCTTGCCGAAGAGTTACTCATTGTCCAAAAGTATTTAAATTCTATAACTGGTGAATTCAGTTCTGATGATTTGTTAGGTGAGATTTTCTCAAGTTTTTGTATAGGTAAATAAGACTTTAACTGTTTATCTTTGCAAGGAAGAGTATAAATGAAGAAATTAATTACCTCCCTAATCTTAAGCTCTTGCATATTAATTGCCTCTTACAGTTTCGGATGTTCCGAATTAAACCATGATTTTGGAAGCAAAACAGGTATGTATACAGCTAGAACTATGGATATATTCATAGATCTGCAACCAAACCTTACAGTATACCCCAGGGGCTTAAAACAAGATAGCGGGCTTAAAAATAATTCTCTAACTTGGACAAATAAATATGGCTATGTATCCATTGATGAGACCAATCTTAATAATCTAACTGGTGAAGGACTAAATGAAAAAGGACTTGCGGTTCACCTTTTGTATTTAGGTGATACTAAACAACCCAAAAGAGACTTAACTAAACCAGGAGTAAATGGATTGTTCTGGGTAAGATATGTCCTTGGAAATTTTACAAGTGTACAAGAAGTATTAGACGATTTAGGTAAATACCAAATATATACCCCTCCTATAAACATAACTGGTGAAGAGACATATATACCTATCCATTACATGGTCGAGGATAAAACTGGCGATAGTGCTCTTGTAGAGTATATAGATGGAAAGATTACTGTACACAGAAATGTTAAGGCTATTAGCAATGAGCCTAGCTACAATCAACAACTTAAAAATTTAGAAAAAGCTAAAAAACTTAATCTTTATAATATAGACCAACTTCCTGGAGGAGCTAATTCAGCATATAGATTTATACGAACATCCTTTATAAATGAAAATTTACCAGAA
Source organism: Allofrancisella guangzhouensis (assembly GCF_000815225.1). GTDB lineage: Bacteria > Pseudomonadota > Gammaproteobacteria > Francisellales > Francisellaceae > Francisella > Francisella guangzhouensis. Next base: position 836,981 of record NZ_CP010427.1, on the reverse strand, counting down.
GCAGAAACCTCAGAACAAGCAGTGAACTACCTATTTGCTGCTATGGACTCCGTATCTGTCCCTTTTACTAAAGGTTATAAAGATGAAAGTTTAAATAACCCAGGTCTTTTAGATAAATGGCCAACTCAATGGAAAAGTGTAATCTCTCTAACTGAAAATAAACTATATATAACCGATACTTTAATAGGTAACAGAGTATATGTAGATCTAAATAAAGCTAACTTAAAAGAGGGAACGCCTGTAAAAACTATTTCTATAATGGACAAAAATTTAGTAGGAGATGTAACAAGTAGGCTAAAATGACATATAATTTTAATCTACACACTTAAACTGTTTAGTTCTTTAACATTTAAGCAAAAGATTATTACAACTTTTTGATCATCTTATAAATTTTCTTCTTATTTTAATCAAAATATATTTAGATAGTCCTCCAATATAACACAAATTTTGTTACAATGTCTCAATCCTAAAAAAATGTATTCATTAAAATGTTATCTTTAATAGGTGATACTCCTATCATTAAGCTTAATGCATTCAATAACAAACACTATCTTTTTGCCAAATGTGAATGGCTAAACCCTACAGGCAGCATAAAAGACCGCGTAGCTAAATATATAGTGCAAGAGCTAATCAGCAGCAAACAACTTAGATCTAACCAAGCTATCATAGAAGCAAGCTCAGGAAACATGGGAACATCTTTAGCAGCTATAGGTAAATTATACAACCACCCAGTCTATATAACTTGCCCAGAGAAAACTGGCCATACTAAAAGAGCTATGATTGAAAAATTAGGTGCTAAGCTAACGATTTGCAAAAATACTTCTGACTACAAGGATCCTGAATTTTACGTTAATAGAGCTAAACAAATAGCTAAAGAAGTAGACGGTGTATTAATTAACCAATATGATAATAAGCTAAATACACTTTGTCACTACGAAACTACTGGTCAAGAAATTGTAGATTTTTTTACCAAAAATAATTTATCTCTAGATTATTTTATTACTGTTGGAGGCTCAGGTGGTACTATTACAGGATGTGCTAAGAAAATCAAAGAATATTTCCCAGAAGCTAAAGTAATAATGCCTGATCCAAAAGGTTCTGTTTACTATGATATTTTCACTTATGGTAACCCTATACAAGAGAATATACACAGCTACAAAGTAGAAGGGCCCGGCAATCCTGTTTTTTGCCAGTCTATGGATTTATCTTATATTGATGAAGTAATACAATTTAGTGATATTCAAGCTTTTAGCTCTTGTGATGATTTAGCTAAAGAACAAGGAATATATGCAGGGCATAGTAGTGGTGCAAATTATCTCATAGCAAAACAACTTCTAAAAACTCTACCCGTGGATAAACATTATAATATCATTATTATGATACTAGATAGCGGTATGAAATATACTTTCTAGTACTAAAGTCAACTAATTAACTTCAGCAAATTGTATTAAAAAAGGTTAAGTGATATTATCCTAGTATTTATATATAAATTAGGAGAAATCTTGTGCCTGCTATCTTAATTAGCTTCATATTTCTATTTGTCTCTGTGGTCATAGCTTGGTTTAATCGTAGATGGGGAGTGATAGCGTTTAGCATTTTCATTATTATTGCTGGATTTACATTTTTACATCATATGACTGATCATTTACCTATACACTTATAAGGAAATAATCTATGAAAAGAATAATTCCAAATGATTTAATCAAAACCTTAAATGCAATTGAAGTCATGGGTATAACTACAATCATCCTCATGGCTTTTTTCTTTCAATTTGTCATGGGTGAAATCCCTTGCCCTTTATGCTTATTGCAAAGACTTGGTTTATTAGCTATAGGTTTTGGTTTTTTATTAAATATGCACTATCACGTTCGTCCAAGTCATTATGCTTTATCATTACTAGCATCAGTATTTACAGCTTTTGTATCACTTAGACAAATTGCTCTGCATGTCAGCGACCCGGTTGGATTTGGTTCAAAAATACTAGGTATGCATATGTACAGCTGGGTTTTTGTAATCTCTATGGTTGCAATTATCTATATTGCTATCGTTTTATCATACCCACAGCAATACGAAATTCGCAAGCCTCCTCAAGAAATATCCGAGGCTAAAAATAAAAAAATTAAAGCCTTCACTCATATAGCTTTTATATTATTTGCAATAATAATTTTTGCTAATATAGCTTCTACATTTTTTCAATGTGGTTTACATGAATGTCCTGATAACCCTGTAGGTTACGTGTTAGTATAAATCTAAGTCTCTATCACGTTAGTATAAAAGAGGTAGCTTGTTTATAAGATTAGGTAGTCTCAAAGAGAAATTTATCCATAAGTTTTACTATAGATACTTAACCATCTAAAACTAGTATAGTCATTCCCTCGCAGGTGTAATTAGCAATTACCAGAAATAAGCATCCATGATTTTATGATAAATTCAAAACCAACATACAAAAGCTACTAACTGATATTCACAATAAAGGTTGGGATGTTTCGCCTTTCGTGTATGAACTTAACTACCTTATGCAAGTAGCATACGACTACAAGCGACTAAGACAAACTATACTCATAGAAGAAGTAGATCAGTACTTCGAAAAGTGTAATAGAAAACAAGCTTACGATAAGTTTTGGAGACCTACTTTTATGCATAGAACGCTTGGGTTTGATGTGTTGAAGAAAAGTTAAATAAAATTAACATCTAAGTTGCGACCAAAAATAGATACTATCTTTTGTAAGGTTGAAATAGTTAGATTCTTTCTTTCACCCCTTTCTATTCTCCAATAATTCTGATAAGGAATACCTAAAGCTTTAGCTACAGCTGGAGCTGATAAGCCTTTATTTTCACGCTCAATTCTTAACATCATAGGTATAGCGTTTTTTAAGTAACCATCCATCAGCTAACAATTTTTTAATAACTTCTTTAGATGTAGTTGGCATTTGCTTATTACTTTTTCTTAACCGCTTAAATGTATTATAACAATAAAATGTTATGTTATGAATATAACAATATCAAAACAACAAATAGGTAGCGAGACTATCAATAGTGTAAATGCTAGAGAGTTGCATAGCTTTTTAGAGAGTAAACAGCAGTTTGCTGATTGGATTAAAAATAGAATATCCAAGCCCAGATTCTAATGCTAATTCTCTAAGCGTGATATTTTCACTTTTACTAGTTTTATCTTCTTGTCTTGGATCTATTCCATTGTCTATTAATTTACGCACTTCTAGAGCTTGTAGTCTAACTTCCTGCAAGGATATTGTTAATAATAAGCCAATGGAATGCCAGCAACGCTTATTGTTAAGTGTGAATCTATACCACCAAGATTTATTTCCTGACTTATCAACTCTTAGATACAGATTATTACCGTCCGGTATCCATTGCATTTTTCCATTAGGTTTTATATTCTTTATTTTTGCATTGTTTAGCTTCATATGGTATACAAGAGTTTTTAGAATTAATTTGTATACCATATGTATACCACTTTGCATTAGATGTAAATAGACTAAATTAGACTATATTTGACTAATAATCATATTGAAATCTTTATTTTATAAGGGATTTTGACTAGTTTAGACTATATTTTATTATTCAGTGGTGCGGACGGGGAGACTCGAACTCCCACGGTCACCCGCTGGAACCTAAATCCAGTGCGTCTACCAATTTCGCCACGTCCGCAATAACTGGGGTGATTGATGGGACTTGAACCCACGACAACCGGAATCACAATCCGGGGCTCTACCAACTGAGCTACAACCACCATTACAATTGCAATATTTGTAATGGCACGTCCGGCAGGATTCGAACCTGCTACCCTCGGCTTAGAAGGCCGATGCTCTATCCAGATGAGCTACGGACGCATCAAACAATGGTCGGAGCAGAGGGATTCGAACCCCCGACCCTCTGGTCCCAAACCAGATGCGCTACCAAACTGCGCTATGCTCCGACAATAACTTAATAATGGTGGCCAGAGGCAGAATCGAACTGCCGACACGAGGATTTTCAGTCCTCTGCTCTACCGACTGAGCTATCTGGCCAATGACGTATATTATAACTACACAAGTGCTTTTAAGTCAACATGTTTTTTTATAATATTTTACTGATAAAACGTTTTTAACTCTTCTTTTTCAGCATAAGCATATAAAGTCTGAGCAACGTCAGTAGATCCTGAGTAAATATTGCCTTTTTTATCAATAGCTATTAATCCCACGTAATCACCTAAACTATTACTTTCAGCTATAGATATATCTACAGCTTCTTTTAAAGTCATACCGTCCTTTACGCGGGTACAAACTTTAGCTGCTATAGCCTGATTAATAATATGCTCACCTATACCTGTACAAGAAATACCCATCTCTTGGGTCGCAAAATTTCCAGCAACTGTTGGACTATCTCCTACTCGTCCTGGATACTCGAACCCTGCCCCGCCAGTGGATGTTATAGCACAGATCTTTCCTGTGGAATCTAAAGCTACCACACCTATTGTACCAGTATACCCTTTTTTTAACTCTAAATATTCTTTATATCTTTTGGGTGTCATAGGGTCATACTTAGGTAATTGCATGACATTATGAGCAAAATCAGTAGCTTGTTCTGCGGCTAAAATACTATGGTGCTGTTGCATTAATCTGTTTGCTACTTCTATTGGGTTTTTAACATTTTGGATATTAATAACTCCAGCAAATTTTTGCTGCTTACTGTCTATAATAGAAGCAGACATCCTAATTTGACCGTCTTGCTGAACTCTTGAACCAGTGCCTGCATTAAATATCTCATCATCTTCTAAAAGCTTAGCTGCAAAGATTGCTGCTTTATTAGCATCATCAGTTTGCTGTAAATATTCATAAGCTTGCTTAACTATTGGCAAAAGATGGTTATGGTATTCAACAAATGTAGTAGCATTATTCTCTCTTGCTCCACAACCGCCATGAATGATAATTTTTTGCATAATGAATACTCCTCCTATTTAGGAATAAAGAATATTAGATTAAAACTCTACTAGACAAGTATTTAAATCAAACTTTTGCCCTTCTAATAACATATGCATACGAATGTCGACTAGGCTTATAGGCGCATTATTACGAGCATTATGTAATGATGAATGCTTAAGATGTGAAAAATCTATGATCGTCACCATGCCAGAACCTATAACTTCGATCACATTAGAAGAATTTAAGAGCGCTGCCGTATCTTCATCAATACCTACACCGACCATATAAGGATTATAAGAAAGTGCAGCTAACAATCTACCCAATCTATCTCTTTGAGAAAAGTGTTGATCTACTAAAAGTTTATTTGTCAGACCTAAACCCGGTGCTAAATTTACCATATTACACCTAGGCATAAGACCAGCTTGACCTCCTGCTATCATAAATCCAGATATAAAAGCAGCACCAGCTGAGGTACCAGCTACATTAACGCCTTCTGCGTTTAATCTACGAATAAGTTGAGCTATTGGAGTACCTCCTAAAGTAGTTGATAATAGCAACTGATTCCCACCAGTCATAAATATACCAGTACACTCTGATAATTTATCTTGATGTTCTTTGTTGGTGGTAGCTTCTAAGCGTGTTTCTATCTTTAGATTATAGATTTCTTTTACTCCCATTTTAGTAAAAATATCAACATAGATATCTCCTGTATCAGGAAGTTTAGAAGCTGTAGGTATTACAGCGATTTTAGCATCTTTACCTCCAGATAAACCTACGAATTTTTCTAAAACTGTAGGGCACGCAAACTTATCTTCTCCCCCCCCTATTGGCATAATAAATCCACGTTGATCTTTTGCAATCGGCTTAGAAGGCATCTAAATTTCTCCTATTTATTTTAACTTTTGTTAAAGATAATACATTTTTATAAAATAATACTAAGTAATTACAGACTTTTCTATAAAAAATGATCTGTTTCTCATAAAGAGTTTTAGTTTTATAATGACCTATACCGTTTACGCTATCAAAATTTGATGATATGCTATTTCTAACGTAATATAAAAATAACTTTCGAATTAAAAAATGAGCAAAACTATAAAAGTTTTAACTATAGGTGGGGCAACTCTAGACACTATAATACAGTACGAAGAAATGTTTACCATGAACATGCAAAAAAAAGATAATACCCAATCTTTCATGTTGTTAGAAGAAGGTGCTAAAATCGAAGTTAAAGAACATAATTCTTTTACAGGTGGTGGTGCTACAAATGCGGCTGTTTCTTTTAAAAAACAAAACCTTGATGTTAGTTTCTTTGGAAAAATTGGTAAAGATATTGCTGGTGAAAAAATTGTTCAAGAGCTAAAAGATTTTGGTATAGATATCTCAAACATTCGTTACTCCAACAAGTATGGGACTGCGACCTCTTATGTGATACCAACCTTAAGTGGCGATCGGACGATATTTGCCTACAGAGGAGCTAATAAAGATATCTTAAAAGACGATTTACCTACTCAAGCAATAATTCAGAGTGATTTTATATACATAACCTCTTTGAGCAAATCTTCTGCCGCTAGGCTCCCAGAAATAGTAAAACTAGCTTCACAAAATAATACCAAAGTAGCTATCAATCCTGGATCAAGCCAACTCAGTATCGGAGAGAGTTTCATTAAAGACTCTATGTTTGGGATAGATATACTAGTACTAAACTACCAAGAAGCACAAAAACTCATGCTTTCTCTATTATCTATTGATGATCAAGATATTATTAACTATAAAGATAGGTTAGAGCAACCTAACCTTGGTGAAGAAAATAGCGATTTTCTAAACGCAACATTTAGATTAAAAGATTTTTTTAAGATCTGTCTAAGCCTTGGCCCCAAAATAATTGTTGTTACTGATGGAGCCAATGGTGTTTATGCAGCTACTAAAGATAAATTTTACCACAGCGAGTCACTTAATGTCAGTAACGTGGTTAATACCCTAGGAGCTGGCGATGCTTTTAGCTCAACTTTTTGTGCTAGCATATATAAAGGTCTAGCTATAGAAGAAGCTATAAAAAATGCTTTAATAAATGCCAGCCATGTAATTCAACATTCCGATGCTAAATCTGGGTTACAGCATATAGCAGACTTAGACAAAATAAAATCAGAGATAGATACTGAGTTAAACTCTAAGATCTCTATTAATTTCTGGTAGCAATATAATTTCCCTCTAAGAAAGATTCTACATCTTTAACATAATAATCAATTTCTTGGTTTTCGTGAAAATTAATTGCAGATTTTTTGTCATCTGCATGTATAAGAACAGTTTCCATACCTAAATATTTAGCTGTTACTAGATTATGAGAGGAATCTTCAAAGAAGATAGCTTTATTAAAATCAATATCAAATTTATTTTTACCTACTTCAAAGTATTTTTCTTTAGGTTTAGCTACTAGTCCTGTATCCTCTAAAGTCAAAACTCCATGAAAGAGGTCATCTAGTTCAAATTGCCTCATAACTCTATATGCATGAAAATTAGAAGCATTAGTAAAAACATAAACATTACTAGTATTTTTAAGTGCCTTTAAATGACTATTAAGCTTTAGGTTAGGTTTGAAATGACCAATATCAATATCATCGATAAAAGATAAATATTCTTTGTAATCGATATTATGGTATCTCATGAGTCCCAACATAGTTGAACCACACTCATAATACAATTCATCTCTAATGACCTCAGCTTTTTGATTATCTGAAATCTTTAACTTAAGTTTTATATATTCACGCATTCTTTCAAGTTGGCTATCAAATAAGCCATTTTTATAAGAGTAAAGAGTATTATCTAAATCAAATATATATGTCTTCATTATTTTTTTAAGTTTCCAAAAGAGGTATTTATGTTAACCAATAAAATTTAAACTTGTTTTTAAATTATTTCATAATTCATAATTAAATGCCAAAACTTATTATATCATCTTCACTAACATATCCTCCAACTTGTATTTCTATTATAATTAGAGGAACATTTTGCTGATTTTCTAACCTATGTTTTTGACCTGCAGTTATATAAGTTGACTCGTTTTTGCGAAGCTTAAAAATTTCATCTTCTAATGTGACTGTAGCAATACCTGATAAAACAACCCAGTGTTCATTTCTTTGTTGATGTTTTTGCAGAGATAGTTTAGATTTTGGGTTAAGTACTATTTTTTTTACTTTATAGCTAACTGAGTTAATGAGTACTCTATAATTTCCCCAAGGTCTAAAAACAAGGGTATGTTTTTCTGCTAACTCTGGATTATAAGTACTTACCTTCTCTAATATTTTTTTTACACCTTGTGAAGACCCTTTTCTGGCTATTAAAAGGGCATCAGCGGTGTCAATCACTAAAAGGTTATTAATATCAATCATTGAAACTTGGCGGGATTCTGTGACTAATAAATTGTTAGTGGAGTTTAAAAAAACAGGTTCCTTTACTTCATCGGCTTTAACAATAGAATTACCATTTACGTCCTTGTGAATCTGTTCATCTAAAGAATCAAAACTACCCAGATCTGACCAATCAATATTTTCACATTGCACCATCTTAACTTTACTACTGTTCTCAATAACAGCATAGTCAATGCTATCACTTGGAATATCTAACATAGCTTTTCCATCTATCCTAACCTCATGACCTAAGCTACCATTAAAAGCTTTTTCTGATTTATAATATATTTCCTCAGCATATTTCTTAAGCTCTTCTAAATAAACACCTGCTTTACAACAAAATATACCTGCATTCCAAAAGTAATTTTTTTCTTCTATATATTTTTTTGCTGTATCAAAGTCAGGTTTTTCTTTAAAGGATAAAACATCAGTACCATTAGCATGAATATAACCATAGCCTGTTTCTGGCTTAATTGGTTTAATGCCAAAAGTTACTATATTACCCTGACTTGCTAACTCTTTTGCTTCTAATAAAGCCTTTTGATACGCATTTTGGTTTTTTATAAGGTGGTCAGATGGCGTTATTAAAACTATATCGTCAGCATTTAAAGCTAAACATGCAAGAGCTATAGCTGGTGCTGTATTTCTAGCTATAGGCTCTAATATATATTTATAAACCTCTAAATTTATTTCTCTTATCTGGTCTAGAGCTAGAAAATATTGCTCCACATTCGAAACTATTAATGTTTTTTCACAGGTAGCTGAATTTCTTAATAACGTTTCTTGAAATAATGACTTACCATTAAAAAGTCGCACGAACTGTTTAGGAAACAATGTCCTACTCAAAGGCCATAATCTAGTACCAGAACCACCACACAATACTATATTTATCACTAACTTTATTCCTCTACTTACACGTTTACTTTAGATCTAATCTTTTGAACTTTTGTAAAAATAAAATTTTTTTGTAAATTTATTAATTCTTCCAAGCTTTAGCAAGTTCATCTCTCATACAGTCAATGGCTTCTTTATAACTATCAGAATTAAATATAGCTGATCCCGCCACAAAAGCCTTAACTCCACAACTAGCTATCTCAGCAATATTAGTAATATTAACTCCTCCATCAATTTCTAGAAGAATGTTTTTACCAGTATTATTTATCCATTGCGACGCTTCTTTTGCTTTTTTGAGCATAGCCGGGATAAACTTTTGTCCTCCAAATCCAGGATTTACAGACATTAATAAAACTCTATCGATATGAGTCTCAACATATTTTAAACATTCCAAACTTGTTGCAGGATTCAAAGCAAGACCAGCTTGTATTCCAAAAGATTTAATCAACTGTAAACTTCTATCAATGTGCTCACTAGCTTCCGGATGAAAAACTATACTACTAGCACCAGCTTTTGCAAAACTTTCAATTAAATTATCAACTGGTTTAACCATTAAATGCACATCCATTTTAGCTGTTATACCATAGTCTCTTAAGGCTTCTAGAATCATCGGACCGAAAGTAAGATTCGGCACATAATGGTTATCCATCACGTCAAAATGGATATTATCAGCTCCTGCTTGCAAAACTTTTTTAACATCATCTCCTAGCCTAGCCAAATCAGCAGATAAAATAGAGGGATTAATCTGAAAACTCTTCATACCTATTTTCCATGTATAACAAATTAAGTCCAATTTTAACATAATCGTATAAAATATTTGAGCTCTTAGAGTTCTAAAACTATAATACAGAAGCTAGTTAAATTTTTTATTTTAAGAGATTGTAAGAAATGAGTAAAAACTACATAGAAAATGCACAAAAAACTTTTGAACTTGAAATTAAAGCTCTAGAAAAACTAAAAAATACAATTGGTGGAGAATTTGAGCGTGCTTGTGAAATTATATTAGCTAATAATCGTGGTCGAGTTATCATAACAGGGATGGGTAAATCAGGTCATATCGGAAAAAAAATAGCTGCCACTTTAGCCAGCACTGGTACTCCTGCATTTTTTGTCCACCCCGGCGAAGCTGGACATGGAGACTTTGGAATGATAACTTCTAACGATATCTTAATAGCTATATCAAATTCAGGTAGCTCAGCTGAAATACTGGGGTTAATGCCCATGTTAAAGCATTTAAGCATACCTATAATAACTATCACTAGTAACCAAAATTCCATGATGGCAAAAAATAGTGATGTGGTACTTAACTTACATGTTGATAAAGAAGCTTGTCCTCTAAATTTAGCTCCAACATCAAGTACTACCGCAACTTTAGTACTAGGTGACGCTTTAGCTATAGCTTTACTAAAAGCAAAAAACTTCTCTGCAAAGGATTTTGCTTTTTCTCATCCTAGCGGCTCACTTGGTAAGAAACTAATATTAAAAGTAGAGAATATTATGCGTACAGGGAATGAGATTCCTACAGTTAAACCTACAGATACAATTCGCAAAGCGATTTTAGAAATTAGTGATAAAGGTATAGGTAATACGTTAATAGTTGAAAATAATAAGCTTATAGGCATTTTTACTGATGGTGATTTAAGGAGGATATTTGAAACAGGAAATTTCAACTCTCAAATATCCATCGATCAAGTTATGAGTAAAAATCCAAAAACTATTTTTAAAGACGATATGGCTGTCACAGCACTGGAGAAAATGGAAGAATTTGCAATAACAAATCTTGCTGTAGTTGATAATAATAGAAATATATTAGGAATAGTAAATATGCATGATTTAGTAAAATTAGGCTTGAAATAGCTATCCTAAATAGAGTTATTTCTAATTTTAAATCAGAAAATTAGCAGTTAGAAAAATTAAAGAACATTACCCATACTTACACAGTGGTAACCAGCATCTACGTGTATGACTTCTCCAGTGATGCCAGAAGCCATATCTGAACATAAGAAAGCAACTGTATTACCAACTTCCATAATATCAACATTTTTCTTAAGTGGAGAAACTGTAGCATTATAATCAAGCATCTTTTTAAAGTTGCTAATACCAGAGGCTGCTAAAGTCTTAATAGGACCAGCCGAAACAGCATTTACATTTATACCATCTTCACCAAGAGCTAAAGCAGTGTACCTAACAGTAGCCTCTAAAGACGCTTTAGCAATACCCATAGTATTATAACTTGGCATAGCTTTTTCAGCACCAATATAAGTAAGCGCAACTAAAGAAGCGTTTCTACCTTTCATCATCTGACGGCCTTCTTTAGCTAAAGCAGCAAAAGAATATGCACTAATATCATGAGCAATAGCAAAACCCTCTCGCGTAACACAATCAATAAAGTTGCCTTCTAACTGATCACGAGGAGCAAATGCAATAGAGTGAATGATGCCATCAAGCCCATCCCATACTTTGTTTAACTCTACGAATAAATTTTTGATTTGTTCATCTGAAGTTACATCACAAGGCAAAACAGCTGCTGGATTAAATTCCGTGCACAATTTTTCCACTCTTTCCTTAAATTGATCTACGTACGTAAACGCAAGTTCTGCACCTTCCCTATACATAGCTTTTGCAATACCATAGGCGATCGATTTATTACTTAAAAGACCTGTGACTAATATTTTTTTACCCTTCAAAAAACCCATGTTTTTATTCTCCTTTGTGGATTTTAACTAAATTTTGATAAACACACTTAACAAAACATATTATATGAATATCTTAAACTAATAGCTATAATTATAAATAATCAAACATTAAAACACTAGATTAATTTTAAGTATAGGTAATAAACATATGAAATGTAAAGGTAAAAAAATTATAGCTAATGCTCATGGAGAAGTAAGCTTTGATCGTGCTAAAGCAAGCTGGAATATAATGAAAATAACCTCCGAACTTGTTGAAGGATATGAACGCTTAGATAATATCACCCCTGCTATAAGTATATTTGGATCAGCTAGACTAAAAGAAGATGATCATCACTATATACAAGCAGAGAAGCTAGCCAGAGTACTTTCTGATAGTGGGTTTTCTATCATTACTGGAGGCGGATCAGGTATAATGGAAGCCGGTAACAAAGGCGCCCAACAAGGATGTTCCTCAAGTGTAGGGTTAAATATAACCCTTCCTTTCGAACAAGTTCCAAACAGCTACCAAGATATATCCTTATTTTACAGATATTTCTTCACACGTAAAGCGATGTTTATTAAACATTCAATGGCATATATTGTTATGCCAGGAGGTTTTGGGACATTGGACGAGCTATTTGATACAACAACCCTCGTACAAACTAAGAAAAAAGCTTACATGCCAATTATACTCTTTGGTAAAGGTTTTTGGGGCGGATTATTAGAGTGGATTAAAACAACCATGGTTAGCAAAGGGGTAGTAACAGAACAAGAAGTTGAGTTATTAACTTTAGTCGATAGTATTGAAGAAGTAGTTGAAATTATACAAGAGCATTATAATAATACTTATAGCTCCAAAGAGCATGCAAAAATCGTATTTTAGGAGAGTAATATGGACATCAATAGTATTTCTACAGCTCTAATAAATAATTCCATACCTATAATTACAGTTTTCTCTGTACTTGTCCATGTGTTCTGTGGCCTAGGTATAGCAAAAGATATCCCAAAAATTCTTGATAAAAGACTTACGACAATATTATTGCCTAAAAATATATGGATTTTAATTGGCTTAATATCTGGAGTTTGGGGATTGTTGATATATTGGTTAATTCATCACTCTAATATCTCAAAAGGCTAATTATAATGATCAAATATCCAATTATGAATATCTATATCATGATGCAGCATGATCACTAGAAAATTTTAATTCTGGATATATATTTTCAATATCTTTTTTTATAATGTCATGAATAACCTCATCACTTAAGGTATGTCCTGACCCTTTTATGATATTATATTTATCAAATGTCCTTTGAAAAAACTTATTATCTACTATGTCATCATTTTCTGCTAGAGTTATCCTAATTGCCTTATTAAGCTTACCTAGGCTGCCATTTAATAACAGTAATAAATATGCTCCTAAAAATTTCCTAAATTTAACCTTTCTTAATACCAACATAGTTTTATAATGTATAAAAAAAGGTGTAACTAAATGCAATTTACAATATAACTTCTTATCTAATAATGAAGAAATTCCAGCTGACATTGAAATCGCATAAATAAGATCATAGTTTTGAGCGTTTACTTGATATTTATTAATTATTTTATTAAGTTTTCGTCTAACAAATATAGGACTACCTAAAGCTACTGTTGTGATTTTAACTTTTAAACCATTTATCTCACAGTGTTCAACGCTATCACCCTTACTATAATAACCTCTTATTACTAAAACGTTCATATACGAATTTTATCTCTCTTTTTTCTCAATCAGTTCTATTTGGTATCCATCAGGATCTTTGATAAATGCTATAACAGATGTGCCTCCTTTCACAGGACCTGCTTGACGTGTGACAACACCCCCTTTAGATATAACATCTTGACAAGCTTTGTAAACATCATCTACTTCCATACATAAATGCCCAAAAGCATTACCATGGTTATACTCATGGTCCCCCCAGTTATATGTTAATTCAAGCACTGTGTTATCATTAATATCTCCATAGCTCAAAAACACTAAAGTATATTTATACTCTTGATTATCAGTTTTTTTAATAACCTTCATTCCTAGTATATTAGTATAGAATTTTATAGACTTGTCCAAATCTCTAACTCTTATCATCACGTGTGCAAATCTCATAACCCCACCTTCTAAAATTGTCTTTATAAATTTAGTTTGTTATATTATAACAAATTTTATTTCCCCTGTTCGCAAACATCCAGGATTATCAAAACTAAGGATTAACATGTCTAATTTTGAATTACTTATATTTTATACTTTTATTGATTTTTTTATTCTTTTTTTAGCTTTTAGATTATTTGGAAAAAAAGGAGTCACTATATTTATAATCATTAGCCTTATAGCTGCTAATATACAAGTAAATAAAGCTGTTGAATACAATATATTTGGTCTACATATTATAGCGACTCTTGGCAATGTAATGTTTGGCGGCATTTTTATGGCTAATGATCTGCTAAATGAAAAATACGGAAGAAGTGAGGCTCGCAGAGTTGTATTAATATCTGTTTTTTTTGGGATTTCATTTATATTGTTAATGCTTATATCAACATTCTACCAAACTGTCAGTAATGATGAATTTTATAAAAAATCTAGCAACGCTCTTGATTTTTTCTTTTCTCTAAGTGGTGGCGCCCTTAAAGCTGTTATAATAGGAAATTTAGTGTATCTAATTTCACAGCTTTTTGATGTTTTAATATACGCAAAACTTAAAAGCTATAGTAATGGCATAAAGTGGCTTTGGTTTAGAAATACAACCTCTACGTTAGTTTCTCAAATTATTGATACTGTCCTAATAACTTACAGCTTTGCATTTGCTGGCATTATTCCTATGCAATATGCTTTAGAGGTAGTATTCTCTACACTATTAATTAAATACATAATTGCTATTATAAATGCTCCTTTATTTTATCTATTAGCGTTTATAAAACCAAAGAATTCGTAAACATTATAAATACCAAGAATCTAACTTTTGTTTAAACTTATCAAGCCCCAATTTACTTAAAGAAGAAAATAGTTGATAAGAAACTTTTTCTGTTGATTTAAAATTTTTAATAAAACTTTCAAGCATTCTATTAGCTTCTGCTTTTTGCTTATTGTTAAGTTTATCAGCTTTGGTAAGAAGAATATGTAAATTTAGATCATATGAAATTGCCATCTCTATCATCAAACAATCAAACTCTTTTAACTCATGACGAGAATCTACTAAAAGAACTACTCCCTTCAAACATTGACGAGAAGTCAAATAGTGCTCCATCTCTCTTTGCCATACTTTCTTTATAGATTCAGAAACTTTAGCATAACCATATCCTGGTAAGTCAACCAAACGTTTATTATCACTCAGATCAAATAAGTTTATAAGCTGAGTTCTACCTGGTGTCTTACTTACTCTTGCTAAACTTTTTTGTTCTGTTAATGTGTTCAAAGCACTAGACTTACCGGCATTAGAGCGACCTGCGAAAGCAACTTCAATTCCAATATCCTCTGGAAGCTGAGTAACTTTAGCAGCACCCATTATATATTTTGCATGGTGATAATTCATAAGTTATGCTCTTTTCTTATTTTTTCAAGAAACTGGTGACATGCTGTGTCTAACATTAGGAAAACTTTTTCAAAATTATTTTCATAATATGGGTCAGGCACATCGGTTAAAGAAATTGTTGGAGCATAATCTAAAATTTTAGAAACCTTCGAAAAATCAGCACTAGGAAACATTTGCTTCATTGTATCAAGATTTTCCTGATCCATAACTAATATATAATCATAATCATTAAAATGAAACTCTTCCAACTGCTCTGAGGTTAAATCTGATAAATCACAATCATATTTCTTTGCCATTTCTATTGACCTAATATCTGCAAAGTCACCTTCATGACCCCATTTACGTGAACAAGTACCGGCAGAAGCGATCGAAATAGTCTCATACAAGCTATTTTGCTTAACGATATCTCTAAATATCCCATGGGCAGTTGGTGACCTACAAATATTGCCCTTGCATACAAATAGTATTTTTACTAAACTCATTTTTTAATGACTCCTACTATTTAGCCTTTTTCATATCTTCAGCAAGTTTACTATCTGGTTTTAATTTAAAACCTTGAAAAAATTTGCTATCTGGTTTAAGCATAAATACTACTTCGTTCTTACCACTAAAACTTTCTTTATATGAGTTCATACTCTTTAAAAACTCATATAATGGTATTGAGCTAGCGTAAGCATCTGCAAATATTTTAGCAGCTTTTGCATCTGCCTCTGCTCTTATAATTTTAGATTGCTTTTCTGCTTCTGCAATAGTTACAGTAACTTTAGCGTCTGCTGCTGCTTTGGTTTTTTCTGCAGCTTTCTCACCTTCTGCTCTTATACGAGAAGCTTCTTTATGTCTAGATGACTTCATACGCTGATATATTGACTCTGTAATAGTTTCTGGCAAATCAATTTGATTTACTCTTACATCAACAATAGAGATTCCAATTTCTTTAGCTTGAACAGCAACGTCTTTTGCCAAAGCTATCATCAACTTATCACGATCATTATTTACCAAGCTTTGAATATCATTTTTACCAACCTCTGCTCTTAATGATGATTCTAAAAATTGTTTTAATAAGGTTTCTGCCCTAAAAACCAGACCACTTGTACTAGTGAAGAATCTAGAAATATCATTTATTCTCCAAACTACGTAAGCATTTATTAAGACATCTTTTTTCTCTTTGGTAACTACTCTTGATGAATCTGTTGTTAAAACTCTATTTCTCATATCATAGTTTTTAACTGTATCCAAGAATGGTATTTTGATATGGATTCCTGGTTTATACTCTATTACTTTACTATCTTCTTTAACAAGCTCACCTAGTCTCAAAAGTACAGACTCTGTTCCTTGTTTTACTATAAATTTACTGCTTAAAATTAAGAATAAACTAACCACCACAAGTATCAAGAGTATTTTTGATAAGTTTTTCATGTTTTAGTTACTCCCTTGTGTATTTGACGATGCTAATACATTTCTTTGAGCTTCATTTAAGCCATAAAAGATATTTTTAGCACCATCTCCATCTATTAGAAAAATCTTATTATTTTGTAAGACCTTTGAAATTGTATCAAAATACATTTGATTAGTTACAATATCAGGGCTAGTTTTATAGATTGGTAATAGTTGCTCAAACTGAGCTACTTCTGCCTGGGCCTCTAACACAACTTGCTGCTTATAAGCATTTGCTTGATCTACAATCCTTTGAGCTCTACCTTCTGCTACAGGTATAATTCTATTTGCATAAGATTCAGCTTCATTTTGTAATCTAGCTTGGTCTTCTCTAGCTTTTATAACATCATCAAAAGCTTCTTTTACTGCTTCTGGAGCCTGTGCTGGCTGCATGATAATATCACTTACATATATACCAGATTTGTACTGTCTCAATAAAGCTTCCATTTCATCTTTAACCCGAATCGCTATAGCAGCTCTTTTTGTTGTTAAGATATCAGATAAATTACTTTGACCTACTACTTGTCTAACAGCACTCTCCAATGATTGCTGTAAAAGTTGGAATGGATCAGTATTAGCAAATAAATAATCTTCTAAACTTGAAATGCGATACTGTACTGTAAAAGAAATATGTACTATATTCTCTTCTGAAGTTAACATATCTCTTTGTAGTGAAATAGTTTTTAGCTCCTGAACATTTTCTTTATAAACCTTATCTACACCCATAGGATACCAATGCAACCCTGACTCAACTATTTTGGAAAATTTTCCGAATCTAAGTACAGCAGCCTGTTCAGCTGGTTGCACCACATAAAACCCAAAACCGACCCAAATAGCTATGAGCAAACCTATTACTATGGCTGCTATTTTACCTAATGGAGGCGTTTGAAAGTTCTGATTTTTATTAGCATTCTTAGAATAAATACTTTCATTATCATCACCATTATCCTTTTTCTTCTTGAAGAAAAACTTTTTAATCATCTCCTCTAAGTCTGGTGGACCCTGGTCTGAATTTTTATTCCAAAACCATCTTTGTTTTATTTTTTTAATCATTTTTATATTCCTATACTATGAAACATTATACCAAAAACTGCTGAAGGTCTAATTCAAACTCTCTATTAAAGCGTTCAAAGTCGGGTTCTGATATAATTATATCTAATATATAATTACCCTCTTCAGATATTTGTTCTTTTTCTATAACACCAAGATCATACATCATAGATCTAATCTTAGAATATTTTGATGGCAACTCTAAAGTTCCTTTAAACCATGACTTATTAAAAAAAGTTGCTAAAGCTGTATAAAACTCATCTAATCCTTCACCTGTTACTGCTGAAAGGTAAACCCTAGCAATAACACTCTCCTCTGAATTATCGACTGCTACAAAATTAGGTCTGATACTTTCAAGTTTGTCTATCTTATTATAAACACAAATTTTTTCTTTATCACCTATACCAATTTCATTTAATACTTTGTTAACTTGCTCTATATAACTTTTATAACCCTCATCAGCATAGTCTATAACATGAACCAACAAGTCTGACTCTATAGCTTCCTCTAAGGTTGCATGAAAAGCTTCGACCAAATCATGAGGTAGGTTTTTGATAAACCCTACAGTATCTGAGAAGATTACCTCACCTAGCTTAGGTATGCTTACTTTACGTAAAGTTGGATCTAGGGTTGCAAATAACTGGTCTTTTACTAAAACTTGAGCATTCGTGAGTTTGTTAAATAATGTTGATTTACCTGCATTTGTGTAGCCTACAAATGAAATCGTGGGGATGTTATTTTTACGACGAGATGACCTACTTAGATCTCGGTGGTGTTTTACTTTTTCTAATTTTTGAGTTATCTGCTTAATCCTTTGTCTAATCAAGCGTCTATCTATCTCAAGCTGAGTCTCACCTGGTCCACCACGTACACCGATACCACCTTTTTGCCTTTCTAAGTGAGTCCAACCTTTAACCAACCTAGTTGACTGATAATTTAATTGAGCTAGCTCAACTTGTAACTTACCTTCATGTGTTTTGGCCCGTAAGGAAAATATCTCTAATATAAGCCGCGTTCTATCCATTATCTTGCATTCAAGGTATTTCTCTATGTTTCGCTCTTGAGATGGACTTAAAGGATGATTAAAGATTACAAGATCAGCTTCTATTTCATCACGTTTATTTTTTATCATCTCCATCTTACCCATACCACAAAAATACTTTATGTCAGGCTCTGGATGGTTAAAATCTAGAGAATCTAGTACAACTTTATCTGCTGCTAATACTAAACCTTTTAGCTCAACGGCGTCAGCATTTAGTTCTCGACGGTATTTAAAATTTATATTTACCAGCAAGCATTTACTGCCTGCATCATAAGATTGGAAAAATTCCATTAAATAATGTACCTCACAATGGAATTAATAAAGAAAAAGAAAAAAGGTATTATTGTTCAATATGTTCGTTACTTTCTTGAATTTCAAGTTCGTCTGTGTGAATATCATCTACATTTTCATCTTGATCGTCATTAGAATTTTGATGATATGGATTAAATGAACTATAAACCATTCTTACACTCTTAGCTGGTACTATTGTTGAAATAGCATGCTTATAAACCATTTGGTTTACTGTGTTTCTAAGCACTATACAAAACTGATCAAAAGCTTCGATTTGCCCTTGTAGCTTAATTCCATTAACTAAGTATACAGATACACTAATTTTTTCTTTTCTTAACGCATTCAAAAATGGGTCTTGTAAAGATGATATTCTTGACATTGTTTCACTTCCTTTTAGTTATTTAATTATAATTATTATTTTATCAAGTTTAACAATTAAACTTAGCTACACATTTTAACAATATTTATATTTATCAGCAAATTTTATTTGTGAAATAATTATGGGCTTTCTACAAAACTTCCTAATTAATAGACCTCTTGCATAACCTGCTGAATTGGTTAAACTTTTTATTGTAATGATGTTGATGAAATTTGAGCAGATTAAAGATGAGTCACCAGAATGATTCCGTAGACTTACAGGTGTTAAACGCACTACTTTTACTGTCATGACAAAGATATTAAAAGAAGCGCAAGTCCAATTAAAAGCACAAGGAGGTAAGCCGAATAAATTGTCTATAGAAGATATGCTGCTTATGGCGCTGGAATACTTACGCGAATATAGAACATATTTCCATATTTCACGCAGCTATGGTCTAAGTAAAAGTGCTTGTTATCGTAATATACGCTGGGTTGAAGATACTCTGATTAAAGATGGGCAATTCTCATTGCCTGGACGTAAGGCATTATTAAAAAGTGACGTTGACTATGAGATTGTACTGATAGATGCGACTGAAACACCGATTGAACGACCTAAAAAAACAAAGAAGAACCCTCTAACCAAAGAAGACAAAAAGAGAAATCGTGAACTATCTAGCCAACGTGTTCTTAATGAGAATGAGCATGGTTAAGCGATTTAAAATTATTGCCGATCGTTATAGAAACAGAAGAAAAAGATTTGGTTTGAGGTTTAATTTGGTTGCTGGAATTTATAATTTCGAGCTCTAGATAGGTTATGCAAGAGGTCTAATGGTTCTTTAGAGTGGTTTAAAAACACTTGGGGAATGTTGCCTGGAAACCCTTTCGATTAACTGTAGTAACTAAGTTTTAATTTAAAAATTATTTTTAATCTTTATTTGTTTATGAAAGTTTACAAGTAAATTCTATTAAAAATTCTTTATACCTATCAAATTTACTATATATCCAATGGTTTAGTAAAGTCGTAATATGTTCTCTACTTCTTAGATCAAATTAAATACTGACTTTCATCTAGTTAGAAATAAGAAGTACTACTATATATCAATTAATATCTTAAACGACGTATCAACGGGGGACACACAACTATGGGCAAATTATATGAAGAATTAAACACGCGAGTCAGTGAAAATGGTAATAAAGGCCACTCTGGACAAATTTTATATGTAAAACTTCTTGCCAGGGCCCTACCGGAACCTGGGAATGAATACAAAGAAGCAGAGAGACTAGGATATTACCTTAGGCTCTTAAGTCTGAATAATGCGCGAAATCCGCGGAGACAAGAATTTTTATGTGTCGTTTATAACTACAACTGGAATAGATTCGGTAAGCAAAATATTCGTGATAAAATTAGTGCTACAACTTCAATTAATAAAATAAGGGACTCGTTGAATAAATTGCATCGGAGCCTTATATATGAATTAGAGAGATACCAAGTACAAGGGCAACATAAAAACGTAGCCGAAAGCTTACGAAAAACTTTTTATCAAATCTGTGATCCGATAAATCTTTTAGAATCGGAAACGATGCCAAACGGATTTAAAGAAGTAACTCAGGAATCACTAATACAATATAATAGCACTCCTTATGGCATTTGCAGGAACGCGGTTTTAGCTGAGGGACGACTAATCGCTAAGAAATTGGGGGTAAATCCGCTCGATGTTTACTATCATTTTATCGATGATGTGATGGAAGGAGGGCTTTTGATTCCTCGCCGCGAATATCTCTTGGAGTATTCTCCGGACGTTCACGATGGTATTATATATGGTAATGACTGGTTTTCAAACATAATCCAGGCGGAGATGGTTCCTAGAATTGGGGTTATGCATTCTGGGTATCAATATAGTGTTCACGACCGTGACGTGATTGCAGAAAATGATAAGAATAGATATATGAGGGCAACTATTTGGATCGGATTCTTATCCTGGCGAATACTGTTTGTTGTTAAACGGGTTTTTGGTTGACGAGTATTTTAAACAAAACCAAGAACCTCTTTTCGGGTTAGGTAAGGCTGAAGGGCAAATGGTGATGAGTAAGTTACTGACGATCGTTAACAACAGGAAAAAGACGTTAGATCTAAATTTTGCTGGGAACTCTTTCGCAACTTTCAGCCTTTGTAGTGAAGTCGCCTTTGTGACTGCACCGGGGCGGCATATTAAGGGCACGGATCTTAAGGATGTTAATAGTCAAAAATTATCATTATATAATAAAACAAATAGAGACATCGTAAGGCTGGACTTAGATGATCAGACACAACCATTGACTTATTTAAATGTGCTTAACTCTGCAGATAGAAAACTCGATAAAAAACTTGATAAAAATATGAGGAAACAACTTGAGATAAAGGAAAAAGACCGTGATGATAAAGGTAAGCGACTATCTGTTATTACTAAATTTTTAGATAATTTTCTCGAAGATGAAAAGGATTCACCTTCTCCACTTGGCGTACCTGGGAAGAAGCTTAGAGGGAAGAACTTTCGTATGTTAACCCATGAAAAACTAAAGAAAGCCTTTAAAGATTTAATTATGGGTGTTCCGAAGAAGTCAACCTATAACATTCCTGCGATCCAGCAAATTGAATTGGAAAATATTGATGGAATTGGCCTACAGCAACTATTTGGTGGTTCATCATACAGTGGCTTAAACGACAATCAACTTATACTGTTATGGACTGCTCCTTACGAGTTTATGATGGATTATTTTATGGATGCTCTACCGGACCCGCTCCCTCTCCTAAGCTTAAGCTATAAAAAGATGTCTATGCTTGATTATAATACTAAGGTTAATATGGTTATGAAGTACTTCAAGGACCTTTTAAACTGCTCGGAAGAATCGCTTAGAGCCGGCATTGAACTTATCCTGGAGGCTGGTTCGCCAACTAAAGAGGAGCGTACGGCTGCTGCTTTGGTCTTTTTGGATCATATTATCAAACTATTTAGCTTCGAACCTAGCGCTGATATAAGACAGTACCTGAGGCGTCGTGCAGTGCTGCGGAATCTAATTTTTAATATACTTAGGGCAAATCTCTGACTTGTATTGCATAATACTCGAATAATCTAATTTTTGTTTAAATCATTTTTGGTTCTGTCGCAAACTGACTACTACATAAATTTATAGTATAATTTTATTATAAATATTTCTTTATTTTTTCAATGTTAGATTTTACAAGAGGTCTAATATAGTTTCATCGTTTTTACCACCTATGTACATCTTCTTTAAAACTTTTATTTACTTATAACAAACCAATCTAACCTAAGCTAAAAAAGTTCAAAACTTGAGATTCTTTATGTATGTCTTCCATTGCTATAATCTTTATACTATCCTGCCAATTTCGTATCCAAGTAAGTTGCCGTTTTGCAAGCTGCCTTGTTGCTACGATACCTTTATCAACAAACTCATTATAGCTTATATCACCGTCAAGATATTCCCATGCTTGACGATAACCAACACTTCTTATAGCTGTAGTATCTTTGGTTAGCTTTGGGTTTTCTTTAAGCTTTTTGACTTCTTCTAAAAAGCCCTGTTCTAACATCTGTTTAAATCTTAGTTCTATATTTTTATGTAATAAAGATCTATCATTTGGGACTACAGCACATAGCTTCAAATCTTCTTTTAAACCACCGACTTTAGAGTTTTTGACAAGTTCAGAATATTTCTTACCACTTATCATAATAACCTCTAAAGCTCTAAATATTCGCTGTTGATCATTTGGGTTGAGTTTTTGGGCGGCATCTGGATCCATTTCATAGAGCTGTTGATATAGGCATTTTAAACCTCTTTCTTTTTTTTCTAATTCCAAAATAGATCTTATTTCAAGTTGGCTTTCAGGTAAACTTGATAGCCCTTCTATTAGCCCTTTAAAATAAAGCATAGTGCCACCAACTAATAATACCTCTTTTCCTTTAGACCATATTTTCAATTTAAGCTTATTAACACTAGAAATAAAATCTGCTACTGAAAAATTCTCCGTGGGCTCTATAATATCAATTAGATGATGCTTTATACCATCTTGTTCCTGCATAGTTGGCTTGGCTGTACCTATATTCATATGCCTATAAACTAAAGATGAATCAACACTAATAATTTCAGCGTTGATCTTTTTAGCGATTGATATTGAAAGAGCTGTCTTACCTGAGGCTGTAGGACCAGCTATGCCATAAACTGGCTTATTCATTTAGATACTTATAATCGATTTTTACTGGAATATTCTCTTTAATATTTTGTAGATAGAAGTTAAGCTCTTCTTGCTTGTAACTTGTTTCAACCTTATCAGGAATAGTAGCTTTTTTAAAGTTTTCTGACTGGATTTTCATTACTTTATAAATGTATATATTTCCATCTAAAGCCTTATATTCATGATAACCAGTATTACTATTTAATAATACAAAATCGCTAAAATCTTTTGATAAGGTTTTAGAGTTGCTAGAAACTACTGCTTTTTCAAACCTTTGTTGTACTTTTTGATTCTTATTTAACTCAGCTAATATCTTATTTGATTTTTCTAAAGCTAAAACCTGTAATTGCTCTAAAATATAGGCTTGAGCAACCTTTTCTTTAACTTTATCAAATAATTGTAACATTGCTTTTTGTTGTTTATTTACCTGATAGATCAAGGTTTTGTCTTCTGATAATGGAATACTTGCATATTTACCTGTACTGACAAAAAACAAATTACTCTCAATACCTTCTATATTAGTGTTTTGGTTATCTACGACATTAGCGATTTTTGGTTTACCTACTTTTTTCTCAAGCTCAGCAAATTTAATACTATCAACATTTTTAATATAAGAGTTATATTGTTGTAAAGCATCTCTATTTTGAATAATCTTTTTAATAGTCTCTTTTGTATTGTTATTAAATTCTTCAAATAAATCTCTATTGTTCTCGTAATATTCTTTTATTTGTGAATCACTTATGTCAGTTTTAGGTTTAAAATCATCTTTTGAAATAACAATGTAGCTAATATCTAACTTAGCAGGGCTTATATACTCGTTTTTATGGGTCTTGTAATAGTCCTTTAATACTTGAGTATTTGTTTTAATCTGGTCTTTTAAATCTTTTGAAGAAATTTTTATATATTCAATTGTTTTATTAACTGAATAAACCTCAGATAAAGACTTTTTCTCGTAATCAGTAATAAAAGAAGTATCCATAATGGTTTGAGGAATAATACTAGCTTTGATATTTTGCAAAAGCATCTGCTCTAGCTTACCTAAACCACCAAAATAAGTGGCTAATTGTTTTAACTTATCACTAGAGAATTTTCCATTCTCGAAAAACATAGGGTTACTAAATATAGCTGCTTGTAACATCAATTTTGAAATTTGAATGTTATGTTGCTGAGAATCTGCCAAAACTAAATACTGATTAACTAGCTGGTCAAGTAATTGTTGCTTTTGAATCTTTGATGTAGCATTTTGTGTATATTGCTCAAATTGCTTGGTACTAATTTCATTACCCCCAACCTTTGCAACATATGATTTACTAGCTCCTACATTTGTAAAAAAGAAACTCATGCCAGTTATTACAAAAACAAAACTTATAGAAATAATAATTATCCAAGTAAATGGTCCTTTTAGCCTATCATTGAAAGACTGTAACATTTTTTTCAACCTCAATTTTAATAAAAATTTATAAACTACCCCACATATGGCTACCCATCATAAAACTATTACTGTTTTCCATGCTAGTGGGAAACTACAAATGCAAAATTCATAAACTAAAAGATCCTCATATAAAGCATAAGGATGACAACATTAGATTAATTTTTTTAGCTATATTTATTATAACAGTATTATAAGAGGTTGGCTATATACTATATATAGGTAAAAAAAAGGCACACTTGTTAAGCATGCCTTTAAAAAAACCACTAAAGTGTGTGTATATTTTAAAATTATTTAACCGCGTCTTTAAGACCTTTACCAGCCTTAAAGCTAGGAACTTTTGACGCAGCAATTTTGATAGGTTCACCTGTTTTAGGATTTCTACCCTCTCTTGCGCTTCTTTCTTTAACTTGAAAAGTGCCAAAACCAACTAAAGTTACACTGTCACCTACCTTTAAAGCTTTAGTTACTGCTGCAATAGTAGCATCTAAAGTTTTACTAGCAACTTCTTTAGTAACATCTGCTTCCTTTGCAATAGCGCTTACTAATTCACCTTTATTCATTTTTAAGACTCCTTCTGTTTGTACTGACATACTGTCAAATAACTTTATAACACTAAAAAATAACCTTTTCAATAAAAAAAGCTAAAAAACTCTTAATAAAACATCTTTTATGTTATTTACGGGGGTTATTTTTAGTTTTTCTGTTATTTCTTTATCAATTTCAACTAAATTCTTAACATTTTGTTTTGGTATTAAAACTTCCTTAATTCCACCTCTCAAGGCAGCTAAAAGTTTCTCTTTCAAACCACCTATAGCCAAGACATCTCCTCGTAAAGTCACCTCTCCAGTCATTGCAATATCATTGCGAACTGGTTTGTTTGTATACACAGAAACCAAGGCTGTAGTCATAGCAATACCTGCACTTGGACCATCTTTAGGTGTAGCACCTTCTGGAACATGAATATGGATATCTTTTTTCTCGTAGAAATCATCTTCAAGCTTATAGTCTTTTGATATAGAACGCACAACGCTAAATGCCGCGTCAATAGATTCTTTCATAACATTGCCTAAGCTACCCGTATATTTAACTTTTCCTTTACCTGGCATAGCTAAAGCTTCTATAGTTAAAAGCTCACCACCAACGGAAGTCCAAGCCAAACCTGTAACTTGCCCAACTTTAGGTTTTAAATTTTTAACACCATAGTCATACTGATAAACTCCTAAATACTCTTCTAGATTTTTTTGAGTAATTGAAGTTTTAGTAATTTCTGAATTTTTAAGTGCATTTTTGACTACTTTACGACAAATACTGTCAATTTTTTGCTGTAAATTTCTAACCCCTGCCTCTCTTGTATAATATCTAATAATATCTAAAACTGCTATTGGTGTAAAAGTTAACTCTTTATTATTTAAACCGTTATTTGCTAAAGCTTTTGGGATTAAATATTGCTTAGCAATAGCCTGCTTCTCTAACTCTGTATAGCCAGATAAATTAATAATCTCTAATCTATCACGCAAAGCTGGATCTATATCTAAAGAATTAGCTGTTGCCACAAACATAACCTTTGACAAATCATAGTCTATTTCTAAATAATGATCATTGAAAGTATTATTTTGCTCAGGATCAAGAACTTCTAACAATGCCGCAGATGGATCTCCCCTAAAATCAGACGAAATTTTATCTATTTCATCTAATAAAAATAATGGATTTTCTGTTTTCGCTTTAATTATCTTTTGGATTATTTGTCCTGGCATAGACCCTATATAAGTACGGCGATGACCTCTTATTTCTGATTCATCACGAACTCCACCTAAAGCCATACGTATATACTCTCGCCCCGTTGCTCTAGCTATAGATTGTCCTATAGAAGTTTTACCGACACCTGGAGGACCCACTAAACATAAAATAGGAGCTTTTGTGTTTGAATCTCTCTTAATTTGAACAGCTAAATGCTCTAATATACGATCTTTAACTTTTTTAATACCATAATGGTCTTTTTCCAAAACTTTTTCTGCTAGGTTAATATCTTTTTTAACTTTAGTGCGCTTACCCCATGGCAAAGAAAGTATAGTTTCAATATAGTTTCTAGATACAGCAGATTCTGAAGATGAAGGTGGCATAGACTTCAATTTTTTGAGTTCTTTTAAACACTTTTCTTTTGCTTCTTTAGACATCTTTGTAGATTCTATTTTCTTTTTAAGCGCCGAAATTTCAGACTCTTCATCAGCCTCACCCAGTTCTTTATAAATAGCCTTAACTTGCTCATTTAAATAATACTCTCTTTGGTTCTTATCTACTTGAGCCTTTACTCTATCTTTAATTTTTGCTTCTAACTCTAATATTTCAAGCTCTTCCTCTAGGCATGTCAGCAGGATTAATGCTTTAGCTTTTAAATCATCTGCTTCTAAGATTTTTTGTTTCTTAGCAATACTTGAATTAAGAATAGTTGCTATTTCATATATAAATTTATCTGGTTGCTGTGTATTTATTAGTGTTGATAATGCTTCTTTGGTTATTGTACCACTATATTCAACAAATTCTTTTAGCGATTCTGATATAGATAAAATTATAGCTTTTAGCTCTTTACTTAGCTGAGTAGAATCTTGAGTTTGAATAGGCTTTGAAGCATCTTGTTGTATATGAGCATAAATGCAGTCTTTTTCATCTATGTATTTATCTACTATTGTTTTAGTTAATCCCTCGACTATAATCTTTAAACTTCCATCTGGAAGCTTCATTATCTGTATAACTTTTGCTAAAGTAGCTATATCATAAATATTTTCAGCAACGTCTCCTGAACTAGAACCATTTTTTTGAGTAGCTAACAGTATATAGTTATTATAATTATTAGATGCTTCCTTTACTGCGTTTATAGATTTTTTACGTCCTACATTCAAAGGAATTGTCATGTTAGGATAAATAACAACATCACGTAGTGGAATAACAGGAACTACGTTTAAAATTTCTGCCATAAGTTTGTATAACTCCTGTAAATTAAATTAGGTCTGTTAATTGTTTATACTCTTGAGTTTTTGTAACCAAGATAGGCTCTTCTTGCTCCAAGATAGTTTTATCATTTATTATAATCTTACTGATATTCTGAGTTGATGGAATATAAAACATTAACTCTAGTAATACCCCTTCAAGAATAGTTCTTAAACCTCTAGCACCTGTTTTTTTAACTATAGCTTTTTTAGCTATTTCAATAAGAGCCTGATCTGTAAATTCAACCTCTATATCATCAAATTTAAATAACTTAATATATTGTTTTACCAAAGCATTTTTTGGCTCTTTAAGGATTCTTACCAGATCATCTTCTTTTAGTTCATTTAAAACAGTAACTATAGGTAAACGTCCAATAAGTTCAGGAATCAAACCAAATTTAGTTAAATCTTCACTTTCTACTTTTTGCATAAGTTTTTCTGTATTAAGGTTATTTTTTTGCTCAATTATGTCTGCATTAAACCCAATACTTACCTTATCCATTCTATGTTTTACAGCTTTTTCAATACCAGCAAAAGCACCTCCACAAATAAATAAGATATTCGTAGTATCAACTTCTATCATCTCTTGATTAGGGTGCTTTCTACCCCCTTTAGGTGGTACCGAAGCTACTGTACCCTCTATAAGCTTAAGTAACGCCTGTTGAACACCTTCACCAGATACATCTCGAGTTATAGATGCACTTTCAGACTTACGAGCAATTTTGTCAATTTCATCTATATAAATAATACCTTTTTGTGCTTTAGCAACATCAAAATCAGCGTTCTGTAATAATCTAACTATTATATTTTCAACATCATCACCTACATACCCAGCCTCTGTAAGAGTTGTAGCATCTGCAATAGCAAATGGAACATTAAGTAGTTTAGCTAAAGTTTGGGCAAATAACGTTTTACCAGAACCAGTTGGTCCTATCAAAAGAACATTACTTTTTTTAAGCTCAGTATCATCTTCATTTAGTATTTTAGATGTAATTCTTTTATAATGGTTATAAACTGCCACAGATAAAACTTTTTTAGCTTTATCTTGCCCAATTATATAATCATCTAAATATTTTTTAATTTCTAATGGTTTAGGCAGTTTTTCAAAACTTATATCTTCAACTCCAGTAGCGTTATTGCCACTATGAATTTTACTTACACATTTATCAATACACTCATTACAAATATTACCTTCTCTACCAGCTATAATATTTTTTACTTCTTGCTGTGACTTCCCGCAGAAAGAACAATATAGAATTTTAGACATCTTTATTAACTAGATTCCTTTAATTGATTTACTTTTTTATTGCTTCACGTGACTGAATAACATGGTCTATTAAACCATATTCTTTTGCTTCTTCTGCCATCATAAATTTATCTCTATCTGTATCTTTTACTATAGTTTCAATATCTTGACCCGTGTGGTAAGCCAAAATATCATTTAATCTTTCTTTAATTCGTAAAATATTTTTAGCATGAATCTCTATATCAGATGCTTGCCCTCTAAAACCACCTAATGGCTGATGAATCATTATTTGTGAACTAGGTAAGCTATATCTTTTACCTTTTGCTCCACCTGCTAATAAAAGAGACCCCATACTAGCAGCAAGTCCTATACAAATAGTGTTGACATCTGGCTTTATAAATTGCATCGTATCATACACACCCATACCCGCTGTAACCATACCACCAGGTGAATTAATATAAAAATAAATATCTTTTTCTGGATCTTCTGATTCTAAAAACAGTAATTGTGCAATAACTAAGTTTGCTGATTGATCATTTACCTCTCCATTTAAAAAAACTATTCGTTCTTTTAAAAGTCTTGAATAAATATCAAAAGCACGCTCGCCATTTGCACTTTTTTCTATAACAGTAGGTACTAAATTATTAGTTATCATTTATAAAAAACCTCTTTAATCCAGATTTTAATTTAAAACCCAGCTCGTTGTGCTTGCATATTTTCTTTAATAATCTCAAAGAAATCTTCTTTTTTATCGCTAACTTTAGCTTGTTGTAAAACCCAATCTGTTAGTTTATTTTCTATTACTAAGGCTCTTAAATTATTCATTTCTCTTGAGTTTTTCTTAATTTGACTCTTAGTTTTTTCTGGTTCTTCATATGCTTGAACCATCTCGTCTAATAAACTGTCAACATCCTTATCATCAACTTCAAAGCTTTGAGTTTTAATTATACTATCAAGTATCAAACTTGTTTTTACTTTTTGTTTAGCGTTTGCTTCAAATAAATTATCTGGTAACTGGTTAATATCAAAATTGCTTTTTGCTCCACCCATACTATTTAGCAGATTTTGTTTAGCAGCATCAATTTCTCTTTTAATTAAAGCTTTTGGTACATCAAATTCAACTATCTCTCTTAAGCCTTTGAAAACTTGTTCTTTAACCTTCCTTTGGATTATAAACTTAAGCTCACGTTGCATATTTTCTTTGATTTCTGCTTCAAAATTATCAACCCCGCCTTTCACTCCAAATTTTTCAATAAATTCTTCATTTATTTCAGGTAATTCTGGTTGCTGAATTTTTTTAAGTGTTATATCAAATTGAGCTTCTTTACCTGCAAGGTCTTCATTTTTGTAGTCTTTTGGAAAAATAACTGTAATAGTTTTTTGCTCATCCTTTTGCATACCAACAATACCATCCTCAAAACCTGGAATCATCTGTCCTGAACCAATAATCACGTCTGTATCATTAGCTGAACCGCCCTCAAAAACTTCACCATCTTTTTTACCAACAAAATCTATAGTAACTTTATCGTCTGTTTTCACAACTCTATCAACCTCAGAATAAGTAGCAAGCTGCTTTCTAAGATTTTCTATCATTTGCTTAACTTCTTTATCGCTTAGTTCAACTATTGGTTTTTGAACTTCTATCTTTTCATAACCATTTACTTCAACTTCTGGAAATAGCTCAAGATTAACTACAAACTTAAGATTTTGACCCTCTTTATTTTCTTTTAAATCAACTTCTACACCAGCAACTTCAAGTTTTTCATCTTGTATAGCTTTTGTGTATTTTTTAGGTATTAAGTCTGATATAACCTCAAAACGGATTTGTTCACCATATTTATTTTTTACTAAACTTACTGGAACTTTACCAGGTCTAAAACCATCTAGTTTTATTGATTTAGCAGTTTGTGATATTTTTTGAGCTACCATATTATCAATTTCATTAGCTGGTACTTCTATAAGTAATGAACAATTAATTCCTTCTTTCTTTTCAACAGTTACGTGCATTTTAACTTTTCCTATTTTTTATTTAACAATGTCCTAGTAGCAAATTTTAACTATCATCACCTAGATTGTCTATATCTTTATTTTGTAAATTATATGACAACCTAAAACATTTACTGTAAAATCCAACATATTATTATATAGCTACTTAAGTCATTTATATGATAACTATCATCATAAATACATGTCTACTAATAACACCTTTTATCCTAGCTTTCTGCCACAATACTATTATTTACAGCAAACATCATAGTAAAATGTACGCAAACTACTTTATAGCTTGCAACATCAGTGTCATAACTTTTATTAACAGCTATATGTGTTTATTATATGGGGATAGTATAAGTAAATTTCAAGGTTGGATTTTTACTCCTGCAATTTTTCAAATTGGTGTTTTCCAACTAAGTATGTTTTTCTTCTCAATAATAGCAATAATTAAAAAACTACCCTTTAAAGCTGCTTGCTTGATTTTTTTTAGTATTTACAGCATTTTAAGCTCATTTACATTATTAACTGATGATAGCCATAACCAGTTCATAGCTATTTTATTTGCTATGAATATGATAACTGGGTTAATTGCATATATATTATACAGATTAATTGATAGGTAGAATCAAACTAGTAATTTTATTGACAATATCTAGACTTAATCGATGCTATAGCTTGATCGTAAACTATATCCATCTCT
Organism: Allofrancisella guangzhouensis; assembly: GCF_000815225.1. GTDB lineage: Bacteria > Pseudomonadota > Gammaproteobacteria > Francisellales > Francisellaceae > Francisella > Francisella guangzhouensis. The sequence goes on along the minus strand of NZ_CP010427.1, from coordinate 804,773 downwards.
TCTCTAGAGCCTACACCTCCACCTATTTCATATAATTTACCATCAGCAACACCGTATATAGCTGCATGTATAGTAAATTTCAGACCCTTCTGCCAAGCTGCTTTTACAACTGTAGTTTTACATAAGTTTAAAGCTTGATGTAGAGCGTTTAACTCACACATGACATCTACTTTTTTCTTCATATAGTTTTCTTCATCTTGCCTAAAACAACCTAAAGTCTCTTCTATAAATTTTTTATTTTGTTCTTTTACTTCATGAATAGATGTTAACCAGTTATCAATAAGACCATAACTTTTATCTCTTACAACTGTTTCTACACCGCCACATGCGTAATGTCCACAAACAATAATCTTTTTTACTTTTAAAACTTCGATAGCAAATTGTAAAACTGATAGGCAATTAAGGTCTGTCAAAGAAACAACGTTTGCAACGTTACGATGCACGAAAACTTCTCCTGGTACCAGCCCACAAACTTGGTTAGCTGGTACTCGACTATCTGAGCAACCTATCCAAAGATACTCTGGAGACTGTCCTTTTGATAATGTTTCAAAGAATTTTGGGTTAGTTTTTTTAACTTCCTCTGCCCATTCTCTATTACCTTTAATTAACTCATTTATATTACTCATATCCTTCTTCCTATATTTTTTTAAAAAAACTTGTTTTATGCTTAAGGAGCTTTTTTTATTTTCCATTTATTTTTAGCTACATTAGCGTACTGCTAACTAAATTTCAATAGTAACTTCACCTTGCAAAGACTTTTCAAAAGATTCTTTTATCTGATTTTGTGATAAACCTTTTTGACCCAATAAATAAAACAATTTACCAAATGCTGCTTCATCTGTCATATCATATCCCGATACAACTCCTGCCTTAACTAAGCCACTAGCAGCTTTATAAGCCCCCATCTTAACACTTCCATACATACATTGTGTGCAATTAACTATCACAACACCTTTATCATTTGCACTAGCAAGTATATCGTGGATTTCAGGCTCATCTATCATATTCCCAGTTCCATAAGTTTTAAGGATTAACCCCTGGATTGGTGGTTCCAGAATATTCTGTAATATTTTTTTACTCATACCTGGGAAAACGTTTAAAATAGCAATATTAGGTATATCTAAGCTTCCTAATTGTGTTTGTTTAAAATCTATGTTGCGTTGCCATAGTAACTTATCGTCCAGTTTAATATCTACACCTGCATGGGCCAATACAGGGTAATTTGGGGATGAGAACGCATCAAATCCTGTTGCGCTTACTTTTGTAGTTCTATTGCCTCTTAATAAACGTTTATTAAAATACACGCATACTTCCTTAACCATGTCACTACAAGCAAATATGAGACTGTTTAAAATATTAGATACTGCATCTGAACGAATTTGTGAAATAGGAATTTGCGAGCCTGTTACGATAACTGGTTTTTGAATTTCTCCTAGTATAAAAGACAAAATAGAAGCCGTGTAAGCTAATGTATCTGTACCATGTAAAACTACAAAACCATCATAACTATCATAGTTTTTAACAATATCTAGAGCTAAAGTCAACCAATTTGTAGGCTTAATGTTAGAAGAATCAATGAGTGGTCTGTATTCTTTTATAACAAACTTTGGCATTTTATGATTATAAAAGTCTATTATGTCGTTAATTGTTTTTGTTAAATAACCTTTTTCTACATCATAACCATTAGCTGTGCTGACCATCCCTATAGTACCGCCAGTATATAAAACTAAAATTTTTTTATGATTAAGACTTTTCATGCGATTTTCCTATAAGCTCTAATATTGCTTTATTTGCTAACTGATCTGCCTTTTCATTACCCTGGTTACCACTATGTCCTTTAACCCAATGCCAACTAACCTCATGTGTCTTTGTCAGCTGGTCTAATTCTTGCCATAAGTCTTTATTTTTGACTTCTTTTTTACCACTAGTTTTCCAACCATTTGCTTTCCAGTTACTCAACCACTGATTAATTCCATTTTGTAAATATTTCGAATCCGTAAAGATACTAATTTGGCATTTCCTTTTCAAAGCTTTTAATGTCTCAATTGCAGCTAAAAGCTCCATTCTGTTGTTTGTTGTATCAAATTCTGCCCCATATATTTCCTTGGTGGTGTCACCATAACTTAAAATAGCCCCCCAACCGCCTATTCCAGGATTTCCTTTACAAGCTCCATCGGTATATGCAACTAAACTATTTTTTTTCATAAGAATCCTTATATATGCCTTTAGCATTTACACTACTATATGCTTCACATTTAGCTGGTTTTTCAAATAACTCTGAAACCTCTAAAGGATCTATTTTAAAAAAATTGTCTTTCTTAAAAAAGGCTATAAACTTTTTGCTAAAAATTCTTTTAAATAAATTGATCAAAGCACTATCAGAATTTATTAATAACTCTATCTTTTTATTAAGAAATCCATTTGAAAGAAACTTTGAAACAAGCCTATAAGCTCTAACATTTGTAGTTCCTGCAACAATAATTTCTCCATCATCTGAAAGGCAGAAATACAGCTGATTTAGCAAAGCTTTTTGCTCCTGTCTAGCATCCACAAAAGCTCCGTCAATTATAATTAAATCAAAAAACCTAGGCTCAAACGGCCAGGCACAAATATCAAAAATGCAGCCATTTTTATTAGTCTCTAAATACCCTGAACAAATCACTGTTTTTAATGATTTAATCTTACTTGCGTAATTACATGCTAAATTTGTAATTACCAAAGTTTTTTTATACCAACGTTGCTGAAGATATTTAATGATAATCCGGTCTTTTACTGTCATAAACTAATTTATCAAACTTCTCATTCTGTCAAAATAATCTGGACACGTTTTATTAACAGCTTCAGCATTAGTAATAATAATTTTATCAACCATTAAACCTAATAAAGCTAATGACATCGCTATCCTATGATCATTGTAGCTATCAATTTCGGCTGATTTTAAATTACTTTTTATTGGTGAAATTAATATACTATCTTCTGTAGTTTCAACATAAACTCCTAGTTTAGTTAACCCCTCTGCCATAGCTGCGACTCGGTCTGACTCTTGTCCACGTGTATGGCTAAGACCTTCTATATAGGTATCACCTTCAGCAAAACAAGCTATTGCAGCTAAAGTCATAAAGGTATCAGAAAAATTACGCATATTTATATGTATTCCTTTTAAGTGATTATTTCCAATCACTTCGATGCCATCATCATGATAATTAATAGTACAACCTATTTTTTGTAACACTTCTAGGAACTTTATATCTCCTTGTTTAGACTGCCTGGTTACATTCATAACTTTAATAGCAGAACCTGTAATAGCAGCAAACGCCCAAAAATATGAAGCTGTAGACACATCTGGCTCGACTATATACCTTCCAGGTGAAACATAATTAGTTTTTTTAGCTTTATAAATGTGATTATCAACTTCAACATTTACTCCAAACTCTAACATAACCTTAGTTGTCATATCCAAATATGGTTGCTTATGATCCGTAATTGACTCTAAAGTCAAAACATCTTGCATTAATGGTGCCGCCATGAGTAATCCAGAAGCAAATTGTGAGCTTTTTTTACCATCAATTTTGACATGTCCACCATTTAAAAGATTTGAATATATAGTTATTGGCATTGCATAGCCAATATTGTGATATGTAACTTGCATCCCAAGTTCTTCCAAAGACTTTAACTGATCAGCTATAGGTCTTTCCATCATCCTTTTTGTTGCATACACATAATACTTACTACCATTTTCTTGGACAGCACACATGGGAATTATAAATCTAGTTAAAGTTCCTGATTCATTACAAAAAATTTTGGCGTTTTTATTCTTAAATGCTCCATCACAACCATTTATAACTAGCGTTTTTGCTTGTTGATTATGCTCAATATCACAACCAAGTTCTTTTAATGCTGCTACACAAGTTAAAACATCAGCGCTGTTAGGCAAATTTTCAAACCTAGTTTGACCTTTAGATACAGCAGCTATTATTAAAGCTCTATTAGATAAACTCTTTGAGCCATCAAGATATACTTGTTTTTTAACTTGTGTTTTTAGTCTAGGTATACAATCTTTCATTTAGACCGTTCTAGTAAAATTTATTATATAACAGCTATATTAGCATAAGTAACTTTAAGATAAAGAAAGATTTATCAACTAAGGTTTTTAACCGCTTTTTTAAGCTTAACTAATGCCTCTTCTTCTATTTGACGAACTCGTTCAGCAGAAATTTTATATTTATCTGCTAAATCCTGAAGGGTAGTCTTTTCTTCTAACAAGTATCTAGACATAACAATATCCTTTGTACGAGTATCAAAATTACTTAGAACTTCTCTTACTGCAACCATAAGATTATCATAATAATCTTGTTGGATCGCTTGATGCTCAATATCCGAGGATTTATCTTCAAGATGTAGGCTTTGTTGATTTGTATCTTCTCCTTCATTATCTTTATACGGTAAATCAAGACTTGCATCACCTTGACACATTCTTTTTTCCATCTCTATAACGGTTTCTTCTTTAACTCCAAGTTCATCTGCTATCTGCTTTATATCTTCAGAGGTTAGCCAACCTACCTTACTCTTGCTACCTCTTAAATTAAAAAATAGTTTTCTCTGCGCCTTTGTTGTCGCAACCTTTACAATTTTCCAATTTTTAAGAACATAATCATGCATCTCTGCCTTAATCCAATGAACAGCAAAAGAAACTAGTCGAACCCCCTGTTCTGGATCGAACTTACTTACTGCTTTCATAAGACCAATATTACCCTCTTGGATAAGATCTGCGATAGATAGACCATACCCACCAAAGCCTTTTGCAATTTTAGTCACAAATCTGAGGTGTGCTAAGACTAGCTGGTGAGCTGCGTCTAAATCTTTTTTATATTTATAAAGCCTTGCTAATTCTTGCTCCTCTTCAACAGATAAAATAGGCAAGCTATTAACAAAATTAAGATACGAATTTAGGTTATTATCTGATACTACAGGTAAAGTTTTAGACTTAGTTGTAATAGGATAATATTTCTTTTTAAGCATATGGCTCCTATTGTTAGCGATAAATAGCCTGCTTTAGTTGGTTAATTTGAATTTGTTGGTTTTGTAAAGCAAGTGAAAAATCTTTTTGCATCTTAATTACAACTCTTTGTAATTCTGCTATTCTTTGGCCTTGTAATTGATTATCCTGCTCTAATTTTTGTACTAAATGCTTTTTATACATACGCTTTGCATATTTATCTTGTGCTTTTTTAAACTCTCCTAAATCAATCCAGCCAACGTTTCCGTCTTTTTGGTTAACAACTTCACACCAACTATTATCTTTACAATAGAAAACGTTGTAATTGTCTTGATTTTTAAATGTTATAGTGTCAATAATTTGAGAACTGCTTGCATCTTTTGTATAAATACTTACAAGCTTATCACTATGCTGTTGTTTATGACATTTTGGGTCATTATTTTTAGTAGAATTACTTGTCATAGCTAATACCAAACTAATAGTAGAAACTGATAAAATCACTGCTAAAAACGTTTTTTTCATATTACTTCCTTACTATAAATTCTTAGTGATATTATACACCATTAAAACTGCAAACTAGCTACACCTTTACTAAAATACTGAGTTATCAATCTTTTCAACTTGCTTAGGCAGTAGCGACTCTCTATTTAATCCTAAAGCTACTGCTAGAACCCCTGCAACATATATAGAAGAATAAGTACCAACAACTATGCCTAGTATTAACGCTAAAGAAAAATTATGTACTGAACTACCACCAAACAAATACAAGACCACAACCACTAACATTGTCAATCCTGATGTAAGTATAGTCCTTGATAAGGTATCATTAATACTTCTATTAACTACTTCTACTACACTTGCATTACGCATTTTTCTAAAGTTTTCTCTGACTCTATCATAAATCACAACCGTATCATTTAGTGAATAACCTATTACAGCCAATACAGCTGCTAAAACTGTAAGATCAAATTCAAGCTGAAATGCAGCAAATACACCCAATATAACTATAGGATCATGCAGTAATGCTAAACATGCACTTACACCAAACTTCATTTCAAACCTAGCACTAATATATATTAGTATACACACTAAAGCGATAATCATTGCCAAAACACCATTACTTGCAAGTTCTTTACCAACTTGTGGACCTATGTAATTAATACTTTGAACTTTTGCGTCAAGTGTGTTTTCTATTTTCTGCTGTAACTGTTGTTGAGCATTATCTAAATCTTTAGATTTCAAGTTAGCTATATCAGGGGCAAACTTAATTAAATAATCATTATTTTCACCAAAAGTTGTAATATTTGTATTACCTAATCCTACATTAGCTAACTTATTGGATAAAGTTTGTGAATTTTCGTTTTCTTGTGTGTGTATTTGTACCTGATACCCACCTGTAAAATCTAATCCTAAATTTAGACCTTTGGTGAAAATAAAAATCAATGATATCACAATCATTAACACCGATAAGATAGTTGTATATTTCTTTATTCCGAGAAAATCTATCTGAGTCTTTTGCTTAAAAAATTCCATTATAAACCCAACCTAAAAATTATATTCCTATAGAGATCTTATCTAGTTTCTTTCTCTTACCATAAACAAAATTTGTCATCGCCCTAGATACTGTAACAGCTGTAAACATAGAAGTCACTATACCTATCATTAGAGTTATAGAAAAACCTTTTACTGCGCCACTACCAATAAAAAATAAAATCACCGCTACAATCAATGTCGTTATATTAGAATCAACTATAGTTGTAAATGCTTTTTGGTAACCTATATGGATAGCACTTTGACGTGGCGTACCGGCACGGATTTCTTCTCTAATTCTCTCAAAGATTAGTACATTGCCATCTATAGACATACCTAAATTAAGCACTATACCCGCTATACCAGGTAAGGTTAAAGTTGCACCAGGTATAATTGACATAACTGCTATAATCAATAATAAGTTCATGATTAAAGCTATGTTTGCGATAACTCCAAAAACTCTATAATAGATTACAATAAAGATAATAACTGCCAAGAGAGCCACTACAATTGAAAAAGTTCCTTTTTCAATATTATCTTTACCAAGACTTGGACCTATTTGCTGCTCCTGTACAATATGAACTGGTACCTGCAACGCTCCTGATTTAATCATAAGAGCTAAATTATTCGCTTCTTTTTGGTTTAGCCCTGTGATTTGAAAATGTGAACCTAAAGCTGACTGAATAGTTGCAACATTGATTAGTTTTTCAGCTTTATTTACAACATTTTTCTCTTTACCATCTTTATCTAAAGTTTTTTCATAAGTCGTATTTATAAGCATCACACCCATAGGGTTGCCAACATTTTTACCAGTAATCTCTCTAAAATAACTAGCTGCACTTCGGCTTAATTCAACTATAACAATAGGAGTACCAGTCTGATGGTCGATAGATGGATTAGCATTAATAATATCAGCCCCACCTGCCACTGAAGCTCCTTTTAAACTATAATAGCTTTGGTAACCTCTACCATTATCTAGAGGATAAACTTTATAACCCTGCTCTTCTGTAGCCAAACGATCAGTAACAGGATTTACTAAATAAAAGTTTGCCGTAGATGTCCCACCTAATATTTGCTTAGCTTGGGTAGCATCTTGTAATCCTGGTATTTCTATAACTACACGATTTTTGCCAGCTTGAGCAACAGAAGCTTCAGTCACACCAAGGGCATTAATACGATTACGCATAACTGTTACTACCTGAGATATAGCATTTTGCTCTAACTGCAATATTTTTGGACTTGTATAAGCAATAAATATTGTATTACCGTTAGATGTGTAAAGAATATTAGGATCTTGGTTTTTTCTGAAATCTGTATCTAAATACGCTATAAGCTTCTGGATTTCTGAAGAGTTAGCCAACGTTACTGAAATAAAACCACTATTTGTATACTCTTTTGATACATTAGTAACTACCTTATCTTCTGCCTTTGTCGAATTAACGATATTTATATTTTTTTCTTTGGCTGCATTTAGGATTATATTTAAAGTATTATCTAGCTGAGCATCTGTAGCTGATTGAGTATCAGCTTCTAACATAAGATACATACCACCACGTAGATCCAAACCTAAATTCATCGGATTAGCACCTAGATCTGATAACCAACTAGGAGAATTAGAAAGCATATTCATAGCTATAATATATTGATTTCCTAATTGCTCCTTTAAAGTTTGTTTAGCTTTAAGTTGTTCAGTAACATCTCCAAAAGTTATAGCAACATTACTTTTATCATCCGCTATAATTGCTTTTTTGTAGACAATGTTTTTCTTAGCTAAAATGCCCTCCACCTGTGTGAGAGTTTGGCTAGTTATATCACCATTTTTCTGCGATATTTGCAAAGCTGGACTTTTACCAAAAATGTTTGGTAAAGCATAAAATAAGGCTATCACTAGTATAAAAACCACCAAAAGATTTTTCCACAATGGAAACTGATTTATAGGAAGACTTTTATTATTGCTCATTGAGGATCCTTTCATTAAAAAGAAAAGTGTTAAAAAAGAGAAGAGTCCAAAACTATTAAGCTTTAGTTGTGCCCTTTGGCAAAATATTTGCTATAGCATTTCTTTGCACTTTTACAACTATATTTTCAGCAATCTCTAAATCAACAAAAGTGTCGTCTAATTTAGCTATTTTACCAATAATTCCACCATTAGTTACAACCTCATCACCCTTAGCTAATTCAGATAACATTTTGCGAAGCTCTTTGTTTTTCTTCTGTTGCGGTCTAATAAGTAAAAACCAGAATATAGCAAAAAATACCACTAATATTAAAAGTCCGCTATATGGGCTACCTGCAGACTGCGCTGCTTCAGCAGCAAAAGAATTTGTGCTAAATAATACAACAGCTGCTAAAGATAACATAATTCTTCTCATTGATTTTTCTCCTAAGATTTTTTATTCTTTAAACTCCTGAATTTTACCTTAGTAATAAGGTATTATCAATGAGTTAATTACTTATGTAAATATTATTGGCCAATGTTATACCAATTACAAGATAATCTAAGATGCTTACCGCAAACTAATTTCAGCTCTAAAGATGTCTATAAATAAATACTCAAACCATATTTAATAACACATTATTTAAAAAGTATTTTATTTTTGTTTTAAATAAGTTTGGAAAAAGTTATTTATTGTATAAAATTTAATTATAATCACATTAATTTAAATTTTAATGAAAAATAAAAAATGTCATAAAAATACTAATCATATATTTGGAAATAATAAGTTTTTAAACAATACACCCACAACTGATGGTGAACCTTGCCCAATAATAAACTGTGGTGAAACGTTACGTGATATAAATGTATCAGCATACAATCTAGCTTTTGAGAAAGAGCTTAAAAGGATAATTGAATGGTACCAAACCGTAAAACATGCTCACCACAAGCAACGACTTAGAAACTTAGTTAATAGAATTCAAGATATACTTGCTAGTACAGTCCATGATACACGTAAAAAACATTTAATTATAAAAAATATCGTTAGTTCTGAGATTAATTCATATAATACCCAAAGACAAGGTTACTCTTTTCTTAGCAAATATAAGCTCCATTTTTTTGCTGATAAATATTTTTTGGTAGCCTTAAAAGAAATAGAACAAATAAATCGTCAATATCTTTTAAAGTTTGTAAAAATAGACTTAGATCGCTATTTAAAAAAAATAACGTTCGTCTTGCTAGGGGACTTATTAGTGCATCACCAAAAGATATAAAAAATTATCTAATAAATGGGAATGAGAATCAGATATATTCTTTTTTGAAGCCAAGTAATGAAAAATATACTGATTTTAGAAAAATTTTTGAAACCTCATTAGCTTATTTTCTAATTAAGGAAAAAAGTAAAAATCAAGAGTTAGCTAATTTCATTTCCTCAATATTTAATAGTATGCTCAATTACCTAAATAACTTATTTGAAAAAGTAAAAAATATTAATCTAGAAAACCATATTATTGTTTTTTTAGATTCAAAAAGAATACACAACCTTGTTTCTTTAATAAAGTCAGAGCGAATCTTTATTTCCACAAAAAAGTATCATGATTACTTAGATACTTACGAATCTAGTTTAAGACTTAATTATACAAATATTTACACCACAGAAAAAGATTCTCGTATAATAGAGTACTACTCAATTATTTATGAACTTTATAGTAAAGAAGAAAATATGATTATTATTAAAGCAGCTGCTTCTATTATGCTTGTTCAAGCAATTAACTGGATACTATCAGTTGCTACTGAATATCCGTTTGCAAACAAATATGAACATATGACTCACATCACATTAAGTGCATTATATAAAGCTAGATTGTATTCTGAAAGTTTTAAAATAGTTGAAAGAGAGTTCCAGATGTAGTTTATTAGGTTTGAGAAGAACTTAAATAAACGAACAGGAACTAAAAATGGCACATAGACATTTAACTCTTTCAGATAGATATTATATAGAAAATTTACTTAAATTAGGATACTTAGAAGCAGCAATAGCTAATAAAATAGGATTTAGTAAAACAGCTGTTATAAATGAACTTAAAAGGAATAAAGTAGGTAAAAGTTATTCTGCAGAGATAGCCCATAAGTTGTATTGTAGTCGTAGAAAGTCAAATAATCATAAACTTACTAATGAAGTTAAAAAGCTGATAATAGCTTTACTCAAAAAGAAAATATCACCGGAGTTAATTTGTGGTAGATTAAAGCATGAAGGTATAGCTAAGCTAAGTTTTAAAGCTGTTTATAACTTTATACAAAGACATAACCTTAAACAGTTATTATTCTTCAAAGGTAGGCGTTACAAATACAAAAAAGAAGGCTCCTCAAATCAAGGTAAGATAAAGGATAGAGTCAACATATCACAAAGGCCTAAAGCAGCTAATGATAGAAAAGAGCTGTATCATTTTGAAGGTGATACTATAGTCGGTAAAGATCATAAAGGAGCTATTTTGACTATGGTAGATAGAGTTAGTAGATTCACAATTCTAGGCAAAGCTAAAGATAGAACAGCTAGTTCAATTAACCAAATTTTATACAGAGCATCAAATGGTAATAAAATTACCACAGCTACTTTTGATAATGGTAAAGAGTTTGCTAAACACAAAAATTTATCAAATAAAACTGGTATTAAAGTATTCTTTGCAGATGCATATAGTCCATGGCAAAGAGGTACAAATGAAAACATGAATAGGTATATCAGACAATTTATTCCTAAAGGTACTGATTTTAGTAATATCTCTCATCAGTATCTTAGAAAGTTGCAAATTGACTTGAATAATAGACCTAAAAAATGTTTAAATTATTTAACACCTAATGAGGTACATTTCGGAATCAGTATAAACATTGAGACTACAATCTAGCGTTTAATAAAGATAACATGTTCCAAAGAAAAGAGCCTAATAGTCTTGAGGCCCCAAAGGACTATGAAAAAATGGGCCTTATTAATAAAGAAAACACAGGGGAGGAATTTAGAAGACCTACTAAAATATTTGATAATTATATCCCTAAAGCATACATGGTTAATGGCCCTAAATACACGTACACAGGTTGGAATGATCGTAGAAAAGAATACAATCAACTATATATATACGGTATTTCAGGATTGGGTTTACAATCTGTTAAAGTATTATCTATCCTTAACGTGGATAAAAGAAAATATAATCAATACTTTGAGGTGATAGCACCGATAATATTATATTACTTTACTGGACATAATTTTTTTGAGGTGCACCAGGCTATGTTAACCGCTATAGAAAGTTTAAATGGATCATCTAATATATCTCCACAACCAGATATTCAATTTAATACTTGGGAAAACTATATAAACACTATTCCTGATATAATATTAAGGTCAGCATTTAGGCTAGCACTTATAACTGATCGTGGTGTAAAAGTTTAGTTTTTTATATAAGCATTCCATAGAAACTATCTTTATCAGGTATAAAATCAGTAACCAGTTATTTATAGTTTTCCGAAAAACTTTTTCTAAACTCTTCAAACCTTTCTTCTTCTATAGCCTTACGTATATCTTTCATAAGGTTTTGGTAAAAAGTTAAATTATGGATGGTATTCAATCTAGAACCTAAAATCTCTTTGGTCTTATCAAGATGATGTAAATAGCTTCTACTAAAATTCTTACAAGTATAGCAATCACAGATTGGATCTAACGCAAATGTATCCTTTTTATATTTAGTATTTCTAATTCTAATAATCCCTTCAGATGTAAAAATATGCCCATTTCTTGCATTACGGGAAGGCATTACACAATCAAACATATCTACACCTCTGTATACTGCTTCGACCAAATCTTTTGGTGTTCCTACTCCCATTAGGTATCTTGGCTTATTTTGTGGCATCTTATGGGCAATATGGTCTAATATCCTTATCATATCTTCTTTAGGTTCACCAACAGATAAGCCACCTATAGCATATCCATCAAAACCAATTTCTGTAAGCTTTTCTAAAGACTCATCTCGCAAACTTTCATACATACCGCCTTGAATTATACCAAATAATGCTGAAGAATTATCCCCATGAGCATCTTTAGACCTTTTTGCCCACCTCATGGAAAGCTCCATAGACTCTTTAGCTTCTTTTTCAGTCGCTGGATATGGGGTGCATTCATCAAAACACATAACAATATCAGAACCCAAAGCCTTTTGAACCTGCATAGATATTTCTGGTGATAAAAAAACTTTTGATCCATTAATAGGTGAGCTAAAAGTCACACCATCTTCCGTAAGTTTACGCAGTTTACCTAAGCTGAAAACTTGAAATCCTCCGGAATCTGTCAAAATAGGTTTGTCCCACCCTATAAAATCATGCAGGTCTCCATGCTTTTTAATAATGTCTGTACCAGGACGTAACCACAGATGGAAGGTATTGCCTAATATAATGTCAGCACCCATTACTTTAAGCTCGGCTGGAGATAATGATTTTACAGCACCATAAGTACCTACAGGCATAAAAGCTGGTGTTTGAATTTCACCCCGAGGAAAAATAACTTTTCCTCTTCTTGCTTTGCCTTGCTTCTTAGAAACCTCAAATTTCATTACTGTCATACAACCAAATCCTTAAAGTAAAAATAACCATGAATACCCGTTTTAAAGCTATTAATCGTATAAAAATAATACAAATAAAGCAATAATAAAATAGGTACTAAAAATTCTATTTTGCTATATTAATAAGATTGCTTAATTAATATAAGCTATTTAATATGCTTCATAAGTGTTACCCAACTGGATATTAGGGTGGTTATCATGAAGAAGGTTATTTTTCTAACTTTATCATTAATTATGTTCTGGTTTAATGCATACGCTAACGAATACTACTTATTTGTTAAATACAAAGATAACGTCAACAATGATACCATTAAGAAGAATAACTTATCACTTAGTTCTACTGGCTACTACAACTATGAAATTGTAAAACAGTTAAATAAAAAAACTTGTATCGTAAAGGCTACTAACAAACCAAACTATACAGAATCTGCAAATGATCACAATATTTCTCAAGAAGAAGATTTAAATAGAGCATATAAAGTTGCAAACAATTTCATGCAACAACATCCTGACGTAAAATATGCTATTCCTCACGACTCCAAGTTATATATCTATGATGTTGGTAAAAACGTTCACAGATGGAACGAGCAGTGGAATATGCATAGTCAAGGTCCTGACGTTGGTGTTCATGCTAATGAAGCTTGGGGTTTTTTAGATGGCAAAAAGCTAAACGAAACTTATGTAGCCGTGATTGACTCAGGTTAGCAAAAGATACTCCTCAAGATCTAATGAAAAAGGTTAACTTCACTAATACAGATAAAGCAAAAGGTACTTATTATTTTAAGGATGGATTCACAGCAACTAGCAATATTACAGATAAAGGTACATACCACGGAACACATGTTGCTGGTATTGTTGCTGCAAATGGTCCCGAGGTTACAGGGGTTGCTGGACCAATCGATGAAGTAAGGATTTTACCAATAAAAGCATTAGGAGATGACGGCTCAGGTTATACAACTGCCGTTATGGACGCTATTAAATGGGCAGCTGGTGAAGATCCTGATAAATTAACAACAAAAATAAATGGGCATACTTTGCCTTCTGTACAACAAAATGTAAAGGTTATTAACTTAAGTTTAGGTGTTTCACGGCAAGTAGGTAGTAATTGGAATGACATGATAAATACATTATGTCCTGTTTGGGATGAAGCAGCGGAAGTAGCTAATCAAAATAACGTTACAATTGTGGTTGCAGCTGGCAACAGTAATAGTCCTCTCTATGATAATATTCCTGCAGTATGTAAAAATTTAAACATCATCATCGCTCAAGCTACTGGAAAAGATGGAAAAAGAAGCTACTATTCTGCTTACTTTGACCCTAAAGTAGACGGAAAACTAGCTAACAGAGTAGTTGTATCTGCACCAGGTGGTGATGCTATAAAAGATGGTGTTAAGCAAACTATACTATCGACAATAGGTGGCAACGCTTATGGTTATATGCAAGGCACCTCTATGGCATCACCACATGTTGCTGGTGTTATATCACTATTATACACTTATAACCCAGATAGCAACTTCGAGAAAATTAAGGATGCATTAGAGATAAATTCACGCACTGTGATAAACGCTAAAAAAGTATTAACAGGTCAAAAAACACAACAATAATAATAAGAGTAACATTTTTTTACATTTATTTATTATCTTAATATAAAATATTCTATATACTTTAGGAAACACTTTCTGATAATTTTGTAGCTCTACTGCAGCAAAAAATTATTTAAAAATTAAAAATATAGGAGATAATTAATGAATTTTTTTAATTTTAATTTACTAATATTTGCTTACTTACTAGGTTCTATTAATAGCGCAATTATTGTTTGTTATATTTTTAGGTTACCTTCTCCAAGAAGCGTTGGCTCTGGCAACCCCGGGGCGACAAATGTTTTACGTATAGGTGGCAAATTACCAGCAGCTATAACTCTTATATTGGACATACTCAAAGGTTTAGTACCAATATTAGTTGCAAAAATGTTAACTGGTAATCAATTCATTATTGCTTGCACAGCCTTATATGTTGTATTGGGACATGTTTATCCAATATTTTTTGGTTTTAAAGGAGGCAAAGGTGTCGCTACATTGATAGGTACATTATTTGGTTTCTACTGGGTTTTAGGGGTCATATTTATAACTGCTTGGTTATGTATAGCTATTATTACGCGTTACTCTTCTTTGTCTGCTCTAGTAGCAACCATGATAGCTTGCATTTCTGTAACATTTATAGCAAACCTAAAAGTAGCGACTCCTTTTTTAATAGTAGCAATAATTATAATCATAAAGCATAGAGGAAATATCCAAAGACTCATAAACGGACAAGAAAGCAAAATAGGCGACAAAACAAAGGTTAAAAAATGATAGAGATAAAAAACCTTAAAAAAGAATATATAACCAATAACATTAGTAATTTAGTTCTTGATAATATAAGCCTTGAAATTAAAGAAGGTGAAATATTTGGCATAATAGGACATAGTGGCGCTGGAAAAAGTTCTTTACTTAGATGTTTAAACCTTTTAGAACAACCTTCTGATGGTTCAATATTTATTGCTGATGAAAATATTACTAAAAAAAATCCTAAACAACTCCGCGAATTTCGTAAAAAAATTGCGATGATTTTTCAGCACTTTAACCTACTTTCTTCGAGAAATGTGTTTGAAAATATAGCTTTACCATTAGAAATACAAGGCATACCAAAATCTGAAATAAAAAAAAGAGTATATGAGTTATTAGACTTAGTTGAGTTGCCTAATAAAGTCCTAGCATATCCTAAAGAGCTAAGTGGCGGTCAAAAACAAAAAGTTGCTATCGCTAGAGCATTAGCTCTTAACCCATTAGTTTTACTTTCAGATGAAGCTACATCTGCATTAGATCCAACATCTACTAAGCAAATTTTAGCCCTACTTAAGAGACTAAATAAAGAACTAGACCTAACGATAGTACTTATAACTCACGAAATGGATGTAGTAAGAAAAGTTTGCGATAGGGTTGCAATTATTGATAAAGGTCAAATTGCTGAAATAGGTAAAACTCTAGATATATTTTTAAACCCTCAAACTGAAGTAACTAAATCATTTGTTGAAACAAGTATTCATACTAAAGTGCCTGAGTTTATTGCTAAGAGACTTTATGATAACCCTTATAGCTACGAAAACGCTTACCCTATCGTTCAACTAACTTTTTATGGTGAAAAAGGGAAAAAACCTATAATTGCCGAGGTATCACGCCAGTTTAATGCTAATGTAAGCATTATTCAAGCTAATATAGAAACTATCCAAGATCAAATCGTTGGTATAGCAATTTGCCATATTACTGGCGAAAGACAAGACTGGGAAAATGCTTTGCGCTTCCTATCAAATCAAGATGTTAATTTAAAGGTACTAGGTTATGCACCAGCAGATAATATTTAATTTCCAAGAGCTTAATTTAATAGCTCAATCAACATGGGAAACTATCTTCATGGTATTTATTGCTACATTTGTAGCAGTAATAGGAGGAATAATCTTAGGTATACTACTATACACTACCCAAGATAATAAAAATATTCTGGTAAAAAGTCTTAATAGAGTTTTTAGTATAGTTATAAACATTACTAGAAGTATCCCATATATCATTTTACTAATTTTACTTTATCCTATAACTAGACTTATAGTAGGTACAACTATCGGTACTACTGCTTCTATAGTCCCACTAGCAATTGCAGCTTTACCATTTTATGCTCGCTTAACAGAGTCAGCTTTACGTGAAGTTGACCATGGTCTTATAGAAGCAGCAAAAGCTATGGGAGCTACTAGAATACAGCTAATTTTTAAAGTACTTCTTCCTGAGTCAAAAGCACTTCTTATAGATGCGGCTACTTTAACATGTATATCACTAATTGGCTTTTCAGCTATGGCTGGCATAGTTGGTGGTGGTGGCTTAGGCGACTTGACTTACTTCAAAGGCTATAACTATGGTAACTACACTTTGCTACTTGGCGGTGTGGTTATGCTAGTTATCCTAGTTCAGCTAACTCAATCTTTTGGTAACTATCTAGTTTCTGCTAGGAAGCTAACAGCTTTATGGTTATTAACTATTATCTTAGTGGTAGCTAGTGGATTACAACTATATTCAAATTTTGTAGCTTCTAAGCAGTCAAATGAAATCACGGTTGGTTATATCACCAGCCCTCCTCAAGATAAGATTATGGAGCTAAGTAAAAAGATTGCTAAAGAAAAATATAATCTTGATGTTAAATTAGTCACATTTGGAGACTACAACATTCCAAACAGAGCATTAAATGATGGTGAGATTCAAGCAAATGTATTTCAACATATCCCTTTCTTAGAAAATCAAATCGAGCAATTTGGTTACAAAATTACTTATATTGGTAAGACCTTCTTATATCCTATGGGAGTATTTTCTAAGAAATATGAAAGCCTTGATCAACTACCTAATGGTGCTACAGTTGCTATTCCAAATGATCCTACTAATCAAGGCAGAGCACTTATGATCCTTCAAGATGCTGGTTTAATAACGCTTAAAGATGGTATTACTTGGCAAGCTACTCCTGGTAATATAACTAGTAATCCTAAAAAATTAAAAATAATACCTTTGCAAGCTGACCAAATCCCTAATAATTTAGGTGATGTAGATATAGGTGTTGTAAACAATGACTATATTCCTAAAGCAGGATTAACCCTAAAAGATGCGCTTTTTGTAGAGCCTAAAGACTCACCTTTTGCAAATATAATTGCTGTTCAAGACAGTCAAAAAGACAATCCAAATTTAAAAGAGTATGTTAAGTCTTTAAATAATGATCAAATAATAAAATTAGTTCAAGAACTTTATCCTAATGATGCTGCTATAGCTGCTTGGTAGTGCTTAGTTTTTTTAAACTAAATACATATTCTTTTTTTACTCTTAAATGTATAAAATACTTAACTATAAAAACAATATTAAAGGGTCAGTATGCAACACTCAGAAGGTTTTATAAAGCTGGTAAACGAAGCCAAACCAAAAATCAAAGAATGTACAGTAGATGATATATACAAAATGTATACCTCAAACTCTCTTGATGGTTTACTAGTTGATACTAGGGAAGAGTCTGAATTTGCAAATGGATATATTCCAAATGCTATCCATATCAGTAAAGGTATAATTGAAAGTGTTATAGAAAAAGCTGTACCAAATAAAAACTTAAAAATGTATTTTTATTGTGGTGGTGGTTTTAGGTCTGCGTTAGTTGCTGATAGTTTACAAAGTATGGGGTACAAAAACGTAATCTCAGTTGACGGTGGTTGGAGAGCTTGGAATGCTAAAAACTATCCTACTATTTCTCCTAGTCAAGCAAAACCTAATGAATTTTTAAGGCTTGTAAATGATGCAAAATCGAATGTAAAAGAAATAACTACTACTAACCTATATAACATGTATAGTAACGAATCTCTCGACGGGGTTGTTATTGATGTTAGAGAAGATTCTGAATTTGCTCAATTTCATATTCCTGGTGCTACGCACCTCAGTAAAGGTCAGATAGAGGTCAAGATCGAAAATTTAATCCCTAACAAAGACCAAAAAATCTATTTATATTGTGGTAGCGGCTATCGTTCAGCACTAGCTGCCTTTAATCTACAAAAAATGGGATATACAAATACTGTGTCAGTTTCTGGTGGTATTCAAAGTTGGATAAACAATAATTATCCTATTACACAAGAAGGATAATAGTGAAATGTTTAGAATAGGTCATGGTTATGATGTACACAAATTTACTGATCAAAAGCAAAACATAATAATTGGTGGTGTAGAAATCCCATTTCACCTAGGTCTTGAGGCCCACTCAGATGGTGATGTCTTAATTCATGCTCTTTGTGATGCTATATTAGGTGCATTAGGTCTCGGTGATATTGGTAAACACTTCCCAGATACTGATAATAAATATAAAAATACCGATAGTAAATTTTTTTTATCAGAAATAAAAAAAATGCTTGATGCCAAAAATTATCAAATTGGCAACATAGATTGTACAATAATTGCTCAAACTCCTAAAATGCTTCCTTATATTGAAAAAATGAAAATATGCTTAGCTCAAATACTTAGTATTGAAACTAATCAGCTAAATATAAAAGCAACAACTACTGAAAAACTTGGATTCATAGGTAGGAAAGAAGGAATTGCTACCCATGTAGTATGTTTAATTCATTATCTATTTTGAGGATAGGTTATAGGCATACTGGTAAAATTATTGATACAGATTTAATCAATATTTCCTTCAAAGCTGGTTCAAATAGTCAAATGGAATAAAGTTTGTCTGGCAACGTAATGCTCCTCCCCTATAACTAATGTGTTTTACTGTATCTTCAGCAGATTTACCGTTTACTTTTAAGTAAACAACCTCTATATTTTGTTTTTTCAACAGTTTAGTAAAGTATGCTTTATGATTATTACATGGACTATCTATCGTGAGATAAAACTTTTTATTACTATGCGTACATAAATCTATACCATTAATGAACGTTGAAATAGCTTCTTGTCCTAAGGCGTATTTGGGGTTAAGTTCTACTATTTCACCATTTTCATTAACACCTTGATAAGTTTTATGCAATATTCCAGCGTATTTTATAGTCTTGAATCCGCAAGATCTTAGTATAGCGTCTATATATTTTATTACTAATTCCCGCTGCAAGGCATCTCTAGCAAATTTAGCAACTTGGTCCTTCTTATTTATATCTGAAGAAATTTCATCTATGTTATTTAATACCTCATTGAAGCTATGAATTAAGAATGTAGAATCACCCATATATGATATTTGCAAATCTAAGTGATATGCCCACTGAGGGAGACATATAACATTATCAGTTTTGAAAATTTTTTTATATCTTTCTAGCTCAACATGACATTTTGATAGTATATCTCTATTAGATAAATTACTTGGATCAGACATAGTCCCATATTTTATATTTTTAAAGTCTATTTCATTAAGTAAGACGTTGACACCTATAAAATAATACCTAACACCCTCACAATTTATTGCCTCAAAAAGATTACCCCCTTCTAATGGTCTAATAGTGTCTTTTTTTAAATCTTGTTTAATAAGATTCGCTAAGTCTCTTTTATTACTATGTTGAGCCATAAAATCATGATTATCATAAAAATTACGATTCATAGATAAGAATTTATTTGTAATAAGGTATGCATCTTGTAAGTCTCTAAATTGATTTTGTGTATAAATTTTTTTACTATTTACATTACATGGAAGATTGTTTTGTTGTTTTTTAACGTTAATCTCTTGTTTAGTTCTAATATATATCTTTTCTTGGCCAACAAAAAAAGTATCTCGTAGCCATTCATTTCCTTCTTTTAATACTTTATAGTGTATTTTTTGTTGTTCTAAAAATGGCACTAAATCATCATAGAAATCACTATTCTCTCTGAAAATTAACATTTTCCCAAAATTTGAACTAGAGTGTTTTAAAGGTAAACTATTGTGATTAATAGAGAATATAGTGTTAAAAGCTGGTTCAATAACGGTTTGGTAATATGCTCCATTTGTGTTTTTATTTTTTATCGAATGCTCAAATATTGTATTAAGGTTTACATTAATTAAAGAATAACCCAAATTGAATAAGCTATGCTCATTAATTATTCTCAAGCATATTTCATGGTAAGAATTACAATTTTCTATAAACCTTTTTAATTCGATAGCTCTACTTTTATGATTTTTATAAATCCTGCTAAGATAATTATTTATACCAGCATTTATAGAATTTTTTATTTTTTGAATCTCCATATTATAAACAGCTCCTCTTAAAATCTAAAACTAGCTCTATAATACAAATTAGAAGGGTTATTTTACATACAGTTATTTTAACAGTTCATGATAGTTTTTGATAAGTTGAAACTCTACAGCTATTACTATCTGGCCTATTTCAGCAAAGAAAGTAAAACTATATGTAATTTATTAAAGTTTATGAAAATCAAATAAATCAGAAAAAATAAAAATATCTTTTAGCTTATACTCTTGACCAATTTAGCCTTTCACACAATAGCTCTCTAAATAATTAGCTACGCTTTCAAGCTCAGCTTGACAACAGAATATACCTATATCATTATCCTCAAGTTTATCTAGAATATATTTAACCCCCTCAAGCTCACCATGTGATATATGAGTATTTACAATATCAAACCCTTTTTTTTGCAGATCTTCGCGTATTGCTAATGGTAATTCTAATCGCTTTGCGCCTCTTAAATACTTATCCGTTTCTTTAATTACTATAAAATCTACACCATACTTTAATATAACATCGTTTATAGATGGTATAAGGTTCTTTCTATCACCTGTGGTTCCTATCATAAGATATTTTCTACCAGCTTTATCATAGGCTTGCATCATTGAAAATAATGCTTCTACGCCAGCTTCGTTATGAGCATAATCAAGCACTGCCACTTTATTATCCCATTCAAAAATATTTGCTCTACCTCTATTAACATTTTGGTCATTTTTGTAGCTTTTTAATGCTGCTGCAATAGTTTCTAAACTAACCTTAAGTTTAAATGCTAATGCTATTGATACCATAGCATTTTCAATATTATGTTTTGCAAAACCTTTTACCGTTAAAGGCGCGTCTACCACTTTTAGAATCTCAGTTTTTGAATTTTTATCTAACCACTTAAATGCTCCTCTCTCTACAATACAAGCATAATCTGAATTAGATAAGTAGTACTCCATATCATGAGCTTGTGGATTTTGAGTAACAACTATTTTATTACACTTTAATAATTCAAATCTTTCTTTCATGTAAAGATTATCAAGATTTATAATTGCGTGAGAATTTTCTCCCATAGTTCTAAAGACTATTGATTTTGCTTCAGCTAGTTCAGCTACCGTTTCTATACCATCTTCACCTAAATGATCAACAGAAACATTAGTAACAGCCGCAGCATCAACAAATGTTTCTATCAATCCTCTTTTCAATAAACCTCCTCTAGCTGATTCTAGCAAAGCAACTTCAACTTTCTTATTAGTAAGCACAAACTGGTGTCCTGTAGGACCAGAATAATCACCCTCATCTATTAGCTCATTATTGACTTTAACCCAATCTGTAGATGTGTAACCTGTAACTTTACCAGCAAATCTACAAATATAATCTGTAAGACGCACTGTAGTAGTCTTACCATTAGTACCTGTAACTATAACCGCTGGAATGTCATAAATGTTTTGCCAAGGTATTTCAGCAATATCATCATGTCCTAAATCAAACTCATAACAACCTTTACCTGAACCCACAAATGCTCTATTTTTGTCTCTAAAAGCATTAAGCCCTTTAGACTTAGCCAAATCATAAAGCTTACGATAAATTAA
This sequence comes from Allofrancisella guangzhouensis, assembly GCF_000815225.1. Lineage (GTDB taxonomy): Bacteria > Pseudomonadota > Gammaproteobacteria > Francisellales > Francisellaceae > Francisella > Francisella guangzhouensis. The sequence goes on along the minus strand of NZ_CP010427.1, from coordinate 782,377 downwards.
ATTCTTATCTTCATTTATTAACGGTAAAAGAACTTCTTTAGCAACTTCTAAAGTTTTAAAACTTCCTTTTTCTACATATTCTCTTGCTGATAACCAAATAAAATCAATAACATCACATGCAGGCATTGTAATATCAACAGGTGCTGTTATTGCAAGCCTAATGCCGTTATTAAAAAACTTATGCGCTATTTTAATTTCTTCCCATCCTAAGGCTGGCAAAATCCTCTTTGCTTCTTGATAAAATAGCTCTGTTAGTTTTTCTCTACCTTCAGTTAATGGTACATCTAAGACTGTTCCTGTTTCTTTAAAAAACAAGTTAGGTCCAACTAACCTACGTGAATAACCTTCTGGAATCATTGTATTCTCCATAAACAAAAACCTTCTTAATCATTATCTTGATCATGGTAAACAACTCGCACACCACTTCCATCTGTTACTATACCTGCTTTTATTACGTCTGATATTTCTTTAGACAAACTAGGATCTTGAGCTATGGCAGATGCAGAAAAAGACTCTTGATTTTGAAGTTTAACCTCTTTAGCTAACTCATTTCTTTTATTAAAATATATAATTTGCTTCCATGTTCTTTTTAGTTTATCTGCAAATACTGCTACTAAATCTCCTTCTTTAGCAATACAAAGAGCTTTATCTACAGCTTCTTGTTCACTTTCTATAGTTTCAATGTTATTAGCTGAAACACCGGCTTCTATTAGTGCCTGTTTTAACATATTTGGCACCTCATCTGGTTTTCTACCTCTTAAATTATCATCACGCTTACAAATAAAATAATCATAAAAAGGTGCAGCAACCTTAGCTATTTCATAGATATCTTCATCTCTTCTATCACCTGGTGAAGCTAAAACACATATTTTTCTACCAGCAAAATCCATATTTGAAACCATATGGCTAACTAATCTTATAGCGGCTGGATTATGAGCATAATCCATCAAAACTTTAAAAGGATGCTCTTCAAACCAGTTCATACGTCCAGGAGTTTGATAAAATGTTGTTACAAAAGTTCTTAGACCATCTCGGACATCATCTAAACTCATACCCATACTGTAAGCTATAGCTATTGCAAACATCGAATTTTGAACATTATGAATAGCTTTTCCTTCGATAGTAGCTGGAATTAGGTGTGTCCATAATACTGGTATATGTATATGATTATCAAAAATTGTAATCATATCACCATTAACTCCTTTTTCAATAATGCAAGCTTTACCACCAGCTCTAATATGTTGCTTAACTAAGGCATGCTCAGGGTTCATTGTTACATAAAAAATATTTTTTGCTGTTACTTTAGCAGACATTTTTAAAACATGTGGATCATCAGCATTTAATACAGCAACATCTTTAGCTGCTTCAACTACTACACTTTTTACTTTAGCAAGATCTTCTAAAGTATTTACACCTTTAAGACCTAAATGATCAGATGCGATATTTAGACATGCTCCAACATTACAATAATCATATCCTAAACCACTTCTTAGTATCCCTCCTCTTGCAGTTTCTAGAATAGCCATTTCAACAGAAGGATCTTTTAATACCATCTGAGCAGATACTGGACCAGTGGTATCTCCAGCAACCGTAAGTTTACCATTTATATATACACCATCAGTAGTAGTAAGACCAACAATTTTACCTGCATTTTTCCACATATGTGCAACCATACGTGAGGTAGTAGTTTTACCATTAGTACCAGTAATAGCTGCTATAGGAATACGTGCATTACCTAACTCTTTTGGAAATAGCATATCAATCACAGCACCAGCAACATCTCTAGGTTTTCCTTCACTAGGGGCCACATGCATTCTAAATCCTGGAGCTGCGTTTACTTCACAGATTGCCCCACCTATCTCATGGTAGGACTGTGTTATATCATCTATCAGAAAGTCAACTCCACCTACATCTAAACCAACTGCTTTAATAGCTCTTTCAGCCATATCTCTATTATCAGGATGTACTATATCTGTAACGTCAATAGCTGTCCCACCTGTAGAAAGGTTAGCAGTAGAACGTAAGTAAAATATTTCACCATCATTTAAAACAGTATCTTTAGTATATCCTGCTGATTTCATCAAAGTATTTGCTTGATAGTCTAATTCTAAACGAGTTAAAACTTTCTCATGACCTACACCTCTACGCGGGTCTTGGTTAACAATATCAACAAGCTCTTCTATAGTATGCTTACCATCACCCACCACATGACCAGGAATTCTTTTTGCCACAGCTATAAGTTTCCCATTAACAACAAGCATTCTATGGTCAAATCCTGTAGCGTATTGCTCTATTAGGACGTATCTAGAGACTTTAGTTGCTTCTACAAAAGCTTCTTTAATCTGCTCAAATGTAGTCAAATTGATTGAAATACCTCTACCATGGTTACCATCCAAAGGTTTAACAACTAGAGGAAATCCTAAATGTTTTGCTGCACTAATCGCTCCTTCTTCGGTACGCACTGTTCTTTGTTTTGGTACTGGTAGACCCAATCCTGATAAAACCTTATTTGTTTGCTCTTTATTACACGACATTTCCACCGCGATGTGTGTAGTTTGACTAGTAATAGTTGCCTGGATCCTTTGTTGATATTTACCATAACCAAATTGAACAAGAGAATGATCATTTAAACGTATATATGGTATATCTCTTTTTTTAGCAGCCTCAACAAGTGACCCTGTACTTGGACCGAATTCTTTGCTTTGAGCAAATTTTATAAACCTAATTTTTTCACTTTCAAAGTCAAAGTCTTCTTTGATAAACCCAACTTCTTGATTAAGGGTTTCTGGTATTAAAGAAAGCAAAAGATCCTTTGCTAATTCCATAGCACGTAAACCAACATCCTTTTGCTTATACTCATACACCATACTGTAGTGACCTTTTTTACCAGTAGATCTTGTACGACCAAAAGTTACTTCACTTCCTGCCATACTCTGGAGTTCTAAAATAACATGCTCCCATATATGACCCATCCAAGTGCCCTCATCTTCGCTAAGCCTACGGATAAACCCACCTTCGGAACGATAAGAGCAACCATGCCCGATAAGCCCAGGCAGACTGTTAACTAGATTATCAATAAACTCTTTACCTATTTTAGCAGAAGGCCAATTTTCTAGGATTCCCAAATCAATTTCATGTCTTATAACGGGAAAATTTGCGTAAATGTTAGGCCCAACATAAACGTTTGTAGATAGTATATTCATCTTAATTATTCCTTAGAGTTACATATATATGCTCCAAAAACATATATTTTTATATCTTTAGCTACATTTATATCATAAAATAAAATAAAAATAATTAAAATTCTGTCTGGTTACGCCCTGCGAGTGAAAAATGAAGTACGACTTTGGAATTATAGCTATTGGTGATGAAATAACTGAAGGTGATATAGTTAATACTAACTCAAGTGTTTTTGCAAAACACCTAACTGAAGGTGGTTTTAATATCGGTTTCCATATAAGTTGCAATGACAATATAAATGACATCTTAGCAAGTATACTTTTTTTAAAAGATTCTCACCTTAATATAATAACTATTGGTGGTTTAGGACCTACCGAAGATGACTTAACTACACAAGCTATAGCCGTTTTTTTTAATAAAGAGCTAGTATTAGACCAAAATTCTTGGATAAAGCTAGAGCAGAAAATGATCGAAAAATATGGTAGAGTTACTTTAGGGGCAAAAAAGCAAGCTACGTTCCCTCAAGGCTTCAAAATTATAGTTAATAAGAATGGTACTGCAAATGGCTTTAAATTAAAGTTTGAAAAAGATAGACATGTATATGCCTTTCCAGGACCACCTAAAGAATGCATTCCTATGCTTGAAGATCTAAATCTTAAAAAGCAAGCTCATCATAAAAAAATCATCAGAAAGAAATGGTATATTTATGAAATTGGTGAGAGTTTTCTAGCTGAAAAGCTAGAAATAATAAAGCAAAAATATCCCTTTGTTAGCTTTAAATATAGAATTGCTGATAACCATATCGAACTAAAATATTTTTACCCTTATGAGTGTCCTCATAGTAATAACATAATCCAAGATATAGAAGTATTGCTTAAGCAATATTTATAGCCTTTAGATGAATTTGTTCTTTTTTATCAACAAATATAGCATCCGCTCCCCATGATAATAAAGTTTCAACCTCATAATCAGAATGAGCTGAATAAACAAATACTTTGCCAAATTTTTGCCTAAGGTATTCTAGTCTATGTTGACTCAGACACTCATAATTTATGATTAGTGCTAAATACTTATTTTCTTGAAAATCACTATATAAAGTAGTATTTATATAATCAAAATCCTCATCCCAGTTAGTTGTATAATGCAACTTCCCTTTTTGATATTTCTTGTCTTGTTCTAGAAACTTCATTACCGTATTAGAAAAACTAGATATAAAGATTTTATCTTGCATCTCTGGATAGCCATTTAGAGTATCTAAAACTTTTATGGTGATAGAATTCTTATAGGATAAGCAATTTTTATTTATCTTAATTTCTACATTTGTATAAACATCATTTTTAATAGCCCAATCAAGGTACTCTTTAAAAGTCGGTATTGTAGCTTTAACCCCCAATGTAGGGTGTATAATTTCCAAACCTTTAAGCTCATCAATCCTCATTTCAGTAGCTTCAGAATTTAAACTAGCCAACCTTTGACAAGTTTTATCATGAAATAAAAATAACTCACCATCTTTACTCATCTGAACATCAATTTCAAACCATCTAAATCCGTAGTTTTTAGCAATTTCAAATGATTTGATTGTATTTTCAACAAAATCCGTATTTGCTCCGCGATGGGAAATAAATTTATCTATTCTCATATAAAATATTACTTACCTATATCAGCGGTGATTATACACTAACTATGGAGTTTTGATAAAATACTTTTTCAAAACCGTTTAAGTATATAAAACATAAATTGGTTTTTGTTTTTTTATAATATAAGCAACCATGTTATAATTTCTAATAATATGTAGTCAAATTTAATTAAATGATTAATAATCCCCATATTTGCAAAAAACTAGCCTCTTTACTTTTACATCGTAAGCTTATAACAAAAGAGCAGTTAGAAGAAGTCAGTCTTGAGAAAGACTTAGGCAAAACAGGTTTTTTAAGCTATTTAATAGAGCATGAAATAGTTAATAGCAGAACCTTTATGATCGAATCTGCAACTTTACTACGTTTACAATATATAGATCTAACTGCTATTAATGTCAAATTTTTGCCACAAGAAGTTTTTGATTTAGAATTTTGTGAGAAAAATAGCTGCTTACCTCTTTTCATAAGAAAACACGTTGTATACGTTGCTGTAGCTAATCCAATAGATAGCCAACAAATATTAAAAACTTTACGTAACAAATATGATCAACCTTTTGTTGCAATAGTCGGTGAACTAAACTCATTAAAAGAAAAAATACAAGAATTTAATCAATACTTAAAAGATGAAGGACAAAAGACTGATGATTCCTCACTCAGTGAGAAAATGGAAAACGTTGAACTTGATATTGATTTTGTCGATGAAGGGGAACGTGAGGGAGACGCTTTTTTAGGCACAGAAGACGATGAAGCTCCTATCATAAGATTTATAAACAATACTATAGTCGACGCCATTCAAAAAGGAGCTTCAGATATACACTTTGAGCCATATGAGAAAAACTTTCGAATTAGGTACAGAATTGATGGTCTTTTAGTAGAAACGTTTAATACCACAAAGAACTTAGGACCAAAGGTTATTTCTAGGCTTAAAATTATGGCTAGTCTAGATATTGCAGAAAAAAGGATCCCTCAAGATGGTAAATTTAAAATATCCCTATCACGTGAGAAAGCTATTGATTTTCGTGTAAGTACTTGCCCAATAAGCTTTGGTGAAAAAGTAGTGCTGCGTATTTTAGACTCTAGTAACACTCAAATCCCTATAGAAGCATTAGGCTTTTCAGAAAAACAAAAAAAGCTTTATCTAGACACTATACATCAGCCACAAGGCATGATCCTTGTAACTGGTCCTACCGGTTCTGGTAAAACAGTGACTCTTTATACTGGAATAAACATATTAAATAAAATTGAAAAAAATATATCTACAGCTGAAGATCCTGTAGAACTAATAGTAAGAGGTATTAATCAGGTGAATGTGAATAATAAACAAGGACTCACATTCGCAGCTGCGCTTAAAGCTTTCTTACGCCAAGACCCAGATATCATTATGGTGGGAGAAATCCGGGATATTGAAACTGGTTCTATTGCAATTAAGGCCTCACAAACAGGTCACTTAGTAATGTCAACTTTACATACAAATAGCGCCCCGGAAACTCTCAACAGACTTGTTGACATGGGTCTACCCAGGTACAATATTGCAACCTCTGTTACACTAATTATAGCACAACGTTTAACACGTAAATTATGCCCAAACTGCAAAATCAAAGATAATGAAACTGAATTTTCTATGCTTGTTGAAGATAGCGGGCTAGATGATTATATATTATCAGAAACGTTTAACACTACACTTAGTGAAATAAAAAAAGCAACTATATACAAACCTAATCCTAAAGGCTGCCCAAGATGTTTTAAAGGCTATAAAGGACGCCTGGGGTTATACGAGGTAATGGCTGTTTCTAGAACGATATCCAAAATGATTTTAGAGGATAGAAACACTATGGAAATTGCTCAACAAGCACAAAAAGAAGGTGTAGCCACCGTTAGGCAATCAGCTCTTGTCAGAGTTGCAGAAGGCTTAACATCAATGGAAGAAGCATACCGCGTAAGCTAAGGAAAAAATTATGTTATTTGAAAGGAAAAACAAGAATGCAATAACCATAATATCTTGGATCTATAAAGTAAAGTTAAAAAATGGCAAACGAATAAAAGGTTCTATTGATGCTGATACAAAAGAGAAGGCTGAAATTCTACTTAGACAAAAAGGTTATTCTGAAATTAAGCTCAAAAAACAACCTAAGGATATGCTACCAAAGAAAATCTCTTATCAAGATATTACTGAAATGACTCGACAACTTGCTACTATGACAAAAGCTGGTATTCCTATTATCAAATCATTTGAAGTGTTTATAATGGGAATTAGAAAACACCCTCGCTTAAAAGCTATGACAATCCAACTTAAACAATCTATAGAAGGTGGGGAATCGTTTTCTAAAGCCCTTGGTCAATTCCCAAAGCTTTTTGATAAATTATATGTAGGCTTGATCACAGCTGGTGAAGAATCAGGAAACCTTGATCTAATGCTAAATAAAATAGCCGATCAACGAGAAAATCTACAATCTATAAAAAAGAAAGTTAAAAAAGCCTTATCATACCCTATAGTCGTATGTGTTATTGCTGCGGGTGTGACTAGTATTTTATTAACCTTTGCAGTACCTGCATTTTCAGCTATGTTTATAAACTCTGGCAAACCTTTACCAGCAATTACACAAATGACTGTAAATGCTTCAAATTTTATGCAAGATGCTTGGTGGAAAATAATATTAGGAATATTCATAGTTATTAGTGTTTACAAGTCATTAAAGTTTAAGTACCCGAAAATTCAAATATTTCAAGACCACTTCATGCTCAAAATACCAATTATTGGAGAAGTAGTTTTTAAATCAGCTTTAGCACGATTTTCTAGCACTCTTGAAATTACTGTTCAATCTGGTATGAGCCTAACAAGAGCTTTAGATATGGTTTCCTTAGCAACCGGTAACGCCAAATATGATCAAGCAGCTCTTGATATTAAAAAAAGTATTAATGAAGGTGCATCTTTTAAAGATGCTATAATGGAAACTGGTTGTTTTCCTTTTTTAGTAGAACAAATGATATCCGTAGGTGAAGAGTCTGGAGCATTAGAGACAATGCTTGGTAACCTAAATAGAGTTTATCAAGAAGAAGTAGATACAATCGTTGAGAGTTTAAGTTCAATGCTAGAACCCATCATCATGGTAGTTTTAGGTGGTGTAGTTGGTTTCTTAGTGGTGAGTATGTATATGCCTATGTTTCAAATGGGTGATGCTATTTAGCCTCCTCAAATCGTTAGTATATAAAATTTTCGAAGGTCAAATATTGTTTCATACTATTACTTCGTCTTCAAATGCCTTGATACACTCACATAACAACTTTGAAAATTTTTTTACTGTACACTAGTGCCAAATTGATAGCCTTTATTAATTAACCCATATATAAAACCAGACCATACAAGTATAGTATAGTTTTAATTCTAATATATTTACTACAAATATTTATCATGCCTTTTCCGGATCAAAATGAAGAAAGCTTATGGAGAATCTTACTAACTGATGGTCGCCATATGGTAAAAGTACCTGTAGGGAAACAAAACTATATACATGGGCTTAAAAGACCTGATGAATATGAGAAAGAAGAACCAGGCTACTATTCTGCCCAAATTGCAGCTATAATAAAAATGCAAAACACTCAAAGATGGAATGCAGAAAAATATAAAGAACTTCATACTATTATAAAAACTAAAACAGGTGGAAAAGCTAACACTTCATCTATAAAGCAGGGTTGTCAATGCAGCTATGAGCTAGTAGATTACGAGACTTCTAAGGCTATAAGTCAGGAGCATATAGAAAATTTTAATGAACTAAGAAAGCAATTAGGTATAAACGCTATCATGTTAGATAAAATAGAATATAACTCTATTTTTATGTCAGCCCAAATGGGTTATTTTCCAGGGCAAAAGTTATCTGGTTTATTGCATAAAACTAAAAACTTCCTAACTAATATAGATTCTGCCATATTATGCGAAGCTATTATGGATATATATAACCGAGATATTGATGGGATTGATGCTTGTCAGAATGCTTCTACAAGAAAATATAAGTTATTTAACGCACTTGCAAAAACTATACAAAATCTTGAAATATGTCACTTAGAAAATGATTTGAACACACGTACTCTTGGTGCATTCGTAAAAATTGAAACCAATAAATACTTAGGAAACCCTTGCATGTTTTATTATCCTAGCATGGGTGGAAACAGTACAAAGAAGCAGATATACCAAGAATTAGAAATGGGTCTTCAAAATGCTACATATGTGTTAAGTGGAGCTTCGTCACTAGTGAGATATAATTTTCATAAGGAAGAAAGAGAGATTTCTGATAAATATATTGAACGCAACGCTGATAAATACGAAGTTAATAGAAGCTTATGGATGCAAGAAGGTGGTATAAAAGAAAGAGATATAAATTTACAGAAACTCAATAATTATTATTGTTTCACTACAAAGCAAAACTCCAGAAATTTAGATCCACGCTACAAATGATACGGTCAGAAAACATACACATGTTAAATAATAAAAAACTATAAGTAAAGGTTGATTATGTATGATTTTATATGGATGTTAGCTAGCTATTCAACGTCTAAAGATGGTATAAATCCTATAAATAATGCCATAGACATGAGAGTAGGTGGTCCAACTTACCAAAACAATATCAATAATGGTTTTGTAGAAACTACTGTTGAAGAGTATAGTTCTATTAAAAATAGATTATTAATTTCAAAAGACTCTGCTAAACAAGTATATGAAGAGATGACTGTCTATGGAAAGAAGAAGGCTAAAGATAGTTATAAAAATGCTAAATTTATAGTATCACGTACAGACAGTTATAATCAATGTGTTAAAGAGCTAAATACGATTGTTATACCTGCTCTAAGAGATTCTTTGCGTTTTAAAAATGGTTCGCCACTTAAAATGAAATTATTCTTTACTGGACATGGGGAAACTTATCAGAAAGCAGGTGCACTATCAGCACACGAGTTAGCCTATCTTTGTGCTAGCTTTTTCAATCATCAAGGCCAAGTTAAACTACTTGAAAATGAAATTATAAATTTTGTAGAATTAGATGTGTGCGTAGCTGGTCTTTATAATGAAGAATATAATAATAGTCACATAAAACCTTTTGCTCAAGAATTTGCTCACAAGCTACAATCATATATTTATAATATGACTAGAGTATCATATGTGAAAATGCCTTTTGGAAGAAATCCAAAAGGCAATAGAATTATGGAGTATTTACCTGCATACACTAACAAAGATAATAAAATAGGATGTAATAAGTATGGACAATCATATTTAGCTGAAAAAACAAATAACAAAATTGATATTACACATCCACTTTTAAATAAATCTTACATATATGTAGATAGTAAAAATTTATTTTACGCTAAAAAGTCATTATTAGAGAGTAAAATTTCGGAGGATAACTATGAACATATGAATGATAGTATGGAAGCTTTACTGGATTATACATTAATGACTATTAGCGAAATATACTCCACACTAATTAATAAAAATATCAATAAAAACAGTGTGTACAAAAACGACCCTATTATAAATGATTCAGAAAATGCGATAAAAGAAACTTTGTTGTTATTGGAACATACCCTCAATCTAGATATAAATAAAACTTTTGATTCTATAAACAAAATGCGTAAATGTGAAAATTTTAGTGAATTCTCAGGGATACTCAAAGATTTGTTAGTTAAATATGATAATGAAATAAATAAGAAACCATTAAAACAAATGTTATTGCCTCAAGTTGCTTTAGAGCAACAAAACCTCTCTGTAATAGATTTAAAACTTTATTGTATACAAATGCTTAAAGATAAATATATATTCAATTCTTTTCATAATATATTTAGCAACCACCATTATAATAATCGAGCTATTTTTATGCTTAAATTATTAGAAAACAGTAATAGTATACCCCAAATAATAGCAATTATTGATAATGAAATTATTCTATTAGAATATGGGGTTTATATCATGCCAAAACTAGATGAGAAATACGATAATTTATATTTAGAAAGTAACCAATATGAAAAAAGTTATAAAAGCGCTTCTGTTCAGAAATCATCTTACTATAATATTTTATCTAACTTAAAGAAATATATAAAAACCCTCTAATAAGTTGTTAGATTCTATTGTAAATATTGGTGTGATAATGCTCAGACTCATTCTTAGCGCTTTAAAAATCTTAGAATTCTTATCTCTCTAAACCTTATAGAAAATAAGTAACTTAAGCAGTAAACGGTATCTTGCTAAAAATATCACAATATGCAAAAATAAAGCTTTGACATCATCCTTCTTACGGAATCATTAATGAAAAATAAAACACATCATACAACAACCTTCAAAAATAAGCTATTAATAACTATAACTTGTTACCTTTGTTACTTCTATACAGCTAATGTCGTTTTAGTGACCGGAGCTGTAATGCGTCCTTTATCAGAATATTTTGGAGATAGCAACATAGGTTTTGCTTTTACTTTTATTAATGTAGCCATGTGGTTTTCTATACTTATAATTGGTTTCTTAATGAATAAGTTTTCAATAAAGCTTTTATTAATGGTAGCGGTTACTATTGGTGTTATATCCTCACTATTTACAAGTGTTTTTCCATCAATCTTCACGCTAAAAATATTACTAACTTGCGTAGGTATTACTGGAGGATTATTTATGGCTATAGGTAGCTATATGATTGTACATATTTATAGTGACCATAAAATAAGAGCTATGAATGTCATTTTTACTGATTTCTTTTTTAGTTTTGGTGGCGCCTTAATTCCTATTTTCGCTGCATATTTAATTACGAAGAACTTTCAATGGTATACCGTATACTCAATTTTACAAATAACAGCTATAGCAATACTATTATTAACAATATTCTCTGACTTTTCAATACTTAATAGGGACACAACCGATACTAAAAACTCAAAACTTAATCTAAATTTTTCTTCGTGGAACTTTAGTTTATATTGTATAGCTTTCTCAGCTTTTTTATTTTTACTGGCACAACTAATTATGACCAGTTACGCTCAAACGTATTTCCAAGAAATACTCGGATGGGGAGCTATAGATGCTAATAAACCGTTATCTTACTTTTGGACAGCTCAAAGTATAGGTTTATTTATAAGCCCGTTAATAACTAGAGTTGTTCCTTTAAGACTTATCCTTCCATTGTTTACATTTGTAGGGTTAATCGCTTTATCATGTATTATCTATATACCTGATATAAGTACAGTTTTAAAATCTGCAGTTATATTTGGCCTATTTAACTGTTATATATATGCTGGATTACTAGCTTATGGAACTTTCCAAATGGAGAACCCACCACCTACACTAATAACCACTATTCTTTTATTTGGTACAACAGGTACAGCTTTATCTACAACTACAGGTGCTTTTATAAATAAATTTTTTGGTCTAACAACTGTAATGAATGCTGTAATTATCTTTTACTTTATATCCTTCATGTTAATCATCTTTGCTGTTATTTACTCAAAAGAAAAAAGGAAATTAATGGCTCACTAAATTCTTATATTCCACCAACCTTTTTCAAAAAAATTCTTACATCTCACACCAAACTATATATTGATTTTTTTGATAACACTTATAATTTCTTTTTGTTTTTAAAAAAAACTTTCATAGAGTATATTTATAGAAAAAGAATATAACAAGGAAAAATAATGAAAAAACATTTCTCTTTAAATACAATTTACGGTGTAATATTCGTTGCTATAATAGCCGGTATTGCATATTTTATCGCAAAAGTCCCTACTATTGCTAAGCTAGGAATTAGTCCTTTAATTATTGGTATTTTACTAGGCATGATACTAATTCATACACCTGCTAGTAGAATAATAAGTCAATGGAAAAAAGGTATAATATTTAGCGCAAAAAGAATACTCAGGTTAGCCATTATTTTTTATGGCTTTAATTTAACTTTTCAACTTATAGCATCTGTAGGACTGGCAGGCTTTTTAGTATCTATTATTATGCTAGTTTCAACCCTACTTTTAGGAATAACCATAGGCACAAAAGTCTTTCGTTTAGACAGAGATAGTTCTATATTAGTAGCTGCTGGTAGTGCTATTTGCGGAGCTGCTGCTGTACTAGCTGCTGAAGGAACATTAAAATCTGAATCCTATAAAGCCGCTATGGCTGTAGGTACTGTTGTGTTATTTGGTACAATTAGTATGTTTTTATACCCTGTTTTAATGAAAGCTGGTCTTCTAGGTAATTTGAACCAGATACAATATGGGATTTTTGCTGGTGGATCTATTCATGAAGTTGCCCAAGTAGTAGCTGCTGGTAGCGCTGTGGGTCATCATGCTGAAGAAATAGCTGTAACTGTAAAAATGCTCCGCGTAATGATGTTAGCCCCTATGTTAATAGTTATAGGTATATGGTTGTCTAAGACTGTTGTTGATGTTGCACATAAGACGCATTCTCAAACATCTACTAATTCTATTATGAAAATTATCCCTTGGTTTGCCATTGGATTTGTTATGGTAGCAGGATTTAATTCTTTAAACCTGCTACCTCACGCTGCAGTACACTCAATAGTCCAAATAGATCAATTTCTTTTAGCTATGGCTATGACTGCCCTTGGTCTTGAAACTCATGTATCTAAATTTATCAAAGCAGGAGTTAAACCTTTATTATTAGCGTTAATATTATTCGCTTGGTTATTTTTTGGTGGACTTGCTATCACTTATCTAATAACTAGTATAATTTAATGTTGAACCATAAATTCTAAATTAGTCAGAGTTCAATAATTTGCGCTTCATCTAATAAAAGTTTATTTCAACGTAACTATGCTATTTTATCACCAAATAATGTATCATATAAAAAATTCTAATAACTTTAAATTCTAACTATGAAGCCAATCGTAAATGCGGTTACTATTCTTGCTAGGAAAGCAGGAAAAATAATTCTACAAGCTCAAAATGATCTAAGCTCTATAAAAATCACTAAAAAATCTAACAATACTTTTATGTCAAATATTGATGTAGCTGTAGAAGACTTTCTTGTTGATAATATAAAAAAATTAGGTTTTGATGACTATTTTATTACAGAAGAAGCTGGTGAGTTTGGTAACAAAGAAAGTAAGTTTACTTGGATAATTGACCCTATTGATGGCACCAATAACTTTATACATGGCTTGCCACACTGCTGTATCTCTATAGCTCTAAAAAAGGATGATGAACTAGTTCTTGGTGTAATTTATAATCCATTCTTGGACCTGATGTTTAGTGCATATAAAGGACAAGGTGCCCAGTTAAATGGCAAGAAGATTAGAGTAGCACAAAGCAAAGAGCTAGATAATACTTTGATATCAGCATCATTAAAATATTCACGCAAGATTTTCAATGATAGTTATGTGGCAGAATTAATAAAACTTCAACAACAGATCGCAGGTTATAGATACTCAGGCAGTATCGCTATGGATATGGCGTATTTAGCAGCCGGGTATATTGATGGACTTTGGGCTTGTGGTTCTGTTAAGCTATGGGATATTGCAGCCGGATATGTTATCGCAAAAGAGGCTGGCGCTATTGTTACAGATATTAAAGGTATCAGTGATATCGACAATTTAGAAGTAATAGTTGCTGGAAATAAAAAAATACAACCAAAACTTATAAAGCTTCTAGCAAAACACGTTAAATAATGAATACTAGAGCTATTGCTGTTAAATCTATTACCGATGTTTTAGCTAACAAATACTCTCTTTTAACAATTGATTATAGATTGTCTCAATTGCAAATAACTGATCAAGATAAATCTTTTATAAAACTGCTTTGCTATGAATTTTTTAGAAATTATTATTCTATAGAAAAGATCACCCAAATTGTTATAAATAAAAATACTAAGTCCAATATTAAAACCCTAATAATGCTAGGAATCTTACAACTTTTAGAAATTAACCAACCTCATTATGCTACTATTAATGAAACTGTAAACGCTTGTAAAGATTTAAAAGTTATTTGGGCAAAAAAGCTTGTCAACGGTGTATTAAGAAATATTCTAAGAAATATAGAGCAAATTAAAATTGAATATTTAGAATACAAGCTTACAGATATACCTAACTGGATAACCAATGTATTCAAAGAGCAATACCCAAAACTCCACCTTAAAATAGCTAAAGGTATCAATTCTAAAGCTAATATGTTTATACGACTTAATAGTAGTAAAGACCCCAGAATAGTTACCAATCATTTAAAAGAAAACGACATTATATTTTCCACTACTAAAGTAGAAAACTGTATAAAATTAGAGACAGCTATTGATATACAAAAAAATCAACTTTTTCATAATGGGTATTTCACTGTACAAGATATATCCGCACAATACGCTGGTTGGATAATCGATCCTAAAGGTACCGATAATATATTAGATGCATGTGCTGCCCCTGG
This sequence comes from Allofrancisella guangzhouensis, assembly GCF_000815225.1. GTDB lineage: Bacteria > Pseudomonadota > Gammaproteobacteria > Francisellales > Francisellaceae > Francisella > Francisella guangzhouensis. The sequence goes on along the minus strand of NZ_CP010427.1, from coordinate 767,174 downwards.
TGGTAAAACAACACATCTCATAGAATTAAATCCTGAAACTAAAATTACTGCTGTTGATATACTTGATAAAAGATTAGAATTACTAAAAAGTAATATAACTAGAATTAATCCAAGTAATAACATTAGCATAGTCAAACATGACTTATCTAAACCTTTTAATGGAAAATTTAACAAAATAGTTTTTGATGCACCCTGTTCTGCTTTAGGAACTATAAAGCGAAATCCTGATATTAAGCTTCTACGAAAACCTAAAGATATTGAAAACATTCAACAATTACAGCAACAAATTTTACAAAACTTATGGGATAATAATTTAGAAGAAAATGGTTATCTTTTATATATAACTTGCTCAATACTAAAGCAAGAAAACCAAGATCAAATAAAAAGGTTTCTAAAAAACAACCATGACGCTAAAATTGAAAAAATACTACTTCTAGAAGAGTACAAAACAGATTTTGGTTACCAAATATTACCGTTTGAAGAAAATGGTGATGGGTTTTATTATTGTTTAATTAGAAAACTAGGTTCTACCAATAAAAATAGAGCTTAATTTTACCCCGAATAAATCCGTTTTTAGGATGGTTACAACTAGTAAAAATCCTTACCTCTTATTAAATATACCTCATATAAAATTATATTTTGAATCTGTATATTTAGTAACTGTTGCAAACTAAAATTATATACTTCTAACTGTGTAAAAATATTCTTAAAATGTTCATTTACTATATCCAAACTGTGCTTTTTCGAATATTTCCACCTTGTTACCATCTGTCTAATTCAAGTTTGCAACAGCTTAATTTAATAAAAGTTGTAAAACAATATAAAAAGGAGCCATAATGTTTTTACTTGCAATCAACAAAAATGAAATAAAAAATAATGATTTTTCACTTAATAAAAACCTTTTAAGGGATATAACGCGGTCTCATATTGATCAACCAATTATGTATAATGAAGACTATTACATGATTCCTTGGTTTTATTTGTACAATCCAGAAGAAATAATTAATGATTTCTTAGTGTATACTTATGAATTTGAGATGCTTGATGCTCACTTAAAAGAACCAACTGTTCTAACATATCGAGATATTTATATTCAACAATGTTTAATCTTCCTCCATCCAATTTTAGGTAAAGTTCCAGAACAATCGCTTACTACTAAGGTTAATGCCAATATTTTAGCAAACAAGAATTATGAAAATCAACTGAAGATATTATACAATTATTTATCGGAAAAAAATAAGGGTTTGCATAAAACTCCGCCAAAAGAAGATTTTATTTCTGAAGTCAATAAAATCATGAATAATGAAATATTTCTTGACTTAAAAAATGATGCTTCATTTATAAATGAAGCAGAATATTTTATTACATACCCATCTATACAGCTTGCTTTTAAACATATAGCTATGAAATCTAGAAATATTGCAACTGGTAATTCCACTCGTTCAAAAATGCTAGTTGAAGAACTTATTAAAGATGAAAGTAGTCAACTTTATAATGCACAGGTCAAAATACTTAAAAAATGGAAGAATAAATATCAAAAATTACTATCAGAATTATCACTAGAAGAAATAAATACTCTGACTGACAAAAACAAAAAAAGTTATCAGAAAAAACCTATTCAAGAACAAACTGAAAAAGGTGCCGAAGAATATATTAATAAACAAATCGATATAGTAAAAGAGAAAAAATATAGAGAATCTTTAAATAATAATGAATATTTCCAGCATTATAAAAATAATAAAGAATCTAAACTAAAGATAAATACTCCTCAACTTAAAACGTTCTATGATTTACTTGAACATTTTATTGAAGACTTTGAAAAGATTAACATAGGAGAAAAGAACGCTCTATTCAAAATTTTCCCTAAGGTTGCATTAGGAGCTATGCTTATTAATGATACACGCAAAGTTATTACCTCAGTATTAAAAGACTATAAACATAACGTAGATGTATCAATGGTTTATACAGGCTCTAATTGGGACACCATCAAAAGAGAAGAATATAAACTTGGTGTGCTTGGTAAAGCTCCAAGCAATAACATGGCTTATAATCATTATGCCGAGTCTTCAAATATCATAGCTACACGGAATAAAGCCTGTTATGAAACTGGTATGATGCTTGGAAATGGAGTAAGCGGTCATATGGCTTCTATCCTAGATATTCATGACTGTGAAACAGCTACAGAAAAAATGACTATAGCTTGTAGTATGCTTATCTTCTGGGATAAATTTTATGATCGACAAGTGACCAATGCTCATTCATATATAGAGGTATTTGAATCTATTATGTATAAAGAAGATGATTACAGTAAGAAAATTCCCAAAATCATTTATACCAATTTTACCAATTTTTCAGGGGATATATTTACCACTTTAGTTACTTCTTATTGTAATAAAACATTTAATCCAGTTAACACTTTGTCATTGTTAGAAAATACACCATTACAAAAGGATATTTTAGCAAAGAAAGATATCAATGATAAACAACCAATCACTAACCAAAAATTTTCTAGTGAAGAAATATATCAGCTCTTCCTTGCATTACAACGAGGTGAAACTGTTTATCTTTATTAAAAGTAAACCGTTTTAATTTTAATACTGCATAATATCTTGTCTCTCTATCTATAAATTTATTGATCCAGCTTTTGCTAATGTAGCTAACCTATTTGAAGCTTTTTGATAAGAAGATTGATAAAGAGCTATTTTAAAAGGATTAAGAAGTTTGTTAAATAAGGTCCTGATATTTATATGATTTATTTGATGTGCTCTAGTTATTGAGACTTTGTATTTTAAAAAGATGGCGACTACCTACTTTCACCTGGGCAAATGCCAGACTATCATCGGCGTGTTGTAGTTTCACTTCTGAGTTCGGAATGGGATCAGGTGGTTCCTACAAGCTATCATCGCCAAAACTGTGTTTTGGTTTATAAAGATATTTAACAATTCAGCATAGAAATAGACTTAAGTCTCTCGGATCATTAGTACTGGTAAGCTTCATACATTACTGCACTTACACACCCAGCCTATCAACGTCGTAGTCTCCAACGTTCCTTACAGGTTCAAAACCTGAGAGATCTAATCTTGAAGGAGGCTTCCCGCTTAGATGCTTTCAGCGGTTATCCCGTCCGAACGTAGCTACCCGGCAATGCTTCTGGCGAAACAACCGGAACACCAGTGGTTCGTTCACTCCGGTCCTCTCGTACTAGGAGCAACTCTTCTCAAATCTCTAACGCCCACGGCAGATAGGGACCGAACTGTCTCACGACGTTCTGAACCCAGCTCGCGTACCACTTTAAATGGCGAACAGCCATACCCTTGGGACCTGCTTCAGCCCCAGGATGTGATGAGCCGACATCGAGGTGCCAAACTCCTCCGTCGATATGAACTCTTGGGAGGAATCAGCCTGTTATCCCCGGAGTACCTTTTATCCGTTGAGCGATGGCCCTTCCATTCGGAACCACCGGATCACTAAGACCTACTTTCGTACCTGCTCGAGCCGTCACTCTCGCAGTCAAGCGCACTTTTGCCTTTATACTCTTGGTATGATTTCCGACCATACCGAGTGCACCTTCGTACTCCTCCGTTACTCTTTAGGAGGAGACCGCCCCAGTCAAACTACCCACCATACACTGTCCTCGTCTTTCGACTGAGTTAGAACTTCAATAATTCAAGGGTGGTATTTCAAGGTCGACTCCACATAATCTAGCGATCATGCTTCTTAGTCTCCCACCTATCCTACACATAAATGATCAAAGTCCAGTGCAAAGCTATAGTAAAGGTTCACGGGGTCTTTCCGTCTAACCGCGGGTACGCTGCATCTTCACAGCGATTTCAATTTCACTGAGTCTCTGGTGGAGACAGTGTGGCCATCGTTACGCCATTCGTGCAGGTCGGAACTTACCCGACAAGGAATTTCGCTACCTTAGGACCGTTATAGTTACGGCCGCCGTTTACTGGGGCTTCGATCCAGAGCTTCGCCTAAGCTAACCCCTTCAATTAACCTTCCAGCACCGGGCAGGCGTCACACCCTATACTTCATCTTACGATTTCGCAGAGTGCTGTGTTTTTGATAAACAGTCGCAGCCACCTGGTATTTGCAACCCTCAACAGCTTACGTAGCAAGTACTTCACCATTAAGGGCACACCTTCTTCCAAAGTTACGGTGTCATTTTGCCTAGTTCCTTCACCAGAGTTCTCTCATAGCCTTAGTATTCTCTACCTACCCACCAGTGTCGGTTTACAGTACGGTTACTTATACAATATACTTAGAAGCTTTTCCTGGAAGCAGGGCATCAATAGCTTCGCCAAATAAATTTGGCTTCGTCTCGTATCTCAGATCATCAAGTTATCGGATTTGCCTAATAACTCTACCTACTTACTTTTACCTGGACAACCATTCGCCAGGCCTACCTAGCCTTCTCCGTCCCTCCTTCGTTTATATAAGCAGCACAGGAATATTAACCTGTTTCCCATCGACTTCACTCTTTAGCTACGCCTTAGGGACCGGCTTACCCTACGTTGATTAACATTGCGTAGGAACCCTTGGGTTTTCGGCCAATAAGAATCTCACTTATTTTACGTTACTCATGTCAGCATTCGCACTTCTGATACCTCCAGCTAACTTCTCAATTAACCTTCTTCGGCTTACAGAACGCTCCCCTACCAATATATTTAATATATTCCGCAACTTCGGTGCATAGCTTAGCCCCGTTAAATCTTACGTGCAGGCCGACTCGACCAGTGAGCTATTACGCTTTCTTTAAAGGATGGCTGCTTCTAAGCCAACCTCCTGGCTGTCTATGCCTTCCCACTTCGTTTCCCACTTAGCTATGACTTAGGGACCTTAGTTGGCGGTCTGGGCTGTTTCCCTTTCCACGACGGACCTTAGCACCCGCCGTGTGTCTCCCGTGATAAAACTTGATCGTATTCTGAGTTTGCATCGAGTCGGTAAGGTCGTAAAACCCCCCTAGTCGAAACAGTGCTTTACCCCAATCAGTCAATTCACGAGGCACTACCTAAATAGTTTTCGGGGAGAACCAGCTATCTCCGTGCTTGATTAGCCTTTCACTCCGATCCACAGCTCATCCCATACTTTTGCAACAGTATTGGGTTCGGTCCTCCAGTTAGTATTACCTAACCTTCAACCTGGCCATGGATAGATCGCGCCGGTTTCGGGTCTACTCCTAGCGACTAGGCGCTCTATTAAAACTCGCTTTCGCTACGGATCCCTTATTCAGTTATCCTCGCCACTAAAAGTAACTCGCTGACCCATTATACAAAAGGTACGCAGTCACACAACTAAATCGTGCTCCTACTGCTTGTATGCAAGCGGTTTCAGATTCTATTTCACTCCCTTTATCAGGGTTCTTTTCACCTTTCCCTCACGGTACTAGTTCACTATCGGTCATTCAGGAGTATTTAGCCTTGGAGGATGGTCCCCCCATGTTCAAACAAGGTTTCTCGTGCCTCGTCCTACTTGTTCGTATGCTTAGTTCCATCTTGATTATTTCGTATACGGGACTATCACCCTCTATCGTCAAGCTTCCCAACTTGTTCTACTATAATTAAGACTATATCATACCAGGCTCTTCCCACTTCGCTCGCCACTACTATGGGAATCTCAATTGATTTCTCTTCCTAAGGGTACTTAGATGTTTCAGTTCCCCTCGTTCGCTCTCTATCTTATATCAGATAAAGTAACTAGACTGCTCTAGTTGGGTTCCCCCATTCGGAAATCTTCGGGTCAAAGCTCATTTATCAGCTCACCGAAGCTTATCGCAGATTAACACGTCCTTCTTCGCCTCTGAATGCCAAGGCATCCACCGCTTGCACTTATTTTCTTAAGTCTATCTCTATACTAAATTGTTAAATATCTCTATCTTCATGCAAATAAAATATTGGTGGAGCCAAGCGGGATCGAACCGCTGACCCCCTGCGTGCAAAGCAGGTGCTCTCCCAGCTGAGCTATGGCCCCAAAAAAAATGGTGGGTCTGAGTAGACTTGAACTACCGACCTCACCCTTATCAGGGGTGCGCTCTAACCAACTGAGCTACAGACCCGTATCTTATTTACACTAAAATATATTATCTACAAACACTTTATCAAATTATCTGATCTAGCAATTAAGCTTTATTCTTATTATTCTTTTCGTATTTCCTTTAAGGAGGTGATCCAGCCGCAGGTTCCCCTACGGCTACCTTGTTACGACTTCACCCTAGTCATGAATCACTCCGTGGTAAACGCCCTTTCGTTAAGCTATCTACTTCTGGAGCAACCCACTCCCATGGTGTGACGGGCGGTGTGTACAAGACCCGGGAACGTATTCACCGCGACATTCTGATTCGCGATTACTAGCGATTCCGACTTCATGCTCTCGAGTTGCAGAGAACAATCCGGACTAAGAGTACCTTTCTGAGTTTCGCTCCACCTCGCGGTTTGGCAGCCCTCTGTAATACCCATTGTAGCACGTGTGTAGCCCTGGTCGTAAGGGCCATGATGACTTGACGTCGTCCCCACCTTCCTCCGCCTTGTCAGCGGCAGTCTCAATAGAGTACCCAACTTAATGATGGTAACTATCAATAGGGGTTGCGCTCGTTGCGGGACTTAACCCAACATTTCACAACACGAGCTGACGACAGCCGTGCAGCACCTGTCACACAGTTCCTAAAAGGCACCAATTCATCTCTGAAAAGTTCTGTGGATGTCAAGACCAGGTAAGGTTCTTCGCGTTGCATCGAATTAAACCACATGCTCCACCGCTTGTGCGGGTCCCCGTCAATTCCTTTGAGTTTTAGCCTTGCGGCCGTAGTCCCCAGGCGGAGTACTTATCGCGTTAGCTGCGCCACTAGGTCCTTTACACCGAACCCAACAGCTAGTACTCATCGTTTACAGCGTGGACTACCAGGGTATCTAATCCTGTTTGATCCCCACGCTTTCGTCCCTCAGTGTCAGTATTAGTCCAGAATGTTGCCTTCGCCATCGGTGTTCCTTCTGATCTCTACGCATTTCACCGCTACACCAGAAATTCCCCATTCCTCTACTATACTCTAGCTTGACAGTATCAAATGCAGTTCCAAGGTTGAGCCCTGGGCTTTCACATCTGACTTATCAAACCACCTACAGACCCTTTACGCCCAGTAATTCCGATTAACGCTTGCACCCCCCGTATTACCGCGGCTGCTGGCACGGAGTTAGCCGGTGCTTATTCTTTAGGTAACGTCAATTCCATTAGCTATTAACTAACAGACCTTCCTCCCTAACTAAAGTGCTTTACAACCCTAAGGCCTTCTTCACACACATGGTATTGCTGGATCAGAGTTTCCTCCATTGTCCAATATTCCCCACTGCTGCCTCCCGTAGGAGTTTGGGCCGTGTCTCAGTCCCAATGTGGCTGATCATCCTCTCAAATCAGCTATGGATCGTCGCCTTGGTAGGCCCTTACCCTACCAACTAGCTAATCCAACGCAGGCTCATCCATCCGCGGCAGCCAAAGCCACCTTTAATCCTCAGATATTATGCGGTATTAACAGTCGTTTCCAACTGGTATCCCCCTCAAATGGGTAAATTCCTACGCGTTACTCACCCGTCCGCCACTCGTCAGCATCCGAAGACCTGCTACCGTTCGACTTGCATGTGTTAAGCATACCACCAGCGTTCAATCTGAGCCAGGATCAAACTCTTCAGTTTAATCTAATTCTCTGACTCAATCACTAAACTCAAATTTATCAACAAAGTGTTTGTATATAATATATCTCTTAAATATCTATCCAGCTTCACAGCCTCTCTCTACCGCTAACATCACCCGTCAGCCAGTGAAGTCATATAATACACATCACTCTCTCACAACGCAAGAGCTTTTTTAAATTTTTTTCTACTTTTTTAGGGGTTTTTGCAGTAACTTATCCTTTACCAGTTCTACACAATATAAATAACAACCGTGAGATATTATTTTTTGTAAACAATAGTTACATTTAAGTAGATAAATAATTTAATAATTTAATCTACTTTTTTCCACGGATCTCCGTTAGAAGGAGTATTCCCTTGTGTCCACCATTTAGCTTCGTATGTATGACCTTGATATTTTGCTGTTTGTCCGGTTGTGTATATATCTTTCGAGTTCCATTCACCTCCAGAAACATAGGGTTTTTCCCACGGACCTCCATTAGCAGGAATATCTCCCTGTGTCCACCATTTAGCTGTATATTCTATACCTTTATAGATAACTTTATCACCTTTGTTATAGATCTTATTAGAATCCCAAGTATTTTCAGATGCTTGTTCTGTAGTAAAACTTTCACTATTAGAAATACTATCATATCCTTCTGCGCTAGCAGTTACAATTAAAGTATAGTTCGTATTAGCTTCTAAATTTACAAACTCAACACTTGTTCCTACACCATTAAATATAACATCTCCACCAGCATCTTTAAGCTTGTAACCATATGAAATAGCTTCATTATAAGTATCTCTAACCTCTGCTTGCCAACTAGCTTTAGCACTATTTGTAGTTATAGATGAAACAACTGGACTATAAACCCATACTAAAGACTTTGCTTGACATTGACCTTCTGTATTAAAACTAATAGATGCTGATTGCGATTCGTAACCTTTTATATTAGCTATAACCGTTACATTATACTTCGTAGCTTTTTCTAAACCAGATAGACTATAATTTAGATCCACAACATTCTCAGCAATTTTTTGATTATTCAATAAAATTGTATAACTTGCTTGATCTTTAATATCTGGTTTAACCCAAAATATTTCTGCCGTTGTTTGCCCTATAGATGTAGCTTTTAAGTTACTTTCCCAACCAAAAGAAGGAGAAACCTTATTATCAGGAACATTCGCATCACAATTATAAGCCAGATTAGAACCCAAATTGAAAGCTTTACAAGTTGCTTGTAAAACATCTTTAGGAGTAGGCCAATTACTATCCCAATAGTTCAAATAATCTTTATCATATCTCTGATCTTTATAAAGGTCCCACATAATCATTCCAACGGATCTACCTGATTGAGCCTCAGACTTCAAAATTTCAGTCATTTCGTCAATTGATAATGCAAAAGCATTACCGGTTTCTTTAGTGGGATATGCTGGCTGACCAATCTCAAAACCAAACTGAATTTTTCTATCTAAATCGAATGTTCCTGGAATAATCGTTTGATTATTTAGCTTAGTTGAAGTATCAGAAGCAGCTCCCAAGAAATGATAATACTCATCCATGTAATACTTCACTTGGTCCGCTAAAGTTTGCGCTCCATTTAAATATTGTCCATCACTCTTAGACAAATCATAACTCATAACAGATAATGCATCTAAATCTTTAGCTATACTCTCATCTTTATATGCTACGTTATACATTAATCCCTTAAGATTGCCGTAATACCAAGGGCTACCATTTTTAAGATGATCGCTCGAACTCCAAGCAAGAACGTTTGTAGGCACTGCACCAACTGCAGGTAGAGCTGCAGATAATTTGAGATCAGGATTAATTTTTTGAATATTATCATGAACCGTTTTGATAATAGCTGCAAACTTATCTACTGTCTCTGGCATCGCTCCAGGGTTTCCTGTATTAATTTCTCCTTGTACTTGACCATTTACATTTTTAAGTTGATTGGATATTCCCATAGATTTCATTAAATCTCGAAACTGTTGATAAGAAATATCTCCGTCTTTAACAAAATCTTTTATTTGCCATTTATTATTTAAAAGGGTAGACAAGGAATAACTATTTAGATCTGCATGCCAAAACTCTTCATAATCAAGATCTATACCTGAAGCTCCCAAATCATTTGCCAATTTAACCAAATTCTCATAAGCAACATTTGCCTGCTGTGATGACGCAGGATCTTCAAACTCACCCCTTTTATAATTTTCAAAAGCAGATGCTTGAGTATTTTCAGGAATTGGATTAGGGAAAGTATCATATAATCCATCCTCTGGACCACACATATTTGCTCTGGGTGTTTGCTGGCCCAATGCATTTAAAGACTGCGTATATAGGTTAGGATCACAACTAAAGTTCCATCCCCCAACTGCAAGATAGACATGAACACCTGACCTTTCAAATTGAGATATAATATTTTTTAACCTTTGAAAATCTTCTCTTGCTTTAGAATCCTTTTGAAAATTTATGATTTTTTCAGAAGACCAATTGCGATCAATAAAGTATCCAAATAAACCTGTTCCAGCTAAGCTACCAGACTGGTAATAAAATAAACTTGGTTGAACAAATGAGAGAATCAACTTATTGAAGTTTGTCCCTTGCTCTGTCACTTCATTTGCTAATGTCTGAAACCTTTCTAACGAAGCCCACTGTGATCCAGAATCACTATCGCCCAAGTAATATGCTGAAACCAACGGTTCTTCTTGCTCACCTAACACATTAGAAATAGCTGCGGCATCTGAGATACCAAAGCTCACTAACATAAAAGATGTCCATAAACTTAATTTCTTTTTCATAAACTTCTCACATAAAAATTTTTTATTGACAAATGTTATACTGCATTTCTCATAATTTCAATATTATTTTTATTTTTATTTAAAATAATATTTCAAAAAACAAAATTTGTTTGATTTTTATTTTTAAAGTTTTATACTATAAAAATAACAGATGTAAAAAATCTTAAAACTGGAGTATGGAACTTTAAATTTAATGAATAAGATGCAATTAGCTTTAGCAATGCTTTCAACGAATAGGATACTTTGTTAATTTTAAACCAATAATCATTAATTATTACGTCATTAAATTGCTAGATTGTATTCATTAGTTTACGATTACAATTACAGTTAACGAATGTGACTGTTTACATTAAAACTAAGGAGAGAAAAATGGATATAAAAAGAAAATTAGTCTCGGTAGTAACCTTAACCCTAATGGGGTCTTCAGCTTTTGCTGCTGAAGCCTGGTCTACTTCCAATCTAAGTAGCTATTCTGCAGGTACTATTGTAACTGATGAGGGCAAAACTTATAAATGTAAACCTTGGCCACAGAGCGGCTGGTGTAAAATAGCTGCATATAAACCTGCTGGAACATATGGTGCTGATGCTTGGGATGAAACAGGTCCTGGGCCAAGTCCAACTCCTTCTGAGCAGGTTACAGCAAGTGTTTCTATTAACGGTGAACTTCCTACTACCGCTGAAGTTGATTTTGTAAGTTCAAAAGGAACTTTTGCTGTTTCAAATGGTAAGGTTACTTTAGAGTATCCAAAAGATGCTTCAGAAACTTATACCGTTAAACTTAAAAATGACGAAGGAACTATTTCTCCTTCTACAGTAACAGTTTCAGCTGCTACTACAACTATTGCGTTAACTTATACTGCAAAGCCTGCCCCTGAACCTACACCAGGGATAAAAGCTTGGGATCCTTCCGCTATTTATAATGGAGGCGACCAAGTAACCTATAATGGCTCTATATACGAAGCTAAATATTGGACTCAAGGTAACAATCCTGAAACTTCTGGAGAATGGGGACCTTGGAAGCTAATAGGTGAAGATCCTGCTCAAGAAATGGCTACGTTAGATTTTACAATACCTACAAAACCTAGTTTTATAACATCAGATGAGAAACCTAGTATAAGTATTTTCAATGAAAATGATGTTAAAGTAGCAGAAATTAAAAATGCAGCCTGGGGTTCTAAAGCTAAAATAGATGTACCAGCTGGTAAACTAAAAGTCCAAGTAGCATCTATTGGAACAAGTCAAGGTATAGCAACTCCTAATAGCTTCTCTATAGCTAAAGATGAAACTAAAAACATTTCAATAAATTATAAGCAAGCACAAGTAGGATCTATAAACCTAACAGCTAGTGCAGATAATAATGCGGTTAAATCAACTACTTATACAATTAAAAATAGTACCGGGGATGTAGTATCACAGGGAGAGGTTAACTTCACATCAGCTACAGTAATAGATAATTTACTAGCTTCAGATGAGGGCCTAAAATACACTATTTCTGCTAAAAGCTTTACTTATAACGGTTATAGCTATGAAGCTCAACCAATAGTTGTAACTGTTACAACAGGAAACAGCGCAGATGCGCAGCTTAACTTTACTACTACAAAAATAGCTAGTGTGAGAGTAATCGTAACTGTATCAGATATGCCAAACGATAAAGAAACAACTTTACATTTTACAAGTAATAGTGGCTCTAGTCAGTTATTAAAAGTAGCAGATAATGGTGTATATACAGAAGAATTGCCAAAAGATGGTGATACTTGGAATATAACAACTGATAATATCTCTGGATATAAGGCTAATATAAGTCCTAATCAGTTTAATACTAACCAAAATCAGCAAAACGTAACGGTTACTTTTGAACAAGTTGCCCCTGTTGAAGCTGGTAAAAAAGTTATAGGATACTGGGAAAATTGGAAACCTGCTCTACCAGAGATGGAAGGATCTGGTGGAGATAAATCTGCTGATTACTATAAACCAAGTTTTGCTAACTACAGTCATGTGTTATATTCATTCTTAACACTATCTAACCAACCAAATTCTGATAACCCACCAAATACTAACTGGGATGGTAGCGCCATATATGAAACTATGACGTTGAAACCAGTCTTAGAGGTTATGAATGATACTACTTATAGCTATAACTGGCAAGCTGGCAAAATTAAAGCTATGATTGACGCTACTCACCAAGAAGGTAAAAAATTTATTTGGGCTATAGGAGGTTGGTCAGATTTACAACAAACTATAAAACCCGAACAAATAGATAGTTTTGTAACGCAGTGTGTTAATTTACTTAAGCAATATGGTGATGGTATTGACTTTGACTGGGAGCACTTACACCAGTTAGCTAATGGCCAACCAAACCCTAATGCTAAAGAACAAACAGATACACTAGCAAAAACAATGCTAAAACTTCGCCAAGCTCTTGATGACGCTGGAATGTACGATAAAGAAGTGGGTTACACAACTAGATTTAATGCTTTCTTTGGAAACAGTGAAGATCATGGTTTCCCAGCTAAATTTAATTCTGATGGAGAAGGCTTAGCTATAGATGGTTGGCTAAAAGATCATGGTAGCTCACTTAATGAAGTAGTTAATTGGGTTAATATCATGGCTTATGATGTGGGTCCAGAATATATGCCAAATGGTCAAACTTGGAATATGGAAGTATATAAAGACGTTTTAAACTCATTTAGTAAACACGTTGATCCAAACTTAGTTATCCTTGGATTTGAACCAGGTGGACAAGCAGCTGGTGGTATCTGGGAAGGCATGGACGTTAGCAAACAAGCTATTGATTATGTTGCTAACAATAACTATGGTGGAAGTATGTTCTGGGCTATTAATCAGCCTCCATATAATAGTACTGAAATTACAGGTCTAAATGCTGATAAACTAGCTGCATACTCAAAAGAGCAATTTGGTCTTGATGATGAATAAACTTTCTCAAACTATCTAACTTTAATAATCCTTCTACCCTTAAAATTCTCAAATAGTTTTTAACCAAAATATTTCCAAAATACTCTAATTTCCGTTATATTGGTGTAGTATTATTTTTTGTCATTAGTAAAAAATGAGGTCAACTACATGGATAAAAATTTTTATTTACAAATTAGAGATAAAATCAAAGAAATCAAAGACAGTGGGACATATAAAAGTGAACGAATTATAACCACCCCTCAGGAACCTTTAATAAATTTAGAGGATGGTCAAACCTTAATCAACTTTTGTGCAAACAATTATCTTGGCTTCGCTAATAATCCTGAGTTAGTTGCTTATGCAAAAGAGCATATCGAAGAATGTGGATATGGTATGGCATCTGTAAGGTTTATTTGCGGAACAAATAGTGTACATAAACAATTGGAAAAAGAATTAAGTAACTTTTTTGAGTTTGAAGATACTATTTTATACCCTTCTTGCTTTGATGCTAATACAGGCTTATTTGAAACCTTACTTTCTAAAGAAGATGCTATTATCAGTGATTCCTTAAATCATGCCAGCATAATAGATGGTGTTAGACTCTGTAAAGCAATGAGGTTTAGATACAATAACAACAATATGAAAGATCTAGAAGATAAGCTTATCGAGGCTGATAAAGCTGGTGCTAGATTTAAGATAATTGCTACAGATGGTGTCTTTTCTATGGATGGTATAATCGCAGATTTAAAATCAATTTGTGATTTAGCTGATAAATACAATGCTATAGTTATGGTTGATGACTCTCATGCTGCAGGTTTTATAGGAAAAAATGGTAAAGGCTCAATAGAGTATTGTAATGTTATGGGGCGTGTAGATATTTTAACAGGAACACTTGGAAAAGGCTTAGGTGGTGCATCTGGTGGCTACATATGTGCAAAAAAAGAAGTAGTAGATTTGTTAAAGAATCTCTCTCGTCCATATTTATTCTCCAATGCTTTAGCACCTATTATTACCAAAACATCCCTAAAAGCTCTTGAGATAACTAAAAATTCTGATCAATTAAGAGAACAGCTTCAAGCTAATCAACAACGATTTAGAGCAAAAATGACAGAGGCTGGTTTTGATTTGATCCCTGGTGAACACCCTATTATACCTGTTATGATATATGATGAGAAAAAAGCAGCAGCTTTTGCTGATAAGCTTCTTGAATATGGAATTTATGTTATAGCTTTTTCATATCCTGTAGTTCCAAAAGGTAAAGCTCGAATTAGAACTCAGATGTCAGCAGCCCATACTTTTGAGCAAATAGATAAGGCTGTTGATAGCTTTACAAAAGCAGCTAAAAAGCTGGAAATCATATAAAAATTTACAAAAAATAAGGAATTCTTAAATATGAAGGCTTTAACAAAATTAAAGAAAGAGCCTGGTATTTGGATGGTAAATGATGCTCCTATACCAGAATACGGTCATAATGACATTTTGATTAAGATAAGAAAAACTGCCATCTGTGGCACAGATCTACATATATATAACTGGGATAAATGGTCTCAAGAAACAATACCTACACCTATGATTATAGGACATGAATTTGTTGGAGAGGTTGCAGCTAAAGGTGATGAAGTAAAAGGATTTAATATAGGCGATAGAGTATCTGGAGAAGGACACCTAGTATGTGGTCTTTGTCGTAATTGTAAAGCTGGAAAACGCCATCTTTGTAGATCAACAATTGGTATAGGAGTAAATGTACAAGGTGCTTTTGCTGAATACTTAGTAATGCCAGCTTCTAACGTTTTTAAAGTTCCTGACACTATCTCTGACGATATAGCTAGTATTTTTGACCCACTTGGTAATGCTGTACACACAGCATTGTCATTTAACTTGACTGGAGAGGATATTCTTATTACAGGTGCCGGACCTATTGGCCTTATGGCTGTTAAAATTGCAAGGTTTTGTGGAGCTAGAAGAATTGTTGTAACTGATATTAATGAATATCGACTTAAAAAGGCAAAAGACCTTGGTGCTACTTTTGTTTTTAATGCAGGGGCCTTTAAGTCACAAGATGAGCTAACCAAGGGTATGAAAGATATAATGTCAGGTATTGGTATGACAGAGGGTTTCGATATAGGCTTAGAAATGTCAGGTATAAATTCTGCAATATCAATGATGCTAAATGTAATGAACCACGGTGGTAAAATGTCTTTGTTGGGTATTTCAGCTGGTGATATTACTCTTGACTGGGCAGCAGTGTTATTTAAAAGCCTTATTCTAAAAGGTATATACGGTAGAGAAATGTTTGAAACATGGTATCTTATGTCTAGTATGATCCAATCTGGGTTAGATATAAGTCCAGTAATTACTCATAGATTTGATATAGATGACTATCAAAAAGCTTTTGACACTATGAAAAGTGGTAAATGTGGTAAGGTAGTTTTAGATTGGAGTAAAAAGTGAAGAAACCAAACTATACAAATACAGTAAAAATAGACGTACAATGGGTTTTCACACTTTTTGGAACAGCTATTGGAGCTGGGCTTCTTTATTTACCAATCCAAGCCGGTGATAGTGGTTTTTGGGCATTAGTGACTGTGCTTGTTTTTGCGTTTCCCTTAACTTACTATTCTCATAAAAATATGGCTAATATTGTTATTAGTTCTGATGATGGCGGTATCACAGAAGTTTTTACACATAATCTAGGAAAACTTTTTGGCTTAATCTGTGTGATATTATATTTCTTTGCTATTTTCTTAAACATGCCCATGTACTCTATAGGTTTGAATAGTGAATTAGGTAATTTCTTATTGTATTATAATATTACTGACTCTAATCTCTCTCAAAGTATCTGGTTTAGTTTTTTTATTTTATCTATCCTTTTAGTAATAGTATCTTTAGGTATAAACATAATACTTAAATTTATGCAATTTATAGTTTTATTTCTTATAATATTAGTAGTTGCGCTTTCTGTATATATAATTCCTTATTGGAACGGTAAATTTATAACAGAAAGTAGCTTTAACTTAGTTAGTTATATAAAAGGGGTGCTTATGGTTTTACCAATTCTTATATTGTCTATGAACCATTCTCCTGTTATTTCTAGCTTAGTAATATTTTATAGAGAAAACATCAAACTTAAACACGAAGATGAAAAAGCTAAAGTATATAAAATACTTAAAATTAATTCATTAATTCTATTTCTTTTTGTGCTACTTTTTGTAACCTCATGTTTACTAAGCACTACTGTTTCTGATCTTCACAGAGCGAATATAAACAATCTTTCTATAGTAACCCTGATACAAGAGCAACATCATAGTGCTTTGTTAAATATATTAGCACCAATGATAGTATTTACAGCTATTATAAGCTCTTTTATTGGTTGTTATATAGGTTCAAAAGAAGCATTAAAATATTTGTTTAGATATTTATTCAAAAATATTTGTAATATACAAATCAAAGATTCTCTAATTAATATACTTTGTATAGCTATTATTTTCTTAGTTTTATGGATTTGTACAATATGTAACCTTAGTATACTCCATATAATAGGGATTTTAGTTGCCCCTACAGTAGCCTTTTTACTATATATATTACCTGTAATAATCATTTATAAAAATATAAAATGTAAAGAATATCGTAAGGTTATATTAGATTCATTATTGGTGATAATCGGAAGTATAATAATTTTTGGATATATAATAGGATTGCTACTTAACTAAACTTGGCAAAGCCAATTTATTAGTTCCAAATCTTCTTGAGTAGTTACTTTAATATTATTTCTAGATCCTTGGGTAATTAGAGGACTAACCCCATACAACTCTAATGCTGATGCCTCATCTGTAACTAGTTTTGCTAAATTATTGAGCTTGCAATGTTCAAAAGCTTTATACAACAAACTAAGCTCACATAGTTGAGGAGTTTGAGCTAACCATATATAATCACGATTAAGAGTTTTATCTATAGTAATTGGGCTATTAGAAGTCACCTGCTTAACCGTTTCAAAAGCTCTAATACCTAAAACCCCACTTTTACTCTTAGATTCCTTAACAGCTTCATACAAATTTTCAATATCTTGAAACATAACATTTGGCCTAGCTGCATCATGGACAAATATCCAAGTAGTTACCTTCGGTTTTATTTGTATTTGTTTTAAAGCATTATAGACACTATCAAAACGTGTGTCTCCACCTGTACAAGTAACTATTTTAGGATGGTTAAAATATATAGAATCTTTCCATAAGTTATCATCTTTATTAAGGGATAATATAACTTTATTGAAAAAATCAGAACTGACAAATTTTTCTAGAGTTGTATCCAGAATAGTCTTATCACTTATAAGCTTAAAATACTGTTTAGGAATATCAAGTGCCATTCTAGTTCCAATGCCTGCTGCTGGAATTATTACATATTTACTAGAATTACTTAACACTGTAAAAGACCTCGCCTTTTTTTATCAGACCCATGTTTTGGCGAGCTAGGCTTTCTAATACTTCACTGTTTCTACGTAATGAAACAACCTCAGAATATAACTGCGCGTTAGTTTGTGATTGCTCATAACTTTCTTTAGTTTTGGCTTTTACTGTTTTTATTAAAGACTCATAACTAATTAGCCCAGTATCACTATACCATAAATCATATTGTAATATAGCAGTCAAGAGTAACACTACAGATATAAAAATATAAAAAAAAGTATTAGATCTTCTAGTACCCATTTTTTAAAAAACTTCTATTCTTGAACCTGAACAACAATTTCTTCAGTTTCATTTTCTTGCACTACTATTTCTTGAGACTCTTTTTCAGAGTTAAACACAAATGCTTTTATACCTGGATAGATCGCGTTTTCACCTAACTCTTCTTCTATTCTAAGTAATTGATTATATTTAGCTATACGATCAGACCTAGAAAGAGAGCCAGTTTTTATTTGTCCAGAACAAGTAGCTACTGCTAAATCAGCTATAATTGTATCAGAAGTCTCGCCTGAACGATGTGAAATCACACAAGTGTAACCTGCTTGACCAGCCATAGCCATAGCCTCAAACGTTTCTGTTAAAGATCCTATTTGATTTAATTTAATCAAAATAGAATTAGCTACACCTTTTTCAATACCTTTAGATAATATACTAGGATTTGTTACAAATAAATCATCACCAACTAATTGTACTTTTGAGCCTAGTTTTTCTGTTAATAATTTCCAGCCATCCCAGTCTTCTTCTGCAAGACCATCTTCGATAGAAATTATAGGATATTTTTCAACCCACGCGGCATAGTAATCAACCATTTCTTGGCTTGTTAGAGATTTATTTTCTGACTTAAGCTCATATTTACCATCTTTATAAAACTCACTACTTGCTGGATCTAAAGCAATAAATACATGTTTACCTGCTTCATACCCTGCTTTTTTAATTGCTTTTAATATTGCTTCTATAGCAGCTTCATTTGATGGAAGATTTGGAGCGTAGCCACCCTCATCACCAACTCCTGCTATACTATAACCATCTTCAATTAAAACTTTCTTTAAAGTATGAAAAACTTCTGTACCACATCTTAGTGCTTCTGAGAAGCTATCAAAACCAGCTGGAACTATCATAAATTCTTGCATATCAACATTGTTGTCTGCATGTGCTCCACCATTGATAACATTCATCATCGGTACAGGCATAAGATATTCTTGGACATCCATTAAATAACGATAGAAAGGTTTTCTTAAGTGTGATGCTGCTGCTCTAGCTGTAGCCAAAGATACACCTAAAATAGCATTTGCACCTAAGTTTTTTTTGTTTTCTGTACCATCTAGCTCTAGCATAGTTTTATCAACTAGTCTTTGATCTAAAGCATCTAGTCCTTTTACAGCTTGAGCAATTTTGGTGTTTACATTTTCAACTGCTTTATAGACACTTTTACCTAAATAGATGTCTTTATTACCATCTCTCAGCTCTAATGCTTCTTTGATCCCTGTAGATGCTCCAGAAGGTACTGCAGCTCTACCAAAAGCACCACTTTCTAAAACTATATCTACCTCAACAGTAGGATTTCCACGTGAATCCAATATTTGTCTAGCAACAACTTGCTTAATTAATGATGACATAATAATTCTCCTTTAGATAAATTAAGTCTTTTATAATTTTGAAAAATCTATTGTGTAATTATAAGCTAGCTGTAGGAGCTTTGCAATCAATATACTATTATGTAATTACTCTATAAGCTTATCTGAAACAACTTCTTGAGCCTCACTAAACCCTACACTTTCAGGCGATATTGGAGTAAATTGTACTGTACCTGTAGCAGACTTCCTTGCTGATAATCTATAAAACGTATATAAACATAACAATATACTAAATAAAGTTGTTATGATAAAGAAACCAAAAGGTCCTACTAGATCCATAAAGTTAGAAATTATTATAGGTCCAACAACAGAACCAAACCCATATGCAATAGTTATTACACCAATAGCTCCTAGAATCTCATGTTCATCTAAGAAATCACTAGCATGAGATATTGATAAAGGATACACTACAAAAGCACACCCACCGAATAAAAAGACCACAATAAAAAACAATAAATGAGATTTGTAAAAAAAACAAATACAAACAGAGGTTATTATGAGTCCTAATGCCACTAGTAATATTACCTTTCTGCGATCAATCAAATCAGATAATTTACCTATAGGAACCTGTAGTAACATTCCTCCTAAAATAGTTGTCATCATTAAAATAGAAAGCATATTATGTGTAACATCAACCCTGACTAAAAATATAGGTAATAAAGTATATATTGAACCTAGTATAGCTCCACCTACAACACTAGCTGCCATTGCAAGTGGAACTTTCTTTATAATTTTCATAGGAGAGCAAACTTCTTCTGAATTAGGTACTGGTGCAACTGTATTTGTAAATGCCATAAGTACAATAGCTATACTACACAAAGATGATATAAAACAATAGGCTAGCAAATTCTCGTTAAAATTAAAGTTTATCATTAGTTGTGAAAGAGCTTGAGTACCATAGTATACAAGTAGATATATAGAAAATACCAACCCTCTATTTTTTTTATCAGAAGATAAAATACACCAACTTTCTATAATTAAAAATAAAGCTGCCAAAGCATATCCACAAGTGAACCTAAAAAATATCCAAACAAAGATACCCTTAAAAACACCCAATATTAGTGTACTTATAGCCATTAAGGAAGCAAATAGCACGAAAGCCCTAATATAGCCTACTCTTGTAATCGTAAACTGTGAAAAATAAGAACCTGTTGTCATGCCAAAAAAGTACGCGGCTGATATAATTCCTATTATAAAATTAGATCTTCCAAGACTATTAAGCTCTATAGAAGAAAATGTCGTAAAAAATCCATTACCAAAAGATAGCACACACATTGCTATAATTGGTGTCAGAATTAGAAAAAGTGTTTGCCTAACAGTCATTCAAATAAAATTTTTTCTTTGGTTCTTAATTACAAATTATATAGAATGGTAGTTTACAAGTTAAGTTAATTATGCTGATAATTTTTTTTAGATACTACCGCATTAAATTTGTATCTAACATAATTAGCTTAAACATGCTTTTGCTTATAAGTTAAGTATATATTTTAAACAACTATTACTACTAAGCTAATTTAAGGAACTTCAAACCTTAACTTATGCCAGTTTATGTAACCATATATTGAATTAACTAGATATATTAACCACATTGCAAAAAAAGCTATTCCGTTGCCAGTGCCATAAAAATACTGTTGCAACCATATGATAGTTGAGAGAATATTTATAATTATCCATAATACCCACTGCTCAATATAGGCTTTTACCATCAATATAATAGCTAAAACAGATAAAACTCCAGTTAAAGAATCTGCAACTAAACCAACCTCCTGATTAAAATATCCCTTTAACACAAAAACTCCATACAATGCAGACAAAACAATAATACTAAATATTAAGAGTATTCGCTGTTTAGTATTAAGAATATTGGTTACAATACTGTTATTTTGGCTAATATTTTCTGGCTTTGTCCAGTTATACAAACCATAAAACTGTATAGGAAAAAAGAAACATATAAACAACAAAAACTGACCATATACGCCTTGAGCATAACAAACGTAAGCATAAGTTAAGTTATTTATAAATGCAAAAAAATAATTAAGTATTTTACCTTTTGCTACTAAAAATATATTTACCATTCCTGTGACTGTAGCAATAGTAGTTAAAACAACGTACTGTTCTGTAGTAAAAATACTAATCAAGCCTAGCAATACTACTGATAATATAAGCCATCCTAGCTCAAAAACACTCCAACCTTTAAAAATCTCTGATAATTTAATAGGTTTAATATTTATTAAATAACCTCCAACTTGAACAAAGAATTTCTGGAAAACATTTATTATCATTTTATTTCCTTAGTTTGCATTTTATTCATCTTTAACCAACTAGTATAGCCATAGAATGCGTTAATTAAAGTTAAGGTTCTAGTTATAACAACTGGAATCAAAGCCAATGTAATTTCTTTACCTATTAAACCATCTAACCAAATTACGATTGTTAAAATATCTATAATAATCCATAATGCCCACTGCTCAGCATAAGATCTTACCATTAGTAAGAAGGCTATTACTGAAACTACTCCAACTAAAGAATCTGCTAATAAACCTATATTTTGTCCAAAGAATTTGTATAGAATAAAGTAACCATATAAAAATGCGCATGTAACAATTAGTGCCAAAATTAATAAAAATTGTTTCAGAGTTAATCTTTTAGATATTATCGTTGAACTAGTGTACATATTTTTGGGATTCGACCAGATATACCAACCATAGAACTGCATTGGAGTAAAAAATAATATAAATAATAAAAATTGCCCATAAACCTGGTTTTGTAAAGAAATAATAGCATATAAAAAACAACTAACTACACCTACAAAGTAATTTAAAAGCTTACCTTTTGCTACTAGTATTAGATTAATTATACCAAGCAATGAATATATAAAGATAATTGACTCTGCTTGAGTTAAAATACTTGTCATAGCTGTTAACAATATACAAATAAACAACCAAACTATTTCTTTTTTACTCCAACCATCAAAGGCATCTTCTTTTTTAAAATCTCTAAAACCAGCAAAATAGGTATACGTTTGAATATAAAAATTTCTTACAATTTTACTTAGCATTTTAAATCTCATTTAGCCATAGAATAAATAACTATGAAATTGTATATTTAATCAAAATCATTTACTACTAATCATAGCAACATAAATGCCAGCTTTTTAATATCTCACTATTGATGTTGAGATTAGCACTATCTACAATAGGAGGCTTTTATCAAATAAGCCTACACTTCTAATAATATTCGACCAATGGATATCCAACTACTACAAACATGTTCAGATCTTTCTTCCTACTACACTAAAAAGCTTTTTCAAAAACTGCTATCGATTCAACATGCATAGTATGAGGGAACATATCCATCACTCCAGCATGTACTAGTTTATATCCTTTTTGATTAACTAAAATCCCAGCATCCCTAGCTAAAGTCGCTGTATCGCATGATACATACACTATCTTTTGGACACCGAATTTCTCTATATTTTGACAAACTTCTAAGGCTCCAGCTCGTGGCGGATCCAACAACATTTTATTATATTCAAAGCTATTGAACCACTCTTTATCTTCAAAACTCTCAAATAGGTTAGCAACATAAAATTTTACATTAGAAATGTTATTGTTATTTGCTGTATGTGTAGCTCGCTGAACCATAGCGTGCTCCCCTTCTACACCTATAACAGCCTTAGCGTATTGTGATAATGGGAGTGTAAAGTTGCCTAAACCACAAAATAAATCTATGATAGAATCATCTTTTGATATATCTAAAAGAGTTATAACTCTTTTGATCATTTTTCTGTTTATATCACTATTTACTTGAGTAAAATCATTCGGTTCAAAGTTTATTTTTACATCGTCAGCTGGTTGGTAACAAAGTTGGGTTGGCGTTTGAGATTTTTCGGGATATAACCTAAATATAGTATCAGGTCCTTTTGATTGAAGGTAAACCCAATAGTTATTTTCACCACCAAATTCCTTTAATTTTTCAACATCTTCAGGTGTAAAAGGCTCTAAGTGTCTAAAGATAATTGCTGTTCTATAATCATCTATAGCTACCTCTAGTTGAGCTATTTGCTGATAAATAGATAAACTTTCAATAAAACTCGCTATATATGCTATTTTCTCTCCTATTACAGGGTTTAGAACTATACATTTATCAATTTCTGCTAAAAACTTGCCATTACGCTCTCTAAAACCAACTAAAACTTTATTTTTTTTATTTACATAACGAACACCTAACCTAGCCTTATTTCGATAGCCCTCTGTATTGTCTGTTTGCAAAGGTGGTAAAATGTTTTCAGGAATTACACCTTGTCCAATATATTTCAGCTGGTTAAGTAGCGTATTTTGTTTATGCTCAATTTGGGCTAAAGATGACATATGCTGCAGATTACAACCACCACAATTTTCAAAATACTCACATTTAGGAGCGATTCTATCTGGTGATCGTTTAACAAACTCGATCACTCGAGCTTCATCAAATTTAGCTTTTGAAAACGTATATTCAAATTTGACTATTTCAGTAGGTAAAGTAAAAGGTATAAAAGTGGTTTTACCATCAACTTTTGCTATACCTCTACCATCATGACTCAATGCTATAATTTCCGCTTCAAAGATTCCATCTTTGAGATTATTTTTTCTAGATCTTCCCATTTAGATTTTAATTTAAAAAATTAATTAGAGCAATTTTATGTAATAAATTTATCAAATACAATTAAAGTTATGATTTTAAAACATTTTGGACTTAAAACTTAGATTTTTAAATTTGTCGTGGTGGGTGCTGAGGGGTTCGAACCCCCGACCCTCGCCTTGTAAGGGCGATGCTCTCCCAGCTGAGCTAAGCACCCGACAAAAACATATTGTATATGGACTTTGCAAATATGTCAATATTTTTAACTCATTTGTTTAGCCAACAATTTCATTTTTCAGAATTTCTTCTGGAGTAATTCTCGACTCCGCGACCTCTCTTAAAGCTAACACTGTTGCTTTCTCTTTCTTTTCATTTCCTGATTCAGAGTAGCCACTTCTTAGAATACTATTTGCACGCATAGAAGCTAATACTACTAAATCAAATCTCGTTTCTACTTTATCTAAACAATCTTCTACTGTTACTCTAGCCATACTTTACACTCCTTTAATTTAGAATATTTATTTCAATAACTGTTTTACCTTATTGTAAACGATATCTATTACGGTTTTATTTTGAGCCCCATCTGGGATAATTATATCAGCTTTTCTTTTGGAGGGTTCTATAAACTTAATATGCATAGGTCTAACCGTATCTAAATACTGATTAATAACACTACCTACTGTTCTACCTCTCTCATTTTGATCTCTTAACAAGCGTCTTATAAAACATAAATCTGATGGCGTATCCATGTATACCTTAAAATCCATCATATTAAGTATCTCAGGGTCATTAAATAGCATAATGCCTTCTAATATTATAACATTGACTCCACTTGTTACTTTCTCAGACATAGAACTAACCCGTGAATGAGTATTATAGTCATAATAAGGAACGTAAATATCTTCGCCCTTTATCAATTTTACAAGATCTTTCTTTAAAAGTGCATGATCAAAAGCATCTGGATGATCATAATTAACTTGTGCTGCTTTTTCTTGACCAAGAATTGTACCCCAATCCTTATAATATCTATCCTCAGCAATAACCGCAACTTTATCAAGATGGTGAGCTTCTAACATCTCAACCACAGTATTCGCAAAAAGAGTTTTACCAGAGCCAGAGCCTCCTACAATTCCCATTATAAAAACTTTATTTGACACAGGATTCCTCTTATAGCTCTATCTTAGGTTGAGATTTTGCTAAAAAATCAAATTCTTTTAGTAGCTTTAAGAACTCTTTTATTTTGTACATTGGGAAAGAATTTGGACCATCACTTTTTGCTTGATCTGGATTAGGATGTGCTTCCATAAACAAACCGTCAATACCGACTGCAACTGCAGCTTTTGAAAGTACTGGTACAAACTCCCTTTGGCCACCTGAAACACTACCCTGTCCACCTGGTAATTGCACAGAATGTGTTGCATCAAAAACCACGGGACAATTTGTAGCTTTCATAATTTCTAATGAACGCATATCAGAAACTAAATTATTGTAACCAAAGCTAACGCCTCTTTCACAAACCATTATATTTTCATTACCAGTTGATTTTGCTTTAGCTACCACATGTTGCATATCCCAAGGCGCTAAAAACTGTCCTTTTTTAATATTTACTGGCTTATTTTGCTTACACACATCTAGTATAAAATTTGTCTGACGACATAAAAAAGCTGGGGTTTGTAAAACATCAACAACTTCTGCAACTTCCGCAAAAGGAGTATCCTCATGCACATCTGTCACCACTGGAACATTATAGGTTTTTTTTACTTTAGAAAGAATTTCTAGACCTTTATCAACTCCTAAACCTCTAAAGCTATCGATAGATGAACGATTAGCTTTATCAAAGGATGACTTATAGACAAAATTTATATCTAACTCTTTTGTTACCTCTGTAAGATATCCGGCTGTATCCATAGCCATCTGCTCGGATTCTATTACACACGGTCCAGACATTAAAAAAAATGGCTTACCATTTCCAACTTCAAAATCAGCAATCTTCATAAAAATTCCAAATTAAGATTTATAAACATTATGAGCATGTGTAGTATTACACCGAAAAAGATGACCCACAACCACACGTAGTTTTCGCATTCGGGTTTCTAATAACAAAGTACGCTCCCTCAATATCATCCTTATAGTCTACATCAGCACCGACTAGATACTGAAAACTCATCGAATCAACTAAAAGCCTAACTCCATTTTTAGTAATAACAATATCGTCTTCTTTTATCTCATTATCAAAAGCAAAAGCATACTGAAAACCTGAGCATCCACCGCCTGTTATATAAACTCTCAAACTAAGAGAATCATCTTTCTCTTCTTCTATAAGTTCTTTAACCTTTAATGAAGCTGCATCTGTAAAATTAATAGGATCAACACTTTGAACTTCTGTACTCATAAAACTACCTTGCTACTAGAGAAAGTTTAACTCTACCATTTCTATCTATATTTTGCGCTATAACTTCAAGACCTTGACCTTCAATTATAGAGTTTGATTTAATACCAGTTTGTTCAATATCTTGGAAAGATAAATAACCATCTTTATCACCCATTAGGTTAACAAACACTCCAGATTCTAAGATTTTAACAACTTTACCTTTATAAACTTGTCCTTCTTCAACCTCTGCTACAATAGCTTCTATTTCTTTAACTGCCATGTCAAGAGAACTTTTATTTTTTGCAAAAACTTTAACTTCACCAGTATCATTTGTATCAATTTGAGCACCCGTTCTTTCTATTATTGCTTTTATAGTAGAGCCTCCACGACCAACGATATCTTTTATTTTGCTAGGATTAACATTCAATATATGAATTTGAGGAGCCCCAGATGAAACATCTTCTTTATGTTCTCTTATAACCTCATTCATTATACCTAAAATATGTAATCTACCAACTCTTGCTTGCTCTAAAGCTTGTTCTAAAATTTCTCTTGAAATACCTTTTATTTTAATGTCCATCTGTAAAGCTGTGACACCATACCTAGTACCAGCAACTTTAAAATCCATATCACCCAAATGGTCCTCATCTCCTAAAATATCAGATAAAACTGCATATCTTGAACCATCTTTAATAAGTCCCATAGCAATACCAGCTACAGGCTCAGCTATAGGAACACCAGCATCCATCATTGAAAGCGATGAACCGCATACTGTTGCCATAGAACTTGAACCATTTGACTCTAATATTTCAGATACAATCCTTACAACATATGGATAAACTTCCTCATTAGGAAATACTGCATTAGTAGCACGCTTAGCAAGATTAGCGTGACCAATTTCACGACGTTTTGGTGCCATCCCAACCATACCACATTCACCAACACAATACGGTGGGAAATTATAATGAAGCATATATCTGGCTTTCTCAACACCATCTAAACTTTCAACTAATTGCGCATCCCTATCGCTGCCTAGTGTTGTAACTACAAGAGCTTGAGTTTCCCCACGAGTAAACAAAGCAGAACCATGAACACCTGGTAAAATGCCCGTTTTTACGTTTATTGGACGGATTGTTTCCGTACATCTGCCATCAATTCTTGGCTTACCTTCAAGGATATTTGATCTTACTAGATCTTTTTCTATAGAATGAAACGCTTCTATAATTTCTTTTTCAGTATATTCATTGCTATCAATATCATTAGAAAATACATGTTCTAATACATTTTTTCTAATTTCTGCTAATTTAATATTTCTATCTTGCTTAGAAGCTACTGTATAAGCATTTTTAATTTCGCCAAAAAAATTAGATTGAATCTGTTGCTTAAGAACTTGATTGATTTCATAAACCCTATATTCCATACGTGGTTTAGAAGCTACTTTTACTAGCTTATTAATAGACGAAATTATAGTTCTAAGATGTTTATGTCCATATAGAACTGCTCCCAACATTACACTTTCTGGCAAGCTTTTTGCTTCAGATTCAACCATTAAAATAGCATCATCTGTACCAGAAACCACCAAATCTAAAGCTGATTCTTTTAAATCTTCTTTATTAGGGTTTAGAATGTATTTACCATTAACATAACCTACTCTAATACCAGCTACAACATCATCATAAGGTGCCCCAGATATAGCCAAAGAAGCTGATGCTCCAATCAAAGCTAATATATCCGGTGAAAAACTACCATCATAAGAGATAACTGTAGCTACTATTTGGATCTCATTAAAAAAGCCATCTGGAAATGATGGTCTAATAGATCTATCAATAAGTCTAGAAATAAGAATCTGCTCCTCAGAAGGTCTAGCTTCTCTTCTTGTAAACCCTCCAGGAATTTTTCCAGCTGCATACGACTTTTCTAAATAGTGTACAGAAAGAGGGAAAAAGTCTGCTCCATCTGCTACAGTTTTTTTGACTGCTGTAGTTACTAGTACAACGTTATTGCCACAACTAACTACTACAGAACCATCTGCCTGACGAGCCATGCCACCAGTTTCTAAGGTGATCTTTTTATTCCCTAATTCAAAGACTTCTCTATATATTTTCACAGTTTAACCTTATGTTTTTGATATTTCTTTAATATGTGATGAAGAAATTTTAGATGAATTACCGATTATTATCTACGTAGGTTTAGTTTATCAATTAGGCTACGGTATCTTTCTACATCTTTATCATGAAGATAGTCTAATAATTTACGACGTTGACTAACTAATCTTAAAAGACCTCTTCTTGAATGATTATCTTTTTTATGCTTTGCAAAATGATTTTGAAGATCATTAATTCTAGCTGTTAAAAGCGCTACTTGAACCTCTGGCGAACCTGTGTCACCTTCTGATCTTTGATTTTCTTTTACTATATTTTGCTTATCTTGAGTTGTTAACATAACTTATTTTCTCCGTTTGTTTCTAAATTAACATCAAATAAACCGCACAAAGGAACAGTTTACCAATGGATAATTATATACTATTGGACAATAAAAACAAAGGACTACTTAACGATCTTGTCAGGCTTAATGCCCAAGATCTGTAAGCTACTTAATGCTACCTTAGCAAATAATGGAGCCGCTACCGCTCCACCTCCATAGTTATCACCTTTTGGGTTATCTATAGTAACTGCTATAGCTATTTGAGGATCACTTGCTGGAGCTATACCAATAAAACTTGCCAAATAATTTGCTCCATATGTTCCTCCAGAAAGTTTACGTGCCGTACCAGTTTTTCCTGCAATATGATAAAGAGGAATTTCTGCCTTTGAGCCAGTGCCTCCTAAATCCTCTACTACAGATTGCATCATACTGACCATTTGTTGGGAAACCTTCTCTGAAACTATAGGACGGGTATCTATGCTATCTTTAGACATTCTTTTAAGAATAGTAGGTTTTATATACTCTCCATTATTTGCTATCGTTGAGGTTGCTACTACAAGCTGTAAATCTGTAGCGTTCATACCATAACCAAAAGATAAGGTTGCCAACTGAAAATCTCCCCACTTATCCTTAATTGGCACAAAACCATCTCGCTCACCAGGAAGCTCTATACCTGTTTTACTTCCAAACCCAAAATCTCTCAAAGAGGGTTCTAATATAGCAGGCTCTTCCAACTCCAGGATAAGCTTGGATATACCAACGTTACTTGATTTCATTAAAATATGTCTTAAGTTAATATCGCCATAATCCCTAGAATCTCTTACTGTATTTTTACCTATCCGATAATACCCAGGACTTGTATTCACTACAGGCTCATCAGGTGTAACATTATCACCATAAGTAAGCGCTGTTGCTGCAGCAAATGCTTTCATAACCGAGCCAAGCTCGTAAACGTCTGTTACTGCTCTATTTCTACGGCTATCAGGATAAGCATCTGCCATTGTGTTAGGATTATAAGAAGGATAATTAGCCATCGCCAATATTTCACCTGTATGTATGTCCTCTATAATAACTGAACCGGCATCAGAGTTTGTTTGGATTATTCCTTCTTTGAGGTATTTATAAGCTACATATTGTAATCTCGAATCGATGCTCAACTGCAAATTATTACCGTTTTTGGGTTCAATAAATTTATCTTCAACCTTCGAAGCAACCCCACCTTTTAAATCTTTCTTATATTCAAAATAACCATTTTTACCTGTAAGAAATTTATTAAACTGAAGTTCTAAACCTTCTTGACCTTTACCATCAACATTTGTAAAACCTATTATATGCGCTGCTACTTCTGCTAATGGATAATAACGCTTAAATTCACGTATTACGTGGATACCTGTAATATCTAAACTTTTAATCTGTTGTGAAAGATATGGTTGAATTTTTCTTTTTATATAAACAAATCCACTTCGACCTTCTCTAACCTTAACCTGACTTCTTACCTTATCTTGCTCTTTTTGCGATAACCCTAAAATATCCATTACCTTATGTAAACTTGAGTCTGACGATTTTATATAGTAAGGGTCTACCCAAATAGTATCAACTGGAGTACTTATCGCTAGAGGATCACCATTTCTATCTAAAATAATCCCTCGATAAGCCTTAATATCGATACTTCTATCACTACGGTTATCACCCTCTTGCTTTAATTTTTGGTGTTGTGCTGTTTCCATATATACAAGCTTAAAAAACAAAACTAAAAAACTACTTATCAAAAGAAGTATAATAACAAGATGCCTTATCTTAGGACGATAGTTATTCATCTACACCCTCATTTAAAAATTTGATATCGTTTTTTGTTGGTAAAGACATTTGTTCTTTTTGAGCAAAATTCTCCACTGCTGTTGGTGTAGCTAAAGAACTATATTCTAAAACTATTTGACTCCATTGTTCATCTAGTCTAGTCTTCTCTACAATCAACTCTTTTTGTTCATTAACCTGCAACTTGTATTCAAAGCGTATAACTATAAGACTAAAAGCTGTAACAAGTAAAATAAACAAAAGTACAAATGATATAATAACAGTTTTTTTAAAAAAACTGTTTCTAAGTGATTCAAAGAGTTTTATTCTGATTTGTCGGTTTGTTAACATCATAACTTTTCTACCACCCTCAAAATAGCACTTCTTGAGCGTACATTTTCATCTAATTCATCTTCAGTTGCTTTTGCCTTTTTAACGACCCACTTAAATTTTTTTACGCTCTCATCTTGTGGAAGCATACGGCTAATTCTATTGCTTTCTACTTTAGGATTTATCAGGTTAGTAAACTTTTGTTTTACTATTCTATCTTCTAATGAGTGAAAAGATATAGCTGCTATCCTACCACCAACTTCTAAAATGTCTAACACATTATCTAATAAGGTTTCTAAGTCTTTAAGCTCATTATTAACGTAGATACGTAACGCCTGAAAGCATCTAGTAGCTGGATTTTTTTTTTCTCTTTGACCAATAGTTTTTCTTATTACCTCAGCCAACTCAGATGTAGTGTTAATAGAGCCATTTAGGCTTATATATTCTTTGATCCTTAATGCAATTTTCTTAGCAAACCTCTCTTCACCATATACTTTAAAAATATATGCTAATTCTTCTACTGTTAAAGTTTCTAATGCATCTTTAGCTGTTTGCCCTTGAGTAGCATCCATACGCATATCTAAAGGGCCATTATGCATAAAGCTAAACCCTCTATTAGCATTATCTAGCTGCGGGGAGGATACTCCCAAATCTATAATAACGCCATCTATCTTTCCAAGGAAACCTTGCTTATAACAGTAATCGTAAATATTTGTAAAACTAGAGTGGATTATTTTAAAGTTATCATATTTATGAAAGTTATTTTTAGCATACTCTATAGCTTCTAAATCTTTGTCAAAAGCAATCAAACTTCCTGTAGTTAATTTATCTAAAATAGCCTTAGAATGGCCACCTCTACCGAAAGTAGCATCTATATAAATTCCTTCAGGCTTAATATTTAAAGCTTCTATAGATTCCTGCAATAATACCGAAAAATGCATCCTAGACCTTAAGTAGCTCATTAGTGAGTTTTTTTGCTTTAGAAAAGTCAGTTTTTCCCGAACCAAGCTTTGGTACTGATATTACTTTAAAGTAATTTGACGGTTTATATAGATTCTCTATATTTGAGTATCTTACTACTATATCTTTGAGCTGATTAGGCTCTAGTTCTTCTAAAGTATAAAGTAAGTTAATAATCTCACCACGTTTAGAGTCAGCTGTAGCTACAGCTAAAACCTCAAAATCTATCTCATGAGAATCATAACCTTTTTCACGTAAGGCATCATAAACTTGCTGTTCTAGCAATCCCAAACTAATCATCTCACCTGCCACCTTAGCAAATCGTGAATATCTATCAACAACCGTTAGATATCCCTCACCATCAATCTTACCTTTATCACCAGTTATATACCAAGTATATCCATATTTATCTATCATAACCTCTCTAGTTTTAGCAAAATCATTAAGGTAATAATCCATCTTATTAACACCTCGATAAATAATCATGCCTTCTGTACCTAAAGGTAGCTCTTCATGTGATTCTGGGTGGATAATTTTGAATTGCCCTCCTGGAACTGTTAGGCCGACTGTACCAATTTTATTTGGAGCTTTTGTTGGTCTATTTACTGCAGCAACTGGCGATAGCTCTGTGGTACCATATCCTTCATTAATAACTTTACCAAATTTATCTTCAAACATGGAGCGAACTTCTCTAGAAAGCTTTTCAGCACCCGTTATTATAAGTCTTAGGGTAGCAAAATCTTCTTTTCTAACAGACTTACTTTTAGTGTAAATCCTCAAAAATGTTGGAGTTGCACACAAAACTGTTGCTTTATTTTTTTTAATCAAATTTGCAACTCCTTTAGCATCTGTAGGATCAGGATGACAAGAAATATATCCACCTTGAAAAAAAGAAACTAAAGAAATAGTCAAACCAAAAGCGTGGAATATAGGTAATATACCTGCAACTGAGTCACTCTCTTTGCACTCAATAACTAAAGTGCTTTGGTAAACATTTGCTAACAAGTTTTTATGTTTAATAGCTATTCCTTTGGGGATACCCTCACTCCCACTACTAAAGATAATAAATGCCAAATCATCAAGCTTTGTTGGTTTAATATACTTTTTAACAAGTAAATTTGGAGAAAATATTTTAGTTGACAAAAATGTTTTTATAGATTCAAATTTTGATACCTGATCTTTTATATCTTCTAAATATAAAATCTTACACATAGAAAAAACCTCTTCAACGAAAAATCCCTTGTGTTTAAGCTTTTCAACAAATGCTCTAGAGGTTATTATCGTTTTGATTCCGGCATTTATTATGGCATGTCTTAAAGATTCTTCCGAAGCTGTATAATTAAGATTAACGATTGTTTTTGCACTCATAAGCAAAGACAAAATCGCCAAATAGCCGCCTGCGCTAGTGGGTAAACAAATACCAACATTTTGCTCTTTAGGAATGAGTTTTTGAAGTTGTTTAACCATAATTATAGATGCAGTTGCAAATTTATAGCCATTTAAACAAACTCCTGTAGTATCACTTATAACTTTATTAGTTTTAGCATTTAACATTTGCCTAAACCATATTTCCGCTGGTGGTTTAAGTAAACATAAATATTTTTCCCAAGTTTTTATTGATAGATCCTCAAACTCTTCTATCAATGTTTTTAAACTTTTTAACTCCGTAATATCAAAAAAAACCTGCCTATCTAGATTTTTACGTTGTGAATAATGAGGCATTTCTGGACCACAGATAGATAATATAAATCTATTTTTATTTTGATCAATTTGAGATATAAAATTATTATTTACAAAAAGTAGACTATTACGGTCCCAAAAACTAATATGCTCAATGTAATTTATATTATTTTTTCTAAGCAGGTTTTCAAGACCTTTTGCTCTATCATCAAAAGTATTTAATACCGTTATATGCATCTGTGGTAAATAAGTTTTCAGTGCTAGCACTGAAATTATTGATGTGTCATTAGCAATAACAATTGAAGTTTCATTGAGTTTTTTAAAGTCTATATCCTGGTTACAGCTGTAGATATATTTCTGGTTTAACCTTTTGTGTATAGAGGATTTTAGCTGACTTAAATGCATATTTCTCCTGTGTTACTTACAACTAACTACGGCTAATATGTTATCATATAGTAGCTCTAATTTTATAACTAATGTTGATTTTATGCCAGAGTTACCTGAGGTAGAAACTGTAAAAAGAGGTTTATTAAATAGCATAGTTAACAAAGCTATTAGAAGTATACAAATAAATATTGAAAAGTTGAGGTACCCTGTTGATAAAAAAGCGTTGTATGGATTAAAAAATAAACTAATAAAAGATGTACAAAGGAGAGGAAAACATCTGATAATCTTTCTAGAGGAAGATTTACAACTAATTATTCACCTAGGTATGTCTGGTGTAATTAAAATAAAAAATTCTTTAACCTACGAACACACTAAACATGACCATATTATTTTAAGCTTAAGTGACCAATTAAGCCTAATTTATAACGACCCACGTAGATTTGGCTATTGGTTAATCAATAATACTCCTCTCCCACTAGAACATAAAGTTTTAGCAACTCATGGAGTAGAGCCTCTAACTATAGATTTTAACGGCGAATATTTATCGACTAAACTAAATAAAACCTCAAGAAAAATAAAGCAAACTATAATGGATAATAATATTGTTGTTGGTGTGGGTAATATTTACGCCTCGGAAGCTCTTTTTGACAGTCGTATACTTCCAACTAGAAAATCTAATACTATCACAATAAAAGAAGCCGATAGACTAGTGATTTCTATAAAAAAGATCCTCCAAAAATCTATAAATGAAGGTGGAACAACACTTAAAGATTATAAGAATACTGAAGGTAAACCTGGATACTTTACCCAGCAACTGAATGTGTATGGTAGAGCTAAAGAGCCTTGTCATATTTGCAAAACAGAAATACAAAGCCTAGTCATAGGACAGAGAAATACTTTTTTTTGTAAGAAGTGTCAGAAGTAATAATTTATACATCTAAATTAACAACATTCAAAGCATTTGACTCAATAAATTCTCTACGAGGCTCCACCTCATCTCCCATTAAAGTAGTAAATAATGTATCAGCTTCAACAGCATCTGCTATAGATACTTGCAACAATACTCTATTTTCAGGATCCATAGTAGTTTCCCAAAGCTGCTCTGGGTTCATCTCACCAAGACCTTTGTAACGTTGAACATCATGACCCTTTCTAGCTTCTCTTAATAGCCAAGCTATAGCCGATTCAAAATCATCTATATATTCTTTGCGTCCACCTCTTTCAACATATGCGCCTTTAAATGATATATCCGATAGAACCTCACCATAACTAATTAAATCCTCGTAATCTTTAGTTGCAAAGAAGTTATTTTTAACAATATAGTCCGTATCGTAACCATTTATATAATGATTAACACCGTATGAAATTCTTTGCTCACCTTCTGCATCAATATACTTGGATTCTATTAACCTAAACCTTTCGTAAGATAATGCTTTTTGACTACATCTATCAACAATAGCATTCCACCATATTGAAATATCTTGATCACTATATTTAGGATTATATGATATTACTCTAAGTAATTTTTCAGGGTAAATCTTAGCGTATTTTTTTATCACTTTTTCAGACTTTTGGTACAACTCATAATAATTAGCTAAGACTTGTCCAGAAATAGCGTTGCCACCATCAAGATATATTACAGCATCTTCAAGACCTATATTACCAAGATACTCAGATAAAGCATCTTCATCTTTTAAGTAAGTTTCTTGTTTACCACGTTTTACTTTATATAAAGGTGGTTGAGCAATATATAGATAACCTCTTCGAATAAGCTCTGGCATTTGTCTATAAAAAAACGTTAAAAGCAATGTTCTAATATGGGAACCATCAACATCAGCGTCTGTCATAAGTATGATTTTATGGTACCTCGTTTTATCTGGATTATAATCATCTACACCAATACCACACCCTAAAGCCTTAATAAGAGTACCCACCTCTTGCGAGCCAAGCATCTTATCAAATCGTGCTTTTTCAACGTTTAAAATTTTACCCTTTAGAGGCAGTATTGCTTGAGTCTTACGATCACGTGCTTGTTTTGCTGAGCCTCCTGCTGAATCGCCCTCAACAAGATATAATTCAGACAATGATGGATCTTTTTCTTGACAATCAGCTAGCTTACCTGGTAGTCCAGCTATATCTAGAGCACCTTTACGGCGCGTCATATCACGTGCTTTTCTAGCAGCTTCACGTGCTTTTGCAGAATCTAATATTTTTTCACAAATTAACTTAGCTTCTTTTGGATTCTCTAATAAGAACTCTTGAAGCTTTTCATTTACTAGTGACTCTACCACTGACTTGACATCTGAAGAAACTAGTTTTTCTTTTGTTTGAGACGAAAATTTTGGATCAGGAACCTTAACTGATAATACTGCTGCCAATCCTTCTCTTGTATCTTCACCACTTAGGTTTACTTTAAGCTTTTTATTTAGTCCTTCTGCTTCAATATAATTATTCATAGTCCTAGTAACAGCTGCTTTTAAGCCAGATAAGTGAGTACCACCATCACGTTGAGGAATGTTATTAGTAAAGCAAAATATAGATTCAGTGTATGAATCGTTCCACTGTAAAGCTAGCTCAACTTGTATTTCATCCTTAACACCATTAACAACAATCACATCTTCATGAATAGGCTTTTTGCTTTTATTTAAATACTGTACAAATGCCTTAATACCACCATCATACTTAAATATTTGCGATCTATCAGCGATTTTGTCTATAAGCTCAATCTTAACTCCAGAATTAAGAAAAGATAATTCTCTAATTCTTTTCATTAACACATCATAGTCAAAATCAACAAAGGAGAAAGTTTCTTTGCTTGGTTTAAAAGTTATTGTAGTACCAGTTTTTGTAGCTGGACCAACTTCCTTTAATGGAAATTGTGGCACACCATGCACATATTCTTGAAAATATTCCATTCCATTTCTATAAATAGTTAGTTTTAACTTTTCTGATAAAGCGTTTACTACAGAAACGCCCACACCATGTAACCCACCAGATACTTTATAAGAATTATCATCAAACTTACCACCAGCATGTAACACTGTTAAGATAACTTCAGCAGCTGAACGACCTTCTTCTTTATGGATATCTGTAGGTATACCTCTACCATTATCAGATACTGATACAGAACCATCAGTGTTTATAATCACCTTAATGTCATCGCAGTGCCCCGCCAATGCTTCATCAATAGCATTATCAACAACTTCAAAAACCATATGATGTAAACCACTACCATCATCTGTATCACCTATATACATTCCAGGTCTTTTTCTTACAGCATCTAAACCCTTAAGTACCTTAATACTTGATGAATCATAAGCTTTGTTTTCTGACATTAATAAGCTCCAAAAAATTTTTCAGTATTCTAAATATGACTAGTTAAGAATTATAACACAAATAAATATTTATATTAATCGATTATAACTGTTGTTATTTTTATAACTAACCCAAACGGGTTTTCATTTTAAAAAAAGGTGCTAATATAGATAAGTAAATTTGCATATTTATAAAAAAGTGACTATTTTGAGCAACAAAATTAGAAACATCCTAATTATAGCAATTATCTTTTTTACTATATTGGTAAGCTTTTTATTAGGTAGGTTAACTAGTCCTGTAGCAATAAAATCAGTTCATGAAAGTGAATTAAAAATTCTAGAAGAAGGTAAAGTTTCTCAGACTCCTGAGAATAGCATAAACTGTCGCCCAGGTATAAACACTAAGATAGACAATTACGTAATTGGTTACGGTAGCCTTATGAACAAAGACTCAAGAGAACTAACTATACCAAATTCTGAATATGCTCTACCTATATTAGTAAATGGCTTTGAAAGGATTTGGGCTTCTCGTGGTGAGAAATCCAGAGCAACATTCCTATTAGCTATACCAAATAAAGGCTATACAATGAATGCCATTTATTACAAAGCTTCTGCTAATGATATATTAGCTACAGACCTACGTGAAGCTTCATATTGTAGAGTTAAAATTCCACGCAAAGATATTTTACCACTAGGTGTTAAAAGCTTACCCAAGGGTAACTTTTGGATGTATGTTAAAGACTTTAAAGATGCTGAATTCCCTAATAAAGATTTTCCTATATTACAAACTTACGCTGACGTATTTATGACAGGATGCTTACAAACACAAGCTGCTTATCATCTTAGTGAATTTGGACAACTATGCTTTGATACTACTTATAATTGGGATTTAGCAAATTGGCTATATGACAGACCAAACCCTCAATATGATCGATACTCTCCAGATACAGAAAAATACCGAGCAAAAATAGACCAAATTATCAAACGAATCGATTATAATGATGACTTAAGAAAAAAACGTCAATTACAATAAACCTTGATGATAACCTCTAATAGAAAAATTTGCATAGCTCCAATGCTTGATTGGACAGATAGGCATTATAGATATATGATGCGTCTTATCACTAAAAAAACTATGCTTTATACTGAAATGATAACCTTAAATGCTATTTTACATGGTGACAAAAATTTCTTGCTAAAATACAATGAGATAGAGCATCCAGTAACTCTCCAACTTGGTGGATGCATACCTAAAGACTTCATAAAGTGTGGTAAATTAGCTCAAGATTTGGGTTATGATGAAATAAATATAAATGTTGGCTGCCCAAGCGAAAGAGTTAAAAAAGGTAACTTTGGATTATCATTAATGGCTGAGCCTGAGCTTGTAGCAGACTGCGTTAAAGCTATGAAAGATAATTTAGATATCCCAATATCTGTTAAGTGCCGTACTGGGTATGATCACAATGATAGCTACCAAGAGCTACATAATTTTGTAACTAAGCAAACAGATGCCGGAGTTGACTATATATGCATTCATGCTCGTAAAGGTTGGCTAAGTGGATTATCACCCAAAGATAACCGAACTATTCCTGAACTTAATTATGGTACTGTATATCGTATAAAAAAGGATTTCCCAATGCTTGAAATAGGTATAAATGGTGGAATACAAACTATCGTAGAAATTAAAGATCATTTAAAAAATGTGGATAGTGTTATGATCGGACGAGAAGCTTATCACAACCCAATGCTTTTCAAAGACTTTGATAGTACTTTCTATGATACCTATGAAAACCCCACACAAACCACACCTTTAGAAATTGCATACCAAATGGCTACATACATAGAAGAACAAATGAGAAAGGATCCTCTTGTCAAGCTTAATAATATTTCTAAACATACCTTAAACTTATTCAATGGTCTACCAAATGCTAAAGTATTTAGGCGTTATTTAAGTGAAAACGCCACAAAAAAAGGCTCTAACGTCGACACTTTTTTGAAAGCTTTAAAAATTTTTTCTAACTTAAACTAACACCAAACTGTGAAGCTAACTGCTTAACATCCTCAGGTTTTAGATCATTTAGAGACTTACCATTAATTGTTGTTTTATTAAGCAGATCCTTTGTTTTTTTATCTAAACCTGCTTTTTTAGCCAAGTTTTCAGCTGTTTTCTTGACTACCTCTGTGCTTAATAAACTAGTTAAAGATGATGTGTCTGCAGCAAAGTTAACTTTGTCTAAATTACCAGATATTACAGCATCTAAACTTAAATTTGGTATTGTTTGTTTATTTTGCTTCAAACTCACAGTGACTTTAGTAAAATTCAGCTTTAAAGGAACATCAAAACTAATATTTCCAACATCCTTAAACTGCCACTTACCACTACCTGTAATGTCTAAGTTATCAGCGTCAATTTCAACACCCTGAATACTCAAACCTTTAGCAAATTCTCCAGTTAGGTTTTTCAAATCAAAACTTACTATATTATCAACACCTACTTGGTTTGATATAACTACGCTTGCTGTCATTTTGTCATTATTTGATGATTTTACATTAATCTCTGTCGGTTTTGCTAATAAAATTGGGGTTGTTGATAAATTAGAAACCTTAATATCATAAAATACACCTTCGTTTTCATATCCCTTAATAATCATATTTTGAATAGTAAAATCTGGTGTCTTGTCATGTAGATGCCTAGCTTTAACACCAGCATAGCCATATGCTTTAGCCTGTTGATTGATTTCAGCTAATGTTATTTTAGTAATGCTATCTTGCGATTGCATATTAGACCTAAAATATGAAAAAAACTCTACTACCTGCTTAATTCCTTTTGCAACATTTTTTGCTGATTTGGCTTTTTTTGTAATTTCTTGGACATCAATTTGTTGCATACTAGTGCTAACTTTTTTTACACTTTTTACAATCTCTTGTGAGTTTTTTTCAGGATGAATTATATTCTGAGATTTAATACTATCGTATAGTGAACCTTTTTTATCTCTAGTTTTATCAAGACTGACATCTATAACTTCCACATTTTTAAGAGAGATCTGTTTTGTTAGCAATTTAGATACATCTAAACTTGCGCTTATAGACGCTGCATAGAACCTATCTTTATTTAAATTAGCTGGGTCAGCTGCTCCTAAACCGTTAATCTGAAGGTTTGCACCAGCAATATTTAAACTTATAGAATCATAATCAACTGTAGCCCCATTTGCTTTAGTTAACTGCTGTTTTATTATGTTTGAAACTAAAGCTGTCTCTAAAACTTGTGGAGCAAAAACTATACCAGTAATAAATAGTACTACCAGGACAGTTCCCCAAACCCTTATAGGTTGTCTAAATTTTCTAGCTTGAATTTTTTGCCAATCAACTTTAGCAATATTTTTACCAAAAACTATTTTAGAGGCTATTTTGACACTTAATTTACTAGTAATCTTTTGATACATTTGGCTTTGAAATTGCATGTTTGCCATTTTAGTAACTATTTTTTTATAAACTTTAGCAATAACCAATCCAAATGCGATACCCAATAATAAAGAGACAAAAAAAGCACCTGTAACCAAATAATAATCAAAACCTAAATATGCTAAAACAGGGGTATTGATAATAGTTTTAAATACAGGCTGTGTGAAGCCATCTAATAGCCATACACCTACAGTAAAACTTATACTCTCTAAAATGTATGATAATATCTTTGCAAGAATTGCAGTAATAACAAACAATCCTATATTTACACGTAATACCAATACTAAAAATATTATTAGTAAAAATAAAAATGGTGCATAACTAAAACCTGGTATAAACCCAAACACAAAACCAAATACTAACACCAACAGAAGTTGTACTGGTGTGGATGGACTAAATATAACTTTTACAAACATATCATATAGTTTATTCACGCAACTCTCCTTGATTTATGGATAATTTCTCTACATATAATTCAAATACACTATACTGAATGTGGTAGGGAAATTCCACCAATTTAAACTAACATTTTGAAATATAGAACTAAACACTATAATGTATAAAACATTTAAAATAGTTTATCTTTTTTCTCATACATAACAAAATATAGGAATAAAAAATATAAAACTTAATACTTAGTTAAGTAAATCATAATTTATCAAGTGGCAAGATGATTAACCGGTAGGCATTTTATGGCTCGGTTAATGAACGTATTAAAGTATGGCCGTAGAATTCATAATTTCATACTTAAACGGATATATCACAGCATATAAATACAGACTAATCTATAAACTATTCTACCAACTATTTTTATTAGAAAAACTTGGCTAAATACGTTATCATTTAAGAGTATTGACTTAAAATTTCACAAATATATCAAATAAGGAAGAAAATCGATGAACTTACATGAATATCAAGCTAAAGATCTTTTAGAAAGTTATGGTCTAAAAGTTCAAAAAGGTATCGTAGCTCATAACCCTAATGAAGCTGCTCAAGCATTTGACCAAATCGGTGGCAAATTTGCGGTAGTAAAAGCTCAGGTACATGCTGGTGGTCGTGGTAAAGCTGGTGGTGTAAAAGTTGTTAAATCATCACAAGAAGCTCGTGAAGTAGCAGAAAAACTTATCGGTACAAATTTAGTTACATTCCAAACAGATGCTGATGGTCAACCAGTAAACTCTGTAGGCATATTTGAAGATGTTTATCCTGTATCTCGTGAGCTATACTTAGGTGCTGTTGTTGATAGGTCTAGCCGTAAAGTTACATTTATGGCGTCTTCTGAAGGTGGTGTAGATATCGAAGAAGTAGCACACAATTCTCCTGAAAAAATCCTTAAAATAGAAATAGATCCTTTAGTTGGCCTTCAACCATTCCAGGCTCGTGAGGTTGCTTTTAAACTTGGTTTAGAAGGCAAGCAAATCAACGATTTTACAAAAACTATGTTAGGTGCATACAAAGCGTTTATCGAATGTGATTTTGCTTTATTTGAGATCAACCCTCTTGCTGTAAGAGAAAATGGGGATATAGTTTGTGTTGATGGTAAGATCAACCTAGATTCAAACGCTCTTTATAGACACCCTAAGCTACTTGCTCTAAGAGATAAATCTCAAGAAAATGCTAAAGAGCTTAAAGCTTCTGAACATGAGTTAAATTATGTAGCCCTTGAAGGCAATATTGGTTGTATGGTAAATGGTGCTGGTCTTGCGATGGCTACCATGGATATTATTCAACTGTACGGTGGGAAACCAGCTAACTTCCTAGATGTTGGTGGGGGTGCTACTAAAGAGAGAGTAATCGAAGCTTTCAAACTAATTTTAGATGATGAAAATGTAAAAGCTGTCTTAATTAACATCTTTGGCGGGATAGTTCGTTGCGATATGATTGCAGAAGCTATTATTGAAGCTGTTAAAGAAGTGAATGTAACTGTACCAGTGGTAGTACGTCTAGAAGGTAACAATGCTGAACTTGGTTCTAAGATTTTATCTGAATCCGGATTAAAGCTTATTCCTGCTGATGGTCTAGCTGACGCTGCTAATAAAGTTGTAAAATCACTAGGTTAATTAATTAAAACAGTTAAAAGGATATTTAAATAATGAGCGTATTAGTTAATAAAAATACAAAAGTTTTAGTACAAGGATTTACTGGTAAAAATGGTACTTTCCACTCAGAGCAAGCTATTGCATATGGTACAAATATTGTTGGTGGTGTAACTCCCGGTAAAGGTGGTCAAACTCATTTAGATAGACCAGTATTTAACACTATGAAAGAAGCTGTAGCAGCTACAGGTGCTGATGCTTCTGTAATCTATGTTCCAGCTCCGTTTGTAAAAGACTCTGCTATAGAAGCAATTGATTCTGGTGTTAAGTTAGTTGTAATTATTACAGAGGGTGTACCAACTCTAGATATGCTTGTAGTTAAAGAGTATTTAGAAGGCAAAGATGTTAGAGTTATTGGTCCAAACTGTCCCGGTATTATCACTCCTGGTGAATGTAAAATTGGTATTATGCCAGGGCATATTCACCAACCAGGTAAAGTAGGTATTATCTCTCGTTCTGGTACGTTAACCTATGAAGCAGTGGCTCAAACCACTAAACTTGGTTTTGGTCAGTCCACATGTATTGGTATAGGTGGTGATCCAATTCCTGGAATGAATCAGATTGAAGCTTTAGAGCTTTTAGAAAATGACCCACAAACAGAAGCTATCATTTTAATCGGTGAAATTGGTGGTACAGCTGAAGAAGAAGCTGCTGAATATATCAAACATAATGTAACCAAACCTGTTATCGGCTATATTGCTGGTGTAACTGCACCTCCAGGCAAGCGTATGGGACATGCTGGTGCTATTATCTCTGGCGGTAAAGGTACAGCAGAAGAGAAATTTGCTGCGTTTGAGGCTGCTGGTATTGCATATACAAGGTCCCCTGCTGAGATTGGTAAAAAACTTAAAGAAGTTACTGGTTGGTAATTTAAATAAAAAATTTAAGGTCATTAAAAACAAGTAATCCCAAACCAACTCTAATCTATAATTCTTCACTTTTAAGTTCATCTTTGATTACAAAGTTAATTTTCTAAAGATCGCCTAATGTTTTAGATATAAACTCCTTATAACCATTGAAAGCTAAATTAGCTGGTCTAAAATGTCTTCTCTTATTTGAAACTATAGCTTTGAGTTAATTTAAAACTTAACTAATAAATTTTTGAATCGCACCACATTAAAAATACATAAGGAAATTGACAATTTAATTTTATATGAGAGACTTTAATAAATTTTCTAGGTAAAATACGTAAATAGCTTAGGAAAGCCTAACAAATTGGTCCCAACAAGATAATAAAGAATTTAAGCTTAACTATGGTCACTTTAGAAATATGC
Source organism: Allofrancisella guangzhouensis (assembly GCF_000815225.1). Lineage (GTDB taxonomy): Bacteria > Pseudomonadota > Gammaproteobacteria > Francisellales > Francisellaceae > Francisella > Francisella guangzhouensis. The sequence continues at coordinate 722,989 of NZ_CP010427.1, read as the reverse complement.
GTAGATAACTACCAATCAATTATAAATGCTCAAAAAGCTAGCGCTGATAGACTTGAGCTATGCTCTGCTCTTGGGGTTGAAGGGCTTACGCCCTCGCCCAGCTTAGTAAAATTTGCTAAAGATAATTTCAAAGGCTCATTGCAAGCTATGATTCGTCATCGAGCTGGTGATTTTTACTATAATCGAATTGATCAGCAAATTATGCTTGATGATCTAAAGGCTATGCTAGAATTAGATGTAGATGGTATTGTAATTGGGGCTTTGACAGAAAAAAATAAAATTGATAAAGAATTTCTAGAACCTTTTATTAAACTCACTAAACAGTCAGGTAAAGAACTAACTTTTCATAGAGCTATAGATTTAACTACTGATATAAAAACTAGCATAAAAGAAGCTATTGAACTTGGATTTGATAGAATTTTAACATCTGGAGCAGCTACAAGTGTAATAAAAGGATTACCGACTATAAAATCTCTACAACAAGAATTTGGCAACCAAATCCAAATAATGCCTGGTGGTGGTATTAATTCACACAATATAAAAGAGATTTTGGATACTACAAAGGTAGCAAATATTCATTGTTCAGCCTCTAAAAGAATATTAAGAAATGATGACTTCAAGGTTTTTTCTCAGTCAGCCCTAGAAATTAAAATTAGTCAAGAAGATGAAATTACGCTAATAAAATTGATATTATAAAAGTATTAACTAAAACTGGTTTTATTAATTTGAAGCCTTTATAAAAAATGTACACTATATCTAGAATAATTCATTTTAGATAATTACTTCAAGGAAACTTTGTCTATCTTTCTTTGTTAACCTAACTCTATGCTCATTCATTAAAGTACCATTGTAGGTTTTGTTTAAAGTCTCTAAAATATCCATCATTAGTTCATAACATGTTTTTATATCATACCCTAAAGCTGAAAGCTTTTTAAAATTCATAACAGCTATTATGCCATTTACACTACCTTCATTAACACTCTCAAATTCTTGCTTTTCATCATCTGGTAAAATACTAAATATAACATCCCCATGATCGATTTTTTGAAAAACTTTATCTCCAGTGTATCTAAGATCACAGTATTTCAATTGAGTAGCTAATTTTTTTATTTCAATAGGTTCTATACTTTCAAAATACAACAAAAGATATCCTTCTCTTAATAAAGGGTACTCAAGCTGTATTTCTACGATATCATCAGAAAAATTATTTTTTAGTTGATTTGCTAAAAGTTCACTACTTTTTTTCTCTATATTTTCTAAAGTCATTTTTTGTTTCAAACGCAAACTTTTACGAAAAAAGTCAACAATTATTAATACCACTAAGATTAAAACTAGAACTAGAATTAACGACATTATAACACCCACACCAAAATCTTTTATTAAACTAATATTATATATATAAAGATTATAAAAATTAAGATCCTTGACCAATTATAGAATCTAATATATCAACTATCTTTTGATCAGTATCTACTATCATATTTTTATGAATATTCATAAACTCATGAATTATATAATCATTTCTTTGCTTATCATCAAATAGCTTTTTTAATTCTTGATATAAATTATCTACTGTACAATCCTCTTGTATTAACTCTTTTATTATTTCACTTTTATGTAAAATATTAGGAAAAGCCCAAAAACTATGATTACCGATTAATAATCTTCCTAAAAAAGCTGACAGTGCCGAGACCTTGTATCCAACTACCATTGGTAATTTACACAACATAGCTTCCAACGTAGCTGTACCAGACGCCAATAAACTATAATCAGATGCTTTTAAAATTTCATGCGATTTAGCACTAAACACTTTTATGTTTAATTTTTGTATCTGCTTTTTATACTGATCAAAGATTGGCTGTAAGGATGGTTTAGCTAGAGGCATTAGTGCTTCAAACTTGTATCCAGAATCAACCAGTTTTTGTAAAGCTTCAAGAAATAGAGGTAAAAGTCTAGATACCTCGTTACTCCTGCTGCCAGGTAAAATTGACAATATAGGTAAAGTTGTGTCTTCTACTTCTAGTCCTAGTTCTTTTCTATAACGAGACCTATCTATGTTTACAGGTATGCTTTTCGCTAAGGGGTGCCCAACGAATATAGCTTCAAAGTTATGCTTTTTTTTATAATAATCAACTTCAAAAGGTAATATAGCTAATATTTTATCTGTAGCTTTCCTAATTTTCTTAATTCTATATTCACGCCACACCCATATTTTAGGGCTAACATAATGTATAGTTTTTACACCAGCTACTCTAAGTTTTCTTTCAACACTGAGATTAAAATCTGGAGCATCTATTCCTATAAAAATATCTGGTTTATTTTGTTTAAAATAATTGATGATTTTACTGCGTATATTTAGGATATACCATCCCCTTGAAACTATCTCCAAAAAACCTATCAAAGAAAGAGCATCCATAGGATAAAGGCTCTTAAAACCAGAAGCCTCCATTTTAGGACCGCCTATACCTTCTATAATAGCATGAGGATACTTTTCTTTAAGCTTAGCAACTAAAGTACCACCTAACTGGTCTCCTGATAGTTCACCAGCTACTATACCTATTCTCATTATCTTAATATACCTCTTCTAGAGGTACCCATTAACTCAACGAAAGGTTCCAAAATAGGTTCTTCTATAGCCATATTTTTTATAATTTCAAAGGCTTCACTTATCATTAAACCTCGGCGATAAAGTATTTTGTAAACATCTTTTATCTTCTTTATCTGATCCGCTGTGAAGCCTCGTCTTTTAAGACCTTCAGAATTTATACCGCAAGGAGAAGCTCCAGCAGTAACCGCTGTTACCATTAGATATGGTGGAACATCTTTTCCTATAAGGGCAGCGTGTGCAATAAAGGCATGTTTGCCTACAGTACAGAATTGATGGACGCCTGTATTAGAGCTCAAAATAGCATAATCCTCAATATGTACATGCCCAGCTAAGCCAACACCATTTACTAAATTAATATTATTCCCTATTTTGCAGTCATGACCAATATGCACATAACACATAATTAGATTATTGTTGCCGATCGAAGTGACTCCAGACTCCTTTAAAGTACCACCATGTATTGTCGCACACTCTCTAATGACATTATTATCACCTATAACAACTTGGGAAAAGTCTCCTTTTTTATAAGTATAATCAATAGGATCATCTCCAATAGATGCATATTGAAAAATACGATTATTTTTACCAATAACTGCATTATCACCTATAGTAACATGGCTTTTAAGCTCAGTACCTTCACCAATAATTACGTTTTCACCAACAACACAAAATGGTCCAATTATAGCACTATCTGCTATCTTAGCACTTTCGTGAACTACCGCTAGGCTATGTATCACTATTAATAATCCTTATAAGCTGCCATTAACTCTGCTGAACAAACTATTTGTCCATCAACTTTTGCTACAGACTCAGCTGTACATATAATATTCTTTTGCTTAACCATTCGTGATTCAATAATTAGTACATCGCCAGGGACAACCGGTCTTTTTACTCTAACCTTATCTATACCTGCAAGCATAAAAGTTCTTCTACCACCACCAGCTTTAGCAACAACATGTGCAAATAATGTTTCAGCCATTAACTCACCTAATATAGCTGTAGCTTGAGCCATAGCTTCAACAATTAAAACACCTGGCATTACCGGAAACTCCGGAAAATGTCCATTAAAAAAATCTTCATTAATTGTAACGTTTTTTTGAGCTATTATACTTCTTTCCTCAACATTCCAGTCAACAATTTTATCTAAAAGAGCAAAAGGATACCTATGTGGCAAAATTTTCCTAATTCCCATCACATCTATTTGCTTATTATTTTCATCAAATTGACTCATTACAAATCCTCATTACTTACTAGTTAATTTATTTTCCAAATCTTTAACTCTAGCTATTAATTTATCTATTTTCGACAACCTAGCTACAAATCTACCCCACTCAATTCTTGGTTTTGCTTCAAAAGCTGCATAATACATGCCCGGCTTTGTCACCGATTTACCTATATTAGAGGCACCCCCTATTATAGCATTATCGCAAATACTAATATGACCAGTAATAGCTGACTGTCCCCCTATAAGACAGTTACTACCTATCTTGGTACTACCTGCTACTGCTGTTACACCTGCCAAAGCAGTATTTTCGCCGATAATGACATTATGAGCTATCTGTACTAAATTATCAATACGCGCTCCTTTTTTAATAATAGTGTCATCAATAGCACCCCTATCAACAGTAGTATTAGCACCAATTTCAACATCATCCTCAATAACTACTCTACCTAATTGAGGAATTTTAGTCCATGAACCATCATCATCACGTGCATTTCCAAATCCATCACAGCCTATAACTGCATTTTGGTGAATAATGCATTTTGAACCAATTATAACATCATGAGCTATTGATACATTACTTTTGATAATAGTAGAATCACCTATTCTTGTTCCATCATCTACTGTAGCACAAGCACCTATAATAACATTATCACCTAAAACAACATTTTCACCGATAACCGCATTAGCATCAATGGTTACATTTTGACCAATAATCACAGTAGATGCTATAACTGCCTTACTATGTATCTTCCCACTAGGTAATGGAGATTTATCAAAAATCTCCATTACCTTAGCTAAAGCCATGTATGGGTTAGATAATATAATAGCATTCGTATTACAGTAGCCTAAAGCCTCTTCAGTAATTAAAACAGCAGAAGCTTTTGTATTAGACAAGTCTTTTAAATACTTAGGATTCGTACAAAAAGATATGTCACCCTCTTTTGCCTGAGATAAAGTGGCTATTTTAGTTATTTCGACGCTACCATCCCCCTTAACAACACCATCTAATTTTTCTGCCAATAAATTTAAGCTATACATATCACCACCAACTAAAGTTTTTGTTTTTTAAGAAGCCTTGTTCATCATAGCTACAACATCGTTAGATATGTCATCAACCCCATTTGCATAAGCAAGAGCCTGAGTAGTTAGTATGATATTATAACTTTTTTGTTTTGCTATGGTTTCTACTGACTTATCAAATGCAGATTGGAACTTTTTAGATAACTCATCTTTTTTTGCGTATTCTTTTTGTTGTAAAACTCTAGCTTTTTCTGCAAAAGCCTGTTGTTCTTGCTGTATTTGCTGTTGTTGTTTTTCTAGCTCAGCCTTTGTAATGGTAGTAGATTTTTGTTGTAATTCTTTAATCTTTGCCATAATATCATTTTGTTGCTGCTGCAACTTTGAAGCCTCTGGCTTAAGGTCATTCTCTAATTTTTTAACACTCACTGAGCCAAGATCTGTATCATTAAAGATCTCTACTGGATTAACTACAGCTATCTTAGTATCTGCATATGATACCGTAATAGAGGTTGTAAAAACTGCTAACATAACTAGAATTTTGTTGATTATTTTTTTCATTTCTTTCTCCTTTGATTTTTAGAAATTTTGTCCAAGTGAAAACTGGAATACCTGGGTGATATCACCCTTTTGAACATTAAATGGCTGAGCAAAAGATATTGCTAGTGGTCCCATTGGCGAAGCCCACCTAAACTCAACACCTACTGAGTATTTAAGGTTACCTAAAGATGGCGATGTAGGGCTAGGTGGTGTTGGAGATAGTACCCCATTTAGGTCATATGTTATATATGTATTACCTATATCTAAAAAGGCACCAATTCTCATATTAGAACTATCTTTAATAAAAGGTACTGGAAACAATAAATCCCAGTTGTTATAAATGTTAAGGTTACCACCAATTGAGTTTCCTGGTTGAGGATTATTAGGATCTACTAAGTTAAGATCTCTAGGTCCTAATGAACCTTGTAAAAAACCACGCACCGATCCCCAGCCGCCTCCGTAGAAGTTCTCATAAAAAGGTAGCTCTTTAGTTTTCCCATAGCCTCCACCGTATTGAACTCCTGCCCTAATTGATAATGCTGATAAGTCTGTATTTGGCACAGCAATATTATAAGTCCCTCCAACTTCGACTTTATAAGAGTTAATATTACTTATTCCTGGGATATTTATTGAGCCATTTAAATTAAATGACCCACCTTGCGTTGGAAACATATATTTATTAGAATTATTATAACTCCAACCACCCGTTATAGCAGGCTCATTAAATACATTCCTACCGCCTTGCTGCTGGATAAACCACTCAACTATAGAAGATTTGTAACCTTCTGACTGTTTAAGGGTATTATTAGCAAAAGTTAATCCCCAAGATACATTACTAAATGTTGATATAGGCAAGCCATACATCAACCTTGCACCAAATGTATCTAATTGATATGCAGCAATTGCATCAGTTTTAGCAAAGTTTGAACGGTTAACATATGCTGAAACGCTTTGACTGATTCCTGAAGTAGTGAAAAAAGGGTCAATATAACTTATATCTAATTGTTGAAATGGTATGGAAAGTTGAGCATTAATATTAAAAGTATTACCCGTACCAAACACGTTAGGCATATTAAGCCTACCACCTATCATAAAGCCATATAAATCTGAATAACCCAAGCTACCAGTTATTGAATTAGCGTTACGTTCTTTAATATTATAATTTATATCGACTAAGTCATCTGTACCTTCCACAGGGACAAGCTGCATATCAGCAGAGGCAACGTAAGGTAGTTGATCAAGTCTTCTTTGTGACTTATCTATAGCCTCTTTATCATAAGTAGACTGCTCATAGTATTGAAGCTGTCTACGGAATACATAATCATTCGTAACATTATTACCAAAAAAATTAACTCTGTTTACGTAAACTTTTTTACCAGCATCTACAACAAATTTAAAAGAAACTACTCGTTTTTCCTTATCTACATCTGGAATAGGGTTAACTGTTACAAAAGCATAACCTTTACTTCCCAATAAAGTCTTTATTGCCTCTACCGTATCTACCAGCTTCTTCTTTGAGAAGACTTCTCCCTCTTGTAGCTGAATTAGAGATTCAACCTCTGATTTAGGGATTATAAATTTACCATCTAGAGATATATTGCCAACTTTATAAACATCTCCTTCTTGGACACCAAAAGTTATATAGGAATGCTCACGATCTTTCGACATTGAGGCTTGCTTGGATGTAACCTTAAAGTCAAGAAAACCTCTATCAAGGTAATAGTTTGTCACATCCTGGATTGATCTGTCCATACCATTAGGAGAATAACTATCAAACTGGGCTAAAAATCCCCATAAATTCCAAATAGATGGAGCTTGGAAGGCTAGCCCGCTTTTTAGATCACTATCATCAAAACTTTTGTTACCAACAAAATTTATATCATCAATTGTTGCAGGTTTTCCTTCCTTAATCGTCAGATTAATATTTATCCTATTATTTGGTAGTTTTCTAATGTTTTCATCAATTTTAGCTCCATATAGTCCCATCATTGAATATTGAGAAAGTAACGATTGTTTAAGTAAAAACATCGTATTAGGATTATAAACATTACCTACATAAATACCTGCATCAGTAAAAACTTTTTCAAGATCTTCTTTCTTGATTTTTTTATTACCACTGAAGCTAAAATCTGCGATAATTGGTCTTTCTTTTACATTTATAAAAAGGTTACTACCTTTACGATACAGATCTACACTATTGAAAAACCCTGTACCATAAAGATTGTTAATAATTTGGTTTGTATCTTCTGGTGTGATATAACTCCCTCTCTTAAAGCCTATACGGCTTTTAACTACATCTCCCTGCAAACCCTCTAAACCATCTATAGATACTTTGTCTAGTATGAAACTACCTGTTTCTGCCCAGCTAACACACGCAATACCCATAAGAAGAGAGGTTAATACAAACTTCTTTCTTAAAAAAAACACCTAACTTTACCTCAAAATAGAATCCACAAAACATCGAGTTTTTTTATCAATATCAAAAACTTCATCTATTTGTTTAGGATTCTCGAATTTTAATTTTTTTAATATTTTTTTATTTATTTTTATAATGTCTAAATATTTAATTTTACCATCTAAAAATGCTTCTACCAATTTCTCATTAGCAGCATTAAAGACTATATTTGCTGCGTAATCTTTATTTTTTAAGTTTTCAAAAACCAATTTTAGAGCTTCAAACCTACTAAAGCATACTTTTTTAAAAGTTAATTCAATTTTTGTAAAATCTAGCTCTGCAACATTTGTACGCCCTCTAGCTGGATAATACAAAGCATTTGCAATTGGAGTCTTCATATCTGGAACCCCCAATTGAGCCAGAAAACTACCATCTACATATTTAACCATCGAGTGAATAACACTTTGAGGATGAATTAAAACGCTAATTCTATCAGCTGGAACACGAAAAAGCCAATATGCTTCTATCACTTCCAAAGCTTTATTAACCATAGTTGAAGAATCAACTGAAATCTTTCTCCCCATACTCCAATTAGGGTGAGCGCATGCCTGCTCTGGGGTTATATCAACTAGATCCTCTAGCTGCTTATCTCTAAAAGGTCCTCCAGATGCTGTAAGAATTATCTCAGCAATTTCTTTTTCATTAAAAGTTTTGCTTTGGTTATCTAAGCACTGAAATATTGCATTATGCTCACTATCTACAGGTATAAGCTGAGCATTATTTTTTGCTACTTCTTCAATTAACAAATGCCCAGCAGCTACTAAAGATTCCTTATTAGCTAAAAGTATTTTTTTACCCGCTCTTGCAGCTGCAAAAGTTGGCTTAAGCCCAGCGACTCCAACTATAGCAGACATTACTATATCGACTTTTGGATCACTAGAGATTTGTTCTAAACCTTCATCACCAACTAAAATCTCAACTTCTTTAACAAGCTCTTTAAGCTCTTTATATTTTTGCCAATCTTGGACCACAACATACTTAGGCTGGAATTCTTTACATAAATTAGCAAGTTTTCTTATATTACTAAAGGCACTCAGAGCATACACTTTAAAGCTACTACTCTCTCTAATTACGCTTAATGTACTATCTCCTATAGAGCCTGTAGCCCCTAATATAGTAACCTTGCTTTTCATAAACATAACCACGTTATTCTGCTGCTAAGTCAGCATCTAAAGAGGCTTCAGTTTCTTCCTCTAAGCTTTCCTCTATATCTGCATCATCTTTTACAACTTTCAAACCTATAAGTTTTTCATTATTTCTTAGATTAATCAACCTAACACCTTGTGCTGAACGACCACACTCTCTGACTTCAGATGAAGATATTCTAACTAAAGTGCCATTATTCGTAATCATTACAATATCTTCGTCTTCAGCAACAAGTACAGCTACAACTACTTTACCATTTCTATCTGAAGTTGAAATTGCTATAACTCCTTGACTAGATCTTCTTGTTTTTCTGTATTCAGAAACTGGAGTTCTTTTACCATAACCATTTTCTGTAGCAGCTAAAACGACCCCTTCCTCAGGATTTGTCACAAGCATAGAAACTATCTTTTGATCATCTTGTAAACGCATACCTGTAACACCCGCAGCAGAACGACCCATGGCTCTAACATCAGATTCATCAAATCGAATTGCTTTTCCTGCGTCTGAAAACATCATAATCTGCTTATTCCCATCTGTAAGTGCCACGTAAGATAGCTCATCACCATCATTTAGACCAATAGCGATTTTACCTGTAGAGCGAGGTTTTGCAAATTCTGATAAATCAACTTTTTTAACTCGACCTAGTTTTGTAGCCATAAATACATACCAACCCTCCTCAAACTGAGAGATTGGCATAAGAGCAGTAATTTTCTCATCTTTTTCTAATGGCAAAATGTTATTTATAGGCCTACCCTTAGAAATTCTACTAGCTACCGGGAAATCATAGACTTTTGACCAATAAACTCTACCTAAACTTGAAAAGCATAGCATAGTGTCATGGGTTGATGCTAAAATTAATTTAAAGATACTATCTTCTTCTTTAGTTTTGGTTGCAGATTTTCCTACTCCACCACGTTTTTGAGCGTTGTACAAACTTAATGGTTGAGTTTTAACATAGCCATCCATCGATAATGTTACAACCATTTCTTCTTCTGCTATTAGATCTTCTCTTGTTAAATCTAACCTTGAAGAAATAATTTCTGATTTTCTAGCATCACCGAAGTTTTCCCTAATTTCAACAAGCTCTTCTTTGACTACCCTAATAAGCTCATTTGTATCACTTAATATTGATATTAGATACTTAATTTTGTCAATAAGCTCTTTAAATTCATTCACTATCTTGTCTTGTTCAAGACCTGTTAATCTATGTAATCTCAAAGCTAGGATTGCATCAGCTTGCTCTTCTGTTAAGTTATATAAAGAATCTGTTTGAATACCGTAATGAGAAGCTAGTATTTCTTTACGATACATTTTAACATCAACACCTTCAAGCATATTTTTAACAAGAACACCATTCCATGACCTAGCTAACATAGATTCTTTAGCATCAGCTGGACTTGGAGAAGCTTTGATAAGCTCGATCATCTCATCTATATTTGATAAAGATAATAATAACCCTTCTAAAATATGCGCTCTTTCTTTTGATTTTCTTAGCTCATATATAGTACGACGGGTAACAACTTCTTTTCTATGTTTTATAAACTGCTCTAGTATTTCTTTTAAACCCAAAAGCTTTGGTCTATTATCACTAAGAGCAACCATATTTATACCAAAACTACATTGTAATTGAGTTTGAGCGTATAAAGTATTTAATACAACTTCTGGAGACTCGTCTCTTTTTAAATCTATTACAACTCTAATACCATCTTTGTCAGACTCATCTCTAAGTTCTGAAATACCTGTTACCTTTTTATCTTTGACAAGCTCAGCGATTTTTTCAACTAGTTTTGCTTTATTTACTTGATAAGGTATTTCTGTAATTATTATTTGTGATTTACCAGATGCTTCATCTTCTTTTATATCGGCCTTAGCTCGCATTATCACACGACCACGACCTGTTTTATAAGCTTCTAGAATACCATCAGTACCATTTATATAAGCTCCTGTTGGAAAATCTGGTGCTGGAATGTAGTGTATTAGCTCTTCCACACTTAAACTTGGATTATCTATAAGAGCAATTGTTCCATTAATTACCTCTGTCATATTATGAGGTGGGATATTAGTAGCCATACCAACAGCAATACCTGATGAGCCATTAACCAAAAGGTTTGGCACTCTTGTTGGTAAAACATCTGGAACTAGCTCAGTATTGTCATAGTTTGGAGAAAAATCTACCGTCTCTTTATCAATATCCACCAAAAGTTCATGGGTAAGCTTTTGCATTCTAATCTCTGTATAACGCATAGCTGCTGGTGAATCACCATCAACTGAACCAAAGTTACCTTGACCATCTACTAACGTATAGCGTAAAGAAAAAGATTGGGCCATTCTAACGATAGTATCATAAACTGCTGTATCACCATGTGGGTGATATTTACCTATCACATCACCGACAATCCTAGCAGACTTTTTATAAGGTCTGTTATAATAGTTTGATAGTTCATTCATCGCAAAAAGAACTCTTCGGTGAACTGGCTTTAACCCATCTCTGACATCTGGTAAAGCCCTACCAACTATAACACTCATTGCATAATCAAGGTATGATTGCTTTAATTCTTTTTCTATATTTATCGATGATGATTCTTTAGTCGTTACAGACATTACTTACCGTTTTTAATAAAGATATGACATATAGGTGATATTTTAACATACTCAAGCCTAAAAAGCATCTTTTGATAATAAGTAAGAAACCAGTAAAAATTCTTAAAAATGTATGACTAATTAGTTAATTGCCAATTTATAGTTTTAAGTTTATGATCAAGTAAATACTGGTTACAAAGTATAAAATGGTTACATCCTAGAAAGCCGCGATGAGCTGACAAAGGAGATGGGTGGGTTGACTCCAGAATTAAGTGTTTAGAATTATCAATAAGGTTTTTCTTTTTACGTGCATGGGAACCCCAAAGCATAAAAACAACATTCTCTTTATATTCCGATATTTTATGTATTACCATATTTGTAAAAGCCTCCCAACCAATATCTTTGTGTGAGTTTGCCTTATGAGCCTCCACCGTTAAAGTTGTATTTAACAGAAACACGCCTTGCTTTGCCCAATCAACTAAGCAACCATGATTTGGAATCTCAAAATCTGGGATACTGCGAGCAAGCTCTTTATACATATTGCGTAAAGATGGTGGAATGTCAACTCCCTTTTGTACTGAAAATGCTAGACCGTGAGCTTGATTATAATTGTGGTATGGATCTTGACCAAGAATTACAACTTTTAAATTTTCTAACTCAGTATACTTAAAAGCATTAAAAATATTCTCTTTAGCTGGAAATATAACTTTACCTTTATTTTCCTCACTAGCCAAAAATTCTAATATTTGCTTAAAATAAGGTTTTTGTTTCTCTTTTGATAAAATATCTGACCAGGTCATTGCAAGCGCCCTTATGGAACTTCTCTTAAAATTTTTAATTTATATATTATATTATTTAAACAACATTCTTGAAACTACTGTTTTTCAAATAACGTTTCTATCCTTTAGGATTTAATATGTAAATTTTCTAATTTCTCCTTTATACCTGCATCAGCTACTCTACTCCAAAATGAAACTTTCTTTTTATGCTTTTCTATTAGAGAGTTAAAATAATCTATAGGCTTTTTAACCTCTTTCCATTGCTCAATACTTTCAGCAAATTCTATTGATTTTTTCAAGTCACTAACAGCGTAATCATAGTATTTAGATTTACCACCATCCAAGCAATTTTCCAAGAGTATTCTTCTAATGATAACAGCTGCTATAGGATTAGATTTAGCTAAATATGTACTAATCTTCCTCATTTCAGATACAGAGTAATATAAATCTAAAACCTTACCACTCTTACTAAAAGTGATAAGCTCTTTTTCTAATAGGTCAAACTCTTCGATATTATAAAGTTCACTTATAGTAGAATGATTAAAATCTTTTGCCAAAACAACTTTTTTTATCTCATCTTTTATTTTAGTTTTTTCATCATTTGAAGCATAGCTTAAATACTGTAGATATGAAGAATTATTTATATAGTAACCATCAAATGTGCTTTCCCATAGGGTTTCTTTAACTTTTGTAATATTTCCATCAAGCAAATAAGCATCTATCAAAAGCTTTTTTTTATCTCGTTGAAAATTTTCATGAGTAACATTTTGTAAGTATTCTATAGCTTTATCTTCTTGAAAAGCATCTATATACCTTTGAGCAATATTTAAATATGTATATTCATAATTTAAGTCTCCCTTTGCTTTACACACAGCAATATATCCATCAATATCTTTTCTCTTATCAGCGATAATTTTATGTAGAGTTGCACTAACATCAGGTTCATATCTTTTATCACCACCTGAATTCAACTTATTTACAGGCACTAATATACTCTCTAAAGCACTTAAAACATCTTCATTCAAGCATTTTGAAAAATTTAATACATAGTCTTTATAACCGTATTTAGCACTGTCAAGTGTTTCATAAATAAAAGTAGCTATCTCCAAAGGCTTGCAAGTACTATTTGCATAAGCTCTATCAAGCATCATAAAAAGATTAGAAAAAGCTTCTCCCATTTCACCATTAGAATCGTCTATATTTTCGGCGATTTTTTCTTCTTTATCTATTATTTTCTTAGCCAATTTAATAGCTAAGTCAGGGGCTTGAGGAACAAGAAATTTATCTATTTTATTTACAACACCCCTTACTTTATCTGCAAAATAATGGCATTCCCAATAACCATAAAACTTCCTATTACTTGTAATAGATGTGACCTCTTTACTCACTAACTTATAGAACTCTTTAGGATCATAAGCGAACAATAGCGTTTTAATTTCCTTTTCATAAGTCTTATTTTGACTAGCAAGACTCTCTAAAACTGTCACTAATTGTTCTTTTGTTAATTCCTCTAATTTACCAGTTAATGTTTTCATAACCTTTTTCCTCCAAAATATTCATCATAAATAAATTCAATGTCTTCCACATAACTATCATCAGCTTTTCTTAGAAGTTTTTTCAATACATTTTCATAACTATGATACAGTTGGTTTTTTTGAATAAGTTTCACAGCTGACTCAAACATGCTACTGCAGCTATCAGGGTAGTTAGTATCATAGCCAATTCCATATCTTCGTATAAATCCTAGAAGCTCATCGATATAACAAAGCATCAAATCTATAATGTGTTCATCAGTAACAGGTAGCTTTTTGAAATCAGATACAACCTTTTTAGCATCTTTTATACTTGCTCTTGGACAACCATAGTTAGGATTGCCGTAAAACTCTTTATTAATTTTTTGTTTTGCTTCTTCTAAAGCCTCATCAGCGCTGCCACTGTCATATAGCATGGTATAGTGTTTTTAACTTGAGGAAATTGTTTAAACAAAAGCTCTATATCTGCCTGTAAGTCTTCTCTTGATCTAAACTTTAACTCTTTTCTAAGTTTTGTTAGTGTTATATTTTTCATTTACAGCCTCGATAACTAATATGCACTTTTTTATGTTGCTATTTATTTTTGTGGTATATACAAAATTTACACATACCTGTTTTATTGTTTTGCTAGATTGTATTCTCAATGCATATATTGATTCCGTAATGTGTCCTATTAGGAGTTAAATAATTTAAACATTTTTTAGGTCTATTATTCAAGTCAATTTACAACTTTGTGAAACATAAAGTTTTAACTTGTTGTTTTCGCAAACACGTAAGCAGAATGCTAATTCTACAAACTATAATTATTTATATCTTTGATATTGTTTTCCACCATGTTATTATGTTATAACAATATAAAAAAGGGCCTAAAGACATGAGTATAGAAGTTTCAAAAAGAGAGTTTTGTCATAATGTATCTAAATATGTCTCATTAGTTAAAAATACTACTGATAAAATTATTGTAACTAATAGAGGTAAAGAAGAATGTGTACTTTCTGCTGTTAATTCACAAAAAGAAGCTAGAATGGAAGCTATAAATAAAATAAGAAATAAATTTAAGGGTAAGCTGAATTGTAACAGTATCACAGAAACAGTATTACCACCGATGGATATATAAGCATGTTGAGAAAACCAATTATTTTAGATACATGCGCTATAGCTTATTTATTTTTATCGGATGAATTAGACACTAAGCACCAAGTTAGTGATGGTTTACTATCATATATAGAAAACCATGGTGCGGTAATTCTATCAATATCATTTGCTGAGTTAGAATGCTTAACCAGAAAGAGCTATAACTCTTTGTCCTCATTAGATGTTAATGAATTATATTCTGAACTCTCAAAAATATTTGAAATTGTAGATATAGATACTGATTTATGGTTGGAAGCAGTGCGTCTTGAATGGGACCATAAAGATCCAGCTGATAGGCTAATAGTAGCATACGCTAAGTATTATAATTATCCCATAGCAACATCTGATCTTAAAATAAAAAGTTATTACAGTAATACGATTATTTAAAGAATCGCAAAGGCTAATAAAGAATGACTAGAAAAAGATAATGCAACTTTATGGGGCTGTTGCAAGCTGGAATGGTCAAGTAACCCTATAGACAAATTAAGCCACCTTTTTAAATTTAGAGAGAACTGGAACCAAGAATAAAAATAAACCAAAGCCTGTAAAAGTAGTAATTAACATATATATTGTAAAGGCTGTTATATTTGTCTTACTTAATATGCCTACGAAATAAACTGACAAGCCAGCGCTACTTAATTGTATAGCTCCCATTAGCCCCGAAGCATATCCTGAAATTTTTTCAAAACTACTCACAAGGCCTGCTGTTCCTAAAGGAAGTAAAAAACCATTCCCAAATGTTAATATTGTCGCTGGTAATATTAAATCAATAGGAGTAAAGCCTACCGCGTGGTTAAGTATAATAAACATTATTCCACCCAATCCAAAAAAGCCGTACCCTATAAAAATAGTCCTATCTATACACATAAACGATAGTAAACGTTTTGCTACTTGATTTCCAAATAAATAACTAAGTGATAGTGAAACGTAGAAAAAACTAATTTCTGTAGTCGTATACTTAAATTGGTGAAATAAGAATGGTGATTCTGCTATATAACCAAAATAAGCAATATATGCAAAGCATACTATCGAGGTATAAGCCCAAAAATTTTTACAAAAAAATAATTCCTTATAATATCCAAATATAATTTTAGGATGAATAGCTACCCTATTTTCTTGAGATTTTGTTTCATGTAAAAATAAAATTATCATAACAAACAATATACAAGAAAGTACTACTACAAAAGCAAAAATAATCCTCCAATTTGTAATGCTTGCTATTAATCCTCCGATTACTGGAGATATAGCTGGAGACATGCCAACTATTGGAAATATAACTGTAAAAATTCTTGCTGATTCCTGCTTTGTGTAAGTATCGCTCACAATTGCTCTGCCTATAACCATACCTGAGCTTGCTCCTATAGCTTGTAGTAGCCTTGAAGCAATAAACATGTTAATAGAAACTGATAACATACATAAAAATGTACCAATAACAAAAATTGACATACCCATTAATATAATAGGTTTTCTACCGTATCTATCACTTAATGGACCATAAATTAATTGCGATACAGCCAAACCAAATAAATATACACTTAAAGTCAACTGTAACGGCTGCTGAGAAGTTTCAAAATAATTACCAAGCTGTGGCATAACCGGTATATAAATATCTGTTGCTATTAAGCCTATTGCACACATTAGACCTATAATAAATAAAAAAAATAGATTATTTTTCATAACACATTTTTACCTTAAACTTTTAACATTTCCAGTGGATTATTAAGAGTAATATCTTTAATCCGTTTTTTACTTAACTTCATACTCTCAAACCACTCTTTTGATTTTAGATACCAGTCAGCAATACTTGGTTGAGATTTTTGTCCAAAGTCTGAACTATATATTACTCTTGGAACATTTTTTAAGACCTTTTCCATGTCATCCCACGATTGGTATTTTAATGCATAGGTCAAAGCACACTGCTCAATCCATAAAAACTCATATTGATCTGATAGAACTGATAGTTCTTTAACTGTTAACCCAGTCATAGGATTTGCAGGTTGATTGAGCATAAATCTATCAATATTTAATTTTGCACACTCTTCTAACAATAGTAGCACTTCATCTTTACTTGCATGCCCGCTTGTAACTACTATTGGATAGTCTTTACTCATCTTTAATATATCAATTACTTCATCTTTTAATGTATTATCAATACAAATAGAAGATGGTTTTGATGCGTATTTTTCAGCCCATTGATTACTATATGATCTTATTAACTTACTTTCATGTTGCGTTTTTTTTAAAGTAGGTAGATGAACAAGTATTCGTAACTTATCAAAACATGTATATTCTGATAAAGCGTGTAAAACAGTTTTTCTACTTAATCCTCCTGCAATATCATTCAAAACTACTGATGGTAGCACTGGCAAACCTTGTGCTCTGGCAATTTCAGCTGCCTGGACTGTTGACCCTAAATGGCTCTTCAAAACTACTGCCCCACCCAACTCTTGATATTTCTTTCCAGCTGAAATTGGATTCTCTCTTCTTAAAAACAAATCTGGAGATGCGTGATAATGTATATCAATAAAATTCACATTCAGCATTTTATGGGTTCCATGGTCGTGCATAGTTAAATTTAGATCTAGCTTCTGATAGACTCATTCCCAATTCTATAGCTTCTATGATTTTCTTTTCTGTTTCCTCGATATGCTTTGCTCTTTTACAAACATCTTCTATCTTATCCTTAGGTATAAAAAGAATTCCATTTTTATCGCCAAAAATAAGATCTCCATGGCTAACCAAAACATTCCCAATTTTTACACAACACTTCTCAGCCACCTTTTTAACACGGTTTTTTCCAGAAGCCATAAAGACATGACTGCTATAAACTGGTAAGTTTGAACTTTCTATTTCTTCTATATCTCTAACTGCACCATAAATAACGGCTCCGCCAATTTTCTTTAATATTGAAAATTTAGTTAGTATTCCTCCCCATGTTGTACACCAATCTCTTGCTGCATTATCTATTAATATTATCTCTTCTTCTGCTACATTATCTATATAATTGCCAGCATTTTGAAAAGCATTCTGAAAGTCTTTATCCTCATCTAAAAGATCATATTTAACTGTATAAGCAAAACCTATTAAAGTATCATTTGAGCTCCTGCTACTAAATCCGGTAACTCTATCCTTAAGACCTAAACTGTCTAAGGCATCTGAAATAGCGGATGTTGATAGTTTAGAAAATTCATATTTAATCTGATCAAGCTTCATTATTTACTCCCATTATTTTTTCTAGAGACGATAAGATACTGGAACATGCGAAATGTAATGCATATTTTTCAACTTCTGGGCCTCTATAAGCAATTTCTAGTTTATTATAATAATTTAGACTGTGAGACTTAGTATTACATTCAAGAGTAGTCGAACCGTTATAAGGGAGCTTCTGCTTAAATTCTTCTAAACCTTTCATTTCAATAGAAATAATTTTTTCCAATTCGTCAGCTACGTCACTAATATATGGTGCTACTAGCTTACCTAACTCTCCATTTGTCAGATAATCTGTTATTTTAATACTTAAGTTATTTTTACTTATAAAATCTATTAATCTGGTTTTACTATCTCTCCCATCATTAGAAACTGTATATTTAGCTAGATGCCTATTAACTTTACTTATAGTATTTTGCAATTGGAATTCTTTTGACGCTGGATAAGAAAGTTTTACATCAATATATGGATAGCTCCATCTGTATGCGACATCTACTTCAGATCCTGAAACTATTTTATCAATATCATCTGCTATATCTGCCTCAATAACTCCTAATAATTTCCATGTAAGATTTTTTTTCTCTACTAAAAACTTCTGATCTTCTAAATATGGTATTACATATTTTTCAAACATTGGTTGGTTTTCACTAGGTGGTCCAGGTAACATAAAAACAACCTTGTTATTAACATTAACTTTGCATCCAGCTGCAGTTCCATTTAAATTTTCTAGTATTTCTGAATCTTTGGGGAAAAATGCTTGCTGCTTATTTCCATCATGCACTGAAATATTAAATCTTTTTAATCTATCACAAACAAGTTTCCAACTTTTTTCATCAAAAACTAACTCCTTACCAGTTGCACCTGCTACAGCTTGTCTTGTCTTATCATCAGAAGTTGGACCCAATCCTCCTGTAATTATTATGCAATCATTACTATTTAAGCTAAATTCAATTGCTAACTTAATATCTCTTTGATTATCAGAAACTAACTGATGTCCTTTGACATTACCTCCTAAAGATATGATCTTCTGAGAAAAATATTGCGCATTTGTATCTAGCTTATCACCATTGACTAATTCAGAACCTGTTGAAATAAGTGAAATAACTTTGCTCTCTAAAGGAGAGTCTACCAAGTTAATTATTCTATTAGCCATTTCTTTAGTAGATGTATTACCTCCCATATCATAAGTTAAGTACTTACCCTCTTTTATTACCTCTTTTATAGCTTTTCTAATTTTTTCTGATTCTGCTGTATAATTATAGCTATCTAGTAACATGGCTATAGTCAAGAACATAGCGCAGGGGTTTGCTATATTTTTTCCTGATAATCTAGGAGCACTTCCATGTACAGGCTCAAAATAAGCGCCTTTACTACCATAATTACCACTTGGAGCAAAACCTAATCCTCCCATAACAGCTGCTCCAACGTCTGAAAGAATATCCCCAAACATATTTTCAGCAACTATTACACCAAAATTTTCTGGTCGACGAACTAACCATAAGCCAACAGCATCAACATTTAAAATTTCAGCCGCTATACCTTTATAACCTGATGAAATCTTATCAAAAATAGTCTTCACAAAATGTGAACTATGTCTCATTACATTTGGTTTATCTGCCAAAGTAACTTTGTTAAAGCCATACTTTCTAGCATGCTCAAAAGCAAATTTAAATAACCTTTCTAATCCGAATTTAGTTTGTAGCCTCAATGTAGCACAGGCCTCATTAGAATTTACATTTTGCCATCTACTAGTACTAGACACTATAGACTTAATCTCATCAGGTAAATACCCATAGTCTAACCCTGAATATAATCCCTCTGTGTTTTCTCTTATTACAGCTAAATTAAAATCGATAGCTCTGTCATTTATATTAGATATAGGTCTAACATTAGCAAAAAGATCTAAATTCTGTCTAAGCTGAATAACTGGAGAAACATATATAGGAGGGTCATCAATTAAATTATTTGGTAGCTCTAATACAGCTTCTTGATATGGTTTACTTGTAATTGCTCCTAATAATGTGGCATCACAGTTGTTTATGATTTCCCAGGTTTTCTGAGGAACAGGATTACCCTCCTTTCTCCAACATTCCCACCCCACGTCTCCATAACTAAAGTCAAAATCTAATGATAATGCTTCAAACACAGGCATAGTCGCAAAAATTACGTCCTGACCCACCCCATCTCCAGGCAATATCGCTATTTTCTTCAAAGAGTTATTCACAACGCCACTCCTTTATCGTTTTTTCTAATTCATTCAGCATAAAATCAAGATTATCTTGAAATAATCTCATACTTGCATTTGGTACAATTACCATTTTATTTGCAGGTAATTTAACGTTATTAGGAGTTGCCAATTGAGATTTCTCACCAATATATACCTTAGTATTTTTTGGCACTTTTTCTAAAATCGATAAATTGGCTTGTAATATCAAATTCAATCCTAATTGCATACGTTCAATAGCTTCTTTTTCCTCTACTTCACTTAATTCATACTCAATATCATAATCATCTAAATTAGCTACTATTTTTTCTTTAGCTATCAATGCTTTAGTTAAGTCGGCTTTATACAAATATTCTAATATTTCCCCTAGCTTGGATTTTAGCCCTTCATCAGCAATAGATGGTGAAGAAAACAATACAACTTTTTTATCATCAAGAATTCCATCATCAAACACAGTTTGAATAAGTGTTCCACCCAAAGCAAAGCCCATAAAAATATCATACTCATTCTTATTTAGCTTTAACCAATCTAAAAAATTATTTTTTGCTTGGCCCAATGAATCACAACCATAACAAAAAGTTAAGGGATCTATTGCTTTAAACTTTAATTCTTGGTTTGGTAATTCATCAAATGGTTTCATGAGATAAACATGGTCTTTCCATCTAGCTAATATAGGTCCTAGGACAGCTACTTTTTTCATATATTTTCCTCTGCATAACTAAATTTGATTCTCTATATTTATTCTGAAAATTAGAGTAGTCATACCCTACAAGCGCCTTTCTTTGGTCAGCTGAGAAGTTTAATGCTGCAGCTATAATATCTGATGAGGAAAATACTAAATTTGATTTTTCTACGTTTTCAGAAAAATAATCTGCTAGCTCTAATATAGGCCCAAGATCATATTTAAATAACCCATGTTTTATTAAATATGCTATCCAATACTCTATCTGTAAATTTCCTGAACCTTTACCCATACCCCTAATAGAGGTGTCAAAATACGTTGCCCCAGCTGCTAGTGCTGATATTGAATTAGCAATCGCTAAATTAAGGTTATTATGTGGATGAAACCCTATTTCTACATCTATATTTTTAATTACACTACTAACAAGTTTAGATATTTGAGTAGGTAGCAAACTTCCATTAGAATCTGCTAAATACACCAATTCAACATTTTCTTTTTTTAGCTTTTCTATAAAAAATAAAATATCATTTATATTATGTTGACTTATACGAGTCAAATTAACACAATTTTTAATACCCAGACGGTTGCTTTCTTTTATATATTCGATTGAATTTCCCGGGTTATCGATAGGAACACAACATCTTAAAAAATCAATCCCATTATCTTTCATTCTTTCTAATTCTGATATATCAACATTTCTAGGATGATACATCATTACCAATTTAGCTAATTGAGATACTTCTCTTACTCGCTTAATATAATGATCACTTCCAAGTCCACATTTCCCTATGTTATTAATCTTCTTGAAAGATCCATTTCTATAGCCTACTTCTATATAATCTATCCCAGCTAGAGAAAGCTTTTTTACCACCATATTAATTAAGCTATCAGGAAAATTGAAGTTAACTCTATATCCACCATCTCTGAGTGTTACGTCAATAATCTTTATGTTTTTTATACCTTCCATTGTCCCTTCCCCTTACACTTATACAATTTCTGGGTAATTTAGATCTTATGGATATTTAAACTATAAGATTGTTTTGATCTACCAAATTTTGTTTCGATCATTACTACTAATAATCTGAATGATCCTGAAGCATCTATTGTTATAATGGTCTATTAATAGTTCATTTCCAAATTTTTTATACAGCTCTTTAACTTATATTTGTTTTATATTTCTCTTTAGGACATTTTTTAAAACTTTTTCCATGTCATCCCACGATTGATACCTTAATGCATACTAAATCGAGTTGCATTTATTAAACAGCATTTTTATAAATTACTTTCTCTAGAGCTCTACTTGCTTTAAGAAAATCTTTCTCATCTACTCCAATAAACATTCTAAAATGATTTTCCATATTCAAACCAAATGCTTGACCTGGAGCAACAGTGATAAAATATTCATTTAGTAATTTTTTATAATCTAAGTAATAGCCATCTTGTATTTTAGGAAAAAAAAATAAGCCTCCCTCTATAGGGTTTAAAATTAAGTTTTTATTCTTAGATAAAATATTAAAATAGGTCTTTGCCTTGCTACTATATGATAAGTTAACTTTTTTAATATAATCATAATAACTAAGAAGATGTTTACTCAAATATTTTTCAACAATTTTTTGTATAAGACTATTAGGATACATACATGTGTAAAGCTGAGACTTTTTAACCTGCTCAATTATTTTTATATTTGCTAATATAAAGCCAAATCTAAATCCAGTAATACCCAGATTTTTTGAAAAAGAATTTATCGAAATAAAATAGTCAGAATTATTTATATAACAATTATCTTCATTGTTATAACAAAAATCTATAGTCACATCATCAGAAACGTACCAAACTTTATTTCTTTGACACAACTTAATAATCTCATTTTTGACGCTTATAGGGATTACCTTTCCTGTAGGATTAAGAGGTGAATTCATACAAACTATTTTTATACCATTTTTTATACGTTGATCTATTTCTTTTATAAAATCCTCCCAATTAATATCTTGAGAAATATCAATCCTGACAGAAGCTCCACCACAATTTTCTACTATTCTAGGTAAATATTCCCAGCAAGGTGAAGGTATTAACACTTTTTCGTTCGAATTTAAAAGAGTTTTCAATACGAGGAATAACCCCGAACATCCTCCAGAACAAACTAAAACATTCTTATTTGTGTATTTCTCATGATATCTATCAGATACTAATGTTGCTAATAAGCTTCTTAAGTTTTCATAGCCATCTATAGGTGAATAATTCAAAATGGTACAATCATAATTTGAACCTAATTCTTCTATAATAGAAAATAACTCTTTTGGATAATGAGATGGAGCTCCTCCAGATAATTTAATTATATTCTTATTTTGTTTACTCAATCCAGCAGCTTCTTTATCTAAAGTTGCAATAAACGGCATTTCTTGACTTCTAACTAAATTAGATATAGGTAAATCAGTATCTTTAAAATTTATTTCCATAAATATTCCTTAGTTAATTACATCTTCTTTTTAATTAAAAAAGAACTCATGATTGTAGACAATAATGAAAAGAGAATTAGAAAAACGAAAATAGTAGTTACATTATTTAATGAATCTAACATTGATGATGTCGTTATTAGAAAAAACACAATAGTCATTTGCATAACACCATACATAGCACTTGCTAAACCAGCTGTTTTTGTATACCTATTTGTGGCACCAACAAACGTATTTGAAAATATAATACCTCCCGAAATAGAATATAAACAAATTGAAATCAGAACTATAAGTATAGTATTAAAACCAATATAAAAAAGTATAAATGTAGATATAGAACTAGCTAATGCCACGATACTGCCAAAAAAAATTATTTGGTTTCCACTGATCAACGAAATCAAATAAATATTTACTTTACGCCCTAATAAAAGTGACATTGCTATTAATATCGCAACTTGGCTATATTCTATCTCACTCCAATAGTAATATTTCTGAAAATAAAAAGAACTTAGCGAATAAAAAATATATATCATAGATATAATAAAACTAGCTATAATAACATTTATTAAAAATATATGATCAGATAGAATTATAAAATATTCTTTTATAATAGTCTTCATAGGCTTTATATGTTTGTTTTCATTAGTTTCCGGAATAAAAAACGTAACTGCCAACTGTAAAAATAATGAATATAAAAGCATAAATATAAACTCATATTTCCATCCGATATAATATTGTATATATGAACCTAATACTGGTGAAATAGCCGGCATAATAGCTAGTCCCATACCTATATATGATAATGCTTTAACCAACAATTTATCTTTAAACATATCTTTTGTAATTGCTCTGGATATACAAACCATAGCACCTACACCTATACCTTGAATAAAACGACCGCATAAAAAAACATTAAAATTTTTACTAAAAATGCAAAGTATAGTACCTAAAAAAAATATAATAGATCCTAATAGAATAATTTTTTTTCTTCCAAAAGCATCTGACAATGGTCCATAAATAATTTGTGAAAGACCTAACCCTATAAAAAACAAAGATAATGTCGATTTTATTAAACTTTCTGAAACCTTAAAAAAACTACTTATATCCGGAAAAGCAGCAATATAAATATCAGAAGAGATACCGGATAAAGCTGACATGCAAAATAATAGCAAAGTAATAATATATATAGAAGGTGATTTACTTTTCATATAACATTCTCTTTTAGAAAACTGGTTTTAAGGTTCCTTTATTTGTCTCTATTAAAATAAATTTTATTTCCTCTAGAACAATATCTGGCTCCCCTATTAATATTCCAATCCAAGAACGATTATTTACCCCTACTGGTTGAAGAATAGCTCCTTGCCTAACTAACTGAATATGTTGAGTTTTTCCATAAGGTTTTTTTCTTAAAAGATCAATAAATTTAGCCTCTTGATCTATCCCATATAAAATTGATAAAGTTTTTATTTTATTTCTTGTATAAAGAGTTTCATCAACCTTATCTGTTAACAAAAATGTTACTGCTAAAACATGTGCATACACTTCTTCTACATTTCTTCCTATAGATGCTGCTATTTGTAAAGCTATACACCCGCCTCCAACACGTCCAAAATTAGCATCAATTAAGTATATTTTCTTATTATGTACTAAAAACTCACAATGAAAATACCCCTTATTGTAATTAGATCTTTCAACCAACTTTTCTAATGCTTTAGTTAGCAAAACATAAGTCTCAGTACTTACTTCACTTTCAGCTGGAAAAATATTCTGTGACTCTGTACATCCTACTCTTGATCTCATTGATAAGCCTATATAATTCACTTTATTATTAATAACAAAACCCTCTAAACTACATAGATCACTTTTTATAAAAGGTTGTGCAAGCCACTCTTTGTCTATCACATCAACTTGCTTTTCTTTCATAACTTAGATTGTACTCTCAAAGTTTACTAAAATTAAAATAACTATATTTACAACGGCACCATGTATATATAAGTTTTCAAATATATAATCATTTTTTTTGTCTGGAGCTTATTCCAACAAATAAAGTTCCAATAATAATAACTATTGCAGCCAAATACTGAATTGCGCCCATCACCTCTCCTAAAAATAAGGCTGCCGCAAGTAAACCAAAAATAGGCTCCAAATATTGTGAAAACATCGCAAAAATAGGCTTAATTCTAAGTGAAAAAGAATAAAGAACCAAAGCTAACGGTAATACCACCCCTGTAAGGACACACAATCCTAGTATAGATAAAGATAAATCCTCCCAAACAAAACCCTTTGTACCCCAAAAAACAAAACTCGAGCCAAAACCAACAAAACTAGTTAAGGCTACAATTTCTCGGTCATTTAACTGACTATGTAATTTTCTAGCAAAAATACTATAGCCAACCCAAGATAGCATACTTATTATTAACAATATCATAGTTAAAAAATTCATATCAGTATGGTCATTCATGGAGGTAAAAAATAACCCCATTCCTATAATTGCTAATGTAACTCCTATCTTCCCAAATAAATTAAGTGTTTCGCGATAAACCAATAAAAAAATAATTGGAGCTAAAGTGAATACAGCTACATACCAGCTAGCAGGAACTTGACTTAAGACATAAGTCTGACTAAAAAAAACAGCTATCGTAAAAATAACGAATAAAGCTAAATATCTTTTTTCTATAACAAGTAGTTTATTAAATACTGTATTGAACATAGGCAAAAACAAGAGTGAAGCAACTAAAAATCTTAATACAAGTAGTTGCTCTACAGAAGCAAATTGCAAAGTACTTTTAACTAAAGTAGGAAACATACCCCAAATTAAGACTGCAATAAGTGCAGCAATATAGGATTGAGCTTCTTTATTCTGTAATGAATTCATAGCTTTGCTTCTCTAATTCTCTTAAAACCAAATAGTCATTTTTAAGCAACTCTGGATCTTCATTAACCAAATAAATGCTCCCAGGAGATGTATAAAGATCCACTGTCTTAGGTAGATAATCACCTGGTTCAACAGATACATTAGCACTATAAAAACTAGGGAGCTGTTTAACTTCATCTAAAAGAGTAAAGGATCGAATAATTCCACCTCTAGGAACAATCAAATCAGCCCAACGGGAATATTTACTTAATAAATAATCCTCCTTATAATAGGACAAAAATTTTTTAGGATCAATATAACTATCAATAGTTTTAATTAATTGACTACTTCCTATACATTCTAAATGAACCTTTGGATTCACTCCCCCTTGAACACGTGCACCAACTTCAATAATAGTCGGACCTCCTTCAGTAAACATAATTTCAAAATGGGCTGGACCTTGGCTAAAGCCTAAAGCTTTTAGTGCTTTAAAAGCGTATTCTTTTAATTGCTTCTGCCGTTCGCCTTGTGAAGATAGTAAAACTTCACAACCAGGAACAAATCCAGCACCTTGTACACGCTGTTTATAGCACTGCCAAATATCGGTTAAATGATGTTTTCCATCCATACTAACTGTATTAACCACATATTCATCACCAATGAGAAATGATTGACCTAAAACAAGTTGATTTAATAAACCTAATTTATTAATTTCCCCCAATATTTTTTTTGCTGCTTGCTTTATTTCTTCAACAGAAGAACAAAACATTACATGATCCGTACCAGCACTATTTAATGGCTTAATAACTACCATTTCATTCATTACAAAATTCATTTGATACCAGCATATTAGATCTTTTAAACTACTAGTAGCAATTTGGTTTGCAGTATTTAGACCTGCCTTTTTAATTGCCTCTATCATTTGGTACTTGTTGCGCCTTAAAAAACTTGTTTTAGGACTATTACCAGGCAAACTTAAAGCATAAGCAAGCTGATCCGTTAATTCAACTGCAGTTTCAGTACCTGCTATGATAGCTACTATTTCATATAAACTTATTTGATTAATAATAGTTGATAAATCGCCTTCATAGATTATTTCTAATAGATGCGACTGATGTTTAACTCCATACGTCATAAAAATGGGCAGATTACTGCGACTTTTTACATGTATCCATGAGTATCCTCGTTTTATAATTTCAGGAGGTAAATATTTGCCAGTTGAATAAGCATCAACAACCACTACTACTTTCTTTTTATTATTAAACAACTCTTTCCTCCTCACTACATACCATTTTGAAAATATTTTTTATATAAAAACTGCTGTTGCCTCATTGGCTCTAGCGCCTCGTTGTAAACTTTCAATACCCATTATAATAGTGATTATCCAATGTTCTCCTATTTACAAGTTAGAATCTAATAGCAACTGGCTTCATAATTTATAATAAAATTAATCTTAGCATTACTTAACTACACTATATTACTTCATACTTAAAGCTAAAAATTCGCTACGAGTCGAATGTGAAGCTTTAAACTCTCCTAACATTACTGATGTTTTCATAATAGAATTTTGTTTTCTAACACCTCTCATCATCATACAAAAATGCTTAGCTTCTATAACCACTCCTACTCCTCTAGCACCAGTAATATCTTGGATTGCAGTCGCTATCTCTTCGGTAAGCTGCTCTTGAATCTGTAGACGCTGGGCAAACATATCAACGATTCTAGCAAATTTTGATAAACCTAAAACTTTACCTGTTGGTAGATAAGCAATGTGACATATACCAGTAAAAGGTAACAAGTGATGTTCACATAAAGAAAAAAACTCTATATTGTCAATTACTACCATTTCATCAATACTAGATTCAAATAGTGCACCATTAATTACTTCTTTTAAAGATTGTTGATAACCTCGAGTTAAAAAACTAAACGCTTTTGCCGCACGTTGAGGTGTACCTATCAATCCATTACGATTAGGATTTTCGCCAATAGCAGTAATTAGGTTCTTAAAATTTTGTTGCATAGCTAACCTCTTATTCTATTGATACTTATTTAAAGGCTTTTCAGCAACGTTAATGCAGTGTTTTAAAGCATCTTTCATCGTTGATGAATAGCAAAATTTATTATTTTTCAAAATGACCCTATTAATCATCCACTGATACACTAACTCATCATGTAAACCTTTGCTATTAAGGATTAGTACTTCTCCTAATTTATCAATATCATCAAGGATACTAGAAAAGACAGTTCCCAATTTGTTAAAATCTACGTTCCAAGTTTCATCAGAGTTTTGTGTTAAAACCGATTTTTCAATATATTGATTCCATAGGTAAGCTCCTATCCAAGTATCATTATCGTTATTTAATTTTCCATTTCTAGGATTATCTTTAAATCCAAACCTTCCGAACCAAAACAAACGTTGTAAAAAAATAAAATATTGAAGCTCTCGAAATTCAGGTAAAAAGTTAACTAAGAGAGTATCTGTAGCTAACTCTCCTAATACATCGGTATGAAATTTATTAATTGATATTCTAGAATCAACAGTAGAAGAAACTTTCCAATAACCACACCGGTGTCCAATTTCATGAAATACAGAGGCCAAATAGATAGTTTTTTCTAGCATTGGCCGTAAGGTTGCATAAAGTTCAAACTGTGAATCTTTATCAAACACTCTACGCATACATGGGAAAATAATTTCATCAAATACAGAAACCCACATATCAATAAATTCAAAACCAAAATAATCTTCTAAATTATCTGTTTTTAACCCCAAGACTTCAGGGAAAAACATGAAAATGTTTTCACAGTTAGTTGCTGCTTGACCTGTAACATTAATAAACCTTGTTGCAAAGTGTGCTGGCCAATCTAAAGAAGCCAACCTATAATCATATTTCTTATAACGTTGCATAACTTGTTGAAATTTCACCCTTGAGTTTAACCAATGAACCACCTCTTCTTCTAACGCTACCTCTCTGAGAAGGTAACCAGTAACTCTACCTGGCTCTCCTTTAGTAAAATAAAAGTTAGCATCAAAAGGAATAACTTTCTGTTTTCTCTGTATCGCCTCATAAAATGAATCCAAAGTATTTTTAGCAAGTAGTTGTTTTTCTTTTGTTAAAGTTTGCATTAATATTCCTCTTATTGGTTAATATAACCTAAGTTAGTATGTAATACTGCTCCATTTACAATAGGTGTCTCGACACAATATGTAATAAAATTTGCTATTTCTTTAGGATCAATAATCCGCTTCATCGCAACATTTTCTATGGCTTGATCTATATGTCTACCCCCTTCTCTTAAATGCTGTTGCAAAGTCTCAGTATTAGTAAATCCAGGGCAAATACAACAAGTATGGATACCCTTCTTACTTAAATCTTGACAAGTTGATCTCATTAATCCAACGCTTGCATGTTTAGTAATAACGTAAGGCAAACAATTAGGCACTGCCATTTCGGAGAGTGTTGAACCCACATAAAGAATACTAGAGCCAGGAAGCATAAATGGAATAATAATTTGATTGATAAATATAGGTGCAGTAATATTAACTTGCCAAGCCTGTTTAAGTTCCTGACTGGAAACATTTAAAGTTGTGCCAGAAAAGTAAGCACAAGCATTATGTACAATGCAAACTTTCTTTCTATCTTTTAGATAAGGAGCCAAGCTTAACGATAAAATTTCTTTAAGATCATCTCTACTTAAATCTGCTTCACAATTAATTACTCCCGGTAATTCACAAAATGTTCTAGATAAATTCATTACTTGCCAACCTTGATGAAGTAATTGATTAACTACCTCCTTACCGATACCCTTACTACCACCCGTTACAATTGC
Organism: Allofrancisella guangzhouensis; assembly: GCF_000815225.1. GTDB lineage: Bacteria > Pseudomonadota > Gammaproteobacteria > Francisellales > Francisellaceae > Francisella > Francisella guangzhouensis. The sequence goes on along the minus strand of NZ_CP010427.1, from coordinate 692,725 downwards.
TAACTTACTCATCAGTTAAACTCCTTTAGCAAAACCGTTGCACTAGCATATTGACCAGGCGCTGTAGCAATTTTTATTGTAAGAATTTCGGCATCTTCTAAACCATAAAAGTCTTTATTGGAAGCGATTGTCTTTACAAACCATTGTGCCAATCCTTCAGTGGTAATATTTTTAATAGGCAACAACAAAACATCTTCTTCTGGAAGTACAAATTTAGTTTTATCAAACTTTATCATATAACAACGATGTTGTTTTTCTATTTTTAAATAAGGCGACTTACTAGGCATAAGACAACGTTCATTTAGTGAGTAACATAAGTTTAAAATCTCCTTTCGACAAATAGTATAGTCAAATGATAAATTATTACCTATAACAGGAGCCGTTATGATTGCATAAACTTGAAAATTATGTCCATGTAAGCACTCTCGCTGCGTTTCAGAAAAAATAGTAAAATGGGCTGCCGAAAATTTCATATCCTCGCGAAATAACTCAATAACAGTAGAAAGACTATTCAAATTTATTACCTCCAGACATTAATTGATTCTTCATTTCAAAACTTTCAGAAGTAAATTGTGTTAAGGTTACTTTAACTTGACATGACTTTAGTACCGGTGAATGAGTACCTCCACATGGAATGACCCATAACCAGCCTGCTTGATTACACCTGATGGCTCTTATTTTAATACCTCCATCAAAAAGCAATTCTTCATTAATTTGATCAAAAGCAACTATCAAACATTCTGTAATAGTAAATTTTTTATCTCCTAAGATTAATTCTCCGCTATCAGCTGAGTGATCTGGCCATAAGTGATCAACTGGATGAAAAGGAGAAATATCTGTGACAACTGCTACTATACCATTAAGAAGATTTTTTATGACAATCACTGTTGCTTCCTCATTTATGTAATCAGCTGGAAAAGTCACTATAGCATCTTGCTTAAGCACACGTTTCATTAAATATCCTGTAATACTTATTAAATTTATTAGTAATTATTATTGCAAATATTAACGTTCTCTAAGTTATATGTATGCTTTTTAAAAACATATAAATCTGTTTTTATCGTTCATAGAGACTATTAAACCAAAATAACTAAGATAAAAACACCGTGAAAAACCACATATTTTAAATATTTACAATGAATCTACAATCCAATATTTATCAGCAAAAAAGTCAACAATATCATCGCGAAAGTTTAGATTTAATCTATTTTTAACAGTGTTGAGATTAGTTTCAACAGTTCTTAGAGATTTACACAATATTTGAGCTATTTTTTTATTCGAATATCCTTTTAAAAAATATTTACAAACTTCTAATTCTTTATGTGTTAGGAATACATTCTCTGCAATGTAAATCTTTTTTGGCATTTCAAAACTTTTGCTTTCTTTTTTAACTACCTTAGGGAATTTAAGGTCTGTTTTAATATATTCGACTTCTTTACCTGATATTGATACATACCTTAAATACATGCTTTTAAAGAAAGCTATAAATTGTTTTAAGTAACTAAATTTATTTGTATATAAATTATTGAGTGATATACCTTTTGAAGAAGAAAAAGAAAATACTTCTATAAAATTTTTATTACAAATAAATATGCTACATCCATTCGACATACCGAACTCAAATAACACTTTCATTATTTGATTACTTGGTTCATTAGGCCATAAATATATATGTGGCTTTCCAATAATTTCTTCTTTGATCAGACCTTCAAATAAAATTTTATATTTGATATTATTTCTAAAGCGATATTCTAAAAGCTTTATATTAGTTGCCAAGTTTAAGATACTTCCATTCTTATGGAATTTAATATAATCAAAATTATCGACATATGTGTTCTTACTTAAGTCAGCTATAACATTAAGCATAAAAGTTTTCATACTTTTAGCAAATTCTAGAGCTTCTACATTATCAGGAAAGTAGTTTATCATTTTAAATAAAAACCTCAACGATATATAACCATAAAAGAACTTCATAAATAAGCACAAGGCAGTAAATTTAAAATATATCTTAAAATATATCTAAATACCAATAAGCTCTTTATTGATTAATAATAAAATTAAAACAACTATAAAAACAATATAACATAGAAAAACAAGTAGAGTAAATAATAAATTTAGCTAAATAGTTATTTATTCTAAATAAAAACTTGGCTATTAGGTTTGCCGCACTTTAAAGTGAAATCTGGAAAATACCAGCTTTTTTAAGGCAAATTACATAAGCATTAATATAAATACTAACATAAATATTACGTATGTTTTTTATGAGTATGACAGATGAAATCAAGTAAAAACTTTCTTACTTTGATGTATAATTTTTACCCCAAAACTCCTTAATTTTTTTAAGTTCTGACTCTGAGACTTTAACTTTTCTTTTGCGGAGGAAGATCTGTTGCAGTACCTTCAAAAACTTCTGTAGCCATCATTAAGCTTTCAGATAAAGTTGGATGTGGATGAACTGTAAGAGCGATATCTTCAGCATCACAACCCATCTCAATAGCCAAAGCTGCTTCTGAAATAAGCTCACCAGCATTAGTACCAACGATAGAAGCACCAATAATTCTGTGATTCTCATCAAATAATACTTTTGTCATACCCTCTGATCTACCAATACTTAATGATCGACCACTAGCAGCCCAAGGGAAAACGCCCTTTTCATACTTAATACCTTTAGCTTTAGCTGAAGTTTCAGTCTCACCTACCCAAGCAACTTCTGGATCAGTATAAGCAACAGCTGGAATCACTAAAGGATCAAAACTATGATTTAAGCCAGAAATAACTTCAGCAGCAGTTCTTCCCTCTGGGACAGCTTTATGTGCAAGCATCGGCTGACCAATAATATCACCTATTGCAAAGATGTGTGACACATTTGTACGAAGTTGCTTATCAACGGGAATAAACCCTTTTTCATCAACTCTTACACCAGCTTTTTCGGCATCAATTAGCTTACCATTTGGCTTACGGCCAATAGCCATAAGCACTCTATCATATCTTTCTTCTTTAGCTGAGTGCTGACCTTCCATAGTTACATAGATACCATCTTTACGAGCATCCATAGCTGTGACACCAGTTTTTAGGCGAACTTCATAACGCTTGTTCATCTTCTCATAAGCTTTTACTATATCTTTATCTACACCATTCATAAGCTGATCAGCAAATTCAACTACTGTAATCTTTGTACCAAGTTCAGAGTATACTTGAGCCATCTCAAGACCAATAATTCCACCACCAACTACAAGCATAGTTTCTGGAATCTCTTTCATTTCAAGAGCACCAGTTGAGTCGATAATTCTGTCATCTTTTGGCACAAATGGTAGATTTATCACACTAGATCCAGCAGCGATAATACAATTATCAAAAGTTATTTTAGTTACTTTACCGTCAGCACTCTCTACAGCAAGCTCTTTGTCAGATACAAATTTACCGTAACCTTGTACGATCTTAACTTTTCTCATCTGAGCCATGCCTTTAAGACCGCTGGTAAGCTTACTAACAACATCATTCTTATATTTAAGAATTTTATCTTTATTAATTTTGATATCACCCATTTCAAGGATGCCATCAGCTGCTAGATGTCTAGCTTCATTGATAACTTTTACAATATGTAGTAATGCTTTGGATGGAATACAACCAACGTTTAGACACACTCCACCAATATTCTCATATCTTTCTATTAAAGTAACTTCTAATCCTAAATCAGCCGCTCTAAAAGCTGCACTATATCCACCAGGACCACTACCTAACACTACAACCTGTGTTTTAATATCACTCATTTTAAAACTCCGCTTACATTATGATTTCACGTAAATCAGATAATATCTGACAATACCTAGTTAAGAACTTCGCAGCTAACGCACCATCTATCACTCTATGATCTGTAGATAAAGACAGTGGGAGCATAGTTCTTGGGGTGAATTCTTTACCATTCCAAACTGGTTTCACTGCAGTTTTTGACACACCCATAATTGCTACTTCCGGCATATTAATAATTGGTGTAAATGCTGTAGTACCTAGTACTCCAATACTTGAGATAGTAAATGTAGCGCCAGCCATGTCTTTTGCACCTAACTTACCATCACGAGCCTTACCTGCTAACTCCATGATATCTTTTGATATTTCAATAATACCTTTTTTATCAGCATCTTTAATTACAGGAACCATAAGACCAACAGGAGTGTCAGCAGCAAAACCTATATTATAATACTTTTTAACAATCAGACTCTCACCATCATTAGATAGAGAACTATTGAACCTTGGGAACTCTTGCAATGCAACTGCAGCTGCTTTAACCAAGAATGACAAAGGAGTAATTTTCACACCTTTCTTTTCAGCAAATGCTTTTTTAGCATTTCTAAACTCCTCAAGATCTGTAACATCTGCATCATCATAAAAAGTAACATGAGGAATTTTGACCCAGTTTCTATGTAGATTTTTTGAGCTAATTTTATTAATTCTTGATAAGGCTAACGTTTCAATCTCACCAAACTTAGCAAAATCAACTACTGGATCATCTAGAAGATCTAAACCACTGCCACTAGCTGCAACCTTACCAGATTGAACCTGACTAACAGCATTTTTAATATAGTTATAACAGTCTTCTTTTGTAACTCTACCTTTACGACCTGTAGCTTTTACTTTACTTAGATCCACATTTAATATTCTTGCTAGCTTTCTAACAGCTGGTGAAGCATGAGCACTAGAATTATCTACAGCATACTCATTTACCGAACTTAATGCTGGTGCTGTAGCAGCTTGCTGTTTAGGCGCCTCTTGTTTAGCAGCTGCAGGTTGTGAACTAGCTTGTGCTGGAGCTGAACCTTCTGTTTTAACTTTAAGTATCAAACTGCCTTGTGACACCTTTTCACCAACTTTTGTTAAAACTTCAACAACTTCACCTGCTACTGAAGATGGTACCTCCATACTAGCTTTATCTGTTTCTAATGTGATTAGAGAGTCTTCTTTTTCAATTTTATCACCAACCTTCACAGATACCTCTATGACATCAACCTCACTATAGTCACCAATATCTGGTACTTTTACATCTATAACTTCTGAAGATGCTTGGGAAGCTCTAGACTGTGGCTTAGATACCTCATCAGAGGCAGACTGTATGGATTCTTGTTGTTGTTTTGAATCTTGAGCCTTTTCGTCACCTGCAACTTCTACTTCCATAATTGCAGAGCCTTGTGAAACTTTATCACCAGCTTTTACAGTTAATTTAACTATCTTACCAGCTACTGGAGAAGGCACTTCCATACTAGCCTTATCTGTTTCTAATGTAATTAAAGAATCTTCTTTAGCAATAACATCACCCTCAGAAACATTAACTTCAATCACATCAACTTCACTATAATCACCAATATCTGGTACTTTAATTACCTCTATAGACATTAATATCTCCTTACCAATTAGCTGTATAATGGAGCTACACGCTCTGGATCTATATTATATTTTTTAATAGCTTCTTTTACTTCACTTACTTTAACTTTACCATCTAAAGATAAAGCATAAAGTGCTGCCACTACAACATGATATCTATCTACTTCAAAGAAACTTCTTAGCGCCGCTCTAGTATCTGATCTACCAAAACCATCTGTACCTAAGTTAACAAATGTATGAGGTATAAATTCTCTTAACTGATCTGTATAAAGCTTAATATAGTCAGTAGATGCTATCACAGGACCTTGCTCATTTTTAAAGCATTTTTCTATATAGCTTTCTTTTTTCTTAGCTGTTGGATGAAGCATATTTGTTCTAGCTACATTTTTAGCCTCTCTATAAAGCTCATTTGCACTAGTCATACTCCAAATATTTGAGCTAATATCATACTCATCTTTAAGCATCTTAGCTGCTGCTTCAACTTCTCTTAGAATAGAACCAGAACCCATTAATTGAACATGATTTTTAGCAGGCTTATTATCTTCTAGCTTATATAAACCTTTGATAATACCATCTTCACAACCTTCTGGCATAGCTCTATGAGAATAATTCTCATTCATAACCGTGATGTAATAATAAACTTTATCACCATCAACATACATTCTCTTCATACCTTCATGCAATATAACAGCGAGCTCGTAAGCGTAAGTTGGATCATAAGACACACAATTTGGTATTAATCCAGCTTGGATATGGCTATGACCATCTTCATGCTGTAGACCTTCGCCATTTAAAGTTGTACGACCAGATGTGCCACCTATAACAAAACCTTTTGCCATAGAGTCACCAGCTGCCCATGCCAAGTCTCCAAATCTTTGGAAACCAAACATAGAATAGTAAATCATAAATGGAACCATTGGCACCTTATGAACACTATAAGAAGTTGCTGCTGCTATCCATGAGCAAAAACCTCCCTGTTCATTAATACCTTCTTGTAAAATCTGACCATCTACAGATTCTTTGTAGAACATAACTTGTTGCTTGTCTTCTGGAACATATTGTTGACCTTTAGGATTATAAATACCTAGCTGTCTAAATAATCCTTCCATGCCAAAAGTACGTGATTCATCAACTGTAATTGGTACAAGATACTTACCTAATTTTTTGTCTTTTGCTAACGTTGACAAAATTCTTACAAAAGCTGTAGTCGTTGAAAACTCTCTATCACCACTATCATCTAAAAGATTTTTAGCAAAATCTGTGTAGTGAGGTATTTCTAATGCTTGATTGTTCTCAAGCCTAGCAGGCATATAACCACCTAAGTCTTTTCTCTTAGAATGAAGATATTTCATTTCTGGAGAATTTTCATCTAGTTTAATAAGCTTATAATTTTCAACATCTTCTTTTTTAGCAGGAACATCAAATCTATTTCTAATATAATCTAACGCTTCTGTATCAAGTTTTTTAACGTTATGAGCGATATTTTTAGACTCTCCCCACTCACCTAAGCCATAACCTTTAACAGTCATTGGTAATATAAGAGTTGGGCGTCCATTTGCATTTTCTGTAGCTTTTTTATAAGCAGCGTAGATTTTAAGCGGATCATGACCACCGCGACGAAGTGCTGCCAAATCAGCATCTGACATGTCTTTTGCTAGAGCTTCTAAGTCTTCATCACCACTAAATACCACTTTACGACACTCTGCTCCACCGTGAGCTTTAATAGTGTGGAATTGACCATCATTTAGTGAACTTAATCTTTCTTGTAATTTTTTACCTGCTTTTGGATCATTTAGTAATTTGTCCCAATCACTACTCCATAGTACTTTGATGACATTCCAGCCTGCACCCATAAATACATCTGCTAGCTCTTCGACAATGTTGCCATTACCATTTACAAGACCATCTAACCTTTGTAAGTTACAATTAACCACAAAAATTAAATTATCTAAACCTTCACGACCTGCTCTAGTAATGGAGCCGATTGATTCTGGCTCATCCATTTCACCATCACCACAAAATGCCCAAACTCTACGATCAGAAGTTTTAGCTAGTCCTCTTGCCTCTAGATATTTCATAAATCTAGCCTGATAAATAGCTTGCAAAGGCCCAAGTCCCATAGAAACTGTAGGAAACTGCCAATATGTAGGTTGTAGATAAGGATGCGGATAAGAAGAAACAGCCATTTCACCATTAAAAGCTTGTTTTCTGAAGTTATCTAATTGCTCAGATGAAATTCTACCCTCTAGAAAAGAACGAGCATAAACTATTGGAGAAAGGTGTCCTTGGTAAAAAATTAAATCACCTGCATGGTTTTCATTTGGAGCTTTCCAAAAATGGTTAAAACCGACTTCATACAGAGTCATAGCCCCTGCACCTGTACCTATATGACCACCAATTGATCCGTCTTTTTTATTAGCATGTGCTACGATAACAGTTGAGTTCCATCTGTTTACCGCTTCAATTTTCTTCTCTAACTCTATATCTCCCGGGTAGCTAGGCTGATTACTAACATCTATAGAGTTAATGTATTTCTTAACTTTAGCTGTTGCATAAGCACTCTCTACACCAAGCTCAGCTCCTTTAACTAGAAGCTGGTCAAATAGGAATCTGGCTCTATCAACACCTTCTCTTTTAACAACATCCTCGAACGCTTCAAGCCATTCTTGAGTTTCTAAAACATCAATATCTTTAGTGAAATCCGACATCCTTTTCCTCCGAATTAATCGAATATTATGAAATTAAAATATATACCCAGCTGATTATAAGTCAATAACAATACAACATCAACCAGTAACGATCTTTACGATAGTTAATATTTCTCTAAAACCTTACTAATAACACTCATAAATTTAGTCCTGATGCACTCTAAATCTTTTTGACTATCAGCCTCAAACCTTAAAACTAAACAAGGGGTCGTATTTGATGCCCTAACAAGCGCCCAACCATTTTCAAACTCAACTCTTACACCATCTATCGAAATAATATTTGCATCTGGAAATTCTTTTTTACATGATTGTAAAATAACCTCTATTATTTCAAATTTAGTATCTTCTGTAACATCTATATTTATCTCTGGAGTAGCTACGCTTTGAGGAATTTCTGCAAATATCTCATCTAAAGTTTTATTAGTCTTAGAGAGAATATTTAAAAGCCTAACGCCAGTATATAAACCATCATCAAACCCTGGCCACCTATCGTTAAAGAATATATGACCGCTCATCTCACCAGCTAAATCCACAGGCTCTTGTTTCATCTTTTTCTTAATTAATGCATGGCCAGTTTTATACATAGTTGCCTTACCACCCAGACTTTTAACAAAATTATCTAAGTTTTTGGTGGATTTAACATCATAAAGAATATGAGCTCCTGGCTTATTGCTAAGCACATCTTTTGCATAAAGCATAAGTTGTCTATCAGCTGCTATGATATCGCCACTATTAGTAACTAAACCAAGCCTATCACCATCACCATCAAAAGCAAGACCAACATCTGCTTTTAATTCTTTTACTCTAACAATAAGATCTTGTAAATTCTTAAGTTTACTTGGATCTGGATGATGATTAGGAAAATTACCATCAACTTCACAATACATTTTAATAACATCGCAGCCTAATTTTTCAAATAATTCTGGAGCTATGTTACCTGCTATACCATTACCAGCGTCTATAACTACCTTAAGCTTTTTATCAAGAGTCTCTTTCTCTAAAATAAAACTTATATATTCTTGTGAAATATCTTTCTTAGTGGATATTCCCTCACCTTGAGAAAAAATATTTTTTCTTATTAAGTTCTCTATTCCTAATATTTCCTCATTCGCTAATGTGTTATCAGCCAAAGTCATTTTCAAACCATTATAATCTGCTGGATTATGACTACCTGTCAGCATAATGCCTGTGCCATTGGTTAACTTTTTAGCAGCAAAATATAAAACTGGAGTTGGTACTGCGCCAATATTAATGACATCACAACCACTTGCCAAAATACCATTTTCTAAAGCAGCTAATAAACTAGGTCCAGATAAACGCCCATCTCTAGCAATAGCAACTTGGTTTTGGTTTAACTCTCGTGCTTTTGTTCCAAATGCTAAACCTATATTAAAAACAACATCCTCATTAAGATCAGTTGGAACGACACCTCTAATATCATATGCCCTATATATATATTTAGACATATTTTGCACATTTTTATACATCAAAACTCCTTTATAACAGATAATCGATATTATCCTCATTATCAAAAACATCTAAAATAGAGTCAAAACCAAGAGAAAAACAAATAACCTTAAAAGTCTCTGCTAGTTTATCACCCAGTAAAAGCTCCTTTAGGTCCCTATTATATATTAGTTGATCCTTTTGATCTAAGCTTTGAAACAAATTAGTAAACACTTTATCTATACCTGCTCTTTTTAAAAAATTAGCTTGATTCATATAACCATCTAACTCAAAGCCAACTTCTGTAGCTGCCTCAGCAACTGTTGTAAAATCAACATGCGAAGTTATATCTTGCAAACCTACATTTATAAATGGATCAAAGTTAACTTGATGCTTATGGTAACAAGCCAAAGTTCCCATACTACGTGCTGGAGTATAATATAATTTTCTATGGTATCCATAATCACATAAAAATATCACTGCTTGATCTAAGCTATCTTTTAGAGACTTAACCCAAGGACGTATCCAAGTGTTTAGCTCACTAATATATCCATCTTCAAAACTTATATTATCAGATAGTATTCTTTGGGCTTCATATTCGAAAAGTGGATCATTGTTCTGCAAATCTATAAGTTCAAATTTATCTACCTTTAAAGTTACTCCCTGCTGAATAAGGCTATTATTTTTTGTTTTGAAAATATCTACTGGCATAGCATCTAAAACTTCATTGGCAAAAACTATAGCTTTTTGCTTCTGCTTAGGAAGTTCTTCTAACCATACCAATCTTTCAAAAAGATGGGGAACGCTTTGTTTAATATGCTCTTGTTGTCTAAATTTAAGATTTGCACTTAGCTCTATTATAAAATATTTCTCAGGAAGAACACCTAGTCTATTTAGCTCATCCATACAATCAGCCGCAAACTTACCTGTTCCTGCTCCAAATTCTATAATGTTACACCCTTGCTCAAATTCAGAAAATATTATTGCAAATTGATTTGCAAAAGTTCGTGCAAATAAAGATGTTTGTGAGGCTGCTGTGATAAAATCACCTTGTTTTGATATCTTATCCCTAAAGCTAGAGTAATACCCGTAATTTGGATAATACAAAGCTAATTGCATATACTCCCTAAAACTGATGCTATCCCCTTGAGATTTTATTTTTGTTATAATTGTTTCCTCAATTTGCATCACTAATTGATCTATTTCTTTAAATAAACATATTGTATGGCGAAACTATCTTTTAATCAAAAAATATATGACATTAACAAAAAAAAATATTAAAATCTTCTTTTAAAATAATTTCTTAGTTTGAAAATAATGACAAATATCGACACATATCCTATAGGTATAACTGGTGGAATAGCTAGCGGAAAATCCACCGCTACAAAGATTTTAAAAGAAAGGCTTAATATAAACGTAGTTTGTGCTGACACAATAAGTAGAGAAATAACGAGAAAACCCTCTGTAATTAAAAATATAGCTGAAAAGTTTGGTAATGATATAATCACGAATAAACAAATTAATAGGGCTATGCTTAGAGCCATCATTACCGAATCAAAAGAAGCTAAAAAATGGTTAGAAGATTTTTTACACCCTGTAATTAATAGGGAAATAAAAAAACAAGTCAAAGAATCTCCAACGGCTTTAACTATAGTTGACATACCCCTACTTGGTCCATATAACATTCGCCATTATGACTATTTAAAAAAAGTTATAGTAATAAAAGCAGACCTTGAAACAAGAATAAAAAGACTAATGGAACGTGATGGTAAAGATAGACAACAAGCTGTAGCTTTTATAAACTTACAAATATCTGATCAAGAAAGAGAAAAAATAGCTGATTATGTTGTAGACAACTCAAGCTTAAATGATCTAGAACTTGAAAATAGGCTTACAAAGGTTATAAATGATATAACAACGCTTGACTAGACAAAACCAAAAGATTATAATAGCCAACAATTATTTGCACCCATAGCTCAACTGGATAGAGTACTCGGCTACGAACCGAGCGGTTGGAGGTTCGAGTCCTTCTGGGTGCGCCATTTAGAATAACTTTGCGGGAATAGCTCAGTGGTAGAGCACAACCTTGCCAAGGTTGGGGTCGCGAGTTCGAGCCTCGTTTCCCGCTCCAGAACTCTCTTAATTTTATTCATCCAGACACTTATTTACTAGTGCTTGATATGTTAAAATCATATAACAATTTATAACCCTTAAGTTTAATCAGTTTTTATGTGTTTTATTGAAAAATTTATTTAACGAAACATTTGAATTAAACAAAATAAAATTGTATTTTATATTAAAAATACCCGTGACTTAAAAAGAGTAATAAATCTATGGCAAAGAAAATTATTTTAACAGGAATAACACCGTCTGGGACACCTCATTTAGGTAACTATATAGGCGCTATTAAACCTGCGATTGAGCTATCTCACAATGATGAATATAAATGTTTATACTTTATCGCAGACCAGCATTCACTAGTCAAACTGTGGGATAAAAAACTTAGACAACAATATATCAAAGAAATAGCTTCTACCTGGCTGGCGCTCGGGCTTGATACAGATAAAACCACCTTTTATCGTCAATCCGACATTCCTGAGATTATGGAACTAAACTGGATTGTCGCGACAACTACCGCTAAAGGACTACTTAACCGTGCTCATGCATATAAAGCATTAGTTGATCAAAATATCCAAGAAGAAAATAATGACCCAGATAAAGGTATCACTATGGGGTTATTTAACTACCCTGTTCTTATGTCTGCAGATATTTTGATGTTTGATGCTGACCTAGTTCCAGTTGGAAAAGACCAAATCCAGCATTTAGAAATAGCTAGAGACATAGCAAATCGTTTTAATCATATATACAAAAGCTCTTGTCTTAAAGCTCCTCAAGCTTTAACAAATGAAAATACACAAACAATTTTAGGCTTAGATGGCCGCAAAATGTCAAAAAGCTACGACAATACCATCCCTATTTTTTCAACAGAAAAACAATTAAGAAAGCAGATAATGAAAATTATCACAAATTCACAAGCTCCTGAAGAAAAGAAAGATCCTGATAATTGTACTATTTTTGCTATCTATAAAAGTATAGCTGATATTGATGAAACCAAGACTCTTAAAGAAAAATATCTAGCTGGTGGTCTTGGATGGGGTGATGCTAAGCAAACCCTTTTTGAAAAAGTAAACCAACATCTTTTATCAGCACGTGAGAAATATGAATACTTTATAAACAATCCTAAGATAGTTGATGAAATACTTGCTAAAGGAGCAACAAAAGCACGTTCTTATGCTATAAAAAAACTTTTGGATATTAAAGATGCTATTGGAATGTAAGTAAAAATGAATAAGGTTAGAAATATAGTTATAGCAAATTATAGTATTCATTCTTTAGCTCTTATTATTTGGGCAAAACAAAACTTATTAAATGACTTTTGTATACTATCAGTTGATACTGGTTTTGCCTCAAATAATTGGAATAAATATTTAGAACGTGTATTTAGCTGGCTAGAGAAACAAGATATTAACTATTTTCATCTAAAAGCAGAGCATTCTTTTTCAGAACTTGTTAATGCTCGTAGGCAATTTCCTTCTCAACAATTTAGCTGGTGTGCAGGTTTTTTAAAAGGGATCACCTTACTAAACAAGATTGATACACTTGACCCAAATGCTGAAGCTACAATTTTACTTAGCCACCGTAAGGATTTATCTAAAGTCTCCCAACTTTTAAAAAATATTGATGAAGAAGAAAAATATGATTATAGAAAATTAGAATACCCTCTTTTAGATAAAACTTTTGAAGATATAGCTCATCTTATTAAAGACTTACCTTTTAAACCAGCAAATCATAGCTTTGAGTGCCATCCATGTATCCATATGACACAAGGAGAGTTTAAAAATATTTCTTCAGAAGATATAAAAAAAGTAATATCATTAGAAAAGCAGATTAATGCTTGTATGTTTTTGGGTCAACCTTTTGATAGTTTAAAGGATGGGCTTTTTAGTAACAAAGATATTTTACAGGAGCTCTCAAAAGCTTGTAGTTGGGAGTACAGCTGTGGTTTATAAGGGATATTATATATGAATGAATATTTTTTATTTAGTTTACTAACTGTAGTAGCTGCTATGATGAGTTACATAAACACTAAATTTCTCAAGCTGCCTAAAGCTATAGGTTTGACCATCCTTTCAATAACTTTTTCAGCAGTTTGTGCGTCTTTTTTGAATGAAAATAACTTTTTAGTGGTCGCTTTATCTAGCTTTGATTTTCAAACTGCCGTTTTAGACGGGATGCTTTCTTTTTTACTTTTTGCAAATGCTTTGCATTTTAACATGATTGATCTAAAAAAAGAGTTAAAAGCTATTTTTGGATTAGCTAGTATAGGATTACTTCTATCAGCATTTACTACTGCTGTTTTAATATATGGTTTTTGTAAATTAGTCGGCTTTGAGCTTAGTTTTGGATACTGTTTAGTCTTTGGAGCATTAATATCGCCAACAGATCCTATAGCTGTAATCAGCACATTAGCTGGAAATAAAACCATACCAAACTATATAAAAACCCGGGTTGTTGGCGAGTCATTGTTTAACGATGCTACAGGTATAGTTTTATTTGTAATCTTATCAAATATAGTTTTCTTTGGTAGTGGTGGAGAATTTGGAAACACTATAGATAGCAATGTTGATTATCTTTGGCTCATAACTAAACAGATATCTATAGAAGCTGGTGGCGGAATTGTTCTAGGCTATATCTTTGCAAAAATAGCTTTAGTCTTTCTGAAAACCAATAAAGATGCTGAAACATCTATTTTTGTAACACTAGCTATTGCAAGTATGGGTTATCTAATAGCACATAGTTTGCATGTTTCTGGACCTATTGCCATGGTTGTAGCTGGTCTTTTTATTGGTAATAATCTATCGGATAACAAAAAATCTTGTCCTGATCAAGTTAAAAAAGTAGACAATTTTTGGATGATTATTGACAACATGCTTAACTCCTTTTTATTTATTCTAATAGGATTAGAACTTACTAGTATAACCTTTAACTATACTGCTCTTTGGATTGGAGTAGCTGGAATATTTATAGTCACTTTTGCAAGGTTTATTAGTATTTCAATACCAATTACTGCTATCGATAAAAAGCTAACTAAAGCTTCAACAAAAGATAATATACTAGTTGCCTGGTCAGGAGTTAGAGGTGGAATATCTTTAGCATTAGCACTATCGCTTCCTGACGAGGGGCATCTTATTGTTAGCATAACATATATAGTGGTTATCCTTTCTATACTAGCTCAAGGATCTACCTTAAAAATTGTGTTAAATATGATTTATCCACCTAAGGTTATCAAGCGTGCTGCCAATGATGAAATAGAAATAAGGAAAGCTTAAAAAACTTTTTTCATACCATTATTTCTCTCTATCTGGTTCTATTAAAAACTCTAATAATTATTTTGTAATCTAGAATTATTAGCCCCACTTGGAGTATACATACTCATGCCTATGGTTGAAGACATCAGATTATGATACTGAAAGTTACGACCATAAAAATCATAGTAATTATCTGTAAACTCTTCAGGAAATGAACCTCTCAAGGTATCTTGGTTACCTTGGTTACTATAATTATTACTTCTATAAGACCCTCTAATGTTATCTAAATATACTGTTTTAGAATAATTCTTTAATTCTGTAGTATTAACGACTGTAGTAGGCTCTGATGAAAGATTCATCTCTTTAGAACCTTTGAACCTAGTGTTAGAAAAGGTAGCTACACCATCGTCTGTGCCTTCATAAACATTAGCATATAATATAGATACTGGAATCAGAGCAAATGCAAAAAACGGCCATACTTTCATTTTTTATCTCTTTATAAAATTATTGTTATTCTTTAATATTGCCAAAGCCTGATCATAATCACAATCATTTAGTATCATCGCTAGAGCTATTTTGACTGATTTGTTTGCTTTTGTATAAAATGTTTCAGCGATACTATAGTCAACACCTGCAGCCTCACAAATTATTAGTTTTGCTCTTTCAACTAGTTTTTCATTAGTTGGATTAACATCTATCATAAGATTTTGGTAAACCTTACCTATAGATACCATAGACAAGGTTGATATCATATTCAAAATTAATTTTTGGGTTGTACCTGCTTTTAATCTAGTTGAGCCTGTTAAAATTTCCGGCCCAGGTACAGCTTCTATGCTATAGTTTGCATAATTTGAAATTTTTGCTTTCTTCGTACAACTAATTGCTACTGTTTCAGCTTTGACTAGCGTTGCATATTCAAGTGCTCCTATAACATATGGCGTTCTACCACTAGCTGCAATACCTATAACTATATCCCTTTCGTTTAAATCTATTTTCTTTAGGTCTTGATGTGCTAACTGTGGATCATCTTCAGCACCTTCTTGGGCCTCGATAAAAGCTTTCTTACCACCTGCCATAAGTCCAACAATTGTATTATAGTCAACACTGAAAGTTGGTGGGCATTCAACAGCATCTAAAATACCTAAGCGACCACTTGTACCTGCTCCAACATATACAATTCTGCCATTATTTTTAAGTACTTGAGAGCTTCGAGTTACAACTTCTACTATACTGTCATATTGCTCATTTAATGCTTCAATGACATTATATTCTTCATTTATCATTAAAGTTACTGCATCAGCGATAGACATTGTATCTAAATTAAAACTTTTGGTATTTCTTAGTTCAGTATTTATATTTTCCAATATATTCATAATGTTATTTGCTTAACCACCCCCAATGGATAAAAATACTTACTATCTAAATAGACTGGTGCTGGTGTAGGTTCTTCTCCAGAACTATCACCTTGGTCTTGTCGATTATTTGATTGGCTACTTTTAATATCTATTTTATTATCATTACTTTTTTTAAATCTATCTTCAATTTCATTTTTATCTTTTGGTTCAGGCTCATCACCGAGCTTATCTTGGATTTCTTCAACTTTAGCATCTAGAGCTTTAGATTGTATATAAATCTTATTAATAGTATTCTTAACAGCTTCTAAATCAGCCAAAATTTGAGGTTCCTTGCCACTTGATTCTATTTCTTGCAAAGTATCAAAGTTATCATTCATTTGACTTACTTTTGTTTTAGTAAAAACAAATAGGTAACCAAACTTAGGTATAACCTGTTCTATGACATCTTTATTCTGACTATCACTATCATCCTTAGAAGAGTAGAGATTAAAAACGTCACTCTCATCATCCACAGATTTTAATTCTTTTTCTAAACCATTAACGCCAAAATCTAACGATACAAAACCACCTAAACCTTTTTTGTACTCATAGCGATGTAGTTTATCTGGCTCAAAAGTCACTATAAACAGAGAGTCTTCTGATTTAGATATAATAACTGGGTTACCAAAACTTTCTCCATCAATATAAGTGTCTAAACTTTTACCAACTCTATGATCGCCATTATAATTAAAATCACTTACACCAGTAAGATTCTTACTTTGGTTGTTTGGGTGGAATATAAAAGCCATTTTTGCATCAAGATTATTAGCAAAATCTGGTACTAAAATTTTTACATTTTCTTCTTTTAATTCTGCTTTTAGATTTAAGTTGTCACCCTGTTTAAGACTATACTGGTTATTAGTAGTTGAATAAGCTGAATAATAAACTTCTAATACTTCTTGATTACCTTTCTTCTGGTCACCCTTTCTTATAAGCAGTATTTGTGGAGGACCATCACTATCTTCAAAATACCATGCAGCATCAAAAATGTTTTCTTTTACAAAAGGTGCCCCTGTCGAGCCGCTTTCTGAGTCTCCAGCAATAACTGGCTGCCATTTGCCTATCTCGTCACCTAATGATTTTGTATCCGGCTCTAAACCTTCGACCTCATCAGCTAATAAATCTTCAAGAGCTACTGTTGTAGTAAAAAGCTTATTTATATCATACATCAATAACATTAACAGCCATTTTCCATTTTCAAGATTCCAGCCAACTTTAATTTTATAGTCTGTACCCATACCTTGTGGAATTGGTACACCAATTTTTGCTTTATTTGTAAATATATTTATCTGTTTATTTTGTTTTTCAATAAAACCAATAAACCCTTTGTATGCATCTTTTAATTGCCCATCACTTGTTAAACGATAATTTCGTGCCTGGTAATCAGTTATTGCAGCAACATCTATCATAGGTACATTAATAGGAACATAATCTGTATTATAATTTTTATATATATTAGCTGATGGCGCGTTATAAATAATTTCTTTGGTTAAATCGACTTTTGAACCGTCATTATACGCTTTATATGTAGCTTTAAAGCTACTGTATTCTTGTGCTTGGAATAATTCAGCGTTACTATTCTTTGGAAAAAAGGTTGAAATATCATCTTCATTAACTGCTATTTCAAAAGTACTATCACCTACTTTAAGTTTACTTGATTTAGAAAAGTCGATATCATCTTTAGCGTTTGCTATATAAGTCTCTCCAAGAACTTTTTCATTACTGTTTTTTATAATACTTTTGGTGGTAAGTAAACCCATTTTGAAAGAATATAATAGCCCTGTAAGCATTACCATGATTACAAAAGAGAATATCAATGCCATAAGTAATACGGACCCTGAATTTTTACTACTTTTTATGTTTTTAAACATTAGACTAATCTCTTTATATATTTTCTAACAAAAATATTTTACTAAAAATTTCACCAGCAACTTTAAAAGATATCTTCAAAGCTGCAATAGAATCACTTTTAACGCTAATAGGCTGTTCCCCTATTTGCTTCCAATTAAGTTGAGCACTGCCTTGATTAATATCGGCATTTAAAACATACTCAATCTTAAGTTCACTAATATCATTTACCAATTCATAAATTTCTGAATCATTGGCATTTTGTTTTACATACTCATACAATGAATAAATTTCTTTGCCTTGTTTATCTTTTTGCCCAGAATCTGCTACAAAAAATATCTCTAAAATATATTTACCTACATAATCACCTGCTTTGAATTTATTTTCCACACGCGAATAAGTTGATACAAAATCACCTGTAACAGACATGGCTTTTACTAAATCACACTCAAAAACATTACATAAAACTAAATAGTTGTTTGTAGAGATATCATTTTCTGGCAAAACCCCTTTTTGAAAATCATTTACTTTAAAGATGTTATTTGACGAGTTAGTTTTTAAAGTTGAGCTTAAACTAGCACGCTGAATAGCTATATAATCTGTATTTAGTTGGATGCAATTAATATTTTGTTGGGCAGCAAAGTTTGATTGAGCATTTACTTTTTCAGCACAAGCTTCTGGATCCAAACTTAGGCTTTCAGGTAAACCTTGAATTTCATTTATTGGACTTTTTCCTATAGTTAAAATTCCAAATTTCCCAAAGATATCTCCAGAATTATCCCCCGAGTTATCCACAAGCTCCTGATACATATCTCCATATTTTGTAACAAAACCAGCTCTTGAAATAGCATTATAGAAAATTTGTTTTGTCATAAGCTGTTTAGAATTAATTTGGTGTTTATTATTAAGCTTATTGTACTGATTTTTCATATCTATATAGATATTTATCGCCATTGTCATAACTATAGCTGCTATAACCATTGAAATCATTAACTCTGGTAAAGTAAATCCAGTGATTTTTCTACTGCTCTTCACCATCATTTTGCTTTATCTCTCTTTGTATAATTTTGACTCTATCTGCTACACCAAGCGTATCATCAAATGCTGCTATATTTACCATTTTATATGTAATTTCAATATTGTTAGTTTTAACTTTTTTAGCATCATCATCAGCTTTTTTAGCCATTCTTTTTATATCTTTTATCCCCAAAGGTTTAAATCTATTCACAGACTTTTCAGTTTCTGGTGGTTTAGTATCATTACTTTGTTCTGTTACAACTGTTTTTTTAAATTCAATACCATCTTTAGTTGCTGAATCATCAAAAAAACCAGTTAATCTATATACACTAACACGGTCATCTAAAATACTTGATATTTCATCACGTTTGTTATCTAAAGCAATATTAACCAAAACACTATTTAGTAGTAAGAAACCTGATGAAAGGACAAATAATAAAATCAATGCTGCCAGCATTGCCTCGACTATACCAAATCCAGCTTGTGATTTTTTTTTGTACAAAGCTTTCTAAACCTGATTTGAATAATATGATAAAAATTAAGCTTCCTTAAACTTCCCAAAAGACATCAATTTGTCATATCTTTGTGAGTTTCTTTCTTCTACTGATATTTGACATAAATCTTTTAACTCTTTAGTTAAAGCTTTTTTTATATTTTCAGCTGTAGTTACAAAATCTCTATGAGCACCACCTAATGGTTCAACAATTACATCATCAACTATGTTTAACTCTTTCAAACGTCCTGAAGTAATATTCATCATTTGTGTAACTTCAGATGCTTTTTCTGCAGTTTTATGTAAAATTGAAGCACATCCTTCTGGAGAAATAGTAGCAAAATAGCTATATTGAAGCATCAAAAGCCTATCTCCTACACCAATTCCTAACGCTCCACCAGAACATCCTTCACCAATCACAACACAAACTATAGGAACCTTAAGTGCACTCATCTCAAAAAGATTTCTTGCAATAGCTTCACTTTGACCACGTTCTTCTGCTTTAATACCTGGATAAGCCCCTGGAGTATCAATAAAAGTAACCACTGGCATATTAAATTTCTCAGCTAATTTCATAAGCCTTAAAGCCTTACGATATCCTTCCGGATGCATCATACCAAAATTATGTTTTATCTTACTTTTAGTGTCACGACCTTTTTCTTGACCTATAACCATAACAGGATGGTTGTTAAGTTTTGCTAAGCCACCTATAACAGCTAAATCATCACCAAAAGCTCTATCACCGTGAAGCTCCTGAAAATCGGTAAATACTAAAGGTAATAAATCTTTGAAATACGGTCTATTTGGATGTCTTGACAACTGTACTACTTGCCAGTCAGTTAACTTTGAATAAGTCGACTCCATTAACTCTAGTCTTTTTTTATTCAGTTTTTTTAATTCTGCTTCTGTTTTATCATCAAAAACATGGGAAAGTGAAGTTATTTTATCTTCTATTTCCTTAATTTTGGTTTCAAAATCTAAGTAATTCATCCTAAGTTCCCTACGCGTGCTTACAATTCTTAAAAAATAGTTACCAAATATGATAAAGTATTTTCGCAAAATAAAAAATAGCTATATATAATTTTGTTAGTTTGCTATGTTATAGATGTGTTATATAATTATGGTTTAACTAATCATAATCTTAAGCTATTTTAGGTATGTCTAATCATACACCGATGATACAGCAGTATCTAAAGATAAAATCACAATATCCAAACATACTACTTTTTTACCGTATGGGCGATTTCTATGAGTTGTTTTTTGATGATGCTAAAGAAGCTGCTAGCTTATTGGAAATAACTCTAACAGCTCGTGGTAAGTCTAGTGGAGAACCTATTCCAATGGCTGGAGTGCCATATCACGCAGCTGAAGGCTATATTGCAAAAATTATCAAAAAAGGGTTATCTGTAGCCATATGTGAACAAATAGGTGATCCAGCTACATCAAAAGGTCCTGTTGAGCGCCAAGTCACGCGCATCATCACACCTGCTACAGTTTCCGAAGAAGCTTTTTTAGATACAAATCAAGATAATTTACTACTAAGCATCTTTGTTAAAAATGGCAAATTCTATGTAGCTTATACAAACTATACTCAAGGAAAGGTTTACTTACTTAAAACTCTTAATAATTTATTAGAGTTAAAAAATGAAGTGCTTAGACTCTCACCTAAGGAGATTATAACTAACTGTAATAACCTTTCCATAGATAACCCTTTTAAAATCTCAACTAAACTACTCCAAGAGTGGTATTACAGTAGTTATGAAGCAAAGAAACAAATCAATAATACTTTGGATATTTCTCTAGCTACAACTGTGTTACAAAATAATAAGACTGAACAATTGATAGCTATAGGCTCGATATTAGCTTATTTAACAGATATTTTAAAACAACCTCCTAAGCATATTACAGATATCAGCTCTGAAGAAGATAATCAAATACTAAAAATAGATGTAAACAGTCGTAATAATCTTGAGATTGACAATAATTCAAAATCTAGCCTAATAAATATAATTGATAACTGTAAAACTAGTTTAGGTAGCCGTTTAATTAAAAGGTATTTTAAAAATCCAATCAAAAACCTTGATAAAATAGCAATTTGCCATAATGTAATCAACGCATTAAAAGATAAACAAAGTTTTTCAAAAATTCAGGAGACTCTTAGATACGTTAGCGATATAGAAAGGATAATTTCACGAGTTGCCTTAAATACAGTCAAACCCAAAGATTTAGTTTCATTACAAAATACATTAGAAGAAATACCAAAACTAAAAAAATTGTTAGAAGAAATATCTTCACAAGATATAGACAACCTAAACCAAAATATTTACCAGCTTGATGATCTAGCAGAACTTCTTAAAAAAGCTATCATAGAAAACCCTCCAGCAACTATTCGTGATGGTGGAGTAATTAAAGAAGGTTTTGATCTTGAGCTTGATGAGTTAAAAGGTATTAAAGATAATTCTTATGATTTTTTACTAAAATTTGAACAACTCCAAAAACAAAAAACTGGTATTAGCAATCTCAAAGTTGGTTATAACCGTGTTCATGGCTACTATATCGAGCTTTCCAAACAATATGCTGATAAAGTCCCTATTGAATACGTAAGACGCCAAACTCTTAAAACAAGTGAACGCTATATAACTGATGAACTTAAAGACTTTGAAAACAAAATCTTATCGTCTAAAGAAAAAGCTTTAGCCAGAGAAAAGCTAATTTATGAAAATTTATTACAACAAGTGCTTAAGTATTACATTCAAATCCAAAAATCAGCAGAAAGCATTGCTGAAATAGATGTCCTAACTAACTTTGCAGAGCGTGCAGTCAAGCTTAATCTAGTTCAACCAAACTTCAATAGTTCTGGAAAACTTAAGCTTAAGGATGTTCGTCACCTCGCTATAGAGCAAAATATAGATGAGCCGTTTATACCTAATGATACTTTTCTAAGCAAAGACACTCATACTTTAGAAATTATAACAGGTCCAAATATGGGTGGTAAATCAACCTACATGCGTCAAGTGGCTCAGTTGATTTTTCTAGCACATATTGGTTCATTTGTACCGGCAAGTTTTGCAAATATATGTGATATAGATACCATTTATACTAGAATTGGTGCCTCTGATGATATATCAAGTGGTAGATCAACTTTTATGGTTGAAATGACAGAAACCGCCTATATTCTTAACAATGCTACTGATAAATCTTTAGTAATTATGGATGAGATAGGTAGAGGTACTAGTACATTTGATGGCTTGTCATTGGCTGAAGCTTGTGCTGAAAAATTTGCCAAGATAGGAGCCTTTACACTATTTGCTACACATTATTTTGAGCTTACAGAATTAATTAACAAATACACTAACGTTAAAAATATTCATTTTGAAGCTAAAGAGTACAAAGACAATATTTATTTTATGCATAAGGCTGTAGAAGGTGCTGCTAAGAAGTCTTATGGGATCCAAGTTGCAAAACTAGCTGGTATTCCGATAGATGTTTTAGAATCAGCAGCTAAGAATCTTCAAAAACTAGAAAATAAAGCCTCTTTAGTTGATTCTCAACAGCCTCAACAAACTGCTCTAGATTTGATTTTACCTCAAGAGAATTTGTTACGAGCAAGATTGGCTAATTTTGACATTATTAATGTCACCCCACTAGAAGCTTTAAATTTTTTATTTGAGTTAAAAAATTCTCTATAACCCTTTCAGGTATTCAACGATCAATTTGATTACTACAAAATGATAAATTATGTTCTTTATTCTCAATAATAACGTTAAGGACGAAAGAATTTTCATAAAAGTTAACTAAATTAATAGTAATTAGTTATACAAATAATTCTAATTTGCTATAATTTCTTAAATCTACATTTATACTACTTTAGGTGAAAAATATGCAAAATGATAAAAGTCAACCTTCTTTTTTAATTCAAAAGGTATACACAAAAGATGTGTCATTTGAAACTATCAACTCCCCTGCAAATTTTAAAGAACAATGGGATCCAACCTCAGATTTTAATATTGATATAAATACAAAAAAGATAAATACTGAAAATTTTGAACTAGACCTAACAATCACAATAACTACAAAAAATAACAACAACAACGTATATATTGTAGAAGTTACTCAATCTGGACTTTTTACAATTACAAATATGCCTGATGAGCAAATAGATTCTGTACTTAACACCTACTGTGCTAACACTTTGTTTCCTTATGCCAAACGGATTATCGACTCATCTATCATAAAAGGTGGTTTTCTACCACTTAATCTAGTTCCAATAAATTTTGATGCAATTTACCTACAAAAGAAATCTCAACAACCTGAACACTAAAACCAAAACTGAAACTAAAAAAGAGTAACAAATGGATAATTCACAGAATAGCCTAATTAAAATATTAGGTTCGATAATGATAATAGTTGGCACCATGATAGGTGGAGGAATATTAGCTTTACCAATAATTACAGCTAAACTTGGGTTTGTCATAGGGTCGATATTAATTATTATTATTTGGAGTATCATGACCTACACAGCCGTAGTAATTTCTGATATTTCTTGCTCTATGCCATATGGAAGTAGCTTTAAAACTATAGCTCAAAGATATCTCGGTAGAACTGGTGGTATAGTAGCAAGTATAGCATTTTTAATACTCATGTATTTTATCAGCACAGCATATATATCTGCTGCTGCCTCCTCATTATCAACTACCTTCCCCATGCTAGACCAAAAACTATCAGCTTTAATTTTTGTAATCATATTTGGTAGCATAGTTGTTTTAGGAACCCGTTTTGTAGATTATGCCAATAGGTTTTTTATAATTCTAAAGATACTAGTTTTAGTCATACTATGTGTAGTTTTCAATCAATACATACAGTTACCAAACTTACTTGAATCGCCTGTTGATCTTGGCATATCTCTCATAATCGCAATACCTGTTTTTACAACATCATTTACATCACATATTATTGTGCCTGCTCTTTCTGACTATCTAGCTAAAGATACTAGAGATATGAAGAAGGTAATTATTATAGGAAGTATAATCCCTTTAGTTCTTTATATAATTTGGGTGGTTACTATATTAGGGGTTCTTCCTTTGCATGGACCTATAAGCTTTATGACTTCTATATTTAGCCATGTACCAGTTACACAAGCTAACATTGGTGATATATTGACAACTTTAGGGCATAAGATCAGAACCCCCGTTACAGACATTGTTTTACATATCTTTACTTATGTTGCAATTATGACTTCTTTCTTAAGTGTTAACCTATCACTGTTTCACTTTAATATAGATACTTATAAACTATATAAAACCAAAAAAGCTATAAGCTACACCATAGCAACAATATTGACTTTCGGTATACCTTTGATTATAAATCAACTTAATCCGAATATCTTTATATACGCTATGACCTGTGTTGGACTTTCTATAGCTATATTACTTATGATTATGCCTGCTTTGATGGCATTTAAAATAAATAATCTAGGAGAAAAGTTTAACTATAAGATTTCTAGTTATAAAAGCTTATGGATAGTATCTATATTGAGTGGTATAATTGTTGTATTATGTGTTATAGTTTAAGATGTTGCTTAGCCTAAACCTTACCCTTATAAATAATTTTCTTGATAATATCCTATATCACAAAAGCTATTCTAAAGAAACTATTAGTAACTACAAAAGAGATTTATTGCAATTAGGTAACTTTATTGGTGATACTGATATTACTAAGTTAATTACTCAAGATATACTTGGGTGGATAAAAAAATTGCACTCCCAAGGAGCCTCTCCAAAAACACTACAAAGAAAACTCAGCTCAACAAGAAGTTTTTTTAATTTTTTAGTCAATAGTGAGATAGTTAATACAAACCCTGCAAGTAATATTAAAGCTCCGAAAAGTTCTAAAAGACTACCAAAAGCTTTAAGTATAAATGAGTTATCATATTTACTTGATATCACCCCCTGTAGTGGTATTGAAACTCGTGATATAGCTAGTTTTGATTTACTTTACAGTTGTGGAATCAGACTTAGTGAACTTTCAGCTATACAGCTAAAAGATATAAGTATATCTCAATGTAGTGTGCGTGTAACAGGTAAGGGTAATAAACAACGTATAGTATATTTTGGTGAAAAAACAATTAAGAGTCTAAAAAGATGGCTAAACGTTCGCGAAAAATGCAAACCACAAACTGAACACCTATTTATTTCTCGTGATGGCAGACAACTTACAAATAGGTCTATTCAAAAACGTCTAGAACTATTTGCTCAAAAATATGCTACTCGACACATACATCCTCATATGCTTAGACACTCTTTTGCAAGTCACGTTCTTGACTCTTCAAAAGATTTACTTGCTGTAAAAGATCTATTAGGACATGTTGATATTTCTAGTACTCAAATTTATACTCACCTTAACTTTCAACAACTAGCTAGCGTTTTTGACAAAGCTCACCCAAGAGCTAAGAAAAAGTAACTTTATGATTAGTATCAATATTTTTGATAACAGCACGATTGATAAAATAAGAGATTTAGGTTTACCGCTTAATTTTTCAATTTGCAAAAAGGACAAATATCTTTTCTATGAAAATAATTTTTTAAAGTTGAATAATAACAATAAAAAACTTTATATAGACTTTAACAACAATGATATGTGGAACAGAATAGATCCTCAAACTAAAAAATGTAGTGTAGTACAGGCTATAGAAGGTAGAAATAAATCTAAATTATATATACTTGATACAACAGCTGGTCTTGGTAGGGACTCTTTCACGCTTGCTGCTAGAGGACATAGAGTTACAGCTATTGAAAAAGACCCTTATATTTTTTTACTACTTAGCGATGCTATAAAAAGAGCAAAAGACATATCAAATTTAGAAGCTATTACAAAAAATATCAAATTAATTAATAATGACAGCTGCGATTATATCTTAAATACCCAAGAGTTTTTCGATTGTATCTATATAGACCCTATGTTTCCACCACGCAAAAAAAGCGCCAAGGTAAAATCAGATATGCAATCTCTCCATGAACTATTGCAAAATAATGAAGATAACAATAAGTTACTTTTTGATAATGCTTACTCTAGTGCAAAAGCTAAAAAAATTATTGTTAAAAGACCCATTAACGGTGTTTTTTTATCTGATAAAAAGCCAACTTCCCAACTAAAAGGAAAGACTAATCGTTTTGATGTTTATAGCTTATGATGCTCTAGATACTTCTCCTTATACGTGTATAAACACTAACTAATAAGATCCCTGCAATGAATAAAAATACTGCTGATAACCAGTAGTAAAGAATAAAATCTTTATATTGAGGAGGAGCTTTTGCAGCTACTATTGCCGAATTTGCATAATATAGAGCATAACTTATAAAAACTACTGCAATAATTATTAGTCCTTGAGGGATTCTATATACTAGTAAAGCTCCACCCAAAACAAATAACATATAACAAAAATACTCGAATCCAAATAAAAACTCATATGACAAAATAGCCGGATTTATAAAAGCATAAACTAACCAAATCCATATCATAATCATAATCACACTAGTTAATAAAGCTGAAAACAGCCTGTTTCCTTGTAACTTTATATAATTTGGCTCTAACATCCAGACTATTGCTGCTAAAACAGCTACACATAGCTGCATAGACAAATATGTAAAAGAAAGAAACATACTATATTTGCCATACAAAAAAAGTTTGATTACCAAGGTTAGAATGATTGCTAACCAAGCAAACCTATTTTTTCTATAAAGTAAAAATGCAAACATAAGGAAACAAAAGTTACCGACACTATCATATATAACATCATTTAAAGTGACCATTTAGATTATCCTATTATTTAGTATTTAAAGTATTAACCAATTAGATTCGACAGTCAAAACTTTATTCCAACCATAAGGTATTATCAAGAGTGATAACGCCTAGAAACGCCCTACAAATTTTATCAAACCTAGAAAATATCCTCCTAATAAATATCCAAGCTTCAAAAGCTTCCTATTAAACACCTTTCTTTATAAATATGTCAATTAATAGAATGATATTTAGTATAGTTATTTCCAGCTGGTGTTACAAGCTCATTTATTAGTATATTTTTGTATACTTCTAAATGTCATTATTTTTAGGGGTATTACTCAACCAAATTACCATTAACGTGAAAGTGATAGTAATAAGTAGTCATCCCCTTCGCTGACTCAAATCTTTTATTAATTAGATACAGTAAAATATAAAATATGGATATCTATGGATCTCACAACTAAAGATTTTCCATTAACACATTCGATAAATATAGCTTAGCATCAACTAATTTATTCAAATATCTAACACTTCCTGAATTCCGAACGACGTCAATTTCATTATCTATAATCTTTATCACATCTTGTATAGAAGCTTGTTGTTGAATACTATTTAATATCGAATTAGCTCTATCTTTATAAGATCTCCATGATAAAGTTTTTATATCAAGATATTCTTGGATATGTGCTAAACACACTTGTTTAACCTTTGGTAAATTAAAATTGAAAATTTTATTATCAAGCTGAGCAATTGATTTAGCTTTATTAAGGTTTAAATTAGCTTCACAAGTTATATTTTCTTTTCTAGTCAACCCCCAAATAGTAATACTCTCACATTGCCCATCATTAAGGTTTTCATAATATAAAACATGCTTATCATTTCCTGTATATAATTTGCGCCACCTGTAACTATGATTAATATTACCATCGTAACCTATTCCAATATTAGCATCTGATCTCCAAAATTTACCATTTTGATCGGACATTACATATTCGCTATGACCAGGACCTTCTTTCATAGTAGTTCTTACAAAAACCCCACCATTAAACTTCCCACTTGTGATTGCTAAGATTGCATTCTCAGTGGTAGATAGTCTTGAATCTAATGCTACCTCTTGTATAGTAAACCATTTTT
The DNA here is from genome assembly GCF_000815225.1 of Allofrancisella guangzhouensis. Lineage (GTDB taxonomy): Bacteria > Pseudomonadota > Gammaproteobacteria > Francisellales > Francisellaceae > Francisella > Francisella guangzhouensis. Next base: position 664,161 of record NZ_CP010427.1, on the reverse strand, counting down.
CTAAAAAGGTAGAGGTTAGAATTTCACTTCTTAAGTAACCGAAAGATGCTATTTTTTTATCGTTACGGTTTAAAAGTATACCGTTTGTTTCCAGAGCAGCACAAACAGCACTATTACTACACAACATTCTATTTGATTTATTAATAGAGGCGTATTGACTAGCTTCTTTCATTGTTAGTTTTGATACTTTTGTTATTGATGCATGTTGGATAAATTTTTCCTGGAGCGTGTTAATTGCCACTGAAGCAGCGATTAAACTTTTATTTTTTAATGTTTTTTTAATATTCCTTAGGTGGCTTTGAAAGAGAATCGTGCTATATTCGTTAGAGTTGAGTGGTTGTTGCTCTATACTAGCTATTGATAGCTTAACGAGATTATTTACATTTTTAACAATAAAAGTACAAGCATCTCTTTTCCTTTGAGATAGCGTATCCACTCCTTTAGGAATAGAGATTAAATATTTAGATTCAAATTCCACTTGTTTTGTAAATTCAAGGTATTCTGTCAAAATTTTGATAGCTTTTATCTTTAAACTTTCCTCCGTTGAAAATATTATCTCCATATTTGTGATACCAGCAATAATACTTTTCTTAACGTAAAAAGTTAATAAAAAGTCCTTCTTGAAAGATCTTATGGGTTCACATAATTTATTTTCTTTATCTAATAGTTCGTTCAATTTTTTATTAAATTCAAGATACGCTTCAATATACTGTTTAAAATTCATTATTTTATTTCTCCGTATAAATTTACTTTTGATAGACACATTTAGAAATTCTAATTTGCAACTAGCTTTATTTATGTTATCTCTAAACAATAGTTTTTCACATTTGGAAGGCTTTTTTAATATAATTGCACTGCCTTTTTTATCTATTAATAGTTTATAGACAAACCAGCTTTTGTTAATATCTTAAGTAGTTTCTTTTTTGACAAAATGTATTATGGCTTTGTATACCTACCCTTCTAACAAACTTGAATACCTAGTAAAAATATTTTCTAGATTATTAAAGTTTAATAAAAAAGAAGTTTTTGATCCAATTTATATACTAGTTGGCAGTCGGGGCATGCAACATTGGCTAAGCATGGAGCTTGCTAAGCAAAATAGTATTTGCATGAACACCAAGTTTGATATGATAAATAGTTTTATAGTTAACACTTGTTATGAAATAACTAACGATCAATCTCATAAAAAAGCTTATTCTAAAGAAGTTCTTAGCTGGCGTATATTCAAATTACTAGACAACATTGGTGCTGATAAACTAAAAAACTACTACAAAGATAGTAGCCAAAGAAAATACCAACTAAGCTCACAAATAGCTAATGTTTTTAGCAAATATATGAAATATCGCCCTGCTTGGTTAGAAAAATGGCAAAATCTTCAGTTTATTAGCAACTCACCTTCTGATGATGAAATATGGCAAGCTAAACTTTGGCAACTTCTTACAAATGAAAATTCTAAAACTCCTACCCAAATACAAAAACAAGCCTTAAAGAAACTTAACTCTGAAGCTTTACCTAAAAATATTTACATTTTTGGAGTTAGCACAATTTCACCTAATAATTTAGAGTTTTTATTAGAAATAGCAAAACACACAAGGGTACACCTTTTATACTTAAACCCTTGTAGTGAATATTGGTACGACTTAAAAAAAGCTAAAATAGCTAGTTGGCTTAATATCGAAGAAGATTTCACAATACAGCCTTTATTAGCTAGTTTTGGTCAACAAGGAAAAGATTTTTTTAGTCAGCTCTTAGAACAGGATCAGCAAGAATTTACTAGTTTTGAAAATTTCTGTGAAGATGTAAAAATAACTCCTTCTAAAAATAATTCTCTGCTAACAAGTATTCAAAGAAATATACTAGAACTAAATACTGAAAAATATACAATTAATATTGACAAGTCCATAATAATAAACTCTTGTCATAGCCCCTTAAGGGAGGTACAAGTATTACATGATAACCTTCTAGAGCTTTTTGAACAAGACTCTGCCATACAGCCACAGGATATTTTAGTAATGTGTCCAAATATTGAAGATTATGCTCCTTATATAGAGTCAGTTTTCACCAAAACCTCAAGTGATTCTGTTAACAGACTACCTTGTTCAATAGCTGATAGAACTATTATAGATTCAGAAAGTTTAGCAGCTAGTTTCATCGAAATTCTTAAGCTTCCTGATAGCAATTTTGAAATTACTAAAATTATTGACTATTTATCTGTACCAGCTTTACAACGAAAATTTGATATCACTTTTGACCAACTTGAAACTATTAAATACTGGTTAACTGAAGCCTGTATACATAGAGGCTTAAATAATCAAACATTTAGCTGGAATTGGGGACTTAAACGGCTATTGTTAGGTTTTTGCTTAGATGATGAGCCTATGATTATAGAAGATTCATTTCTAACTCTACCAAATATTCAAACAAATGAGATTCAAGAGCTTGGAAAATTATATGAACTTATTGAACTTTTACAACTATTTTCTGAAGAACTTAAACAAAAGCGTACAGCTTGTGACTGGCAAGATTTTTTATTAAAGGTACTTGATACTTTATTTAATATAGATGACTCTGATGAGTATATAACAAATATCATCAAACAAAATATTGCCAAAATTGTACAACAAACTAACCAAGCTGATTTTACAGAGTTAATTGAACTAGCTGTTATTAGGAGTATCTTAACTACTGCCCTTTCTGAACCTATTGTAAATAACCACTTTTTACGTGGTAAAGTCACCTTCTGCTCAATGACTCCAATGCGAAGCATACCATTTAAAGTAGTAGCTATGCTTGGGCTTAATAGTACAACCTATCCTCGTAAAGATACAAAAATTAGCTTTGATCTAACAAACTATTTTCCTACTCAAAAAGGTGATAGAACCAAACGAGATGATGATAAATATCTTTTTTTAGAAACAATAATTTCTGCCAGGTCTGTTTTATACTTAAGCTTTCAAGGAAATAGCTATAAAAATAACTCTGAACAAGAACCAAGCCTTATAATCAAAGAATTCTTGAATTATTTAGAAAGTTACTATAGTTGGAATAACCTCAAAAAATATCCTCTTCATCCATTTAGCCCTAAATGCTATACTAGAGGTTACCAAAGCTATGATGATAAATGGTTAAGTCTTATAAAAGCAGAGAAAAAAAGTTTTAATTCTCAAAAAAATGCAAATATAGAATTACCATCTAAATTTAGTATACAAGAAATTATTAATATTTTTGATGACCCTTTTAAATCTTACTCACAATATACTCTAGGCTTAACCCTAGAGGAAAATGAACCTGGACTCTCAGACACAGAGCCTTTCGAAATAGATGGTTTACAAATTTATAGAATAAAAGAATCTCTTTTATGCTGTTATGAAAATTGCAAAGATATTGATTTAACTATCAAGCATCTTACATTATGTGGTAAATTACCTCAGTCACCACTTACAAATGAATTATTGCACCAAAATTTAAATTTGGTAAAAAACTTTTATGACAAAATTAATTGCTTAAATCTACAAGACTTAACTTTAGAAACAAACATACAAAATATAAAAATATACTCTAGTATTAAATTATCTAGTGACAACACTTTAGTTCTATACAAAATTTCGAATTTAAAACCAAAAGATAAACTACAACTTTATCTAGAATGTATACTATACAGCCATGTTTATAGTAAGCAAATAACTGGAGAATATTTTTACATCAATGATAAGAAGGAAATAGATTCTTTTAAAATTGCTTGGTTTGAAGTAGAAAGTATCGAAGATGAATTATCTCATTATTTAACTCAAGCACTCAACTTCCTAAAAGAACCATCTTTTGCTTATATTAACCTACTTGAACCGGTGCTTCAGAAAAATAACAATAAAATCCTTGAAATTTTATATAAAAGCCACCGTCCCTTAACTAAAAATATTTATTATAAATTGTTAAACGGTAATAATTTTGATATAGAAAATATAAATAAATACTATACAGTAGCCTTCAAGGCTACTGTATCAAATGTCTAGTTGACAAAAAAATTTATGTATAACACTCCATATTTAAATATAATTCTAACAATAAACGCTAAAATCAATCTCCATTTAAAACCAAAACCTATACCTAAATTTTTCATCCAAAGACAAATTATTAGGATGAGACCCAATTTGACCTTGTGGCACTTTAAGACCATACTGACTATAAAAATCTAGCCAATATTGTGAAACCGAAAAATCATTTGGTGATATATAATTAAGCCGATGCTGTTTAAAAAAGGTTTCTTTATTTACATACTTAAATATTTCATGGATAAGCTCGGAACAATAAAACTTTCCTGGCTGTTTAGGCAAGAACAAATCATTGTACTGACAACCAATTAGATCCTGGGCATACTTGATAACCTCATTAAGGAAATCATCATTTTGAGATGTACGTCCAGTTAATATCTTATTATTAGAGTATTTACTCAAATCAGCAGTTATGACCCCATCACCCTTTATTGATTCTATAATTTCATTATTACCAATATACAAGCTACAATGGTAGTAACTATAGTTTTCGTAGCCAATAGATAAGTTAGAAATATTCTTTTCAGCACTATCTACTATAAACAATACATCTCCTTTTTTTAAACGCTGATGACTACTGCTCAATTTAATAAACCTTTTAACTTATTTTCTGTGACTATATCCACACCCAACTCTTGGGCCTTGGTAAACTTACTACCTGCATTCTCACCAGAGATAACCATATCTGTTTTTTTAGATACACTAGATGTAACTTTAGCCCCCATAGATTTTAGTAGCTGAGATAATTCTATACGACTATAATTTTCAAACGTGCCAGTGATAACTACAGTTTTATTGTCAAAATTACTATTTGTAATCTTCTGTAACCTTTTTGGGTTAGATATTTCTATACCAACGTTTAGTAAGTCTTCGACTATTTTGATATTCAAAGAATCTTGCCAGAAAGAAATTACATTATTAGCCATAATTTCACCAATATCGTTTATAGATATTAGCTCATCAAACCTAGCTTGACGAAACTTCTCTAAACTAGCAAAATAATTTGCTAGCGCTTCTGACGAAACTTCTCCAATGTCTTTAATCCCAATAGAAAAGATAAATCTAGCTAAACTAGGTTTTTTACTATTAGCAATTGAGTGTAAAACATTCTGCGATGACTTTACTCCCATTCTCTCAAGGTTAGCTAACTTCTCAAAAGTAAGCTTATAGATATCTGCTGGATATTTAATTAAATTATCCCTAACCAGTTGTTCAATAAGCTTAGCTCCAACTTTATCAATGTCCATAGCCTTACGAGAAACAAAATGTTTTAAACGTTCAGCAGTTTGCGCCTGACAATGCCAACCCCCTGTACAACGATATATTACTTGATCATTAGTATTTTCAATAGTTGAATTACAAATTGGGCAATTACTTGGTATCTCTATAAGCTTAGCTGACATTTTACGATATTCTGGTAAACTTCTAACAACCTCTGGTATTACGTCTCCAGCTCTGCGTACAATTACTCTATCTCCTACATGAATATCTTTTCGTTTGATCTCGTGAATATTATGTAAAGTAGCATTAGAAACTATAACCCCGCCAACTGCAACAGGTTTAAGTCTAGCTACAGGAGTAATAGCGCCGGTTCTACCTACTTGAAATTCAATATTTATAACTTCTGACTCTACCTCTTCTGCAGGGAACTTATAAGCCACAGCCCACTTTGGAGCTCTTGAAACATAACCAATAGCGTCTTGGAGTTTAATATCATTAACTTTAAAAACTAAACCGTCTATGTCATAGTCTAAATCTGCTCTATGGTGGCTCATTTGCTGATAATACTTTTCAATATCATTAAAGTCAGCAGCTAAACTCATATGATTACTTATTGTGAAGCCTAAGCTTTTAAGATAATTCATAAGCTGAAATTGAGTTTGATGATGTTCAAAATCTTTAGAATAATATCCTATCCCATAGCAATATAGTTTCAATGGGCGTTTAGCTACGATTTTAGAATCTAGCATCCGTATACTTCCAGCAGCTGCATTACGAGGATTTGCAAAGGTTTTCTGACCTTGTTCCTGCATGTAGTTATTAAGCGCTAAAAAACTAGCTTTATCTAAAATAATTTCTCCTCTTACTTCTAATTCCTTAGGCGGATTATTAGTATTTAATTGCAAAGGCACATTACGAATAGTTTTAACGTTTTCTGAAACTTTTTCGCCCTGGATTCCATCACCTCTAGTTACAGCATAATCAAATTTACCATTCTTATAAAAAATACTTATTGCTAACCCATCCATTTTTGGTTCGCACTCTATTTCGAGATCAGGATACTCTAATTTTTCATAAAAGTTTTTTAGTTCTGTTAAGCTAAACACATTAGCTAAAGAAAGCATTTTTTTCTTATGCTTAACGGTTTCAAAACCTTCTAAAACTTTTCCTCCTACCCTGTCTAAAACCGAATTTACTGGAGTTAATTCAGGGTGTTTAGTAACTAAGTTTTGCAAAAGCTGGTAAAGTTTATCGTAATCACTATCTGTTATTATTGGCTTATCTAATGTGTGATACAAATAACTTTGTTGACTAAGATAATCAGCAAGCTTATCTATAGCTGATTTTAACTCAGCAAATGCTAGATTATTATAATCTATATAAAAAAATGTACTTGGTGTCATAACTAATTCAAATATTCGTATTTAGAAGTTCGTTGGCTAACATTTTATACTATTTAACCTTTTTTTTAATCACATAAACATTATAACAATGACAATGTTGTAATCTAGTTTTCTTTTTAGACACTAAATTAAATATAGTTTCACCATAACTAGCAAAATTCAAAAAATTATATTGAACATATCTAGGATTAGGGGTATAATGGAAAAAACGGAAATAAAAGGAATAAACTATGAAAAAAATTATAGGCTTTGTGTTATTAGCATCCTTGTCTTTTACTGGGATTTACGCAAAAAATTTACAACTAATGCAATCCAATATACAAAATACTCAAGAGGAAAACTCTTCTTCTCAGAAAAATAGTACTGACTCTAACACTCTATTAAAACAATATAGGGAACAAGGCTAAATTATTTTTTTAAAATACAAATTTCTCTCCTAGAAGAATTTATCCTTTTCAAATCTCTTTAATTTCTTAGCAACATTACTAAAATTCCAAGTAGATACAAACTTACGATAGGTATGATTCCTCGCTACTAAATCATTAAGACTTATCATTTCTATTTGATTTATAGCTAAATAAATTTCACGTAACTTTTTACTACACATATTTTAACAAAATTTGCAACTGTCAGCTTTAGATTTCAACACGCCAATACATTAAGAATAGAATTAGAATAAAACCTAGATAAATTATAAAATAAATCTAAAGTTTTGGATTTTTATATATTAAAAATCGCAATTAATCGCAAAATGATGTATAATCAACTCATTAACATTTAATAAGGGCTAAAAATATGGCTTTGTCAGTTAGATTATCAGATGATTTAGTAATTAAAGCAAAAACAATAGCTAAGGTTATGCACCGATCTTGTGCAAGCCAAATAGAACATTGGGCTATGATTGGTAGAATTGTAGAAGAAAACCCGGACCTGCCTTATGATTTTGTTATTGGAAGTTTAGTAGCAAAAGCTGAGATGGATAATGGACTGGTAGAAGATTATGAGTTTGAAAATTAAACAAACCAATACGTTCAAAAAATATATAAAAAAACTATCTATCAAAGATAAAAAAGAAGTAGATAACGCTGTAAAACTTATCGCTAGCAATCCCAGTATAGGAGAACAAAAGAAAGGAGATTTAGACTTTTTAAGAGTGTACAAGTTCAAAATAAATAATCAGCTTATACTGCTTGGCTATAACTATAATGACGAAACTATTACATTAACATTATTAAAAATTGGCTCACATGAAAATTTCTATAGAGACATAAGAAAGGTTTCTTTCTAAGAATTAATCTCCTGCTTATTTCTTCTAGCTATATTGACTATGCGTGTCTCGAAACCTTGTGAATTCGCTAATTCTTCAGCTAACTGATCTCTATCCATCACAACAATTATCTTCATGTTTGATTGTTGATTGTTGTTAGCTTGAGCAGTTGGTTGTACTATTTTTGATGATTGTATGCTTGTTGCTACTGGACCACCTGTTGCAAAACCTCTACGCCCTAGTCTTTGAGCTTCCAACCCTCTGATAACATCAATGTTTGGAGCCACTAGATTTTTGGGTACAACGTATTCACCTTTATGAACTATACCTGCAACATCGTACTTGCCACCATCACCAGTGTATCCACCATCTGCAAAACCTACTCTAGCACCACTCGAACCAACTAATCCACCGTCAGAAAAACCAAACAATCCGCCTAATAACCCACCACCAGTACCAAAACCTAAGCCCTGTAAGCTGGACATAATAGCCTTAAACACTAGCATCTTAATTATTAGTGCTGATATGTCAGTCAATATCTTAGCTGTCATATCACGGAAACCATCAGCTAATGACTTATTCCCAGCTATAACATCACTTATAGTATTAGCTATATTATTACCCATGGCGTTAATGCTATCTGCTAATAAATCACTAAATGTAATAGCTTGAAGCGCTGAAAAATCAAAGTTCTTAATGCTTGCTGATAGTGTATCTTGTGACTGTCCTGTTTTAGTTAGTTGCTCTTGTAACTTCTCCAATGGTACACCTGTAGCCTCTGCAACTTGTTTTAATCTTTCTAATTCTTCACGTTGTAATGCTAACTGTTCAGTTGCTGATAATAATGTGGTGGCATCTGTAATACCTATAGAATCTAAGAGTTGTAACCCAAGTTGTGCAGATGCTAAATTAGATGTTTCTTTTGATAATTTATCTTGTGCACCCCTAAGAGTATTTAAGTTAGTAATAATATCTTTTATCTTATTATCTTCTAATCCTAGAGATTTTAAGAAATTAACTTCATTAAATTGAACATTAGCAACATTCTGAACAGCTATATTTGTTGCATTAGCCGCGCTAGATACTTCATTAAGTTGTTTTTTAGCTTCATCAGTACCATATAATTTATAAGTGGTTTCTACGATATTTTCGGCTGAGCTAATTATTATTTCTTTTTGAGAATCAAGGTAAGCCTTTTCTAAAGCAGCTCCCTCACGTGATAATTGTTTTATTCTTTCATTAGCAGCATCATTACCAAAATCAATACTGGCGGCTATACTTGATTGAAGGTTATCTATACCTTGTTGTATCCCTTTGAATGTTTCTGAGCCAGTTATGCGTGCAATTACATTCGCTATCTTACTGAAGATACCAAGTATTCCAACTAGCAAGTGATTGAATAATGATAGTATTGTTTTAATTGGATTTTTAAAAACATTTTCAATATATACACTTATAATCTGTATTTTATTCCATAAAGACTCAAATATATGGATTATAAATAAAATTCCTGACTTAAATGCAACTTTAATTGCTTCTATAACAGTTCTAATTATTATGGCAATATTCTTGAATGTATTACCTATAATTTCTCCAACAGATAGACCAGTATTACCCGTTATGTTTAGAGCATCAGTTAAGTCGCCAAATGCACCAAAAACATCTTTAATAATACTTACAAGTACTTGAAAAGCGCCAACTATACCCTCTATAATTCCTGATATATTCTGTGATATCCATTCTTTATTAGTCTTGATCCAATCAGTAGTGGACTTAATAATATCCAAGAGTAGAGGTATTAGGGAGGTAGAAATTTCAAACCCAACTCCTGCAAAAGATCGTTTGAGGTTGTCCATAGAATCAATATAGACTTCTGAATCTGCCGCATTCTTTGAGGTTATTAAACCTAGGTCACTCATGTTATTGCCAAGGTTCTTAATATCATCAACGCTATTTTGTAATACAACTGCAAAGTCTGCATTTTGGAATAATTGTCTTGCAATATCTAACTGCTCAACTTTAGAAAGATTTTCTGACGCACTAACAACGTCGTACATTAATGCTTCTGTATCTCTGATATTTCCGTTAACATCCCTGAATTGAATACCAAGTTTATCAAGCAAAGGCAAAGCTCTACCCATGCCACGCTCAGCCTGTCCCATACTTGAAGCAAATTGCTTGATTGCGTTCTGCATACTATCAGCAGCAACGCCAGACTGTCCAGCAACATATTCCCATTTTTGAAGTGACTCAACACTAACACCAGTCGCTCTTGAAGTCTTAGCTAATGAATCGGCTGTTTTTGCGAAATCTCCAACAATTTTTGCTGCACCACCAGCAACAGCACCTAATGCCGCAGTAAGTCCAGCCATAGCTTTAGTAGCTTGAGTAACTCTAATGCTCATATTGCGAATAGATTTACCAGCTAATTCAGCACCAGTTTCCGTAATCTTGATAGCTACATTAAAATTTTGAGACATAGGCAATAGAATAGATTTTATTTGAAAGTATATGTCTACCAGTTAAGTTCGGATTTTGACTATTTTTTGAGTTTGAATTTTGGTGGTTTTACTTCTTCTAAAGCCTGACTATAAACACCATCTGGTGCCTGTTTCGAGTAGCCTTTTTCTATTTTTACCGAGTAAGGTAGATTAGTCTGTATATATATGGAATCTTTGGTTTTTCTGTTACTTAATGATACGACACTTTGAGATATATTATCTTTTTGGTCAACGCTATAATAATTGCTTGGGTATCCAATAGTTATCATATGACTGCCGCGATACAATCCTTTATCCACTGGAGATCTTTCTATAATATCTTTTTGTAAAGATAGTGCATAAGTATTCATCATATCTTTCGTTGACACATCAATTGACTTAGATAATTTATCCAACTCTTTAGCGAGCTGTTTAAAATTAATGTTTTTTGCCATTTGCTTTTTTTATTTCGGCCTCCCTCATATTAGATATTTCACTTAAAAACTTATCATCTATATTCTGTATAACTTCTATAAAAAACTCTTCATCACTTATATTAAAACGCTTAGCATAATTAACACAATCAAAGTAACTTATAGACTGAGGATATTCTCCAATGTTTCTACATCTAGAAAGATCATTAAAAGCCACAACATAAAATAAGTATTCTTGTTCTAATGAGTCATTTTCTAACTGTTGTGTAAGTCTATATACAGTCTCATAATCTCCAACACTTCTTGCTATATCTATAAATTTTTGAAGATTTTTATTTTTATAGCCATTCTTGAGTTGAAAGGTTATAAATTTAGTTACTTTTTTACTATCTCCTCTTTCTTCTCTTCTAAAAAGTTAGATATCTTAGCTGACTTATCTTGGATAAAGCTAAACAGTTCTGCACCAGTATCCTCATCTTTAAGCATCTTGATTTTATCTTCTACAGATAAATTATGTTCCACACCATGAGAATCTTTAACACTTAAGAACACCTCTTTAGTATAAGCAGAGTATAGAGATTCTAATAAAACATCTTCGTTTCTACCAGCTTTGATGTCGCCAGAATACTTTGTATTAAGTTCTAATATCTCTTTAGCAAACTCTTTGTTTTTCTTAGCACATGATATCTTGACTTGACCCATGTAAATATCGTCTACATAGAAGTCAAACCATTTGCCTTTTGATTGCTCTTTATCTACCTTAAGGTTAAATATTTTATTCATTATTATTGCTCCTAAATTGGTGCTAGAATGGAAGCCTCATCCTAGCATTTTTATATTCTATGGCTCCTAATAACATAGAGTAATAATATGACTGTTTTTAAACCTCGGATTTATGGTATAATTCTGATAACAAAGAGGAGCAATTAAAAATGTATGCAATAACTTTTGATATAGACACGAACTGTCTAAATCAACAATATTCGCAGGATAAGTACAACAATGCTTATAGTGAGGTCAGAAGGTTTTTAGAGGCTAATAATTTCACGTGGCAACAAGGAAGTACATATTTTGGAAATGATAATATAAATGCTGTTACTTGTGTTACTGTAGTACAAAGAATGGCTATTAAATTCCCCTGGTTCTCTGCATGCGTAAAAGACATTAGAATGCTAAGGATAGAAGAAAATAACGATCTATTACCAGCAATTAAGGACATATTAAGTTGATTTTTTACCATGCATAAAGTAATAGATGTGAAGCCTTTAGAAGATTACACAATCCTATTAACATTTGAGAATAATAAAAAAAAATTTGACGTTAAACCATACCTGAAAAACTTCTTTAAACAATTGGAAAATAAGGAATATTTCAAAACAGATAGCCTATATGAAGAATCTAGAGAACTAAACTAGTAAGCCTCTATTTCCTGAAAAACTGCCATGTGTTGCATATATTCATGTGGTAACGCTGAATAATCACTAGAGATAGTCACATCATTGCCATCATTACCGATGGTTTCACTATTAAGCTTAATAGCTGGTACATCAAATATTTGAGCTTGACCATTTCTAGCAAATACACTTAAAACACCAAAAATGGTCCCATTACGTATAGCATTAACAATTGATATATCATTAAGTAGCATTGTGATATTGCCAGTGATAGCCATATCGCCAAAAGATGTTTGGACATTGTAGTAGTAGCCAATAGCTCCTTTGCCTTCTATATTATTGTTAACCTCGATATTCATAGAAGATACATAGTTAGTACCGCCAAGCTCTAAACCATTAATGAATAAGCGCCCGATATTACTAGATGTATTCATAATGTTAGAGTTATATAACGCTACCTCTGTTTGACCTGATTTTTTAGAAGTAACAAACTCTTCAGCGGTCTTTCCTATAGTTGTAAATGTAGTATTAATTTTAGATGCTGTATCTAAAGCTAAGTTCATAGTATTAAGGCTATGTCCAGAGCTATATTCATAAGATATAGGGTTAGTATCTATTTTTTGGTGTAACGTATAAGACTTTCTAATATCGCCATCAATAACGTAATCACCCCATAGAATTTGAATAGTTCCAGTTTCTCCAGCATTCCAGCCAGTAGGAAGATTATCAAGAGTAAGCTTATTAGTTGCTATATTTCTAACCCTAACATAATTATTATTAGCTTCTGTAGCAAAGCCCGATAATTTAATATGTACACCATTAGCTAAGCCCAAAGATGTATAATCAAGCAATGTACTATCTATACCATCAGCTAAAGTATTCACATCACTAGCATCAGCTTGTACACCAACTTTGACAAGATCTAAATCAACCTCAGCATTAGCTAGAGCTGTATCAACTGTGATTGTTACACCGTCAACATCAACAGCTGTAATAACAGCTTTTGAACCTTTGCAACCAACAACATCATCAACAGCAAAGCCAGTATTATCAGTAACAATAATATCTATTCCACTGATAGTTGTTATAGCCGATCTATTTTGCTCGACCCAGTCATTACATAATACTGCCCCAATGAACTCTTTATGCGAGCCAAACTTTAATTCTGATTCAATATTAGAAGATACATTTAGGCCTACCTGCTCTGAACCATTAGCACGTCTTCCAGATGTTCTTAATTCACTTTCTATAGTTATTGGTTCATTGTTAATAGTTGTGCCTTCAGGAATTACTTGAAGTATTTTAATTTCCGGATTTGTAGGAGTAACTCCCTCAACCGTTTCTTTGACATAACCTATTAAGCCATTTTTGTTGCTACTCAATGTTTTCACCCTATAATTATTAATTACAAGATGATTGTATGACTGTTTGAGAATATCGGATTTTTAGGGTTTATAGAACGATGGTGCGTCGCATTCTGATTGTGAATAATGACTCTACAACTGCCATGTTGTATAGCTCACTTGTTGAAGTTGAGGATTTAGCCTCAAACAAAGTATCAGCTCTATTAAGAGTTATAGAGCTTGGAAAAGATGATTTTTTATTTACTCACCTTACGCATTTTAGTTATGAATTTCTAATTTCATATAGTTGCTTAAGAGCAATAGCATTAGATCTAACCAAGAGCTTATATTTCAGAGCGAAGTGGTTTAGTGAAGTTTTTATCTTGAGCATTTCTAGTTTACAAAAAGCTACTAATGAGCAAAAAATATGATTTCTTTGAGTTTTCTCAACTTTAGTTGGTGGTGCTGATAAAGAAGTATTTTGCTTAATTGATTTATGATAAACCTCTATTTGCCATCTTTTTTGATAGTCATGATATAACTGATTAGAATCTATTTCTAAATCATTTGTTACAAGGTATAAAATTCCTTTTGTACCGTTCTCGTTTATGAAAATCTTTTTTGTTAAAAGTACAGGGAAATTCATATCTTTAAGCCATATCTTTAAAGATTCTCCATCAGCAATATCAAGTTCAGAGAGTTTAATAAAATCCTTACTCTTTCTAGCATAATCACTCAAGGCAACAACTCTATTTGACTTCATACCAAGTATGAATTTCTTCGATAATGTGTGATGTATAAAATTCATATTATCTTTAGAGCAAAACCAGCTATCTGCCAAAATATATTTAAACTTAACATGATTAATAACTGCTCGATTTATCATGTTTTGAAACATTTGGTTTTTAGTAACTTTAGATCTTCTTTTATAGCGTTTATCTTTTTCATCATAATATCGCTCATCCTTTTTCACTATCTCATAGTCTATAGGAATAGATAAGTTTGATGTACTAAGCATACATGAGACTATATTAATACCCTTTACATGAACACCTTTAGCATGAGAGTGATGCCAACAGACTATATCATTTTCATCTGTACTTGGCTTTTCACCAATTGTATCATCCAAACAAAGAACATCGTATTCGCTGTTATGTTTTCTAACCAAAGGCTTTATATATTTCCAAAATTCTAAGCTTGTTAAATCTGACTTACTTAAAAACCTTGTTATTTTGTCATGTGATACTTCTTGATCTAATATATCTGATAATTTTGTAGCCGTAGCATACTTAGTTTGGCTTATAAGATAATCTGTGTATATATCTAGTAAATCCTTGTCCATTTCTTAAAAAACAGAATTTTTTCCTATGTCCAGTATTCTAAATATCTTTTTAAAATTTACAATCTTTTGCGTAAGGTGAGTTATTTAACATGAGCCTTGCCAGCAATCATAATTAGCTACTACTTTCTATCAGTACATTGGAATTAATTTTAATTTATTGAAACAATAAAATGGTGCCCGGGGCCGGACTCGAACCGGCACGGAGGTTAAGCTCCGAGGGATTTTAAGTCCCTTGTGTCTACCAATTTCACCACCCGGGCATGTGTTTTGGAGGTCGAGGCCGGAATCGAACCGGCGTCCAAGGCTTTGCAGGCCTCTGCATAACCATTTTGCTACTCGACCACACATACAAAAAGCGTGGAGCGGGAAACGAGGCTCGAACTCGCGACCCCAACCTTGGCAAGGTTGTGCTCTACCACTGAGCTATTCCCGCTTTATAAAGTCATATATTACCTTATTTTGGAATATTGTCAATACTGATATGGTCTTAATTAAAAGAAAATGTTACTTATATCTACTTATTAACATCAAAACTAATCTTAAACAAATTTTGAATATTACCAAGAATTTTCAAATTAGTGTTATTATTTAAATTTACCTTACCATTTCTCACCGAATTATTATTACTGATATTTTCTGCATCCTCTACTAACATCTCTAGTAATGAATTTTGATTTAGTGGCTTATTTGCTTTAGCGTGTATACTAATATTTTGTGGATTTTGCAAAAATATAGCAAAAGATGATAACACTTTCTGTAAAAATACATCTTTCTGCTGTGCTGCCATAAGCTGTAATAAAGCGCCATAAGAACCTAGAATTTGCTGAGGTGTAGTGTTAGGGTCTTTATTAGTATATCTAGCAAGTATTTCTAATAAGCCATGATTAACAAAATTAATATTTAAGTTAGAAATACATAGCTGGTTCTTACATTTATAAAGACTATTCATACCCTTAGAACTAGACGCACCCATATATGATAGTATATTAAGCTTGCCATCAACTATTCCCTGATAGTTAGTATTTAAAGAAGCCAAACCTTTACTCACTATATTTAAACTTGAATTATATGCTGAGCCAGTACTATAATCCTTTTTAGAGTTTATATTTAAATGGATATCTTTTCTCCCTATGATTTCAAAAATAGCTTGGAGAGGTGAATTTTTGTCAAATGAATTACTATCAAACTCAAAAATTATATTTGTGTCATCTTTTGTTGATGAAATGTACGCATCCTTTAAGATGTGCTCGTAATCTGTAAAAAAATCTTTTAATTTAGTATCCGCCAGATTAACACCATCTACAACCAGACTAGAGTCCACATAGTCACTTAAGCCTAGCTTACCATTCATGTTTAAGCTAAATTGGTTTTTTCGCTCTCCTAAGGCTCCTTTAACCTCAAAAGTTGGCTTTTTCTCATAATTTTTACCCAAATATTGGACTGAAACTTCTCTTATTAATTCTGATAAATCTAAATTAAATTCAAACTCTTTTAAGTTTGCTTGTTGAGCAGCATCTTCTAAGCTAGCTAAAAAATCTGAATCTACAACTATATTTGACAAATCAATATTATATAACTCTAATTCACTTTGGAAAAATTTCTTATTATTATTTGTAGAATCAAGTTTAAAATCTAAGGTTTTATCACTACTATCATAATCCAATTCTAAATTATATATATTCTGTCCAAGGTTATTCATTATGACACTAAATAGACCTTTATTATCTGCAAGACTATTTGGATTTATCTGAGCACTAACTACATTACTATTAGCAACTGAAGTAGCTAAATTAGTAATGCTAAGACCCTTAACCTTTATAACAGCATCTTTAGTTACATTTTTCCCGAAATCTAAATTTTTTGTTATTATTTCATTTATAGAGAGATTTGGGTTCTTATCCCCACTGATAACTAATATATCCTCTATTATAATTTCGCCATCACTTTCACGCTTAATATTGCCAACTGTTATTTGAGTTTGGTATGGAAATAATGAATCTAGATTACTCATTACTATTTTTTCAATAATTTTATATTCACTACTAGACTGCTGAATTTGTGTGCTACTATTAATATCTGTTGCAAACAAACTAGATGTATTAAACGTTGCCATGCAAACTGATGCTAATAAAAATATTTTCCTTAACTTCATACCTTTCCTTTTTGGTTTGTTAACCTAGTTTTTCCAACTTTAAAAATTCTAAATCTTTTTTTCGTAACGAAAATATGCCACAATTTGTCTCAAAAGCTATAGGTCCACCTAGAACTGATTTATTTATAACTTTCATTTGCTGCCCTTCTATCACGCCCATTGCTATTATTTTATCCCTAAATGCTTTTGGACAATTATCACTAAACCCGCAAACTACAAACGTATCATTTTTCTTAAAACTCATATAAAAACTCTATATATTTTTATGCAACTATTAATTATAATCTTTTTTAGTATAACATTAATAGCTTAAACGCCAAGTTAGTTTAATAAAATTTTATAACTTATGAAAGATCTCTCTAGACTGAATATTCCCCAAAAACCAAAGGACTCTTTAGGGCAAACACAAAAACCTATCACGTCCAACACGAGAAGAAAAAAAATTATTGTTTTAGCTATTGTTAGTTTACTAAGCATTGCTGTTGCTTCTAAAATTATAAACAAACATCTCAAAAAACAAAAAAACCAAGAAGAAACTCAAATTGAGACTAACACTACTGTCCAACAAAAACAAAAAGATACTAATGAGCAAGTAGATAGCAAACGAAAAACCAACCTAAAAAATGATAATAATGATATGGTTTTTACATTTTACGATAATTTAAAAAACGAAAGTGTAGTGATAGATGCTAAACCTCAAGCACAAAGAGCCCAATATAACTACACCTATGTATACCAAATAGCATCATTTAGAAATATGAATGAAACTACTTACTACGTTAAGAAAATGAAAGAGGCTGGTCTTGAACCTAAATTTGAGCATGTAGGAAATTGGATTAGAATGTATATTGGTCCTTATAATAGTACTAGAGCTATGGCACCAGATATTATTAAACTCCAACGGATTGGTTTAAATGGAGGCTTTACTAGAGAAATAAGTAAAACAAAAATCGAACTTAAAGAAGATGACAGCAATAAATCTAAAGAAACTACAAAAGAGCCAAGCTAAAAATTATTTTTTAATTCTCTTAGCTTAATAAACATCTCTCTACCTAATTTATACTCTGGTAATGCTCTTTGAAGAGCTTTATCATCTATAGACCGAATAAAGATATTAAGTTTTCTCTCTTCTGCTAAATCTAATATTGGCTTATCTTCAGCTTCAAGCCTTACAACTTGACTTTTGTAATGATTAAAATAACTATCATCCGGAAGAACACTTAATGCAAAATCTAAATTATTTTTCCAATAATCATGAGCTGGATATACTTTTATATCATCATCTAATTTAGTTATCTTAACAACAGAATCATACAGCTGATTAATATTTGCTGATTGCGCATGTACGCCACCAACCCCTGCATTAAATAAGGTATCTCCGCAGAAAAGAACTTTTTCTTCATTAAACAAAAAACTCACATGGTCAGATATATGGCCCGGAGTGTATAACACTCTAAACTTAGTGAACTCAAGGTCTATATAGTCATTATCTTTGACATAAAGATCCGGCTCAAATAAATCGTTACTCACATAAGCATATATTTTAGCAGTTGGAAAACCCTGCTTAAGTTTTTTGACACCTGCGATGTGGTCGGCGTGTTTATGGGTTATTAGTATAGCTTTTAGATTAAGGTTGTTATCAGTAATAAAATCACTGAAAAGATCTGATTTTAAAGGATCAACTACTATAGCGTTTTGTTGATCATACAATAAATATTGATAATTTCGTAAATTGTTATCCAAAAACCACCTTTTAATTAACATATTTTTTCTAATATTTACCATAAACAAGTCTAGCTTCTGATAAATCTATACCTGCTACACTACCGTTTTTTATATAAAACCTACATAGTATATGTTGGTATTTTTCTAACTCATACTGTGGTAAAAATGCTTTAATGTTGGTCTCAATATATTGATAAACCATTTTGAAGCTTTGAATATCTGACTTCATCATAGCTAAGCTTAACAAAGTAAGCATGCTGTCATAGTTTTTATTAGCCTCGTTACAAACTTTTGAATATAACTTAAAAATTTCTATATTAAAAGCATTAACATACATATAGAGCATTTTTGAATCAATCTCTAAATTACCTAACTGTTTTTTCATGAATTTCTGAGCCGTAGAAGTATCATTAAATTTTAAAAGTTGCTCAACATATATTCTATTTAATGTCGCAGTAGCATCACACTTATTGTATACATTTGTTAATTGACTAACATTTTTTGCTTCTTTTAATACTAATACTATTAAAGCTTCTTCATTTTTGGTTTCTAAATAAGGGTTATACTTTTCTAAGATGAATAACGCAAAGTTATTGTCACTATTAGCTAAAGTTACCTTTGCTGCTAAATTGACTATATTTGGTAAAAACTTACTATTACGCTCAGTCAAAAGTGCTTTTACGCTAATTTGGGCATCTGAAACTTTATTCATCAAATACTGTAAATACGCCTCGAAAAACTTGTAAACAAAAGTATGATTATCAAGCTGTTTAATTGCAAGTTCAAGAGCTTTTATGTCTTTGTTTTCAATAAGAATACTTATTTTTTTAAACACCACGTAATCTTGCAAATACTTAGGTGTAAATTTAATAAGCTTAGACAGGCCAGTTTTAGATATAAGCTCGTTATGCTCTAATAAAATATCTGCCATAAGGTCAACAAATTTTTCCCGCTTATTAACTAAAAACAAACCTATAAACCAACTAAATATAAGATAAGGCAAGCTAAGTAGCAACCTAAAAAACCTATAACCAAAAACTGTAAGAAAAATTATAATTACAAGCATAAAAACAAAAGCAACTAAATTTATTTTTATAGACTTATCTGCTAAAACAAGCATTATAAATCCATGATATTTAGTCGCCCAGATACCTATTACTGTAGCTGCAGCGACTACAAATATAAGCTTAAAAATTTTCATCATTTTCTACTTCCTTTTGCTTATACTCTACTAAATTGCTACTACCTACTAAAAGTTGGTTCTGCTGTTTAACCAAAGTTTCAATAGCATTATCTAGCCTATCATTTAAATTTTGTCTATCTTGAGCATTTATATTTGTAATGATTTTTTCTAAATTTTTAGCGTCCTGATTTTGAATAAAGTTTTGTTGCAAAATCAGCAGCAGACTTGCTTTAGCTTTATCTATAGTAGCTTGATCATTAGCATAGACAGCATTTTGTAAGGCTATTACAGCATTATAAAGATTGCTCGCAACCACATATTTAGCTTCGTTAGTTGATACTAATTTTTGGTTTTTTGGAATATCTTGTATCTGAATAACTGAACTTAAAAAGTTTAAATATTTATTAGACTCTATGGACTTATTTTTAGTTTGGAATAAATTTTCCGGCGTTATATAAATAAGTTTACCTACTTGTTGCTGTATATTAACAAAATTCTTAATAATATCACTTCTAGAATTATATTGCTCCAAAGACTTTTTAATATTTTGCATATCATTTGCACTTAAATTAGCAACCTTACTTGCCTCTATCTTACTAAAAGCAATGCCCACCAACTCTCTAGCTTTAACTATATTTCCATTAAATAAAGCTACATCTTTTGCCAACGTCAAATAATCAATAGCTGATTGAATATTAATAATACTCATTTGCATATATAGATCTTTAGTTGGAGTAGCAATTTGGTTATTTAATATTTCTAACTGACTTTGAACAGCTTTTAAACTACTTTGCTGAGCCTGTGCTAGAAAGCTTCCTTGCTCTATAAATTTTATTTGACTAGCCTGTATAGCTTTTAACTGGTCAACTTGTGTTTGTAGTTTTCCGTAAGCTTGGTTTATTTGTTGGGATTTTTTAGATTCTAAAGTTAAATTAACAATCACATATCCAGATAAGCCTATAGCAACCAAAGACCCCAACAAGCTAAACTTTGCTATCACTATGTTAGATTTGGTATTTGCAGTTGGGTTTCTATTATCTTTTGGATAACTATTTTGATTATTTTTCTCTACTGACATAATCATTAGCCTCTATATGTTGTAGTATTTTTGCACAAATATGCTCATTACTCGGGTTTTCAAGTTCTAAGGTTTTATAAAAACCTTGTGAATAAACAAATTTTAGCATTTTTGTGCTTGTTATAGTAACTATACTATCGTTCGGTGCAGGTATTTTTTCAAAAATTCTATTTAAAGATTTAAATACATCAATACTTGTTGTTATTACAAACTTAGGCTGTTTACCCCGCCACAACTTTAAATACTTAGTGTGTAAAAATTCTTTACTCTCAAAAGCACGTTCATAAGTTTCAAACTTTTGACAGATTGTGTGTTTATTTATTTCTTTTTCTAAATAATCATTACCATCAACACCTGAAAAAATAGCAAACTTCCTATCAGATAAGCTCTGCTCTGAAATAAGCTTAAACAGTTCCCTTGAGTTATATTCATTTGGGTATTTTGCATTAAGGCTAAAGTTTCTAAGGTAGTTTGCTGTAGTAGCACCAACACTGTATATCGACTTATCGACGAAAGTAGCTGGCAAATATTGCCTAAATAAGCTTTCTACTGCATACTTACTTGTAAATGCAAAATCAGTGAAATTTTCAATTTTAAGATTTATTTTTTTATGCACTATTTTTATAGATGGCAATATACCCACTGATAAACCACTAGCCTCAAATAATTCAGCAAGTTGCTTAGCATCATCGTATGGGCGAGCAATTAATATATCCATTTACTGGTATTTAAATGCCTGTGAATATATATAGTCTAACATGGACTTGAGTCCATTTGCTCTAGTAGCACTCAAATTACTACCAAAGCCTATCTCTTTTATAAAGTCTGTGGTTGATTGTAATATATCACTAGGCTTTGAATCGTTATAAACTCTAAGGAGTAACCCTATCAGGCCAGAGACTATCAAAGCATCACTTGCCGCTATAAAATGTAATCTATCATTTATTATATTACTATCAAACCAAACTTGCGATTGACATCCTTTAACTAGGTTTTGTTGCACTTTTTTCTCTTCCGAAAAAGGTGGTAATTGCTTACCTAGAGATATTATATAATCATACTTATCTTCCCAGTCTTCGAAAAAAGATAATTCTTCAATTAAATTTTGTTGTCTTTGAGTAACTTGATTTTGCATTTACACTCTTGGCTTTTCTAGAACCTTAAGGATAATAATTTTCTCATATTAACATAAATTGCAAAGCTTATAAACTTTATGAATTCGCTAAGCTCCGACCGTGGTAAAGAAATTATAGATAGTCCCGACTAAAGAACGCAAACTAACTAGATACAACTATTCCACGTATAAGGCCATTACCACGCCACTCCACAGACATATAATTAACTGGTCGCATGTCACTATTTACCTCAAAATGTATCGTGCTGATCTTACCCTGTCGTAACTCAGTCCACTCTGAACCAGTATAATAATATTCAACTGCTCCACTATCTAAACCCACAACTACTTGTGGGTTACCATCACCGAACCAATTCACTGACATTTGATTAACTGGAGATTTCCAATTATTATCATGTAACTCATTCCACTTTGAACCATTATAATACTCAACTGCTCCAGCGTCACTACTAATTATATGTCCATTACCCAAACCCACAACTACCTGTGGATTCCCATCACCTTGCCAATTCACTGACATTTGATTAACTGGATTAACCCAACTATTATTATGTAACTCAATCCACTTTGAACCATTATAATACTCAACTGCACTATTCTTTAAACCCACAACTATCTGTGGATTAACAACTTCAACTGGCACTGGCTGTAGCTTACTAATATCAATTACCTTTTGATGCTTACTAAAATCAATATCAATCTTATTAACGCCTTGCCAATTTACTGACATTTGCAGCACTGAAGACTTCCAACCAGCGTCATGTAACTCAGTCCAATATGAACCATTATAATATTCAACTGCTCCACTATCTAAACCTACAACTACCTGTGGCCTACCTTCACCTTGCGAATTTACTGACATTTGTATAACTGGAGACTTCCAACTATTATCATGTAACTCAGTCCAATATGAACCATTATAATACTCAACTGCTCCAGCGTCACTACCAATTATATGTCCATCACCTAAACCCACCACTATCTGCGGCCTACCTTCATCTTGCCAATTCACCGACATTTGGTTAACTGGGTTAACCCAACTATCATCATGTAACTCAATCCACTTCGAACCATCATAATATCCAACTGCTCCACTATCTAAACCTACAACTGTCTCTACACTTGCTTGCCAATCATGGACAGGTGATGGAATTTCTTGCCAATTTGTTGAAATTTGTTTAATGTTAGCCCGCCAATGATCATGAGGACTGAGCGTACCATACTTGAAACCATTATAATATTCAACTATCATACCGTTACCTACAAGCGTCTGTGGCCCACCACCATCTTTCCAATTCTCTTGCCAATTCACTAACGTTTGGTCACCTTTCAAACCTATTACCGAACCCTTACGCCAAGTTACTCCATCATAAATGTCAAATGAATAGCATAATGAAGAAGACGTCATTAAAATAGTTGCTACACATAAAATAGTTTTTTTCATATTGGTTACCCTTGCTTCCTATGTCTAAATAATAATTTTATTTATATATATTTTTAAAATTTAAATTTTTTAAGTTAATATATATTATAGTTAATTTAATATTATTTCAATGAATAAATAAAAAATTACGCTAAGCTAGTTGCTTCAGTTGATGGGGGTCTTACTTTAATAGCTAAACTACCGAAAGATAGAAATTTATAGATAAAAATTAGCTTGCGTATCTCTAGACATAATTATGAAAACTACATTAGGGTTTAGACTATAGAAAATCAACGTGTACAAGGTCCACTGAGACTATAAAGAAGTATCCAATAAACAATTAAAAAAACGCCAAAAAAATAAAATATGTATTGACAGTACAAGTAAATGACTATAGAATACTCCATGTTGTTCCCCGATAGCTCAGTCGGTAGAGCAGTTGACTGTTAATCAATTGGTCGGCGGTTCAAGTCCGTCTCGGGGAGCCACAAGTTTTATTTTTCATAAAGTAGTTTTTTATATTTAGAGTCTTCTGGTTTTTGTATTTATCTCCTCCTTTTTTTTAAGCTATGAATGCTAGATGACTCTAAATGTTTTCAAGCTAAACCAAGGAACCTACTAGTTACTTTTCCGGTAGTTGTCACTCGGTAGTTGTCACTATTTAGAAGCTATAAGCTGACGATTATACAGGTAAAATATCACTCCTTTACATGAATTAACAAATTTCAGACCTTTTCAGCGTTCATAACAAGTTAGCTTTAGCATTTATTAATTGGAAACATCTTCGAATTACAAACTGTAATGATCACTAAACTTAAAACATTACTTCAATAATAACTTCAATCTTTTTTCTATATCTATATCATAACGCAATCTCTTGTTTTTTTTAGTTTGGTACCATCTTAATGCACACATATTTTCAAAAATCGTAGCATTGTTTAATTCTCTATAATTATTTAAAAGCCATTTAATACTTCTATTATTTATAAAACGACACCCTTGTATTAAAGGAGTTAAGGATTCTACAGTCCCATTTTCTTGTCGAAAATTACATGGAGTGTTAATGTTATGCTTCCAAAAATGGATTTTTAAAGAATCTAAGATTTGATTATTTGAACTCATACTACACCCTCCTATAAAATAACTGGCGACAGAACTGTCATCAGTTGCTAACGAACGTTGCTTCAATAGTAACTCAACTACTTCTGTATGACCTCTTTCACAGGCTATATAGAAAGGGGTTGCGCCAGCTGTAGTTCTGTTCACATCAATCCTGGGATGTTTCAATAGCTCAATAACTACTTCTGTATGACCTCTTTCACAGGCTATATATAAAGGGGTTACGCCAGCATTCGTAGCTTTGTTTACATCAATCCTAGAATGTTTCAATAGCTCAATAACTACTTCTGTATGACCTCTTACACAGGCTGCATATAAAGGGGTTGTGCCAGCATTCGTAGTTTTGTTTACATCAATCCTAGGATGTTTCAATAGCTCAATAACTACTTCTGCATGACTTCTTCCACAGGCTATACATAAAGGGGTTACGCCAGCTGTAGTTCTGTTCACATCAATCCTAGGATGTTTCAATAGCTCAATAACTATTTCTATATGACCATAGAGACAAGCTATGTATAATATATTAGTATTAACACAGCAGGTATTATTTAAAATATCTCTCAATATAACATTTTTATAATAATCACTATCGCCTATAATTTCATTAGTATAAATCATTTCAAAACTTCGACATAAGCTACTAATAACTTTAGGGTATTCAACCTTATGTATTGGTAATGAAAGGTATTTATTATTATCATAGTAAGATTGCATAAAATTATATTCTTTTTGCAACCTTTCACTTTCTCTAAATATAATTGAAGCACTATCAATACTAGCCTCCAGCTGATTTAGGATATTCTTAGCACTTGTTTTGTAAATTTTATTAGCACTATTATTTATATATTTATTTAGAATATTAATAACATACTCTCTATAATTTATAAGTTTTTCTCTAAAAATAGTTTCTCTGTACACACTAAACATGTTGGCATCACTTTTAGGACTTACATAAACTGATACATTTAGAGTTAACAAATTATTTGGCTCTATATTGCTAGATTGTATTCTGAAAGTTTTAAAATAGTTGAAAGAGAGTTCCAGATGTAGTTTATTAGGTTTGAGAAGAACTTAAATAAACGAACAGGAACTAAAAATGGCACATAGACATTTAACTCTTTCAGATAGATATTATATAGAAAATTTACTTAAATTAGGATACTTAGAAGCAGCAATAGCTAATAAAATAGGATTTAGTAAAACAGCTGTTATAAATGAACTTAAAAGGAATAAAGTAGGTAAAAGTTATTCTGCAGAGATAGCCCATAAGTTGTATTGTAGTCGTAGAAAGTCAAATAATCATAAACTTACTAATGAAGTTAAAAAGCTGATAATAGCTTTACTCAAAAAGAAAATATCACCGGAGTTAATTTGTGGTAGATTAAAGCATGAAGGTATAGCTAAGCTAAGTTTTAAAGCTGTTTATAACTTTATACAAAGACATAACCTTAAACAGTTATTATTCTTCAAAGGTAGGCGTTACAAATACAAAAAAGAAGGCTCCTCAAATCAAGGTAAGATAAAGGATAGAGTCAACATATCACAAAGGCCTAAAGCAGCTAATGATAGAAAAGAGCTGTATCATTTTGAAGGTGATACTATAGTCGGTAAAGATCATAAAGGAGCTATTTTGACTATGGTAGATAGAGTTAGTAGATTCACAATTCTAGGCAAAGCTAAAGATAGAACAGCTAGTTCAATTAACCAAATTTTATACAGAGCATCAAATGGTAATAAAATTACCACAGCTACTTTTGATAATGGTAAAGAGTTTGCTAAACACAAAAATTTATCAAATAAAACTGGTATTAAAGTATTCTTTGCAGATGCATATAGTCCATGGCAAAGAGGTACAAATGAAAACATGAATAGGTATATCAGACAATTTATTCCTAAAGGTACTGATTTTAGTAATATCTCTCATCAGTATCTTAGAAAGTTGCAAATTGACTTGAATAATAGACCTAAAAAATGTTTAAATTATTTAACACCTAATGAGGTACATTTCGGAATCAGTATAAACATTGAGACTACAATCTAGCATTAAAACTAAAAGCCTTAAATATCATACGAACTAAATATTGTATGTGAGTACTTTTAACGGCTTTGATTATACCTCTACCAGACCTCAAATTATTAGCGTCGTATAGCTCTTTTCTAGAGTTAAAAGCAATAGCATGATCAATACTGCCTAACTGAACATAGGAATAAAATGAACATTCGGATAATTTATTAATTAATGGTCCTATAAATCTCATATAATCTTTTTCTTCTCCAACAAAAGGATAATTATATATTTCTATAAGTGGTGAAACCTCCTCATATGTTACTTGAGAGTTCTGATCACTAAAAACTTTCCTTTCAATATATGTTAATTTTTTATTTAAAACATACTTAGAACTTTTTAACGTATTTTGAATATAAACCTTATTATGCCTATCAGCTAGAAATGTATTCCCAGGCTCTTGATAAGCAGCTAATCCATCCAAAAAAGCTCTTATAGATATAATAAGCTCATATTCTTTCCTGTTAATAGCTATACTAGTATATAAATTTGCTTGTCCAACAGGCTTTAATTTTGCTATCTCTTTTTCAAAATCACTTATATCATTAATAAGTTCTGATAAGTTCTTATATTCTTTATTATTAAATTTAAACGGCTGGGAAGCATAATCACGCGTTAATAATCCAAGCCTTTGATAATATGTGTCAGTATCACCAGCTAAATAAGCCTGACCCCACATAGCAGCAAGCCCCAAACATAATCCTCTTGGCAAACCTAAAATCTTGTAATAATTACCCCAATCACAATAGATGGAAATATCTTCTATATTTTCTTTTAGCTTATCATAATAATTCATCTTAATAATACTTCTCCCACAATTGGTTTATTTATTATCGCATAAATACATAATTTATATTTATAATAAATTATAACTATAAATACAAAACGTAACATAAAATAATTTTAAAATTCTTTTTATTATAATTATGAAAGTTGAATTACGTAAGTTTTTTAAAACTACCACAAAGATAATATAAACTTTGATTTTTGTTCTGTTGGAGTATCAGTCTCATAGTCAAGTTTTTACATAAATAACTAATTCTGATTAGCAGGTAGCGGAATGTGCGAAGAAAGCTTATAAATAAATATTTATACCCTTGCAAGTTAAATAAATGTAATCGTCAAATAACCTATAGACAAATTAAACAATATTTTCTAACAACGCTCTTCTTCAATGAAATTGTCCGAGAAATTTTATTTTTTTAAAACTTGACTTATAAATTTTACAATATATAATTAAACAAATTGAGTATTAATTTATATACATAATTATACCAAATTATATTAAGACTTAGTTTTAATCTGACTTTTGATGGGTGCAAGTGGTTTTCCTTAATCTTTCATATCTCCTAACTTGCATCCATCATAGTCTTTTTCCTTATATTTTGTCACTATTTTTTGTTATAATCTAGCAACTTTATTATTTGTAAGATCCTAAACCATGAAAGCATCTCAAACCCTTATTGCTACTACAAAAGAGCTACCTAAAGAAGCTGTGCTTATTAGTCACCAGTATATGTTAAAAGCTGGTCTAATTAAAAAATTGGCTTCTGGGGTATATACTTGGTTACCTATTGGACTAAAAGTACTACAAAAAATCCAAAATATTGTTCGTCAAGAAATGGATAAATCAGGAGCTAGTGAGTTACTATTACCAAGTGTTTTACCTTCTGAACTTTTACAAGAAACTCACCGTTGGGATAAGTTTGGTGCTGAACTTCTAAAATTAAAAGATAGACATGATAGAGATTTTTGCTATGGTCCAACCCATGAAGAGCCAATTGTAGACATGGCTAGAGATATTATCAAAAGCTATAAACAACTACCTCTAAACCTGTATCAAATCCAAACAAAATTTAGAGATGAAATCCGTCCTCGCTTTGGAGTTATGCGTGCACGTGAATTCATTATGAAAGATGCTTACTCTTTTCATGAAAACAGTCAATGCTTACATACCACTTACCAGAAAATGTATCAAACTTACTGTAATATATTGGACAAAATCGGTCTAGAATATCGCCCCGTAAAAGCAGATACGGGTGCTATAGGTGGTGATAACAGCCATGAATTTCAAGTCCTAGCAAATGCTGGAGAAGATATTATTTGCTATAGCACCTGCAGCGATTATGCGGCAAATATTGAATTAGCGACTTACGCAAAGCCAGATTTTAGTAGAAAAAAGACCTCTAAAAACCATATAAAAAAAATTCATACCCCAAATATCAAAACTATTGAAAGCCTTTGTAACAATATGAATTTTGATAGAAAACAGACCGTAAAAACCATGCTGATAAGGGATGCTAGAAACAATTTCTTTGCGCTAGTTGTACGTGGTGATCATGAGCTTAACGAAACTAAAATCAATAGACTAGAACAAGTAGTAGCACCGTATACTTTAGCTACAAAAGAAGAAATTTTCTCAATTTTTAATGCTAATGCTGGTTCGCTTGGTATATATAACTGCCCTATTCCCATAATTGCTGATTATAGTGCTGTGGCAATTACAGATCTATGTTGTGGTGCAAATGAGGATGATTATCATCTTATAAATGTAGATTGGGATAGAGATGTAATAAACTATCAGGTTGCTGATATTAGAAATGTAGTTGCTGGGGATATTTCACCGGACGGTAGGGGTACTTTAGAATTAACCAATGGCATAGAAGTTGGCCATATTTTTGAGCTTGAGGATATTTATTCTAAACCGATGAATGCTAATATTATTGGCCAAGATGGTAAATCTAAGCCTATGCTAATGGGTTGTTATGGATTTGGTGTGTCTCGTGTTATTGCTGCGACAATAGAACAGTCCCACGATGATAAAGGGATTATCTGGCCAGAGACTATAGCACCATTTCAAGTAGTTATACTACCAATTAATTACAACAAATCCGAGAAGGTAAAGAGAGTTTCTGACAATCTTTATCAAGATTTAATTACTAATGGTATAGATGTACTCTTAGATGATCGCGGTAATCGTCCAGGTGTGATGTTTGCTGATGCTGATTTGATTGGTTATTCTCATCATATAATAATTGGTGATAGGCTTTTTGAGCAAGGTTTAATTGAATATAAAAACCGTAAAACCCAAGAAAAACAAGAAATTACTATTAAACAATTAAAAGAAATCTTAAAGGTCTAAAGTTCTTACCACCCATTTGACCAAACTTAAAATACTAGTATACTTCTTATAAACCTAACTCCATTTTTTTAATTATGATCCAGCCAAAATCATACATTGACACATCGCCATCCGTATATGGAAAATTTGCTGTAATGGCAGCTGAATATAATGCTATTAGTTTTACCCAAGGAGCACCTGATTTTGATACGCCTGAATGGCTGATTGATCGTACAAACTTTTACATGCAACAAGGTAAAAACCAATATTCACCAATTCCTGGCACATTAGCTTTACGAAAAGCTATAATTCAAAAAACTAAAAATTGCTATGATGTAGATATAGATATTGATAATGTCGCTATTACAACTGGAGCTATCGAGGGATTATTTGCTGCTATTACAGCGTATGTAGATAAGGATGATGAAGTGATAATGTTTGATCCTGTATTTGATGCTTACGTAGGATTAACAAAACTCAACCAAGGTATACCAATAAGATTAAGCCTAATGCCCAACGGTAAAATTGATTTACAAGCTATAGCAAACGCCATTACAGATAAAACTAAAGCTATTATTCTTAACTCCCCTCATAATCCTATGGGTAGCATCATTTCAAAAGAAGAATACCTAGAGTTTGCTAAAATCATTAAAAATAAAAGCATTTTAGTTATAGCTGATGAGGTTTATGAGCATATTTATGCCGATGAGAATTTTACTAGTGCCATAGAAATTTATGACCTTAGAAATAAACTAGTAGTGCTGCAATCTCTAGGTAAAACTTATAACCTAACAGGATGGCGTTTAGGAATTGCGATAGCTCCTAGTGAAATTATAAAAAATATTTTGTCAGTAAAACAATTTTCGACTTTTTCAGCAGTCCACCCTATGCAACTAGCGTTAGCTGAAGGAATTTTAGATCACCCTGAATATTACCAAAATCTTCATAAACTTTATAAACAACAACACTCTTTATTACGCCAACATTTAAAAGACTCTCACTTTAAGTTACTAGAGTGGCATGGTTCACCTTTTCAGATGCTAGATTATACTAATATTAGCAATGAAGATGATGAGAAATTTGCTACGAGACTTATCAAAGAATATGGTGTTGGACTAATACCAGTATCATCACTTTTTGAAAAACCTAGAAATGGTTTGCTTAGACTATGCTTTGCTAAAAAAGATGACTCTATTATTAAAGGAGCAAAAATCCTATCAAACATCTAAAAGCAAACTACAAAACTATACACCACACAGGAAAATAACAAAATATGAACAAACTAACCGTTGCAATAATACAAAACGATATAGCTTGGGGTAATAAAGATTTAAACTACGCAAAACTAGGTCAAAAAATAGCTACTCTAGACCAAGATATAGACTT
This sequence comes from Allofrancisella guangzhouensis, assembly GCF_000815225.1. Lineage (GTDB taxonomy): Bacteria > Pseudomonadota > Gammaproteobacteria > Francisellales > Francisellaceae > Francisella > Francisella guangzhouensis. Next base: position 632,841 of record NZ_CP010427.1, on the reverse strand, counting down.
AATTATCTTACCTGAGATGTTTAATACAGGTTTTATTATGAATCCAACCAGTGAAGCTAGCTATGAGGAGGATATTGTTAACTGGATGTATAATCAGGTAAAAGATAGAAATTCTGCTATTGTTGGTAGTGCAGCAACGTTCACAGATAATAAAATTGCTAATAGATTATATTTTGTAACATCTGAAAAAGAGGTGTCTACATACGATAAAAATCACCTTTTTATACATGCAGGTGAAGATAAAAAATACACCAAAGGAGACCAACGAAAAATAATCCAATATAAAGGTTTCCAGATACTTCTTACAGTTTGCTTTGACTTGCGTTTTCCTGTATTTAACTGCAATAATAATGAATATGATATTTTACTAAATGTAGCTTGCTGGCCTGAATCACGACGTAAACATTGGCAAGCTTTACTTAAAGCTAGAGCCATAGAAAACCAAGTATTTGTAATAGCTTGCAATAGAGTAGGAAACGACCCAAGTTTTAGTTATGCTGGAGATAGCATGATTATCGATTATAATGGTGGAATATTAGCTTATGAAGAATATAAAGAAGCTATACTTATTGCCGAATTAAATAGAAATGAGCAAATTCAACATAGAGAAAAATTTAATTTCTTAGCTTGCCAAGATAACTTTACTCTTCACCTCTAATAGTTTTTGCTAATTTTTGTAACATAGCATTAACAAATTTATATCCTTCTTCTGTACCCATACTATAAGCTATTTCAACGTATTCTTTAATAATTACTTGATATGGATTTTCCAAACATTCTATAAGTTCTGCAACAGCAGATTGTAATACAGCCAAATCGACATAGTTTATTAAATCTATCCCATCTTTGGAGTTTTGTTTTATATGCTCTTGTATAGTTTCTTCATTCGACTGTGCAGAATCTATAAGCCTATAAAACAGATTCCAATCTGTTTGGTGCCTTTCAGCATTATCAGAGTAATATTGAACTTTTAATTCATCGAACGTATTACCTGCTATCTTTTTTTGGTATAAAGCTTGTACGGTATATAAACGAGCATTATTTCTAGCTCTAGCTGTAGTTTTCATAGTAACCTTTAATGTTTTTTTTGATAATTTGAGATATCATAGTTTTTGCAAGTAACTATTATACCTAACAAAAAGTAAAATATGCATAAATGGTGGCAAGAAATTAAGTTAAAAGATATGACTAATGAGCAGTGGGAATCTGTATGTGATAGATGTGGATTATGCTGTTTAAATAAGCTACAAGATGATCAAAGCGATGAAGTTTACTACACTAAGGTTAGTTGTAAACTTTTAGATATAACAAAATGCCAATGTTACATGTATGAAGAAAGAAAACAGATAGTACCTGAATGTATAAACCTAACCTATAAGCAATTAAAAAACCATGCTTATAAGTGGCTACCAAACACTTGTAGCTATAAACTACTTTTAGAAGGTAAAGATTTACCAGAATGGCACCACCTAAATACTGGCTCAACTGAGCAAATGCATAACCAAAAAAAATCAGCTAAGCACTTTGCTATCTCAGAATATGAACTAGATATCGATGAGTATTTAGATGATTTTATAATAAAGTTAGATAACTAATTCCCAAATTTAGTATATACTTCGCTTACTAAATCTTTATTGGACATGTTCATGTCTAATTTACTACCTACAAATCCTCTTTTTGAAAAAATTATTACAAACTTTTTTAATAATGGTTATTGTGTCATAGATAATTGGCTCTCTAGCAATGAAACTTCATTATTAACAGCTGAATTAGCTCAACTCTACCAAGAGGATTGTTTTAGAAAATCAGCAATAGGTAATAAGTTAAACGAGACAGTTAAAAGATCTATCCGCAGTGATTTTATTTATTGGCTAGATGAAACAAAGCATGCTCAAGCATTTTTTCAAAAAGTAAATAACTTTATAGAATATATAAATAAAACTTGCTTTGCTGGAATTGTTACAAAAGAGTTCCATTATGCAATTTACCCAAAAGGTGCTTTTTATAAAAAGCATATTGATACGTTTCAAAATGATGATCGCCGCAGTATATCTATAGTGTGTTATTTAAATGACGCTTGGCAAGAATCTTATGGTGGCGAACTTAAACTGTATCTCCCAGACGAAAATTTAAACATCTATCCAGCTTGTGGAAAAATAGTCATATTTAATAGTAAAAAAATACAACACGAGGTTAAGACTATTTTGTCAGAAGTTAAAAGGCTCAGTATCACTGGTTGGTTAAAGACTAGCTAAATAAATCATGAACCCCAACATAATCAACATAGTAGCAAATATTCTTTGCAAAATTTTATCGTTATTTTATCGTTTAGTTTTTACTTCACCAGACCACATTTTAAATTAGCTGGAACAGCCACATCCATGTATTTAGGGGTTGGTAGATTTAAGTTTGCCATAAATTCTGCATACTCTTGTGCTGATTTAACTTGTAACCTTGGGTTAAACCTTTTCTCCTCACCAATAGTACTAGATGTAAAGCCATTATAATCATGACCAGGATAAACTATAGTTTCATCTGGAAGCTTAAAAAGTTTGTTCTTGATACTATCATATTGAGCAAAAGAATCTCCATGTTGAAAATCTGTTCTACCAGTACCTCTTACAAATAGAGTGTCACCTGTAAAAAGTTTATCTCCAAGAATAAAGCTATATGAATCATCTGTATGACCTGGTGTATAGATTGCTTTTAATTTTAACCCATCAAAATCAATAGTCTCATCTTCTTTAATTTTCACAGAAACACATTCTACTTTAGTATGAGCACCCATCACAGAATTACAACCAATATCATTTCTTAGTTGTCCAATAGCTGTAATATGATCAGCATGCACATGAGTATCAATAGCAGCCACTAATTTAAGATCTAGCTCATTAAAAAGTTTATGATACTTGCCTAACTGTGTATTAACTGGGTCTATTATAATAGCTTCTCTACCTTCCCCTGAGGCTATAAGGTAAGTATATGTAAAAGTATCTATATCAAATAACTGTCTAAAAACCATAATTTCTTTCCTATCTAGATTTCTTATTGTATGGTAATAATTGTAAAATATTTGCTAAAGCACAAGTGCCAGATAACCCTGCAAATAAAAGACCCGCCCCAAAAAAACCGCTTAAAATTGCAAAATATTGTGATACTGTAAACGATAGCACAACTCCTAATAGCACCATAAAACCAACTACTATTTGCACTTGACGCATAATTGGGAAAGGCTCTTTTACATTTTTAACAGTTGCTTGCTTGTGTTGTTTCCATGAGTTTATACCACCATCTAAAAGATAAACTTTCTTTGCTTTAAGTCCAGAAACTTTATCTGCTACTTGGTTAGTTCTATTACCAGACTGGCAATAAAGTACTACGACTTCATCAGATTTAATATCAGCATCGTAAACATCATCAACCATAATGTTTTCGGCACAATCAATACATTCTCTTTTATGCTCATGAGGTGTTCTAATATCTATTAGTTTAACCTTTTCTTTTTTTTGTAAATCTAAAAATTCTCTTACTGATATTTTTTCTACCTTATGCATCTTTTTCTCCTTTTAGTTTTTTCTAATTTAGATAATCCTAATATTATTGTTAAATTTTTTTATTTATCTCCACAATAAACTGAATGTAAAGCTTCTAATATTCTTACTAGGCCTTTGTCTTTTATACTATAAAAACAAACCTGTGATTCTTTCCTAACCTTGACTAAGCCTTTCTTTCTAAGTATTGATAAATGTTGCGAAAAAGCTGACTGACTTAAATCAGAATATTTAGCCAATTCACCCACAGACATCTCACCTTTTGTAAGCAAGCACAAAATAAGTAACCTTGATTTATGTGAAATAGCTTTAAGCATATCAGCAGCTTTACTAGCATTTTTTTGCATTTGTACCAAATCCATTTCACGCTCCAAATACCAAACTTTATAGTAAATTAGCAAATACTAATTTAGAAATCAACAATATATTAGCATTATTGGGATATTTTGAAAGTTGTTACCATTTAAAGCTTATATTTATATATTTATTATTTAAAAAAAATTTTAACCTTTAATATGTTTATAATGTATATTAAAATAAACTATAAAATAATGATAAGGAATTAAAATGAGAGATTATACAAGGTACAATGTCATAAAAAATAAAAATTTAACTTACGATACTATCAACATAGCACAAATACAGACAGAATTAGCTAGTAACTTTAAAATAGAGTCTGACCAGAAAGTTACAGTTGCTATTGGAGATCTGCATGGTAATGCATTAAAGGCAATTAGGTTCTTAATTGAAATTGGTATGATTGATTTAAGTCAACATAATCTACAAGACATATATCGTACATTACAGAATAGCTACTTATCCAATATGTATGATAAATTTGAAAATGCCCTAGATAAAATAGTATTCGATATTGATCGTATTAAACAAACAAAATTAGTCTTTATTGGTGATACTTTGGCTGATAGAGGCCATTCTGATTATATGACTCTACTAGTTTTCAAAAAAATGGCTGAAAAGGGAATTGAAATTGATTATACTATTTGCTTATCAAACCATGATGTACAGTTTATTTATTACTTAGATGTGTACCTATTCCCTGAGAAAACAACTAGTTTGGAAGGATTACCTTGTATTTATGGTCAAGGAGAGGTCTGCGTATCTTATGATTTAGATAAATTAGATAAAACTCAGAAACATAAACTCCTAATAAATTATTATGAAGTTTACTTATCACATCTAAAAGTTATGGAATATGAGGCTATAGAAGGAAAAGAAATAGTTTACTCTCATGCTCCATGCAATTTTGAGGCAATTAAAAAAATTAAATTTGCTCCTAAAGGCAAAAATTTACACGATACGATAGCTGATATCAATAATTCTTTTCAAGCAGCTCTCACCAGTGCTGAAAATTTATTTGGCTATAATTGGGTTTATGATACTGGCCTTTTCGAGTTTGTATGGAATAGGAAAACAACAACTACTAAATTTGTTGAAGCTAGTATCATAAATATTTTTGGTCATGTGAGTGACATGGAAATTATAAATCAAAATCAAGTAAATTTAGATTCAGATCTTGGAAAATACAATATTTTTGATAAAAAAGGTTTAAAAATATTTTCAGTTTACAAATATCAACCTTCTAGTAATTTAAAAGAAACTGTATACAAAAGTTGTAATAGTTCGACGGATAATGGATCTGTAAAAAGCGAGAGTACAAGCAAAAGAAAAAATATAGGCTCTTATAGTAGTAAAACATCAGCAAAGATTAAAGATATTGAGCCGATTAAAGGAGATGTTTTGGAAATATTAGAAAAGTATTTAAAAACTAATCCTAATAATGCCTCAAGGTCTCGGAATGTCTGGTTATATTTTAAAGGTAGAAATCATATAGGCCGGTTAGAAAAAGTTTTTAATTCCATAAAATCTTCAACCAGTATAGAAGAAATACAATCTATTTTGGAAAACCAAAAAAATATATTTGATTTTGCACACTCATATACAAAAAGTAAAGACAGTCAAATTTATGAGCATTGGAATAAATTTGGAGGAATAAAAAATGTACCCCAAAATTTGGACTCCTCAAAATTTTATCAAACCATTCGTACAGCTATAACTGCTGTAAATGTACATGTTAGTTCGTACAAAAACCTCGATAAACGTACAGGTAATTATAATGTTAGTAATCCTAATTCCCACTTTAATGTAAATAGTGAGTTTTTTACAACCCTACCAAACGTTGGAAATACTTGTTATATAAACTCATCTTTACAACTATTAGATCATATAAATGGGCCATCTCAAAATTTTTTTAAGTTTCAAGCTTTCTCTACAAGAAGCGGTTTAAGTTCATTAATATCAGATTTTTGGCTGCCAGACGGACAGACTTTTAATTCCAATACATCACAGCAGGATGCTGCAGAGTTCTTGCAGTCTCTAATAAACTCAAATAGATATAAAGAGTCATTCCTACCTATATTTAAAATTTCACACAGGGTGCAAAAAAAAGTCACTAGCTGCCAGACACATGCACATATCCCACAATTTAGCACTGATGATTTAAACATGTTGCATATAGGTATTAATGAAGGAAGAATTCAGCAACAACATAATTTACCATTAAAAAAACTATTAGAAGAAGCTGAACAAGAGGAAATGCCACTCAATGATCAAGTGTGCTATGCTTGTATGGAGGAAGCACATGATAATGATTATTCAGTTAAGAATGAAAAAAAATACAAGCGTGGGCATGGGGTTGAAACAAGGAAACTTATCAGTGCCAGTAAGTATTTTATTATTCACCTAAAGAGATTTGGATATGACCAGGATGGAGGGGTATACAAAATAAGTTCAACTATTAACATAGAAGACGAATTAAGAATACAAGATGAGAATTATAAATTAGTAGCTTATATCGTTCATGAAGGGAAGAGCCTGAGGAACGGACATTATTATTTAATTTCACTTAAAAAATACCCTGTTTTATATAAGATTAGTGATGATCAAATAGCAAAAATATATCCATCTGAAGAAATAAAACTAAGAAAACAAGCGTATATTATTTTGTATAAAAAAAATGGAAATTGAAATGGTGATCCTTAAACTGTAAAAGTCTAGACCTGATGTGACAGATACCTGTTTTATACAAAACTCACAATGCTTCTTTAAATTCTTTAGCGTAGTAAACTGTTTTGCCATGTAACTTCTTTAATTTACCAGACAAATCAAGAACCATAAATACATCTGCTGGAACATCATATTCACATTGTATGTTGTATTCTGTAGCAGGTTTAAAACCAAATCGCGGGTAATAGTTTGGATGTCCTAGAACAAATATAGCATCAATGTTACACTTTTTTGCTTCTTGTATAACTTGTTCAACTAGCTTTGCCCCAATTCCTAAATTTTGGTAATTTGGAGATACACACATTGGAGCTAGTCCATATATATTTATGTTCGGAACAACATCTTGTGACATTTTTGAAAGGATTATCTGTCCGATAATCTGGTTATCCAATTCTGCAACTAAAGATATCAAACTTTGGTGGTCTGTGTGTAATAATCTAACTAGTTTTTCCTCATCACCACTTTCAAAACAGTTAGAAATAAGCTTATATATAAGCTCTTGATCTGCAAGTTGCTCATGCCTAATTTTTATATTCATACAAAACTTAGCCCCTTATAACTAAATCTCTAGTTGAACGTATCTCGACATTTATAAATTTATCTACTACTTTCAATTTACCAAAAATAGCAAATTTAGCTCTAATACTTTTACCAAAATTTAAATATTTAGTTTGGTTTGGTGCGATAAATACTGAAAACCTAGAACCTTCATTTATCTTAAATAACAGCTTTAAGCTTTCACCTATATTTGAAGAGGTAATTCCCGCCACTCCATATAGCACAGCATATTTACCTTTTACTTTTTCCAAATCTATATCTGCTAACTCAAAAGTATTTATAGTATAAATATCTTGCTTAGAATACTCTCTAATGCGCTTTTCTACCATTTCCTGTTTTTTTTGTGGCATCAAATTTAAAATGTCTGCGTAGTTTAATTTACCATCATTCTCTACTTTACTAAGCAAATTTATGCAGCGCTCGAGGTTTTTATTAACTAAAAAATTAACTTTACTCATATCTTTCTTTGAATCACTAGCTATAAGCTCTTTAATTTTATTATCATCAATGGGCTTACTTATTCTAGGACATAGCTCATCGTGCTGGTTATCCTCAATAACAAATTCAAAATATGATTCTTGGTCAGCTTTACGTACCAACTTAACTTTAGCGATACCACAATCTGGACAATAAATATTACCAAAATGAAGCTTACTATTATATTCATTTATTCTTACAAAGCCTTTCTTATATCTAGCTATATTCACTACTTTTCCTTAAACTTTTTCAAAAAGTATATCTGATATTGGATGTTCTAAATTTTGACCTCTTTTTTCAAATTTTGTCAATGGGCGCCAATCTGGTCTAGGAGCAAATCCTGAATATAAATTTTTGTACTGGTCGTGGTTTTTTAGCAACTCCAAAACATCTTCAGCATAAGGTAACCAATCACTAGCAAAATGCAACACTCCACCTTTATCTAATTTTCTAGCGAAAAGGTTAAGGTTAGATTGATTGACTAACCTACGTTTATTATGCTTTTTCTTATGCCATGGATCAGGAAAATATATCTGAATTGCTTTTAAAGAATTATCTTCGATCATATCTTGTAATACCTCTAAAGCATCGTAGCTTATAACCTGTAGATTTGAAATACCTTTATGTTCTATCTCATATAAAATATTACCCACACCTGCCTTATGGACTTCAATTCCAAGGTAATTTTTATCTGGATTTTCTAATGCCATTTGTACAAGAGAAGTCCCCATACCAAAACCTATTTCCAAAATCACTGGATGATGGTTATTAAAAATATTAGCAAAGTTTAACTTTTGTTCTTTTCTATATTCTATCAAGTATTTTTCAGAATATATTTCCAATGCTAACTGCTGTTTTTTTGTGACTCTCCCCGCTCTTTGAACATAGCTTTTTATTTGACGCAAATTTTCTTTATGTTTATCAAACATTTTTCTAGATTTATAACAATTTTGTTAATACTATTCTATATTAAGTAAATTAAAAATAAGAGTCTAACAATGCTAATATTCTTAACTATTATAGCTTTACAAATAAGTTGCCTTATTCTACCAGGTCCAGATTTTTTTGTAACTATTAGCAACTCTATCAAATTTGGGCAAAAATACGGCATTTATACTGCCTTGGGAGTAGCTTCTGGAATATTCCTAAATACTTTCTTTGTATACTGGTTTGGCTCATTTTTACTCTACAAAGAACCTATTTTGTTTAAATTTATCATACTTGTTGGGGCAGCATATTTAGCTTATTTGGCTTTTAATCTTTATAAAAGTGTTTTTACAAAAAACTCATTAAATCCAAATGCTAGTCAATATGTAAAGCACTTGTATCAACTTGAAAAACGTCCTGCATTTAAATTCTTTTTAAATGGAGCGTTCACTAACCTTGCTAATGCAAAAGTTGTGATATTTTTTAGCTCTATGCTAAGCTTAGTTGATGAGCTAACAAGCTTCGGAAAACTTGCTGTTTGGGTTTGTATAGCTTTAACTACTGCTATTTGGTTTTGTACAGTAGCTGTATTTTTTGGCAACAACAGATTAAGAGAAAAATTTTTCAAAGCTATAAAGAAAATCGAATTTATATCTGCAATTTTTATCACAGTTTTTATAGCAATAATTTTAGTAGAACTTTTTTAGCTTATGAAAACAAATAAATTCCATCTGCTTTTATAAGGATTTTCTTACTCTTAAATAAGCTACCTATAGCTTTTTTAAATGATGCTTTACTAATACCAAATTCTTTTTTTATAAGAGAAGGATCTAACTTATCATGAAATGCTACAAAACCGCCTTTAGAAACTAAATAGTCGTATATTTTTTGAGCATTCTTAGCAAGGTCTTTATATACTAATTGTTGCAAATTTAAATCTATTCGACCATCTTTCCGGATAGATTTAATATAGCCTTTCGTAGACTGTCCAAAGCTTAACCTTTGAAATACTTCATTTTTGTATAGTACACCCCAATGAGTATTATTTATGATTGCTTTATAACCGATATCAGTTGAGTTCCCTATAATTAGGTTAACCTCTTGATTAAGCTTAAAATCACCATCATCAAAATCTGATATAAATTTGTTTATCTTAGAAGAAGCTATAAGCTTACCATTTACTTTATCACGGTAGATATATACTAAATATGATTTTCCAAGCTCAAAAGGTCTATGTTGCTCAGCTAAAGGTACAAGTAAATCTTTATCTAAACCCCAATCTAGAAATGCTCCTATATTAATAATCGATTTGACTGGTAAAAAAGCAATTTCACCAACAACTGCTACTTTTTTTGTAGTAGCCATAAGCTCAGACTTAGAATTTTCGTATAAAAGTACATTTATAGTGTCTCCTACACTCAAATCATTTTCTAACTCTTTTTTAAGTAAAGTGGCAACGCCTAATTCTAAAGCATCAAGATGTAATATATACTCACCAACGTCTATAACTCTTAAATTATGATAGTTTCCTAAAGTAATCAAATTAATTTCTCAGTAAAAATTCTTATGCTTTAATTATAACACTGGTTAAACTGTTGATATAGATAAATATAGTTCCGTAGCTTATAGACAAAATATTGAGTTTGCAATTAAAGCTAGAGAAAACTATACAGCATATCCAAACAAAGATGCTAAAGATATGCAAAAAACCTTTCTATCAAAAGTTTTAATTTCAGGTAACTAAAAAAGCTTAGACTCACTTAAGGTAAGCTTTTACACCTAAAACAACACCTTACCCCAACCTAGTTTCTCACGCAAAGTATCGTAGTAATTATAATTTTCTGTATGAAGCACAGAGACCTTTTTATTAGCTTTTCTAATAGTAACTCTTTGCTCTGACTTTAAAATAATATCATGACGCCCATCTATACTTAATACAGGTTCAGGATCATTATAATCAGTTATATAAATATCTATAATACTATCATCTGAAATTACTAGCGGTCTACTATTTAATGAATGTGAGCATACTGGTACTAAGACCATACTATTTTGATTAGGGTTAAGTATTGGCCCACCTGCTGACATTGCATGAGCTGTAGAACCTGTTGGTGTAGCTACTATTAATCCATCACCTCTTTGATCAAAAGCATACCTACCATCAATAAAAACTTTCAATCCAAACATTCGACCTCTACTAGCTGTTATGGCTATTTCATTTAAAGCTATCGAAGCCTCTAATGGACTCTCAACGTTATCAACCTTACACTTTAACATAGCCATCTTAGAAAGTGTACTTTTACCTTTTAAGATACCTATTAGATCGCCTTGTAGCCCCTTACTGTCAGATGTAATGGTAGTTAAGAACCCAAGCTTTCCTTTATTAACACCTATAACTGGTATATTACTATATAGCGCTAGAACCCTAGATATTTGTAAGAAATTCCCATCTCCACCTATTATTATGGCGACATCGCAGTTTAATGCTATATCTTTTAACTTCATTAGCTGTATGTCTTTTAGGGCTAAATTATAGCTAGATTCAAGCTCAACTATAACATCTAGACCCAAACCTCTTAGCTGAAAACATAAATTCTGTATAGTTTCACCAACTTCTTTTTTATAATGCTTTCCAATAATAGCTATTTTTTTATATACAAACGACATTTCTAAAAATCTTAAAGACTACTGCTGAAATTATAACAAAAATGGCTTTTATCAACTAAACTTTTATGGATTTTTAGAAATATACAAGCTAAAGTATTACATATAAATATACATTAAGTACTTATAATGGATAATAAAAATTTACTAACTAGTATAATAATACCTGTCAAAGATGAGTCAGAGGGTTTAGAGCAACTTTTTTCAAGGCTTACACCTATAGCTGAACAATTACCAACCAAATATGAGCTAATATTTGTCAATGACGGTAGTACAGATACTACACTAGAGCTACTTTTAGAAAAGCAAAAAAATCATAATGAGATAAAAGTAGTAGACTTATCCCGTAACTTTGGCAAAGAATCCGCCCTTTATGCAGGTTTTGCAAACTGTAGTGGAGATGCTGCTATCTCTATAGACGCTGACTTACAAGATCCACCTGAATTAATATTAGAAATGGTAGACTATTGGCTAAAAGGCTATGAAGTTGTTACAGCTGTTAGAGAAAATCGAGATACAGATACTGTTGCAAAAAAAGGTTCTGCTGGACTTTTTTATAAACTAATGAATAAAATAAGTGAAACGAAACTAACGCCAAATGCCGGGGATTATCGCTTACTAAATAGAGCTGCTGTAAATGCCTTTTTAGAGCTCAAAGAAAAAATACGTTTTAATAAAGGTTTACTTAGCTGGATAGGTTTCCATGAAAAACTTGTCTATCATACTAGGGAAGGACGTGCTGCTGGACAAACTAAATGGAATTATTGGAAACTATTTAAATTTTCTATAGATGGAATTACTAGCTTTAGTAAAACCCCTCTAGAAATATGGTCGTATCTAGGAGTGTTTATTGCATTCATGAGCTTTATATATGGCTCCTTCATTATACTAAAATCGTTGCTTTTTGGTATAAGCGTACCAGGTTACCCATCATTAGTTACTTTTATACTATTTTTTAGTGGCTTACAAATGATCGGAATAGGCATGCTTGGAAGCTACATTGGTAGAATATTTATTGAAACAAAACAGCGACCTTTATATATAGTTAGAAAGGTATATTCTGATAATAAAACTAGTCAATAAAAAATCTTACGGCTTCAAACGAATACCCCTACTTAATAAATACCAAGCTAAATAGTATAAAATAAAAGTGAAAATTACTATAGCAGAAAATGCAATATATGGATTTACCGTTGAAATACCTATAAAGCCATATCTAACAAAATCAACTATATAAAATAGTGGATTACACGCTGATAAAAAGTGCCAAAATCCAGATAGATTGTTTATATCGTAAAAAACACCACCTAAGTAAATAAGAGGCGTAAGTACAAATGTTGGAAAAATAGTTGTGTCATCAAACTTTTGTGAAAATATAGCATTCAATAAACCACCTAAAGAAAATAATGCTCCACAAAATATAAATCCAGCCAACACTAAAATAAAACTATGAATACTAGTAAAACCACCTAATATAAAAGCCGCTATACTTACAAAAACTCCAACCAAAAATCCTCTGAATATCCCTCCAGATATATACCCAAGTACTATAATATGATTATTAACTGGAGAAACTAAAAGTTCTTCTATAGCTCTACTAAAGCGCATCCCAAAGAATGAGCTAACTACATTACCATAAGAGTTCTGTATTACAGCCATTATTATCAAACCAGGAGTAATATATTGCATATAAGTAATACCATCATGCATATTACCTATACGAGAGCCTACAACCTTACCAAATATCAAAAAATATAAGACAATCGTTATTACCGAAGGTAAAAGAGTTTGAGGCCAAATTCTAAAAATTCTTTTACTCTCGCGATTAAAAATTGTTATATACATTATCCAATAATCTCTTATACTCATCTTACCCACCTACTTATTTCTTGCTACATCTATAAATAGCTGTTCTAGTTTAGCTGATTTTGTTCTAACATCTAACACCTCTAAATTATATTTTGTACTTAATTCAGAGAAAATATCATTTAAGACTACTCCCTTGCTTACCTCTACTTCTAAAGTATAACTATCTATGAGTTTAGATATACCAGATTCAAGTCGAATATTATCATTACATTTATCTTTTAAATCAAAAATATACGTATGTTTATCTGCTGATTTCAGAAAAGTTTTCATATCCGTATTTATATGAAGCTTCCCCTTATGTATCAAAGCAATATAGTTACACATAGACTCAGCTTCCTCCAAGTAATGTGTAGTTAGAATTACAGTTAAACCTTCTTTATGGAACTGTGATATCATCTTCCAAAGAGAATTTCTAAGCTCAACGTCAACACCCGCTGTTGGCTCGTCTAATATGAGTAATTTAGGTTTATGAACTAAGGCTCTAATAACCATAAGTCTTCTTTTCATTCCACCAGATAAAAATCTCACTTGAGTATTACGCTTTTCATATAGCTCTACTTTTTTTAATAACTCTTCAGCATATGGTTGGGCTTGTTTTTTTGAAATACCAAAAAAACCAGCTTGTGTTATTAAGATATTAAGTGGAGTTTCAAAAATATTTAAGTTAATCTCTTGTGACATAACTCCTAAATGCTTACGTGCTTGATTAAAACCAGTATCAATGTCATATCCAAATATTTTAATTTTTCCAGATGTCTTATTTACAAGTGACGATATCATCCCTAAAGTAGTAGATTTACCAGCTCCATTGGGCCCCAACAAAGCAAAAAAGTCTCCTTTTTCTACGTTAAAACTAATATTGTCAACTGCTTTTAACCCACTTTTGTAAACTTTACTTAGGTTTACTACTTCAAGAGCTTTCTCTTTTGACATATAATCCAAGTCACATTATTTTGTAAATATTAAGCAGATTATAACATTTTAGTATATGCCAACTAACTAATTTTGGTAAAAATAAACGTAAATATTGTTATACCAACGACTATTATAAATATTGGTCTAACTAAACCTGACCCTCTTAATATAACCATTCTTGAGCCTATCCAGCCACCAAAAAAGCTTCCCAAAGCCATCATTAAACCATAAAATATATTCACATGACCAGACACTACAAATATCATTAAAGAGAATAAATTACTTTTTAAGTTAAGTACTTTAGCGTATCCAGAAGCTTGTAAAAACGTATACCCAAGAAAATAAACTATAGCTATAATCCAGAGATTACCAACCCCAGGGCCAAAAAAACCATCATAGATGCCTAGTAAAAAACCAAAAATAGTAAAAAATACTGCTTCTGACACTCTCTTTTTACCCACGTCAACACCTAAATTCTTATTAAAAATACTAAATAAGAAAATAACAACTAAAAGCACTGGTACAATATAATTCATAAACTGATTATTAATAATTAGGGCCATCACCGCACCAAAACAAGCTCCTATAAAACCTGCTACTAAACCTCTTACTACAGTTTTGATATCAATAAGACCACTTTTATAATATTTAAAAGTAGCTATAGCTGTACCAATACTAGCCTGTAGTTTATTAGTGCCAAGGGTAACTGTAATAGGCAATCCCACCATACTCAAAGCAGGAACACTAATAAGTCCACCGCCACCAGCTATAGAATCTATAAAGCTTGCTAGAAAACCCATTGCCACTATAAATATGCACAACAATAGAAAATGATCTGCTAAAAACTCTTGCATTATTTACTCCTTAATGCGGATAGCAAGCCAAATGGTTGGATTGTCTGTATAAGTTACCCAATGCTTGATATTTTTAGGAATAAATAGATACTCTCCTTGCTCTAAAGTATACTCTTTATCCTCTAATTTAAGTTTTGCATTACCTTTTAATACTAGCACCCATTCATCATGTTGTTGAATATAAGGTGTATCTGTAGAAGTTACTTGACCATATGAAATTATCTTTTCAATTTTAATATTTTTAGTGCTTAATAAATCGATAAACTTTTCGTGTTTAGAAAAGTTAGGAATTACATCAAATAAATTATTTCTCATACCTGTCTTTTTTCTTTAAGCCACTGATTAAATTCTTTAACCAACTCTCTTCCTTCCTCTGTTTTGTTAAACATAAAAGCTTTATAAGAGATATTATTATCTACTTTAACCGGTATTTGGCATAGTTTAGAATTAATTGAATGTTGATAAGCTATTTCTACAGTATCTGTAAACATTATATCAGGCCTTATTCCATCTATCCCCTCAGTGATAGATTTTATTGCTTGCTTGTTATCATTTATTATTAAGATCTTTGCATTTCTTACCTTTTGTAATGCAAACTTTTCGTTTGTACCACCTCTATTTTCTATAATAAGAGTATTTGGACTATCTATATCTTGATAATTTTTGTATTTATCAACGTTCTCACATAAACTCATAGCACTTTTATTAAAAGATGCCAACGGGTTTGAAAATACAAATAATTTTTGGCGCTCTAGTGTTATAGTCACACCTCCAACAAACACATCAAATAAGCCATCCTTTAAACTTTGTTCAGCAGTTTTCCAAGTAGTTTTAACAAACTCAACGTTTTCACCTTTGAACTTTGCAAAATCTTTTATTAGTTGAATATCTTCACCACTAAAGCTTTTAATGTTTTCATCATAAATAGAAAAAGGTGCATAATCCCCCGTAGTTCCAACAAGAAGTTTAGCATAACTTATTGTTATACAAAGAGTACTCAAAATAAGTGCTACTATAATTTTATTCATATAAAAGTTCCGTAATAATGTCATTTCTTATGGTTTTAATACCCCTGGTAACCATAAATCTATAATTTTATACTTACGTGACTATTAAAGCTAAAATTAGGCAGATAATAACAAGGCAAAATATTTAAAAAAGTACAGTTCACATATAGCCAATGAAAATTTTAAGAATATTTTTAACCCAATCAAAACCATATAATTTTAGTTTGCGATAGCCTCAGTACCTTATCTATAATTTAAATTATCTTTATCATTTTTTTTTAAAAAAGAACTTGTACCCTTCATGTGAGGTCTTATTGTAGTTTCATTATACGATATGGAACCATCTTCATTATGATTCTGGACTCTATATGCAACTATATCATCAGTATCATTTTGTATGGTGTATTTAGTCTCATTATTTTTATCAAAAATATCTATAGACACATTAACATCTTCCATATTTTTAGATGATAAAATGTCATTTTTTGTAATATCTATTTTTTTCTTACCATTTAATAAATTTAGCGTATAAGTATTAATACCATCCTTATTATCAGAAGATATTTTAAATGTATATTCTTTAGAGCCAGGATTATCTATTTCTAAATTTATTTTTCCATTATTAATATCTTGAACAATAGAAATCGTTGCCAATTTAGTTTGTTCAGAAGCATAAGCATTTATACCTAACCCCAATAAGATAAATGACGGTATTGCGATAATTTTTATCATGTAAACAATTTCCTTGGTTAGGTTAAATATATATGCTTTTTATTATAAACATATATATATAAATTTCCAACATTGAATTGCAAATATACACATATTATTATTTAGAATTAAATGTAACATAATATATATCAGGAACTTTTTCTCAGCCAACTTGTTTTTTTGTTGATATGGATTAAATCAACAGTCTTTTAATTAACTTATTTGCTATAATTACTTTAACTTACAATATTTTTTCTCAAGAAAATGATTATTGATTCACATTGCCACCTTAACTATTTAAAACTTGAAGATGTTAATTTAGAGCAGGTTATAAAAAACGCAAAAAGTGTCGGGGTTGAGAAAATTATTTCAATTGCCGTGGCGTGGCATGAAATAGATGAAATCCAACAAATAGCTGAAAATTTTGCAAATGTGTATTTTTCTGTCGGTGTGCACCCTAGTGAATTAGATACTCATCAGCCAAACATGGATGAGTTGATTGTTAAATCTAACCATTCAAAATGTGTCGCTATAGGAGAAACTGGTTTAGATTATTACTATAATAACCAAGATACTAGAGCCAAGCAAATAGAAAAATTTGTAAATCATATTCAAGCAGCTATAGAAGTTTCAAAACCAATAATTGTCCATACAAGAGCAGCTAAGCAAGATACATTAGATATCCTAAAATCAGAGAATGTCGAGAGATGTGGAGGTATACTTCACTGTTTTACAGAAGATTATGATATGGCAAAACAAGCTCTAGATATGGGGATGTATATATCGTTTTCGGGGATTCTAACATTTAAAAATGCTAAAGATATCCAAGAAACAGCTAAAAAATTGCCATTAGATAGAATATTGGTAGAAACAGATGCTCCTTATTTAACACCAGTACCATTTAGAGGTAAGCCAAACTACCCTGAATATGTAAAATATGTAGTAGAATTCCTTGCAAAATTAAGAGGTGAGAGTTTGGAGAAAGTATCTAAACAAACCTATAAAAATACTTGTGAAGTTTTTAATTGCTAGATTGTATTCTGAAAGTTTTAAAATAGTTGAAAGAGAGTTCCAGATGTAGTTTATTAGGTTTGAGAAGAACTTAAATAAATGAACAGGAACTAAAAATGGCACATAGACATTTAACTCTTAGATACAGATTATTACCATCTGGTATCCATTGCATTTTTTCATTATGTTTTATATTCTTTATTTTTACATTATTTAGCTTCATGTGGTATACAAGAGTTTCTAGAATTAATTTGTATACCAAATGTATACCAATTTGTACTAGATGTAAATAGACAAAATTAGACTATATTTTACTAATAACCATGCTAAAAGCTTTATTTTATAAGGGATTTTAGACTAATTTAGACTGTATTTTATTGATCAATGGTGCCGGAGGCCGGACTCGAACCGGCACTCTGTTGCCAGAACCGAATTTTGAATCCGGCGCGTCTACCAATTTCACCACTCCGGCATATTAGCTTACAACACTTATTATATATTGTTTTCATAACTTTTCAAACAAAATATTATTTTTATCAAAAACCTTCAAGGTAACATATAGGTAACAGATTAGTTTTTAATCAGCTTTAAAGGCTGAATGCAATTCTATACTTAAATCTCCTTCAAAGTCAACTGCAAAGAATTAACATTGTAATGTGTCGCACTTTGGTTTAGAATGTGGGTTATGAATTTTAAGAAAATCTCTAAACTCTTTAGCTGTATACTGGCAACCTTGGTCTAAATGAAATAATAATTTATTAATATCTATTTTTAGATGGCAAATCATAATGACATTCCTTACTGTTATTTTTATAATAGCATTCGGTGCAGGATTTGCTACTTACTTCTTGTTCTAAACTTAAGAATTAGACAAGCATTAGAGACATTTCCAATTACATACTCTATAAATTATGTAAAAAGTAATAACATTTTTCAATCTCTCTTAAAAGGCATACACAACATACCTAATAAAGTTTGAGTTTGCTTTGGATTTCTATATTCATTAACACCAATATCCATATTTTCATGGGCTGATTTAGGTTGCTTAATATAGGTTTGAAATATTTTATCCCATATAGAAAAATTAAACCCAAAGTTTGAATTAGTTTCTTTTGATAATACAGAATGATGAACTCTATGCATATCAGGAGTTACAACTATATAGCGTAAGAATTTATCTATTTTTGGCGATAAGTTGACATTACCATGATTAAACATAGATGTAGCATTTAATACTATTTCAAAAATTATTACCGCTAATACTGGAGCTCCTATAAAAATTATCACACCAAATTTAATAATCATTGATAAAACAATTTCAATTGGGTGAAAGCGTAACCCTGTAGTTACATCATATTCCATATCAGCATGATGCACACGATGTAATTTCCATAAAACAGGTAAATAATGAAAAAGCACATGCTGTAAATAAATCGCAAAATCTAATGCTAAAAAAGCAACTATTACAGCTAACCACATAGCGATATCAAAAGCATATAGCAATCCAATTTTGTAATCTTGACACCATATAGCTACTCCTACTGCTGCAGTAGGAAAAATAATCCTTAAAATAATAGTATTTAAGAAAACTAAGATTAAGTTATTAAACTTTCTTTTTAGATTAAAAACTTGATTGTTTTTACGTTTTGGAGATGCAAATTCCCATAACAACATAACCAACAAAATACCAAAAAAAAAGCTTAAGCGTAAAATAGATTCTGCATTCATATAAAATAGATTTAAGTATATTAATATGCACTTAGTTTAGAATACTCTAATATACTAATCAAGCCGTTTTTTTGTTGCAAATCATATACAAAAATTTGGCTTATTGTCATTAATGAGATATAAACGCTAGATTGTAGTCTCAATGTTTATACTGATTCCGAAATGTACCTCATTAGGTGTTAAATAATTTAAACATTTTTTAGGTCTATTATTCAAGTCAATTTGCAACTTTCTAAGATACTGATGAGAGATATTACTAAAATCAGTACCTTTAGGAATAAATTGTCTGATATACCTATTCATGTTTTCATTTGTACCTCTTTGCCATGGACTATATGCATCTGCAAAGAATACTTTAATACCAGTTTTATTTGATAAATTTTTGTGTTTAGCAAACTCTTTACCATTATCAAAAGTAGCTGTGGTAATTTTATTACCATTTGATGCTCTGTATAAAATTTGGTTAATTGAACTAGCTGTTCTATCTTTAGCTTTGCCTAGAATTGTGAATCTACTAACTCTATCTACCATAGTCAAAATAGCTCCTTTATGATCTTTACCGACTATAGTATCACCTTCAAAATGATACAGCTCTTTTCTATCATTAGCTGCTTTAGGCCTTTGTGATATGTTGACTCTATCCTTTATCTTACCTTGATTTGAGGAGCCTTCTTTTTTGTATTTGTAACGCCTACCTTTGAAGAATAATAACTGTTTAAGGTTATGTCTTTGTATAAAGTTATAAACAGCTTTAAAACTTAGCTTAGCTATACCTTCATGCTTTAATCTACCACAAATTAACTCCGGTGATATTTTCTTTTTGAGTAAAGCTATTATCAGCTTTTTAACTTCATTAGTAAGTTTATGATTATTTGACTTTCTACGACTACAATACAACTTATGGGCTATCTCTGCAGAATAACTTTTACCTACTTTATTCCTTTTAAGTTCATTTATAACAGCTGTTTTACTAAATCCTATTTTATTAGCTATTGCTGCTTCTAAGTATCCTAATTTAAGTAAATTTTCTATATAATATCTATCTGAAAGAGTTAAATGTCTATGTGCCATTTTTAGTTCCTGTTCGTTTATTTAAGTTCTTCTCAAACCTAATAAACTACATCTGGAACTCTCTTTCAACTATTTTAAAACTTTCAGAATACAATCTAGCAACAAATCCAAGATATCCTTGACCAACAAATACATGCTATCTACGGGTTTTGTTTAATGGAGAGAGTAGAGACTTTCATTTTCTTTATCATAATGATTTTGCTACCCTCCACGGTCTTATGGCTAGGTATTTTATTTACAATTTTAGTGTTATGGACAACTTTTTATCGAGTTGGAGAATTTTATTTTTATACAAATAGGTAAAACTTGAAAAAAATTAAATTATCCAGATATTTTACAATGTTTTTCTTGGGCATAGCTTTTGTTAATTCATTGCAAGCAGCAGAACAATCAATTAAGTGCTGACTTAGCCTTACCACGGCACATGTATCAACCATTACCGTTGCTTCCTTCCGGACCTGGCGGGGTTCACAATCTAGCATTGCGTGAAAACCAAGTCAGCATCTACATATTACTAGAGTTAGCTTTAAAATACAAGTTATCAATCCAAATTCCACAGAGCAATCGCATTTAAAAAACAACTTGATAAGTTAGGTTCTGTTAAAATTTATGTGACAAGACTTAGTTTTATATCTAAAATTAGCATACATATAAGATATAACCCACTATTGATTAGATAAATTGCTTGTTCAGTATAATTATTTTACAATAATTTATTTAAGATTTATGAATAAAACCCAGTAAACCCTTATAAAACAAGGATTATTGAATAACTTTATTTTAATGCGATTGCCCTAGCAAATTCCATTATTACTCCTAAGCTGGTATCATTTACCAAAAGGATTTTTTTTGAGTAATATATAAGCTAAATGATTATTGTAATTTCACCCGCAAAAAGTCAAAACTTTGAGCCAATAAAAATAAACTACAACTTTACGCAACCTCAGTTTAAACATGAAACCAAACAGTTAATTAGCAAACTTAAGCATTATGAGACTGATGAAATAGAAAATTTAATGAAAATAAGCCCTAAATTAGCACAAGAAGTTTTTGATAAGCACAACACATTTAACCCAGATAAATTTGATAACACAAATGCAAAAGCTGCAATATTCACATTCAGCGGAGACGTTTATAAAGGTCTAAACGCTAAGACTCTGGATGAAGAAACTATAAACTATTCTCAAGAACATTTACTAATATTATCTGGTTTGTATGGGCTCTTACGCCCTCTTGATTTAATACAAGCATATAGATTAGAAATGAGTACAAAAGTTAAAATAAATAACAAAATATTACACAAATATTGGCAAAACAAAATAACCGTCCAATTAAATAAGTTTTTTGAATTCCAAAATAATAAAACCCTTATAAACCTAGCTTCTAGTGAATATTCACAAGCTATTGATAAAAAACTTTTAAATGCTAACTGGCTTGATATAGACTTCAAAGAAAATAAAAGTGGCTCTTATAAAACTATAAGTATATATGCAAAAAAAGCTCGAGGCTTGATGGCTAGATTTATACTTACAAACAAAATTGATGATATTCAAAGTATTAAAAAGTTTAATGTTGGAGGCTACCAGTACAATCCCGAGCTTTCACAAGATAACCTTTTGTGTTTTACAAGGTAATTATGAAAATCAAAATTTTATCACTCGGTGAAAAACCTCCAAAATGGGTAGGTGACGGCTTTGAGGAGTACAGAAAGCGTCTTAGTAAAGCTATCCTTCTTGAACTTATAGAACTACCCATAGCAAAACGTACTAAAACTGGTAATCCTACTCTATGGCTAGAGCAGGAGGCAAAAACTATACTAAATCGGCTTAATGACAATGACTATCTAGTCATATTAGACGTTCAATCTAAGATAATATCTACAGAGGAATTAGCCAATAAAATCCACGATTGGAAACTCCACACCCCGAACGTTGTAATATTGATTGGTGGACCAGATGGTATTGATCAAAGTATTAAAAACTTAGCTAGAGATAAAATTTCCATTTCAAAGATGACTTTTCCACACCCTATAGTTAGAATAATAATAGCAGAGCAAATATATAGAGCTCACACCATTTTGGTTGGCCACCCTTATCATAAATAACACTATTGCTATCAAAATATAACAAGTAAAAGACGTTTTATTTTATATCTTTTTTCAGATTTCTACTATAGAATATTCCCGCCTTTAAACAATTTATATAAATTAAAATTTAAGGAAAATAAAATATATGCATTTAAAAATGAAAATAATTTCTGCTACAACTTTATCTTTAATAAGTACAGTAGCATTTGCTAACTGTAGTATAGAAAAAGTTAATACAGGTTGGACTGGTAGTATTGAATTTAGTTGCGACAGAGATACTAATTTAGTTAAAAATCCTATTAGCTTTAAATTAACCAATGGAGTAGAAGTAGGTAGCGTCTGGAACCTAGACAATACTGTTCTAACGACTAGCGGTAGTTCTGTATCTATAACCTCAAAAGACTGGAGTGGTAACCCAACAATTCTAAAAAAAGGAAAATCTGCCACTATACAATTCTCTCCTAGCGCTTCTGAGTTTAGCGTTCAAGATTTTAAAGTTGGTTCAGCGGACCCTGTAGACCCTGTAGACCCTGTAGACCCTGTAGACCCTGTAGACCCTGTAGACCCTGTAGACCCTGTAGACCCTGTAGAACCAGGTTCAGAATATCCCCAATACTCAGAAGCTGCAACATACAAAAGTGGTGATATAGTTAAAAAAGATAGAAAACTTTATCGTTGCAAAACTGGGGTAGAAGCTTGGTGCTCAGGGGCAGCTTGGGCTTATGCCCCAGGTACAGGAAGTGCTTGGAATATGGCTTGGGGAAATTACGATCCTAGTAACCCTGACGATCCAATTGATCCAATTGATCCAGTTGATCCAGTTGACCCTGTCATTCCAAGCGATAAATACGTGACTACCCAAGCAGAGTTAGATGCTAAAGAAGCTGAATTAACTAGTGATCCATTAATGACTGAAATTAAGAACTCAATCAAAACTAGAGATAATAGCATTGTTGAAGCTGTCCAAGCAGGATCTCCCAATAACCCACAAAATGTAAAAAGAGTTGAAAGCATAATCTCAGAAAAGGATTGGAATTATATATTCCCTAAACGATCTGTCGAATATACTTATGAAAACTTCTTAAAAGCTGTCGCTAAATTCCCAGCTTTCTGTGGTAGCTATGATGATGGCAGAGATGCAGATGCAATCTGTCGTAAATCACTAGCTACTATGTTTGCTCATTTTACTCAAGAAACGGGTGGACACACAGCACACTGGGACGTTCCAGAATGGCGTCAAGGTCTAGTTCATGTTCGTGAAATGGGCTGGGATGAAAATATGCGTGGTGGTTACAACGGTGAATGTAATCCTGATACTTGGCAAGGACAAACGTGGCCTTGTGGCAAGTTTGAAAATGGTGACTTTAAATCATATTTTGGTAGAGGTGCTAAACAGCTAAGCTATAACTACAATTATGGTCCATTCTCAGAAGCTATGTATGGTGATGTAAGAGTACTATTGGATAATCCAGAGCTAGTTGCAGATACATGGTTAAACTTGGCTTCTGCTGTATTTTTCTTTGTATACCCACAACCACCAAAACCATCTATGTTACATGTAATTGATGGCACATGGCAACCAAACGCTGCTGATAAAGCTAATGGATTAACTCCAGGATTTGGTGTAACAACTCAGATTATCAATGGTGGTGTAGAGTGTGGTGGTAGCGTAGAAGTTGC
The DNA here is from genome assembly GCF_000815225.1 of Allofrancisella guangzhouensis. GTDB lineage: Bacteria > Pseudomonadota > Gammaproteobacteria > Francisellales > Francisellaceae > Francisella > Francisella guangzhouensis. Next base: position 608,648 of record NZ_CP010427.1, on the reverse strand, counting down.
TCAATCTATGAACCGTATCAACTACTATGAGAATTTTGCTAAATATCTTGGTGTAGAAATACCTGCTGATGAAGTATTAGGTTGTAAACTAATGAAACAATTTGATGCTGCTGGGGCTGGAGCTACTAATATTTATTGGGAACAAGACTATAGTTGGATAGCTGGAAACCCTGATGGTAAATCTTATGCATGTAAGCTAGTTGGTTACCAAACTCCATATTCAGCTTTTAAAGCAGGTGATTACACCAACTGTGTTAAACATTTCTTCCCTGATATAATTATCAAATAGTAAATATCTAAACCTGTATTCTTTGACTACCTCTTATTAGGTTGCGCTTTAAAAGCGTGAAAGTATTTATTTTTATCATTAATTAGAAAATTTGTTTAATTAATACTTATTATTAAGTATATATTAAAATATTAGCTTTAAATAATTTCTCTCACCTAAGGGTCTATTTGCAATCTAATAACTACTTCTAACCTATTCATTATGGCGTTATTAGCATAATTATAGAGATTCTAACTGTAACATACAAAGATATTCTCAACCCTATCAAAAACCATTCAGGCCTATCAAATCTCCCGTATATAAAGCAAAACACTTAACTTGTATATTTATCCAAACTATAAAAAATTTGAAAGAGGAAAGACTTATGAAACTAAAAGTGAAATTTATTTCTGCTATCATTCTAGCCTTAATGAGTACAGTTTCATATGCTGGAATCTGTGCTATGGATGGATTTAAAAAAATTAGAAGCGGCTATATTATAGACTTCACGTGTTATGACGATATCGACTTAAGAAATAGTAATATCGTAGTTAAATTTAATAACGACATTAGCATTGATAGGGTATGGGGGATTCCAGGCAATATAACTCAAAAGACAAAGGCAAGAAATACTTTAATAACATCAGAAGCATGGTATCCAGAAGGTACTGGTGCTATATTAGAAAACGGTAAAACTTATCACTTACATTTCAGTATAGCAAATGACGCTGATAATATTGCTCTTAGCGGCCTTTGGATAGGTGGAGACTATGTTAATGATAACAGTCAAGGTAATATATTTAAATATCCTGTTTATCCCAAAAGCGTTGATCAAGTAAACCTTAGTAATAGATACGTTATGACTCAAGAAGAGTTAGATGCAAAAGAAGCTGAGTTAACTAATGATCCTAAAATGCTTCTAATTAAAAATACTATAAGAACAAGAGATAACAAAATTGTTGAAATTGTTAAACCTCTATCTCCCAATAACCCAGAAAATGTAAAAAGAGTTGAAAGCATAATCTCAGAAAAGGATTGGAATTATATATTCCCTAAACGATCTGTCGAATATACTTATGAAAACTTCTTAAAAGCTGTCGCTAAATTCCCAGCTTTCTGTGGTAGCTATGATGATGGCAGAGATGCAGATGCAATCTGTCGTAAATCACTAGCTACTATGTTTGCTCATTTTACTCAAGAAACGGGTGGACACACAGCACACTGGGACGTTCCAGAATGGCGTCAAGGTCTAGTTTTATTACGTGAGTCTGGATTTACTGAAAAATCTAGAAATGGCTATAACCAACTATGCAGTCCAACAACATGGCAAGGTGAAACTTGGCCTTGTGGTAAATTTAAAAACGGTGAGTTTAAATCATACTTCGGTAGGGGCTCAAAACAGCTAAAGTATAACTATAACTATGGATCTTTCTCACAAGCGATGTTTGGTGATGCAAGTATACTTCTAGATAACCCTGAGTTAGTTGCTGATACTTGGTTAAACTTAGCTTCTGATATATTCTTTTTTGTATACCCACAATCTCCAAAACCATCTATATTACATGTGATTGATGGTACATGGCAACCAAACGCTGCTGATAAAGCTAATGGTTTATTTCCAGGATTTGGTATAACAACCCAGATTATCAACGGTGGTGTAGAATGTGGTAAAGGTACAGAAGCTCCTCAATCTATAAACCGTATAAATTACTATGAAAATTTCGCCAAATACCTTAATGTAGAAATACCTGCTGATGAAGTTCTAGGCTGTAAAGCTATGAAACCTTTTAATGCTCAGGGTTCTGGTACTATTAATAACTACTGGGAGCAAAATTATGTCATACCTTATGAATGTAAGCTGGTGAATTACCAAACTCCGTTCTCTGCATTTATACCAGGGGACTATACTAAGTGTGTCAAAAAACATTTTGACATAAGTGTTAAAGACCGATTGATATTCTTTCCCAGCTAAAGCAAGAGGATTATTTATAGATAGACTATGGGCAGTGTCCTCTGACGATTTTTGTAATGGTCAAATTAAAACTATAGCTCTTTTATAAATAACTATTTTTTCATTTCTTAAAGTACTCCTTAAAGAGCTCTTCATATTTGACTAATTCTGTGTACGTAAGTAAAAATACTCCATCACCTCCTTCACTAAAACTCAACCAGGTAAAAGGAATATCTGGGCACATCTCCATCAAAGCATATTGGCTATTTCCAACTTCAACTATCAAAACACCATTTTCAGTCATATGGTTACCAGCTTCTAGAATAATTCTCTTAGCAAGATCTAAACCATCATCACCAGCTTCTAAAGCAAGCTTTGGTTCATAGTGATACTCTCTGGGCATACTTGCGAGATCTTCTCTATCAACATAAGGTGGGTTTGAAACTATTACATCAAACTTCTTACCTTTCAAATTATTAAATAAATCTGATTTTACGGCTTGTACCCTATCATTTAGTTTATGTTTAGCGATGTTATGTCTAGCCACATCTAAAGCATCGTCAGATATATCTACCAAAGTTATATCAGCTTTTTCAAAAACATTTGAGCAAGCTATACCTATACAACCGCTGCCTGTACATAAATCTAAAACGTTTCTCACATCATCTATATCACTTATCCATGGTGAAAAATCATTACTGATAAGTTCAGCTATTGGAGAGCGAGGGATAATCACCCTTTCGTCTATATCAAACTCCATATCAGCAAACCATGACTTTTTAAGGATATATGGCAATGGTTTACGCTTATATGCTCTTTGATAAACATATTCTATAACTCTATTTTTTTCTTCTGTAAGCAACTTTGCACTAATCATATTACTATCAATGTCATGAGCTATATTTACTGCCGAAAGCACTAAATGTACAGCCTCATCCCAAACTGATTCTGAACCATGACCAAAGTAAGCCTTCTGCAAAGTCATCTCTGAAATTGCCCAACGAATATAATCTCTAATTGAGTGTAAATTCTCTAAAATATCTTTGTGTTTCTCTCTGTTAAACATTAACTATCCTTTTTTCCAAGTTGTGCCTAATGCTGTATCTTCTAATATAATACCTTGTCGGTGTAGCTGGTTTCTTATTTGATCAGCTGTTGTATAATCTTTATCCTTCTTAGCTTGTATACGCTTAGCTATTAGACTCTCTATTTGCTCAATATTTACATCTTCATCACTAGTTTGTTTAAAATAATCCTCTACATTTGTAAATAAAATGCCTAACACATCACATAATTTACGTAATAGGTAAGCATAACCACTAGCTTTATATTTATTTGTAGCTTTAAATGTATTTATCTCTTTAGCTAATGAAAATAAGATTGCTAATGCTTCAGGAGTATTAAAATCATTATCCATTGCTTTTATAAACTTTTGCTCATATTCACACGCGTCACTTGGCAAATTAACTTCTATAGGCTCAACGTCTCTAAGAGCATTAAATAATCTTTCAACAGAAGCTTTAGCATTATCTAAATTTTCTTTTGAATAATTAATCTCACTTCTATAATTAGTTGAAGCTAAGAAGTATCTAATTACTTCTGGATGGTACTCTTGCAAAACATCTACTATAGTAAAAAAATTATTTAACGACTTAGACATTTTTTCAGTATTAACTTTAACCATACCAGAGTGTAACCAATAATTAGCAAAAGTACACCCATTACAAGCTTCAGATTGAGCAATTTCATTTTCATGATGAGGAAACCTAAGGTCAGAACCACCTGCATGAATATCAAAAGTCTCTCCTAATAATTTTTTTGCCATTGCAGAGCATTCTATATGCCAGCCAGGACGTCCCATCCCCCATGGAGAATCCCAAGCTGGCTCATCTTTTTTAGCTGCTTTCCAAAGTACAAAATCTATAGGGTTTTCTTTTTCATCATCAACTTCAACTCTGACCCCTTGTTGCAAAGCTTCTAAATTTTGCTTACTTAACTTACAATAATCAGCAAATTTAGTTACGCGATAAAATACATCTTTATTTGCTCCTTGATAGGCATAACCTTTTTCTATCAATGTCTCTATCATTTGCACCATTTCAGGGATTGTCTCTGTAGCTTTAGGTTCACTATTTGGACAAAGGATATTAAGCCTACCAAAAACCTCATGCATTGCTTTAATATTTCTATCTACAAGCTCTATGGTTGACTCATTATTTTGTCTAGCTCTATTGATAATCTTATCATCAATATCTGTAATGTTTCTTACTAGGGTTACATCATATCCACGATATTTAAAGTACCTGTTTATAACATCAAATGCTATATAAGTTCTTGCATGACCAATGTGACAATCATCATATACTGTCACACCACATACATACATTTTAATTTTATTAGGGATAATTGGCTTAAAATCTTCTTTTTTTCCAGATAAGGAATTATAAAAAATCATAAAATAAAATATACTTTTTACTAATCGTTATATTATAAGCTATCAGTATAACTAAATCTGATATTTTTTAAAAAATATGTTGCATATAAATAAAAAATTAGAAACAACCTTGAATAAACCTGCTCTCCATTACTAAAGTCTTATGTTTAAATTACATCTGACTTTTCTTCATTCTGGGAGCTGAATCCATACTATAGGAACATTATTATTGTTTTGTATACGGCTTGCAAAGTCTATGTAACCTGCCCTACTACCCACAATTAAAATAAGATGCGCACCTCGATAAAACGCAGGGGTAATACTCCTAAACCTTTCTTGTCCAATCATCAAGTTTAATCTTAATTGATCATTATTTTGGAGGTTAACTGTTCTGATATCTTTTCCTGTAGCACTTAGTTGAGATAGTATTTCTTCTTGGTACTCGTGAAAGCAAATTCTCCAAAACAATCTGCACCCTACTGATGTTCCTAATATGAAACCATTTATCCTTCTACTTTGGTCAGCCGTTATTATATTAATTTGTGACAAACCTATATTAAGTAAATGATTACGTTCGGTGCAAACACTATGCTCACCGGAAGTGTAATCAGTCGTATCTGATACTAATCTAAGGCTTCTAAAGCTATTTAATATAAAAGAAGTATATGAATGATTATGACGTGGATAATGGATTATAGTATTACAAATGTGATGCCAACACTCTGTTACAGAACCATTATATTCTTGAATCTGAAGATTAAAATTAATTGCCCTGTTTCTTCCTACGTTAGTAAAATGAAAAAATCCTCTCCCATTGCCACGCCATGTTAAGTATGCTGTTGTAGCATTGTTAATTGCTTGTTTTAAGCTTTGCAAAGTAAGGTTATTTGAAAAAACATTGTTAATAATATTTTGAAAAAAGGAATTCCTATTTGGCAATAATGGATTTAGCGCTACTTGATACACAGGTTCTGGTATAACTCTGTGATTTATATTTTGTCGCTGATTAGATACAAAATATTGGATTGGCATTCGAGATGGCTGTCTACAAATAGGACAATTATGGGAGATTTCTAACCAAGTCCTGGCACATGACTCATGAAAAATATTATGATTATTTAGGCACTGAATATTAAATCTTACATTCCTCATGGATTGTAAGCAAATAATACAATCGTCAGCTTGCCCCAAATCGTTAAAACCCTCATTCGCTATAAATTCATTAAGAACAAAATTGTCTTCCTGAAGATGTCTTTTTTCTCCAAAACTTTTATTACATAATGAACAGGTTTCTGATCTATTTAGCCAAGTGTCTATACATACCTTATGATAGTAATGTCCACAATCTGTGACACATGCTCTTGTGTCTCCTTCAATTAATTCTGAATTTTGGTTTATCAATGATTTTTGACAAATAACACAATTTTCTTGTTGAATATCTTCAGGATTGATAATTATTTTGTATACAGCCATCTCTCTATCCTCTCCTCTTATCGTAAATCGCTATATTTAGTTTTTGATACTTTTTTGCGTTTTCTCCTAGCTACGAGTGCCAAGCGTTTAAAAAAATTTGCAAACCATCATCTCTATAGCCTACTAGATATAAAAGTAGTACTAGCTGAGATAGCTTGGCTTTATAACTACTTCTGTAGGTTCCATGGTAAAGCCTAAGGGAATGACGTACTACTTTTTAAGCATACTTAGCTATAACTTTTACAACAAGAATTCGATTTTTGCGATTACAAAAATCCTCTTTCTATAAAAATGCTGATAAAACATAACTGCTCATCATAAAATGATCATGCAAAATTTATTTCAGCATCTCAATATAAATTAGTATCCTTAAGGGTAACTATAAATTTAAAACATTAATGCATTATAACCTCAAAATAAAAGTCAGCAAATAATGTTACAGCAAGTTATTTTTCATATTTAAGATTCTTAATAAGCTGTTGCTTGAACGGCAATCTATAAAAACTAGTAGCTCGACGGAGCTAAAGTCTAGTTTTTTAGCGATCGTTTAAATTATTTACACAGATTTTCTATAGACTAAACCCAAATTCTGGTAGATGTTATTTAAGGCTGCTATCTCATCACAATAGATAGAGCAACCTGTATCTATATAAATTCTATTATTTGAGTTACAATTGTTATTGATATTACAGGCCAAACCATCTGGCATAATATATATATTACCATCATCGTTTCGAAGTACTTGGTATTCTTTGGTATTATCTATAGACAAAGTATTTAAAGTATTAGCATTGAAATCATTAACATGTAAGTATTGATTAGTAAAAATAAATAACGCTCCAAATTTGGTTATTATTTTACTGATAGTTTCCCCAGGGTAAGTAACACTCTGACTACCATTAATTGCTCCGCCAGTATAATTATACTGATAATATTGGCTACCATTAAAGATTATATAGTACAAATCAGTACTATTCTTCCTAACTATAACAGACGTACCTGTAGCACTAATCGCAAGCTGTGTCGCACTACTTAAGTTATCACCAACAGGATTGTATGTCATAAAGTTTTGTCCCTCTTGTATCAATGGGTTTACAGTATCCAAAGTAAACAAATTATCTGGCAAAGCTACTATCACATCAGAATTAAGTAAATCACTGGTTGATCTAAAGCTGGCTGGTGAGGTAGCTGTAAATACCTTGGAATTTGTATTATAAGTGCTTGAGTGGACATCTAAATCGTATACTTCATCTCCGTTCTCTGATCTAATAACTTTCCTTAATATCAAAGGCTTAGGAACATCACTACCAGAATCTTGAAACCATTTAGTAAGTACTGTACTTCCACTAACTATTCCACTACCACTAGGCATCACTATTTTTTGCCAATCTGCCAAATCAACTTGTGCTTGAGATGCATTGCTGACTAAATTGTCTAATGGCGTAGAAGATGTATAAGTTTTATCACTATCGTAAACAGCTAAAAAGATATTCCAATTACCGCTCTTAAGGTCCCAACCAACACTAAACTTATAATCATCCACAGATAAATCATTTGGAACTATAACACTAGAATTAGTACCGCTAGCGTTTATATTTAAATTGTTACTATTTTTTTGTATATAACCTATATAAGCTCTTTTATTACTTACAATTTTGCCATCGTTGTCCAATTTATATGTAGTATCTAAGGAGTCTATTATGCTATCAGAGTTAACATAAGGAACATTCAAAGGATAAATGTTATCATCATATTGAGTCAAAATATCAGCAACTAAACTATTAAAAATAAGGTTTTTTGTGGATTCTACAATGCTATTGTTAAAAAAATTATAAGTTAGATCACTACTTAGCAAGTACGGATCAGATTGGTATAGTTCTATATTTGTATTCTCAAAAGAAAATCCTGCAACGATAGCACTAGGAACCGTTAAAAATCTAAAATTTTCAATTGATTCGTCTATGGATTCATCTATAGTGCTTGCCACATCGTGTGTTGCAAAAATATCTGTCATATATCCTTCATCAACATTTAGGTTTTCATCTTTGTTTATTAAGGCGTTCACTGTAAGCATACTCACCCTAAAATTATAAGCAAGAGCCGATATTATAACCATCAACACAAAAGCAAATATAAGAGCAGTTAGCAGTGATGAACCTTTTACTTGACTTAACTTTAACATATAATTAACTCCTACAACACCACTACCTTACTAAAAGTTTCTCCATTAATTGGCTAGATTGTAGTCTCAATGTTTATACTGATTCCGAAATGTACCTCATTAGGTGTTAAATAATTTAAACATTTTTTAGGTCTATTATTCAAGTCAATTTGCAACTTTCTAAGATACTGATGAGAGATATTACTAAAATCAGTACCTTTAGGAATAAATTGTCTGATATACCTATTCATGTTTTCATTTGTACCTCTTTGCCATGGACTATATGCATCTGCAAAGAATACTTTAATACCAGTTTTATTTGATAAATTTTTGTGTTTAGCAAACTCTTTACCATTATCAAAAGTAGCTGTGGTAATTTTATTACCATTTGATGCTCTGTATAAAATTTGGTTAATTGAACTAGCTGTTCTATCTTTAGCTTTGCCTAGAATTGTGAATCTACTAACTCTATCTACCATAGTCAAAATAGCTCCTTTATGATCTTTACCGACTATAGTATCACCTTCAAAATGATACAGCTCTTTTCTATCATTAGCTGCTTTAGGCCTTTGTGATATGTTGACTCTATCCTTTATCTTACCTTGATTTGAGGAGCCTTCTTTTTTGTATTTGTAACGCCTACCTTTGAAGAATAATAACTGTTTAAGGTTATGTCTTTGTATAAAGTTATAAACAGCTTTAAAACTTAGCTTAGCTATACCTTCATGCTTTAATCTACCACAAATTAACTCCGGTGATATTTTCTTTTTGAGTAAAGCTATTATCAGCTTTTTAACTTCATTAGTAAGTTTATGATTATTTGACTTTCTACGACTACAATACAACTTATGGGCTATCTCTGCAGAATAACTTTTACCTACTTTATTCCTTTTAAGTTCATTTATAACAGCTGTTTTACTAAATCCTATTTTATTAGCTATTGCTGCTTCTAAGTATCCTAATTTAAGTAAATTTTCTATATAATATCTATCTGAAAGAGTTAAATGTCTATGTGCCATTTTTAGTTCCTGTTCGTTTATTTAAGTTCTTCTCAAACCTAATAAACTACATCTGGAACTCTCTTTCAACTATTTTAAAACTTTCAGAATACAATCTAGCTTGTAAATGATACTCTTAAAGCTGGATAATCTGAGCTAGTTATATCCATATGCGTAGATACTGAATTCCAAGTAATATTACCACTATTTACAGTAGCATATTCTACTTGTAAATCTTTAACACCTCGTACTAATTCATATGTATTTCCACTACTGCTATTAGTTTTTATATACACATACAATGAGTAAATATCATTACCATCCTTATCTTGATTTCCTGTATTTTTAATATAAAGAATCTCTAAACGATATACTCCAGCATAATCCCCGGGGTAATATATGCTATTAGGCGCAAATGCTAACTCAACTGTATTAGTTTCACTATTTATACTTACTACTTTAGTTAGGTTAACATAGCTTTTATTACATAAAGCAATATATCCATCTACAGCTAAATTATTTAAAGAATCTAATTTCAATATTGTTGACAAATTATTTGTATCTGCAAGCTTAGTATGACTATCTTCTTTTCTAACCATTATATAATCCGTAGCAGCTTGATAACAATTACTAGTACAGCCATCTCCTAAAGAAGACTTAATATTACTGCTATTTGGCAATGGTAAAGGACCTACACGCAAACCAGAATTTCCTAAGAAAAAACTATCTAAAGAATCTCCAGTTTTATCATAATAAGTTTGACTAGTGTAACCAAATTTACACGCAAACCCTGTATTTTTAATAAAATCATATAGAGTTCTTTTAACGGTTAGATCTTTCACTTCTGTTGATATCTTATCTTTAAAATAATCGTATTTAGTTCTTACTGTATAATAGATAGTAATAACCATAGAAAAAACTATCATAGCAATAGCTGTTGATACTAATAACTCTACTAAGGTCAAACCTTCCAATTTTGCTATTTTTCTTTTAGCATCCATCCAAAGCAAACCTTTCTTCTTAAGATAAATTAGAACTCATTTTACCTAACTACCTGAACAAGCGCCCATATAATCACCATGACCAAAGTGAGCATTTAAAGCAGGTGTTGGTATTGTTAAAGTTTTTTGGGATCCTGTACCAGGTTTATGACATATAGTAACTTTCCCACTATTATTTTCTTCAGTATTTTCGTTACTATCAGCTTGGTCAAATATCCTTTTGGTTATACTAATATTATAAATAGAATTAGTTCCTATAAATGTAATAATGTTAGCATTTGATCCAAGATTAGCAAAAGTCATCTCCCCAGAAGGGCTATCATCAAATACTTTTGTAACAAAAAAATGATTAATTCTATTATCCAACTCATCAGCTAACTCAACCTTTTTCTCAGCCAAAATAGACCCCGATAAAAGATTACCTATAGCATAAAATGCGGTAAATAATAAAAATATTGTGATTGCCGAAGCTATTAATACTTCCAGCAATGAAAAACCTTTTTTTCTGATCATATTAATCTCTTTCAAAAAACTATTTCCTTAAGGCTTAAGCCACCTAATAGCAATAAATTTATATAAATTATTTCCTCTTTCGTTTAGCTACTTAGACCGTATTTTCAAAAAACAACTCTAAACAAAACATTAAAATAAGAAATACATAAGTACAATCTAGCTTTAATACAGTGAATATTTGCTATTATAATTATAGTTATATATTTAATAAAAATAAACCTTATATATAAAGTAAATATAAAAGATTATAATAAGCAGTGATATCGTGATATTTAAATAAGCTGCAAATATTATATGTATTATTTATAACAAAAATTTCTGTTAACTAAAAAATACAAAAAATTATAAACCAAGTTACTATTAATACTTAGCTCTACCTAAAATGAAAATACATAGAATGGTGTTCATAAATAACAATATACTTGGTACCATACATAAAAGGTACCACATAAACTCTGCCGATGAATAAAATCTACATATAGAAATACTAGCCACAATCAAACCTATTGTAGAAAAAATAAGTTTCCCAAAGTTATTATATAACACAGCAGACCAACCATCTACTTTATCGAGCACTTTACTGGTTGGTTTCCAACCTTGCGGCTTGTTCAGATAGTAGTTAATTTCAGCTTTTATCCCACACCAAAAAACAAATGACGATAAGATAAACATGGAAATATATATTTGATATATTTTACTTAATATACTGCCTTGTAGATATCCATATATGTAATACCATATACTTAATATAATCAATGGTAATAATGTAATATTTATAAGCGCAACTAAAGCTGGATCACTTCTAGGGAAAGTGACTAAGATTAAAGCAAATAAAGGAAATCCTGACGCAATAACTTTAAATAAAAGATACAACATATCAAGCTTAACTCTAAAACATAAATTCGGTGAACCTATTATTCTAGACATATATTTATGCATAACCTGCATACCACCAAAAGACCAACGTAACCACATTTTTTCGAATTCTCTCAAAGATATAGGCACCCATTCACCCGTCTTTAAAAATATTGGCTTGCTTTCAAATCCAGCCTCGTAACATCTAAATCCTGCCGCAATATCTTCAGTTACCATAACTTGAGATTTGTAATATTCTTCCCATTTTGATGTCGCCTGAAGAGCTTTTATACTCCAAATTCCATTATGCCCTTGATAATTACAGTAACCACGTTGACCTACAAATTCGTTAAAATAACGAATTGTATTTTGAAAAATGCTAATGATTTTAGTTACTAAATTTACATTATAATTAGTACTTTCTATCAAAAAACTTACAAATCCTAATTTAGGGTTTTTATTAAACTCAGGAAGTCCGATTTTAAGAGAGTTAGCAGGTAAGGTAGAATCTGCATCTAAAAATAAAACATAGTTAAAACTTATATGCTGCATAGCGATATCAAGATTCCGTGGCTTAAAACCTTCTGTACCCTCCCTGTGAATAAATTTACACCTCATACCATCAACTAAGTCAAACCCTTTTACGTACTCTTGCCACTTAATAAAATCTTGATGAGATAAATCACTGTTATCAACAACCACTATCTCTTTTAATTTTACAGGATGATCAAGCTTATGTGCCGAATCAAAAGTCATCTTACAAACATTAAAAGGTTCATTCCTAGTTGTAATAACTATAGAACAACCATATTCAACACTTTTCTGTTCAACCACTACCTTTTTTGCAGAAAAAACACTTTCAAATAAACAGTGTAAGCTAAGAATAATTCTGTATCCAAGCAAGAAAAAGGTTGGCAATAAAACACTTAAAATAACAATAGTAACAAACGGATGGTCTGTGTAAGAAGTATTTAACACTTCAAAACAAGCGTAAAACGCAAATAAAAAACTAAAACCAACATATAAGAAAGTAAGCAAATTTACACTAGCTTTTTCTTTTGCCGTTATGTAGGCATAAAATAAGAACAATAGCAGTAAAGAAATAAAAACACTAAAAACGATCGATTTGTTCAAAAAAGATAGGAAATAAAATACTCCTCCCACCGCTAATATAAATAATATTTTTTTCATATAAAAAATTAAGCAAAATGATGCTACATTTTACTCAAAAGAGCTGAGAGTCTCAATAGATAAAATCTATAATGTTTGTTTATACTTTTCATACTCAAGTATAATTGACTCTTCTGGCTTTGGAGTTACTAAACTAAGGGTAACTATGCAAAAACAACTAAGCGCAAATGCAGGAACCATTTCATAAATTTCAAACCAACCCCCGAAGTTTTTAAATAATGGCCAAATTAAAACCATAAACGATCCTGAAATGATACCTGCCATAGCACCATACTTATTCATTCTTGACCAAAATAGAGAAAATATCACCACAGCACCAAAAGAACTACCTAACCCAGCCCAAGCATAACTAACTAAACTTAATATACTACTCTCAGGATTATAAGAGATAATTATAGCTAGTATGGTTACTGCCAAAACGATCAGCCTACTTATATTCAACTGCTCTCTATGTGAAGCTTTTTTCCTAAAAAATTTAGCATACACATCAACAGAAAAAGCACTAGACAAAGATAATAATTGAGCTGACGATGTACTCATAACAGCCGAAAGAACTGCTGCAAGTAGAATCCCCTCTATCCAGGGGTTAAAAAATATTGCTGATAGTCTAAGAAAAACTGATTCTGGATTTATTGCTTGACCCTGGTAATAAGCAGCTCCTAATACACCAACACAGGCAGCTCCAACGAGCGCAGCTATCATCCATGACATACATATCCACATTGCTCTAGAAGTTTTATTTGGATCTTTTATAGCCATAAACCTAACAATAATATGTGGTTGTCCAAAATATCCCAAGCCCCAAGCTAATAGAGATATTATAGTAATAATTGGGACACCTGCTGTGATATCGTAAAATCCAGCTATATTTATATTTGAGAGGGCTACTTGTAAATCTATGCCATTAAAATCACTAAAAACTACTATTGGCACTACTAGTAAAGCAAATAACATTAAGGTTCCTTGGAAAAAATCTATCCAGGATATAGCCAAAAATCCACCCACACAAGTATAAATAAATATTACCGCAGCAGTAAGAAATAAAGCCTGGTGATATGAAATACCAAACATTGAGCTAAATAATATCCCTCCAGACACAAATCCAGCACCGATATAGATTGTAAAAAATACCACTATAGCTATAGTGGTAACAAACCGAAGGACTCCTTTATTATCGTGGAATCTGTTCTCAAAATAAGCAGGTATTGTAATCGAATCTTTAGCTATTTCAGTATATATTCTTAATCTTTTTGCTATAACACCCCAGTTTACAAAAGCGCCTATAGTTAGCCCCAAAGGTAACCATATCTGACTAAAACCATACATCATAAAAGCTCCGGGTAGAGCCAAAAGTAACCAAGAACCCATATCAGAAGCACCCGCTCCTAAGGCTGCTATCGGAGCACTCAGGGATCTGCCACCAAGCATATAATCAGAAACTTTTTTTGTTTGAAAATATGAATAAATGCCTATAGCGAATATAATAACTATATAAACTAGAAAAGTTACCCAAAGTATCTGTATATTATTCATTAAGGCCCTCTAATTAATCACCATGTATTGTTTAAAAATTAACACTTTAGAATAATTTTTGAAACCTAATATGGTAAAATTTATGCTTTTTAATATTCTAAACAGCTTTTCAAACATAAAAATAAAAGATAAGTACAAAATAATTAAGACATAAACTTTTCAACACCTTCTTTGAAATCAAAACTATGTTCAGCTGTTATATGACGTACTGTTCTTGTTGTTGAACGCATAACTATACTGTGAGTTACAGCAAAAGAACCTCTACGAGAACTATTTATTCTCTTAATCCCTTTGAGCATATTACCATCTGTAACACCTGTTGCAGCAAATATAATATTCCCTGATGCCAGGTTATCTATATCATATTTTTTATTAAGGTCAGTTATACCTAACTTATGAGCTCTCTTAATTTCATCATCACTATTAAACACTAGCCTTGCTTGCATTTGTCCACCTAAGCATTTTAAGGCTGCTGCTGCTAAAACACCTTCAGGAGCTCCGCCTGTACCTATATATACGTCTATTCCTGATCCTTCAGTAGCTGTAGAAATAACTGCTGAAACATCACCATCATCTATCAATATAACTCTAGCGCCACAAGCCCTTGCCTCTTTTATAATATCAGCATGTCTTGCTCTATCCATAGTACACACAACCAACGCTGATAAATGAACACCTTTATATTCTGCTATTCGTTTAAGGTTTTCTGTAACAGAATCATCTAGGTCGACTATACCCTTAGGTGCTGTTATACCACCAACTGCTATTTTTTGCATATATACGTCTGGTGCATTCAAAAAACCGCCTTCATCGGCCATAGCTAAAACTGTAAGAGCATTTGGACCACCTTTTGATGTGATGGTTGTTCCTTCAAGAGGATCTAACGCTATATCCACTTTTGGACCTCCTCTACCTACTTTTTCACCTATATATAACATCGGTGCTTCATCAAGCTCCCCTTCACCGATAACAACCGTGCCATCAATATCTACTTCGTTAAGAGCATTCCTCATAGCGTCAACAGCGGCCTGATCTGCTGCTATCTTGTCTCCTCTACCCATTTGACTCCATGATGCTAAAGCTGCTAACTCTGTTACTCTAACTGCCTCAAGAGCTACTTTTCTATTCATTTTCGGATCCTTTTTTAATTATTTTGTAGTTATAATTCATCTAAAATAGGAAAAACAAAATTTTCTATGTTTTTCTTCAAATCAGTTAGCCTACCATGAAAAAAATGTCCAACTTTATTCATCTTAAGCATTATTAAATCAGATTCTACTTTATTAATAGCAAAATCAAAAACTGACTCTGGGTTAACGATATCATCGTCTACCCCTTGAACTAAAAACCAAGGCAAATTTGGTGCTGGATATTTCGTCAAATCAAATCTATCTACAGCAGGAGCTATCGTGATTAAAGATAAGACTTTGTCTATTTTGCTCAACCCCTTATATGCTATAGCTCCACCAAAAGAGAAACCACATAAAACTATCTTTTTTATACTAGTATTTTGCTCTATCCACTTACAAACTGTCAGTAAATCTTCAAGCTCACCTAAACCTTCACCATATTCACCTTGACTATCACCTACACCTCTATAGTTAAATCTATATGACTCTACTTTAAAGGTTTTCATAGCTCTGGCAATTGTAGTAACTACTTTATTATGCATACTACCTTGATATAAAGGGTGAGGATGGCAGATAACTGCCACAACATCTTGCCTAGCATCTTTGACTTTATCATGAGCTACCTCTATACGACCCTGTTTACCCTCGATAAAAAATGTATTCATAAATCTTCTCTACAAATGAGTTGTCAAATCACAATCCTCTAATTTTATCAGTTTTGTCTTTTTAATAAACTTATATGCCAAATATAATACTACAAATACTATAAATCCAATGTATGTTGAGACAAACTCTATAGTAACTCCAAACCAACTCTTACTAGGATTCACAAAAATATTTATACCTTGGCCAAAAATAATTGTAATTACAAGAGCTAAGGCAATCAAAGGCGCCCATGGGAAAAATTTCGCTACAAAATGTAGGTCATTTAAGCTTTTACCTTGTCTTATATATGCCCTTCTAAATCTGTAATGGCTAATTGCTATACTAAACCATGCTAGAAAACCAGCAAGGCTAGAAATGTTTACCAACCAATTAAATATACCCTTACTTCCTATAAAATATACTAAAAAAAATGAACTACCTATCAAAGATGTAGCAAGTAGAGCCAACATTGGTGTACCATTAGAGTTGGTAATTGCAAAAACTCGAGGAGCATGATTAATCTTACCTAAATGCCATAAAACTCTAGTAGCGCTATACATACTAGAGTTACAAGCTGATAGTATTGCTGTTAAAATTACAACATTCATTATAGTAGCTGCTGATGACAACCCAACACCTTCAAAAACTATAGTAAATGGACTCATAGAAATATCGTTATGAGACTCACTAGCAGCACTTACTAAATTAGGATCATTATATGGAATCAAGAAACTAATAATTACCACTGCGAAAATATAAAAGATAACTAAACGCCAAAATGTTTGTTTAATTGCCTTAGGTACGGAAGTTTTAGGATCCTTTGCCTCTCCTGCTGTTACACCAACAAGTTCACTACCCTGAAAAGAAAAACCTGCTATCATGAACACCGCCATAAATCCAAAGAAGCCATTATGAAAAGGAGCATCCCCTATATGCCAATTATCAAACCCCACGTTTGTATGGTTGCCGACTAAACCAAATATTGATAGTCCTCCAACGATAATAAATATGATAACAGTAGATACCTTTATAAAAGAAAACCAATATTCAAATTCACCATACACCCGTACTGAAAATAAATTTAAACAAAATATAACTAAGAAGAAAAAAGAACTCCATAATAATATAGAAGAATCAGGAAACCAATATTGAATAATTATCGCTGCAGCAATAACCTCTGTAGCAACAGTAATAGCCCAGTTAAACCAATAGCTCCAACCTGTACTAAACCCAAGTGCAGGATCTACATATTTTGTAGTATACTCACAAAAAGTACCTGCAACTGGATTATAAGCTGCCATCTCACCTAAACTTGCCATCAAAAAATATACCATAATAGCAATTACTGTATATGCTAAAACAGTCCCTCCAGGACCAGCATCAGCTATAGCCCCACCTAAAGCTAAAAATAACCCTGTACCCAAACAACCACCTAAGGCTATCATTGACATATGACGACTTTGTAAATTACGATTAAGATTCTCCGACATTTATATTTTCTCCTTAAACCACGTATTATAGTTTTTCTAATTATTTTCTTTCCTTAATAGACTCAAAAGCCAAAGCCTAAACCCCCAATCCGAATAACCAACTCTCAAAAGGCTTATTATTAAAAGCTCAATTAACTACCCCAATTAATACTATATAAACTAATTATTCTTAAAATAAGTATTGATGTCACAAAACATCATAACAACCATATTGCTAATTTTATAGCTCTTATTATAGGTTTAAACCGTTGATATTTTAATATCAACAGCTGTCCTTACAACTTCAATACAACATCTTATTGATTCAATATTTACAACACTTGTACCGCCAAATTTAACGGCTCTAATTTGATTTTTCACAAAGCCCTCCAAGTTTCCTCTGATGTAGGGGAAACTAAAAACTTCGCAAAAACAATGCCAAGATCGAAGCACCCCACGTCTAAGTTTAACGTGACAGTTCTGCTGCCTTTCAGCATCAGACCCAAGAATACAACTCATAACTTGTGTACTCTTTCGGCATAATCTCTAGAATACTAACCATCTTAAAGTGTTATGACCTTCAGATTAGTTCTATAAACTATGCTCCTCTTCTTTAAAATTTACCGTAAGACAAAACTTACTATTTTCAAGTTTAGCATAATAAATTTGAAAGTGTCAAATATAATCTAATAATTATTAGCTAAACAAATATTTAACATACGTCTTATAGGTTCTGCAGCTCCCCAAAGTAATTGGTCTCCGACAGTAAAGAGTTGGATATGTTGTTTAGAAATATTTGTTGTCTTAAGCCTACCTACAGCTATATCTAATGTGCCTGTTACTGATAATGGCGTTAAATATCTTGCTGTATCTTGCGGATTATTTGGCACAAATCTTATATAATCATTAGCTGATCTAATAATCTTTTCGACCTCATCTAACGAATGTTGTTTTTTGAGCTTTATTGTCAAAGCTTGGCTATGCGCTCTTAACACAGGCACCCGCACACAGATGCCATCAACAGCTATTGTCTCTCTAGTAGCTAAAATTTTATTAAGCTCCGCTTGAGCTTTATATTCCTCTCTACTTTGTCCATTTTCTAATAACGTATCTATAAATGGTATCAAATTAAATGCCATTGGTGCAATAAATTGTGAACAAGGAAAATTTTCAGCTTGTGTTTGCAAACGAATCTTTTTTTCAAGAGTTAGACTATCACTAGCTTCAATATCAAGATTTTTAGACATAAGACGACTTTGGTCTAATAACTCAACCATTGCTCTAGCCCCAGCTCCAGAAACAGCCTGATAACTCATTACAGAAATTGACTCAATAAGATTATCTTTTAAAAGTCCATCTATAGCTAACATCATCAAACTTACAGTACAATTACCTCCAATAAAATTCCTGATACCGTCCTTTATTGCTTGCTGAATATTTGTCATATTTATTGGATCTAAAACAATAATGCTATCATCAGCCATACGATATTTAGATGCTGCATCTATCCAGAATCCCTGCCAACCTTGAGCTCTAAGCTTCGGCAATATTTCTTGACTATATTCACTTCCCTGACAAGTAACTAAAATATCTACTTTAAAAAGCTCCTTAAGATTAAAAGAGTCTTCAAGTACATACTCTTTATTATTTATTTTTGTCACTTCCCCTAATTGTGAAGTTGTAAAAAATACCGCTTCAAAATTATTAAAATCATTTGCATTAATTATTCTATCAATTAATACAGAGCCAACCATACCACGCCAGCCAACAAAACCAACTATTTTTTTATTCATTAAGGATTCTAATTAGAATAAATAATAAACATATATTGACAGATATACTCATGAGAAAAAAGTTTTTAGTAATAAAAAGTTTTAAATTTCTAATTATTTAATTTTTGTTTCTACCATACATTACCCAATAAACAGCCCAAGTAGAAAGATACACAAATATTCCACAAAATACCACGTCACTAAAGAAATGCCCGCCTTGTGCAATTCTCATTAAACCCAAACCGCCACCCGCAATCACTGTTGCAGCAAATACAAACGCTTTCTTTTTTCTAGAAGCCAACAAAGGCATAAAAGCAAATAACCAAAACCCCATCGATGCATCGCCACAGACAAAAGAGCAGTTTTTATCGCACTGTGAGGATATTACAAATGGTTTTTGGAAAATCTTATCACCATTAAACTGTTGTACCATTTCAGGTCTAGGTCTACCCCAATGATCTTTAAATATATAGTTAACAACCAAACCTGGTCCAATCCATAAACAAACAGCTATGAATAATACTTCTTTCCTATGCTTAACTTGTAAAGCCTTGATAAGCAAAGATCCTAGCAGAAACAAAATTACTACTACAGAAAAGATAATAGGAAAAAATCTAGCAAAAAGATGTAAAAATCCTAAAAAGCCATCATACCCACCAACAAATTTTTGTGCGGAGTAATTATAAAAATGACCAGCTATAGTTATATCTAAGTTAGGAAAGATTAAAAAAAACAACCAAGCAATAAAACATACAACAACGCCTAACACTACATGAAACCTTACCAAAATAACTCCTTAATAATCCATACTTTATAAATTTGCTTATACATAAAACCAAAGACTCTAACATTTTTAAGCTTTTTTTTGTTAGAATACTTATTGATTTAATTTATTACATTAACATTTAATTTTATACAAAAATATGACGGATAGTAAACTTAAAAAAACAAATCATGCAATTGGACGACTTAAAATAACCCTTATAGTTATTTTAACCGCTACTGTGATATATCTATTTATCGCCCTTTTTAGTTTCAACATTAATGATCCTGGTTGGAGCAGCGTCTCCTCAGAGACTTCTATTAAAAACTATGCTGGACCTGTAGGAGCATATATTGCCAGCGTTATTTTATCAATATTTGGGGTTATTGGTTTCATACTACCATTTTTACTTATTGATTGCATCAGGGCTCTATTATTAAAAAAAACTAGCCAAATTCCTAACTATATCATAATAGTGGTCAAGGTTATTGGAATCACTGCTTTTATATTAGCTTGTGATGGATTAGCTGAATTATATTTAGGTTTTGCTAACTACTGGATGCCCCAACGCTCTGGTGGAATAGTTGGCTACGAAATCGTTAAATTTACAACCAAATACCTAGGTATAATTGGTGGATCATTTACTCTACTAGTTGCTCTTTTTGTAGGATTAACACTTTATTCTGGAGCTACATGGATTCATCTGGCTAAAACTATATTCAGCTTTTTAATAAAAATTATCAGATATATCGCTAAAACAAGGTCTAGTAATTACAAAATACCTGATCCAAATGATTTTAACGAATTTAATATAAAGCAAACAAAACCTTTAGCTAAAGCTCAAAACCAAACAAACCCTTTAGAAACAAAAGATATTACAAACTCTAAAGAAGATGTCTTTAGAGAAATTTTAGGCAATAAAAAAACCTTAAATGAACTTACTTTTAAAGATAAAAAAAATGAAAAAGAAGCTAAGGCTATAATAGGACAACCTAATAAAGAAACTTTTCTTACAAACATACAAAGTGTAGCTAAAGCAAACTCTACTCTTAAGGAAAATAGGCTACCATCTCTTGATTTACTTATAGAACCTGAAAAGAAAAAAACTGTAATCTCACAAGAAGAACTCGAGCAAACATCCTCTTTGCTTGAACAAACTCTTAATGACTTTAATATCAGCGCAAAAGTTGTCGCTGCATATCCTGGACCAGTAATTACTAGATACGAAATTGATTTAGCTAGAGGCACCAAGGCTAGCAAACTTACAAATATCTCTCAAGATTTAGCTAGAGCCTTATCAACAACGGCTGTGCGTGTTGTAGAAGTAATCCCAGGTAAACCATATGTTGGTTTAGAGCTTCCAAACTCGCATCGCCAAATGGTACGTATAAAAGAAGTCTTATCAGCCCCTGAATTCATCAAATCAAAAGCTCCTACACTAATGGGGATAGGTGTAGATATTTCTGGTAAGCCAACCTTTGCTGAGCTTGCAAAAATGCCTCATTTACTTGTTGCAGGTACTACTGGGTCTGGTAAATCTGTAGGTGTTAACGCCATGATTCTTAGTATGCTTTATAAATGCTCTCCTGAGGAACTAAAATTCATCATGATCGATCCTAAAATGTTAGAACTTTCTATCTATGATGGCATACCTCATTTACTAACTCCTGTAGTTACAGATATGACAGAAGCTGCAAACTCATTACGTTGGTGTGTTAAAGAAATGGAGCGACGTTATGCCCTTATGTCGGCGGCTGGAGTACGCAATATAGCTCTTTTAAATGACAAAATAGAACAAGCTGAAAAAATAGGACGTCCACTAAAAGATACCATGTTTATAAAAATGAATCCAGAAAGAGCACATGAGGCTCCTACTCTAACAAAAATGCCATATATAGTTGTAGTTGCAGATGAGTTTGCAGATATGATCATGGTAGTTGGTAAAAAAGTAGAGGAGCTAATAGCAAGGCTCGCTCAAAAAGCTCGTGCTGCTGGGATACATATAATTTTAGCCACTCAAAGGCCTTCTGTAGATGTTGTAACTGGTCTTATAAAAGCAAATATCCCAACTAGAATGTCATTTCAGGTTTCTTCAAGAATTGATTCTAGAACTATCTTGGATCAACAAGGAGCAGAACAATTATTAGGTCAAGGTGATATGCTATATCTAAAACCTGGCTTTGGCGCCCCGATGCGTATTCATGGTGCCTTTGTTGACGATAATGAAGTACATAAAGTTGTTGATGCTTGGAAAGAGTATGGTGCCCCGCAATACATTGAAAGCATATTAGAATCAACTGAAGATAATAACGATGGAGATTCAAACTCTAGTGGAGAAAGTGAAGATCCTCTATATAATGAAGCTGTCGAAATAGTTATCAATACTCAAAAAGCTTCTATCTCTGCTGTACAACGTAAACTTAAAATTGGCTATAATCGTTCTGCAAGACTCATGGAAGAAATGCAAGAAAATGGTATAGTATCAGAAATGAATTCAAACGGTATGCGTGAAGTACTTATAAAGAGGGAAAACCAATGAAAAAAGCCACTTTATATATCCTATTAATACTAACTACTAGTGTGTGTTTTGCTAAATCTGATACTACTAGTTTAATCGACAAGCTAAACAATATTGATTCCATGTCAGCAAGTTTTACACAAAAGTTAATTGATGGACAAAATAATAACATTAACTCAGAAGGCTTTATATTCTTAAAAAAACCTTATTTTTTTAAATGGGTAACTCAATCACCAAATAACCAAGAAATCGTATCAAATGGTAAAAAACTCTGGATTTACGATAGTGATCTTGAGCAATTAATTATTAAAAAAGTATCTGATAATATCGCTCAATTTCCTTATTTAATATTATTAGCAGACAACGCCAATAATATTGGTAAAATCTTCAACATACAACAAAAAGGTGATAACAGCTATATCTTAAAGCCAAAAGACAATGAAATGATAAATAGTATAACTATAAAATTTGATAATAAAAATCAGCTAAATTACCTAAATATTTCAACATCTTTGCATCAATACACCCAAATAAATTTTAGTGAAGTTAAGACTAATATACCTGACATAAAAAATGATGAATTCCACTTCATACCCCCAGAAGGTACAGATATAATTGATGAAACTTAACAGTATTTTATATTAAGGAACTGTTGTAAGCTGAAACTAGACGAATAATAACAACCCTTTTCTCTTTCTTTAAATATCCAAACAAGTTGCTATAAAACAACTTGGAAATCAACAAATAATACCTTATGGTTTAGTTTACTTACCAAGCTAAGTATCCAATAAATCTTTAAGGTGGTAGTAAGATGAAAGAATTCGAATATATACAAAAAGCCATTGAAATTTTTTATATGCAAGATGACTTACTAGCTATTATTTCGCTTACAAAGTTCCACGGTGAAGAAAATATATATAACACAGCTAAAAAAAATCTAAAAGAATTTACCGAAAGACTAAAAGAAAGCGATGACGTAACTATAGGACAAGACTCATCTACTGTAACTCTAAAACAAATTATCCTAGCTTTTGAAAACCCTGACAAAAAAGGACAGGCTCTTATAGTATTGCAAACACACCGTGAAGAGATTATTGAAAAAATTTATTCTAAATACCTCTTATCAAAACGTAAAAATTATCATACTGACTCAATGGAAAACTCAATCAAATGGATAAATATATTCAGCTTAGCGCGCAAATTGATACTTTCATTCTACGGAAGTGATGTACTTGCTAGCCTAGCCTCATCATTACATAAGTTAGCTAATGATAATCAAGGTTATATTTTTGCATTTAGATGCCTAGAAACATCGATAAATGCTCCTTCTTATTTACTCATTTTACTTATGCCTACAGAGGTTACTAGCACGATAGAAAAAAATAAAGATGCTTTTCTAAGTAAAATTGATCGTGATTACATAAGCTTTAGCAAAAACAAAACAATTCCCAAAAGTATCCTACAAAAAACTTTTAAATCAGAATATCACTACCAAATACTTTACTACATCCTTTGCTACTTTAAAGACAAAAATAATTATGAATATGTTTATAATAAAATTGTAGATGTAAATAAGGACCCTAAAATTTATTATATAGTCGATAAAAATATTTATAAAAAATTCCCTAAAAAATTTGGGAGCAACACTATTTCTTTAAAACTCAAATCAGTACTAACAAATGTGGAAAGCATTCAGAAAAAAACAAATACTTACTTTAAAGACATAGAAAAAATCAAGGGTAAAGCTCTGTTATTACAAGAACAAAAAAAAAATAAAGTCAACGTATCTCTTAAACAATCAATTATACTAATGAAATTAAATCTAACTGTTGCTATGCTACAAGAGCTAAGTAAACGCTTAACAGAGTTAGACCCATTAATAAGTAAGCAATTTAATTTACCTAACAAAAGTGTAGTAAATGCTAATAAATTACCACGATTTATTAAATGGAAAAAGTCTCTTGATAAATTCATATCAACACTTGACAATAAAACTGATAGTTTCTTATATCTGGTTTATTATAAATTAATGTCTACTGTTTTAAATAAATATGATGAAACTTCCAAAATATATGATGATATCTACACCAAAACGCCTTTTGATGACACAAGCATTCGTATAATAGTTGAAGAAAAATCAAAGCTAATAGCAAGTATCCAAAAAAACCCTTTTGCACTTATGAATAGTATCTGTAATGAACAAAAACTTGATGTGGGGACCCAAGATGTTATATCAAACTTTTTTAAAAATACTAATAGTTCAATTGTCCCTATAACTCAAAATTGTATAGAGGAATTTTGTTATATTATACCTAGTAGATATATAGAACAGCAATATCAAGAAATAGTTAAGCGCACAAGCAAACATCCTCTTTACCCTTTAATTACAATATATTGCGAATGGTACAAATTAAGAGCTTTTATAAAATTTTTCGAAAATTTTGGTAAAGATGTATGTGGCTATTACCTTGGGATCGAAAGTGTTAAAGGCTCTGATTTTGAAATCTTGTATAGAGATTTTGTTTACCTAAATTATATTTTCAGCTCTATCTACGATAGTTTAGATCAAGCAACTCAGAGTATGGTGTTAAAATTTCTCTCCATATTTTCCATAAAACCTGAGAGCCCAAACCACTATATAGGGTTTAAAAGACTTGCTGTTATAGACAATATAATTTTTACATCCAAAAAGTTTGACGCTTTAGAACTAGAGAAATATTTTATTACTAAAGAAAACGTCAAAATTAGTCTTAAATGTATACGTTTTATCCGCTCTCTAACTGAAAGAAAAGATGGGTTTTCCCTTATTGAAAGTAATCAAGATAATCAGGTTTTAGCTTATAAAAAAAATAATAAAACCCTATTTAAACTAACAGTATCTCATGATGAATACAACGAAATAGAAGAAGAACTTAAACAATTACAAGAGCTAGGTCAACAAGAAGCAATTATAACACTTGCAGCAATCATATTTATAAAAAAATACTATGATAGTTTTTTAATAGATACCGATTTATCTGAAGTAAGGTTTAAAGGTTTTTATACTAATGAGATATTTCAGGCCTTTCGACAGGTTAAATTGAAAAATGACCCAAATAGCTCTTTTATAAACTTAAATGATAACTATAAAGCTCTAGAGAAATTGATGTCTGATTTAAACAAATACAAAGCAAAATTAGGTAAGAAAAAAAAGCTTACAAATATAGAAAACCTAAAAATCCAAGCTACTGATTACAGTATACAAAGGTGTGAATTCTATAAAAAGTATTTTATTGGAGCTAATTTGCAACTAAGCAGAATAGACCTCTGTAGTTTAGAAACATCAATATCAAAGATCCAGAGCTTCCTCAGTGATAAAAAAATTGTCAAAGCTACTACTGGAAAATCCAAATGCAAAGCTAATTTAAAACAAGCTATTACCGTTTTTAGTGAATTGTATTACAAGCTAGCTTATATTGATCAATGCTATTTCTCTCAATATTCTATTACTAGCCTAAGACCGTTTAAACCCAATGATAACTTTATAGACACTATGGCTTATTATCTAGCAAAAACATTCGTTCATAATGAAGAATCCACTTTAACACGATACCAAACTCCTACTCATCCTTCTAACATGCTAGAAAGTTTTAATGAAGAAGAGGCTAAAATTCCTTTGGAAGTAGCCAATATAAACACATCTTTACATAAATTCAGCTATGAAAATGACCGTAAAATATTAGGAGCAGATTATGACAATATAACTGGACGAGAAATTATTCCTCATAATGTAGATAATAAGTTTTATGTATTTCTCAAGATTCTAGCCCAAATGTGTGAGTACTATATGGATGCAATTATAGACGTATTTGGAGAACGTTATGAAAAAAATGACTACGAAAAGTATGAGAGCTTTTTGGATAAACTTATTACAGACTTTCAAATAGCTATTAATACAGACTTCAAAACAACAAGGCTAGATAAGATTATTAAAGAATTTGAAATAAGCACTCGAGAACTTAACATTTATATAACTTTCACCCTGAAAAACCAAAAACCTGAAGATTTTAAGCGTAGTAATCTAGATCTTTCTAAACTAGATACATTTATCTTAAGCAGCTTATCTCGGTTAGAAATCAGTTCTTTTGATACAATTAAATTTTATAACAGTTCATATAAGGAGTTTAGCTTAATTGATAAATTTTCCAAAGCTTCTGCTAAGCTTAATGAGATATATTCTTTTATGAAAAGAAATGATGATTTTATAATCGTGTCACATTCAGACCTTTTATCTATTTATGGATTAAAAAATGAAAAAGATTTAGCAGACTACATGAGAGATCTTACTACTGAAGAAGGACAAATATTAAATAAAATACTCTATGATTCATCTACTATATCTTATGAACTCAATAGCTTAAAAGACTCTATTGACAAATACCATGAGTACATTTCAAATAATATTATAGTCCCTGATTATGATATAAATTCTATCATACTACCTTGTGGCTTACTCAACTATGAGTATGAGCAAATTATCACTATAATCTGCCAGGACATACTTGAGAATAGTAATCACTATAAAGGAGTTTATAACTTCAAATGGTGGCATCTTGCCTCTTTATTTATAGGTGCAGCAATTGATTACTTTTATACTAAAAGTCACCTAGCAAAAGGAATTAAAGAAATTCAACATATATTAAATGATAAAAATATTCCAGATTCACAAAGCAAAATCGATAAAATTATAAAAGTAGCAGATGTCCACCTTAAAAAAAATAGCAAACGAAAAAGTGATGTACGTAACATTTACGAATTTTTAGCTAAAGACTTATCAGACCATATCTCAAAACAAGAGCAAATTTCTAAGAACAAACCTAATATTCAATTTGTCCCACTAAACAAAAGAAGCTATAGTTTTCATTCCAAATATAACCCTAACAATTTAGAATCTAACCTCCGCAGAAATAGTCAAATAGGACCCTTAATAGAGGAAATTGATTTAAACCATCCTCAAGTTAAGGAAATCAGCAAAAACTTAGCTCCATTATATTTACTAAAAGAAGACATGCGTAACAGCGTCGCAATCAATATAGTAAGTGATTTTGATAGCCACATCGTACAGCATGATAATTTTATCACTAATGGTTTTATTGATGTTTGTATTGGTAAAAGGCATTTATTCCAAATTAACTTAAACCCTTCAGAGACATTTCATATTATACCTTGTCGCTGCGTAACAGACCAAGAAATCCAAAGGTCTTTGTTATCTGATATCTCAGATCTTATTAGCAGCTTCAAATTAGTCAGCAATAATTTAATTTTATTACCAATAAGTTTCAATAATTGGCACTTTATACTTTTAATTATTGATATCAGACATAGTAGACTTTACTTCTTTGACTCTTATGGTGAAAGACAGGTTAGTTGGATAAAAGAAATTATCAAAAAAATTCCTGGTCTACAAGGCTATAATTTAACCACACTTATAGATAACTTCCAAAGAAACAATGACTGTGGCTTTTTAGTACTTAGTTTTATCGACCAAATCTATATGCATAACAACGTTAACATGGATATAAATAAGATATACAAAGAGGATGTAAAAACAAACTATGATAGTAATTTTTTAAGGCAATATTTTTGTAGCTTTGCTGGTGAACCTTTTGCAAGTAGTAAGGACTTTCTTAACGTCTTTGAATAATCAAATGTACAAATAAATCCAATGAAAAATATAAATAGTATATGTCTAAACCAATAAACAGTTAGCTTTAAAAAAGTACCGTTTACATATTGTTAATATGTAGTAGCTTAGACTTAACCATTAACCATTAACCATCTAAGAAACTTGATTTCCTTTTAGACTCTCTTTTAAAAATATTCCTATGTTTTAAGATTTCTTTTTTTTGAGACTCTGACTTCTGAGGGTTTCTTTTGTCAAAATCCTGTAAAAAATTATCAATCTCACTAACATAAGCTCTATCTTTTTTATTATCAAACAAATGTGCCAATCGCAATATAAACTTCATCATATTATAGAACCTCTCTTTAATATTACATTTTTCTTGTGGCTTGCTGACAATTATACTAAACTAGACATCAAAGTCACATATAAAACATAAGCTTTTAAGTATAAGCAAATGCGGTTAAGCCAAAAACCTAGAGTTATTGGAATATTCCTAATGTTCCTAAGTGTTACCATGCTTAGCCCGATAATAGTAGACTATATATATTCTGAACATAACTCATTTCCATTTTTAATAAGCTTTATTATTACATTTTCAGCTGGTTTTATATTATGGCTTATAGGGAAAAACTCTAGTAAAAAACTCTCTAATAGAGATGGTTTTATCATTGTTGCTCTAGTATGGCTTATCGTTACTGTATTTGGAGCAATTCCTTATATGACCTTTCCAGGTCTAGGTCTATCTTTTAGTCACGCTGTATTTGAGTCAACCTCAGGATTTACCACAACTGGTGGTACAGTTATAAGTGGCTTGGACAATTTACCTCATAGCATTTTATTTTACCGTCAACAAACACAATTCTTTGGAGGTATGGGTATTATCGTTTTATCTGTAGCTATTCTACCTTTACTTGGAGTTGGTGGCATGCAACTTTACAAAGCTGAAATAGCAGGACAATGGAAAGACGAAAAACTAACCCCAAAAATATCTAGTACAGCTAAAGCTCTTTGGATGGTATATTTACTATTTACATTCCTATGTTTTATATCATATATTATTGTCGGAATGGACCCATTTGACGCAATATGCTATACATTTTCCACAATATCAACTGGTGGTTTTACCCCTACTGACGCCAGCATGACTGATAAATCTACAGCTGTACTTATTATTTGCGGTATCTTTTTGTTTTTGGGTGCTACAAGTTTTAAAGCTCACTATATTGCTTTATCAAAACTAAAATTCAAACACTATTTTAAAAATATAGAATTTAAGGCTTATTGCTACTTTTTATTTTTCTGCTCTCTAATAATAGCTATTACTATGATAGCCTATACAGATGATTTATCAAAAATCCCTAGAATTATAACTGACAGTATTTTTCAAGTAATTGCTATTAGCTCTAGTGCTGGATTTGTGTCTGATAATAACTTTTACCTATGGCCTAGCTTTTTACCAATTATGCTTATGTTTATGGCTATAATCGGAGGGTGTGGTGGCTCCACTGCTGGTGGATTAAAGATGATTCGCGCTATTCTTTTTAAAGAAAAAGCTATGCTTGAAGCAAAGAGAGTTATTCATCCTCAAGGTATTTTTACTGTTAAACTCGGAGATGTACATATATCAGAGCAAGCTCTAAATAGAGTATCAGGATACATATCAGTTTATATCATAGTTTTTGCTGTTGCGTGGTTAGCTTTATTAGGATGTGGATTAGATGTCACTACAGCATTTTCTACAACTGCTACTACTTTATCTAATGTAGGGCCAGGACTAGGAGAAATAGGATCTAATTTCAAAAATCTACCAACACAAGCTCTTTGGATATGTAATTTCACTATGATTGCTGGGCGTTTAGAAATCTTTACTATATTAGTTTTATTTATGCCAGAATTCTGGAGAAAATAAACTTCTAGAATTCAGCTGCCTCTGCGCTATAAGACAAATTACCTATACTGTTATACTCTGTACCGTTAACTTTAGTAATAATTTTATAGTCAATATTTGATTTTTTACCCTTACATGAAGCTTTTAGTAGGATATTTTTGTCAGACAAATACGCCTTAAAAGATCCAGTCTCGACTTGCTGGTCTAATTTACCATCTTTAGATTTTATATAAACAAACTTACAACCTTGGTTATTTGTAATATAAACTCTAACATTAAACTCTGTTGGGTCTTTTTGACCAATATCCTTTACATTACTAAATAAATTAGTTGAATCAAAACCATAATCTTTATGGGCAGTAACTCTTGATTTACTAAATCCTTGATCCAACAATGCTAATTTTTGAGCTTTTATTTGTGATTCAGTCTCTGTAACGCAACCAACTAATACGACACCCAAACTTAACACTATTGTAATATTTCTTTTCAACTTTAAAAAATATCTTTTCACTCTCATAGAAACCTATCAAAATTCCTATTTTATAGTACAAATCTTAAACTTTTATTGCCAGATACACAATATTTTTTGAAAAGGTTATTCTTCCGTTTCAACATCTTCAGCATTTTGCTGCTTTTTATATTCATAGTAATCTTTCATAGTCAAACCTTTAGCTCTAAATTCAGCTTTTTCAGCTATTTCATCTAGCCTTCTTTTAGAATACTCAACATGCTCTGGAGCATAGTCTTCAACAGGTTGACCTTGTAGATTAAATCTTTGCTTAAGCTCAAATACTGCTCTATGGTAACGAGTATCACCAACATAACGACGCAATACATTACGTAAAACCAGTTTATCAATAGGTGCGAAATGCTCGTTTTGGTATATTATTTCGATGTCTTCACTTATACCTATTTTTAATGGCTTTTTATTTACAGAATCAAAGCACTTAGGAAAACGAATACACAACCATTTAAATAATTTAGCCTCTTCTTTTTGCCTTTCTTTTTCAACATCTACTGTAATAACTAGCTCCCCGCTATCTTCAACTATAGGGTTTTGCAGCTCATCAACCACCTTATTACTTATTCTATGCCCATATTGAGGAATACGTATAAAGGAAATATCCTTATCTTCAATTTTTTTAACTGGGGTTTTAATACTATCAGCTTTATTTTTAGAGATATTTTTGTCCCTAGCCTGTTTCATTCTAGATGTTTTTTCCTCTATTTTAGAAGCCCCTCCAATCAAAGACTGTAGCAATGAAAAATCGTTTAATTTATTTCTACCTTCAGACATCTTATTCTATTTTCTAATTTTAGAGTTATACTCTTTTTATATACTTGGCCTATATCGTACTACAAAAATACATCCTTTAGCAAGTAATAAAGCTTTTAGTAGAATTTTTTTATTACGAAAATCAATTAATATTGACAAAAATACAAAATCCACTATAATATGCACATCATTTGTGGCTATGTAGCTCAGTCGGTTAGAGCACAGCATTCATAATGCTGGGGTCACTGGTTCAAGTCCAGTCATAGCTACCACTTATTGATGCATTTAAATTCAATCCTTTCGGCATGCTCATAAAAGACAAAATTCATATCTAAGAAAGTTAATTAGATAATAATAAAGTTAATAAAGTGTATTTAATTATTTACCTTCTAAGCTAACCTATCAGTAGCAATATGGTAATCTTCATCCTCTAATATAGCCAAATCAACACATAATTTCTATACATTAGTCAAAAACTTGATAGTCAAGTTACAACCAATGATTATTAATAATCCACCTACCAAATATATTGACTTATAGCTATAATTACAATGGGTAAACATAACTGTTTACATTAAAACTAAGGAGAGAAAAATGGATATAAAAAGAAAATTAGTCTCGGTAGTAACCTTAACCCTAATGGGGTCTTCAGCTTTTGCTGCTGAAGCCTGGTCTACTTCCAATCTAAGTAGCTATTCTGCAGGTACTATTGTAACTGATGAGGGCAAAACTTATAAATGTAAACCTTGGCCACAGAGCGGCTGGTGTAAAATAGCTGCATATAAACCTGCTGGAACATATGGTGCTGATGCTTGGGATGAAACAGGTCCTGGGCCAAGTCCAACTCCTTCTGAGCAGGTTACAGCAAGTGTTTCTATTAACGGTGAACTTCCTACTACCGCTGAAGTTGATTTTGTAAGTTCAAAAGGAACTTTTGCTGTTTCAAATGGTAAGGTTACTTTAGAGTATCCAAAAGATGCTTCAGAAACTTATACCGTTAAACTTAAAAATGACGAAGGAACTATTTCTCCTTCTACAGTAACAGTTTCAGCTGCTACTACAACTATTGCGTTAACTTATACTGCAAAGCCTGCCCCTGAACCTACACCAGGGATAAAAGCTTGGGATCCTTCCGCTATTTATAATGGAGGCGACCAAGTAACCTATAATGGCTCTATATACGAAGCTAAATATTGGACTCAAGGTAACAATCCTGAAACTTCTGGAGAATGGGGACCTTGGAAGCTAATAGGTGAAGATCCTGCTCAAGAAATGGCTACGTTAGATTTTACAATACCTACAAAACCTAGTTTTATAACATCAGATGAGAAACCTAGTATAAGTATTTTCAATGAAAATGATGTTAAAGTAGCAGAAATTAAAAATGCAGCCTGGGGTTCTAAAGCTAAAATAGATGTACCAGCTGGTAAACTAAAAGTCCAAGTAGCATCTATTGGAACAAGTCAAGGTATAGCAACTCCTAATAGCTTCTCTATAGCTAAAGATGAAACTAAAAACATTTCAATAAATTATAAGCAAGCACAAGTAGGATCTATAAACCTAACAGCTAGTGCAGATAATAATGCGGTTAAATCAACTACTTATACAATTAAAAATAGTACCGGGGATGTAGTATCACAGGGAGAGGTTAACTTCACATCAGCTACAGTAATAGATAATTTACTAGCTTCAGATGAGGGCCTAAAATACACTATTTCTGCTAAAAGCTTTACTTATAACGGTTATAGCTATGAAGCTCAACCAATAGTTGTAACTGTTACAACAGGAAACAGCGCAGATGCGCAGCTTAACTTTACTACTACAAAAATAGCTAGTGTGAGAGTAATCGTAACTGTATCAGATATGCCAAACGATAAAGAAACAACTTTACATTTTACAAGTAATAGTGGCTCTAGTCAGTTATTAAAAGTAGCAGATAATGGTGTATATACAGAAGAATTGCCAAAAGATGGTGATACTTGGAATATAACAGCTGATAATATCTCTGGATATAAGGCTAATATAAACCCTAATTCTTTTGTCGCTGATCAGGATAGTATCAATCTAAAAGTCATGTTTGCGGTTCTTCCAGAAGCTAGTAAGCAACTTTCTATCTTCTGGTGTGGATTTTCAAAAGATTTTTGTGGTCAGTCAGACGCCGATGATGTTTATCCAACAGCAACTATCGTGATTATGGCTTTTGCTAACTCAAAATCAGATGGATCTTTAGATGTTGACGTGATGCCAACAGATCTTATCAAAAAATGGCAGAATGATGGCAAGAAAGTTTTAATTTCCATTGGTGGACAAAATGGGCATTGGGATAGTTTATTTGAGCATCCTGACACATTTGTAGAAAGTTTAACCAAAATCATAAATGATAATAATCTTGATGGAGCAGATCTAGATATCGAAGGTTATTCAACTCCTCCTGCAGTAGTTGCTGATACTATACATAAACTAAGACAGGCTCTAGGTAGTGACAAGCTAATTGTTGTCTCTCCTGAGAATGTTACTGTATATCCTAGTCCTACTATTCCTGTACCTAGCACGGGTGGGACAGTATGGAACTACTTTGTACCTATACTTAATGAAGCATTAGATGATATTAACTATGTACAGCCTCAAATGTACAATAATAATTACATAAGTGCAAAACCTGCTACAGCAGAATTTATTGAAGAAAATTACTTGGGTTGGATGAATAAGTTAGAATATAAAATCCCAGGATTCTCTGGGGTGCCAGAAAATAAGCTTATAATAGGCTTACTTGCATCTCCATCAGCAGGTATTTCTACATATTATGCTGAACCAACAGAAGTTAAGAAAGCTGTGCAAGTGCTGGAAAGTAACTATAATATTAACGTTGGTGGTATTATGTTTTGGGATAGCAATTGGGATAAATTAAATAACTATGCTATTGGAAAAGCATCATCTGAAGCGCTTGGTCTAGAATAGCTGTAACAGCATTTATATTCATAAAATAAATAACTATAAATATTTAGGTTCCATGAACAAAAAAAATGAATAAAATTAAACGTTATTTACCAATAATAATACTGATTGTAGGATTAGTATTATTTTTTGCTTTTGGAGGACAAAAATACCTGACATTAGCAATGATAAAGCAACGCTATAATAGTCTATTAGTTTGGACACATACTCATTTTTGGTTAAGTTCTTTAATATTTATTGTTACCTATATCATTATTGTAGCTTTCTCAGTACCTGGCGCTACTGTCATGACCTTACTAGGAGGTTTTTTATTTGGTTTATTTCCTGGTGTGGTCTGGGTTATTTTAGGTGCTACTATTGGCTCATGCCTAATTTTTCTGGCAGTCAAAACCGCCTTTGGTGAGTCACTTAAAACTAAAGCTAGTGGTAGTATTGAAAAACTGCGTAATGGATTTGAGGATAATGCCTTTAATTATTTACTTACCTTGCGCTTAATTCCAATATTCCCATTTTTTGCCATTAACATAGCTTGTGGTGCACTAGGTATTCGTCTATCTACATTCTTTTGGGCTACTCTAATTGGCATTATACCAGGTTCATTAATCTATACATGGGTTGGTACAGGTTTAGGCTTTGCATTACAGCAAGATAAAGAATTAAATATGAGCGTTATTTTTGAACTACAATTTATTCTACCGATTATTGGCTTAGCTATTTTGTCATTAGTTCCGGTTATTTACAGAAAAATTAAGCGAGCGTAATTATGAAACAAATAAAAACTGACATATGTGTAATTGGTGGTGGTTCAGGTGGTTTATCAGTGGCGGCTGGAGCTGTACAAATGGGGGCTAAAGTTATCCTTTGTGAGGGTGGTAAAATGGGTGGAGATTGCCTAAATTATGGTTGTGTGCCATCTAAAGCGATGATTGAAGCATCAAGAGTTATGCATAACTGCCACCGAGCAGATAAGTTTGGTATTGATATTGAGAGTTTCTCTACCAATTATAAGAAAGTACAAGCACATGTTCAAAAAGTGATAGAGGAAATAGCTCCTCATGACTCTGTTGAGCGTTTTGAGTCCCTTGGCGTAGAAGTTATCCAAGAATATGCTCATTTAGTTGACAAAAATACAGTACAAGCGGGCAATACTCAAATTAAAGCTAAATACATAGTTCTAGCAACAGGCTCTAGAGCTAGAATTTTTCCAATAAAAGGATTAGATAGTGTTGACTATGCTACTAATGAAACGATTTTTAGCCTAGATAAACAACCAGAACATTTACTTGTTTTGGGTGGTGGACCTATTGGAGCAGAATTAGCACAAGCTCATGCTTTGCTAGGTTCTAAGGTAACAATTTTAGAAGCAGGACCAGCCATATTAGGACCAGCTGACACTGAGTGTAAACAAATTATTTTAAACGAATTTAACAAACTAGATATTGGTATTATAACAAATGCAAAAATTACAAAAGTTGCAAAATCAGAGCAAGGTATTAAGCTTAGTAGTGGTGAACACTCTTATGAAGGATCTCATCTATTAGTTGCAACAGGTAGACAACCTAATATAGAAAAGCTTAATTTAGAAAAGGCTGGCATTAAACACTCGCCTAGAGGTGTTGATGTTGATTCAAGGTTACGAACTAATTATAAAAATGTATTTGCGATTGGCGACTTGGCAAGTCCATTTCAATTTACACATACGGCTGGATATCATGCTGGTATTGTTATTCAAAATATGTTGTTTAAATTACCAGCTAAAGTTGACTATTCAAGCTTCCCATGGGCTATATATACTACTCCAGAAATAGCTCATACAGGTATGTCAATAAAAGAAGCAGCAGAGAAAGGAGCTACAATACTATCACTATCTTATGAAAATAATGATCGTGCTCAAGCTAATCTCTCAACAAATGGTTTAATAAAAGTAGCTGTTAATAAAAAAGGTTATATATTAGGTGCTAGTATCGCAGGTGAACAGGCAGGTGAACTTATCACGCAATGGACTATGGCTATCAAACATAAACTAAAAGTTAAACAAATGGCTTCTCATATTGTTCCTTACCCGACAATTAGTGAACTTAACAAACGCATAGCTGGCTCATATTTCACATCAACTTTATATAGTGACAAAGTTAAAAAGTTAATTCGTTTTTTACTTAGATTTTAATACTAGAGAAAAACATGATAGAGCAAACAATCAGACCTTGGTTTCAAAAGCATCTTATAAATACTATAGCTGCGATCATATCAACTTCGGATGTAAGTGCTAACACAATTACTACTCTATCATTTATAACAGGAGCTATAAGTGCATTACTTATATTATGGATGCCATGGTTAGCTGTGATTTTCCTACTATTATCAGGGTATTTAGATGTTCTAGATGGAACTATTGCTCGCATGCAGAATACTTCATCAGCATTTGGAACAATGCTTGATATTTTATCTGATAGGTTTGTGGAGTCATTTATAATTATAGCTTTATTTATTGCACAACCTCAAATTGCGTGGGTTGGATTATTTATGATGATGTCCATAGTAGCTTGTGTAAGTAGCTTTTTATTAGTAGGTATTTTTAGTCAACAAGAGTCTCATAAAAGCTTCTACTATTCACCGGGTTTAATGGAGAGAGCAGAAACATTCATTTTCTTTATCATAATGATTTTGCTACCCTCCACGGTTTTATGGCTAGGTATTTTATTTACAATTTTAGTGTTATGGACAACTTTTTACCGAGTTGGAGAATTTTATTTTTATACAAAGAGGTAAAACTTGAAAAAAATTAAATTATTCAGATATTTTACAATGTTTTTCTTGGGCATAGCTTTTGTTAATTCATTGCAAGCAGCAAAGCTATGGAGCTATTGGGATAAATCAAATCCTAACTCTACCAAGGTAATTAATTTTCAACCATGGCAACCATTTTTAGATACCTATGTAGTGAAAGAGCAAAGTCAAACTTACCTTCGTTATTCTGAAGTAACCGCTACAGATAAATCAAAATTAGAGCTAGATTGTATTCTCAATGTTTATGCTGATTTGAATATACTAGATTATAACCGTAATCAACAATTAGCATTTTGGACTAATATTTTAAAAAAATAATTAGAATCTAAATCAAATATAAGGACTTAATTATTATGGCAAAAGAATTTGAATAAGAGATTGAGATAATTTAACTAGAGCCAGAATTATATGACTTACAATAAATCAGAGACTACAGACTACTTCACAGCTGGAAAAACGGTCGGGTTCTTTGCCCTTACAGCCACACTAGTAATGACTGAATTAAATACTTCAACTCTTATTGGCTTTTCTAGTCTTGGCTACTTATATGGTTTTTCAGCTGCCTCACTTGGTTTAGTATTTCTTTTAGGGTTATTTTTTTACGCTATTACTGTAGCAAAGAAATGGAAAAATTTTGATGCTATTAGTGTCACTGAATTTTTCCAATATCGCTATAACAAAAGCTTTGGAATATTTGCAGCCTTTTGTTTGTGGGTAGCAATGCTAGGATTTGGTGCAAATTTCATACACTCTATAACGGTATGTTTAGAGATTATTTTTCCAACCTACCCAAAAGCTTTAGTTACCTTTGTTGCTTGTAACATTATGTTTGTTGCTACTATAAGTTCCGGTCTTAGATCAATTATTCAAATAGATAAAATAAGTTTTGTACTCTGTATCATATTATTTGTCTTTCTGGGCATCCATTTTTATAGCTCTCATCAACCTAGCACTATCACTAATAATCTGCAACATAAATTACCACTCTCATTTGCTTTATCTTTAGCGATACTGACTTGTTTTACTTATATTTTATCGCCTTGGTATGGTCAGAAAGTCTTTTCTGCTAAAACTCCCAAAATAGCATTTTATTCAATGCTAACAACAGCTATACTAGTAAGTTTATTTTATTTAATTGCTATTCTAACGACTGCAAACTTTACACAACAACTTAATTTAAATAATTCTGATCTAGCACTAGCACACATTATAGCTACAGAGCTACCACTAAGCATAGAGATAGGATTCTATGTAATTTTGTTTTTAATAGCTACAACAACTATTGCTGCTCTTTGGAACACTATGGCATCTGTGATTTTTGTTCATAGTTCTTATAACAAGGCTACTAATAGCAATAGGCTAATAGTACTAGGTATCGCTATCTTAAGTTATTTTATAGCTGTGTTTTCTATAAATCAAATACTTGATAAGATGCTGCTTTTTAACATCCCTATTGCAGCCCTTTCTTTTAGCCTACTATATGGCTTCTATGGTAAAAAGAGAAATTTAATTGGAGCCATACTAAGTACTACGGTAGGTACTGTTGTAGCTACAATTCTTTATTTGTTCCTTGATCAAGAGAGTTTTGTTTTTTATTGGGCTTTTTTATGTGTTCCTCTAATTTTCATAGTTGGTTTTTTATGTTCATTTATTAAACCACATCAGTCTTATTTTAAAGGTAACAAAAGCAAATTGTTAAGAAACATAACTTAAACTCTCTACAGTTTTTTGGTAATTATCTATCTATATCAGAAAGCTACTAACCCAACACCTAAGGGGCGACGAATATAATTTAGACGTTTCATGGAGGCTGTATAAATTTGATTGCCTTTAAGCTCTACATCAGTTCTAGTTCCTATGGCTTGTATATGCTCAGGAGCAAAATTAGGAAAATCTTTTTTCATCAGATCATGAATTCGATTGAGAGTTGTATCACTAATGCGCTTCCCATTACCGATCAAAGTATGGGATAGCGGTGATTGATAATTTTCCCAGCTTGGATTCACCATACCAAAGCGAGTATATAAGAGGGATTCAAGAAGTGGCTTAAACCTAGAATTACAGTAGTAAACAGCTTTTTGTAAATTCCAACTATCTTGGGCAGATATATAGTTACTTACATAATGATGCTGGGTATTATCACGACCGAGAAAACAAAATTTTTTAACCATATAACAGACACCCAATAAAGAGAGCTGCTCCCAGTTTTGATCAAGTCTCCAGAGTTCAAAGCGCTGTAATGTAGAATAAGTTAATAATTTATTTTCTACATTAAAGAATGATACCTCATAAGGTTGAGCTGACTTCAGTTGAAACCCGCTATCAAACAGGCCCATTACCACACTAGCAGGTACATTTTGTTGATCTGTCAAGGATCCAATACGAGGCAGCCACTGTCCCCAAAGAGAAAGAGCTTTTTCTAGTGCCCCATCACTAATTTGACTAAAGTATTCGTTACCATCAGGGAGAGGGGTATTGAGAAATCTTGTTCGCATATAATCTTTTTCGAAGCCTCTAAAGTTAGTACAGTTGCTATTCCATAGAGGTTCCATAATGTTATGCTTAAGTATTCTAGATGAATCAAAATAAGAATCGTCCCGGTAATAATATTTCTTCAACTGACCACTAAGATCCAGTTTAAATGCTTCATGTATTGTTCCTATACTATGGTAGCTTAACATAACGTGTTTTCACCTGTGTTTGTAAGTTGTTTGCGGCAATAATGTTACCTAAATCAGACTTAGAAGTAAAACATTCATAATATAATATTACCTAACTTTTACAAACCTTAGCTTGTTTTCATATCTGTAAATTTCAAACTCAGTGACAAACCTTCTTGTTTTAAATTTATTTATTATTTTTTTAATCATGTAGCTCCCTTTTAACCTACAAATTTGTAAACTGTATACTTTTGTTCTAACTAATATTCTCGATATGACGCCCTTTACACTAAGATCATGTAACTAACTCAGCTTACTAGCCTTAGTATACCCAATACGTTTATTACCTATTTCTTAATAATCTTTATATTACTTTCATTAAAAGTAAAGTTGTTTCTAGCACAGAAAACTTTTAAAGATACTATTACACCCATAAAATAATAATTTATTGGATTAGATAATAAATTATGGTAATTTTTCTCTAACAACGGCATATAATTTTTTTTGTTAAACTCTTTCATATTCTCAAATTTGACGTTCATATCCATAAGTACACAATAATACACAAAAAACTTGGTATAAAAATATTCTTTTTTGATAACCCTTGATTAATTAAGACAAGCAGTTGAGTAATTTTATGGTCTGATGTAAACTAATTTCGAGACCTATGATAAACCAGATGATTGCCCAAAAAATTAGCACTCACCATACAGGGGTTAAGCAATTTAAATAATTCTTAACTTTTTAAGATACTAGCGCGATATTCTTAAAGCCAATTTTTCAATATAATAATATTATTATTTTATGAAATTACAGTTTTTGTGTTAAATAACCTTTAAAATAAGTCAAAGCTTTACGATAAATATCCTGCTTAAAGTAAATAACATGGTTTATAGGGTACCAATAACTAACCCAACGCCAGTTATCGAATTCTGGAGTTTTATTTGTCTCTAAATCTATATTAACTTCTGAAGTTCTTAGCCTCAATAAAAACCATTTTTGTTTCTGACCCACACAAACAGGCTCTTTATTTCTAATTAAACCTTCTGGTATATCATATTTGTACCAATCCCTAGTGGAGGCTAAAACTTCAACATCATTAGGACGTAACCCTACCTCCTCATGTAATTCACGATACATAGCTTGCAGTGGCGTTTCTCCTGCTACTACGCCACCTTGAGGAAACTGCCAAGAAGTTCGATTACGACGCTGCCCCCAAAATACTCTATTTTGCTTATTGAGCAACACAATAGCAACGTTCGCTCGATATCCGTTCTTATCTATCATTATATAAAGAAAATTTCTTTTACCTAACTTATATTCTAAACTAAAATTGCTAAGTTTAATATTTTTCTATAGAATTAAACAAATCGTATTATCAACTATTAAATTGCCATGCCATTCCCTCACAGAAAGGAATCCCCAAAGTAAAAAGATGCCCACCTTCACGGGGCAAGACTATATTTGTTTGGTATTTTTAATCATATTCATTTGTAACAGTATTCTAGTGGGTTGCTTTGCTATACCTTTTATTTTAGACCTAACTCTTTCAATCTTTCATCCAAAAAATCACCTGCTTGAGGATATCTTTCCGATAAATAAACGTCTGCTTTAGGATGTATAAAACACGGTGTAGAAATCCTATCAACATTATCGGCTTCACCATTTGGCTTTACTACTCTATGTTTAGTTGCAATATATTCACCATTTGTCATTTCTTGGAGCATATCACCTATATTTATTATTATGGATTCACTATCACAAGGCACATCATACCATTGGTTATTAGTTGGTGATAAAACCTGTAGTCCAGGAGAGGAGGCTATTGGCAATAATGTTATAAGGTTTATATCCTCATGAGCAGCAGCTCTTACAGCACCTGGCTCTTCATTTCCCTGCATTGCTGGATAATGTAATATTCTCAATAGAGTACCAGGTTCAGAAATAGTATCTCTAAGCCTCATAGGTAGCTTATCAGCTACTCTAGGGTCCATATAATCATCAACCCACTGCAATAAAGTCTTGCCAAGCTCTATCATCTGATAAAACATTTTTTTGGCAGAGTCACTTACCTCACTAGGGTATCTCCCCCATGGAAAGTACAAATGGTAAAAATGTTTTATATCTTTAATCTTTTCACCTTTAGCTACTTCAGAAACGTCTTTTGGAAAATAACCATCTTGCTTCTCAGCATCAAATCTATAGTTATGTACATTCTCAGACTTCAAAAAATCTTCCCACTCCTTATAAACTGTTTGGACCAAGTTCCAATCTATAGGATGAGTTTTTAATACAGCAAAACCAGTTTCTTTGAGGGATCTGGTAAAATCCTTAGCAGCACCATCGACATAATAATCTACACTCAAGATATTCATTTATAGCTCCATTTTATATAACTGTTTTAAAAATTAAGCTCTTATTTCTCACCTGAACTTGTTCTTGAACAAAATACAGCACCTATAGCTACTAAGTATAAAGGTGAGCACTAAATAAATTTAGTATAACGTCTTTATAACATTTTAGCTATAAAATGTTATCTTCATACCTTAATTAAAATTATAGCAAGAATATTTTTTTGTTAAACGATAATCTAACCTCGAGGGTGATGTTTTTGGTAAATTTGCTTAAGCCGGTTCTGTGAAATATGTGTATATATCGTAGTTGTAGAAACATTACTGTGACCCAATAATAGCTGCACAGACCTTAAATCAGCCCCATGATTAAGCAGGTGAGTCGCAAAAGCATGTCTTAAGGTATGCGGAGATATATCTGTATCTATCCCTGCTTTTAGAGCATATTTTTTTATACGATGCCAAAATGACTGACGAGTAATCCGTCTAAAATGCTTACTTACAAAAACAGTTTTTTCTTTAAATGTTTTTATTAAATTCGGTCTTACTTCATTAAGATATTTTTGTAAATACTCCAAAGCGTACTCACCCATTGGAACTATACGCTCTTTTGAGCCTTTACCTAAAACCTGTATAACTCCTATATTTAAGTCCACGTCCTCAATATTTAAACCAACCAATTCACTTACACGCAATCCTGTAGCATACATTAACTCTAGCATCGCTTTATCACGTATACCAACATCATCACTTAAATCAGGCTCTTGTAAAAGTTTTTCAACATCTAGCTCTGTCATATCTTTAGGGAGATTCTTTGACAATTTTGGTAACTCTAACTTGGATGTTGGATTAGTCATAATTTGACCTATCGAAAAAAGCCAGTTATAAAATTTACGTAAAGTTGAAATCATTCTAGCATTAGAACAAGCGCTATAACCGTTTTTTGATCTATAAGAGATAAAAGCATATAATTGCTCAAAGCTAAGGTTTGTAGCGTCGAGTTTTGAAAAATAATTCTGTAAAAATTTAAGATCTGTGCGATAAGAAGAGATCGTATTTTGGCTTAAACCATGCTCAAGCCATAGGTTATCTAAAA
This sequence comes from Allofrancisella guangzhouensis, assembly GCF_000815225.1. Lineage (GTDB taxonomy): Bacteria > Pseudomonadota > Gammaproteobacteria > Francisellales > Francisellaceae > Francisella > Francisella guangzhouensis. Next base: position 565,295 of record NZ_CP010427.1, on the reverse strand, counting down.
AAGCATCTATATTAGCAGACACTTTCATCGACTCTTATATAAATAACTATACTTTTTCCTTAATTCTAGCAGCTTTACCAGTAAGTCCTCTCATGTAGTACAGCTTAGCTCTACGCACATCCGCTTTTTTCTCAACTACTATACTATCTATAATTGGAGAGTGAGTTTGGAATGTTCTCTCTACACCCATACCTGAAGATATTTTTCTAACTGTAAAAGCTGAATGAAGACCTCTATTTCTCTTTCTTAGAACAAAACCTTTAAATGCCTGTATTCTTTGCTTATCACCCTCTCTAATCCATAGATTAACTATTACTGAATCTCCAGGATTAAACTCAGGTAGGTCTGTTCTTATTTGTGATTTCTCTACTAGCTCAACAAACTTATTTTTCATTTTTTACTCCTTGTGTGCTTACCTTATCTTTTACGGCATTGTTCTAATACTTGCTTATCTTCATCAGATAGGCATAGGCACTGTATTAAATCTTTACGACGCTCATAAGTTCTAATTAACTTTTGCTTACGTCTCCATCTTGCTATTTCCAAATGATTACCAGATAACAACACATCTGGAACAGCTTCACCATTGGGTAAAACTGCTGGTTTTGTATAGTGTGGGTAATCCAACAAACCGTCATAAAATGAATCTTCTATAACAGAATGTTTATTACCTAACACATCAGGCAACAACCTAATTAAGCTATCCATAACCAGCATAGCAGGAATTTCACCCCCACTTAATACAAAGTCACCAACTGAGATTTCCTCATCAACACACTCTTTAATTAAGCGTTCATCAATTCCTTCATATCTACCACAAAGCAATATTAAAGAATCATTACCCAAAAGCTCTAGAGCTTTGCTATGATTAAAAACACTACCCTGTGGCGACAAGTATACTACTTTTGTTTTGTAACCTAAAGTTTTTTTTGCCTCTAAAATAGCATCTGCTAATGGTTGATATTTCATAACCATACCAGCTCCGCCACCAAAACTAGTATCATCTACTGTTGCATGTTTATCTGTAGTGTAATCACGAGGATTAAAATAGCTTATTTCTATTTTTTCTGTCTTAAATGCTCTAGAGGTAACACCAAAATCACTTAATGCTCTAAACATTTCTGGAAATATTGAAATTATTCCAAATTTCATAATTAAAAATCATATTCCCAATCAACAACTATTTTTTTTAGGTCAATCTCTTCTTTAAGAATATACTTTTTAACGTAAGGTATTAGATATTCATGCTCACCGTCATGGCAAACTAAAACCTCATTTGCTCCTGTTTCGATAATATTTATGACCTTACCAAATGGTTCACCACAGTGGTTACTAACTTCACAGCCAATTAGATCTTTAAAATAAGCTTCATCTTCTGATGGTTGTGGCAATGCTTCTACAGGTACACCTATTAGCGCATTGACATATTTTTTAGCCATACCTGCGTCATTAACATTAGCTAATTTAATATAAATTTTATCGGCTCGACGGTAAACACTTTCACCTTTTAACATCTGCCAAGAGTCAGTCCCAGCAAGCTGTATATACCAGTCACCATACTCTAATAAAACTTCTACAGGGTTGGCTAAAGAATATAAATTAAGTTCGCCATTAAGCTTATAGGTAGAACCAATTTTTGCTACCTCGACGAAACCACTTGACATAAAAAACAGATCAGTTGAAAAATTAAGCAGATTTTTTAGCTTCTTTAATTAAAGAAGCAACTCTTTCTGAAGGTTGAGCTCCTTTTGAGATCCACTCTTCAACTTTTGCAACATCTAGCTTTAATCTTTCCTCACCACCTTTAGCAATTGGGTTAAAAAAACCTAGTTTTTCAATAAATTTCCCATCTCTAGGACTTCTTTTATCTGCAACTACTATTTTATAGAAAGGACGCTTTTTAGCTCCACCACGGGCCATACGAATTACTACCATTTATTATTTTCTCCAGTTTTTATATTTTCAAAACTATAAACTACCAAAACTAAGATTTATACTCTTGCTTACCTTTGGTATAAATTTTTACGCGAATTTTAATAGCACTACTTTAAAGATTCTTAATTAAAAAGTCAATAGTTGACATAATATAAACTTTAGATATAATACCAGTTGTCGCTGTATTTAACAAACAACTTGCTTGCGACATAAAACAATAAGCTAAAGCGTTTCTATTAAATTATTCACAAATTATTTTCTAGAAGCCTTTTATAGCATAATCTAAAAGGAGTAAAAATGTTAAAAAATTATCTATTCACTTCTGAATCAGTTTCAGAGGGCCACCCAGATAAACTAGCCGACCAGATATCAGACGCTATACTAGATGAAATATTAAAACAAGACAAAAATGCGCGTGTTGCATGTGAAACCCTTGTGAAAACCGGTATGGCTTTAGTAGCTGGAGAGATTACAACTTCGGCATGGGTTGATATCGAAGATTTAGTAAGAAATGTAATTATAGAAACAGGTTATGATAATGCTAATAAAGGTATCGATGGCAGAACCTGTTCGGTTATAAACGCTATTGGAAAGCAATCTAGTGATATAGCACAAGGAGTTGACCGTGGCTCACTAGAGGATTTAGGAGCAGGTGATCAAGGCTTAATGTTTGGGTTTGCTACCAATGAAACCCCAACTTTAATGCCTTCTGCGATATATTACTCACACTTACTAATGAGAAGACAAGCTGAGCTTAGAAAAATAAATAAGCTAAGTTGGCTACGACCAGATGCCAAAGCTCAAGTTACCTTAGCTTACGAAAATGATAAACCAAAATTTATTGATACGATCGTTCTATCAACCCAACACGATGAAACAATATCACAAAAAGATTTACACGACGCTGTAATCGAAGAAATTATAAAAGATGTAATTCCAACTAATTTGATAACAAAATATACAAAATACTACATAAACCCTACAGGAGTGTTCTTGATAGGTGGACCGCAAGGAGATTGTGGCTTAACAGGTAGAAAAATTATAGTTGATACTTACGGCGGAGCTGCACATCATGGTGGAGGAGCTTTTTCTGGCAAGGACCCTTCTAAAGTAGATCGCTCTGGTGCATATATGGGAAGGTATATCGCTAAAAATATAGTAGCTGCAGAGTTAGCTGACAAATGTGAGGTACAAGTTGCCTATGCAATAGGCGTAGCAAGCCCTGTATCACTTATGGTAAATACCTTTGGCACAGGCAGAATAGCTGACTCAGAAATTGAGCAACTTGTTATCAAAAATTTTGATTTAAGAGTTGGTAAAATTATTGAAAACCTAGATTTGCTAAGACCAATCTATAGAAAAACCTCTAATTATGGTCACTTTGGTAGGGAATTACCAGAATTCAGTTGGGAAAAAATTGACAAAGCAGAATCCCTTAGAACCGCCATAAAATTATAATAAATATTTTAATATTTCTAATGCTTTCATTTTTACAAACATATATTAAGTAATAAATAAGATTTTTGCATTTAGAACCTTTAAAAGCTGCAACTAGATGACTTAGAGAGTATTCTAACACCAGTTAATTAAACTAACGTACTTGCTCTATACTTTCTCTTAGCTTCGATAAATTCGATTTTAAGGTCTTTATACCTTGATTTTATAGCCTGAATATCAGCCTTAGATAAAACGTTATCTTTTTTAGCTTTCAGATATTCTTGTTTTGCTCCATACATACTTTTAACATTAGCAACAAATTTAGTATATTTTTCTTCTATACCAAGTTGTGAAGCATTGCTTTTCCTTTTTAAAGTTTCTTCTAACTTAACTTTTGCTTTTGCTATCTCAATCAAATGTTTAGGAGTTTTCTTAAGATCATAACACCAGCCTATTTTAGATAAACCAGCAATAAACCATTTAGAAGGATCAAAATCAAAAAATCTAATACCATTTCTATAATCACCAGCAAAAGCATGATGATAATTATGATAACCCTCTCCACCAGTGACTATAGCTGTTATAAAACTATCTCTAGCTGTGTTTTTTGTTGAGTATGGTCTTCTACCAATAGTATGAGCCAAAGAGTTAATACAGAAAGTTGCATGATGAACCAAAACAACTCTAAGAAAACCACCCATCAGCACACTTGCTACAATTCTACCTGTAAACATACCATAGAGTACAGGCAGACCAAAACAAGTCAATATAGCAAGTACTGTATAATACTTATGTTGAAACACTAAAGCCTTATCCTTCATAAGATCATTAACACCTTTTATTTCCTGAACATCATGAGTGTTATATCTTAGTAGCCATCCAAAATGGCTATACCAGAAGCCTCTAGTAGCTGCATACGGGTCTTTTATCGGATCGTCAACATCTTTATGGTGTTTTCTATGATCTGAAGCCCATTGTAACACACTGTTTTGTAATGCTGCTGTGCTAAATATTAGTAAAAAATAACTAACTATTTTATTAGCCTTGTACGTTTTATGTGACCATAACCTATGGTAACCCATAGTTATACCAATACCTGTCAAGCAGTAGAAAACTATAAGACAAACATAATCAGATGTCTGAAAACCATATGTAAAACCGTACCATGGTACAGCTATTATTGTAAATAGAGGAATTATTAACAGTCCAAAAACACTTTTCCAAACTATACTTCCTTCTTTTTCAAAAGTTTGATCTATTCTATTATTCATTCAAAACCTTAATTTTCTTTGATAAATTTACGAAAAATTAAATATTATTCTTTCACTATAAATGATACCACATAAAACAACTTTATGACAGAAATTATAAAATATATCAAATTGTCTCTCGAGCTTTTACATTAATTTCAAGACTACTATCTTTGAAACCACGGTTATATCTATATGCTCCTGCAAGCGCTATCATTGCACCATTGTCTGTACAATACATCATCGGGGGGAAAAATATTTGGTAATTTCTTTTTAGACTTAAATTATTTAATTTATAGCGCAAAAACTTATTTGCACTTACACCGCCAGACACCACCAATCTTTTATTTTTTGTTATACTTAGTGCTTTATCACATTTAGTTACTAAAACATCTACTGCTGCCTCTTGGAATGCGTAGCAAAGGTTAGCTTTATTCTCTTTAGTTTGTTCTGACTCGTTGTGCCAAGTGTTTAGAACAGCTGTTTTTAAGCCACTGAAGCTAAAATCCAAAGTAGCCTTATTCTTCATTGGTCTTGGCAAAAAGTATTTACTCTTATCAGAAGCCTTTTCAGCAAGGTTTGCAACTTCTACTCCGCCAGGATAGGACATCCCCAACAATTTTGCTGTTTTATCAAAAGCTTCGCCAACAGCATCATCTATAGACTCTCCTAGCAACTGATAATCACCAAGATTTCTAACTTCAAAAAGTTGGGTATGACCCCCTGAGACTAACAAGGCTATAAAAGGATACTTGATATCACAATTGTCCTCTAATAATGGAGAAAGTAAATGTCCTTCTAAATGATGTACTGCAACAGTATCAATATCATGTATAAATCCTAAAGTTTTAGCAAATGTTGCGCCAACCATAAGAGCACCAACTAGCCCTGGCATTGCTGTATAAGCTATACAATTTATATCTGTAAAACTAATTCCTACTTTACTTATAATTTCTTTAGTTAATACATTAAGCTTTGCAATATGTTCACGTGATGCTAGCTCTGGCACGACTCCGCCATAACTTTTATGCAAATTTATTTGGCTGTACAAAGCATCTGCTATTATTTTTTTTTTAGAAAAATCATATAAAGCTACTCCTGTTTCATCACAAGAGCTTTCTATACCAAGGACGAGCATTATTTTTTAGTGCCACCAGAAGTTTTCGTTATTTGGATAAATTTGGTAATAAAAGAACCTAATAATAAGCCTAATACAAAAGCTATTGACATAAGGACTATCAATGGTAATGTAGTAGTACCAAATATATAGTCAAAACTAACTCTGTCAGTATTCAGTATAGATAAAATAACTATTAATATAATTGCTATACCAAAAAATATCTGCCAAAAAAGCTTTGCTAACATTAAAATCTTAACCAATACTGAATATACATATCATAACAATATTATAATTTAAAAAATTAGAATAATAAAATTTTATTTTGGGTAATAAATTAAAGATTTAGAAGTCTAATGACTCAAGAGCATTTCTTAATGATTCTTCGATATCATCATTTATATCCTTTTCTTGACTTTCATGTCGGTAATCTTCAAAAGATGAACTGTCCACTCCAAAAGCTGTAACATCTGTAAATGCCATGCGGTCTTCAACTCCCAATTCCTCTTTCATCTTATCGATCTTAGCTGCTTCTTTTCTAACAGCTAACCCTGTGCCTGTAGGAATTAATCTACCGATTAGAACATTCTCTTTAAGGCCTCTTAGATGATCAATCTGAGAATTAATAGAAGATTCTGTTAATACTCTTGTTGTCTCCTGGAAAGATGCCGCTGATAAAAAAGACTCCGTAGATAAAGAAGACCTAGTAATACCCATTAATACTGGCTCATATACTACTTCTTTTTTACCTTCTAAATTCAATTTATCATTTTCCTCAAGAATTCTAACAAGCTCAACCGTTTCTTCTCTCACAAATTTACTGCTACCTTCATCTATGATAACCGCCTTTCTAAGCATTTGTCTAACAATAGTTTCTATATGCTTATCGTTAATTACAACACCTTGCATACGATATACAGACTGAGCTTCAAAAAGAATATAATCAGCAAAAGCTTCTAGCCCCTTATACTTAAGTAGATCATGTGGGTCTGTAGGACCATCTGCTAGCACGTCACCCTTAGATACAGCTTCGCCATCAAATACAACCAAATGACGAGATTTAGATAACAATATTTCTTCAATGGTATGACCATTTTTATCTATAATCTCTATTCTTTGTTTTTCTTTCGTATCTCTATTACCCAACCTAACTACACCATCACAAGGAGAAAGAATTGCAGCTTCCTTAGGGCGTCTTGCTTCAAATAGTTCAGCAACACGAGGCAAGCCCCCTGTAATATCTTTATTCTTAGAGCCCTCTAATGGGATCTTAGCGACCACATCACCTATCTCTACTTGCATGTCGTCAGTAACATTTAGCACTGCTCCAGCAGCTAATGTTATCGTTTTTAATTCATTACCATCATTGTCAAATACTTTAACTACTGGTTTTAAGTTTTTAGAAGTAATTCTTTGAGATATGGAAGTTATTTCAATAGTTTGTTGACCAGTTAGGTCATCATATGTATGTTTAGATGTGATACCATCAATAACATCCTCTAAAACAATTTTACCTGCAACATCTGTAACTATTGGCTGAGCATGAGGATCCCAAGTAGCTATCACATCCCCGATCTCTACTGCTTTACCACTTGCTAAAGGAAGAACAGCACCCATAGGAATTTTATGTTGCTCTCTAACTCTACCCATAGCATCAGAAACAATGATCTCACTAGCACGTGATATTACGATACTCTGACCTTCTTTATTTACTACAGTTCTAATATTTTTAAACTTAATTTTACCTGCGGTCTTAACTTTAATATCACTTATTGTCACACCTAAGGATGCTGCACCACCAGTATGGAATGTTCTCATTGTTAACTGAGTACCAGGCTCACCAATCGATTGAGCTGCAATCACACCCACAGACTCACCGACATTAACCTTTCTTTCACGAGCCAAGTCTCTACCATAACACTTAGAGCATAATCCTCTACGAGTTTTACATGTAATTGGTGATCTAATTTTAATCATATCAATACCATTATCATCTAGCAACTCTACTAAATTTTCATCCAATAAAGTACCTGACTCTAACAATACAACACCTTTTTCAGTAACAACGTCAGCTGCTAATGTTCTACCTAAGGCTCTCTCTGTAAGAGATACTTTGACTTCACCATCTTCTACGATAGCAGAAAACATTAGACCTTCATCTGTACCACAATCTTCTTCAATAATCACCAAATCTTGGGCTACATCTACTAATCTGCGAGTCAGGTAACCAGCATTAGCTGTCTTAAGAGCCGTATCAGCCAAACCCTTACGAGCACCGTGAGTAGATGTAAAGTATTGCAATACCGATAAACCTTCTCTAAAGTTAGCTGTAATAGCTGTCTCAATCATCGTTCCATCTGGCTTAGCCATCAAACCACGCATACCAGCAAGCTGCCTCATCTGATTATAAGAACCTCTGGCACCAGACTTAGCCATCATGTACACAGAGTTAAAAGATTCAATTTCTTTTTCTTGACCATCAACAGCAACTTTATCTTTAGATATAGCATCCATCATTGAAGCACCAACTTCATCTGAAGTTTTACTCCAAATATTAATTATATTGTTATACCTTTCGTTTTCAGTAATAAGTGAAGACTGGTATTGCTCGGTTACATACTTAATTTCTTGCTCTGCTTTTTCTATCTTAGTGTCTTTATCCTCAGGTATAGTCATGTCATTTACACCTACAGATATACCAGAAATAGTTGAGTATTTAAAACCAGCATACATAAGCTTATCAGCCAAGACAACTGTTGCTTTGCCACCTAACACTCTAAATGCTTGATTGATTATCTTAGAGATTTCTTTCTTAACTAAAACCTTATTAATTAGTGAGAAAGACAGTCCTTCAGGCAATATATTGATAAGCAAAGCTCTACCAACAGTTGTATCAACCACACCTTTTTCATTGTATGTGTTACCTCTAGTATCAAATACTTGTCTATCTACTCTTAATTTGATTTTGGCATGGATATCTATAGTTCCAGAGTTATATGCTCTACTAACGTCTTCATAACTTGCAAATAATTTGCCTTCACCTTTTGCTTTATCTCTTTCTCTTGTAATATAGTATAAACCTAACACTATATCCTGAGTAGGAGTAATAATAGGCTGTCCTGAAGCTGGTGATAAAATGTTGTTAGTAGACATCATTAGGACTCTAGCTTCTAGTTGAGACTCGACTGTTAATGGCACGTGAACAGCCATTTGATCACCGTCAAAGTCAGCATTAAAAGCAGCACATACTAATGGATGTAACTGAATAGCCTTTCCTTCAATAAGCTTAGGCTCAAATGCTTGGATACCTAATCTATGAAGTGTTGGAGCTCTGTTTAATAATACAGGATGTTCATTAATTACAACCTCTAGGATATCCCAAACTACAGACTCCTCTAGCTCAACCATTCTTTTTGCTTGCTTAATAGTTGTTGCATGTCCACCAAATCTCAACTTAGAGTATACAAATGGTTTGAATAGTTCTAAAGCCATTTTTTTAGGTAAACCACATTCATGTAACCTTAAAGATGGGCCCACCGTAATTACAGAACGTCCTGAATAGTCAACACGCTTACCTAATAGGTTTTGACGGAAACGTCCTTGCTTACCTTTAATCATATCAGCCAATGACTTAAGAGGACGCTTATTTGAACCCGTTACAGCTCTTCCACGTCTACCATTATCTAATAAAGCATCGACTGCTTCTTGCAGCATCCTCTTTTCATTTCTAACAATAATATCAGGGGCATTAAGGTCTAAAAGTTTTTTAAGCCTATTATTTCTGTTTATTACTCTACGATAGAGATCATTAAGATCAGACGTAGCAAATCTACCTCCCTCGATTGGCACAAGCGGTCTTAAGTCAGGAGGAAGAACTGGTAATACAGTCATTACCATCCACTCAGGCTTATTACCAGAAGCTTGGAAAGTTTCAAGAAGTCTCAATCTTTTAATAGCTTTCTCTTTTTTAGCTGTTGATTTGCTTTCTTCATATTCAGTTTGTAATCGTTCTATTTCTGACTCAATATCAGTATCACCTAGTAACTCTCTGATAGCCTCTGCTCCCATAGACGCTTCGAACTCATAGCCATAGTTCTCTAAAGCTTCAGCGTATTCCTCATCTGTAAGCAATTGCTTTTTCTCTAATGGTGTCATTCCTGGATCAATAACCACATATGACTCAAAATATAATACTTTTTCTACGCTCTTAAGAGGCATATCTAAAAATAAGCCAATTCTAGAAGGCAAAGATTTTAGATACCAGATATGCACAACAGGACATACTAAATCGATATGCCCCATCCTCTCTCTTCTAACTTTAGCTTGCTCAACTTCAACACCGCAACGCTCACACACTACACCACGATGCTTTAAACGCTTATATTTTCCACATAAACATTCATAGTCTTTAACAGGACCAAAAATTTTGGCGCAAAATAAACCATCTCTCTCTGGCTTAAAAGTTCTATAGTTAATAGTCTCTGGCTTTTTAACCTCACCATGAGACCACGAACGTATAACCTCTGGAGATGCTAATGATATTTTTATAATATCAAATTTTTTACTATTGTAGTTTTGATGTAGGATACCGTTATTCACAGGTAGCTCTCCTATACTTTTATTTTAATAAAAAAAATAAGTTACTCTAATAAAGATGCTTATTCTTCCTCTGCTGAGTAGTCAAAATCCATATCTATACCCAACGCTCTAACTTCATTTCTTAAAACGTTGAAGGATTCTGGCACATCAACATTCATAGTTAGTTTACCGTCAACTATGTTCTTATACATTTTTGACCTACCAGCTATATCATCTGATTTAACTGTTAGCATTTCTCTTAACGTATAAGCTGCGCCATAAGCTTGTAATGCCCAAACTTCCATCTCACCAAATCTCTGGCCACCAAACTGAGCTTTACCACCTAAAGGTTGCTGTGTAACCAAACTATATGATCCTGTTGATCTAGCATGCATTTTATCATCTACCAAGTGATCAAGCTTGAGCATATACATGTAACCAACAGTAACATTTCTATCAAATGCTTTACCAGTACGACCATCAAATAATTTCATTTGACCATCTGTTGCAAACCCACCTAACTGAAGTAGTGACTTAATATCTTCCTCTTTAGCACCATCAAATACTGGTGTTGCAATTGGCACGCCTTCTTTAAGGTTTTCGCAAAGCTGCAAGATTTCTTCGTCACTTAGAGCATCTAGATCCACTTTTTTACCGCCAACACTGTTATACACTTCATCCAAAGTCTTTCTTAGCTCAGCAGCTTTTCTAGTTTGATCTAAAGTTTTTTCTATCTTTTTACCTAAACCATAAGAAGCTAATCCCATATGTGCTTCTAAGATCTGACCAATATTCATACGTGATGGTATACCTAGCGGATTTAAACAAACATCTACTGGAGTACCATCTTCCATATATGGCATATCTTCAATTGGTAATACCCGAGATACCACACCTTTATTACCATGACGCCCTGCCATCTTATCACCAGGTTGTATACGCTTTTTAATAGCGACAAATACTTTTACTGTTTTTAGCACACCTGGAGATAACTCATTACTTTGAGTTATAGATTTCTTCTTAGCTTCAAATCTACTATCTATTGCTATTTTTGCTTCGTCATAATATTCTTTGGCTTTTAGCACCTTAGTGTTCAAATCCTCGTCTTCAAACGTAATTTCCAACCATCTTGAAAAAGGTAGTTTTTCCAAAAACTCTTTGGTTAAAACTGCGCCTTTTTTAAGACCTTTAGCTTTAAGAATTTCGGCTCCAACAATATCCTTTTCAATAGATTGCTTAACTATAGACTCAATAACACTAAATTCTTCATCAAAGTCTTTACGTGTTTTTTCTATAAGCTCTTTTTCTATTTTTAAAGCTCTATGACTTTTACCACCTTTATCATTTTCAAATACTTGGACATTAATAACTGTACCTGAGGTACCACTAGGCATTCTTAATGAACTATCAGCAACATTTGATGCTTTTTCATTAAAAATCGCCCTAAGCAGTCTTTCTTCCGGCGTCAACTGTTGCTCTGCTTTTGGCGTGATTTTAGCCACAAGGATATCTCCAGCTTCAACATTAGCACCTATATAGACAATACCTGATTCATCCAACTTAACTAAGCTACTTTCACTAACATTTGGAATATCAGCTGTTATTTCTTCTGGGCCAAGTTTAGTGTCACGAGCAACACAAGTAAATTCCTCAATATGTATACTTGTATACTTATCATCTTTAACTACTCTTTCTGATAATAAAATTGAATCTTCAAAATTATAACCATTCCATGGCATAAATGCGACCATTAGGTTATGTCCTAAAGATAACTCACCAAAATCAGTTGCAAACCCATCTGCCAAGATATCACCTTGCTCAACCTTATCGCCAACATTGACTATAGGACGCTGGTTGATACAAGTATTTTTATTTGAACGTTTGAATTTAGTCAGACTATATATATCTACTAATCTATTAGTTTTAGATTTTTTAGTGTTTACTTTAACTACTATTCTATTTGAGTCAACTTCAACAACTGTTCCAGGATTTCTAGCAATAATACAGTTACCAGAGTCTCTAGCAACAATTTTTTCTATCCCAGTACCAACTAAAGGTTTCTCAGACTTAAGTGTTGGAACTGCTTGACGTTGCATGTTTGCACCCATCAATACCCTATTTGCATCATCATGCTCTAAGAAAGGAATTAATGCTGCAGCTGCTGAGACCATCTGTTTAGCAGAAACATCCATATATTGCACTCTACTAGATTCTGTAAACATAGCTTCACCACCTGAACGGCATTGTATCAACTCGTCAACAAAATGATTATTTTCATCAAGTTGAGTTGAAGCCTGAGCGATTACATAATTATCTTCATCAGTTGCTGATAAATATTCAATTTCATCTGTAACTTTACCATTAACAACCTTTCTATAAGGAGCCTCTAAGAAACCATAATCATTTACTCTAGAGTAAATTGCTAAGGAATTAATAAGACCAATATTTGGACCCTCTGGCGTCTCAATAGGACATAATCTACCATAATGAGTCGCATGAACGTCACGAACCTCAAATCCTGCTCTATCACGAGATAACCCGCCTGGACCCAATGCAGAAATTCTTCTTTTGTGAGTAACCTCTGATAAAGGGTTATCTTGATCCATAAATTGAGATAATGCACCAGAAGTAAAAAACTCTTTTATCGAAGCTGTAATAGGCTTAGAGTTAACAATATCTTTTGGCATTAGCTTATCTTTATGCACTAAAGACATACTCTCACGAATACCTTTTTCTACACGATAAAGACCTATTCTAAATTGGTTTTCAACCATTTCACCAACAGAACGTACACGTCTATTGCCAAGATGATCAATATCATCGACTTTTCCTTTACCGTCACGAATTTTAATAAGCTCCTCAAGAACACCTACTATATCGCTATTTTCAAGCGTATAAACATCTTTAGAAACCTTGTCAGAACCTAATCTTGCATTTAGCTTCATTCTACCGATATCAGACAGGCTATATCTACTTTCAATAAAAAATAATCCTTCAAATAAAGCTTTCACAGACGCTGCTGCTGGAGGATCACCTGGTCTTAAAACTTTATAAATTTCGACCAAAGCTTCATCTGTATTTTTTGTAATATCATACTTAAGAGTATCAGAGATATATCTACCCTTTTCTATAGTTATAAAATCTATAACTTCTAATTCATTCATTCCTGCTTCTATACAAGCATCTAATAAATTTTCTGTAACGTCATCATTTGCGTAGGCTATAACTTCACCTGTATTTTTACTGACAATATCTTTTGCCACTCTAAGCGTACTTACCAGATCAAAATCTATAGCTACTGAATCAATACCCGCATCTTTTATTTTTTTAATATCTTTAGAAGTAATTTTTTTATTTTTTTTAGCTACTATATTGCCTTCTGAATCCGTAATATCAAATTTTAAGAGTTCTCCTTTCATCGAAGAAAGATCGCCCAACTTCAAGCCAAAATTTTCACCATCAAATTTGATAGTTTTGCTAGTAGAAAAATATTTTAAAATATCTTCTTGTGAATATCCTAGCGCCTTCAAAATAACAGTTGCACAAATCTTTCTTTTTCTATCTATTCTAGCCCAAATAATACCTTTTGAATCAAATTCAAAGTCCAACCATGAACCTCTATATGGGATTATACGAGCAGAGAAAGCCCCTTCTTCTGCATCATCCTTACTAAAAAACACTCCAGGAGATCTATGTAACTGAGAAACAACTACCCTTTCAGTACCATTAACAATAAAAGTACCATTTGTAGTCATTAATGGTATATCACCCATATATACATACTCTTCTCTGATATCTTCAACGATTTTTTCATTTGGAAGAGCTTCTTTATTATAAACAACCAATCTCATTTTAACATTAAGAGGAGCATCATAGGTAGCCCCACGAACCTGACACTCACTCTCATCAAAAGTTGGCTCACCGATTTGATAATCAACATAATGAAGTTCATATTGACCATTTTTACTTTCTACAGGAAAAGACTGCTTAAGCACCTGTTCCAAACCAGAATAACTTCTACCTTTTACCGCTTCTGGGATTAAAAATTTCTTATATGACTCTGTCTGGATAGAGAGCAAATATGGTACATCTAAGATATGAGGTAACTCCCCAAACTCTTTACGAATTCTTTTTTTCTCAGCGTATGAGTAAGACATCAAAAACCCTCAAGATTTTGTTTACACAAAATAAAAAGCAAATATGAATATATTTGCACCAATATCTATGTATCTTTCAATACTAGAAAGACTAGAGGCCAAAAATTGACCACTAGTCATAAATTTCTAAAAACTATACTTTAGAATTTTATTATTTAAGCTCAACTTTTGCGCCTGCTTCTTCAAGTTGCTTTTTAAGAGCTTCAGCTTCTTCTTTAGAAGCAGCTTCTTTAACTGTGAAAGGAGTACCTTCTACAGCATCTTTAGCTTCTTTAAGACCTAAACCAGTTGCACCTCTTACTGCTTTAATAGCAGCAATTTTATTTGAACCAGCATCAACTAAAACAACGTCAAACTCAGTTTTCTCTTCAGCAGCCTCAGCCGGACCAGCAACTGGACCAGCAGCAACAGCAACAGCAGCTGCAGCAGATACACCAAATTTATCTTCCATCATTTTAACTAAATCACACACATCCATTACGCTCATTTCAGCAACAGCATTTAGGATATCTTCTTTTGTTATAGCCATTTTATAACTCCTATTTATTTAACAATTAATTCTTTGTTTAGCTCTTCTAGTAAGCCAATGCAATTATTTACTA
Organism: Allofrancisella guangzhouensis; assembly: GCF_000815225.1. Classification (GTDB taxonomy): domain Bacteria; phylum Pseudomonadota; class Gammaproteobacteria; order Francisellales; family Francisellaceae; genus Francisella; species Francisella guangzhouensis. The sequence goes on along the minus strand of NZ_CP010427.1, from coordinate 550,219 downwards.
TCTCCAACAGCAGCAAATACTCGTACCACCTGAGAAGGAATCTCATTAAGAGTACGAACAAACTTAGTAACCGGTGCTTGCATAACACTAAGTAATGTAGCAAGTGCCTCTTCCCTACTAGGAAGCTTAGCAAAGTCATCTAACTTTTCTGGACCAAACAGTTCACCAGACATAGCTAAATTTTTAACCTCAAAAGCCTTATGATCCTTTTGAAAGTTTTTAAATAGCTTAGCTGCCGCACCTGGCTCATCCTTAGAAAGAGCAAGAACAAGAGGACCTTTAAGAGCATCACCAAGACACTCAAAATCAGTTCCTTTAATTGCTAAACGTGCTAAGTTGTTACGAACAACTCTTAAATAAACTCCAGACTCACGAGCTTGTTTTCTTAATGAAGTCATTTCATTAACAGTCAAACCACGATAGTCGGCTACTGCTGCAGACAACGCTGAGGACACTTGTTCAGCAACTTCAGCGACAATTGCTTTTTTATCCTCTATTCTAAGTGCCATAATCGACTCCTTATTATTGTCTACACTTTTATTTAATTAACACGATATTTAGACCAAAAAAGGTTGTCAACATCGTCTGCGTAGGATAAATATTAAGCCAAGCAAGCTTAGCTCCTACGGTCTTTAACGTTGTATTCACATACAACCCAAAGAAATTGCAAAGTACTATTCTATATACTTAAATCCGAAAAGTCAACCGCTATTCCTGGACCCATAGTACTAGATACAGAAACTTTTTTCAGATATATGCCCTTAGAAACAGATGGTTTAGCTTTTTTAAGGTCAACCAAAAGTTGCTCCAGGTTTTGTTTTAATGCATCAGAAGTAAAGTTAACCTTACCAATAGTAGTATGTATTATACCAGCCTTATCAACTCTATATCTAACTTGACCTGCTTTTGCATCTCTTACTGCCTTAGCTACATCCATAGTTACAGTACCAACCTTAGGATTTGGCATAAGCCCTTTAGGACCCAAGATTTGTCCCAACTGACCAACTACTCTCATAGCATCAGGAGAAGCAATTACAACATCAAAATTCATATTGCCTTTTTTAACATCATCAGCAAGATCTTCCATCCCCACAATATCAGCTCCAGCATCTTTAGCTGCATCTGCAGCAGGACCTTTTGCAAAAACCGCCACTCTAACAGTTTTACCAGTTCCATTAGGAAGAACAGAAGCCCCTCTAACTACCTGATCAGATTTACGAGGGTCAACACCCAAAGCAACTGATACATCGACAGATTCAACGAATTTAACCGAAGAAACTTCTCTTAGAATATCAAAAGCCTCTACTACAGGATATTTTTTCTCAGCATCTATTTTAGCTGCTATAATCTTCATTCTTTTTGAAATTTTAGCCATTACGCAACCCCCTCTTCAACTTTTACACCCATACTACGAGCACTACCAGCAATAATTCTTACAGCAGCATCTAAATTAGCAGCTGTCAAATCAGGATCTTTTACTTTAGCAATTTCTTCTAGCTGCTCACGAGTAATCGTAGCAACAACCTCTTTTGAAGGGTTCGAAGAACCTGATTTTATATTAACTGCTTTTTTAATTAAATAAGAAGCCGGAGGAGTTTTCATCTCAAATGTGAAACTGCGATCACTATATACAGAAATCTCAACAGGAATAGGCATCCCCGGTTCCATACCTTGAGTTTTAGCGTTAAATTCTTTACAGAATTGCATAATATTAACACCACGCTGTCCTAATGCAGGTCCTATAGGAGGACTTGGATTAGCCTTACCAGCAGCAACTTGTAATTTAATAATAGCTTCTACTTTTTTCTTAGCCATTGTTTTCTCCAAAATTTAGGTTAATAGCACTCGCATTTTTCTTAAAACACAAGCTCCCTATGTCTTAGCTTTTATAAAACTAAGACTCTTTTTCAACTTGCGAAAATTCAAGCTCAACAGGCGTGGATCTACCAAATATAGATACAGCCACTCTCAATCTTGATTTTTCATAGTTAACCTCTTCTACCACACCAGTAAAGTCATTAAATGGCCCCTCAAGAACTCTAACAACTTCACCAACCTGATACGATTTTCTTAATCTTGGCTCAACAGCGTTTTTACTTCCTTCCATAAAGCCAAGTATTCTCTCAATCTCTTGCTTACTCAATGGAATAGGCTTACCTCTAGAACCAACAACTGTTAACACCCTAGGAACTGACTTAACAAGCTGCCATGCATCTGTGGTAAGATCAGCCTCCATCAAAACATATCCAGGAAAATATTTACGTTCACTTTTACGCTTTTGACCAGCCTTCATCTCTACCACATTCTCAGTAGGAACAAGTATTCTACCAAAATTATTTTCCAAACCAGCTATTTTAATATTTTCTTCTAACTGAGTTTTTACTCTTTTCTCATAACCTGAGTGCACCTGCACAACATACCAAAGCATAATTTAAAACCCCTATTAACCTAGGAAATATTGAATAAATTTTTCAAACATCATACCAAAGATAGATATGAAGATAGCAAAAATAATCACTACCACTATAACCATCGCAGATACAGTCATAGTTTCTCTACGCGTAGGCCAAACAACTTTAGAAAGCTCCAATTTTGAAGCCTTAAAAAAAGCCCAAAATCTACGACCCTGGTTAGTAAATCTCACAACCACCAATGCCGCCAAAACAACTACCACTGCTATTGATGTGTTATAAGAACTATAACTAAAGCTCCAAATATTTGAAACCATGGTAATAAAAACACCAACAACCACGATAGCTACAGTAGTTAACCACAGCAAAACATTAATAGAGCCTGAAACTTTTGTTACTTCAGTAGTTTTAGTAGCTCCACTCACCCAAACTTTATTAAAATTTTGACTCTTTTTCACAAGAATGACACTCCTTTAAAACGTAGAGTATAAAATAACACACAGAAAATACAATATCAAGAAAAATAAAAAAGACAGTGAGCAAAATTGCAACACTGCCTTAATTATTTGGCAGGCCAGGAGGGACTCGAACCCCCAACTTGCGGTTTTGGAGACCGCTGCTCTACCAATTGAACTACTGACCTTTTATTTTATAAATTATCTAATTACTCGATAATTTTAGCAACAACACCAGCTCCAACTGTTCTACCACCTTCACGGATAGCGAAACGTAAACCCTCATCCATTGCAATCGGGTTAATTAGTGTTATAACCATTTTAATGTTATCACCAGGCATAACCATCTCTACACCTTCTGGTAGCTCAACAGCACCAGTAATATCTGTAGTACGGAAATAGAACTGTGGTCTATAACCTTTAAAGAATGGCGTATGTCTACCACCCTCTTCTTTAGAAAGTACATAAACTTCAGCTTCAAATTTAGTATGAGGCTTAATTGAACCTGGCTTACATAATACTTGTCCACGCTCAACGTCGTCTCTCTTAAGACCACGAACTAGGATACCAACGTTATCACCAGCTTCTCCTCTATCTAGAAGCTTACGGAACATCTCAACACCTGTTACTGTAGTTTTTTGAGTAGGACGGATACCCACAACTTCAACTTCATCACCAACGTTTATAACACCACGCTCAATACGACCTGTCACAACTGTACCACGACCTGAAATAGAGAACACGTCTTCAATCGGAAGGATAAATGGTTTATCAGTATCACGCTCTGGAGCCGGAATATAGTCATCCATAGCTTGAACTAGCTCAACAATCTTCTCAACGTACTTCTCATCACCTTCTAACGCTTTAAGAGCAGAACCCATAATAATAGGAGTATCATCACCAGGAAACTCATATTGATCTAACAATTCACGAACTTCCATTTCCACAAGCTCTAACAACTCTTCGTCATCAACCATGTCACATTTATTCAAGAAAACAACAATATATGGAACCCCGACCTGACGAGAAAGTAGAATATGCTCACGAGTTTGTGGCATAGGACCATCAGCAGCAGAACATACCAAGATAGCACCATCCATCTGAGCAGCACCAGTAATCATGTTTTTAACGTAATCAGCGTGTCCTGGGCAGTCGACGTGAGCATAGTGTCTATTTGGAGACTCATACTCTACGTGAGAAGTATTAATAGTAATACCACGTGCCTTTTCTTCCGGCGCATTATCGATCTCGTCAAACCTACGAGCAGAACCACCGTTTTTTTCAGCCATAACTTTAGTGATAGCTGCAGTAAGGGTAGTCTTACCATGGTCAACGTGACCAATTGTACCTACGTTTACGTGCGGCTTCGAACGTTCAAATTTTTCTTTAGCCATTCTTTATTACTCCATTTTTTTTCAACAAAAAATAAAAAACCAAAATATGGTGCTCACAACCAGACTTGAACTGGTGACCTCTCCCTTACCAAGGGAGTGCTCTACCACCTGAGCCATGCGAGCTTAATATTTTATCAAACCAGATTTAGGTGGAGCGGGTGATGGGAATCGAACCCACGCTATCGGCTTGGAAGGCCGAAGTTCTACCATTGAACTACACCCGCATGGTGGAGGGAGCAGGATTCGAACCTGCGAAGGCTGAGCCGTCAGATTTACAGTCTGATCCCTTTGGCCGCTCGGGAATCCCTCCCCTAAAACTTTCTAGAATACTATAAAGTTTATTTGAGTGAAAATCAAGCTTTTTGTGCTTGAATTTATAAAGCCTTTCAAAAATACTCGCTTTCAAGCTTGTCTTGAAAAGACTAACCACATACTACTATGTTTTTAAATTAATGTAAACATTATTTAGATATAAAAAGTCTATTTATTAGACAATTTTGTAATCACTTTTGACATAACCATATTGTTTGCGATTACAACCTCATCATTAGCTTCATTCTTTAGCCTTGTATACAAAAAACCTATAGATTTAACAACACCTACTGAACCTCCTATATCAACATTATCGCCAATCTCAAAGGGCTTACTAAAAGCAAGCATTATACCAGATGCAAAAACACTATAAGATGCCCTTAGCGACATTGATATACCAAACACTATACCAGTTAAAACACCTGTTATAGGAGAAATTGGTACCCCCAGCTTGGCTAAAGCCACTACGACTACTAGAACTAAAAAAATCACATAAACTAGACTTGCCAAAAACTGAGATACAGTATTGTCATATCTCTTTAATAAGTTATAAGTTAATGATTTTGTGTATTTTGATAAAAAAAATCCTACTACCAGTATAATAAATGCTACAGTTAAATTTATCCAAAAAAAATTGTCAAAATGTTTAATCATTTTCTCTCCTCCCATTATAAATCCTCTTTGCTCTCATAAGTATACAGACTGATACTATACTTATAATAGTAGAAATAACTGCTGATACCAGTGTTTCAGCTATAACAAATTCATCCGCAATAAAAGATAATGTGTAATAAACAGAAACTAAGTCTTCAATTACAAATAAAGCCATACATATCGCAAAAACATATATACATAATACAAATCTAAATAAAAATGCTGTCAATCCAAATAGTAGCAATACCGGATAAATAACTACCTGCAACACGTCCATAAAGAACTGACTGACTCCGTAAATACACTCAATATTATAATCAACTGTCAGAATATAAATGATTGAAAAAACAATAAAGCTAGCTAAAAACATTGGTGTATCTTTATTGACAAATTTATTGTTAAAATCGTTTTCTTTATCATTAGAATTTGAAAACAATAAACCTACTACTGCTAAAAACCCAGCTCCTGAAATAAACCCATCATAAGAGAAAGTATTTTCCAAATATAGATGGTGAATAACGTAACCATATCCCCCCAAAATAGCCAAAAAAACAGCAAAGCAAATCCAAAATGCTACACTCCAATTTTTTCTATTCATGATAATTTGAGATAAAATGATGCAACAAAAAAATAATAAAATAGATAAAACAAGTCTTAAAATCTCATCTGCAAACATAGGTACATACACAAAATCACACATTTTATACTAAAATACCCCACTTGATTTTAGTAACAAATAGAGGACTGTTGCTCCTACGCTGCCAACAATAGGACCTAAAACTGGCACCCACGCATAATCCCAGTGGGATGAACCCTTAGATTGAATAGGCATAATAGCATGAAACAATCTCGGACCAAAGTCTCTAGCTGGGTTAATAGCATACCCAGTAGTGCCTCCTAAAGATAAACCTATTACAATTACAACAAATGCAACTGGAATACCTCCTAATGCCCCCATATCAACCGGATATGCTGTCACCAAACTACTGGAGTCACCAACCTGTATTACGACTCCATGCATGGTTAATATTGCAAGCACTAATACAAACGTACCAATAATTTCACTCATAAAATTAGAAGGTAAATGCTTAATTGCTGGAGATGTGCAAAATGTCGCTAACTTTAGTTCTGTATCTTTTGTAACAGAGTAATGTGGATAATACATAATCCAAACTAGTGCCTGGCCAAGCATAGCCCCTATAATCTGACTTATAACAAATGGTACCACCCAAGTCCATGAAAACTTACCTGCAAGAGTCAAAGCTAATGTTACAGCAGGATTCATATGCGCACCACTAATAGGTCCTGCCACTAAAACACCTAAAAATACTGCTAACCCCCAAGCGAAAGTAATGACAATCCAACCACTATTTTGTGACTTAGTTTTATTTAAAACAACTCCTGCCACAACTCCATTACCCAAAAGTATAAGAATCATTGTTCCTATAACTTCTGCTATACAAGCTTCTAACATAATTTACTCACCTATATAATTCCTCAACATTAAAATTTTTAGAAAATTCTACAAAACTCTCCACCTGTTCATCTTGCCAAGCTTTATCTTTACCAAGTTCTTTAGCCATAAGCTCAGCCACAATAGGAGCAGCTTGAATACTTGCTTTAATATCTAAAAAAGCCGCTCTTGTACGACGAGCTAAAACATCTTCCACTGTCTTAGCCTTTTCATTTCTTACATTATAAATAACTTCTGCTTGATAGTATGGTAAATCGCTATGCAATAACTCATGATTATTTAGTTCTTGCTGAATTATCTTAATATCATCAGCATTTTTACCATAAACTTTTAATGGATAACTTTCTTTAGACTCAATAGCATCAACCAACAACTGCTCGGAGGTTTTAGAAAGTTTTTGCGCGATTTTACCACTTTCAATATAATCTAAAGTATCTTGCCCCATACGTCTAAATATAGTCCACTTGCCTCCTACTACCGTAATCAAACCATCTGTAGATTCAATAATTTCATGCTTACGAGAAATATTTGCTGTTTTTCTATTTTTCTTAGGTGAGACTAATGGACGTTGCCCACAATATACTGATCTTATATCCGCGATAGTTGCTTTTTGTTTGGCGTATTGGTTAAAAGTTTCCAAAATAAATTCAATTTCTTGTTTATCCGCTTTTGGCTCAATACTTGGAATCTCTTTTTTAATATCTGTAGTACCAACTATCAAATGGTCATGCCAAGGTAAAATAAATAAAACCCTGCCATCTTCTGTCTCTGGGATCAAAATAGCATGCTTCGTTGGGAACTTTTCTCTGGCAAAAACTATATGAGTTCCTTGCGCAACTGAAACATACTTGTGTGATTCTTTTCTACCCGCCAAGCTTATGATAGTATCACAAAATGTTCCTGTAGCATTAATAATATGACTTGCGTTAAACTCTCTTTTTTCCTGAGTTAATGTATTAGTAACCACAACAGTATCTAATTTTGAATTCGTTGAGCTGTAGATTTTTTCAACTTTATGGTAATTTAAAGCTACACCACCCTTTGATTCAAAAGTTTTCATCAAAGAGATCAAAAGCCTAGTATCATCAAACTGACCGTCATAATACACTAAACTTTTTTTAAGCTTAGAAGCTTCTATATTTGGTAACTCTTCTAAAGTCTGTCTTTTATTTAGATTATAACCTTTACCAATTTTATACTTACCTGATAATAACTCATAAAGCTTAACACCTATAGTGTATTTAATTGTCTCAAAATAACTACGTGTTGGAATAAGATAAGATTGTTTATAGGTCAAATGAGGGGCATTATGTAAAAATGAAAACCTTTCTTCTAAGCCTTCTTTTACAAGTGCAAAATCAAAATTTTCTAAATACCTTAGACCACCATGAATAAGTTTAGTAGACTTTGAAGAAGTACCTTTACCAAAATCATACGCCTCTAAAAGTAATGTTTTATAACCACGTGAGACAGCCTCTATAGCACAACCAAACCCAGTTGCACCACCACCAATTATTATTATGTCGTAATTATTCTCCATTTTATTCAACCCAAGCCTTACTTCTTTGCACGGCCTTTTTCCAACCTTTATAATCATGGGTAACTGTTTTAAAATCTTTTTGTGGTTCAAAAGTTTTCTCTGTTATAAGGATAGATTTCAGCTCTTCTTTATTTTTCCAGAAGCCAACAGCTAAACCTGCTAAAAATGCGGCTCCTAAACCTGTAATTTCATTTATTTTTGGTTTTGAAATTTCAGACTGCAAAATATCAGACTGGAACTGCATTAGAAAATTATTCTGCACTGCTCCACCATCCACACGTAAACCTGTCAAATCCAGTCCTGTATCGCCTTTCATACAATCTAAAACGTCTTTTGCCTGGTACGCTATAGCTTCAAGAGCAGCCCTGATAATATGCTCTCTCTTTGTGTCTCTTGTTATGCCAACTATTGTACCTCTAGCATACATATCCCAATATGGAGTACCCAGGCCCACAAAAGCTGGGACTAAATATACACCATTAGTTGAATCAATTTTTGTAGCATAGTACTCACTATCTTCTGCTGAACGAATAAGTCCTAAACCATCTCTAATCCACTGGATAACTGCTCCTGCAATAAATACACTACCCTCTAAAGCATAGGTTGGCTTACCATTTTCACCCCACGCGATAGTAGTTAGAAGTCCAGCATCAGAAAATATTGGCTTATCACCAACATTCATAAGCGCAAAACAACCCGTACCATAAGTATTTTTAGCCATGCCTTTCTCAAAACAGCAATGACCAAATAAAGCAGCATGCTGATCTCCAGCAACACCAGCTATTGGAATTCTAGCCCCAGCTAGGGTTTTTTCATCCGTGTAACCGTAGATTTCACTTGAGTTTTTTACCTCTGGCAACATAGACTCTGGAATATCTAAATATTCTAAAATTTTCTTGTCCCACTCTAGTGTATTAATATTAAAAAGCATAGTACGTGAAGCATTACTATAATCAGTTGCATGGACTTTACCACGTGTCATATTCCAAATCAGCCACGTGTCTACAGTGCCCATTAGAAGCTTACCAGCATTAGCTTTTTCCCTAGCCCCTCTTACATTGTCCAAAATCCACTTAACTTTTGTACCTGAAAAATACGCATCCACAACCAAACCTGTATTTTCTTTGATATATTTAACTAGTTCTGGATCTTTTTTAATATCATCACAAATATAAGAAGTACGGCGACATTGCCAAACTATTGCATTATAAATAGGATCTCCAGTTTCTTTATCCCAAACAATAGCAGTTTCACGCTGGTTTGTAATACCTATAGCTGCGATTTGATCTGGTTTAACTCTTCCAGACTCAAGAACTTCTCTGACAACACCGCTTTGCGTGCCCCATATTTCCATAGGATCATGTTCAACCCAACCACTTTTTGGATAAATCTGGGTAAACTCTTTTTGGGCAATTTTTTTGATATTACCATTTTTATCAAAAATGATAGCACGCGAACTAGTTGTGCCCTGATCAACAGCTAAAACAAATTTTTCTGACATTGTTATTTTTAATACTTAGAATTTATTTAGAGAAATTATATATTTAATAGCCAATAGGGTAAATGATGAAGCAAATAATATTACTAGTTTCTTAAAAATAGTTAATTAGACAATAACCTCATAAAAGTGTAAATTTCTAAACAATAGGAACATTTTTTAAAAAAATGCAAAAATTTAGAACTCTTATAATATTAACTATTGGGATAAGCTTTTATTGCTATGAATTTTTTTTAAGGATACTTACTGGAGCATACCAAGAGCAAATAGTTAACTACTTTAACATATCTACTCATATTGGTTTTTCATTTTTAATATCTAGCTACAATATAACTTATCTTATAATGCAAATACCCGCTGGAATACTATTAGATAGATTCGGGAGCAAAAGAGTTTTAATAGCAGCAACTTTAGTTTGTGGAGCTGGTAACATATTATTTATAGCTGGAGGTTTTAATACAGCAATTGTTGGTAGACTGTTAGTAGGTGTAGGATCATCATTTGCATTTATAGGAGTTTTGAAACTAGCATTAGAAAACTTTAATCCTAAATACTTTAGCTTTATAACAAGCATTATAATATCATTAGGGACTTTAGCTGCTGCTTTCTCACAAAACGTAAGTGTGCTTATATCCAACTACAATACCTCTTGGATCGATGTTTTTATATATTCAGGTATTTTTGCACTACCACTAGCTGTCTTATTTCAAATATTTTCACCGAAAGAAGTTCAGACTGTAAATCTAATGCCGAAATTCAAGCAAATTTACGATGCTAGTAAAAATTTAATAAAAAACAAGAAACTCTGGATTAATGCCACATGGGCAGGTTTGATATATATACCTACCATAGTTCTAACATCACAATACGGAATTCTATATTTTAAACAAACATATGGCTTTAGTGACATATTTGCAACTACACTAATAACCTTAATATTCATGGGCTGGGCTATCTTCTCTCCTATAAAAACCCTACTAGCTAATAAATTCGACCCCACAAGAGTTATCAACATTTCCGTTTTAGGCACTGTAATAATAATTATTATCATAAATTTTGGAATATTAAAAAACTATGCTGTATTTTTAGTTTTTATTTTTGGAGCGTTTTCTGCTTCACAGGTTTTAGTATGGCACTACTTCAACAAAATAAGTCATCAAAATTTCACTGCTATAGGAATTGCTATCACAAATATGCTAATTACTTTAGTCACTGAAGTTGGTCAATTAATTGTTGGCTTATCGATCGATACAGGAAATGCCATAAACTTAGCATCCAAAACGAGTATAAGTATATGCTTTGTTATTTTTCTAATATTGGGAGCGATATTTTTTAAAAAAATAAAAATAAATAATAAATCTACACCTTAGCCAGATTAGCAATATCTGCCAAAAGTATCTTTTGACCAACATCAGGTCCAAAATTTACTGTATAAAATTCCTTTGTACCTTGAGCTTGCGATTTAACAAAAATACCTTTACCAAACACTTTATGAAAAACTTTATCTCCGGGTTTGAAAGTTTTATTATTAGGGGAACTTGATTTTAGAAAATCAAATGGCGAAACCCCAAAATTAGATTTTGCTCTTACTTTAGTTTTTGATGATTGTTCTTGCCCTTGATTTAAATGCTCATCATCAATTTCAGCTAAGAACCTAGAACAAACCTGAAAGCTACTTTTACCAAAAATATTACGTACTTGAGCGTAACTAATAGTTAGAGACACCATAGCTCTAGTAATCGCAACATAGAAAAGTCTTCTCTCTTCAGCAAGTTTTTCTTGGAGCTTTTTTGAATGAGAATTATCAAAAGCTTCCTGACTGTTAATTACAGCATTTGGAGGAAATATCCCTTCTTCAGCTGCAATTATAAATACATGCTTAAACTCTAAACCTTTTGCAGCATGGATGGTCATCAACTGAACACTATCTGTTGATTGATCAGCTTGCATTTCACCAGCCTCTAAAACTGCAAATGACAGAAAATCTTGTAAAATGTCAACATTATCATCAAGTAACTCGATTTGTGGCTCAAAATCTTTAGCTGCACTTATTAACTCTTTTAAGTTATCTATTTTTTGACTGTCTTTTTCTGTATCTTTTTCTTCATAAGAAGCTAAAAGTCCACTTTTTGTAATCACATATTCTAACAACTCATCTAAACTAAATTCTTTTACCTGACTAGATATGTCATCAATTAGCTGAATAAAATTTAAAAGTAAGCTTGCTGTACGTTTTGTAACTAACTCTTTTTGAATAACTTCTATTGTTGCTTGCCAATATGATAATGAATTAACTTGAGCAAAGTTTCTAATTGTATCTAAAGTTTTGTTACCTATACCACGAGCAGGAGTATTTATAATACGCTCAAAAGCTAAATTGTCTGTACTTGTAGCTGCTAGCCTTAAGTAAGCTAAAGCATCTTTAACCTCTGCTCTATCAAAAAACTTAAAACCACCATAAATTCTATATGGAATACCCGCATATATACAGCTTTCCTCTAACACACGCGATAAATAGTTTGAACGGTACAGCAATGCAATATCATTATAACTTTCACCATCTTGGTGAAGTTTACGGATTTTATCAATTATATATTTGGCTTCTTCTCTTTCATTTACAGCGTTATACACTTGTACTTTTTCACCATCCTCAGCTGCAGACCAAAGTTCTTTTGGCATTCTGTTATTATTGTTTTTAATGACAGAATTTGCTGCCTTAAGAATATTTTTTGTTGAGCGATAATTCTGCTCTAACTTAACTATCTCGACGTTATTTATTTCTTTCACATAATTATGGATGTTATCTATTATAGCCCCACGCCAACCATATATTGATTGGTCATCATCACCAACAGCCATAATGTAGTTAGTGTCTGTCAGTAAAAGTTTTAACCACATATATTGTACATGGTTAGTATCTTGAAATTCGTCTATAAGTATGTACTTAAATAAATTTTGATAATATTCTCTTAACTGAACATTTAGAGAAAACAGCTCATACAAATAAAGCAATAAATCCGCAAAGTCTAAAGCATTATCAAGTTGTAGCCTTTCCTCATAAGCCTGATAGATACGGTTAAAGTTTCCATCGTACTGTTTGGAAAGTTTATCACTGCGTGTTGCTTGATCTTTTTGTTTATTTATAAAATTTTGAAGTAATTTTGGGGGATATTTTTTATCATCAAGATCTAAAGAATTTATTACTTTTTTTATAAGCTGAGCTTGCTCGTCTTGGTCAAGAATTCTAAAATTCTTGTCTAACCCTAACTCATGTCCATGCTTACGTAACAATCTATGAGCTATGCCATGAAAAGTACCTATCCACATACCAAATGTCGATGTTCCAAGCATTTTTTCGACACGTTGCTGAATTTCCTTAGCAGCTTTGTTTGTAAACGTAACAGCTAAGATATTATCAACAGTAACCCCTCTATCGCAGCATAAATAAGCTATTCTCGAAGTAAGAACCTTAGTTTTCCCACTACCGGCACCAGCTAAAATAAGAGAATTACGATCTTCAAGAACTACAGCTTTATGCTGTTGAGGATTCAAACTACTTAAGGAATTTTTCAAAGACATTAGAAAAAAGTTATTTTAATTAATAGATATATTTTAGCAGAAAAACACAAAAACCATGAACTAAAAGATAAATTCAAAGGAATTAGAAAATCATGATCTTCAAGAATTACAAAAACCACAAAATAACAAACCAGTTTTTAGTAACATAGTTAATAGCTTTATTACCAAAATTCTAAACTTGATTTAATAAAGAATCCACCCATTGTTTGGGTGGAGCAGTGATAGCATTTGCTAGCTTAAGAGCTAATGCTTGATTAGAAAATTAATGATATATAATTAGTACACATGTACACAAGTAACGCCTACTGATTTATTAAGACCGTATAGATTGTAATAACTAATAACAGTACTATTACCATAGATCGCATCAGTTAATAATAACCCATTAGTGCCATCAATTAAAAACATAGATGATCCTCCAAATGAAGCAAATTCACCATATGCCGTTTTATCGCCTACAGCTGGCATATTTACTATCTCCGCTGGAATCGCCCAACCAGTTGGACAAGTAAAAGTAATTGAATTCTCACCATTTTTTTGCCAGCTAATACCAGTAGTAGGAGCTGTACCACTTGCCTGCTGTATAGGTGAGTAATCTCCACCTGTAATAGTAGCTGCTGTTTTTAAACTATATCCTGTACTAACACTTACATTAGCTGTTACAGGACTATCACCTGAACCAGATGGTGGTGTAGCTGTCAAAGTTACAGTGTAATTTATATTATAACTACCAAATGTTACATTTGTATCAGCAGAGCTAGCTGCAGAAAATGTTGCCGATGATGGGTTTGAGCTCCACTGTAACGTCCAAGCACTAGTTATACCTGTATCTGCTAAATCAGCTGTTAAAGCGTAATCTAAAAATCCAATTCGAGAATCACTTAATGATGGCGCTGTAGCTGCTCCTGTGGTTACACTTGTAGTCGCAGTTCTGGTACTTTGACCTTTTGTAGCAGTATACTCAACTTGGTATGTTTTACTAGTAAGCGCAAATGTATAGCTTAGAGCATCTGTTGATCCTGGTACTACACTACCATCTACTTTCCATTGCTTTGTCCAGCTACTATCTATACTTGTATCTGTAGTATCCGCGGTTATTGTAAAAGCTAGTGGATTATTACCATCTTGAGTAGATGATAACGATGGTTGATTAACAGCACCTATAGTTATACTTATAGTCGCAGTTCTAGTACTTTGACCTTTTGTAGCAGTATACTCAACTTGATATGTTGTATTAGATTGCGCAAACGTATAGTTTAGAGCATCTGTTGATCCTGTTACTACATTACCATCTATCTTCCACTGCCTAGTCCAGCTACTATCTATACTTGTATCTGCAGTATCTGCGGTTATAGTCCAAACAAGTGGATCACTACTACTATCTTGAGTAGCTGTTAATGTAGGTTGAGTGACTGTACCTACAGTTATATTTGTAGTAGCAATTCTTCTAAGTTCACCCTTTGTAGCAATATACTCTACTTGGTATGTCGTATCAGACTGGGTAAATGTATAATTTAGTGTGTTTGTTGTAGCTCCTGGCACTACATTACCATCTATCTTCCACTGCTTTGTCCAGCTACTATCTATATCTGTATCTGTAGTATCTGCGGTTATCGTCCAAACAAGTGGATCACTACTACTATCTTGAGTAGCTGTTAATGTAGGTTGAGTGACTGTACCTACAGTTATATTTGTAGTAGCACTTCTTCTAAGTTCACCTTTTGTAGCAATATACTCTACTTGGTATGTTGTATCAGACTGGGTAAATGTATAATTTAGTGTGTTTGCTGTAGCTCCTGATACTACATTACCATCTATCTTCCACTGCTTTGTCCAGCTACTATCTATACCTGTATCTGTAGTATTTGCGGTTATCGTCCAAACAAGTGGATCACTACTACTATCTTGAGTAGCTGTTAATGTCGGTTCAACTACTTCACCTGAAGTTATTTCTTTTGTAGCTGTTGAGATTACTTCTCCATCTACAGAGACTTCTAAGCCTACTGTGTAAGTTATATTTGGTGTTGGGAAAAGATACTCTATCTCTTGACCTGTACCAATCTCTGTACCATTTACTTTCCAAGTAAAGGTTGCATTATCTGGTATACCAGTTCCTGATGTGTTAGCTGTAAATTTATAATCCAACCCAGAACCACCTATAATCTCTGAGTTTATCTTAACTTCACCATACTGCGTATTTACTGTTTTTGCTAAATCAATTTTTTGAACAGTACCATCTGGATATGTGATCGTTCCAGAAACACCTATCTGATGTGGGCCTACTGTAGTAAATACCCAACCAGTTGGGTTAGACCCAGAAGTACAATCACCATTACATAATGGTAAATTACTATCACTAAGTTGCTGATCTGTAGCAAGCTGGCCATCTGTTAGAACCCAAGTTATGTTATATTGTGGTTCTGGTACAGCTTCTTGTTTTAACACCTTATCTACTGATTTACCTACTACGTTTGTATATCTAAGTAAATCAGTTTGGTCTAATTCTATACTACAAACTGCACCGTCACAAGTTGTCGCTATTTGATAATCTGTTAGCTCTTCTTGGGCACAACTACTTAAAAGTGTTGCTAGTGCCAAGACTGAACTAATTCCGTATATATATTTTTTTAACATGAAAAATCCCCACAAAAGTTAATTGCAATATATAAAATATATCTAAACTAATAATAAGTAAAGCTATTTGAAAATTATTTTTTGTATTTCATATTTTATTATGAAGCTAATAAAAATAATAAAACCATATTAAAGCTATATATATCAATGGTTCGTGAAGATTTTATGGGGGAATTTATGGGTCTAAATTAATGTGGAGATTTTTTAATTCGGGTTAGTTATAAACTAATTCACAATTCCGAGAGAATATTCCTTATGAGAGACTGTAAATTTTATTAAAAAATATATAAGCTATAAGTTTTATGATTTTAATATTTAATTTTTATGTAAAGCTACTCTCAAATTTTGACCAATACACAATTCACTTTTTAAAACCCAAAGGGGTGCCTTGCTTGCAAGATCAGGTAGCTTCAAGAAACCAATCCATCAATAAGCCTTATATTTAAAAGTGTTCTATAGCTAACGATACTAAAAAGTAGTACGTCATTCCGTCAGGCTTGGCCACGGAATCTACTTTTATGCCTAGTAGACTATACTATATAGTTAGCTCAAAAAAGTGTTATCACGCTAAGACATTAACCAATAATTACAAACACAAAAATTATCTTATAAAAATTTAAAATGTATAAAATTTAATATTTAATTATATAAAATTGTTAAGCATGTGTTAAAAAATAATATTATAAATATATATAATTAACAATAATATCATCACAGATGACATACTATTAAAAAATCAGCCTAAATTCACTCATCTTGTTTGTGAAAGTAGCTCTATTCCCTTTAAAAGCTTCTTCATGCGATGAAATAATAACTATATTACATATCTTTAGCAGCAGATAAAGCACTTATCATTTCAGAAGTTAAATTATTAAACCCTTTTGGTGAGTTTGGTGTAAATATCACATTTGATTTACCTGATTTAGTCATGTTTTCTAAAGTATCTAAATACTGATACATCATCACCAAAGAGGAAATATACTCAGAAGATATACTACCATTCGTACCTTCTTTTACATCTTCTATAGAAACACGTAAACCTCTTGCTATTGCTTTACGTTGTTCAGCGATACCCTCACCTAAAAGTTTCATGGACTCTTTTTGACCTTCAGCTTCTTTAATTTTTATAAGTTTTTCAGCTTCAGCCTTTGCTTTAGTAGCTTCAAGTTGTCTTTGTGCGGCGTTGATCTCATTCATAGACCGTTTTACATTCTCTTCTGGATTTATATCCACAACTAAGGATTTAATTATTGTATAACCATAAGCGCTCATCTCTTCAGAAAGCTCTTTTTTGATATCTAACGCAATTGCATCTTTATTTTCAAAAGACTCATCTAAACTCATACGTGGTAAAGATGACCTAATCACGTCAAAGACATATGATTCCATTTGAGCCCTAGCATTTGTAAGTTTATAAAAAGCATCTACAGCTCTAGCTTCCTCAACTAAAAATTGTACTGAAACTTTCATGTGTACAAAGACATTATCTCTTGTTTTAGTCTCAGCAATTATATCTAATTGCTGGACTCTTAAACTAACCCTACCAGCTACTCTTTCTATAAATGGGATTTTAAAATTAAGACCCGCTCGCTGAATCCTCACAAATCTACCAAACCTCTCTATCACATTTACTGATTGAGTTTCCACTAAATTTATTGAAAAACTTAAGAGAAATGTAATTAAAACAGTAAAAAATACTAACCAAAACATAAACACTATATATCTCCTTATTTTTAATCTAAAACTGATAATACCACAATATCTTTACTGATTATTTGACTATCATTATCAAATGGTCTGAAACACTCAAAATGCAAAACCATTTTCTGCGGGATCTTTTTAAAGCTATCCTGCAACCTAAATTTAAAGTTATCTGTAGACCCATATTTTGAGTTTTCAACATCAACACTTTTGTGTGCAAAACTAACTGATCTTATATAATCATAATCTGGTGAAACCAAAAACCACCTGTATCCGTCTGTTGAGTCTACTAGCAAACTAATACTTATTGTTTTTTGTTTATCTCCCAGAACTATTGGCTTTGTATACACTTTATCAACCACATCTTGAGTCATCTTAGCTACAGTTAAACCTGGTAGTATCAATAAAATCAGAAGTATATAAAAATACCTAACCATATTTTAAAATACAAACTTATCATCGAGATAAATTTATTATACAATTATAGCTGCTGCAAATATACACAATAAGCTAAATATCATGGCATTAGAAAAATTTGATCTAGAATTAGTATCATTCAAAGATATTACTAACAATGTAAGACATTTTGTTTTTAGAAGGACAGATGGAAAGCCTCTTAAATTTATAGCTGGACAATTTATTACTTTCCTTTTAACAGATAACGAGGGTAATCTAAAACGTAGAAGCTATAGCCTAGGGTCTCTACCTTCTGACAACATGCTTTTGGAAATAGGTATAACCCATGTCAAAAATGGTACTGCTTCAGAGTTTTTTTTCAACATGGAGGTTGGTGATACTGCTACTGCTATGGGTCCTGCCGGAAGGCTTGTTTTAAAGGATGAGGAGCTTAGGAAGCTAATACTTGTAGGTACTGGTACCGGAATTGTTCCTTATAGGTCAATGCTCCCAGAGCTCTTACAACGAGCTGAAACTACTGAAATACATATATTATTAGGCGTACAATACCGCAAAGATGCTTTGTATCAAGATGATTTTATAGAATTTGCAAAAAAACATAACAACATAAATTTCACACTTTGCCTAAGTAGAGAAACAGATGATTTAAAAGACCATGAAATTTCCGGTTATGTTCAACAACAATTTGAAAAAATAGGCTTAGATCCAAAAAAAGATATTGTCTATATTTGCGGTAATCCAAATATGATCGATCAATCTTATGAAATACTTACAAATGCTGGTTTTGAAGCTAAAAATGTACGCAGAGAGAAATATATTTCTTCTAATTAAGCTTGATACTATTAATAATTTAAGTTACAATTTTCGGGCTATTCTGCTTTTATAGTGATATGGTGCTTAGGTGAGATAGTCTAAGTGGCGATGTCAAAATTTACAAAAATAAGGAAAATAAATAATGAAACAAGAAATTCATCCTAAATATACTGAAGTTAAAGTAACTTGTAGCTGTGGCAATAATTTCACAACCAGATCAACTGTAGCTAAAGAAACTATCAATATAGATATTTGTTCTGAGTGTCATCCATTTTACACTGGTAAACAAAGAGTTGTAGACACAGCAGGACGTGTTGATAGATTCAACAAAAGATTTGGTGCTCTTAAAAAAGTATAATATTCTTTCCATTAATAATAAACCTTTCTTTCTATCCAAAGAGCCAGCTTTTGCTGGTTTTTTTGTCTTTTGTAAGACTTATTAAATTTAGGATCTGTCAAGCTGGAATTAGATGTGTCGTAACAAGGCAAAAATACTTTTATATTTAATAACAGCAACCCTCGACAGACTTATAATATTTACTAATATATTCATCCAAGGAAATTGTATCATTATCTCTTAAACTCTTTTCTGTCTCTATTGACTGCTTAACCTGATCAAACAATATTTCTCTTTCTTTTTGCGTTAAAGATACCTTTCTAAAGTCATCTGAAGCCTGCTTAGACGTTTTTAACACTAAGTTTTTATATCCAAGGGCTTTCGCCAACTTTATAATTTTTGCTGAAGGAGTTTTAGAAACATCAAAAATTTTTTGCTTTTCAAATAGTACAGCGTCTAGATACTCTTGCCCCATTTGCTTAGCTACAGCTTCAATTTTGCCAAACAAAGTTAAACCATATTCCTTTAAAGTAATTTTTTCACCCATAGAATCAACTAGTTCTAAGTTAGGTTTACGCCCCTGTACAGCAACGTTTTTAAGATTTTGTTTACCTAGGTCAACCCGTCTCTGAGAATACCCTTTAAATTCTTGCATTAAACAACTCATTAACATCGCTTCTACAAATAATGCTGTGTTTTTACTAATTCCGTTTTTATCAAAAAGATCAACATCAAGCACCCTAACCTCAATATATTCAACCCCTCTATTAGATAAAGCACATGCAGGTCTTTCACCTCTTTTTCCTATTTGCTTAGGTCTTATAGGACTGTAGTACTCATTTTCTATTTGTAAAATACTCTGGTTAAGCTGTATTCTTTTACCCTCTGTATCATATAATCCAATTTCTTTATATTGCTCAATTTCTGTAACTGTTGCATTTAGCATGTCTTTGACATATGCTTTAACATTATAATATGAAATACTAAGATCCTTTTGAGCGGGACTAGTATAACCAAGATCACTCATTCGAAGGCTAGTTGAAAACTCACCCGCATAAAACTCTTCATCTAGATCTATCAAATACTCTGGCTTTTTTTTAACAGAAGTTTTTGCACAAATAGGACTTGATCCGAATAGATATGGTAATAGCCACATATATTCAAAATAATTATTTATAACTCCAAAATAAACATCAGAATTTGATATCCCAAGCTCAATTGCTTTTCTTAGAATCAAGCTTTTATCAAATGAAAAATTATAGTGAATTCCAGCTATAATCTGCATAATTTTACCATAACGAGCTGATAATCCTTTACGGTATACTTGTTTCATCCTACCAGAGTTTGAGCCGCCAAAATTAGCTTCTTTTATTTGTGCTTCTATTGCTGATAGTGGCATACTGGTATTTAAAATAAACTCTTCTTCAGGCACACTCTGTAAAGTAAAAGCACTCAAAGTAGTAAGCTCATATAAAGCCATATCTATATTTTTATGCGGCTTTGTTATTATCTCTAGAAGATTTTCTGAAAAGTCTACAGTAATACTGCTATTAGTAAGCTTATGCCCTAAAGACTGCGGATGTTCAGAGCAGGATAAATTACCATCTCCATAAATTCGTAAAGCTTCTCTCTCAATACCCCTAAGATTGGTTATATTTCTTAAATCGTCCATGTTAATCCTAATATAGTTAAGATGAGCCTTATTAGACACTTTTATATAAGCTAATTATCCAATACTAGCATTTTCCTTAAACGTAAAACAAATATTACACTTATATATACCAAAATACTTAATGACATAATAACTAGTATACTTCTGAGTCTACCAAATATTGATAAACTAATCCAATAATCATCGTTCAAATTAAATAACTTTAGGATTACTATCATACAAATACAAGCTATAACTATCTTCAATAAATATTTAACTGGTAAAAAAATTTTAACAAACAATTTTAAATTAAAGCTGATAAGTATTAAGATCTGAGCAATCATATTTACTAAAGCTGTTACAGAACTAACAATAGCTAAATACACGAAAGCGTACTTATCATCACTATATGCATGTATTATATAAGTGTCAAGCACAATCCCACAAATCAAACTAGATAGACTAATCCAAAAAACTGTATTTGCTCTATTTTGAACATAAAGAGCCGATACTATAACCCTTATAAAAACAAAACAAAATAATGAAATTAAATATCCCAACATTGCTAAATACGTAAAATCAACATCATTTAAACTAAATTTGCCGTAATAAAACAATGTTATAATTATTGGCTTAGCTAACACTATCAGTCCAATAATAGCAGGTATTATCATCACAAACATAATTTTTATTGCTAATGCTAAATTTTTATAAAATAGTTCATTATCTTTTTTAGTTTTAACTAAATATGGGATCATAGCCATAGCTATAGCTGTACCAAATATACCATATAAAAATTGGTTTACCCTATCAGCATAATATAACCATGCCAAACTCCCTGATAATAAAAATGAAGCAAAAAAAGTTTCTATAAATGAACTAATTTGCAAAACTGCTGCCCCCAAAAAAGTCATAGGTAGCTTTTTAAAAAAGATCTTTGCTTTTACATTCCTAACAAAAAATATTGCTTTAGTTATATTTATCCTACCCAAGAGCATAGATAATGAGAATACCGCTACTATTAATTGACACAGTCCTGCTAGTAAAACACTATAAGCTACGACATAAATAGGTACACTAAATCTTGGCGATATCATTACCCCTATTATCATCACTAGATTTAAAAATACTGGGAAAGCTGAGGAGATTATATACTTACTATAACTGTTAAGGATTGCAGCTATCAATCCAACAATACAGTTTAACAAAACATATGGTAGCATTATGATAAACATAGTATGTACTAACTGTAACATCACATCATTAGAAACAAGTCCATATGCATATATGTCAACCCATATATCGCTAAAAGCCAAACCTGTTATGGTTAAAACCATTAGCACTATAGCAATTAGATATAATATTGTTGCTATAAACTCTTTCTGCTCATTTGAAATTTTACCATCAATATATGGATTAATAATTTGAGTAAAAGTTCCTGAGGTCGTAACTTTACGCATAAACTCTGGTGTTCTAAACGCTACCAAAAATGCTTGCAATGCTCCACTACTTCCAAAAAATGCTGCCAACAATAAATCTCGAATAAAACCTAGTACTTTTGATACAAGCAATAACCCAGAAATAATTAAACTATTAGAAAAAAAACTTTTCACAAGACTCAAATATTAATAAAATTTCTATCAGCCCATTATAACCATAGAATAACTAAAATAGAAATCTAGAAATATAACAAAATTTAATTAGAACTAGCTGAAGAAGCTATACTAGTAGTCCACTGACTTTCTATCGCTTTTATTTTTTGATCAGCTGCTTGAGCCTGATTTTCAGGTAGTTTAATTGTCGTTAATTTAGTCTGAGCATCTTTTAGACCATCTTTTGAGAGATTCGGCATACAATACTCATTAAACTGCTTCCAATACCCCAGTCTAGGCTTTTTAAACAAATCAATCGCTACAGATAAATAAGTATACTTTTCTACAGGATCTTGAGTTAACTCGGCAGCCAAAACAAAAGCTGGAGCAAAAGGCTGAGTTATTGCTTGCTTAGCATACACTGAAGCTGTTTGCTTATCTCCTTTAGCTAGATAAACATTTGCTAATCCAACCTCAACTGGTGATATATGATTAAGCTCGTAAGCTTTTTTATACCATTCTAACGCGATAGTGTTATCTTTTGGTAACCCTCCTGTACCAGACATATAAGCATCACCAATAAATGTTCTAGCTTGAGCTATACAATATGGATATAATTTAACAAAACTATCCTCTTTTTTAATCAAGAAAGAATCTCTGGCCATCAAACTTCCATTAGCTACCGCTAATTTATACCACTTAAATGCTTGGGCAAAATTAGGCCACGGATTTCCTCCAGACCTAGCATAAAGATTCCCTAATTGATTTTGCGCAACCATATACCCTAACTCTGCTGATTTCTTAATATACTCAAAACCCTTAGCGCGATTAATTTTTACACCATCAGCCCCAAAATAATACATTTCGCCTATCAAATACATTAAGCTATAGTAATTTTTTAAACCATCTCCACTACTTGGTATACCATTTTTATTGTAAAAATCTACTACCCATAAAGCGTATTCTAAAGCTAATTTGTTATTTTGGTCTGTCTGAATATATGCTTGAGCTAATATTGCTGTAGCTTTTGCATCTTTTTCAGCATATGGTTGACAATTTTCTAAAGCCTGAGCATATTTCTCACCTACTCCATCCTGATAACAATTTTCTAAAGTCGCATAAGATGATCCAAACAACAACAAACCCAAAAAATAAATTAAAAACTTAACTTTCATGAGACTTTCCTTCTAACTTAGCTGGCATTAAAAACAACTTAATATAATGATATATAGTAATGACTAATATTTCCATAAAAATATACTTCAATTATTTAAGAAATTTCTACTTCTCTTTTTTCCGCTAGATGCTTTATATAAATATTTGACGAAGCTTTTGGCAAAAAGTCTTTGCCCTTATCTGGCCATTCTATAAAACATATACTTTTTTCATTAAAGTAATCTCTGATTCCAATCCACTCTAATTCTTCAGGGTCAGAAATTCTATATAAATCAAAATGGTAAATACTAAAATCTTTAAACTCATAACTCTCAACCAAGGTGTAGGTCGGACTTTTTACATTACCCTTATAACCTAGTGCCTTTAAAACACCTTTTACAAAGGTTGTTTTACCTGATCCTAAATCACCGTGTAGAAAAATTATTTTATTTGTTTGTAAGTTTTTAGAATATTCAGCAGCTAAGCTTAGCATCTGTTCTTCATTAGAAACTATTTTTTTCATACTCTTTTATAAATTCCCCTGCCAGCACGAATGACCCAAAAACTACTGTTACAGTATCTTTCTTTGATAAATAAACACTACCCAAATCTTTATTAAAATCAACCCGAATGATACCGTGGTTACTAAACACTTGTTTTATATTATCTATATCTAGAGCTCTTTGGTCAAAAGTTTTAAGGTCTACAATCTCCCACTTATAAATATGTTTTTTAGCTATAGATACAATCGTGTTAATATCCTTAGTTGCTAATACACCAAATATAGCTTCATATTTAATAGCCTTAGAGCCAAATTTATTATCTAAGAGTTTAAACAAATACTCCACAGAAGCTGGATTATGTGCAACATCGACTACTACATAACTATTATTCTCTTTATCATTTTTAAGTACATTAAAACGGGCTCTGGCCCTTATATCCTCTAACATAGGAATATAAGTAATGTGTGTTTTCTTTAGCAAATAATCACCTATCCCCATAGCTATATTATAACTATCACGAAAACAATTTTTTGTTTTAGGATTATAGTCTTTATCGTAGATTATAGCTTCTATAACACTTGCATATTCATAAACACTATCAGGCATTTTTGAACCTAAAAAAAGAGGTTTCTGTTTACGAGCTATAGCAGCTTTTTCTAAGCCTATTTTATCTAAAGTATCTCCCAAAACTTCACAATGATCAAAATCTATATTAGTAATAGCAGATATATCTGGCTCAATAATATTAGCAGCATCCAATCTACCTCCCACACCGACCTCTAATATCAGATAATCAAGACCTACTATCTTTTGTGAATATAAACAGACACATAGAAAAGCTATCTGATAATAAGATAAACGATATTTTACTGTTAGCTCTTCTAACCTCTCCAATAACTCTAGTAACTGACTACTAGAAATAGGACTTCTATTTAGAGATATCCTTTCATTAAATTTAAAAACATGTGGAGATGTATGGCTTAATACTTTTTTGTTATTTGCAACAAACATCTTTTCAAGCATTGCCACAGTAGTTCCTTTACCGTTGGTACCAGCTATAGTTATAACTTGAAATTTTTTGTTAAAATTAAAGCTATCAAGAATAAATAGAATATCTATAAGAGTACATTTAGGAGCATCATTAGCCATAATTTTAGCTATTTTGGTTTCAATGCTCATTTTTGGATTTCTTCTTAAGCTTGTGAATGCTCAGTATGCTTATGCTCTAAAAAGTAAGAATTATGTTTTGCAAACCCCGGCATCAGTTTACCTATTAACTGCGCTACTTCTGTTCTTAAATTTCTACGATCTACGATCATATCAACCATACCTTTTTCTACCAAGAACTCACTTCTTTGAAAACCTTCTGGTAGTTGTTCTCTCACAGTCTGTTCTATAACTCTAGGTCCAGCAAAACCAATTAAAGCTTTTGGCTCAGCTATGTGTATATCCCCAAGCATAGCTAAGGATGCTGATACTCCACCTGTAGTAGGGTCTGTTAGCACCACTAAATACGGTAGTTTAGCTTCAGCTAACTTTTGTAAGGCAGCACTAGTTTTTGACATCTGCATTAGAGAAAATAAGGATTCTTGCATTCTAGCACCACCACTTGCTGTGAAACATATAAACGGTACTTTTTTCTCCATCGCAAGCTTAACACCTCGCACAAATTTTTCACCCACCACGGATCCCATAGAACCACCTAGGAACATAAAATTAAATGCCGCTGCTACAACTGGGAAACCTTCTACAGTACCGTCCATAACTACTAAAGCATCTTTTTCACTAGTCTTCTTTTGAGCTTGTGATAATCTATCTTTATAAGATTTTGTATCTTTAAACTTAAGCATATCTACAGGTTCTATATTAGCAAAATGCTCTACAGTGCTGCGTTGATCAAAAAATATATCTAGTCTATGTCTAGCAGAAATTCTATAATGATAGTTACAATTAGGACATACTGATTTATTATTATTTAACTCTTCAGAATATAATGTCACTTGACAGCTTGGACATTGGCTCCACACTCCACTTGGCAAATCTTTTTTCTGAGCATCTAGCCCTAAACTTCTACTTATTACCCTAGTTAACCAACTCATAAACTACTATCCTCCTAAAATAAAACAGATATACAACATTAGCCAAATATTTCCGTATCACTAAAGAAATATTTGATCTCTTGAGCCGCTGTTTCTTCACCATCAGAACCATGTACAGCATTAGCATCTATACTGTCTGCAAAATCAGCTCTAATTGTACCTTTTGCTGCTTCTTTAGGATTAGTAGCTCCCATTAACTCACGATTTTTTGCTATCGCATTTTCACCTTCTAAAACTTGAATCATAACTGCTCCAGAAATCATAAATTCAACCAAAGCACTAAAAAATGGTCTTTCTTTATGTACAGCATAAAAACCCTCGGCTTCTGCTTTTGACAAATGCTTCATTTTTGCAGCGATTATTTTTAAACCAGCTTTCTCAAAACGACTATAAATCTCACCTATAACATTTTTTTCTACAGCATCAGGCTTTATTATAGATAAAGTTCTCTGTTTACTCATTTTTTTAAGTTCTCCAATATTTTATTAGTTTGAATTATAGCACTTTTATTTATTAAATATCAAAACTAGCAGCTAATTATTAGTTATTTTCTACAGCAGCTGCTATGAATGATTCAAATAGTTTATGACCATATCTTGGCGTCGATGTGAATTCCGGGTGTGCTTGACAAGCTATAAACCACCTGTGCTGAGGTATCTCTATAAGCTCCATTAAGTTACCGTCTTCTGATCTTCCTGAGAATATTAATCCTGCTTGCTCAAGTCTTGCAACATAGTTATTATTTACTTCATATCTATGACGATGTCTCTCCATAACACTCTCTACTTGATATATTTCTCTAGCACGAGAGCCTTCTTTCAATACACACTTATAACCACCTAGACGCATTGTACCACCCAGATCTGATTCTTTACTACGCTGATATATAGTTCCATCTTTAGCTTGCCACTCTTCTATAAGAGCAATCACTGGATTAGTTGTAGTCAATTCTAATTCACTAGAATGAGCATCTTTTAAACCCAACTTATTACGGGCATACTCAACTACAGCTAGTTGCATACCTAAGCAAATACCCAGAAATGGAACATTATTCTCACGGGCATATTTTATTGCAGTAATTTTACCTTCTACACCTCTACTGCCAAACCCACCAGGTACAAGAATTGCTGACACATCTTTAAAATATGAATCTACATTACTCTCTGTAATTGCTTCTGAATCAACAAATTTTATATTTACCTTTACACCTTTTTTATAGCCAGCATTGTAAAGTGCTTCATTAAGAGATTTATATGCTTCTGTTAATGAAACATATTTACCAACCATTGCAATAGTTACTTCACCACTAACACTTTGAATAGTATCTACAACACTTTGCCATTCTGATAGATCTGGGTGTTTAGTTTTCAAAGATAGTAATTCTACCAATTTAGCATCAAAACCTTGCTTATTGTACCTAAGCGGTACTTCATAAATAGTTTTTACATCTTCGGCTATAAAAATACAATCTTGGCTTACGTTCGTAAAAAGAGCTATTTTCCTTTTTTCGCTCTCATCAAAAGCTTGCTCACATCTACAAACTAAAACATCTGCTTGTATACCAATACCTCTTAGTTCTTTTACAGAGTGTTGTGTAGGTTTAGTTTTTAGCTCACCTGCTACCCTTATATATGGCAACAAAGTTAAATGTACAAATAAAGTTCTAGATCTACCTAACTCTATCCTTAGCTGTCTAATAGCTTCCAAAAATGGTAAAGACTCAATATCGCCAACTGTACCACCGATCTCTACAATAGCCACGTCAACATTATCAGCTATACCCATACAAATACGATTTTTAATCTCATCTGTAATATGTGGGATAACCTGAATAGTAGCACCTAGATAGTCTCCTTTACGTTCTTTCCTAAGTACACTTTGGTAAACTTTACCTGTAGTGAAATTATTTGCTTGAGTCATTTTAGCACGTATGAAACGCTCATAATGCCCTAAATCTAAATCAGTTTCTGCACCATCTTCAGTTACAAAGACTTCTCCATGCTGTAGCGGACTCATCGTGCCAGGGTCGACATTAATATAGGGGTCAAGTTTTAGCATAGTTACGTTTAAACCACGGCTTTCTAAAAGAGTGGCTAAAGATGCAGCTGTAACACCTTTACCAAGTGAAGATACTACACCACCAGTTACAAAAATAATTTTAGTATTCGAATTCATCTTAAGAAAGAAATTTTAGAAAAATCATGGAACATAATTATAACATTTTTAACCAAGTGTTACCATTTTAAAATGGCAAATTTCACTAGCAAATTAAAAACTAAAAAATTCTCTATAAAATGAGGATTGCAAGTTAAATCTTTAGTGTAATAGTTAGTTTTTTCTCAGAAAGGAAAAAGGATAAATTATTAAGAAAGTTTACTTGATGTACTTATTAACCAACCTAACAAAAGCCATAGGATCTTCTATCTTAGCGCCTTCTACAAACATTGCTTGAAGAAGTAGCAACCGTGATAGATCGCCAAAAATTTCCGTATCAGGCTCGTCCTTTAATCTTTGCACAAGATGATGCTCAGCATTTAGCTCTAAAACTGGTTTCATACCCATACCTGGCATAAACGCTTGTCCTGCTTCTTCCATCATTTTCTGCATATGTAAGCTCATACCATAGTCATTTACAACCACACAACTCGGAGAGTCTGTCAAACGCTTAGATAAACGTACATCCTCAACTTTATCTTTTAAAACCTCTTTAATATCTTTTAGTACTTTTTCAAAATCTTTGGTTTCTTTTTCAAATTTTTCTTTTGTTTCTTCAGTTTCAAACTTATCTAAATCTATATTCCCTTTGATTATAGATTTCATATGCTTACCATCAAATTCAGTCAAAGTAGACATCATCCATTCATCAATTCTATCCGTCATTAAAAGCACTTCAATACCTTTCTTCTTAAACACCTCTAACTGAGGATTATTTATAGCAGCTTTATAGCTATCTGATGTAATATAGTAAATGGTGTCTTGACCTTCTTTCATACGTGAAATATAGTCAGCTAAAGATACTGTTTGTTTAACTTCTTCACTAGCTGTAGAAGTAAATCTTAATAGACTAGCGATCTTCTCCTTATTGCTGTAATCATCTGAAACACCTTCTTTTAGCACTTGACCAAAATTGTCCCAAAACTTTTGATATTTTTCTTTATCTTTCTTAGCCAATTTACTTAACTCACTAAGAATTTTTGTAGTTGATGCTTTTTTAATTTTATCAATGACTTTATTATGTTGTAGAATTTCACGTGACACGTTCAAAGGCAAATCAGCAGAATCAACCACACCCTTAACGAACCTCAAATATGGAGGCAATAATTCTTTATTCTCCATAATAAATACTCTACGCACATACAAAGATAAACCATAATCTTTATCTCTATTCCAAAAATCAAAAGGTTTATTTTCTGGTATAAATAACAAGCTAGTGTATTCAAGATTACCTTCTACCTTATTATGTGACCACATCAAAGCATTAGCAAAGTCATGTGAGATATATTTATAGAATTCGTTATATTCATCATCTGTAATCTCATCTTTTGATCTTAGCCAAATAGCTTTAGTATTATTTACTGTTTCATATTCATCTTCTATAATTTGCTTACCATCTTTATCAAACTCAACTTTTTTCATTTGGATAGGAGTATTTATACAATCTGAATATTTGTTAACTAACCCCTTTAAGACTTGATGCTCTAGCAAGTCTTCATGTTCCTTTTTAAGATGAAGAATGATCTCTGTGCCACGTCTTTCTTTTGTAATAGCTTCTACAGTAAAACCATTTTGTGCATCAGATACCCACTTTATAGCTTGAGATTTATCCTGCCCTGCTTTTCTAGTTCTTACAGTTACCTTATCTGCGACTATGAATGATGAATAAAACCCAACACCAAATTGACCTATTAGCTCATTATCTTTACTTTTATCACCAGTTAGACTCTCTAAAAACTTTTTAGTTCCTGATTTTGCAATTGTCCCTAGGTTTTCGATAACCTCTTCTTCTGTCATACCAATACCATTATCACTAACGGTTATTGTTTTAGCTTTTTTGTCAAAATCTATTTTTATAGCATAATCAGCATCATCTTCATTAAGCTCTGCATTTGAAATACTCTTATACCTAAGTTTCTCGATAGCATCTGAGCTATTAGATACCAATTCTCTTAAGAAGATTTCACGATTAGAATATAATGAATGAATCACAAGATGAAGTAACTTATCTACTTCAGTTTCAAAAGTATAATTTTTTTCTGACATTTATATAACCCTCTTTATATTATTAGATAAACTTATTTATAGCAAGATTAATATGAGAGTTATATATTATTTTTCAAGAATTTTTTATTATAAAAAGATAAGAAAAATGTTTTTAAATAAAAATGATATTTATTCTTCGTCAGTAGGCATTTCAACGTGTGGTCTACCTACTAGTTCAATAAAGGCCATAGGCGCTTTATCACCAAATCTATAACCACATTTAAGAATTCTAGTGTAACCACCTGCTCTTTCAGCATAACGCACACCAAATTCTTCAAAAAGCTTTTTCACTGCTGCTTTATTTCTTAAGAAGTCAAAAGCTTGTCTTCTTAAAGCTACAGACTGCGCTTTAAACTCATTAGAATTTATATCCAACTCATTTCTTAACTTGCACTCTCTTTTTGCTAAAGTAACTAAAGGCTCAACTATTGTTCTTAGCTCTTTAGCTTTAGGTAATGTCGTTTTGATAATCTCATGATTGATAAGAGAAGCTGACATGTTTTTGAACATTGCTTTTCTATGACTACTAGTTCTACTGAACTTTCTACCTTGTTTACGATGTCTCATAGTAATTACTCCTTTATAGTTAATATTATATGATTACTATATTAATTTATTTACCCTCAACCAACTCCCTGAAATTGTCAATCACAACTCCAAGAGATAAGTTATTATCTATAAGTATCTGCTTAATTTCATTAAGAGATTTTTTACCTAGGTTAGGTATTTTCATTAGTTGTGACTCAGAATATTGGACTAAGTCACCTAAATATTTAATATTTTCAGCCCTTAGACAATTAGATGATCTGACTGTAAGCTCTAAATCATCTATTGGCTTCAAAAGTATTGGGTCAATATTAGAGTCTATTAAAACATCACCAGTTTTACCTTGGTGTGGCACCTTTAAAGAAACAAATACTGACATCTGCTCACAAAAATACTCCAAAGCCTTAGTAACAGCTTTTAATGGATCTATAGTACCGTTTGTTTTTAGAAATATTTCCAATATTTCACTATCACTGTTCTCAATAACCTCAAAAGCTACTTTTTTAACTGGATTAAAATCAGCATCTACAGCTATATCACCTACTTTTTCTAATTCAACAGGC
Organism: Allofrancisella guangzhouensis; assembly: GCF_000815225.1. Classification (GTDB taxonomy): domain Bacteria; phylum Pseudomonadota; class Gammaproteobacteria; order Francisellales; family Francisellaceae; genus Francisella; species Francisella guangzhouensis. The sequence goes on along the minus strand of NZ_CP010427.1, from coordinate 518,631 downwards.
ATAGCTGAAAGGATACCAACGTTTCTTCCCCAAACTACGCTAGCAACTAAGTTAAATTCTCTTTTATTTGTTAAAGTCGCAATCACTTGATCTTTATTTATAATTTCAACTCCACTAGTAGATTTAAAGTCGCCTGCCGTAACAACGCCACTTTTACTAACTGATAGCTCTAATTCAATATTATCAACATTTTCATCAAGTTTTACTGCTACTTTTTTCAAATTTGAAACTACTTCAACAATGTCTTCCTTAACGTCATCTAATGTAGAATATTCATGTAAAACATCTTTAATGTTTACTTTAACTACAGACGCCCCAGGCAAAGACGAAAGAAGAACCCGTCTAATTGAGTTACCAAGAATATGAGCCATACCTTTTTCAACAGGAGAGAGCTGCACCTTATATCCAAAAGCACCCAATTCTTCTATAAGTTGTACACTAGGTGTAAATTCCTGTTTCAAATTATTATTACTCACTAAAAATCTCCTTGAAATAAGGCTATAATGAGCCACTATAAGTAATAAATTCTAAAAAATATAATTACTTAGAGTAAAGCTCGATAATTAATTGTTCGTTTATATCTGATGATAATTCAGATCTATCTGGAGAAGCCTTTAAAGTTCCTTCTAAAGCATCGGTATTTACATCTATCCAAGAAAGTTCTTTTCTATGTTTTGCAAGCTCTACAGCATTTTGTATTCTAAGTTGCTTCTTAGCTTTTTCTTTCACCGTAATAACATCACCAGCTTTTATTTGTGCCGATGGTACATTACAAGTTTTGCCATTTAACATTATGCCCTTATGTACAACTAGTTGTCTTGCTTCAGCTCTAGTCGCAGCAAAGCCCATTCTATAAACTATATTGTCTAGTCTTGACTCTAAAAGCTCTAATAAAGTAGCACCTGTATTACCTTTTCTTCTACTTGCTTCAACATAGTATTTTTTAAATTGACCCTCTAAAATACCATACATACGACGAACTTTTTGTTTCTCTCTCAATTGAAGACCATAATCAGAAAGTCGAGCTTTTCTAGCTCCATGCTGACCTGGCGCTGTATTCATTTTGCACTTTTCATCAGTAGCTTTTACACCACTTTTTAAGAATAAATCTGTACCTTCCCTTCTAGAAAGTTTACACTTTGGTCCTAGATATCTAGCCATTATAAAATTCCCTTTAAAATATTAAACACGACGTTTTTTAGGAGGACGACATCCATTATGAGGCAATCCAGTCACATCCGTTATACTAGTTACTTTCAGGTTCTTAGTATTCAAAGCTCTAACAGCTGAATCTCTACCTGAGCCTGGTCCTTTTACTAAAACATCTACATTCTTAACACCATATTCTAACGCCATATCAGCTGCTTTTTCCGCTGCAATTTGAGCAGCAAATGGTGTACTTTTTCTTGAACCCCTAAAACCACTACCTCCAGATGTAGCCCAAGATAAAGCATTACCTTGTCTATCTGTAATAGTTACTATAGTGTTATTGAAAGAAGAGTAAATGTGAGCAACTGCATCAGTAACTACTCTTTTTACTTTTTTCTTTGTTGATCTAACAGACTTAGCCATATAATCTACCTTTTAATCGTTATAGTTATAATTGTATTATGCCTTTATCGGCTTTCTCGGACCCTTACGAGTACGAGCATTAGTCTTTGTTCTTTGACCTCTTACAGGAAGGCTACGACGATGCCTTCTACCTCTATAGCAACCTAAATCCATAAGTCTTTTTATATCCATAGAAACTTCACGACGTAGGTCACCTTCTACAGTAAATTTAGCAACTTCTGCTCTTAAGCTCTCAACTTGCTCTTCTGTTAAATCCTTGATTTTAACAGTTGGATTTAATTTGCAATTCTCACAAATTTTCATCGCTCTTGTTTTACCTATTCCATAAATCGAAGTTAATCCTATTACAGCGTGTTTATGAACAGGAATATTAACACCAGCTATACGAGCCATTTATTTCACTCCTAATAATTATTCTTAGTTTAGTGCTATCACAAGCATTTATTAACTTGCTAGGATAACTTTTTAAAAACAAATAATCAAGCTTTATTTATAAGCTTGGTACCTTAACCTTGTCTTTGCTTATGTCTAGGATCTGTACATATAACGCGAACAACCCTATTACGTTTTATAACCTTACAATTTCTACACATTTTTTTAACTGAAGCTCTAACTTTCATTATATTTCTCCAAAAAATTTCTCTATTTTCTCTTACTAGTGAGATTTGCTTTTTTCAATAAAGAATCGTACTGAGTTGACATCATATGCGATCTAACTTGAGCCATGAAATCCATCATAACAACCACTACGATTAACAACGAAGTACCACCAAATGTAAACGATAAACCCTGTGCAAAAAATTTAACTATAAATATAGGCAGCAAACATATTGCTGTGATATATAACGAACCCACCAAAGTCAGCCTCGTCATAATTGCATCTATATATTTAGCTGTTTGCTCACCAGGTCTGACACCAGAAATGTAAGCTCCAGATTTCTTCAAATTATCAGCTGTTTCTTTTGGGTTAAATACCAATGAAGTATAAAAGAAACAGAAAAATATAATAGTTGCTGCAAATACTATAGTATAAACTATACTACCAGGTTGAAGTATCTCTGAAACATCTGCCAACCAACTTAATGAACCATAGTTAGATAACCAACCAAACAATACACCTGGTACCATAAGTATCGAAGATGCAAATATCGCCGGAATCACTCCTGCCATATTAAGCTTTAACGGTAGATGGCTGGTTTGAGCAGCATACATTTTTCTACCTTGCTGTCTTTTGGCATAGTTTACTGTTATTTTTCTTTGAGCACTTTCCATAAATACTACAAAAGCAATCACTAACAGCAATAGAACAAGTAACACCCAAACTGATAAATAAGTTATGCTAGAACCTGGTGCATTTGCCTGTGAGATAGTATTTAAAATTTCTGCAGGAAGATTAGCTACTATACCCGAAAAAATTAATAATGAAATACCATTACCAACGCCTCTTTCTGTAATTTGCTCACCCAACCACATTAAAAACATACTACCAGTAGTTACTGAAACAATAGTCGTTAAATAAAATAAAACTATATTATTCGTTGTTACTAAACCATCCTGATGTAACACAAAAGCTACTATACCTAGAGATTGCACCAATGCCAAAATAAGAGTTAAATATCTAGTATATTGAGTTATCTTTTTCTGACCAGATTCACCTTCTTTCTTAAGCTCTATAAACTTCGGGTAAACCGCTGACAGCATTTGGAAAATTATAGATGCCGAGATATAAGGCATCACACCTAAAGCAAATATACTCATCTGAGTAAGAGCACCACCAGAGAACATATTAAACATACTCATCAGACCACTAGTCGATGAGTGTTGATTAGAAATAATATCTACTAACTTTGATGGATCTATATTTGGAATAGGAATATAAACTCCTAATCTAAATACAATAATAGCTATCACAACAAAGATCAAACGAGATTTTAATTCACTTGCACCTGAAGCACTATTAAACTTTGACATACTTTTGTTTCTTACTCTACTTTACCGCCAGCTTTTTCAATAGCTTCCTTCGCACCTTTCGTGCAAGCTACTCCTTTTAGATTTATAGCTTTTTGGATTTCTCCGCTAGCTATAACTTTAGCTGTTTTTATATCTTTTCTAACTAGACCAGAGTCTTTTAGAATATCCAAAGTTATCTCATCTGCTGCAATACTATTTAATTCATGCAACCTGATTTCAGCAACATATCTTTTAGTTGAAGAAGTAAAACCAAACTTTGGCAATCTTCTTTGTAAAGGCATTTGTCCACCTTCAAAACCAACCTTATGATAGCCGCCTGAACGTGCTTTTTGTCCTTTATGCCCTTTACCAGAAGTTTTACCTAGACCACTTCCTATACCACGACCTAGTCTCTTAGGAGCACTTTTTGAACCAACAGCAGGAGCAATTGTATTTAATTTCATCTTATACTACCCCTCTATTTTAACCATATAATATATTTTATTAGCCATACCTCTGTTCTCAGCAGTGTCAAGAACTTCTACCGTATGATGCATCTTTCTCAATCCTAAGCCTCTAGCACATGCTATATGATTTTGTTTACGACCAATAAGGCTTTTTACCAAAGTAACTTTGAATGTTTTAGCTTGAGTCATTTTAAATTACTCCTGAATTTCTTCAACAGAAAGACCTCTTTTTTCAGCGATCTCCTCTGGTGATTTAATTTTTGCCAAACCAGCGATGGTCGCTCTAACAACATTCGCAGGGTTAGTAGAACCATAAGTTTTTGCTAAAACGTTATGGACACCTACAGCCTCAAAAACCGCACGCATAGCACCACCGGCAATAATACCCGTACCAGCTGATGCAGGCTGCATGAATACTTTAGATGCACCATGATTGGACATTACTGGATACCATAAAGTATCGTTGTTCAAATTTACTGATACCATGTTTCTTCTAGCGCTTTCCATGGCTTTTTGAATAGCTACAGGCACTTCTCTTGACTTACCTCTACCTATTCCAATTTTGCCTTTTCCATCACCCACAACTGTCAAAGCAGCAAAGCTCATAATTCTACCGCCTTTTACTGTCTTAGAGTGCCTTTTAACACTAACTAATTTTTCAATCAGTTCTTCATTTTTTTTCACTTCATTAGACATAATGAATAATCATCCATATTTTATTTATTAAAACTGTAGACCATGTTCTCTAGCAGCATCTGCTAAAGCCTTAACACGTCCATGATACTTATATCCTGACCTATCAAAAGCAACTTTTTCTATACCTTTTTCTTTACATCTATTAGCGATTATTTCACCAACAATAACAGCAGATGCTACATTCCCAGTATATTTGCACTTTGCTTTAATATCTTTCTCTACAGTAGATGCAGCAGCCAATACAGTAGAACCATCACCAGAGATAACTTGAGCGTAAATATGCTTAGGCGTTCTATAAACACAAAGCCTTGTATGCCCTAGTTCTCTTAGTTTGATTCTAGTACGCTTACTACGACTCAAACGAGCAGTTTTCTTATCCATAATAATACTATCCTTTACTACTACTTCTTCTTAGCTTCTTTCTTAGCTACAAATTCGTCTTCATAACGAACACCCTTACCTTTATAAGGCTCTGGCTTTCTATAATCTCTAATTTCCGCAGCTACTTTACCTAAAAGTTCTTTATCAGCACCCTTCAGAATTATCTCCGTAGGAGCTGGAGTTTCTGCCATTACTCCCTCAGGCAATTGATAAACAACAGGATGTGAAAAACCTAAAGTTAAATTCAACTCGCCACCTTGAGCTTTAGCACGGTAACCAACACCTATAATTTTCAATTTCCTTTCAAACCCTTTTGTTACACCTTCAATCATATTATTTAATATAGCTCTAGCTGTACCAGATTGGGCAATAGCATTTTTACTATTGTTTAAAGGTTTTATATTAGCAAGATTATTAGCAATATCAAAACTCACATCAGTAGAGAATTTTTTTGTCAAACTTGCTTTAGCACCTTTAACTTGCACCTGATTGCCAGCAGCAACATTTATCGTAACACCGCTTGGTATAACAACAGGCTTTTTACCTATTCTTGACATTATTATGTTCCTCCAAACTTAAGCTACATAGCCAATGATTTCGCCACCAACACCAAGAGCTCTAGCTTTTCTATCGCTCACCAAGCCTTTTGAAGTAGAGACAATAGCAACACCAAAACCACCATATACTTTAGGTAATTCTGCATGTGACTTATATATTCTTAAACTTGGTCTAGAAACTCTTTTGATCATTTCGATCACAGGAGCACCAGCATGATATTTAAGCTCAATAACTATACAAGGATGGCCTATTGCTGTTATTGCTTTTGAACATTCTGCAATATAACCCTCTTGTACTAAAAAGTTTGCTATTTCCATTTTCATCTTTGAAAAAGGAACAGAAACGGTTTCTTTATGTGCGGAAAGACCATTTCTAATTCTTGTAAACATATCCGCTATAGGATCTTGCATACTCATAATCTAAATTCCTTATTACCAACTAGCTTTTTTCAAACCAGGAACATCACCTGCCATCGCATATTCTCTTAGTTTATTACGACATAAACCAAACTTTCTATAAACAGCGTGAGGTCTACCTGTAACCTTACATCTTCTCTGAACTCTAGAAGCTGAAGAATTTACTGGTAATTTTTGCAGCCTAATTTGAGCTTCCCATTTTTGCTCTTCAGTAGAGTTTACATCAAGAATAATAGCCTTAAGCTCAGCTCTTTTTTGAGCATATTTAGCTACTAATTTTTCTCTTTTTAACTCCCTCTGAATCATAGATTTCTTTGCCATTTAAAACCCCAATTTAATTATGATTTAAAAGGAAAACCAAAAGCTCTAAGCAAAGCTCTTCCCTGGTCATCATTTTTAGCAGTAGTTGTTATTGAAATATCTAAACCTCTAATGATATCTATTTTATCGTAATCAACTTCTGGGAAAGATATTTGTTCTCTCATACCCAAACTATAATTACCTCTACCATCAAAAGACTTAGGACTTAAACCCCTAAAATCTCTAATTCTAGGGATAGCAATTGTTATAAGCCTATCTAAAAACTCATACATACGCTCGCCTCGTAATGTAACTTTACAACCTATTGGCCAACCATCACGTATTTTAAAACCAGCGATAGATTTTTTAGACTTAGTAACAACTGGCTTTTGCCCAGCTATTGCTGTCAAATCGTTTAATGCAAAAGTCATAATTTTTTTATCTTTTGCTGCATCACCAACACCCATATTAAGAGTAATTTTCTCAATACGTGGTACTTCCATTATATTATCCAATTTAAGCTCATTCTTTAACTTAGCAACAAGCTCTTTTTGATAATGATCTTTTAATCTTGCCATAAAACTTATTCCTATAAGTCTACAAGCTCGCCATTAGACTTAAAGTAGCGAACCTTTTTCTCATCAACAAATTTATAACCCACTCTATCAGCTTTTTGTGTAGCTGGGTTAAAAATAGCAACGTTCGAAGCATCTATAGGAAGTTCTTTTTCAACAACTCCACCTTCGATACCTTTATTTGGGTTTGGCTTAACATGTTTTTTTACAACATTTATGCCTTCAACCAAAACTAAAGAACCACCTTTAGTGAACGATTTAACCACACCTCTGCGACCTTTATCTTTACCAGCAATAACTATTATGTCATCACCTTTTTTTAATCTATTCATTACTACACCTCAATAAATAATTATAGTACTTCTGGTGCTAAAGATACAATCTTCATGAACTTTTCAGAGCGAAGTTCTCTTGTAACTGGACCAAAGATACGAGTGCCAATTGGCTGACCATTAGCATTTAATAATACAGCTGCATTATTGTCAAAACGAACTAAGGAACCATCTCTTCTGCGTACACCTTTAGCAGTCCTAACAACCACCGCATTATACACATTTCCTTTTTTAGCTTTACCTCTTGGAGAAGCTTCTTTCACCGTAACTTTGATAACATCACCTATAGACGCATATCTACGATGAGAGCCTCCCAAAACTTTTATACACTCAACTCTCTTAGCGCCACTGTTATCAGCAACTTGGAGTTCTGTCTGCATTTGAATCATACAAATAACCCTTATTTATTATTATATAAAGACTGCAGTGACTTTTTGCAGTCCGATAAATATATCAATAAACAAAAATAAAATCAAATTTATTATTTTTCTCTATGGATAATATCCACTAAACACCATTTTTTAGTTTTTGAGTAAGGCTTTGTTTCCTTAAACTTAATAACATCACCTTCTTTACATTCATTGTTTTCATCATGAACATAATATTTAGTAGTTTTTTTTACAAACTTGCCATACAAAGGGTGTTTAACATATCTTTCAGCTTTTACAACTACAGTTTTATCCATAGCATTGCTAAAGACTTTACCCTCTAGTAATCTAATTTTATCGCTCATATTATAGGCACCCTATCTATTCTTTTCTGATATTATTGTATTTATACGAGCAATATTTCTTTTTGCACTCTTAAATAAGTGATTTTTCTTTAATTGTCCCGTACCCTTTTGCATACGAAGTGAGAATAACTGTTGTAGCAACTCTACTTTAGCTTCTTGCAACTGGTCAATACTTTTACCTCTATAATCTTTTAAAGTATCTTTTCTCTTCATTACATCACCTGTTTTTCAACAAAAGTTGTAGATACTGGCAACTTAGCAGCTGCTCTTGCAAAAGCTTCACGAGCCAACTCCTCTTTAACACCAGTAATCTCATATAGCACACGTCCTGGCTGAATTTGAGCAACCCAATACTCAACCGAACCTTTACCTTTACCCATACGAACTTCTAAAGGCTTTTGTGTAATAGGCTTATCTGGAAAAATTCTTATCCAAACTTTACCACCACGCTTAATGTGACGATTAATTGCTCTTCTACCCGCTTCTATTTGTCTAGCAGTGATTCTACCTCTAGATGTTGCTTGAAGACCAAACTCACCAAAGCTTACTTTATTGCCTTTATGAGCCAAGCCTCTATTACGCATCTTTTGCTGTTTACGAAACTTTGTACGCTTAGGCTGTAGCATTATCTAGCTCCTTTTTTATTATTTTTCTTCTCAGCTAATTGGCCTGGAAGAATTTCACCTTTATAGATCCAAACTTTAACACCAAGAACACCGTAGGTTGTTAATGCTTCTGCTGTAGAATAATCAACATCTGCTCTAAAAGTCTGCAAAGGAACTCTACCGTCTCTAGCCCATTCAGAACGAGCTATTTCAGCACCACCTAAACGACCACTAACCATAACCTTAATACCTTTAGCGCCTGACTTCATCGCAGCTTGCATAGCCTTTTTCATAGCTCTCCTAAACATCACTCTTTTTTCTAATTGTTGAGCGATACTCTCAGCCACTAATTTAGCGTCTAATTCTGGTTTACGAACCTCTTCGATATTAATTTGAACAGGAATACCAATTAACTTATGGATTTCTGCACGTAACTTTTCAACATCTTCGCCCTTTTTACCAATCACAATACCAGGCCTTGCTGTATGGATTGTAATTTTAGCGTTTTGAGCAGGTCTCTCTATTTGAATCTTACTAACTGCCGCAGAGGCTAATTTTTTGTGTAAAAACTCTCTTACTTTAATGTCTTCATTAAGCTTTGTAGCGTAGCTAGAAGAGTCTGCATACCACGTCGAACGCCAGTCTCTTATATAACCCAAACGAATTCCATTAGGATTTACTTTTTGACCCATTATTACTACACCTCTTAATTTTTCTCAGCAACTTTCACAGTAATATGTGAAGTTCTTTTTAAAATACGATTACCCCTACCTTTAGCTCTTGCTTCAAAACGCTTTATAGTAGGACCCTCATCTACAAACACAGTTGAGACATATAAAGAGTCAATATCCATACTATCATTATGCTCAGCATTAGCAATTGCAGAGTTTAAAACATTTTTTATCAAAACTGCTGCTTTTTTGTTACTAAAAGTCAAAATATTAAGAGCTTTCTCTACTGGTAATCCTCTAACTTGATCAGCGACTAACCTGCATTTCTGAGCTGAGATTCTTGCAAATTTTAATTTAGCTTGTACTTCCATGTATATAACCCCAACTATTTCTTCTTAGCTTTTTTATCAGCTGCATGACCACGGTAGTTACGAGTTATCGCAAACTCTCCTAACTTATGGCCTACCATTTCTTCTGTCATAAGAATTGGTACATGTTGCTGACCATTATGTACAGCTATAGTTAAACCTATCATATCTGGCACGATCATTGATCTTCTTGACCAAGTTTTGATCGGCTTCTTAGAATTGCTTTCTTGCGCTTCAAAAACCTTTTTCAGTAGATGATGATCCACAAAAGGTCCTTTTTTTAACGAACGAGGCACAATCTTCTCCCTAATTACTTACGTTTTTGAACAATTAATTTATTAGAGCGTTTATTTTTACGCGTCTTATAACCTTTTGTAGGTATACCCCAAGGAGTAACAGGATGTCTACCACCTGAAGTACGACCCTCACCACCTCCATGCGGATGGTCTACTGGGTTCATAGCCACACCTCTAACAGTAGGCCTAATACCTCTCCAACGCTTAGCACCAGCCTTGCCTAGAGATTTTAGGTTATGTTCAGAGTTAGATACAACGCCAATAACAGCTCTACAATCCAAGAGTACCCTTCTCATCTCACCCGATCTTAAACGAATAATTGCATATGCATTATCCTTACCAACAAGCTGAGCAAAAGCACCTGCACTTCTAATCAACTGAGCACCTTTTTTAGGCTTCATCTCGATATTATGAATCACCGTACCTAGAGGAATATTTCTAAGTGGCATACAATTACCAACAGCTACATCAACTTTCTCACCAGAAATTATTGACATATCCTTACTTAATCCCTTAGGTGCAACAACATATCTTCTTTCACCATCAGCATATAAAACTAAAGCAATATTTGCACTACGGTTAGGATCATACTCAATTCTTTCAACCTTAGCTACAATATCATCCTTATTTCTTTTAAAGTCAACTATACGATAGTGTTGCTTATGACCACCACCCTGATGACGCACTGTTATCCTACCAGTATTATTTCTACCAGCATTTTTTCTCTTCACCTCTACCAAACCTTTGAATGGCTTACCTGTGTGTAATTCTGTATTTTTTACGCTCACTACGTGGCGGCGGCCAGGTGAAGTAGGTTTAGCTTTTTTTATTTCAATCATGACTTATAAACCTTCTTAAAAATTACTCTGCACCAACAAAATTGATATCATGACCCTCAACAAGTTTTACGTAAGCTTTTTTCCAAGCTTTTGTTCTACCTTCAATACGGCCAAATCTTCGTGCTTTACCCTTGACATTAAGAATATTAACTGATTCAACCTTAACTTCAAATAGCTGCTCAATTGCATCCTTAACATCATACTTATTAGCAAACCTAGCAACCTCAAATACAACAGTAGAATTAGCTTCTGATAAACCATAAGTTTTGTCAGAAACATGAGGTCTTACAACAGTTTTTAATATTTTTTCTTGAGAACTCATACCAACTTCTCCTCGATCTCTTTTATTGCCTTTTTAGTCATAACTACATTTTCAAAGCATACCAAAGAAACCGGATTAATATCCATAGAATCACATACAGCTACATTCTTAAGGTTTCTCGAAGAGAGATATAAGTTTTCACTAAACTCCTCAACTCCAACAATAAAAAGCACATCTTTAAAACCTAAAGTATCAACCATAACTTTAAATTCTTTTGTTTTTGGAGTTTCCAACTTCATTTCCTCAACAACAACCATCCTGCCTGATCTTAACAACTCAGATAAGATTGATTTAACCGCACCAGCATACATCTTACGATTAACTTTTTGCTTATAACTTTTAGGTTTAGCGGCAAATGTAACTCCACCCTTTCTAAATATAGGAGAACGAATAGTCCCAGCTCTAGCTCTACCTGTACCTTTTTGTCTCCAAGGCTTTGCTCCACCACCAGAAACTTCTGATCTAGTCTTTTGGGCTTTTGTACCTTGACGAGCACCTGCCATGTAGGCAACAACAACCTGGTGAATTAAAGACTCGTTATAGTCGATCGCAAAAACGTTATCTGCAAGATCAACAGAACCAGCCTCTCCACCAGTTAATGATTTAATATTTAAGTCCACAATAACTCTCCGGTATTTTAATATTTAATCTACTAACTCTTTACAGCTGAAGAAACTATAACATCTCCACCAACCGATCCTGGAATACCCCCCTTCAAAAGAAGCAAACCATTTTCTGCATCCACTCTCACAACTTCAAGCGACTGGATAGTAACATTTTCATTACCCATATGCCCAGCCATTTTTTTGTTCTTAAAAACTCTTCCTGGAGTTTGATTCTGACCAGTAGAACCATGAACTCTGTGAGATAAAGAATTACCATGAGTAGCATCTTGAGTAGCAAAGTTATGGCGCTTTATAGCTCCTGCAAAACCTTTACCTTTTGAAACACCTCTTACATCAACCTTCTGACCAGCTTCAAATATTGTAGCGTCAAAAGAGGAACCAACCTGATACTCACTACCACTATCTACTGTAAATTCCCATAAACCTCTTCCAGGTTCCACACCAGCCTTAGCATAGTGCCCAGATATAGGTTTATTTACGTTAGAGCGTTTTTTAAAGCCCGTAGTTACCTGAACAGCGTTATAACCATCCTTTTCAACAGTCTTAAGTTGTGTAACCATATTTGGCTCCACATGAATAACTGTTACAGGTATAGAAACACCATCTTCAGTAAAAATACGAGTCATACCACATTTGCGACCAACTAATCCTAAAGACATTATTTAATCCTCTATTATTATTATATTAACCCCATGATTACGATTGACCATAGAGACCCAATAGTCACCCTCTGGATACATAAAACCCAAAAAGTAACATACATATTAACTTAAACTGATCTGAACATCAACACCTGATGCTAAATCTAGCTTCATAAGAGCATCTACCGTCTTATCTGTAGGCTCCACGATATCGATCAATCTCTTATGAGTTCTTATCTCATATTGATCTCTTGCTTTTTTATTTACGTGAGGAGAAATCAAAATTGTAAATCTCTCCTTACGAACTGGTAAAGGGATAGGTCCCTTAACTTGTGCCCCTGTTTTTTTAGCTGTATCAACTATTTCTTGTGTAGAAACATCAATAAGCTTATGATCAAAGGCTTTCAATCTAATTCTAATACGTTGATTATTTATAGCCATTTTTTATTCCTTTTATATTATGAGTTACGAGATTTTATAATTTCATCTGCAATATTATTTGGTACTTCTGCGTATTTTTTAAATTCCATAGAGAAAGAGGCTCTACCCTGGCTCATAGAACGTACATTAGTTGCATAACCAAACATTTCTGCAAGAGGAACTAAAGCACTAACTACTCTACCACTTGGGTTTTCATCCATACCTTCAATGATACCCCTTCTTCTATTTAAATCTCCCATAACATCCCCAAGATAATCTTCTGGAGTTACAACCTCAACTTTCATAATAGGCTCTAAGATACATGCGTTAGCCTTCTTAGCACCCTCTTTAAGGGCCATAGAACCAGCAATCTTAAACGCCATTTCAGATGAGTCAACATCATGGTATGAACCATCATATAAAGTTGCCTTAACACCAATCATAGGGTAACCAGCCAAAACACCATTATTTAACTGCTCTTCGATACCTTTAGCAACCGAACCAATATATTCTTTAGGAACTGAACCACCAACAACTTCATCAACAAACTTGAAAACTTTAGCTTCACCGTTCTCATCAACTTCATTTAAAGGTTCAAATCTAACAAAAACATGGCCATACTGACCACGACCACCAGATTGACGCACAAATTTAGACTCTTGCTCAACTTTTGATCTAATTGTTTCCCTATATGCAACCTGTGGATTACCGACGTTAGCCTCAACCTTGAATTCACGTCTCATACGGTCAACGATAATATCCAAGTGCAGCTCGCCCATACCAGAAATAATAGTTTGACCACTTTCTTCATCAGTTTTAACCCTAAAAGAAGGGTCTTCTGCTGCAAGCTTACCCAAAGCTATAGACATCTTTTCTTGGTCCGCCTTACTCTTAGGCTCTACTGCCACAGATATCACCGGCTCTGGAAATTCCATTCTTTCAAGAATAACAACATCATTCATATCACAAAGAGTATCACCAGTTGTTACATCTTTAAGACCAATACAGGCTGCTATATCTCCTGCTCGAACTTCTTTAATCTCTTCACGCTTATTTGCATGCATCTGTACCAAACGTCCAATACGTTCTTTTTTACCTTTAACAGGGTTATAAACAGCATCACCTGATTTAAGCACCCCAGAATAAACACGTATAAATGTTAAATTACCAACAAACGGATCTGTTGCCAATTTAAACGCTAAAGCTGCAAATGGAGCGTTGTCTGACGATTGACGTGCAGATGGCTCGCCATCCTCTGTTTCACACTTAATAGCTGGAACCTGATTAGGAGCTGGTAAATAACGCACAACTCCATCAAGAACAGCTTGAACTCCCTTGTTTTTAAATGCCGACCCACAAAAAGCTAATACAATCTCATTAGAAATTACACGCTTACGCAAACCTTCATGGATTTCTTCTTCAGTAAGCTCACCCTCTTCCAAATATTTTTCCATAAGCTCTTCAGAAGCTTCAGCAGCAGCTTCTACCATTTCCATACGAAGCTCTTCCGCTCTATCTTGAAGTTCTGCAGGAATGTCAACAAGCTCATAAGTAAGACCCATGTCCTCTTCATTCCACATGATAGCCTTCATTCTAACAAGGTCTATCACGCCCTTGAAATCCTCTTCAGCACCAATATTTAACTGTACAGGAACAACATTTGCTTTTAATCTAGTTCTAATCTGCGCACAAACCCTTTCAAAATCAGCACCAGATCTATCCATCTTATTAACAAAAACTATCCTAGGAACACCATACTTGTTTGCTTGACGCCATACAGTTTCTGATTGAGGCTCAACACCTGAAGAACCACAAAAAACAACCACCGCGCCATCAAGAACACGCAAAGAGCGCTCCACTTCAATTGTGAAATCAACGTGACCTGGAGTATCAATAATATTTATACGATGCTCGTGAAATTGCTGATCCATACCCTTCCAAAACGTGGTAGTAGCAGCTGAAGTAATTGTAATACCTCTTTCTTGCTCTTGCTCCATCCAATCCATTGTAGCAGCACCATCATGTACCTCACCTATCTTATGGGATAACCCCGTATAAAAAAGGATACGCTCAGTAGTAGTAGTTTTACCTGCATCAACGTGAGCACAGATACCTATATTTCTATATTTTTCTAAATCTGTTTTACGAGACACTATCTTTCTCCTTAATTACCATCTAAAGTGGGCGAATGCTTTATTAGCCTCTGCCATTTTATGAGTATCTTCTCTCTTCTTGACAGCAGCACCTCTACCCTCTAAAGCCTCCAGGATTTCAGCAGCGATCCTATCACCCATAGTACTCTCTTTTCTCTTACGAGCAGCTTCTATGATCCATCTCATCCCCAAAGTTTGACGACGCTCTGGTCTAACTTCTACAGGAACTTGGTAAGTAGCACCACCAACACGACGAGACTTAACCTCAACCATTGGACTGACGCCCTCTAAAGCTTGCTCAAAAGCTTCAACTTCATTAACTGAAGCATTTTTCGCCTTAATTTTATCAAATGCACCATACACTATTTTTTCTGCGATGGATTTTTTACCATCTAACATTATATGGTTAACAAATTTAGTAACAACCTGACTCTTATATTTAGGATCAGGTAAAATATCTCTTTTAGGAGCTCTATTTCTTCTAGACATTAATACACCTTCTTCAAATTAAAGTTAAAACACAAACTAAGACTTAGGACGCTTTGTACCATACTTAGAACGACCGCGCTTACGATTATTAACACCTGAAGCATCTAAAGCACCTCTAACAGTGTGATAGCGGACACCTGGCAAATCTTTAACCCTACCACCTCTAATTAACACTACACTGTGCTCCTGCAAGTTATGACCTTCACCGCCTATGTAACTTGTTACTTCAAATCCACTCGTTAATCTCACACGAGCGACTTTTCTAAGAGCTGAGTTAGGCTTTTTAGGAGTAGTAGTATAAACTCTTGTACACACACCTCTTCTTTGAGGACAAGCCTTCAACGCAGGAACTTTAGATTTAACAACCGATCTCTTGCGAGGGTTGTTCACCAACTGATTTATAGTTGCCATTAGTTATTATTCTCCGTTTTTTATTATCAGTTTTTAATTTTATGCAAATTTTTAACGCTACCTCTTATACACAAAAAGGGCATTAGACGACAATAATAACAAAAAAACAAATAAAAGAAAAGAAAAAGATACTACTCTTTCGAGCCACCAAAAACCGATCTAAAAGCCATATATAAATAGTTACACATAGAGTAAATCGTGAGAACGACGGCGATGTATAACATCAAAAATCCCAAAAATATAAACCAAGTATTGAAACTTGTATAATCAACTGAGTAGTCAAAATTTATAGCAGGCTTAATAAGAAATATGAATAATGCCGCCATCTGAGCTGTAGTTTTAACTTTTCCCCAATAACCAACTTTAACCACACTACGCTGACCCAACTCCGCCATCCACTCACGCAAAGCTGAAACAATTATCTCTCTACAGATCATTACAATAGCAGGAATTGTTGCCCACCAATAAGGATACATTTCAATAAACAAGCACAATGCTGTAGCAACAATTAGTTTATCAGCAACCGGGTCAAGAAATGCTCCTAGCTTGCTAGTTTGCTGCCACCTACGTGCTAAATACCCATCAAGCCAATCAGTAGCAGCACCAAGTAAAAATAAAGTTGCTGTAATGCCATGATGATGAGGGAATCGAAAATAATAACAAATCACTATAAAAGGTATTAAAACCAAACGACCAAAAGTTAGAATATTAGGGAGGTTAAAAAACATATTTACACTCCTGTGTGACCAAAGCCACCATCTGCTCTACTAGTCGCGCTAGTGAATTCCTCAACTAGCTCAAATTCAGCCTGTACAACTGGCACTATAACAAGTTGAGCAAATCTCATCAAAGGCTCAATCTCTATAACTTCTTGAGATCTATTAAAACAAGAAACTTTTAACTCTCCTTGATAATCAGAATCTATAAGTCCCGTCCCATTTCCCAAAACTAATCCTTTTTTATGTCCAAGACCAGATCTAGGAAGAATCAAAGCTGCGTAACCAGGATCTGATATATTTATAGCCACACCAGTACCTATAAGCTTACATTCACCAGGCTTTAAGAAAAATTTTTCACTAATACAAGCGCTTAAATCTACTGCTGCTGATCCTGCAGTACCATATGATGGCACCTCTTTTATATTCTCTTTGTCTAATATTTTAATCTGTATTCTCATAATAAAGTACCTTAAATCACAAACACACCAACAATATGACCCAACAACACGAATAATGGTAGTGTTGGCATATAACCATCCAATCTATCAAGTATTCCACCATGTCCCGGCAAAATATTACCACTATCTTTTACCCCAGCAATACGCTTCATCATGCTCTCAAAAACATCCCCAACAACTGATACTATAGCTACAACAGCTGAAATAGCAACCATGAAAAAATATTGAACAACACTTAAATTCATAAAGAATAAAAATATCACAGCAACAATAACAGCTCCTAGAAGCCCACCAAACAATCCTTCTACTGTTTTATTAGGGCTTAAACGCGGCAACATTTTTTTCTTACCAATAGCTTTACCAGTAAAATAAGCTACACTATCAGCTGCAGCAATAACCAAAATAAACATAAATATCCAAGCAACACCATTATTATGCAACACATACAAACTTGCACAAAAAGGAGAAATAGCAAAAAGCCCCATAAGCAGTATTTGATTTGTAGTTAAAGAATCCATTTTCTGTCTTTCATACTGACTTAACTTAAAGATCGCATACATCCAAAATAGCGGAAATATAAATTGCAAGTACACAAAAAATCCAGAAACCAAGAAGATAGCTACAGAAAATATAACTAAATTCTTAACCATACATTCTTCTGGAACTTTTGCAAGCTTTAGCCACTCATAGGCTGATAATATAGCCACCCCAAAAACCCCCACTCCAAACAAATAATCTGAAGAGTAAAGTAAAAAACCAAAAACTACCAGAACCAACACTATTCCTGTCACTATTCTTTCTTTCATAAATCCTCTTTAGATTAAAATTCTAAACTTGTTCACCACTCTTTCCAAACCTTCGTTGGCGCGAATGAAAATAATCTACCGCCTCCTGCATTTCCTTTTTGGAAAAATCAGGCCACATCACACCCGTAAAGTACATTTCAGCATAGGCCAATTGCCATAACATAAAATCACTAAGTCTAACTTCTCCACTAGTCCGAATAAGCAAATCAACAGGAACCGTTCCACCAACTAAATATTTCCCAAAAGAGTCATTATCTAAACTTTCTATAGACAAATCATTAAAAATAACATCTCTAGCAAAAGCTTTTGCTGCGTTCACAATATCCCAACTGCCTGAGTAATCAATAGCTAGCCTAAGTTCTAGACCTGTATTATCTTTGGTTAAATCCTCACTTTGAACTACTTTTTCCAGCAATTTTTTAGATAACCGTGTCCGATCCCCAACAACCTTAAGGACAATATTGTTTTTATCAAGTTTTGGTGTTTTATCCCTCAGTGTTTTATAGAAAAGGTCCATCAAATCTGAAACCTCTTGAGGCGACCTAGACCAGTTATCTCGACCAAAAGCAAATAAAGTAAGAATTTGTATGGAATTTTCTACGCAATACTCTATCGCAGCATCAACACTTGCTATTGAATTCCTATGACCAAACACTCTTGGCTTAAGTTTTTTTCTTGCCCATCTACCATTGCCGTCCATAATTATAGCAACATGTCTTAGAGCACTATTCTCAGCCAAAGTCATAAATATAATTTTAATAGCATTATGTTATTAGTTAAATGATAAAAAAGAATAGTTACAAATACAAGTTTTATTAAGAAATTAAAAGTTTAAAGAGACATTAAATCATGTTCTTTTTTAGCTGCCATAGCATCAGCTTGAGCTATCATTTTATCAGTAATCTTTTGAATATTATCCTCTGCTCTTTTAGCCTCATCTTCTGTAATTTCTTTTTCTTTAAGCAGCTCTTTAATATCGCTATTAGCATCACGACGGATATTTCTAATAGAAATTCTACCATTTTCGGTTTCGGATTTAACAAGCTTCACAAGCTCTCTTCTTCTTTCTTCATTTAATGCTGGCAGTGGAATCCTAAGACTATCACCCAAGTTAGCTGGATTAAGCCCAAGGTCAGAAGTCAAAATAGCCTTTTCAATTTTAGCTGCCAACCCCTTTTCCCAGGGTGTAATTCCCAATGTTCTAGCATCTAAAACAGTTATGTTAGCAGCCTGTGAAATTGGCGTCTCAACACCATAGTAATCTATAGTTACATGAGCCAAAATATCAGGATGCGCCCTGCCTGTCCTAATTTTTGCTAAATCGTCTGATAAAACTTCTAGAGATTTAGCCATTCTAGTTTCTGCATTTTTTATAACATCATTTATCATAAAATTTTCCTTTATTAATCTAAAGTTACCCAAGTACCATACTTGGAGTCAGTTATAGCATCAAGTAAAGCTTGTGGTTGACATAAATCAAAAACATAAATAGGTACATTAAAATCTCTACACTGTGTAAAAGCACCCAAATCCATTACACACAATTCCCTACGCACAACCTCTTCAAAACTAATGCTCTCAAAACGTTTAGCATCCTTATACCTACCTGGATCCTTATCATAAATACCATCAACTGTAGTTGCTTTAAGCAAAGCATCTGCATCTATCTCAATAGCCCTAAGACTAGCTGAGCTATCTGTAGTAACAAAAGGATTCCCAGTACCGCCAGCAAATATAACTATTTTACCAGCTTCTAATGCTTGATTATATTCATGTGCACTAGCAACTTTAAGTAACCCATCAACGCCTTTTGCAGAGAAAACATCAACATCCAAACCTTCTGATATGAGCATATCTCGCAATGCTAAAGCGTTTATCATTGTTGCTATCATACCCATAGAATCAGCCGTAGCTCTTTTAATTTTGTCGTCAAAGTTAGCTCTACCCCCACGCAAAATATTACCACCACCAATAACTATGGCTAGTTCTACACCTGCTTGAGTAAGGATTTTAATTTGATCTAAGATAGATTGTGCAGCTTGAACACTTATACCAAAACCATGATCTGTAGATAGAAACTCCCCACTGAGTTTAAGCAAGACACGCTTAAATTTAGGGGTTATTTTAGAATATTCTGAGGAATCACTAGACATAAAGTTAACCTTTGATTTGATTCATTACCTCTGTTGCGAAATCTTCTTCTTTTTTCTCGATACCTTCACCGACATCTAAACGGATAAAGCTAAGTACTTTTGCACCCTTATCTTTAACTAGTTTTTCAACTTTAATATTAGGATCTTTTACAAAAGCTTGACCCAAAAGAGCAACTTCATCTAAGAATTTACGAATTCTTCCTTCAATCATTTTTTCAATGATCTCCATAGGCTTGCCACTTTCTTTTGCTTGAGCTGTAAAAATTTCTTTTTCTTTAGCTACCACATCAGCTGGAACCTCATCACCTGAAACAACCATAGGGTTTACAGCAGCAACATGCATAGCTATATCTTTAGCAAGCCCCTCATCACCACCCTCTAGAGCGACTACAACACCTATTTTGCCACCATGAACGTAAGATCCCAATGTAGGAGCCTCTAAAGTTTTTACTCTACGAACCTGGATGTTTTCACCAATTTTAGCAATTAGTGATTTTCTTGCTTCTTCCACTGATTCTTTATGCACTGAGAGCTTAGCAGTCAAGACTTCTTCTATATTTTTTGCATTTGCAGTATGAGCAGCCTTAGCAGCTTCTCTAGCAAAAGTTTTAAAGCTTTCATCTCTAGCAACAAAATCTGTTTCTGAATTAATCTCAAGTAATATCGCTCTACCTTCAGCAACATAAGCTTCGATAATACCTTCAGCAGCAATACGAGAAGCCTTTTTATCAGCCTTTGCTTGACCAGAGATTCTCATTTCTTCAGCAGCTTTTTCAATATCTCCATTTGCAGAAACAAGAGCTTTTTTACACTCCATCATACCTGCACCAGTTCTTTCCCTAAGTTCTTTTACTAATTTAGCAGAAATATTTGACATTGTTTTAGCTCCTATTTGTCTTCTTGTGCTTCTATAATTTCTTGTACTTCTGTAGTTTCTTTAGTCTTTGCAGCTATCGCCTTATCTAAACCTTGAGCATCAATGATAGCGTCAGCAAACTTACTCATATAAAATGTTATTGCCTTAACAGCATCATCATTACCAGGGATGATATAATCAATACCCTCTGGGTTAGAATTTGTATCTACTACAGCCACAACTTTGATACCTAACTTTTTAGCTTCTTGGATAGCAATATGCTCTTTATTACTATCAATCACTACGATAGCATCAGGAATACCACCCATTTCTTTGATACCACCAAGAACTTTTTCTAATTTTTCAATAGTTCTCAAGTTCTGTAACATTTCTTTCTTAGTTAAAGATTCTAAAGTACCATCTTCTCTCATTTTTTCTAATTGAGCTAACCTTTTTATGGATTGTCTAACAGTTTTATAGTTAGTAAGCATACCACCTAACCATCTGTGACTTACATATGGCATACCACATCTTTTAGCTTCAGCTTCAACCACAGGTTGTGCTTGTCTTTTAGTACCAACAAAAAGTACTTTACCGCCATTAGCTACTGTTTTACCAACAAAATTTACAGCATCTTGAAAAAGTGGAACTGTTTTTTCTAAATTGATAATATGAACCCCATGATTAATGCCGAAAATATATTCGTTCATTTGTGGGTTCCAGAAAGCTTTTTTGTGCCCAAAATGCACGCCAGCTGATAACATATCTTTCATTAATGACATTTGATTTTCCTCTTTTGGGTTATGATCTAGCATCCAAACTATTTCAAATATCCTAGGACACCCCTTGAAATAGCTATAATTGAAAAGATGCTTGATTTATTAAATTAAACATATACCTGCTTAAAAACACATTTAAGCTCGCCTATCATATCACAACTTGACCGTAAATTACAAAGCTATTTGGCTATTTACCATGACGATTGCTGCTTCTATAGCCTACTAGGTATAAAAGTAGCATTAACTGAATAGCTTTAAAAGTTAGTAACATAGTTGATAACTTACTACTTTTTAGTGTAGCTAGAGCTAGCTATAAGCTGTAATAAACTACATATAGAACTCTCTTTCAACTATTCTAAAACTTTCAGAATACATATCCAGCACCTATTTCGATAAACTCATACCAAAAGTAAGTTAAAAAAAATGTAACTAAAATTAAAATTTTAGTAAATTAGTGGTTAAAAGTTGAAAAAAATTTATTTTTTATTATAATAACTTTTTAAATAATTTATTAAACTAAAAAACATATTTATTTAATCAATAGATAATTTGTTAAAACAATACAAATAGCAAGGATAACTAATATGAAAAAAGCTCTTTTATGCGCTGCAACTATTTTAATGATGTCTTCTTCATTATTTGCTTCGATTAACATTTATGATTCCTATGGTAAAAGAACTTGGTCTTGGTCCCAAATACCTAGTGGTGATGATATTAATTCTAGTTCTGTTTCTCAAATGTTAGCAAATTGGCAAAACGATAGTAATCCACAGATAGTTGTAGGTTTAAAGAATAGTGCAGTTAAATATTATGATGGTTCAAAGTGGACTGAACTACATAATGACGGTTGGGTTGATCCAGTTAAGCAAATGTCAGTAAATTGGACAGATGCTGGTAATCCAAAGATAGTTGTAGGTTTAGGTACTAGGTCATTTAATTTATTTAATAAAGATGGTGGAGCAATTGAATATTACAATGGTTTAAAGTGGATTGAGTTACAAGGTAATGGTTGGAAGTCTCCAGTTGAGCAAATGTCAGTAAATTGGCAAGGTGATGGTAATCCACAAATAGTTGTAGGTTTAGGTAATGGAGCAGTTGAATATTATAATGGTTCAAAGTGGACTTGGTTAATTGATAATAGTGTT
Source organism: Allofrancisella guangzhouensis (assembly GCF_000815225.1). Taxonomy (GTDB): domain Bacteria; phylum Pseudomonadota; class Gammaproteobacteria; order Francisellales; family Francisellaceae; genus Francisella; species Francisella guangzhouensis. The sequence goes on along the minus strand of NZ_CP010427.1, from coordinate 495,894 downwards.
CTTAGTGCAGTTACCAACATGTCAGTGGATTGGCCATGGCAAGGTTATGGTAATCCGCAGATAGTTGTAGGTTTACTTAATGGGTCTGTTTACTACTATAATAGTTCAGAGTGGACTAATTTACAGAATGAGTATCTTGGTTATGCTAAAATTAAGGGGATGTCAGTGTATTGGGCAGTTGATGGTCATCCAAAGATAGTTTTGGGACTAGATACTGGACCAGTTCAATACTGGGATTATAGCTGGGAAGAATTACTTCCTGCTACTACTCATAATGATTATATAGGTAAAATGTTAGTAGAGTGGAAAAATGGGATTTTATCTACAATACTTGCAGCTACTACTGATAGATAATTAGAATACTTTTTCATCTTACGCAAATAATCAATATATAAGCCTTTAGTCAAAGCTATCTACAGCTTTTTGACCGTGTGCAGAGGGCTATTTAATTATTTCGTAAAATGCTACAATACCAAACATATTTTTAAAAAATTTAATATCTAAAATGATTTCTCTAATTGTTGCTTACGATAAAAACTTTGGAATCGGTAAAGAAAACTCTTTAGCTTGGAAGCTTTCTGAAGATTTAAAGAATTTTAAAAAAATAACCGAGAATAACTATATTGTAATGGGAAGAAAAACTTTCGAGTCTATCGGAAGACCTCTACCAAATCGTAAGAATATAATTTTAACTAGAGATAAAAACTACAAGCAAGATAACTGCTTAATTATTCATAGCGTAGAAGAAATAATTAATTTTTCAAAATCAAAACCTCATTATGAAATATTTATAATTGGTGGTGCTCAAATATATAAAGAATTTATAAATTTGGCTGATAGATTATATATCACAGAAGTTGATACTCAGATCAAAGATCTTGACGCATTTTTCCCTAAATGGGAGGAACCAAAATATAAACGTATAGGCCAAAAACAATACCTGAAAGATGATAAAAACGAGTTTGATTTTACATTTAGCGTGTTTGAAAAAAACATAATTGGTTAAAAAACTCCTCGAATACAAACCTAAAAAACACTATTTAATTATAAGCTTCTATTAGCTATACTCTTGTCTACTTTTATAAGAAAAACTATCTTATATGTATAACAAAGAGTTTCAAACAACACTCTATATATCATTAATATATAGCTTCAGAATGATAGGGTTATTTATAATATTTCCTATATTTAGTCTATATATCGACCACCTACAATATGCTACCCCTTTTCTTATAGGTTTAGCACTTGGTATATATGGGCTAACTCAAGCTTTACTACAAATTGTTTTAAGCATACTATCTGACCGCTTTGGTCGCAAACCTATAATAGCGTTTGGATTAATACTTTTAATTATAGGGAGTATCATATCAGCCTATTCAACCAGTATTTATGGAATTATAATAGGTAGAGCTATCCAAGGAGCTGGAGCAATTGGCAGCACACTTACAGCACTAGTTGCTGATACAACTAAAGAAGAAAACCGTCTTAAAGCAATGTCTATGATTGGGCTATCTATTGGATTTTCTTTTATAGTGGCGATGATGCTTAGCTCTATTTTAAATAGCATTATCGGATTATCAGGAATTTTTTGGCTAACTGCTATATTTGGTGTAGCCGGAATACTTATGCTAACCAAAATTCCAACCCCTAAAACTCCTAGTTTCCACCATGAAGCTAAGACAGTGTTTGGACTAATCAAAGATGTAATCATTCACCAAGAACTGTTACGCCTTAACTACGGTATATTTAGTTTGCACGCTATCCTAACTGCTCTTTTTATAATAATTCCAACTATCCTAACAAATATTCTACAAATCCCAACCAGTTACCAATGGATGGTATACCTACCTGTTTTAATCATATCGTTTTTCATAATGTTTCCATTTGTTATGATTGCTGAAGTTAAACGTAAAATGAGAAAATACTTTATATTAGCAATAGCTCTACTGGCAATATGTTTAACAAGCCTAGTGTTTGGATATAGTCAAACTCTTGTATTAACCACTATACTCATCTTCTTTTTTGCAGCTTTTACTTTCTTAGAGTCATGCTTACCATCATTAGTATCTAAAATTGCCCCTGCTGGCAGCAAGGGTACTGCTATGGGGATTTTCTCCAGTTGCCAGTTTTTCGGCATTTTTATAGGAGGTGCTGTAGGAGGAATTATTTTCCATCATTTTGGAATCTTTGGTATACTAGTATTTTGTATTTTATTAGCACTCTTATGGTTAATAATTTCTCTAGCTATGACTGAACCAACTTACTTAAACTCAAAAATTTATAAACTAAACTGCCATGTATCTGAAATCAAAGATCAATTAGAAAAATTTCTCCTTAAAGAAAAAGGTGTTTATGAGTCAATAGTTTGTCCAGATGAGGAAACAATTTATCTAAAAGTAGATAAAAAAGAATTCAACGAAACCTCGTTTATCCATAAAATACGAAGAGAATTTAGTTGTCAGTTCATCAACCCATAACTATAAAAATATTGTAATCATAAAGCTTCTTTCCTTAAACTTAATTATACCAATTTAGTATACTCAAACCATTGGAAATAAAGGCTTTGAGAAGAATTTAATTTTTGATTTTACATATTGTTGTGTTACAATTTGTACTACTTCTTTAGGTTAGAAAAAGTGACTACAACCAAGCCAAGCCTATTTTTTCTTCCTCCAACTTTTACTAAAAAATCAATTTATTTGATTGTTACTTTAATGATTAAGGAGAAAATTATATGTTACCAACGCTTATGTCTGTAGATCTTGCAAGGTGGCAGTTTGGTCTAACGGCATCCTTTCACTTCTTATTTGTACCTTTAACGTTAGGTTTGACGTGGATTATATTCACGATGGAACTTATGTATATAAGAACAGGGAAGGAAGTTTACAAAGACATGGTAAAGTTTTGGGGTAAACTACTCGGAATAAACTTTGCCTTAGGAATTATTACTGGACTTACTATGGAGTTTGAGTTTGGTACTAACTGGTCTTACTATTCACAATCTGTAGGTGATATCTTTGGTACACCTCTGGCTATAGAAGGGCTTGCTGCATTTATGCTTGAGTCGACTTTTGCTGGGTTGTTTTTCTTTGGCTGGGATAAGCTATCAAAGAAACAGCATTTATTATCTACTTTTTGTATGGCTATAGGATCTAGCTTCTCAGCTCTTCTAATTTTAGTAGCAAATGGGTACATGCAACACCCTGTTGGTTCTGAGTTTGTAGCGTCAACTATGAGAATGGAAACAGTTAGTTTATTAGATGTATTTTTAAACCATACTGCTCAAACTAACTTCGGTCATGTAATGACCGCTGGTTATACTACTGCAGCAATGTTTGTTGTAGGAATTAGTGCATACTATATAATTAGAGGTCGCGATTTAGCTTTTGCTAAAAGGTCTCTAGGTATAGGACTTGGCTTTGGCTTAGTGACATGTATAGTTGCGATACTTTTTGGTGATGCAAACGGTGTTGATGTTTTTAAAGTACAACCTTTAAAAATGGCTGCTATCGAAGCAGAATGGGAAACCTCAAAAGCTCCTGCTGCGTTTAATGCTGTAGCTTTACCAAGTCAAAAAGAACAAAAAAACAATTACGCTGTCGAAATTCCAGCTGTATTGGGATTGATAGCAACACATTCTACAGATGTACAAATACCTGGCGTTAAAGCGATACTATACGGGAAAATGGCAGCTGATGGCACTAGAGATCCAAACTTTGCTTATTACAGGAATATCAAAACGGGCACGACTGCTGGCGTTTCACCAGATCAAGCTGCTGCTAATCCTAGTATCTATGAAAAAGTTCCTTCTGCTTTAGTGATGATAAAACAAGGTGGTTTAGCTTATGCAGATCTTCTAAAATGGAGAGAATCTGGTCACAGCGACGATAAACCAAACAGCAACTATAAATATTACAATAACCCCGAATATCAAAGATACATAGGTTTTGGTAAAATGTTAACACAAGTAGCTACAGAAAAATATGGTGTAGCTGATTCTACAACTATTACCAAAGCTGCTAATAACCCAGAGATAGTTAGATCAGTGGCTACAAATATGGTTCCTGACGTTGCTAGTGTTTTCTGGAGCTTCAGAGTGATGGTGTTTATAGGGTTCTTTATGTTTGGACTAATAATAGTTGGTTTAATTTTACTAATTAGAAATGTTCTAACTAGCAACGCTTTTACTAGGTTTACCTTAAGAGTTATGACATGGTCAATACCTCTACCATTTATCGCATGTTTAGCAGGATGGTATGTAACAGAACACGGACGTCAACCTTGGACAGTATATAATGAACTACCAACCAGCATTAGCTCGTCTGCTTTAACTTCTATAGATGTAGCAACATCTATGGCAATCTTCTTGCTGATAGATACTGCTTTGTTTGCTGTACTACTATTTTTAATGTTCAAATATGCTAAGCTTGGCCCTAGTTCACTAGGAACTGGTAAATACCATTTTGAACAAAACAAACAAGATAAATAAGGAGAGGTAAATAAATGTTATTAGATATTTTACAAGTTATCTCTTGGCTAGTTGTAGGGGCTTTGATATTTTTAGTAGCTGCTACGGTTGGTTTTGATTTTGGCGTAGGGATTCTAGCTAAATTTGTAGGTAAAGGTGACTATGAAAAAAGAGCTATCATAAACATTGTTGGTCCTACTTGGGATGGAAGCCAAGTTTGGTTTATCACAGCAGGTGGGGCAATTTTTGCAATATGGCCTCAAGTATATGCTACTAGCTTCTCTGGTCTATATATTGCTATTTTAGTAGTATTATGGGGATTATTCTTAAGACCACCAGCTTTTGAATACAGAAAAAAAGTTGATAACCCAAAATGGAGAAACTTCTGGGATTGGATGCTAGTTTTAGGTGGCATAATCCCAATAGTTGTAATGGGTATTGCTGTTGGTAATTTATATTTAGGCTTTCCTATAGCTTATGATGACACAGCAAGATTAACTTATGGTGCAATAGTAAATGGACAATACCAATCCATGTGGATTACGTTGATTCATTTACTATCACCTTTTGCTTTATTATTTGGCGTATTTGCTTTAATTATGGCTCTTATGCATGGTGCTGCTTATGCAAAATTAAGGACAGCAGGTATATTAAGAGATAGATTTAGAAAGGTAACTAATGTATCAGCTATGACTTATATACTACTATTTATAGTAGCAGGTATCTGGATTAATTTTATCCCTGGTTATCAATATACTCCAAGTACAAACCTGGTAAATATGTCTGACGCTTTGCATCACCCTTTCACATCTGGTGCTGTTACTAATAATTATTCTTGGTATTATAATTTTAACCATGCGCATATTTGGATGTGGTTTGCTCCGATACTAGCTATAATTGGTGCCATATTTGTAATAAAATTTAATAAAAAAGATAAAGATGGGTTTGCATTTTTAGCAAGTACTGCTTCCATATTAGGTGCTGTGTTAACTGTTGGATTTACACTATTTCCATTTATTATGGTCTCTAATGCTGGTGAATATCAATACAGTTTAACAATCTGGAATGCTAGTAGTAGTCAAACTTCTTTAATAGGGATACTATGTGCTGCTATTATAATTTTGCCTATCATATTTAGTTATACGTTTTTTGTATATAAGAAAATGTGGGCTAATGGTCGTAGAACATCTGCCGAAGAGATTAAAGCTAATTCATTAGAAATGTACTAACCAAAGGAGAAAATATATGTATTATTTAGCATGGATAATATCGGCATTTTTAGCAACTAGTGCTGGCTGCTACGTTGCTAGCAAGATAGATAAAAAAGAAAAATAGGAAAATATTCTTAACTTTTAAACTATTTCCCAAACACTTCCCACCTGCCTTATTCTCTTAAGACCATGAACAGTGGCTGTTACATTAAAACTAGGGTGGTCTATGCCTAATTTACCTCCATTTAATACTCCTTGTCTTGCTGTGACAGGCTGGAGTAAATTTGCCTGACGTGGAACGTAATGATCACTATGCGTGAGCTTCATCGCTTGCATGAAAACATTATCATCAGCTCCAGACCCCTTAAAAGTATTAAAATAAGGAGAAGCATTCGTAATACCATACCCTCTAAAGGTTCCCGCACCAAAAGTTTGGTATTCTTTCTTAAAGTTAGTATCACCGGATACTCTGACTATAATCCTTTCCTCATCACAATAAACTGGGAAATTGAGTGGATCAGGATTCCAGAAATTAGGATAGAGAATACCTTTGCAAGACTGGTTACTCTTAATCTTTTGACATATATCATTCTTAATATGATAAAAAACTTTGTTAGGATTATCCTTTAATTTATTTGGAATATGAGCGATCAATTCTATAAACACATATATTTTGTTTGGAAATAGCGTGTCTATGAACCTGGATTCTATAGCTATAAAACTAGTCTTAATATTATCAACCTTCGTTTCTATAACGTTATGTTTTGTCCATCCTTCACAATCTATACGTTCATAAGAGGTCATGCTTTGTCTGCTATCACTATTTTTAATGGTAGCAAATTTTCTGAAAGTATATTCATTCATATTAGGCTTAATCTTGATTCTATCAGGAAACAGATCTGGACTAGTCTCAATGAAAACAATATTTTCTGGGGTATTGTGACTGTGAAAAACAGTATTCAATAGGCTTTCAATACCAGCTAAATTTTTTTGTTGAATTAACACGGGTTTCGTAAGGCTACTATTAAATGGCATATTACCCCGAGGAGTTTCTAATCTCTTATTGTTAATATCTAATACTCTAGAATCTTTTTTTTCAAATTTGCCCCAACTGCTATTAGCGAAGTTTGGAACTGCTTCAGTACTTATTACCCCTATTGAAACTTCACAATCTCTAGATTGAGGACTGTTGCTTATAAGAGACTGGTCAAAAGGGTTGCCCAAGTGTTGGCGATTCCATGCTGTCATGGGACGACTTGTTATATTTATACCATCATGTTCTTCTACAATACTATCTGTAGAATATTGCTTATGTAAATTTAATGTTTGTTGATGGGGTCTAGTAGCAAACTGGGAATTTTTAATTCCTGTTGTCATCTTATTAGAAGGAAAATATTTATTAAGTGTTTTCTTATGAAAAGAAGTTTTATTTTTATTATTCGCATTACTTCTTGTTTCCACCATACAATACGTCCTCCATTGTGATGTTATCTCATCAGATTGATGGTACAAATTAAGGATGCTTTTTCATAGAAGGTGAATTTGATAGGATATAGATGGTTTTTGACATGTTAGTTTTAGAGTGAGTTGGCCATAAACTAGGCATTTTCTAATTATCAAAACTTACACTATACGGCATAATTTTTAGTAAACTTATTAAGACTGTTGAGTAAATAGTTTAATTTCTACTACTATTATTACTAGGTCAATCGTATAGTCTAAATGATAGAAATCTGGCTAATAGTTTAAAGCTTAGGTTAGATTTTTTATATTTCACAGGCTTTACCCATACAGGTTTATTTGGCCATTACATTTATTGTAGCTATGTTTTTTTGGATACTAAGATCAAGTCTTAGTATAACTTTAGGTAAAAAATTATTTAAAACCTAAATTTTAATAGAACAGATTCAGTAGATATTTATTTATAGTTTTTATGGGCTTTTATTTTACCAATATTACAGTAGTAGTAATTGCTGACTGATTGAATTGTTTATCACTGCCAATGACTAATGCGATCAAGCTCTTTCACCGAATCGGAAATCCCGACTTTTAAAATTGTTGCTCTATGCTGAGAAAGCAGACTAATAAGTAATTTGTAATTCTTTTTCAATTTAATCTGATTTGGATTATAATTCCTCGACCATTCTAATAACTTATTTTTTAAGTTTTTTCTCGACCCTTTTATACTTGACATTATACTGTGCGCAATCTTTTGATCTGTATCCTCAATTTGTAAATATTGTGCTACAACCTCTTCCATATAGGTAGCATTTTGTAATGTACGACTTAACCAAGGTGTGTTATTACTATCTTTTGCGGCTAAAAGTACTTCTTTATTAACTTTTGTTGCATTTTGAATACCCTCAATATACGCTTTAACTGCTTCAACATGGCCATTTTCTAAAGCCATAAATAACCCAGATTTACCATCATTGCGCTTTGCAGCTAAAAGTAAGTCTTTATTGATCATAGGTATATTTTTAATACCATCAATATACGCTTCAATAGCTGCAGCATGGCCATTATTCAGAGCCATAAGTAACCCTGGGGTGCCATCACTACCTTTTGCCATTAAAATTTTCTCTTTTTCCAAATGACTAAGATTTACAGATAAGACTCGCTTAATATAATCAGCTATGGTTTTTACATCATTATTATTTAAAGCCGAAAATAACAAATTAATATTATTATTTAGATTTTGTTTGTCTGTATAAGAGTAAGAATAATGAATTTTAACTTTATATTTCGCATTAGTTATGCTATTTGAAATTGATGCATATGAACAAGGATGATGTTTAACATAAGAGCTTTTATTCCAAACGAAAAGTCCTGAATTACGACTATCTGTACTACTGTGAACAAGATATGGAGCTAGGTAAGTATCTAAATGATTACTGACAGCGTCAGATAAAATTATATGGTAATCTGAAGGTTTTGCTTTATTATTTTTTATATCATTAAAACGAATTTTTTTATTATGGTCGAAACAGATTTCAAAAGAAAAATTCATTTTATTATCAATCATCAAGGTATTACCATAATTCAAATTAAAAGGCATATAAATTGAATCAACTTGCGATTTTTTCTCGTTCCAGAAACTTCGTTTATTATACTTATATATATTTTTTTTATTATAAATGACATTCAAGGTATTAAATACGAAATTCATTTTCTTAATATTATTAACATCAAATTTACTATATTCATTTTTTATAAAATTTGTAGTATCTGAATTACTTACCCTATTAACCACATAAGTATTTTGTAAACTAGATCTTTTATCATCAAAGGCGTTTTTGTAAACCTGATAACGGTAGTTAGCTAGTGAATTTAACTGCGGATACTTATTTACTAAACGTGGCTTATGATTATAAAGTTGTTTCTCAACATCTTGTATTTGTTGTGAAATAGTTTCATCCTTATCTTTATCCTTTTTTTGGACCAAACTAGTGTGGAGGTCTAGAAGATCATCGTAGGCGCTATTGACTGGTTTTTTACGAACGCATGTACCAGGGACTAGAATAACATATGGTGGAATATTTGAAAATCCTATAAGATATTTCTTGTACTCCTCCTTTGTGGAGCCAGAATGATCACTGTCTTTATAAGTTAAAAAATATTCAGGGCAAACTACTAAATGCCTTTGTCCTACTTTATGCTGCACCAGAGTATTAACATAACTTTTTATTGTTTCGATTTGTGATTGAATATAGTCGTCAGGAGATAAATTAGGTAAGTTCTTAGTAGATACATGATCACCATAAATAATATGAACAACCATATCGCTATTGTTAATTGACATATAATCATTCCTTTTTAGCTTTAATTATTACATGAGATAATACAAATTAAAAATGCTATTTCATCTATGGTTATTTTAACAAGTTAAGGCGATATTTTGATAAATTAGAAACACATAATTATTACCCTTATTTTACTCCGTGAAAATTTATAACTTAAGAAGTTCATATAATGAATTTACACAATTAAATAGAAAAAACTCATATAAAATATAACCGAATTATTAATTTTTATAACAGATGCTGAGGTTATTTACTGTACTTTAACAAACCCATTTCGACAATCTCTATGATATGTTGCGATTAAATAAAAATAAGTTTTTTATTTTATTTTTGAATTATTATTGGATATGGACATTGACCAGTTTTAATATAAGTAGGAATAATTTCATCTATATTTTGAGTAATTTGGTTTCTAACATCAATATAAAATTCTTTATTTTGTCCATATGCGTCAGGTATATCTCCATCTGTTCCTGTGGCACATCCAATTAAAGTATATATTTTTGCCTTTAATTGATCTTTATCATTACACATTGCAATCCACTGATTCTTATTAAAGCTTCTACCCGAATAATTTAAGTTAAAATCAGAACATTCTCTATCAATAGTATTCTTCAGTCTATCGCTGTATTTAGCACCCATTGTAAGAACAATATTTGCCTTATAAATATCAGTAAGTGCAATTGGCGTGGCACGATGTAAACTAATCTCTTCTTTCGTTGCGTCATTATTTTTAAGTATAAGCTCTTCAGCGTATGGTTCTGTTGTTACTTCATCATTAGGGTCAATTCCTGATCCTCTTGAAAAAGAATCCACATCGCTATATATATGTTTTGTATACCACTCAGCCATAACGCTACGACCAGTATTTCCTCCACAAACAAAAAGAATTGTATCTTTATTGATGCTATTTGCATAAGTATTTGGCGATAGAATTGCTAAAGCTCCGACCAAAGTAATTAAACATTTTTTCATAGTCTTACCCAATAAATTATTTGCTGATATAATAATTATACAATACTTATAGACTACATTTGAAACCATTTTAAAATTATTTATTAACTTTTATTGATACAATCCTGAATGTGTTGTGTTATTATTTAATACTAATACTTATTAAATTTAAAAGGCTGGTAAATGGATATGGTAGAATTTGAACCTTACAGAAAAACTTTGGAGATGGTAAACCCTGTCATATTAGAGCAGATAAATTTAAGATATGAAGAAGTTTCAAGTAAAAATTTTGGATATCATCATACCAAATCTCTTTTAAAATTGAACCAATCATGCATAAAATTAATTAACCAGCTCGATATTGGTTTTAACCAGGCACTTAATGTTAGGAGTAACGGTCCTAAATCTAATAAACAATCATCATGTACGGCACTAGAAAACGCTATTAGAAAATTAAAACGTTTGGAAAACGATTTTATATATTCATCTCAAAAATTAGAAAATGCTATATACATGTCGGATCTTTCTCAATTCCATCCATCTTCAATTGCAATATCAAAAGATGCTATTAATACTCCTAGTCTGAAAAACAATCTCTTAGATCCCATATTTGCTGCTTTTACCTTTATTTACACAATACATGATATAATATCTGGATTAAGTAATGACTTAATAAGAGTAAATTTCAATCAAGTATCTCCTGTGCCTAACATCTTATTAGCAATTAATAATATATTTATTTATCTTGTTCTTGAGATAAACGAAAATAATAATAAAGAATATTACTCGTTCTTTAGTCAGATAATTATAAAATGGTTACAATGTGTATATGCAAAGCGTATATTTAATATTGAGCAATATAGATCTAGTGATGTTCAACAATACAAAGATACCTTTAAAAGAATAGAGGACTTAAGATCATCATATACTGATAAAAGTAAAATACTGTTCGTACAAGATATTATTCCGATATGGGAGAATTTTTTAAAAATAAATGGTAAATACTTGAGATACACTCGCAATGAAGCTCTAAGTTTGATCGTAAATAAAAAGCATAGCATACAGGCGCAAGTTTTCAAACAAAATGTTACGGGAATTAAAGATGCTGCAATTGAATATCATTTTCGCAAACTATCTTCAATTATTCTTTCTCTTGACAACTTGATGTCTGAACAACTAACTATTATGAAAGAAAAACAAAATGATGAAGTTTCATTAAAGAGTGTGGAATTAAAAATAAGTGATAACCGATTAAATTTTGATAAAAATTATGATACATATTCAAGAAAAATGCAATCCATACAAAATCTTGAAAAATCTTTTAACGATATAAAAAGTAAACTAGAACTTTTAGATAAAGATTTGGATGAATATATAAAAAAGAATTCCGGAATTTCTATCAATGATCAAGGTTTTTTAGATTATAGAAATAAATATTCACAATTGAAAAAATCTAAATACGCCACAGGTAACGAAATTCAAAGGCAAACTATTGAATCGCGTGAATATCAAAACGTTTATGTCAATGATAACGTAGAGTATAGAAATCATCAGAATAACTTACATATAATCAAAAACAAACTTGTTAAAGCTGAAGAAATTATACATACTAACAAATCTTTACACAATGATTTGACCAAAAAGTGGAACAATATAATTAGTAGAATAGAAAGGTTGATTGAATTGCAAAAACGCCAAGATAAATATGCAGAACTGCAACAATACCACAATAAATTTTCAACTTTATGCCAAAAATATGGCTCTCAATAAGCATTGTGAATACAATTTAATAAATTAGGAATGGTTTAATCATATCTAGGTAGAAATCCCAACTGTCTTTAGCCGTTGGGTAGCTCACCCTAACTCTATTGGGTCAATATCAAAATATAATTTTATCGATTTCGGTGGTTGAGTTTCTGTAGTATTTTTTATCCATCTGATTATAGTATTTATATGTTTACGGGACTGTGATGTCATCAACAAACTATACCTGTAAATATTATTCTTTTTTAAGTGCAGCGCTGGTAGAGGTTTTGATATTGTAATATCGCCAACAAAAGATAATTGACCATATAAAGTGTTTAAATACTCTAAAATATCTGTTTCCTTTTTGGATTCTGCAATTACTTGAGCTTGGTAAGTATACGGTGGATAATTAGCGTATTTTCTTTGCTCTAACAAGTAATCCAAAAACTCCAAATAACCTTTACTCACTAATAGTTGCAAAAGTCTATTTTCTGGCTGGTAAGTTTGTAGTAACACCAATCCTTGCTTATCTGCTCTTCCTGCCCTTCCTGATACTTGAATAATCGTTTGAGCTGTTTTTTCTATAGCATGAAAATCTGCACTATACAAACCAGCATCTATATTTACCAACCCTACTAAAGTTATATTTTCAAAATCATGACCTTTAGCTATCATTTGCGTACCTACTACAATATCAACCATATTTGAATTAATCATTTTATTTATACCGTTAAGATCATTTATAGTCTTGATATTATTTCTATCAAAGCGGATAATTTTATTATAAGGAAATCTAGCTTCTAGCCTAGACTGTATTTTTTCAGTTCCAACACCATAAGTAAACAACTCTCCTCCACAAGAAGAACATACAACAACTAGTGGCTTACGTGTACTACAAAAATGACATTCTAAATACTGATATGGTTGAGTATGTAATGTATAAGGTTTATCACATTTTTTACATTCAATAGCATCACCACAAACCTTGCACACTAAAGCTTTTGCAAAGCCAAGCTTATTTATAAAAATTAATGACTGTTGATGAGAATTAATATTTTTTTCTAAAAGAGAAAAAAGAGTATTGCTTATACCGTTATCTACAATGCTTGATTTTAAATCCAAAAGCCTTATTTCATTTAAGTAGTTATTAAGAGCTCTATTTTTAAGCTGTAAAAGCTTATATTTTCCTGCTAGAGCATTATAGTAGCTCTCAATAGAAGGCGTAGCACTACCTAATATAATAGATATATTGAGCTCTTTTGCTCTGAATATAGCTAGATCACGTGCATTATAGCGTATGGTGCTAGTTTGTTGTTTAAATGAATTATCATGCTCTTCATCAACAATGATTACACCTAAGTCTTTAAAATCTGCTAAAACACCACTTCTTGTTGAGATTATAATATCAGCATTACCCTCTTTTATGTTAAGCCAATTAGTCAAACGTGCTTTTTCACTTAATTTAGAGTGCAACACAACAGTTTTTTTATTATTAAAACGTTGTTTAAACCTTTTCACGGTTTGTGGTGTAAGGTTTATCTCTGGAATCAAAACTAAAACTTGCTTTAATTTCTCTAGATATTTACTGATAGTCTGTAAATAAACTTCTGTCTTACCACTACCTGTTACACCATATAGTAAAAAAACTTTGAATGCATTTGTGTTTAAAATAGTTTCTACAGCTTTTTGCTGCTCTACCGCTAACTTCTTAGGGCAATCATTTTCACTAGCATTTGTAAATAAATTTTTTAACTGAATCTTTTTTATCAAAATCCCTTTTTTAAAAAGCCCATTAATAACATGAACAGATCCTAAAGTTTTCAACTCTTCAAGGCTAATTAATTCTTTTTCTTTAAAATTTGCTAATAGCTGCTGCTGTTTAAGTGTAGGTTTATGGTCTTGCAACTTAATTTGATCAATATAAACAGAAACCTCTTGGCTCGGTGTAATAACCTCATGTTTAAAGTAGTCATTTGGCAATGCCAGACGTATTGCACTATAAAGATCAGAGCAATAGTAATTAGCCACCCATTGAATAATTTTTTGCATTTGTAAACTTATAGGTTTATCAAGCAGTTTAATTATTGGTTTTATTTTCGTAATTTCATAGTTAACTGTGACATTTTTAACCACAATAAAACCTATAAGTTGGCGCTTACCAACTTGTACCAAAACCCTATCAAATAAATTTACGTTTTGCTCATCGACCCTGTAGTCTAATAAATAGGTTGGTGGAACTGCTAAAGCAACTTTCACTATCATATCTTAGTTTTTCAAAACCTTGATGTTAGCGGACCAATAATAAAATCCATACACTGCTGTAAGAAAAAATATAAAGTTTTGGATAACTTGACCATATAACTCTTGTTGATACATTACTACAACAAAATACAAGTCTGAGATTATCCAAACTATCCAATTTTCCATAAATTTCTGTATTGTCATAATAATAGCCATAAACGTTATACCTGTTAGAATACCCGTAGATATAATATCACTTGAGTGTGTAAGATAATTAAATCCCAAACACAATAAACATAACACTACTGTATAAAGTATATAGTGTAGATAATCGATTATGGTCATCCATTTAACAGTTTGACACTCTCCTTTGGCTCCTTGACTATACCATTTGTACCAGCCAAAACTAAAAAAAATCACGTAAACTAATTGTAACAATACAAGCGAATAAACCTCTTTAGACGCAAATAAAACTAAAAGAATTATTGCTCCTACTATTCCTAAAGACCATGACCACACCTTTAGTCTAGCAAGGTATATTGTATACAATACATTAACTATTAAAGCAAAATAATCAAGAAAGTGAAAAAACATCTTAACCTACCTTTCTAATTAAAAACATTCGTATAGTTTAGCATCAAGACTTTTATATAGCTGTGACTTTATACTATTAATTTTTCTAAATGAACTCGTTTTAAAATTCAATGTTGGATTAAAAGTTAAATACACCTGACGCAGACTAATATCAAATATATCACAATTGATAAAACACCTATCATTTGCATCCATTCGGATAATGCTATTACCTTCTAAGGCATAAAGTATTTTTTTCACCTTATCATAATCTGCTACAGACATTTTTTTATAAATATCATCTATTAATATCCCATCCAACTGCTCCTTTTGAGCCAGATATAGCTCTTTAAGAACATTAACTCCTATAGTTAAATCATCTCTTTTAACTTCTTTCTTGAAGTCCAAAGTGATTTTCATATATTGTATAGCTCTAATCATAACAGCGCCTAATAAGGTAATATGCCAGGTTACATATACCCATAGTATGAATATTGGAATTAATGATAAAGAGCCATAAATAACTGAATATGTAGGCACATATATCATATATAATGAGAATATCCTTTTTGCTATAAAAAAAACCATAGCTACAAATAAAGCAACTACAAAAGCTATCCATGAGTTGATTTTAGTATTTGGAAGTATCTTATAAACTACGAAAAAACCTGCTGTCAAGAATGTTAAAGACAAAGTGTTCAAAAAGTATTGCTTAATACCAATCCCATTAAAAAACCATGTCATGGATAGTATATATGTGCTAGAAATAAAAACAAACCCTAACAGCAATGGGCCCATTGTCATTAGTGCCCAATATACCAATAAGCTCTGTACCATTGGACGCGCTTTTTTAACATAAAAAATTTTATTCAAAGTAATTTCCAATCTCTTAATCATTAAAAATATAATCAACATAAGAAATAATACAGAGACCACTGGTAAAGAAGTTATCTTATCAGAAATACTTAGTATATACTCCTGTACTGTAGCAGCTGTAGCCGGAAGCATATTATCAAATAAGAATGTCTGTATATTGCTCGAGAGAGAACTAAATACATTAAAAACATTCAAAATATTTATTATAATAAAAAAAGTTGGTACGATAGCAAACAAACTAATAAGAGTCATAGATGCTGCTACAGTAGGACAGTCTTTACGGACATATTCTTTAAGGACCCATATCCAATAGTTTTTAAAAACTAGCAGATATTTTTTGTACAACCTAACATCAATAAACATAGAAACACGGGAATGAAAAACATATTAATACTATACTACAGCCAAAGTGGAAGTACAAAGAAAATGGCTCATACAGTAGCTCTTGGTGTTGAATCTACCGGGGCTGAGGCAACAATCCGTACGGTACCAAATATTTCCGCCAATACGGAAAAAATAGAACCTATTATCCCAGAAAATGGAGATTTATTTGCAACAAAAGAAGATCTTGCTAACTGTGATGGTATAATAGTTGGGAGCCCAGCTTACTTTGGTAATATGGCTTCACCACTTAAGTACTTCTTAGAAAAACATAGCGATTTATGGTTTAAAGGTAACTTAATAGGTAAACCAGTAGGTTTTTTTACTGCTGCGTCAGGTATGCATGCTGGACATGAAAGCACTCTACTGTCAATGATGATCCCATTTATGCATCATGGCTGTTTGATAGTTGGTGTACCATACAGCGAACAAGCTTTGGAGCATACCCGTACAGGCGGGACACCGTATGGGGCATCTCATTTAAACACATTTTCACCCAACAAAACACTATCTGACGATGAAATTAAAATATGCAAAACTCTAGGCAAAAGAGTAGCAACTATAGCAAATAAACTTTCAATTTAGGAGACTTATTTCATGAAGAAAATTTGTAGTATCATTTTATTAACTACTATATCTGTAATTCTAGTTAGCTGTAGCAGCCCTGGACCAAGCTATTCAGCTAATTCCATAGGACAAGTCTCTCAAGTAGAACAAGGTAAGATTATTGATATCCAAAAAGTTAATATCAAAGGTCAAGATAATATTGGTACACAAATAGGCGGGTTCGCTGGAGGTCTTGGTGGCGCACTTGCTGGCGGTGGTAGCACACTTGGTCGTATAGCAGGCTCTATAGGTGGTGCAATAGTTGGGGGTATTGCTGGCGGTGTAACTGAAAAAACTTTAACATCTTCAGAAGCTTATCAATTTACTATCCAACTTAGAGATGATAAAACAATTGCGGTATTGCAAGAAAATGATAAAAACCTTCATATAGGCGATGAAGTAACAATTTTATTCGCTGGAAATAATACAAGAATAACACCCACAGCAACGCCAAATAAAAACCAAGCAATAAAATAATCTTAAAATAACAATAAATATAAATTAATAAAACGGAACGCTTCAATGTTAAAAGAAAAAGTAAAAGCCCTTGGGTTAAGTATTTGGTTTATTTGTGCTTTTTTCTATGCCCTAGAATACTTCATAAGGTCTTCTAGCGGAGCATTATATTATTCTTTTTCTGCCTTTCCATACAATATGTCTGCTGAAGATATTTCATTATCTAGTTCGGTCTTCTATTTAACATATGTAGTTGCTCAGTTACCAGCAGGAATGTTAGTAGATAAGTATGGTATAAAAAGGATCATGATTATAAGTACACTGATCTTTAGTATTTCAATATTTATCGCATCTATAGTTACCTCTGTTAACGGCATTATTTTATACCGTAGTCTTGCTGGGCTGGGAGGCGGATTTGCATTTTTATGCGCTTTTAAGAGTATCTCCCTTTGGCTACCTCCACGACTATTTCCTTTATTTACTGGACTTACTCAATTTTTCCTATATGTTGGTGCAATGTTATCAGCAGCACCTCTTGTAGTATTATCGAAATATTTTAACGTTTCAGTAATTATGAGTGGTGTTTTTTTAATTTCAGTTATTGTTTTCTTACTAAGCGTTTTCTTAATTAAGACTCACCCTGAATTTTCTAAAAATGCTTATTCCAAGAAGCAACAAACTAACTCACTAGTAATTTTGATAGAGGTTTTACGCAATAAACAAATTTGGCTCAATGGTTTATACTGTTTTGCCATATATGGCACTACAGTGTTATTTGCTGATTTATGGGGTATAAAGTATTTAAAGTTATCAGGTTTTTCTCAATACAATGCTGGTATTTGCACATCTTTAATTTTTATAGGGGTTGCTATCTTTAGCCCTCTATGGGGAATGGTTGCTAGTCTATTAGATGGAGAAAGAAAACTTCTCATAATAGCTCCTTTATTAGGAGTAGTTGTAGTTATTCTACTGCTATACGTAAATACTAATTTATATATGGTTTTTCTACTATGCTTATTATTTGGTGGTGTTCAAGCAGTTCATGTACTTAACTTTTCAGCACTAAGAAATACTGTTCCTATAACGAGCATTGCAACAGCCCTAGCTTTAGTGAATTTATTTTTACCTCTTAGCGGTGGAGTCTTACAACCACTAACAGGTGAAATTATCAGTTACCTAAGCCAATCACACCCGGAACTTTTCGCATTTAAAACAACCATGGTAATTATACCTCTACTAATGTTTTTTTCTTTTATAATAGGTTTCTTTATAAAAGATTCTAGAAGCTAGTAATAGTACTTTACTCAGATGCCTATTTAATTTATTATTTTTAATCAACCTCGCTATTTATAAAATTATATAATGAAAAAAATATTGTATATTCTACTGCTAGTTACTGGATTTTATAGTTTAATCTTTGCTGATAAAATCAATGTTGTAGCTGCCGAAAACCAATATGGTAGTGTTGCTAGTTTGATCGGTGGGAATAATGTTGAAGTTGCAAATATTATTAGCAATGCTGATGGAGATCCTCATACTTTTATATCATCAGTAAAAAATGCTAAACTTTTAGCTGATGCTGATGTGATTATTTACAACGGTGCAGACTATGACTCATGGGTTGAATCTATTTTAAAAAGTAATAAAAATGCAAGAGTAATTAAAGTAGAGGATTTATGTAATTTTGAAAAAACTTCAGATTTAGGTATTAATCCCCATCTATGGTATGATCCAAAAACCTTTCCAGCTCTGGCTAAAAAGTTAGAGCTTACTTTTTCTGAGATGGATAAAGAAAATAGTAATTTATATAGTAAAAACTACCAGACTTTTAACCAAAAATATAAAATAGTATTTGGACTTGTAACTGAAATTAATAAAAAATATAAGGATACTCCAGTCACTGCAACAGAGCCTTTGTTTGGTTATATGGCTACAGCTCTTGGCTTAAATATGAAAGGTTTAGATTTTCAATGGGTTGTCATGAATGGTTCAGAACCTAGCCCCAAAATGGTAATAGATTATCAAAAACTTTTTGCTGACAGAGAAGTAGAAGTGCTATTTTATAACAAACAAGTCACAGACAATACTACCAAAAATATATTAAATGTTGCTCATGAAAATGATATCTCTATAGTTGGAGTTACGGAAACGATGCCATTGAATAAAGATGCTATAAGTTGGATGATTGAAACTCTAGAAACCACAGAAAAAGCATTAAAACAAGCCAAAGAAAACCACAAGAAAACATAAAATGATTAAATGCTCAAACCTAATTATTGGTTACAAAAACTCCCCTATAAGCCAACCGCTTAATCTAAACATCCCAACTAATGCGTGGGTAGGCATAGTTGGAAAAAATGGTATCGGCAAATCAACATTTTTTAAAACGATACTAAAGAAAATACCAGCCATATCAGGGGAAATCACCATAAATGGAAGAAAATTAGATATAAATTCTATTAGCTATATCCCCCAAGAGCATGAAATTAATTGTGAAGAAAAAACCTCCGGTTTAACACTAATAAAATATAGCTTTAAACCAAAATCTTGGGGATTGCCTTTCTTTAGTAAAGAATTTAAAAAGAAACTAAACTATCTGATAGAGTTAACTCAAGCTGGAGATTACATTAAAAAGCCATTTAAAGATTTATCTGGCGGTCAAAAAAAACGTATTTATCTAATCCAAGCCCTGATAAATCAACCAAAAATACTTTTACTTGATGAGCCACTTTCAGATCTAGATCCTGATGCAAAACAAAGATTTATTGCAAGCTTAAAAGAGATACATAAAAAAGAAAACATTACTTTGTTAATAATATCTCATGATATGAAAGAAATAAGTTCCCAGTTAGATGCTTTTATCCATTTTAAAGATGGTACTTGTCACTACTGTGATAAATTACCTTGCCTACAGGAGGATATCTGTGTTTAATTATACTTTCATGCAAAATGCTTTTATTGCTGGAAGCGTTATTGCTATTATGTGTGGTATTATAAGTTTTTTTGTAATAATCCGTAGATTATCATTTGCATCACATGCCCTAGGGCATATCAGCCTTACTGGCGCTGCTGGAGCTGTATTAATAAATCTCTCTCCTATGACAGGCCAGTTAATGGTCAACCTAATAGCTGGCATACTCATGGGAGCTTTTGGCGATAAAATCAAAAAAAACGATATAGCTATAGGAATTGTTTTGACATTTTTCTTAGGTTTAGGTACTTATTTTCTTTTCTTATACCAAACAGGTTATTCTGGTTCAGTTATGACTATACTTGTTGGAAATATATTAGCAGTATCTATTGAACAAATATATGTGCTAATAGGGTTAGCGATATTTACGATTATTCTACTAGCAATAATTGCTAGACCACTTTTTATATCTTCCCTAGATCCTGTATTTGCAAAATCAAAACAAATACCCAATAAGTTACTTTCTGTAGCTATTTTTATAGCTATAGCTGTTACTGTATCTATGGCTTGTCAAGTAGTAGGAATATTATTAGTTTTTTCTTTGTTAATAGGTCCTGGTGCAATTGCAACACAATGGGTTGATGGCTTTTACAAACCAATCTTTCTAAGCACTGTGATTTCTATAACAACTGTTTGGATAGGCGTAGCTACAGCATATTATATAGATATACCTATTAGCTTTCTTATAACAACTATTATATGTAGCTTATATCTTATAAGTATTCTAAAACACAAGTTTTTCTAGCATATATAAACTTCAATTACTCACTAAAAAGTGACTACAGTTTTGGCAAATTTCCGCTGTAGCCATGACGACTTAGATAAAATAAATAAGACTAATCTGAGTAGCCATGCGTTACCTTGACTTTGAGACATAACAAATTTTCTACCACGTTCAGTCATATTGATTATCTCTTTACCTTTAGCTTGCTGTTTATCATTATAATTCTCTAAGTCACCTGTTACGATAGCCTCAGCAGCTGCAAATGCGTCTGCTATACCTAGATTCATACCTCTACCACCGACAGGAGAATGAGTATGTGCTGCATCGCCACAAAGCAGAATATTTCCTTTAAAGTACTGAGTAACTTGTTTGATAGATACCTTAAAGCTGCCTTGGCGATAAATATTTTCAACTTCTAAGTTATAGGGTAGGTTTTTTAAATCAATCTCATGATTAGAAACAACTCTATATCTCTTATCAGCCATTCTCATCATAAAAAACAAACCTGTTTTAGTATTTGAAACTGTAGCTGCGTCAATATTTTCTGACTTAACATAAAAATCCGCTATATGCCATGTATCAGGAAGTACATAACCTTGCTGCTCCATTCCTGCTAACTCTCTGACTTTACTGTGAGCACCATCAGCACCAACAACATAATCAAACGTCCCGCCTTCATCATTTAAAAACTCTGCTGTAACTGTTGCATCATCATTTTGGTGTAAGCTTTTTAGCTCAACACCATATTCAACTTCCTTACCAAATTCATTTAACTTTTGCTCTATAATTGCCTCAGTTCTATCTTGAGGTAATGAAATCATAAGCTCATCGTCAGCTAAATATTTTTTCAGGTCTATACTTACTAGAAGCGTATTATGACGAAAAATATTTACTTGTGATATATGTATACCTTCAGATAGTATCTTCTGTGTGATATCTCCTAAATGTTCATATCTCTTTAAAGTAGCTGGCTGGATACCTATAGCTCTAGATAAATTAGAAGCATTTTTTCTTTTTTCAACGATTCGAACATCTATTCCCCTATAAGCTAACTCTGTAGCTAAAGAAAGACCTGTAGGGCCAGCACCGACTATTAGAACTTTCATAAATCTATCCACTATATATTCTCTATAGCTGTATTATAGGCATTAATAACCATATTTACTAAACGTTTTAGATTAATTACGTTTATAATTATTTTAAAAATATGGCTCCTGCTGAACTTATAAGTATAATCAAATAGGAGTACTTATAGAGTAAATAATGTTCATAAGCTCTAAAATATGTTATTTTTAACTCATCAAGTTAAAATTTGCTACATTGTATTAATGCGCTTAAATAAATTATGGTTTAACATTGTATTTCATTGTTATTCCTTCGTAACACTTTTAAAGGAAAAATTTATGCAACAAACTAAATTTACAGTAATAATTTTGAGTTTATTAGGTTTTGTAACCAACATGTACTCAAACACAAATCTTAATGATAAAAACTCTATTTTTTCTGGTTCCAATCAATCACCTTTGCAAAAAGAAGACAAAGTAGCAACAAATGAAATCCCAAAAGAGTATAATTTTTTTATTATTACCGCTGATAATAACATGTATGACAGCAAAACAAGTGTAATTACATACTATGGAAATGTATTCTCTAAAATTCCTAATATAAAAGAAGATACTTCAATCAAAACATCCGATAATCCGCTTACAATTTGGGCCGATAAAGCCACTTACAACAGTAACAATGGCATACTTATATATTATGGCAATGTATTTGTAATGCAAACCAACAATAAGTATATATTAAATTATAAGCCCAAACTTGAAACAGACGAAAAAGACACATCTAAACAATTACAAGAAATGCAACTCGATGATGCTAAAAGAATCTGTACTAAAAAAATGGGATGTAGTTTTATTTCTGGACAGAAATTAACAATAAAATTAACTAAAGAAAGAAAAATCAAAAATATAATCATAGAATCTAAAGATGGAAAAATCTCAACTCTATAACCAATAAAATCTTAAAAATTAGATTTCTTAAAAATCTTTACAAAATAAGAACTATTTTATTAAACCTATATATGGCAACTCTCGAAATCTTTCATCGTAGTCTAAACCATAACCAACTATAAATTTATCTTCTATTTCAAAACAAATATAGTCTAGAATGACCTCTCTTTCTAACCTAGCTGGCTTAAATAGCAAAGTCGCAAATTTTAAGCTTTTAGGTTGAAAATTCTTAACTCCTTCCAGTAATCTATGGTAAGTATGTCCAGTATCAACAATATCTTCAACTATTATTATATTCTTACCTTTAATATGCTCTTCTTTCAAAGCTTCTACTGTTGAATTTACTTTACCAGAACTTTTAGTACCAGAACCATATGATGAAGCTGTCACAAATTGTGTTCTTAAGTCTACACGTAACTTCCTAACTAGGTCTGCAAAAAACATAAATGAACCTTTAAGGACACATATTAAAGTAAGCTCTTGCCCTTCATAATCTTTATTTATTTTTTGGGCTAGCTTTGTTACTTCTTTTTCTATTTCTTCACTAGTTATGTATACATCTGTATCATATGCAGAATAACTCATTACACTTAACCCTATTTAAAATAATCTTCTAAAAATAAAATTTGCTCTCTAGATGGACCATAAGCAATTGCTGATATAGGTATACCTATATGTTTTTGAATTATTTCTAAGTATGTTTTAAGAGCTTTTGGCATGTTATCTTGAGTAATTTTTTCTTGTATAATAAAAGGTTCTAGATCAATTAGTATAGGCTCAACTTTAGATAAATCAATACCAGGATAAGCGCAATCGATTTCTCTACCCTCATAATTATAACCAACACATATTTTCAAAGTGCCCATACCCGAGAGCACATCAACCTTTGTCAAAGCTATAGATGTTAAATTAGAGCATTTAGCCGAATACTTTAGAAGCGGTAGATCTAACCAGCCACATCTACGGATTCTACCTGTGGTTACACCTATTTCACCACCTTTATGTTGGATAAATTTACCAATATCATCAAAAAGCTCCGTAGGGAAAGGTCCTTCACCGACTCTAGTTGTATACGCTTTTGCAATACCAATTACATGATCTAAGTTATGACCTGCTGTTGTTGCACCTGAATAAACACCTGCAACTGAAGTGTTTGAAGATGTAACAAAAGGATAAGTACCATAATCAACGTCTAACAATACCCCTTGAGCTCCTTCATAAACAATATTTTTACCTTGTGAAATAGCTCCATCAATTAGCGAAAAAGTATCTGCTGCATATTGTTTTAGTTTTAGCCCTAAAGTGTATAACCTCTCTAGTTCTTCTTCTAAATTTGGGTATTCAACTTTATATAAATCCTTAAATAAAGTTTCTTTTTCTAATAAACTATTAACTAACCTTGCTCTTAATTGATCTTTGTTAAATAAATGTTTGAATTTTATACCTTTACGTGAAACCTTATCTTCATAAGCTGGACCAATACCCTTGCCTGTGGTGCCTATTTTCTCACTAGTACTATTTTCTCTAACCGCATCTAAGAGTTTATGATAAGAAGTAATAACAACGCAAGATTCAGAAACAAAAAGGTTCTTAGGAGAGATTTCTACCCCATTTGTTAATAATCTTGTTATTTCTTGGTCAAGAGCTACTGGATCTAACACTACTCCATGACCTATTACGCATTTAGTGTGTTTATGCAAAACACCTGATGGTATAAGATGCAAAAATGTTTTTTTACCATCTACAACAAGAGTATGGCCAGCATTATTACCACCTTGGTAACGAACAACTAAATCTGACTTTTCTGCTAAAGTATCTGCTATTTTACCCTTACCTTCATCTCCCCACTGGGCACCAACGATTACGATATTTGACATTTATTTGGACTTTTTGAGATTTAAAATTTAGATGTCTAATATACTAATATATTAGTACTAATTTTACTAGTGGAATCTAGCCATTTAAAAGATTTGAAACTTATATCAAAAGCTACAATCAGCATGTCTCAATATTTCGAAAAGCTTCAAACCAAAAAATATAATCCATCATATAAACATTCAGGCTATAATCTAGAAATCCAAATAAATAATTAATATAAATAAACTTTAAAGTTTACTTTTTTATTATAAAATAATATAATATTTTAGTTTATTATTAATTATAAAAAGAGAATTAATTATGTTATTCGATGAATGTGTAATATGTTACAAAGAATTAAGACCACCTTTGTTAGTATCTAAAGTATGTACCAATAATCATTACTTTCATTACAACCGTATACAAACATGGCTAAGTCACAATAAGTGTTGCCCTACCTGTCGACAATCAATAGATGTTGAAGAATTTTTGTTGAGTAACAACAATTCTGTACTATCTCCTAAAAATGCTGTCATTCAAGCTTGTGATAATTACTTAAACTATTTTAATGGTCAAGCTAAAGGCATATTTAATCACCATGGTAAAACAGGCAGAAGAAAAGTCCAGAGACTAAAAGAAATATTAGAGGCTGTCAATGACGGTGACTTACGTGGTGTTCAGCAAGCTGTTCGTGTTTTTTTCCGTAACGAATTAAAGGATATAAACGGGCATAACATTAAAAGCCCTAATAATTGCAATCCCCATTCGTTTATTAGTTTTTACTTAAGCATTGTTATGTCCAACAGTTATTTAGTTAAAAAATTACTACCTGAAATTATGCATGATTTTGCTGCAAATCTTTCAAGAAGAGAAGGAAAAATAGATTTCACTTTATCAACGTCACATAGCAGTTTTAGAAACATGGCAGTTTTAAAATTAAGAGATTTAGGGGTAATAGATCAACAAACATATATGATCGGGCGAAATCTAGTAAATAGAAATAGACCCCGCAGATAATTTAAGTCAAAATGTTTCAAATAAACGTGTAGACACCCAAGTTAAGGTTATAGATACCAGAACAGGTGTTGTAATAGTTTATTATAATCCTATACCCTTGAGGTTTTGGATTATTGATTATCAAGTATTTTCTCCTGATCATAACGTGGTAAGTAAAATAAATCGCTAAAACTGTTGGTTTAGTGACTATTCACAAAAACTCAAGTCAATTAAGCTTAGAAGCATCTATAAGTATAGTTCTTTTATAGCCAAAATTGTTATAATAACTACTAAAGCGGTTTTTATAAACACTCTAAATTTACAAGGAATGAGTAATGGAAAAGATCAAAAGGGTTTTAATATCCGTATCAGATAAAACTGGTATAGTAGATTTTGCGAATCAGTTAGCTGAATACGATATTGAAATTTTATCAACAGATGGCACTTCTAAAGTTTTAAAAGAAGCAGGCTTAACTGTAAAGGATGTTTCAGAGCATACACTTTTTCCTGAGATTATGAATGGTCGAGTTAAAACCTTGCACCCTCTAATTCATGGCGGTATTTTAGCTGATAGAGATAATCCTCAACATATCAAAGCTATGCAAGAAAATAATATTGGCGAAATAGATATGGTTGTAGTTAACTTATATCCTTTTGTTAATACTGTAAATTCAGGTGCAGATTTTGATACTTGTATAGAAAATATTGATATTGGTGGACCTTCTATGGTTCGCTCATGTGCAAAAAACCACAAACATACTACTATTGTAACCAATCCAAACCAATACCAAATTATAATAAAAGAAATGGCAGAAAACAATGGCTCTACTACTTTAGAGACTCGCAGAAAACTAGCTTTAGAAGCTTTTTCACATACAGCAGAGTATGATAGTCATATAGCCAACTGGTTTTCTAAAGAATTAAAAGAAGAATACCCTGAAAAACTTTTTTCTGTAGGCACCCTAAAGCAAGTACTTAGATACGGCGAAAATCCACACCAAAAAGCTGCCGTATACTCTACAAACTCTAGCACAATAAGTATAACAAATGCCAAACAACTACAAGGAAAAGAATTATCTTATAACAATATTAATGATGCAGATGGTGCATTTGAAATGGTATGTGAATTTACAGAACCATCTTGTGCAATTATTAAACATGCTAACCCATGTGGTATAGCTTCTGGTGAAAATGCTTATCAAGCATGGCAAAAAGCTTTGTCATGTGACCCTATTTCAGCATTTGGTGGTATAGTTGCATTTAACTGTGAAGTTGATGAAGAGTTTGCAAACTCATTAGGAAAAATGTTCCTAGAGGTAATAATAGCTCCTAGCTACACACCTAAAGCGCTAGAAATATTAGCAAGTAAAAAAAACCTAAGAGTTTTGGAAACAGGTCAAATTTTTGATACTAAATCATCACGTATGATTAGCAAGAATATCCACGGTGGTATATTATCTCAATCTTATGATAATGGTGGTGTTACAATACAAGATTGTAAAGTAGTTACAAATAGAGCTCCTAGCGAGCAAGAATGGGCTGATTTAATGTTTGCTTGGAAAGCAGTCAAATATGTTAAATCAAATGCTATTGTCTATGCTAAAGATACCCAAACTGTGGGAATTGGAGCAGGACAAATGAGTCGAGTTGATTCTGCAAGAATTGGAGCTAAAAAAGCTCAAGCACATGCTGGGGCTATAAACTCTGTAGTTGCTTCTGATGCTTTTTTTCCTTTTGCTGATGGTTTAGAAGAATGTATCAAAGCAGGGGCAAAAGCTGTTATTCAACCAGGTGGCTCAAAAAATGATCAAGAAGTAATCGACGCTGCAAATAAAGCTGGTATAGCAATGGTCTTTACAAGCATAAGACATTTTAGGCACTAAAAACCTATACATAGTTAGATAACCTAGCAAGCTTAATGTACTCTTTTAACTATTTTTTAACATTGAGAATACAATTCTAAAATTCTCAATGTTTGAGAATATTTTTAACGCGGTTAGAAACATATAATTTTAGTTTACAACTGTCTCATAATCATCAACATCATAATAGCCATTAATATCACAGCTAAAACCACATAGCCTATCCTCACCATTTATTTTTAACTTTGGTATCCTTTTGCGAAGTTCCTCAAGGCTACTTTTAATACCAAAATAGCACCCCGAAACATTTAGATATTTCAATTGAGTCTGGTCAAAAAGAAAACTTAAATCTGAAATATTTGTACAATTCGATAAATCTAAAAATTTTATAGTCTTTATATTTCGCTGCTTAAAGATTATTCTTAGATTGCAATCAATAATCTCACACTTAGTGAGGTATAGTGATTCTAAGTATAAGTATTAGCCAATCACATATGCTAAACGATCAGAAATCTTATAGCCTGAAATATCTAGAGACCTCAATTTGCCCAGGTGTAAATGAGCATCTTCATCAATTATTTTTAGCTCTTCTATTTTATTGCCATATAATTTTAATGTCACTAAGTTGTTCGGCTTTGAGCTAATATATTCCACACCTTTATTTGTAATTCCATTGTTAGATAAATTTAATGATACCAAGTTTTTCATCCTTGAGCTAATATATTCCACACCTTTATCTGTAATTCCATTATTCGAAATATCCAACGATTTCAAATATGTTAGACCACTAATATGTATTAAACATTCATCACCAATAGCATTGCCAGAAAAGTCTAGACGTTCTAAATTTGGTAGGTAATAAGCAATACATCTAACAACTACTTTTTCCATACCATAATTAGGGTAACCTGAAAAACCTAAAGTCTTTAAACTTTTTGGTAAAAGTTGTATAGCATTTACTATTGTTTCTCCGTAAGAAAGCTCCATTTGATTTTTTAAAGCCCCATTATGAGAAAGTTTTAACGAGTCTACTTTTTTTAGCCCCCGAGCAATAGCCTCTACTCCTTCAATACCAATATCGTTACCTTCGAGGTCAAGGTATTTCAACTTTACTAGTTTTTTAGAGATATCTTTCGCTCCTTCTTCAGTGATACCACAGCTTGAAAGGGTTAGGCATTCTAAATCTTTTAAATAGAGAGTGATAAATTCTACACCATTATCCTCAATTTTATTACCAGATAAGTTTAATGCTTTCAAACTACTTAGGACTCTAGCAATTTCATATATCCCCTTCGAAGTAATTTCGTTACCATTAAGATTAAGAGAGGTTACTAAATGAGGATACTTAATATCCTTAACTATATTTATGATTTTTTCATTATCTAAATTATAATTAGATAAGACCAAACTCCCATTATTACAAGTTATAGTTTTGTTTATGTTATGAATAAGTTCTTTAAGTTCATCTCTGTACATTAAGTTATTTCCTAATTTTATTTATAAAAATTTAAATATAACATTGTTATAAGTTTATTTCTATATTTAATTACTTTTCAAGACTGTTGGACTAATAATCAAACGTTTTGTTAAATTTAGTAAACTATAGAAATAGCAGTAATTTGTATGTTATTAGTTATGGATATTTTCTTTTTGGGTATTGAGGAATCATTAGGGAGAAACAATAAGTTCGTTAAGTTAAATAAGTTGTTAGACTTTAGTAAGTTTAATAAAGTACTTAAAGGAGTTTATACTCAAGATATAACAAACCAAGATAGGCCAAGTTATGATAGTTTAATGAAGAGGCTCTAATTAAGCTAAAATATCTCTCTTTTTGAGCACCTTAGCATAAAGCTCTTGATACTTAGCAAGCTTTTCTTGCTCTGCAGCAACTACAGCTTCAGGAGCATTTGAGACAAATCTTTCATTAGATAGCTTCTTCTCTACTCTATCAACTTCGCCTTTTAGCTTGTCTAATTCTTTATCTAACCTTGCTTTCTCAGCTTCAATATCAACTAACCCTGCTAATGGAATATTTAACTCAAGCCCTTCAACAATTTGTGATAAAGAAGTTGGCGGATTATCGTTAAACTCAATATCTTTGACTTTAGCTAAAGCTTTTATAAACCCTTCTGTTTGTGCTAGATACTCTTTATCCTTATCTGCAACATCTTTAACAATTAAAGAAATTTCTAAAGATGGTTTAATACCAACTTCACTACGCATGTTACGTAAAGTTGTCACAACATTTTGTAGCCATATGATAGCCTTTTCAGCTTCTGATGCCTCTAAGTCTTGAACAACTACAGGGTAAGATACATCCATAATTGTTTCTTGAGCATTATCTAAATGAGTCTTAAGCTGCTGATAGATACTTTCTGTAATAAACGGTATTAGCGGATGAGCTAAAGCAAGGATATTTTCTAAAACCTTAGTAAGTGTATATTTAACACCATTTTTTTGGCTTTGAGATAGTGACTCATCTTTCAAAGCAACTTTAGCAAACTCAACATACCAATCACAATAGTTATTCCATACAAGGTCATAAATAGTATTTGCTACTAGGTCAAAACGATAGTTAGCAAGATGTCTATGTACATCAGCAACAGCAGTATTTAAGACACTCCAGATCCACCTATCTGTAACACCTAGTTCATAGTTACCACAAACTTTATAATCACCAAGGTTCATCATTACAAATCTTGAAGCATTCCAAAGCTTGTTACAGAAGTTACGATAACCCTCAACTCTCGCAGTATCAAAGCTAATATCACGTGATGTGGAAGCTAATGCTGCATAAGTAAATCTCACAGCGTCTGCACCATAGGCGCTTATGCCTTCAGGGAATTCTTTTTTGGTAGCTTTCTCAATCTTTGCTTTCATTTGTGGTTGCATTAGACCAGTAGTTCTTTTTTTCAGTAACTCTCCTAACGAAATACCATCTATTAAATCAACAGGATCTAAAACATTACCTTTTGATTTTGACATCTTCTGACCTTCGCTATCACGAATAAGCCCAGTAATATAAATATCTCTGAATGGCACATCATTCATAAAGTACATGCCAAACATCATCATTCTAGCAACCCAGAAGAAGATAATGTCAAAGCCTGTTACAAGCACACTGGTTGGATAGTATTTAGCAAGCTCAGGAGTTTCTTGTGGCCATCCTAATGTACTAAACGGCCATAATGCTGATGAAAACCATGTATCAAAAACATCTTCATCTTGCTTAATAACAATACTACTATCTAAATTATATTTAGCTCTAATATCAACTTCATTTTCACCGACATATACATTACCAACTTCATCATACCAAGCTGGTATTCTATGTCCCCACCACAGCTGTCTTGACACACACCAGTCTTGAATATCTCTCATCCAAGCAAAATATGTATTTTTCCAATTATCCGGTATAAATCTAACATCACCTTTCTCTACAGCTTCTATAGCCGGCTTGGCAAGTATATCAGCTTTTACAAACCATTGTTTAGTTAAGTATGGCTCTAAAACCTCACCTGTTCTATCACCTATTGGCACTTTTAGTGCATGTGGTTCAATTTTGTCTAACAAACCAAGAGCTACCATATCAGCTACTATTTGCTTACGTGCTTCAAACCTATCCAAGCCTTGATATTTTGCTGGTACACTAGTATTTAAACTAGCATCATCACTTAAGATATTTAACATTTGTAGGTTATGTCTTTTACCAATTTCATAATCATTAAAATCATGAGCTGGAGTAATTTTAACGCAACCTGTACCAAAGTCTTTTTCTACGTAATCATCAGCTATAATCGGAATCTGTCTATTTGTAAGAGGTAAATTAATCATCTTACCTATAAGATGCATGTATCTATCGTCTTCAGGATGTACAGCTACAGCCATATCGCCAAGCATTGTCTCAGGACGAGTTGTTGCTATGACAATTTTCTCATCACTATCAGCTATAGGATATATAAAATGCCAAAGTGATCCTTTTTCATCTTTTTGAGCTACTTCTAAATCAGAAACAGCTGTCTTTAATCTAGGGTCCCAGTTTACCAACCTCTCACCACGGTAGGCTAAACCATTTTCATATAATTTGATAAAACACTTTTTAACCGCATCAGAAAGACCTTCATCCATAGTGAATCTTTCGCGATCCCAATCTGGTGAAGCTCCTATTCTTCGCATTTGGGAAGTAATAGCACCTCCAGAAAGTTCTTTCCACTCCCAAATTTTACGGACAAAATTTTCACGACCTAGATCATGCCTTGATAATCCTTGGACATTTATTTGTCTTTCTACGACCATTTGTGTTGCTATA
The DNA here is from genome assembly GCF_000815225.1 of Allofrancisella guangzhouensis. GTDB lineage: Bacteria > Pseudomonadota > Gammaproteobacteria > Francisellales > Francisellaceae > Francisella > Francisella guangzhouensis. The sequence continues at coordinate 463,848 of NZ_CP010427.1, read as the reverse complement.
CCAGCATGATCTGTACCTGGTTGCCATAGTGTATCTTTACCCAACATTCTGTTATAACGTGTAAGTATATCCATTAAAGTCATTTGAAAACCATGACCCATATGTAAAGTACCTGTAACGTTAGGAGGTGGGAGCATTATCGTATAGGCTTCTTTTGATTGACTATTACCACAAGCAAATTTACCTGCAGTTTCCCATTGCTGATAATTGGACTGCTCTATTTCTTTAGGATTATAATTTTTATTCATTTCTTTCATTTATAAAAACCGTAAATTATTATATAAGTTTTAGGAAAAATAATGGAGATAATTTTAGCAAGGTTGGGTAAGAAAATATAGAATCTAAGCTTTTTAATAAATATATTTTAAGAAAGAATAGCCAAATATATAGGTATACCGATGCTTATGTTAAAAACAAAAGTTATAACTAATGCTAAAGCAACCATTAATCCTATATTTCCACCTTTAACTGTTTCAGACATTGCTGCTGGAACAGCTATATAAGATGCTCCGCCAAAAAGTACCGCCAATAATAGAGTATTACCTTCACCTAAATGTATAATGGAACCTAACAAAATAGCTAGCAATGATAAAGCTATTGGCATTAGCACTGCGAAAGCTATTAATTTAAATCCTGCTTTTTTTAATATACCTATTTGCTCCCCTGCTGAAATTCCCATACTCAAAAGGAAAAGCGCTAACATTCCTTTAAACAATGAAGAAGTCAGAGGTGACATATCCATGTTTCCACTATCTCCACACAAAAATCCTATAAACAAGCTTCCTACAAGCAATATAACAGAATAATCTAATAGTGATTCCTTAACAGAATTTAAAAACACAGTAGGTTGAGATGTCTTTGTTGTTTTTTCGATAAAAAGATAATATATCATCGTACCGGCTATTATTGCTGGAAACTCCATAATAGTCAAAGCTACTATCATATAGCCATCATAACTTACACTATCTGCCACAAGTACATTTATTGCTGTTATAAAAGTTACAGCACTTACAGAACTATATGATGAAGCTATCAAAACAGAATCTGTTCTTGCCTTTAAAATCCATTTCTGTAAAAAAGCATATAACACAAAGGGCATTGTAAAAGAAAATAACATACAAATTATTATCACCAAAATACCATTAGTATCTATGCCATTATGATATATTTGAAATCCCCCTTTATAACCTATAGAAATCAATAAATATATAGATAAAAACTTTTTTATATCATTAGGAATATGAATATTACTTTTAAAAATTGCTGCTATAAAACCTAAAAAGAAAAATAGTATTGGAGGTGTTATAAGAGAATTCATTTGCTTAACCTAAAAAATTATAGAACTAAATTATAGCATTAATATTAGAGTATAAAAGTGTTAATATTTATATGTCAAAATTAAATGTCTTCTCCTGTATTTAATAATACAAACCCAATAACACATCATATAGGATCTTTACAAAATCTTTTTAAAATACCCACTACCTCAAAAAAGAATAAACTTATACAAAAGACAACCTTTTAGAGAATTATTTGGAAAGTCTTTTAACAGCTATTTTAGTATTTAATAGTATCTATGTTTAAACCCAACTTCTTATAAAAAATGTATTTCTTGCGAGAAGCTCCTAAAACGTTTTCATCTTGATACACAAATTCGATAAGGTTACCTATAGATATTTTCTCTAATTCTAAAGGAATGTCGATTAAATTAATTAGCTCGTCAAAACCTGATGTAATAAACATATTATCTGTTATCAACACTGGTATATTTCTAAATGTATTGTAATCTTTAGCATTAGTAGCACAGAAATGTGGTATAAAACTCTCTTCTCCAGCCTGCCATAGCTTATTATCTAGCTTTTTTGCAATAACTCCTGGGGCAAGTATTACTACCGTTTTACCAGCCTCATATACTGAGATAATTCTTCGAGCTATTACCTCTAAAATCTTTGCTAGATCATCTATCTGTAAAACATGAAACTCAACTCTCATAGAAAACTATAAACCTAATATTTATTATTTAGTAGTTTAGCAAATAATCAACTAATTACCTTGGTATTTAAAAGCTAATTTTAATTTGTTTATAAAATCGCCACCTAATACAAAAAAACTACCTATAAACAAAATATCTCCACTAAATAATATAAACATCATATTAACTTTACCAATATGATCAACCTTATCAAACACAAGGATTAATTCTATCAATGCTGTTGGATACAACAAACTACTAAAAAACATTATCATACCTATAATATATCTTTTGTAGCTTATCGGCTTATCTTGGATAAACGTTTTTTTAAAAATTTTAGCAATAGTAGCCTTAATTGTAGAGATTATTGTTTTACCTAATAACATTACAGATAAAATAAATATACTTTCTGCACTTACTAGCAATATCGATGATATAGCAAGATAACTAGAAGTTGACAAATTCATAAAAGGCATAACACAAAACACTAATATATACGGTATAAATGACAGTATAAAAAAGCACACTCCTAAGTAATATTTCCAATCTTTTTTTTGCATAATTAATTCCTTAAGACTTTACTTTTCGTATAAACCTTTAATCAATTTAGCAGATTGATGACTTTTTTGCTTCTTATTTATACTGCTTACTAATTCCAATAACTCTTCGTGTTGATTAAAACTTTTATCTGCATATATTGCTGCATTAAGATTTTTCAATACCGGCAAAAGTTGTGGTACAAAATCAGCTATATCTAATAATGAAAAGATCTCTTTCTCAAACTTTAAGCTTGCCCAATTAATTAAAGCTTTTTGCAAAGCAAAATTATCTTTATTAGAACAAGCTTTTTTTATTTCTTTTAGAATTTCAAATCTCTTGGGTGCTACACTTTTAGTATTTTCACGAGGGTATGATTGTCTAACTTTTATAAGTTTACATTTTAGTAACAAAAGTAAAGTAATAACCCATAAAATAATAAAAAATATTGCAATATTCCGCCAAAAAGAATCTACTATTTTTTTATAGATTACTTTAGTGTCTGGAGTTGAAGACTCTAAAAGGTTGATATTTGAAATGTTACCTTTTTGAATATTAAATTCTTTTGCAGCTATTTTAGCTACTTTTGAATTATGAGTATCTACATCGTACCATTTAAGTTTAAGTTCTGGTACAGTGACTTTACCTTGTTTTATTGGCATATAACCAATCTTATATGTTGCTACTCCTGTAAGCTTGCCACCATTTTCAATATCTTCTAATTTTGGCTTTTCAGCATATATATTAAAACCATCTGTAGATTCAAATTCCAATTTTGGAATATCATCACTTAAAACACCATCTGCGGTGATTTTTATAGTCCTTGTAACAAGTTCTCCCTCTTTAATGTCTATTTCCTGTGACCAGTTATCTTTTAAGCTAACACTTGACGCTGGAAACCAATCTTGAATATCCACATTATCTGGAATAGGTACTATATTTAAGCTAAGAGGTTTGGTTGATACGTATTCTGTTTTAGCACCTAGCTGACCAAACCCATTGGGCGTAGCAATTTGTAGAACCATAGCTGGGATGTTGATCTTACCTGTACTATGGGGAACTATCAACAAGCTTTCCTCCAGAACATCATACATTCTACCATTAACTCTTTTTTGATAAACCACTCTATGACTAGTCTGGCGTATCTCAGAATTTTTAATCTGAAATGGTTTAGCTTGAAGGCTTAATATTGGTTTTGAATAATAAAACTTAAGCGTATAAAGCACCGGTACGTTTACATAGCTTTTTGTAGCTGCTAAAGTACCTATTGCAAAAAGGTCATTATATTTAGTTTCTTCTTCATTTGATAATGACTCATCAACTTTGATTTGTATAGGTTTGGTAGTTTGATTGCCGATTTTAATTGCTGGAACAGTTAAATTACCTGATTTATTTGGCATTAGAGTAACTATCATTTCATATTGAAAACTCTTCTTACCATTTATAATTGTTGTTTTATTACTAGTACTGGTGTTATAGACTATAAAATCCTTATCTAATACAGATAAATCCGGTTTAGTATTAAAGTTATCTAATTGTAATACTAACTGAGCTGTTTCACCCTTTTCAAGGTGAGTTCTATCTATAGTTGCTGATACATCAGCATAACTAATATTAATTAATGTAAACAATATTAATAATATAAAGCCAACTGTTTTAAATAGATTAATTCTCACGACTAGTTCCTATTATTCTTTGGTAATCCCTTACAAACTTATGTCTTAAAAGCCCACCTGGGTCATCATCTATCATGGACAATAGTTTGTCTGCCTCTTTTTTGCTAAGTTGATCTTCTCGTGATTGACCAGCTGTATTTTGTTGAGACTGGTCTTGATCACTTTGATTATCTTTATTATCTTTGTTATCTTTGTTATCTTTGTTATCTTTGTTGTCTTTGTTATCTTTGTTATCTTTGTTATCTTTGTTATCTTTGTTATCTTTGTTATCTTTGTTGTCTTTGTTGTCTTTGTTGTCTTTGTTGTCTTTGTTGTCTTTGTTGTCTTTGTTGTCTTTGTTGTCTTTGTTATCTTTGTTATCTTTGTTGTCTTTGTTGTCTTTGTTGTCTTTGTTGTCTTTGTTGTCTTTGTTGTCTTTGTTGTCTTTGTTGTCTTTGTTGTCTTTGTTGTCTTGAGAATTATTCTTTTTTTGCTGTTGCTTTTCTAGCTCTTTTGTAATTTCTAAGTTATTTTTTGCATCTTCAAAGTCTGGTCGCTGTTGTATTGCTTTATTATACGCATCTATAGCTTCTTTATATTTACCCAACTGAGTCAAAGCATTTCCCTGGTTATACAACCCGGTTGCTGAGCTATCTTTTTTAAACTCATCATATGCGTTTTGGTAATCCTCAGATTTGTAATAAGAAACTCCTTTCCAATGACTATTTTCAAATGCTTGGGCTGCATCTTTAGGCTTTGCATTATCAAAATAGCTCATTCCTTGTTGATCTTTAGTTTGCCACATATTATCCCATGTGCTAGCTAAAGCCAAACCTGATAGCGAAATCATAATAAATATTATTTTTTTTAACGACATACTCTCTCCAAAAAACCTCTTCTAAAGAGCAATGCACTCAAAATAGTTAGTACCCAGATTATATAAACACCTTCATCTTGCCAAAACATATTTACTAATAATTGCTCGGATTTTCTAGTATCTGCATTATTTTTTATGCTTGTAAGTAAAGCTTTTACATCATTATTATTAGCTGTTAAAGTAATCAGCTTACCATCACCAGCTTGGGCTAAACTCTGTAATTCTGGCAGATTTACACCAAAATATTCTATATTTCCTTGCTCATCTTTTAGATAGTTACCGCTTTTATCTTTTGCTATACCTCCTTTTGGGGTACCTATAGCATAAACATCTACTTTTATATTTTTGTTTGAGAGTTTTTGAGCTTCTTTTATTGCTTTATCAGTAGGTGTAGAATCTGTAATTAGAATTATTTGTCCTTCAGTAGCCCCGGCTTGAGATATCAATTCCGCTGATTTTTGCAAAGCTTTAGCAATATCATTTCCTTGTACTGGAACAATATCTGTATTTAATACTGAAACCAAATTTTCTACTGTTTTTGCATCAGAAGTAAGTGGAGAAACTACAAAAGCCTCACTTGAAAATACCACCATGCCAACTTGTCCCTCTGTAATTCTCTTTAAGATGTCATATATTTTATACTTAGCTCGTTCAAGGCGACTTGGAGAAATATCTGTTGTATCCATTGACTGAGAAACATCTAAAGCTATCACTCGTGAGGTACTTTTTTGATATATAACAGCCTCTTTAAACTTCCACGTTGGACCAGCTAAAGCCACTATAGCTAATCCCCAAATTAATGAAAAACCTAATGGTAACAATGATTTTTTGATTTTCGACTCTTGCCCAACTAACAAATGATCTAATAAATGCTTATCACAATCTTTAGCCCAGCTATTTGCTTTTGCTGAATCTTTAAATAAGAAAACTACAATAAGCAATGCTGGGATCAAAGCTAAAAGCCACCACGGACGTAAAAAATGCAACATTATCATATTTTATGCCCTCTCCTACGTTTAAGCCAAATAATCGACATAATAAAGCTTAGTAACAATGCTACTCCCAAACTCCACGGGTAAATGTAAGTAACTGGTCTGATTACTGTTTTATCTGATTCAACTGGTTCTAATTTATCAATTTCTTGATAAATATGCTGTAAATCTTTACTATTTTGAGCCCTAAAAAATTCTCCTCCAGTCATTTTGGCAATCTCTTTAAGCACATTAGTATCTAAATCTTCCGAGGTATTTATAATTCTTTGGCCAAATGCTGTTTGCATAATCATCTGCCCCCCACCTAAACCAATGGTGTATACTTTTATACCATTTTTTTTAGCAAGTTCAGCTGCTTGTAATGGCTGTAATGAACCAGAATTATTCTCACCATCTGTTAATAGTACTAAAGCTTTTGATTGGTTTGGGTATTGCATAAGTTTTTTAACAGCAAGACCTATAGCATCACCTATAGCAGTCTGAGGTCCAGGCAAAGCTATACTTGAATCATTAAGCATTTTTTTAACTGTTGGAATGTCAAAAGTAAGCGGCGCTTGTAAATACGCCTTACTTCCAAAAAGTATCAATCCCACCCTATCACCTTTTCGGGTCTCTAAAAATTGGTTAGCAACCCGCATAACTAGATCAAACCGACTTTCCATTTGACCATCAGCTTTTTTCATATCTTGTATTGCCATACTTCCAGATAAATCAATAGCTATCATCAGATCTCTACCACTTTGTGGCAAATTCATTGGTTTGCCTAACCATTGCAACCCTGATCCTGAAACTACCAAAAACACCCATATAATACCTAATAGATACTTTAGATAATTAGCACGCCTAAAATTACTACTTCCACCATCGGTAATTTGCGATTTTATTTCCTTGAAAAAAGGGGTTTTTAAAGCTAATTGCTCATCTTTTTTTGCTCTAGGTAAAATCCAATATACCAAGACAGGTAAAATAATCAATATTAGAAACCAAGGGTATTCGACCTTTATCATAAAACCCTCCTTAACCATTTTTCTGACACTGTGATTATCTCTTGTAACTCAGCAGTTTCTAAAATTTGTAGCTTATAGCTATCAGTAAGTAATCTACCAGATGATTTAGAAAATTCTTGATTGTCTAATTTAGTATCTAAAAACTCAATCCACGCCTTACTGTGCAACACTTTAATATCTTCATTAGGAAATTTCTGCAGTGCTACTCTTTTTAGATAAATAGATATATCTTGTAATACTTCTTGAGGTTTATTTTCGAGGGTCTTTTGAATTGTGGCTTTAAAATCGTTTATAATAGATTGCTTGTATATTTTACGTTTTTTCTTTCTATAAAAAAGAAACGCTATTAAAACTAATCCGACAACAAAAATACCTATAACGATCCACCAACCATATGCTAGTGGCCACCATTGAGACACTCTAGCAGGTAGATAAATATCTCTTAACTGATCTAAAAGATTATTAGTTTGCATAGTTAACTATCCCATGATTTATGGTTTTTACCAAATCATCATTTGTTGCTATTTCTATGAAGCCTATTTTATGTTTATGGGAGAAACCTTTTATAGCTGTATACCTAGTACTGTATATATCTTGATAAATTTGATTTTGTTTTTTATTCGCAGCATCTAAAACAATTTTTTCTTTACCATTACTAAAATAATAAAGACCCAAAGTAGGTAGAGCTTTTTCTATAGGATCATAAGTAAAAATGTTTATAATTTGATTCTTTCTAGCCAAAAACTTCAGATATTGCTGAGCGTCACTATTGAAATCAGTAAAATCACTAATCAATATTACTATACTATTACTACGTATTTTTGAATATAAAAATTTTAAAACCGTCGCTAAACCACCTTCAGATTTAGTCTGGTATTCAATTTCTTCAGAAATTATAAAATTAAACATTTTAACTAAAGATGTTTTATTTTGTTTAGCCGGATAAAAGTTATATCCATTATCATCAAAGACTACCCCGCCGACTTTTTCATGAGCTTCTAAAGCCCCAAAGCTCATTAAAGCCAGAGTGTTTGTTGCCTTTACTGATTTAAAACACTCTCTAGTACCGAACTTCATAGTACTACGCTGGTCTAGTACAAAATATACTGTACGCTCCTTTTCTTCATGATAAACTTTAGTATAAGGCTTACCTAGTCTAGCTGTAAGTGACCAATGCATCAAGCGGATGTCATCACCAGCCTGATAATGGCGAACTTCATCAAAGTCCATACCCCGACCTTTCGCCTTAGAAAGGCTACTACCAGCATTTATATTATTAACTCTTTGGTTAGCAAAAAGCTTTAAAGCCTTTGCTTGGTAACGATAGTTTAATAACTCACTGATTTCTGGTTTTATACCTTTATAGCTTTTCATTTAAGCTGACCCTCTATGGAACTGGTACTACCTTGAGTAAATTGGTGATAACATCATCAGTTGTTATACCATCGACTTCAGCCTCAAATGTTAACAATATTCTATGGCGTAAAACTTCATATATAACAGCATGAATATCACTTGGAGACACAAAATCATTACCAGATAACCAGGCATGAGCTCTTGCTGCTCGATCAAGGGCTATCGTACCTCTTGGACTTGCTCCAAAAGATATCCATTTTGCTACATCTTGACTGTATTTAGCTGGATTCCTAGTTGCTAGTATTAACTCTATGATATAGTCCTCTACAGCCTGAGACATCTGTATATTTAGTACTTCTTTTTGAGCTGTAAAAATTACTCTTTGAGTGATACTAGGATACTCAAACTTATATCCTAAAGCTTCGCCACGACTAATAGCCAGTATCTTAGCTTCCGTTTTAGGATCTGGATATACTATTTTAATAAACATCATAAACCTATCCAATTGAGCTTCTGGTAAAGGATAAGTTCCCTCTTGCTCAATAGGGTTTTGAGTAGCCATTACCATAAACAAATCTGCTAATGGATAAGTTCTTTTACCGACAGTTATTTGTTTTTCACCCATTGCCTCAAGAAGAGCTGATTGAACTTTAGCAGGAGCTCTATTTATTTCGTCAGCTAAAAGTAAATTATGAAATAGTGGTCCAAATTGAAACTCAAAACTTTGTTGTTGTGGCACATAGATTTCTGTGCCCGTCAGGTCAGCTGGCAGTAAATCAGGAGTAAATTGCACACGATGATACGAGCAATCTATACATTCTGATAACGTTTTTATTGCTGTAGTTTTTGCTAGCCCTGGAGCTCCCTCAACCAACAAATGTCCTCCTGCTAAAAGAGCGATCAATAAACGTTTATTTAAATTTTCTTGTCCAACTACTCTATTATTTAAAAATTCTAGCAATTCACTAAACTGATTATATGCTGACACAACCTTTCTCCAAAAGCCTAAATACCACTTTGATAAAGTATAGGGTCTATTATTGCTTTTTCAAGGTTTGTTAGTACCTTTTGCCTCACCTAAAGGTTGTTAAGTTAATGATCTATAGTAAAATAAAATAAGTTAGCTAAATTTCCTAGCAAGCTCAAATTTATCAACTATAAAAATTAAAGTTCGTCGTAAAGAACATTATCATTCTGATAATCAACAGAAATATAACATTTTTTTATGCTATATAGCTTTTACAAAGAAGCGTATCCTATACAAAAAGCTAGATATATTGTAAAATTTAGGTTAGCTCTATTTGATTAGGAGATTCTAAAATGAAAAACATGAAAATACTAACTCTATGTTTGATAACTGCTTTAGTGCTATCTGCATGCTCAAATAATAGTAGCTTAGCTGAAGATTTAAACTCAACGAGTAAGTCTGTCGTTAACTTTATAAATGGTATTTTTTCTGCCGAAATAGATAATACAAGTGTCCAAAGCGTTTACAATGCTACAAAATTAGCCCTTAATAACAATGGAAATTATGATATAAAAAAGAGTGATATAAAAGACGGTTACGCTGAAATATCTGGTATCGTTAAATCAAATAAAGACCCTTTTGAAATAAAAATGATAAAAAGTAACAACGATATAATAAATATGTACATCAAAATAGGTACTTTTGGTGACAAACAAGCTTCAGTGAATTTACTTTCTGACGTAAGAAATATTCTAGGTTTATAAAATCTGATGATTATTTCTAAAACTCCAAGGATTCTTTCTATTCAATCTCATGTCGCTTATGGTTACGCAGGTAATAAAGCAGCTATATTCCCAATGCAGAAGCTTGGCATAGAAGTGTCTCCTATTTACACAGTACAATTATCTAATCATACTCAATATCAGCACTATAGAGGATCTTTTTTTAGTGCAAAAGGAGTCCAAAACGTTATTGATGGTATGATTGTTAATAATTTTTTAACTAAACACGATGCTGTGCTTTCTGGTTATATAGGCGATATTAAAGTAGCTAAGGTTATTGCCAGTACAGTCAAAATCATTAAAAAAAACAATCAAAATGCTCTATATTGCTGTGATCCAGTATTTGGCGATATCTACGACACTAATGACCAGCAAGGGCACATTTTTGCGACAGAAAAGCACCCTCACATTTTCTTGGAGCATTTATTACCTATAGCTGATATTATTACTCCCAACTTATTTGAGCTTTCTGTACTAAGTGAAACTAAAATTAAAAACTTTGATGATATTATCAAAGCTTGTAAAAATCTAATAACTAAGACTAGAAACCCAAACCAAATAATCATTATTACAAGCACAACTTTTAACAACTCTACGACTGGTATTGCAATATATCATAAAAATAAATTTAAATACTTAGAATCACCAAAATATAAAGTTCAACCATCTGTAAGTGGTTCTGGAGATATCACAGCTGCGATGTTTTTAAGCTATCTCTTAAAAGGCAAAAACCTTTTTCAAGCCTTAAATAAAGTAACTAAATGTTTAGATGGCATATTTAAAACCACCCATGAGTTAAACACAAATGAATTAGCTCTAATACAAGCACAAAAATATATCAAATAATTATGCAACGTTATAGTAAAATTATAAATGTTTATCGCTACAAGCGTGAAATAGTACTCTTAAAAAGCCGACCTTGTGCTTATGGAAAATGTTCTTTTTGTGATTATATTCTAGATAATTCTAAAAATATTGATGAAATTAATTCAATAAATTTTAAGGTACTAGAAAATATAACTGGCGAATTTGGCATTTTAGAAATTATCAACTCTGGCAATATTTTTGAACTTCCTCTAGAAACAAAAAATCGTATAAAACAAATTGTTAAAGAAAAAAACATTAATCTACTTTTTGTTGAAGCACACTGGATGTACAAAGACCATTTACATAAGATCAAAGAAATTTTTGAAACCAACATATTTATCAAAACAGGATTAGAAAGCTTCGATTACAGTTTCAGAGAAAATATTCTTAACAAAGGCTTTAACTATAAGTCTCTTGAAGAGCTTAGCAGTCTATTTGACTCTGTTTGTTTACTAATAGGAGTAAAAGGACAAACTAAAGAAATTATAAGAAAAGACATTGAAATAGCAAAAAAACATTTTAAGCACACAACCTTGAATATCTATACAAACAACACTACTAAGATTAAAGCAGATGATGAATTAAAAAAATGGTTTTTAGAAGAATACAAATATCTATATAATAACCCTCAGTTTGAGATATTAGCCAATAATACAGACTTTGGTGTAGGTTAATATAATATTGTATAATTAATTAATTTTTATAAATAAAATTATTAAAAATATGATAGAATTAGTGTAAATAAAATTAATTAGTAAGGAAGACTTAGTTGAAATACACAATACAGCAAGTTGCTGAGCAAATTGGTGGTGAGTTAATTAATTTTACCTCTACCAATAACCTCCATATATCTGGTTTAAATTATGCTAATTTAGCTAAAAATGGTGATTTAACCTTAATAAACAAAAGTGAGCATATTAAACTTTGGCAAGATTCTAAGGCAAGTGCCGCAATCATTAGCAAAGATTTACGCGAAGCTATAAAAGAAACTAATAACAATAGACCTTTAATCCTGGTAAATAATGCAGATTTGGCTATGGCAAAAGCTTTAGAGCTATTTTCTAAGCCTAACCCAGAACAAAATGGTATTCACGAAAAAGCCGTTGTCGAACCAACTGCAACTATTGGGGCTAATGTCTCTATCGGATCAGGAGTCTACATAGGAAAAAATGTAGTTATTGGTGATAACACTACCATATATGCAAATGTAAGTATCTATGATGAAACTACTATCGGACAAAATTGTATCATATGGCCAAACGTCACCATTAGAGAAAGGACTCAAATAGGACACTTTTGTAGGCTTTACTCAAACTGCTCTATTGGCAGTGACGGTTTTGGATACAGACCTTCAGAGGATGGTAAAAGTATAATCAGAGTTCCACATATTGGAAATGTTATTATTGGCAATTATGTTGATATTGGCTCATCAACGTGTATAGATATTGCTAAATTTGGTTCAACTATCATTGGTGATTTTACAAAAATTGATAATCTTGTACAGATAGGTCATAATGTGACTATTGGCAAAGGTTGTATGATATGCGGCCAAGCCGGGATTAGTGGTTCTGTAACTATTGGAGACGGAGTTATAATAGCTGGCAACGCTGGCATCAAAGATCACACTAAGATAGGAGCTGGTGCTAGAATTGGTGCTAAATCTGGCGTAATGAAAGATGTACCTGCTGGACAAAGCCAGATGGGCTACCCTGCTTATGAAGGGCGGGAATTAATGCGCCAATGGGTAGCTATTAAGCAACTTCCAGATACTATGAAAAAACTAAAAGCTTTAGCAAAAAGTTTAAATATTGATTTATAAAAAACTTAAATAGCCTCACTGGCAGCAAAAAATTAATACGATTATAATCATATTTTGCTATCTATTTTCACTTATATATATTCCAGTTCAAGTAAATTCTATATAATACCTACCTGAAAGAGTTAAATGGCTAGCCATTTTTAGTTACTTTTCGTTTATTTGATTTCCACAAACCTAATAAACTACATCCTAAACCCTCTTTCAACTAATTTCAAACTATTTAAAAATACAATCTAAGAAATTATGCTTAGGGGAAAATAGCTTAAAATGACTTATTATAATAATTTTAAAAAAAAATATATATAAAATATCAAAAAATTGTGAATGGGGTGACTACTATGATACTTTAGGTCTCCCAAGTGGATTATGCTTTGGACTTTCTGCCATGTGGGGACAAGCCATCTTAGCTGATGATGTGGTTACATTTTATGAGAGGTTGCAAATACTTACAAGTGAAACTATGCCGCAAATGTCATTTAACGGCAAAGAATATAACAAATTAACTGATCTGATTAATCACGTATACTTATTTGAAAAAGAATTATCTAAACACAAATCAGTTGGTCAGGCTAATTTATACCTAAATCTTGGAAATTCTAAGATTACATACGAATTAATCATATCAATAAGAGCATTTTTAGATGGATTATTAGCATACCATAAGCCTAGTAACACATTTTTAAATAATGATTATAAAATAGCAAACCAGAACATATTAAAAACATCTCCGTATGTAGTAAATAGCGAATTAACACATAGTGTTAGTAAAGTTTATAATAAGAATCTTAATATAACTCACACAGAAAACTCTTCTTTATTGCAGGTATACAATCAACCGTTCTATGGCAAGGTTTCAGACTACACTGACGTTTTTAATTCTTTAATCACTAAATGTATAGAGTCTGGATTACATTTTTATTTCTTTTTAAATAATGTTAACCATGCTGTAGCAATAAGTCATGACGGGGCAAATCTGTTATTTTATGATGCTAATTTAATGCAGCAGAATAGTTTTAAAGCTAATATCATATTAAATGCAAATGATAGTTATAGAAAATTAGTCGGTGAAATATTTGATGCTTTTAGATTTAGTTCAAATCACTTTCAAACATTGGCTTTAAATATATCAATCTATATGAACCCCAAATGCCCGCAGAATTATAGTTCAGTTATTTATAGAAATGAATATGAAAGGTTGCAGCTTCAAAATATAAAAAAATATTCTTGTAATTTAATTCTAAATAATAAAAACGGCATCTATCATAGTCATAAGATAGTAGATAAACTTAAAAGTTTTACTAACGTAAGCGATATGTTGTCATATATTAAGAAAGGGAATTTTTTAGTGGTAGATGAACAAAAGTTAAATAATAACGATTATAACAATTTCGCTAAAAAATTAGACGAAAAACCTGAGTATTATAATATAATTCATGAAATTATAAAATATACTGAAAAAACCTTCAAAGAATACGTAAGCCTTGAGAGTTATAAGCCATACCTTATTGAAACCATTACAAAAATTACATCTTGGAAAGATAGTGAACTATTATACGTTGCCTGCCAAGGGGGCCATACAGATGTAGTCAATCTATTATTACAAAATAATGCTAACCCAAACCAACTTACACCAGATGGATCATCACCTTTACATGTTGCTTGCGAACATGGATACACAGACATAGTCAATCTATTATTACAAAATAATGTCAATCCTAACCAACCTAAAACAGATAAATCATCACCTTTATACATTGCTTGCGAACAAGGATATACAGAGATAGTCAATTTATTATTACAAAATAATGCTAACCCAAATAAGCTTAAAACAGATGGTTCATCACCTTTATACATTGCTTGCGAACAAGGATATGCGGAGATAGTTAACCTATTATTAACCCATAACGCTAACCCAAACAAGCTTAAAACAGATGGCTCATCGCCTTTATATATTGCTTGCCAAAATGGTTATGTAGAGATAGTTGAATTACTACTGCAACGTCCTAGACTAAACAATACAACAGAAATGATTAGTCAATACTTCATCGGAGGGTGTGATAAACTTTCAAATAACAAGGTACTAGAAAGTTTAAAAAAATCTTTCCCAATATATAACATCAATACTGTATGGGACATGCCTATAGACAGTACTAAAACAGAACCTTTAACTCCTTTAATACAAGGATGCTATTTTATGAACAATAGAAGTATATCATGGCTTTTAAATAATTATAGTTCTAGTCTAAGTAATTCTGTAAGGTTTAAAAACAAAGATGCTTTAGAGTGGTACCAAACCCATCAATTTAAAGAAGGATATGACAAAAATATAGAACAGCAACTACGGAGCCTAACACAAATCTAATCTTCAAATTAATATTACAGCAATAAATATTGTTTAGTACAGGCAAAGTTTTATGAGTAAATAAAGGTCTTTAAGCCTTTCTCATTAAATAATATTATATAGTTAATAACTAGGGTTAAATGTGGAATTAGAATTAAATGCTAAAATATTGAAAATATTAGCCAAAGGAGAAACTATATGCTGGAATACTCCAGAGCTTGGAGTTACTCTGAAAACCATGGCTTCACTTCCAAAATTGCTAGGTCGTCCTGATTGTGAAGCTGGTATTTTCTATGCTAAACCGTCTATAAATCCTAAGCTTGTCAATAATATTGGCAATCATGTATCAATTTTTAATGGCAAGTACCCACCAGCGTTTCATCCGAATTTTTTAACCAGAAAGATGCTTACTCCCACCATGGGATTGAAAGTTCAAAATGGTAAAGACGCATATCAAGACCAAAACCTAGCTGCAACCATAAATACATCGGGGTTTTTAAGTAATCATTTTTGGAGTCGAAAAATTATTGCTCATTCACACCCATCATACGATGAAACTAAAAATCTTGATTTTGCAAGCCATAAAAAAGATAGATCTGAACTGGGATATGATATAAAGGTTCAAGGACCTGAATTTGGTCTTGTCCGTCGCAATTCTGGAACTACTTTACTATTTAATAAGGATGGAGCTTGGAATAAAATTAGGGAAGATAATTACTGGGAAAATAAGTTAAATTTGGATAAAAAATTTTCATACCTTAAAACTCATCGACCAGTTGATACTGAACATAAAGAATATATAAATCATAAAGCAAATATAGAAAAGGAGATTCAACTTAGAAATGTCACTCAACGCGACCTAGAGTTATTATATTGGCGACTATGTAATGAGGAAATCACTATAGAGCTTTGTGAAGAATTAATAGAGTTCCCAATTTATAACTTGTCCTGCGAAACTGCTTATAATAAGTATAAAAGTATTATAAAACCTATTAGTAATTCTCATATAAATATATTTGATTTGTTATGAAATTCACAGATATGATTTCAATCTTCTCATAGCTAATTCAACAGCATATTATAAAGACTGATTTAACTGATTAAATGGACTCGCTTGCTGGAGCAGCGATGCTTCAAAGAGCAAGTTGTTATACTTAACCTCAGTTCGGGCTTAAAAGAGTTGTAAATTAAAGGTTTGTGAGTATTTTTAGGTTAAAATAAGCGAAAAACCTTTAAATTCTGACAATAATGATAGATCAACTTATTTCAAGCTTTCAGAATACAATCTAGCACTATAGAAAAATATGAAACTAAAATTAAACCTTATATTACATTAACAACTTTACTAAGAACAGATAAAAGCATCATTGGCATAATACCTAAGAAAAGTAACACTAAACCATTCACACTTAACGCTACTAAAGAGGTAAGTGGAGCTTTTACTGCCTCTTCATTTTCAGGTTCATCAAAGTACATCATTTTGATAATACGGATATAATAAAATGAAGCTATTACCGCCATGAATAACACAAAACAAGCCAAAATGTAACTACCATTATTTATCAACCCCATAATAACAAATAATTTTGCAATAAACCCACCAAATGGAGGAATACCAGACATTGAGAATAATACTATCAAGAAAATAAATGCCAACCATGGATCTTTTGTATTAAAGCCTTTTAAATCATTAAAGCTTTGTACTTCATAACCCCCAATACTAATAGTGGTTAAAACACCAAATGCTGCCAAAGTTGTAAACACATATACGACCACATAAAAACTAGCTGCCACCAAGGCATAACCTTGTGGTTCTAGAGTTGTTGCTAATAGTACAAAACCAATTTGTGAGACTGTTGAATAACCCAACAGCCTTTTTATATTAGTCTGTGATAATGCTACTAAACTACCAAAGAATATTGATGCAATACCAATTACTCTAAACAAATATACCCATGAGGTTTTAAATTCAGGGAAACCAACAAATAAGATATTTACCAACATAGCAAATGCTGCTACTTTAGGGATAGTTGCTACAATATTAGCAACCGCATTTGGTGCTCCTTCATACACGTCTGGCAACCACATATTAAATGGCGCTGCACCTAGCTTAAATAAGAAAGTTGCTGTCATCATTACTAAACAGATAAGTAAGAATTTGTATTCTAAACTGTCAAAGCTATTAGTAGTTATAAATTTAGCAATATTGGTAATATCAAGCTGTCCTGTAATACCATAAACGAATGACATACCAAAAAGTAATAATCCTGAGGCAATTGCTCCAAGGATAAAATATTTAATTGCAGCCTCTAAACCTTTACCAGATTCACGATAAATCGCAATTAAAGCATATAATGGCAATGACAATAATTCCAAGCCAATATAAATAGTTATCAAATTATGTGCTGCAGTTAAAACCATTGATCCCAAGATAGCTAATATTAGCAATGTATAAAAATCACCATCGGAAATTTTTCTATCTTTAACATACTCACGTGAGTATAAAGCAACAAATAAAGATAACACTAAAATTACAAGTTGTAATGTATAGGCAAAGCCATTAAAGACTACTTGACCCTCAAAGGCACTTCCTGCTTGTAAAATATACTCTTTAGCAAAAGTAGCTATGAGTGCCAAGCTTACAAACACCTGAAAAAAGATATAATTAATATTCCTAATTTTACCATGCAAAAATAATCCCGAGAACATTACAACTAGAACACCTATTGCTAGTAATATTTCTGGTAAGATAAAAATAACAGATAAATTCATAACACCACCTTATAGAGATAAACCAACAATATGTGCCGAAGCTGCTGCTGAAAGCTTAAGGATCGGCTCTGGATACAAACCAAACAATAATGTTGGTACCGCTAATAATATAAACACTAAGATTTCCATTTTATTTAAGTCTTGCAAACTAGCTACTTGTGGTGAAACTACTTCGCCAAAAAAAACCCGCTTATACATCCATAGAGTATAGATTGGAGCAATAACCAAAGTTAAACCAGCTACCAAAGCTATAAATGGCGAATATTGAAAAACTGCTAACAATATCATAAATTCACCCACAAAACCACTAGTACCTGGTAAACCAACGTTAGCCATACAAAACAGTAAAAAGAACGTTGCAAATATTGGCATAGTTTTTGCTACACCTGAAAACGATGATATCTCTCTTGTATGCATTCTTAAATATAGATAACCAATACCTATAAACATACCGCCTGAAGAAAACGCATGGGAAATCATTTGGAATACTGCACCTTGGATTGCCATTTGAGCGTGCGTTACTCCAAATGCTGGATCAGCTTTGATTAAAATAAATATAGAGAATAAACCAAGCGTTACTAGCCCCATATGTGAAATTGAAGAATATGCAATCAATCGTTTAACGTCAGTTTGAGCAACAGCAACAATACCAACGTACACTATCGCTATTAAAGACATTATAATCAAAACGTATTCCAGAGATGCTGTAACCTCAGGTAACATTGGGATTGCAAATCTTAAAAAACCATACGCTCCCAACTTAAGCATCAGAGCTGCTAATATCACTGAACCCCCAGCTGGTGCCTCAGAATGAGCATCAGGTAACCATGAGTGAAAAGGCCACATTGGTATTTTTACAGCAAATGCTAAGAAGAAAGCACCAAACACTAACCACTGTGCTGTAAGTGTAAACTTAACGGTATCAGCTAAACCTTGCGACTGTGTAGCCCAGGCTATAAAGTTTTGGATAGAGTAAGTATCAGCATTGACCAAAATACCTGTAGAGGAACTAGCTACCCTAGTCTGTAAATATAATATAGCAGCTAATAAAAACACTGAACCAAAAAATGTATACATGAAATATTTAAGAGCTGCATATGCTTTATGCTTACCACCCCAAATACCTATACCTAAACAAGTTGGAATAAGTAAAGCTTCCCAAAATACATAGAATAAAATTGAGTCTGTTGCACAAAAAACCCCATTAGTAAGACCACATGTTATCAAAAAAATTGCCATGTATTGTCTAACTTTGACTTTAATAGATGTCCAAGCAGCTAGCACTATCACCAAAGTAGTAAAAGAGGTTAATACAATAAACAAAACTGAAAAACCATCAACACCTAAGCTATAATAAACGTCATGTAATCCAAATACCTTAAACCATTTTACAGACTCTTGGAACTGCATCGCTGAACTAGAAGGATCAAACGCTCCTACTAACGGAACACACAAAGCTAACGTTAAACCACTAAATACTAGTGCAACCCAACGTGCTGCATCACCATGTAGCTCCTTTGTTTTAGTGGCTAGAACTACAAAACCACCTACAATAGGTAGCCAAATTATTAAGCTTAATAAGTAATTTCCTAAATTCATAGTATAAATCTATCCTCTAACTGCCTAAACTATTATTAGCAACATCATAAATGATAATACACCTATAATCATAATAAATGCATAATCATACACATAACCACGTTGCACTTTTCTAAAGCTATCACCCGTTTGATATATTAGATTAGATGTACCATGCACAATTGTCTTATCTATAACAAATATATCAACTACCTTCCATAAAAAAGCACTGATACATAAAAATATTCTTACAAAGATCACATCATACAAAAAGTCTATAAAATACTTTCTAACTAAAACATGGTATGTAAACCCGATACCTGAGCTAGTTTTTGATAAAAATTCTGGTATACGAGGCAACCAAACGTATAAAACATAAGCTAATACTAACGCACTTAACGCTAACCAGAAAGGCAAAGTATCTATAGAGTGCTTTATAAAAGCAAGAGGATCAGTAGTAAATGCTTCTCTAGCTAAATGTGCTGTCACTGATATATCATGTAAACCAACTTGATTATATGCACTTATTGTATCTCCAAATAATCCATGATCTTGAGATAAAATACTACTAAAGAAATATTCACCAATAAAAGCTGATGGAATAGCTAATATTACCAAAGGAATGAGGATACTAACTGGAGACTCTTTGATATGAGATTTCTCTTCTTCAGACATCCTTTCTTTACCATGAAACACTATAAAAAATGTTCTAAACATATAAAAAGAAGTTACAAATGCACACGCTAAAACCATATAGTAAGCAAACTGGTGACCAAATATAGTCGTACTCTGTGCAGCCTCAATAATCAAATCTTTTGAGAAAAATCCTGAAAATGGCGGTAATGCAGCTAAAGACCATGTACCTATAAGCATACATATATAAGTTACTGGCATATATTTTCTTAAGCCACCCATTCTGCGAATATCTTGCTCATGATGCATTGCTACGATCACAGAACCTGCTGCTAAAAATAACAGAGCTTTAAACATTGCATGTGTCATCAGATGAAACATACCTATAGAAAACGCTCCGGAACCTTGTGCCACCATCATGTAGCCCAATTGTGATAAAGTACAATAAGCTATAACCCTTTTTATATCAGTTTGAACTATTGCTATAAGACCCATAAATAAGCAAGTAATTGCGCCTATTATAAGCACAAAACTTAAAGCCGCTTCTGATAATACAAACATCGGTGATAATCTAGCAACCATAAAGACACCTGCTGTAACCATTGTAGCAGCATGTATCAATGCTGAAATAGGAGTAGGACCTTCCATAGACCCTTCTAGCCACGAGTGTAATGGAAATTGAGCAGATTTACCCATAGCTCCTATAAATAAAAGCACACACATTAGTGTAACTGGACTAAAACTTAGACCTAAGAAATGAACAGTTTGAGTATTATCAATATTAGGCAAAGCTGCAAAGACAGTGCTGTAATCAACTGAGCCTGTGTATAAAATTACCGCACCGATACCTAATAAAAACCCTAAATCACCAACCCTGTTTACAATAAAAGCTCGTAAGCTAGCAACGTTTGCTTTCTCTCTGTTAAAATAAAAACCTATCAATAAGTAAGAAAATAGTCCTACTCCTTCCCAACCAAAAAACAATAATAGGAAATTATTACCCATTACTAAGCATAGCATGGCAAAAGTAAAGCCAGAGATGTAGGCAAAAAATCTTGCATATCCACCTTCACCTCTCATATAACCTATAGAATAAACATGCACCAAAGTAGATACAAATGTAACTATAAGCATCATGTAAACCGTTATTCTGTTTACACTAAATCCAACATCAAAGGAAAATACCTTAGATATAGGTGCCCACTGATAAAAACTTACATCATATACCTGACCATTAAACACACCATATGCTAGGACTCCACTAAGTACAAAAGAAAGACCGCATAATGAAATAGTAAAAAAGCTAACGCCTTCATTTTTTACAGACTTCCCAAAAAAACCTGCAATAATTGCTCCTAATAAAGGTGATAAAACTACAACTGCTATTAATATGGCTGCTATTTGATTATTTATTATCATAATTGCTTAGCCTCTCAAAATATTAAGTTTACTTAAATCAATTGTCTTGCGTTTTCTAAATATAGCCACAACTATCGCTAAACCTATAGCTGTTTCAGCTGCTGCTACCGCCATAATAAAAAACACAAAAACTCCACCTATCGCCTGATGATGCATATTAGCAAATATTAAAAAATTAGTATTGACAGCTAAAAGCATTAACTCTATAGACATTAGCAAAATAAGAATATTTCTTCTATTTATAATGATCCCAGCGACACTTATAACAAATAAAAGTGTACTAAAAATCAAACCATTTGTTACTGAAACTGATATTAAGTTACTCATTTGTCTTACCTTTATTACTTGGTATTTTTACCATTGTTAGACGATCTTTTGCTCTAACTCTAACTTGCTTAGCTGGATCTACAGACTTATTGTTTTTACGTTTAGATCTTAAGGTTAAAGTCACTGCTGCTACCATAGCTGCTAATAAAATAAAATCCACTAACTCAAAAACATATAGATTATTATCATTAAACATAGTAAAACCTATAATTTTTAGACCGCCCACACCGCCTTGCATCTGACTACCTGCAAACACATGTACAGCAGCGTAGCTTATAATAGTAGCAAATATAGCGCAAACAATTATAGCGGCTAAAGAATAAAAAAACCTACCTACTCTACCCTGTTCCTCAACGTGTAAATCCAACATAAACACTACAAATAAAAACATTACCAGCACTGCACCAACATATACAACAATCAAAAGCAAAGCTAAATACACTTGTTGTAACACAATCCACACACAGGCTGTAAATATAAATGTGAAAATCATAGCTATTACAGAATTAACTGGGTTACTAGCCAACACTAATACCAAAGCAGAAACAATAGCTAACGATGCAAAAATATAAAATAAAACGTCTGTTAAAAACATGTTCCTACCTAAAATCCTTATCTTGTAGTCTATCTGCTGCTATTTGCGATTCATACTTATCGCCTATTGCTAAAAGTTTAGCTTTAGTCATGATATTTTCACCACGCTCTTCAAAGTGGTATTCTAATATATTTGTTTCTACTATTGAGTCTACTGGACAAGATTCTTCACAAAAACCACAGAAAATACACTTAAACAAATCTATTTCATAGCTAGATGTTCTACGTGAACCATCTTCTCTTTCTATTGACTGTATAGTAATAGCCAAAGCAGGACAAACCACTTCACAAAGCTTACATGCAATACATCTTTCTTCACCATTTTCATAACGCCTAAGAGCATGTAACCCTCTAAATCTATTAGATATAGGGGTTTTTTCATCTGGATACTGTACCGTAACTTTACGGGTAAAGAAATGCTTACCAGTAACCTTAAGACCTTTTAATAGCTCCCACAATAAAAAAGTCTTTAAAAAAGTCGTTATATTTCTCATTGTACTATCCTTTTTACCACCAAGGTCCCACACCAAACCTAACCATACATGCTACCACTACTACCCAAATAAATGTTAATGGAATAAATATTTTCCATCCAAGTCGCATGATTTGGTCATACCTATATCTAGGATATGTTGCCCTTACCCATAAGAACATAAACATAAATATACCGGTTTTACCAAATAACCAAACTGTTGCTGGAACAATATCAAAGTAGCTCTCTAACGAAGTTCCTTGGAAAGGTGAATTCCAACCACCTAAGAACATAATTGCAGTTAAGATACTTATTAATATCATATTCGCATATTCAGCCAAGAAAAATAACGCAAACCTAGATCCTGTATATTCTATATGATGTCCAGCTACGATTTCTGACTCACCCTCTACAACATCAAATGGTGCTCTATTAGTTTCTGCAATTCCTGATATAAAATAAACTATAAATAATGGAAATAGCGGGATAAAATACCAGTGCAAGATACCACCTTGCTGAGATTCTATAATACCAGTTATCCCCATTGATCCTGATGCTATAACAACTCCAACTATTGCAAAACCCATTGCTAATTCATATGAGATAACCTGCGCGCCTGCTCTTAATGCCCCAAATAAAGAATATTTGCTATTTGAAGCCCAACCAGCTATCACAATTCCATAGATTGAAAAAGAAGTCATTGCTAAGATATACAACAACCCAAGATTCATATCCGATAGTACAATACCTTTTGCAAAAGGTATAACAGCCCAAGCAGCATAAGCTGGTGCAAAAGCTAAAATAGGCGCTATAAAAAATAGATATCTATTTGAATTTGTCGGAGTAATTATCTCTTTTAGAAAAAGTTTTAAAGCATCCATTATCGGCTGCAATAAACCAAAAGATCCAACTCTATTTGGTCCTATCCTATCCTGCATATAGCCAATAACTTTTCTCTCAGCGTAAGTATAATATGCAACCACTAAAATTAAAGGAACTATAATAAGCAAGACATAAAGTGAAGTCCAAAGAATATACTTTAACATGCCTATTCTCCTTCTTGAATAACGGTTTTAATATTAATATTAGTGTTATGAATAAAGGCTTTATTTAGACTCCTTGGTAACATAAAATTCTTGGAGTGCAAGCTAGGATCAATCATTACATCTAACTGCAACTCATTATTTATATCGTAGATTTTTATGCTTACCTGCTCATCTTGTAGACCTATTTCATCTGCTAGTGCCTGAGATATTCTAACTCCCTTAAACCTTTTTGCATCTTGAGTCTGTTGAAGCGGTTTAGCTCTTCTAAGTACACTTGTAGAATCATACATAGAGTTAGAGGCTACAAAAGCTACATTTTTTTCGTAGTCAAGATCTGTATTAAGGATCTGTCTAACGTGATTTGGAGTAACACGAGCTCGAACACTATAAGCTTCATCTGAAACTTCTGAGATAGTATTATACTCAAAACCTTCCAACCCTAATAAATTTCCCAAAACTCGTAAGATTCTCCAAAGCTCTTTATTATCCGCATATGGCTTGACAGCTTGCTTAAACTCTTTTTTATTACCGAAAATATCAACAAAACTACCTTCAGTCTCATAATGAGTAGCTACTGGAATGATTATATCAGACACATCTTTAGTAAAACTATCTGCAAAAGAAGTAAAGCTTACAATAATATCTATCTCATCTAGTGCTTGTTTAAGCTTAGCTTCACCATACAAGGCATCTTTAGAAAGCTCTGTATGAGTAGTAAGTAAAAGTTTTGTCTTTGTTTGTCCATTCAAGCACTTATAGGTACTAAAATCAGCCTTAGATGAACTTAGAATTCTATCAGCTGCTACAGAGTTAACATTACTAGCTAAAAAGCCACCTCTTACATGTGTAACTTTTTCAAGTATTGCAAATATACTAAATACTGTTTCAAAACAGTTATTATTTACTATGTCCTCACCAATTATAATCTTAGGATTATTTGCAGCAATTATCCTATCCGCAACTTCCCTTACTTCACCTGCTGGATCAACTTTTCTCAAAATATCATTTAGCTCACCATAAGCAATATTTGCTCTAACAAAAATAGCCTTTAACAGAGATAAGGTTATATAACGAATATGATCAGCTGCTAATTTAACCTGATTTACGCTATAATTAAAATCATAATCACAAATATTCCATGCAACGGCTTTAGCTGAATTCTTCTCAACAGCTTCTTTGATAGCAATATTTATTAACGGATATTCTTTTCTAACATTAGAGCCTAAAACAAGGATAAAATCACTATTTTTAATATCATCATATGAGCAGCTAAACCCTTTACCAGAGCTAACTCCTGCAGAATTAGTAAACTGTCTAATCCTAGCGTCTATATTAGAAGAGCCTAAAGTTTTAATTAGCTTTTTCATCAAAAACATTTCTTCGGAAGTAGATGTTTCTGAGACAATAGCAGATATACTGTCTGCTGTATATTTTTCAGTTGTATGTTCGATAGCAACTTTAATAAAATCTAGAGCTTCTTCCCAAGAAACTTCGACCCAACTACCAGATTTCTTAATCATTGGTTGCTGGACTCTATCTTCACCATATAATCCTGTATACTCAAATCTATCTCTATCAGCTATCCATGTACCTGTTATCTGGTTCTCTGCTGGTACAACTCTTACAATCTTATTCTGATACACATGCGCATTAATATCTATGGCTAAACCATCCCCAGCAGATACTGTTGGGAACTGTTTTAACTCCCATGCTCTTGCCTTAAATCTAAATGGCTTGGATGTAAGTGCTCCAACTGGACAAAGGTCTATAACATTACCAGAAACTTCCGAATTAACCATATCTCCAGAGATGTACGTGCTGATTTCAGAATGATCTGCTCGACCCATAACACCTAATTCTTTAACTCCTGCAACCTCTTCACCGAAACGAACGCAACGCGTACACAATATACACCTAGTCATGTCAGTCGCTATAAGTGGTCCAAGATTTGGATTAGCAACAGCTCTTTTAGACTCTTTATAATCAGATACTGTTTTGCCATAACCCATGGCTATATCTTGTAGTTCACATTCACCACCTTGGTCACATATTGGGCAATCAAGGGGGTGGTTTATAAGTAGAAACTCCATCACATTTTTTTGCATCTTAAGAGCTGTTTCAGAACGAGTTTTAATTTTCATACCATCAGCAACTGGTGTAGCACATGCAGGGGATGAACGTCTTGCACCCTCTACATCAACCAAGCACATACGGCAGTTCGCTGCTACTGATAATTTTTTATGATAACAAAACCTAGGGATATAAATCCCATTAGCATCAGCTATCTCAATTATAGATTGATTAGGTAAAGCTTCATAACTCTTACCATCAATCTCTATGTTTATTTTTTTGGTCTCTTTATTGTCTGACACAGAACCACTCCAATCAACTATTGATCCACAATACTTTTACCATTATTTTCAATCATATAAACAAACTCTTCTCTGAATTTGCGTATATAGCTCTGTACTGGCCATGCTGCTGCATCACCTAAACCACAGATAGTATTACCTTCTATATTTGTAGCCACTCTTACTAAGGTATCAATATCCTCTAGTTTTCCTTCACCAGAGATTATTCTATGCAGCGTGCGTGACAACCACCCTGTACCTTCACGACAAGGTGTACATTGGCCACAAGACTCTTCATAATAAAAGTCTGCTAACCTAGCTAAGGTTTTAACCATACAAACAGTTTCATCCAATACTACTACTGCTCCTGACCCTAACATTGATCCGGCTGCAGAAATTGACTCATAGTCCATATTAACTTTCATCATTTCTTCACCAGTCAAGATCTGAGATGAACTTCCTCCAGGAATTACTGCTTTTAATTTCTTGCCGTTTCGCACACCACCACACATATCTAGAAGTTCACTAAATGGCGTACCTAAGCCAATTTCAACAACTCTTTGTTGTTTTACATGCCCAGAAACACAAAAAAGCTTTGTACCACCACTTTTTTCTGTTCCTAAATTCTTAAACCACTCTCCACCATGCTGTAATATTGCTGGCACTGAGGCATAGGTTTCTGTATTGTTAATATTTGTTGGCTTACCATACAATCCCTTGAATGCTGGAAAAGGTGGCTTAAACCTTGGACGCCCCTTTTTTCCTTCAAGCGACTCTAGAAGAGCCGTTTCTTCACCACAAATATATGCTCCTGCCCCAACGGCTGAATAAAGGTCAAAAGAAATACCCGAAGACTTGATATTAGAGCCTAGCAACCCAGTTTGATATGCTTCTATAAGAGCATCTTCAAATCTTGCTATAGGCTCATAAAACTCTCCTCGCGTGTAATTATAACCAGCAGTTGCTCCTACAACATACCCAGCTATAGCCATTCCTTCTATAAGTTGGTGAGGGTTGTTTCTAAGTATTTCTCTGTCCTTACAAGTACCCGGTTCACCCTCGTCAGAATTACAAACCACATATTTTTGACCTGGTAAGCTACGAGGCATAAAGCTCCATTTTAAGCCAGTTGGGAATCCTGCTCCTCCTCTACCTCTTAGTCCAGATATTTTCAATTGCTCTATAATTTGTTCTGGAGGTATCTTTTCAGTTAAGATCTTATTCCAATAAGAGTATCCTCCTACTGATAAGTAAGATTCCAAACTATATGGCTTATCTAAATGTAGGGTACGAAAACAAACTTCATTAGCCATCTTTACTCCAAAGAATCAATTATCTGATTCACTTTATCTATAGTTAGATTCTCATAAAAAACCTTATCCACCTCTAGCATAGGTGAACCACAACAAGCTCCTTGGCACTCAACTTCTTTTAGGGTTATCCTACCATCCTTTGTTGTCTGTCCAGGCTTAATTTCCAATCTTTTTTCAATATGAGCTAAAATATCATAAGCTCCGTTTAACATACATGACACGTTTGTACATAAGTTAAGCTTATGTCTACCAACTGGCTCTAAATCATACATACAGTAAAATGTAGCAACCTCATAAACATCCATCTTACTAACTTGCAAATATTCTGCTAAAGCAGTTTGTAAATCATCAGTTAGGTAGCCACCGTTACTGTCTTGCAATATATGTAATCCCTCTAAAATAGCGGATCTTCTTTGATCCACAGGAAATTTACTTAAAATTCTTTCTAATTCTTCTCTCGCTTGTGGCGGTATTAGTTCTATTAAAGACATCTTTTTCTACCTATCTACATCACCAAACACAACATCTATTGTCGAAATAATAGCTGGGGTATCAGCTAACATATGTCCGGACAACATTTCATCCATAGCACTAATATGAGCAAATCCAGGCGCTCTCATTTTTAATCTGTATGGTTTATTTGCACCATCTGATTTAATATATACTCCAAACTCACCTTTTGGGTGCTCAGTTCCAACATATACCTCTCCTTCTGGAGTACAGTATCCTTCAGAAAAAAGTTTAAAATGATGAATCAATTCTTCCATACCATTTTTCATAGCATTTCTGCTTGGGGGAGCAACCTTATGATTGTCGGATAAAACTGAACCTGGGTTAGCTCTTAACCAATCAATACATTGTTTTATGATTTTGTTAGACTCTCGCATCTCTGCCATTCTAACTAAATACCTATCATAGCAGTCACCATTTTTTCCTATAGGAATATCAAAATCGAGCTGATCGTAAACTTCATATGGCTGTGATTTCCTAAGGTCCCAAGCCACACCACTACCCCTTAGCATAGGTCCTGTAAAACCAAGAGCTTTCGCTCTCTCTGCAGTTACAACACCTATATCTACAGTTCTTTGCTTCCAAAGCCTATTATCAGTAAGTAAAGTGTCAATTTCATTAAGAGATTTTTCAAAATCCACAACGAAGAACTCTAGAAAATCTAGCATACTTCCTTGTCTTGGCTTGTTCATTTTTTTAGTCTTCCTCTTACTAGAGAATCGACTTTTCTTATACTGTGGCATTTGGTTAGGTAAATCTCTTGCCACCCCACCAGGCCTAAAATAAGTTGCATGCATTCTAGCACCTGAAACTGCCTCATAACAGTCAAAAAGATCTTCTCTAACCCTAAAAGCATATAAAAACACTGTCATAGCTCCCAAATCAATTCCACAGGCAGCAACCCATAAAAGATGATTTAAAATCCTTGTCATTTCAGCAAACATTACTCTAATATATTTCGCTCTTTCTGGGATTTCCAAAGAAAGTAACTTTTCTATAGCCATGACATAGGCATGCTCATTACACATCATTGACACATAATCCAACCTATCCATATAACCTATACTATGGTTATATGGTTTAAACTCAGCCAGTTTCTCTGTGCCTCTATGCAATAGTCCAACATGTGGATCAGCTCTAACTACAGTCTCACCATCAAGCTCTAATATAAGTCTCAACACACCATGTGCTGCAGGGTGAACAGGTCCAAAATTTAACGTATAGTTTTTATATTCTGCCATTATCACAAATCCATAAATTATTTATCACGAATGACTCTAGGAGTATTAACCCTATCATCAATCTCTACAGGTTCATAGACCACTTTCCCAAGTTTTTCATCATATCGCATTTCAACGTAACCTGTTTGTGGAAAGTCTTTCCTCAAAGGATGCCCTACAAAACCATAATCAGTAAGCACTCGTCTTAGGTCTGGATGGTTATTAAAATAAATACCAAACATATCATAAACTTCTCTTTCAGCCCAATTTGCTGAAGGCCATAAATCATTTATAGAATCTATAATAATAATTTGAGCATCTTTTAGCTTACATTTAACTCTGACACGTACATTATTTACCATACTCAAAAGCTGATATATAATTTCAAATCTGTTGTCAAAGCCACTTTCAACCAAAACTTGCTGACGGCCACGAGAAAACCCTGTTTGAGAAACCTCTTTGCCAACCTGCCAGTCAGTTTGACCATATGTTAGATAATCCACAGCAGTTATATCGCTTAACTGCTCGAAAGAGTACTCTTTTTTTAGTACCTGTAAAACTTGATATATATCTTTTTGATGTTTTATAGCTATATTTATTTCTTTATGAGCAACACAACTATAAACATCAAATCCTTCTAGAACTTTTTTAATATTCTCTAAATGAGGATGTAAAGAAATACTCACATCTATTTCCTCGCTATAGTATTTGTTCTAATAATTTTATTCTGCAACTGAATAATACCATAAACTAAAGCTTCAGCAGTTGGCGGGCAACCTGGCACATAAATATCAACCGGTATAATCCTGTCGCACCCTCTAACAACAGAATAAGAATAGTGATAATAACCACCACCATTAGCACAAGAACCCATAGATATTACCCACTTAGGATCTGGCATCTGATCATAAACCTGTCTTAATGCTGGAGCCATTTTATTACAGAGGGTACCCGCCACTATCAAAACATCAGACTGTCTTGGCGAAGGTCTAAAAACAACCCCAAATCTATCTAAGTCATATCTAGCAGCACCAGCGTGCATCATCTCTACCGCACAGCATGCTAGACCTGTAGTTACTGGCCACATAGAGCCTGTACGCACCCAATTTATAAGGGCATCTGCACTAGCTGTAATGAAACCCTTATTTTCGTTACTTATTCCCATTCTAAAGCCCCTTTCTTCCAACCATAAATCAAGCCTAAAAATAGCACTGTTAAAAATATAATCATTGCAAAGAATGCGTGATTAGATATTGCTGGTATTGTAGTTGTTCTTAGATTTATACCCCAAGGGATGATAAAAGCTAACTCCAAATCAAAAACCAAAAATAACACGGCAACCAAATAAAATCTAACATCTAACTTTTCTCTAGCATCCCCAAAAGTTGGAAAACCACACTCAAACGTTTCATTTTTACTCTTACTTGGATTATTTGCACCCACAATAATAGAGATAACTTTACCAGCTATAGCAAAAGCAGCACCCACAGCGAAGGCTATAATCAAAAATATTAATATCGGAGCGAATTCTAGGTAAACATTTGTAGTCATAGGAAGAATTGTCATAAATATGCTAATCTCAATATGATAACACAATTGAAAATTAAGTACAAAATAACAGCAGCCGGATAAAAGGGGAAATATAAATATTAATCAATGGGAAGCCTAATAACAATTAGGTTATATCATTTGCTTTTGCGTTATCTTTAAGTAGTGCTACTTTGTTTAACTTCTTAGCAAAACACTGGATAAGTATCAAAAGATTGTTATAGCTGGATCTAGAGTGGGTTAAACACTGAACAATAGTGACTATAAAACCTTTTTGTGATTGTAGAAATAATAATGTAGTTGACCAATTAAACCCAGATATATAATATTTCGTCAGCACCTCATGTAATTATTTAGCTTTGAAAACTATATTTAACTACATGCGGTTCTAATTTATAAGAAACTTAGTTCATGTAACCTAATCAATAAGTATTAAAAAAATAGAAATAAATAAGGGGATGTAATGCCTACATATAATATAATTGAACCCAGTGTTAACACTTTACAGTTAAATTGTACAATTTGTCTTGAGAGTTTACATAATGAAAATCAAGAAGAGCAAATGATAATATGTGAAACCGTTTGCAAACATTATTTTCATAAGCAATGTATTGACACATGGTTATCACGCTCAGAAGAGTGTCCATTATGCAAGACAAGCTTTGGAAATAGGCGGCAACGACCAGAGGATAACTTTAATATTGAGGAATTTCTGGAACAAGAGCAGAATGCTAACATTAATGCGCTGGGGCAGGCAGATGATTGTATAATCTGTCTTCAGCCATTAGATAGAAAGTTTAATATATTGTGTCCGAATAATCATGACTGTTTTCACGAAGAGTGTGCTAGGATTTGGTTGCATAGCTCTAATACATGTCCTATTTGTCGGCAAAATTCTCAATTGCCAGTAATTCGTCCCCCTAGAAATATAGTAAGAGTTAGAAATTTAAACGTCCCAGAACCCAGATATCAAACAAATTTAAATCCATTACTACCAAACCGACAAGAATTTTTCCAAAATTTAGTGAATCAAGCAGTTCCACCTGAAAGTATAAGTTTGCAAAACCTAAAGCAAGCAATTAGGACCGCAACTGAAAACTATTTAGCGTGGCGAGGAAATGGCAGAGGTTTTTTCCACAGAGGAAATACAGGCAAAGATAGAGCGTTAAATTTTAGAACCGAAATCAATAATTATAATGGAGCAACTAGCGATTGTTGGCAATATATTGCTAATACTATTAGAAACTATCCTAGACACAATCATTCGTATACGTCATTTATTTTGAATAGCTTTAAAAATATTCCTGGCTTAAGACTTCGAAATTTTGACTATACATTAGATACTCGCGAGGTGAAAAATGAGCGTTATCGATTGCTTGATGGTGGATTATTGCAGATTAATATAGCTGAGCAACAAGCGCGCAATTTAAAAGCAATAGTCTTAGGTAATATGGAAAGCCAACGTTTATTCTGGCGTATCTGTTTTAATGAAAACGAGCCCCTTGGTTTATCTACAACAGGAATAGCAAAAAAAACCGTCAACCTTCAAAATAATGACCGTTTAACTATGATGACTACTGCTGGGCAAGAACGCTTTAGAGTTATTACCAGATCTTTTTACAGAAATGCGCAAGTAATCATACTAATAGGTGATAACGACGAGCTTAGAGATTTTGCTTCGCGCATCCAAGATAACGATAGCGTCCCAGTAGTATGGGTGAGCTTGCCCAACTAAACTTACTGAGTATATAACCTCAGTAGCTTCAGCAACTACTTTTCGTAAAGATTTCTATGAAAATATACTAAAATATCAATAGTAAAAATTTCCTTATCAAGGAGTTTGTTTATTAACATACCACAGTTACTTACGTGAAATATCAGATAACAAAATAAAGAAAAAAGAATGTTATATTTGTAAGCTTATGTGCATCATGTTTTCCATCACGGTGAGCAACTTGTTGTCGAGTAGACCAGAGGAACCTCCCCTCTAGCCTCTCACAGAACGGTACGTGAACCTCTCGATTCATACCGCTCTTATCAAACAAAGCTTCTGCCAGTTTTAAGTCGCCAATGAAACCAAAGCTGAGGATTCTTTTTCATTATTATTTGAATCCTTTCTGCACCTCTAGTTTTAGTATTTATCTTTCTGTATTTATGTATAGCCCATTTCATTAAACTCATGTTAATTTGGTTCCATACTGGTTGCAATGCAGATGGGTAGTATTTACCATAATAGGTATACCATCCTCTGATTACGGGGTTACACAGTTTCGATATGTCTTCTAAATCTATTTGTACTCTACTTTTAAGTTTCCATTGTCTAACTTTAGTCTTCATTGATTTTATGCTGCTCTTACTGACATAAGGGTTAAATCCTATGAACATTTTATTATTAGCTGTTCCTACTTTTATCGGACCAAATGTATATCCTAAAAAGTCAAATCTAACACAATCATGTCTTTGTTTTCGATTAGCATCTTTACAATAAACTATTTTCGTCTTATCTGGATGTATTTCTAATCCACATTCCAACATTCTCAATGATAATGCTTGTTTTATGGATTTTGCCTGAGATTCATCTGTACAATGAATTAAACCATCATCTGCATATCTACACCAAGCATTATTAGGATATTCCCTCTGTACCCACTTATCAAAAGCATAGTGTAAAAACAAATTTGCAAGAATTGGACTAATTACTCCACCTTGAGGTGTACCTTTACTTCTTGAGATTGTCTCACCATTTGGCATGACTATAGAAGCTGTTAACCATCTTTGTATATATAATATTATCATCTTATCTTGTGTATGCTTCTTTACTGCTTTCATTAATAGATCATGAGGAATATTATCAAACAACCCTTTAATATCAAACTCTAGAACCCAATCATATTTCCAACATCTTTTACGAGTTATTTCTATGGCATCTAAAGCAGATTTGTTAGCTCTATATCCATATGAATCATCCAAAAAGTATGGTTCTACTTTTGGTTCAAACGATAGCTTGACTACCATTTGAGCTATTCTATCACTGACTGTAGGTATTCCTAATATTCTCACACCTCCAGATTTCTTAGGTATTTCCGCTGCCTTTACAGACGGTGGAAAATAACTACCTGAAGATAGTCTATTCCAAATTTTGTAGAGATTGTTGCCAACATCTATTTCAAAATCTTTGAGACTTTGCTGATCTATACCTGCTGAACCAGCATTGGCTCTCACAAGTTTATATGCTTTCCAAACTTGTGATTTTGGTATATTAAAAGCTTTTGTCATTTCTTATATATCCTCCTGAGTATCAGTTGTATATTCAATTTGACTGTTTGATCTAATCCCTTCGCTCCACATCCATTACAGATGCTTCATCACTACTACGGATTAGTCCGCCCCAGTGCTATGCATTAGTACTCAATTCCTTGTAGGGTCTCTACTTGGAAGTCTCCTTTAACATCATAACGACTGGTTCCCGCAGTTCCATAAGAGAGCCTAAATTAGGATCACGCCATCTATACGCCGAACATCACTTACTCAGAACCTAGATACCTAGTAAACTTATCTTAGTAGTTTTCGCGCCTACTAATTTCGATGTTATATAACCATGTTTTACGACGCCTAATACAATGATTCGCTCTCGCTCGTCTTCCTAATTCATACCTCGCCAGATTTACCTCTGACTTTCCTCAAACACTCACAACCATTACTCTTAATAACAGCTGCATGAGGTGGTTTGATACCTGCTTCTAGTAGCCGATATCGATGGACCTACCATCATCTCTCCCATAGCTTTGCTACGGCATACGTCGAGTAGACCAGAGGAACCTCCCCTCTAGCCTCTCACAGAACGGTACGTGAACCTCTCGATTCATACCGCTCTTATCAAACAAAGCTTCTGCCAGTTTTAAGTCGCCAATGAAACCAAAGCTGAGGATTCTTTTTCATTATTATTTGAATCCTTTCTGCACCTCTAGTTTTAGTATTTATCTTTCTGTATTTATGTATAGCCCATTTCATTAAACTCATGTTAATTTGGTTCCATACTGGTTGCAATGCAGATGGGTAGTATTTACCATAATAGGTATACCATCCTCTGATTACGGGGTTACACAGTTTCGATATGTCTTCTAAATCTATTTGTACTCTACTTTTAAGTTTCCATTGTCTAACTTTAGTCTTCATTGATTTTATGCTGCTCTTACTGACATAAGGGTTAAATCCTATGAACATTTTATTATTAGCTGTTCCTACTTTTATCGGACCAAATGTATATCCTAAAAAGTCAAATCTAACACAATCATGTCTTTGTTTTCGATTAGCATCTTTACAATAAACTATTTTCGTCTTATCTGGATGTATTTCTAATCCACATTCCAACATTCTCAATGATAATGCTTGTTTTATGGATTTTGCCTGAGATTCATCTGTACAATGAATTAAACCATCATCTGCATATCTACACCAAGCATTATTAGGATATTCCCTCTGTACCCACTTATCAAAAGCATAGTGTAAAAACAAATTTGCAAGAATTGGACTAATTACTCCACCTTGAGGTGTACCTTTACTTCTTGAGATTGTCTCACCATTTGGCATGACTATAGAAGCTGTTAACCATCTTTGTATATATAATATTATCATCTTATCTTGTGTATGCTTCTTTACTGCTTTCATTAATAGATCATGAGGAATATTATCAAACAACCCTTTAATATCAAACTCTAGAACCCAATCATATTTCCAACATCTTTTACGAGTTATTTCTATGGCATCTAAAGCAGATTTGTTAGCTCTATATCCATATGAATCATCCAAAAAGTATGGTTCTACTTTTGGTTCAAACGATAGCTTGACTACCATTTGAGCTATTCTATCACTGACTGTAGGTATTCCTAATATTCTCACACCTCCAGATTTCTTAGGTATTTCCGCTGCCTTTACAGACGGTGGAAAATAACTACCTGAAGATAGTCTATTCCAAATTTTGTAGAGATTGTTGCCAACATCTATTTCAAAATCTTTGAGACTTTGCTGATCTATACCTGCTGAACCAGCATTGGCTCTCACAAGTTTATATGCTTTCCAAACTTGTGATTTTGGTATATTAAAAGCTTTTGTCATTTCTTATATATCCTCCTGAGTATCAGTTGTATATTCAATTTGACTGTTTGATCTAATCCCTTCGCTCCACATCCATTACAGATGCTTCATCACTACTACGGATTAGTCCGCCCCAGTGCTATGCATTAGTACTCAATTCCTTGTAGGGTCTCTACTTGGAAGTCTCCTTTAACATCATAACGACTGGTTCCCGCAGTTCCATAAGAGAGCCTAAATTAGGATCACGCCATCTATACGCCGAACATCACTTACTCAGAACCTAGATACCTAGTAAACTTATCTTAGTAGTTTTCGCGCCTACTAATTTCGATGTTATATAACCATGTTTTACGACGCCTAATACAATGATTCGCTCTCGCTCGTCTTCCTAATTCATACCTCGCCAGATTTACCTCTGACTTTCCTCAAACACTCACAACCATTACTCTTAATAACAGCTGCATGAGGTGGTTTGATACCTGCTTCTAGTAGCCGATATCGATGGACCTACCATCATCTCTCCCATAGCTTTGCTACGGCATACGCAAAAATTAACACTTTGAATCAGTCAAAGATCTTTTTTATGGCATTGTGTACTTATTTAAGTACTTATGCTATACTTTATATAGTTTAATATGTTGGAGGTAATTATGAAAACTTTAAACTATACATCTTTCAGAAGCGAACTAGCATCCTCAATGGATAGAGTTGTAGAAGATCACCAACCTATTGTTGTTACAAGGGGTTCTGATAAAAAAGCAGTTGTTGTGATGTCTTTAGATGATTTTAAATCGTACCAAGAAACAGCCCATTTAATGTCTAGTATAAATAATTATAATAGACTTAACGACTCTATAGAAGAGCTTGAGTCTGGTAAATCAATACAAAAAGAGCTTATTGAAGAATGATATTATCCTGGTCTACTAATGCCTGGGAAGATTATCTTTACTGGCAAGCTAATGATAAAAAAAAGCTTAAGCGTATAAATCAGTTAATAAAAGATATCTCAAGAAACTATTTTGAAGGTTTGGGTGATCCAGAACCACTTAAACATAATTGGACTAATTATTGGTCTAGAAGGATAGATAGAGAACATAGATTAATTTATAAAATTCAAGATAATAGTATTTTGATTGCTCAATGTAGATATCACTACTAAAAGTAATCAACTTCTTTGATGTGATTTAATAAAGTTGTAGAGAGATTTAGCGTTATAATATACATACAAAGATTAAGTATAAGAAATGCCTAAAAAACGCAAAATATTTTACTACATTACAAAAGCGCGAGTATGCTAAATTGATGGTAGAAGAAGGTTATAGTAATGAGGATCTCAAGAAAATATCAGGAGCTAGTGGTGTCCATCGAGCCTTTCCACTTAACTGTGCAAATTCACTTACATGAATCTCTGAATACTATGCTCAAACTCGATAGCTTATTATCAATATTGCTAAAATTAATAAAAATTTAAGCTTACTGCCTCTAATAAACTGTTTTAAAGGTGCTGTTGCAACTATTTTCAGAATACAATCTAGCATATATCAATTCAGTTATCATCACCAGTTAAGGTCATATAGCTTTAGTTTGCAACAGGATCGTTAACTATTTTTGAACATTTATCAAAAGTAAGTTCGTTTTCTTGTTTTAGTTTATTGTTTTGATCATAAACTTGAAACACTACTTTCCTATTTTGTTTGAAATCTAGCATTTCTCTACAGAAAAAGTTATCCAACCTATCAAAAATCAATTCTTGATTTGGGTCAATATTTTTAAAAATATAGGTTTGTTGCTTTTGATCATCCACTATTCTTTCAAGACTTAATACATCACTTATCTTTTGTGGCAAGTTTTGATTTAGCAAATAATTATCAAGTTTTGAAAGAAAAGGTTTATCTCTCAAATTGCTATTATTATTTATATCCGTAATAATAACTGTAGCTGCAAAAGCAATACAGTATATTACAAGTATGAAACTTACAAGTCCTAATATACTATAAATTCTGGATAAAATTCTCCAGATAAGTAAGCCTTTATGTTTTTTACACGCATTCAATATTGATATAAAAATCAACAGATGAAATATCCAAGCTATAATAGCGTAGAAAAATAAATATATTAACCAAGCACCTGGACTTTTTATAAATATAGAAGCTATATAACATGTAAATGTACCAACCAAAAATAACAATATGTTAGGTAGCCAAAAAGTTTTGGCTAGCGACAGATCTCCCTTGTAGAGTCTTGCAAATATATTCTTCTTTTTTAATTCATCCATTTTATTCTCCTATTGTTTCCTTAGAGGAAGTGTTATAGATTTTAAGTTATTTTTTAAATGCGTTTTCAAAACTTACATCATGTGCAAAACCTTGATGATGATCTACACTAGTAAGTCGAATTACTCCTCCAACCACTCAACCTCTAAATCATTATTCTTAAAATATTTCTCTAACTCTTCATAATTATCAAACCACTCATCTACATCAGAACCATTCTGTGGTAAAGTCTTATATAAAGATAATAAATATCCTCCACTTATTTTAGAATCATCATATATTTTAATAAAATATCGCTTATATTCCCCTTTTAATAATCGTCCTAATTTTTCAGTCTTAATAAGACTAGTATCAAACTCTTCATCCATAAGTTTTTTATATTTACGATATATAATGTGAGCAGGACTATCATAATACTCCATGAGTGTACGAAAAAAATCGTAGTCTTCAATATTTTTATTTTGTTCAGTCCAATTTTTCCATTCATATGGAATGAAATCACATGAGCCATCATCGTTAAGAAT
Organism: Allofrancisella guangzhouensis; assembly: GCF_000815225.1. GTDB lineage: Bacteria > Pseudomonadota > Gammaproteobacteria > Francisellales > Francisellaceae > Francisella > Francisella guangzhouensis. Next base: position 425,002 of record NZ_CP010427.1, on the reverse strand, counting down.
TAATGACCAAGTTTTTGATATTCTACTATCTTTAATTTTAAAATCCTCATTATCACAAGGAAACAAAAAGTCTCCCGTGTTTTCATTTATATAATATTTAACATTGCCTACTGAATCTATATTAACTCCATAAACAGTAAAAACTGTATTCTTATCATAAGACTGTGTATCCTTTAAACTTATTATTTTCATGTTTAACTCCTTAGTAAAAATGATTAGTGAATTTAAAATCATGCAACTCACCTGTTAAAGGGTCTCTTACATAATGAACGGTAGAGTTTCTATTTGTGTGCTTAGATTTACCAACCAACTCCATCTTATCCATACCTTTATATTTTGGATCATTAAGATTTTCAATTTTTTTCCTACCATAACCTTTTTTAGCAGCATCTAGAGTCATCTGATCTTGCAAGCTCTTTGGCTCTCTACTTATATCACTAAAGCTCTAAGTATTTTCTATCAAATACAAGTGTAAATAACACATTCTGCTTAGGGTAGTTAACTATATATTCTTTTGCTTTTTCTACCGATTTTTTAATGTATGAATTACAGCTCTCACCTTCAGCACGCTCATAGTACCATGAGTCATAAGTTGGTATTATTACATCACAACTTTCATCTCTAATATAAACATCTCCACCAAGTATTGGAATCATGAACTTATTGAGTAAATCAAGAATAATAAGGCTACTTTCTTTACTAAAAGCTTTCTCGTTTATACCAATGTTTTCTAATTGTACTCCTTTAGCAAACATCTCTTTAATTTGGTTCATTGAACAATCGTCTAACATATAATCTCCTTCTAAGAATCAGACCTAAACAATCTATGATTAATCAGACCATTTTCTTCTTTTATGTATTCAAAAATTCCTGTCTTACCACGATAACTACCTCTAATAGTTAACTGCTGCCTAAATTTCCCATCTCCACCTTTTATTTTGCTTACACTACCATTTTCTGCGAAAGAATCGACACTTTTAGGAAAAGAATGGTAATCTTCGAGTTGCATCTGAGCCTTGACTTTGGAGGTGTACTTAGAATCTTCAAAAAATTCTTTAGCAAGTTTGCTAGCCTCAGTTATACTACCCTTAGCCACATCAGTCTGCCCAGCAAGGTTACGTTCTTCCATTGCTGCTGTAGTCGATGACTCAAAGTAATCCACCTGCTTTACTAGCAGCATACCTAGCTGCTCTTAGCTCTGTAGCTCCATAGCTCAATCCAAAAGCAGTCCCAACAGCCCAACCCGCCTTGTGGGCAAAGCCTTGAGTATGATCTACACTAGTAAGTCGAATTACTCCTCCAACCACTCAACCTCTAAATCATTATTCTTAAAATATTTCTCTAACTCTTCATAATTATCAAACCACTCATCTACATCAGAACCATTCTGTGGTAAAGTCTTATATAAAGATAATAAATATCCTCCACTTATTTTAGAATCATCATATATTTTAATAAAATATCGCCTATATTTCCCTTTTAATAATCGTCCTAATTTTTCAGTCTTAATAAGGTGTACATTAGATTCTTCATTCATTTGATTTATAGAGTCAGAAAAAAATTTATATAATGCTTGCTCAGAACAGGTATCTATTCTTTCATCAAGACTTTTTCCTTTATTATTTTTTTCCCACAATATCCACTTTCTATGTCTTACTATATAACTATTAGTATCAATTAATTCTATATCCCAATATTTAGAAAGTCTTGGATCAATAATTTCATAATTTACTGCTTCATCATAGCCAATAGAACCAGTTCCATCGGGATACACCATAGCAAAACAATACTTTAAAGAACCGTTTGAATATTTTAATCCATGTACTATAAAATTATTAAACTCATCTTGCAAAACCTTTTTCTCACTATATCTCTTAGCTTTAACTATCATTTATTAATCCTCAGCATGGTTCTTAAATTTAAAATCATACCTTCCTCCATTTATAGGATCTTCAACATAATGAATATCTGTACGGGTACCATTACTAAAATTTCTAGAATATCTTCGCTTATACATTCCTTTATACTTAGGGTCATTCAAACCACCTTTTGGTGTTTCATCACTGCTATATTTCTCAGTTTTAGCTTCTTCCATAGTTAATTTATCTCTCAAACTCTTTGGCTCTCTACTAATCACCTTGCCTTTGGAGTCATATTCTATACCCTTAACAGCCTTAGCCACATCAGCCTGCCCAGCAAGGTTGCGTTCTTTCATTGCTGTTGTAGTCGATGATTCAAGTAATCCACCTGCTTTACTAGCAGCATACCTAGCTGCCCTTAGCTCTGTAGCTCCATAGGTCAATCCCAAAGCAGTCCCAAAAGCCCAGCCTGCATCGTGGGCAAAGCCTTGAGTATGTTCCGTATTAACAAACCCAGCTGACATCCCATTTATTATACCCGAAGCAAAATTATTAGCTCCATTAAGGAAATCACTAAACGAAAATAATCCTGTAGGGTCTGTATATAATAACGGATTATTATTTGCATATGCATATCTATTAAAACTAAATAGATCACCTACAGTTGGCTCAGCTGGATCATAAGCCATAAATCTACCAAAATCAGGAGCATAGTATCTAGCGTTCATATTCACTAGATTCATATTCTTAACTGTTTCTTTTCCTGTAAAACCTATATGATCATCATCCTGAGTAATTTGACTTTTCTCTAATCCATATGGTCGATAAACTTGTCTCCATTCTGTAACTCCATTTAAAGTACTAGCAACTGGAGAACCTAATGGATTTGTTGTTATATAGTGGTAAGATACATTCTTCAAATCACCATTATCATGTCTGGCTTCAACAGCAAGCTTACCATTAAGATATATATAATCCGTTACTTGCTCAGTCGCTTTATTTGGATCTAACTTATAAAGCAATTTTCCTGACTCATCATAATATGTAATAACAGGTTTTTTACCATCCTCAGTAGTAGATATAACATGACCATTTGGATCATACACAAAATCAATTTTATGATCTTTATTTTTAAAACTAATCAGATGATTTGCAGCATCATAAACATAAGTGTCTTGACCTTTTTTTATAACATTGCCATTAGTGTCATAATCTAAGTTTTGTACACCACTTTTATTTGATGTGACGAAATTTAGTAAATTCTTACCGTCATAAACATAGCTATGAGCCCCATCATTAGTAGTTATAAGCGAAGTTATATTGTTTAAATTATCATAGCTATAACTTGCCTGCCCCCATGGACCACTTGCTTGAACTAAACGGTTATTATTATCATATGAAAATGATTCATTATTAGATGAGCTTAAACCATCTATAATACTTATAACATTGTTTTCACCATCATAAGTATAGCTACTCTTGATGCTGGTTGTTTTAATATCAGTAACACGATTCATATTATCGTAAGCTATAGACAAACTAAAATTTGCCCCAGCGTAAGAGGTGATATTATTAGCAGAATTATAAGTAATATCTGTAATAATACTATCTAACGAGCTTGTAATAGATTTTGACCTACCAAAACCATTTATATTATAGTTAATTATTAATCTATCTGGATATATAATATATCCAATATGACCATAGCCATCATACTTGTAGGAAATATCTTTTTGGGTAGTGCCATCCGGATATGAATATTTTAGGCTAGATTTTAACAGATGGTTTAGTGCATCATAAGTATTATTTATTTGATTATCTCCACCTAAACTCTTAGAAATAACGTTATTATTAGCATCATACTCATATGTAATTGTTGGAGATGCAGGAATCCCGTTTGCTGATGTGTAATCTACTTGAGTAGTATTTCCATTAGCGTCATATCTAAAGGTTGTTGATGTGGATCCTACTATTTGCTCTGTTTTACGCTGCCCATTAGAATAATATGAATAATTTGTAGTACCAAGTTCCGGGTCGCTTTGAGAAATTAACCAACTTAAATGAGCATATTCTGTATAGTTATAATTTCTACTCTCTCCTGCTTGAGATAAAGATAGAAGTCTACCTTCATTATCATAAAACCCAGTATTACTTATAGATTGCCTAGTCTTATTTAATAAAATTGGTTCGCCAAAACCCTGTCTATAACTATATGTGGTCGTTGCATTCGGACTAGTAACTTTTTTTACTACATTTCCATTACTTCCAGTATATTGAGCAGTCCATGTATAGCTAGCAAAAGAGTTAAGTGCCTCAAAAAGTCCTAAAGTAGTCAAAAATAATTTTGTCATAAATCTCATTTTGCTACTCCTTAAAATGAACTAGTATCTTTAATTAATTGAATTGGTCTGCCCAATATATCATAAGTATAAATATCTCCTATCGCACACTGGTTTATTGATAAACATGGGTAACTAGTAAATACTTTATTATTAATGATGTCGTATTTATAAACTTGTGCAACTGAATCAGATGAACCCCTAACGCTTGAAGTTGAATTTATCACTTTACCAAAACCATCATAGTTTATTACCGTAGCAACTTGACCTTGATACTTAGTGACAGTTAAACCATTATTACTATAAGCGTAGCTAATAGAATAACCAGTTGGAGGAGTGATTAAAGTTGGACGGCCACTTATATCATAATAATATTTGGTTGTGTTACCTTCTGGGTCCGTTTTGCTTAATACAACCCCCCTATAGTCATAACTATAAACTGTTTTACCACCCTTAGGGTCAATTACAACTGTAGGCTTACCATATTGGTAATCTTGATATTCTGTAGTGTTACCTCTAGTATCTGTTGAAGTTGCTAAATTACCGTTAGAATCATAAGTGTATTTTGTTTCTACACCATCGTTAGTACTAGATATCAAGTATCCTTCAATATCATATTTATTTATAATAATATGCAAAACTTTACCACCACTATCAGTAACTTGTATTTTTTTAGGCTTAACCATATGCCCATGAGTAGCTGAAGATGAAAGTTCTAAATATGTAATTTTAGTAACCCTAGCTTTCCCATCAGAAGCAGTTTCCGTGATTGTTTGAGGATACAAATATGCATTAAAATCAGCAAATTTTTTAGAAATAGTAACTCCATCTTGCGTAATTGTTTGCTCTATTAAATATGGTGTTGCATTTGCTGTATAATTCCATGTGTTTACTTCATCGTATACAACATTACCACTTTTATCGAGTTTTTTATGTTCCTTATATGTGCCGTTTCCAGGATCTGCAGAAATTGTATAGTGTTTTGGATAACCTAAATATTTATCTACACTACCATTCATATGTGTAATAGTGTTGTTAGTATAACTGGAATCTACTGAAAAAGACTCTCTAAGAGATTGAGTCAGGTTTGCTCCAGAGTAATTAACATAAGGAAACTGCCGATTTGGTGTTAAATTCCCATGGGTATATACAACCCCATTCACATCTGTTATGATTGGATCAGGAAGTAAACATTTAATTTGCCTGCCATCTGGGTAGGTGATATTCTGCAAGAAACCATTTCCTGAATTACGACCAAATGTCCAAACTCTACGTTGATTATCAGATATTTTAGTATAATAAACTACCGTACATTTATAAAATTGCTGTCCACGAATATCATCATAGACTCGCGTTGAATTTACGTTAAAGTTAATCTCATAACCATTAGAAAGGCTTATTTTAGTTACATATAAACCAGTTAAACCATAATCACATAATTTTTCACTTGTATGAGGTTCAATCATGTATTTAGCATCACTATATAAAAACTTTACATTAGATTTTTTATGTGAGCTATAAATATAGCCTTCATGTCCATGAAAAGCATCTCCTGTATATAAGACTCCGTCACTTGAATAAATAGAAGATACGCCACCGGCATTTACAGTCCCATAAAAATGAGTATTTGAGACAGCACTACCTCCATTTGCTCCTGCAGATAAAGTATTAACACCTCCATTTACATCTCTGACAAAACCAATTAAATGTTTATTTCCTGATCCAATTGTAACAATTAAAGGAACAGATAGTTGACCACTATCACTAAGATACACACTATAATTAAAATTTAAGCCATCATCTAAAAAAGTGTTAATTATAGGTATTTCCTTAGTGAAATTACCAGTTTCTGGTTGATAACTCATTATTTGGGTGTTATTCGTTGCAGGAAAAGATAAATTATCTTCACCTGCTTTAAGCTTTTGACTAGCAAAAACTAATGTAACTAAACTAAAATACAAGATAAAAACCTTTATTATAAACATAAAAATACCATGTTTATTACATTTTATTAAATCATAACATAAATAAAATATATTTATTTAAAATGTTTAAAAAATAATTTGCAAAATATGTTTTTTTAAGAATTATAAAATATATAATAACTGAATCAATACTTAAAAATTCTATATCAAGTGAAATATGGCTTTATATCACTTACTTTCAAGTCTTTAATTCGATACAAAATTCTCATAAATAACAAATAATAAATCATCTTAATAAGGGTAAATATTTGCAATAACACTTACAATTATGTCAAAATCTATTAAACTTCAGCCTAAAAGAAGAAAAGATGAGCTCCAAAAATCTAGATCTGAAAGAATTTGGCTTTAAAATCACGCAACCACGCTTAGAAATACTAAAATTATTTGAGGAAAATAAAGATAAACATCTAAGCCCTGATGATGTTTTCTCTAAACTTAAATCTCAAGGTAGTAGCATTGGTATTGCAACAGTATATAGGGTTTTAGGACAATTTGAAACATCCGGCATAATAAATCGCCTTAAGTTTGATAATGAGCAAGTAATGTATGAGCTAAATCAAGGCGACCATCACGACCATATAATCTGTATCAAATGCAATAAAATACAAGAGTTTTATAGTGAAGAAATTGAAAAATTTCAAAAGCAAATAGTTGAGTCATTAGGCGCTGAAATTATAGATCACAACCTTAATATATATGTCAAATGTAAATCTTGCCGAGGAAAATAATTTTCAGCAAAGCTTTGGAGTACATAAATATTCTAACAATTTAGCTTAAATCTCTAAAATAGCGCCTTATACACCCTTTCCAGAACACGCCTACTATCTGTTAATAAATATAAACTACTACCATTAGCTCCATAACCAGATAACTTTATATTAGAAACATTAGAAGCCTTTATGACCTTATTTAGAAGTTTTGGGAGCTTATCCAAATTGTTGCCTACAATAGCTGTTAGTGAAAGGTTACGCTCTATATCTATAATTACTCCGTCTAATAAATTTAAATCTTTAATTATTAACTGCTCGATAGACTCTCCAATTTGGGGAATAACAAAAGAAAGGGAAGTTTCTGTTAGATTAACTATATCTGGACTGACACCGTATCTCTTTAAAACCAAAAATACCCGATAAACTACACTTGAAACATCATTATTAGAAAATTTCACCTTTATTAGAGATTGACTTTTTCGTTCAGTAATAGCTCTGACTATACTTTTTTTATCTTTTGGTCCATTCTCGATATAAGTACCTCCTCTTTCTGGAAAAAAAGTCGAGCCCACAAATACTTTTGTACTACTTCGCATCACCGGCCAAAGTGTATCAGGATGGAGAACTTTTGCCCCAAAATTTGTTAACTCAATAGCCTCATCAAAATTTATCTTTCTTATAACTTTTGATTTAGGTATTAGCCTTGGATCTACTTGATGGATTCCAACAACATCTGTCCAAATATATAATAAATCAGCTTTAACAGCCTCGGCTATAAGTGCTGCAGAGTAGTCACTACCCCCTCTACCTAAAACTGTTGTCTCATTCATTTCATTAGAACCAATAAACCCTTCTAAAACGAGCACTTCTTCAGATTCTGGTATACAGAGATTAATTTGATCACTAATATCTTTTAGTGAAGGTTTTGCCCTAATATAATTACTATCAGTTTTTATAATTATCCTTGCATCAATATGTGAAGATCTTAAGCCGTTTTTTTTTAAAGCTTGATTAAAAAGAGCTGCAGAGACCCTTTCACCAAAAGATAATATTTGCGCGTGCAGTTTTAAGTCTAAGGAGCAACCTTGTTGATATAATCTCTGACAAAAAACCTCCAGTTCTTTGAATAAAACATCTATATTTAACCCTTCATTATTACCTACATACTCAACTATAGGATCTATAATTCGATGAAGCTCAATGAAAAACTCTTTATAACTATCTACATTACTGATTATAAGTTTTTCAAGTAGATTAGTTACCCCAGCTTGAGCACTTACAACGATAATTTTTATATTTTTGTTGTTATTAATTATTTCTATGCATTTTTGAATAGCTAAAACACTACCCACACTAGTTCCACCAAATTTTGCTACGCTAAATTGTTTTGTCATAAAAAGTTAAAAATATTTACTAATCAAGTATTGCATTAGAATATAATATAAATGATAATGATTATCAATATTAATTGTATAAAAAAGAAATAATGAATACCTCCATACAACAAGCTATGTTAAAAGATCAAGACAATTGGGAATCTAACGCTAGAAGCTATCCAAGAAAAAATCCTTTAGTGATAGAAAAAGCTCAAGGGATCTATCTAACAGACATTGAAGGAAAAGTATATATTGATTGCTTAGCTGGAGCTGGCAGTATAGCTCTTGGGCATAATGATTCTGAAATTACAGATGCCTTATCCTCAACTTTAAGTAAAAAAGTGCCAATACACACATTAGACTTACTTACTAAAGAAAAGCACACCTTTATGAATGATCTCCTAAATACACTGCCTAAATCTTACCATGGAAATACGAAAGTACAGTTTTGTAGCCCTAGTGGAGCTGATGCTGTTGAAGCCGCTATTAAACTATGTAAAACAGCAACAGGTAGAGAAACCATAATAGCTTTTCATGGCGCTTATCATGGTATGACACAAGGAACACTATCTTTAATGGGGAACTTGGGCCCAAAACAACATATTAACGGTCTAACTCCGTATGTGCATTTTTTACCTTATCCATATGCTTATCGCTGCCCTTTTGGATTAAAAGGTAAACAAAGCATTGATGTAAATATCCAAATGATTTCACGTTTATTGAAAGATCCAGAAAGTGGCATAAAAAAACCAGCTGCAATTATTTTAGAGCCAGTACAAGGCGAAGGTGGAGCTATACCTGCGCCATCTAAATGGTTAAAAGCTATAAGAGAAATTACTAAAGAGCTAGATATTCCTCTAATTGTTGACGAAGTTCAATGTGGTATAGGTAGAACAGGCTACTTGTATGCCTTTGAAAAAGCTGGTATCGAGCCTGATGTAATAGTTTTATCAAAAGCTCTAGGAGGAGGCTTACCAATATCTGTAATCCTTTACAAAAAATACTTAGACACATGGGGCCCTGGAGCCCATACAGGAACATTCAGAGGTAATGTGTTAGCGATGGTTGCCGGTAGCATTGTTTTAAAGAGAGTTAACAAACCTGAATTCCTAGAACATGTAAGGAAAACTGGTAAATACCTACTTGATAAATTAAATGAATTAAAAAATAAATATAACATCATCGGAGATGTACGAGGTTCTGGCTTAATGATTGGTGTAGAAATTGTAGATACAACATCTAAACCAGACATTATAGGAAGTTTTCCTGCAGATGGAGAGAAAGCCTTAAAGATCAAAAAAACCTGTTTCGATAAGGGGCTTATTATCGAATTAGGAGGACGCTTTGGAGCAACTCTTAGATTCCTACCTCCTCTTACTATAGAAATAAAGCAAATTGACCAAGTAATTAAAATATTAGAAAGCTCGATTAAGGAAAATATATGAGCCTAGATCTTGATAAATATTTTTTAAACAACTCGATTCAAAGTATCGACACATATACCTATAGCATGCAAAAAGCTTTGAAAATAATCTCCTATAATTTAAAGAATAATGAGATTTTTAGTGCCAAAGCAGCAAAAGATTTAGAAAAGATAGCTAACCAGTTTGATATAGATGAATACCCTAATGATATTAGTATAGTTCTTGAAGAGCAGTTAAATGATATTTTTAAACATTCTTTAAACGTAAACTCTCCAAAGTCGATGGCTCATCTACACTGCCCCGTAATGGTACCATCACTAGTTGCTGAAACATTCATATCAGCTTTAAATCAATCTATGGATTCCTGGGATCAAAGCCCTATTGCCACATATATAGAGCAACACATTATTAACTGGTTAAGTTTATTAATCTACAATGATAACAATTTATCTGATGGGGTATTTACTAGTGGAGGAACACAATCGAACTTAATGGGTTTACTTTTAGCTAGGGATCATTTCTGCAAAAGTACTCTCAACCATAAAGTAGCAGATAAAGGTTTGCCAGATATTGCTAACAGATTTCGCGTTCTATGTACAGAAAAAACACACTTCTCTGTGCATAAGTCACTAGCCCTTTTAGGCTTAGGTAAAAACTCTATTGAGATTGTAAATACAGATGATAATTTACAACTAGATACACAAAACTTGACAATTAGAATAAGTACCCTAAAAGCCCAAAACCTAATACCAATATGTATAGTTACTACTGTAGGAGATACTGATTTTGGATGTATTGATAATATTAAAGAGATAGCAGAAATTGCAAACGATAATAATATCTGGCTTCATGCTGATGCTGCTGTTGGAGGAGCTTTACTCTTGTCAGATAAGCACAAATATCGACTTGATGGTTTAGAATTAGTTGATTCAGTAACCGTTGATTTTCACAAACTCTTCTTTCAGCCTATTAGCTGTGGAGCTTTCTTTTGCAAGGATAAGTCAATATTAAAACTTCTTAGCTACCATGCTGACTACCTTAATCCAGATAAAGATGGTTTTGACACTATAAATCTAGTAGATAAATCGATCCAAACTACTAGAAGATTTGATGCTCTTAAACTCTCTATCGCCTTAAAATGTAGTGGAACAAAATTATTTTCAGAATGGATTAACCATATTATTGAAACAACAACTAAAAGTATCAAAACTGTTAGCGAAGATAAAAATCTACAATTAGCTTTCAAAGAAACTCAACATCTTAACAATAGCCTTAATACTATTGTTTTTAGATATTTTGATGAAAATTCAAATCAAGAAACACTAAATACAATTAACAGCAAAATTCATAAAGCCACCTTTCATAGTGGGAACTTTGCTATTGCGCAAACAAAAGTAAATAGGAATACATACTTAAAGATTACCCTTGTCAATCCTATGATCACATTAGAATTAGTTACTGAATGTCTTAACAAAATAAAGCTATATGGCAATTTATTTAAAAATCAAATAGGAGTAAATAACGATGATTAAATATGCCAATGAAATAACCCTTAAAAATTTTCTTAACTGCTATTATCGAGAATATGATGACTATAAGCTACGCAAAGCTGCTTCTAAAGATGGTTATTGGTTTAGCATAGAACTTAATAATGATAATATTAAATCTAGATTTGAGATTTACGTAAAAATATCTCCAATTTTAAGGTCACCGACATGGCAGCTACCTTGCTATATCATTAAAAATGAAGGAAAATCAGAGCTAACGCCACTTGATGCGGTATTTTTAATTACTAAAGAGCTTGATAAAACTAACAATAATGAAATTATAAATAGAATATCAAATTCAACAATAAACATAGCTAAGATATTACAAACTAGAAAATACAAACTAGATGATATTTTTGGCTATAAAAACTCTTTTATTACAAATGAACAAAACCTTTTAAGAGGTCATAAATTACAACCAGATCCCAAAAGCAGAGAAGGTTTCTCAGATGCTGAATTTATTAAATACTCTCCCGAAACAAACGGACAATTCCAACTTTATTATATGTATGTTGATAAAAGCGTTTTAGAAACACAATCTTTACTTGACAAAACTACGAATGAACTAATTTTGAATTTTTTAGCAGAAAATAGTTTACCTAAAAGACCAAATGAAAATTATGAACTTTTTATACTTCACCCATGGCAAGCTAACTATTTAGCTAAACAAAGCGAAATTCAAGAATACAAATCAGCCAATAAAATTATTGATATAGGTGTTACTGGACCCTGGTTTTACCCAACCACATCTGTAAGAACCGTATACTCCCCAGAAGTTAATATTATGCTGAAATTTTCACTAAATATTGCTATCACAAACTCTGTAAGAGTAAATCTTGCTAAAGAATGTAAAAGAAGCATATCTGTACATAAGCTCTATACAAACCACCTTAAGCCTATTTTAGACAATCTGTTTCCTTACTTTAACCTAATTACAGACCCAGCTTATTCAGCGATAAAGATAAATAACAAAATTTTTGACCCTAGTATATGTATTATTCGTAACGCTAACTTTAATCCGCAAGATGATATAGCGTGTATTGCTAGCTTGACTGAACCAAACCCATTTAATGAAAGAACTCGTATCAGTTCATTAATTCAATATTTTAGTGTTCATAATAATTCTAACACTCATGATGCAGCTCTTTACTGGTTTGAAACATACCTTTGTGTAGCTATAGCTCCCATACTTTGGTTATATTCAAAGTATGGAATTGCTTTAGAAGCTCATCAGCAGAATTTACTAATCAAATTAGAAGATGGTTTACCAGTAGAAAGTTTTTATCGAGATAGCCAAGGATACTATTACGTAAAAGACCATAAAGGTTTAATTGAAGCTAATTTTGGTGATATTCATGATCTCTGTGAAGGGTCACAAGATTTCATAGATCATCATTTTTGTTATTATTTTATAGTTAACCAACTAATTTCTGTTATAGAAGCAATAGCGAATACTGGCTTTATTAGTGAACTAGATCTAATAAAAATGACTATCAATTTCTTTAAAATTTTTCCTAGTAAATATCAAATTTGCGATAGGTTTATAAAAAAACTTCTAAGTGTAGATCAATTACCATTAAAAGCTAATCTTCTTACCAGACTAAATGGTCTTGATGAATTACAAGCTCCATTAACAAGGCAATCAATCTATGTTGATACAAAAAACCCATTTAAGGAAATTTATGAAAATATATGATGTTATTGGAATAGGTATAGGACCATTTAACTTAGGGCTATCTGCTTTATTAAATGATAAACCTATAAATAGTATTTTCTTTGAGAAAAAAGAAAGCTTTAGCTGGCATCCAGGTTTGATGATGGATTGGACAACATTACAAGTACCATTTCTTGCAGACTTAGTGACAATGGTTGACCCAACTAGTAATTTTAGCTTTCTAAATTATTTACATCAAAAAAATCGTCTTTATAAATTCTACTTTAAAGAAAATTTCTTTATTCAAAGACAGGAATATAATGATTATTGCTTGTGGGTGGCTGAGAACTGTCAATCATGTAAATTTGGTTATGAAGTTACAAATATAGAACACTCAAAAGTCTCAGGTAATGAAACTTGGAATGTCACTGTTAAAAACAGTAATGGTGAAGAGCAACAATATCTAGCAAAAAACATTGTATTAGGTCTAGGGACAAAACCCCAACTTCCATCTTACTTTTCTAACACAAAAAATGTACACCATAGCGGCGAGTATCTCGATATAAAAGCCCAAGCATTAAAAGATCAACATATAACGTTAATAGGTTCTGGGCAAAGTGCGGGGGAGATATTCTTAGATTTAATGAAATCAAAAAATGACTCTACTCAAATTAGCTGGGTAACAAGAAGTAAAGGATTTTTCCCTATGGAATACTCCAAACTTGGTTTAGAGCACTTCTCACCTGAGTATATTGATTATTTTTATAATCTTCCGCAAACTAAGAAACCTAAGCTTTTAATGGAACAAGATTTACTCTATAAAGGAATTAGCGTAGAAACCATATCTAATATTTATGAGGTTCTTTATCAAGAAACAGTTCAAAATAAAAATAAAGCGGAACTTATTTCAAATAGTGAGTTACATAATATAGATTGTAATACTGATAAACTTAACTGCTTTTTTTATCATAATCAACAAAATGAAGATTTCTTAATTAAGACAGACAGAGTTATTGCAGCAACTGGCTATAAATCAGATATTACTCACTCACTTGCAAATATAGAAAAATTTATTACCAAAGACGAAAATGGTAATCTAAATATAACTAGAGATTATAAGTTAGTAACTCAAGACACTAATCTAAATATTTTCGTGCAAAATGCTGAAATGCACACTCATGGTGTAGGAACTCCCGATTTAGGCTTAGGAGCATATAGAAATGCTGTAATAGCAAATAAATTACTGCAAAAAGAGACTTATAAACTTTCATCGCAAAATATCTTTTCTACATTTGGAGTACCAAAGAAATATTTAACTCAAAAATCCAGTATCAAAGCTGCATAAACATGCAAAAATTAGGAGATAATTACTATGAATACTAAAATGAATTACTATAAATTAGCAAGCACACGACTTCTAGAAAAAATAATTTCTGAATTTAGTTATGAAGGAGTTTTTACTCCAGTTCAAAACGATGCTAATCAAGAGGTCTATACCATAAAAATAACATCAGCTATATATTATAAATTTAAAGCTACTAAAAGAATTTATGGTAATTTGATCGTTCACCAAGACTCTACCATAAGACACGAAAATGACTATTCAGAAGTTGTCGACGATGCTATAAGGTTTATTATAGATACTTTACCTATAACTAAAATCAATCCTATAACAACTGCTCATTTTATAAAAGAATTAAATAATACTATATATGCAGATATTGCTATCTTACAAAAAGATAAGGTCTCTGCTAGTGAGATTTATAAGCTCCCTTATGCTTATATAGAAGGTAATATGACAGGACATCCTTGGTTTGTTATTAACAAAGGTCGCATTGGTTTTAATTCTTCTGATCATGCCAATTATGCTCCAGAGATGCAAAAAATAATAAATTTATCGTGGATTGCGGTAAATAAAGATCTAATAACTTTCTCAAGTATCTCAAATCTAAGCTATTCAAAAATAACGCAAAAAGAGATACACCCCGATATTTTAGAAAGTTTTAATAAAACCATTATGACAAATAATAAAAATCCTGATGATTACTTTATTCTACCAGTTCATCCGTGGCAATGGGAAAATGTCCTAAAACAACAATTTACCAAATACATAGCTGATGGTGAAATCATATTTATGGGCAAATCTAAAGATCAACATTTAGCTATGCAATCTATAAGGACTCTTTCAAACATATCTCACCCAGAAAAATACAGTATCAAGCTTCCTCTTAGTCTACTAAACACAGCTGTTTATAGAGGATTACCTAAAAACCAAACCATCAATGCTCCGATGCTTACAGAATGGGTTAAAACGATAGCCAAAGAAGATAACTTTCTATCTACGTGTAACTTTATTTTATTAGGAGAGTTGGCAAGTGCATACTGCAAGCATCCTTATTACTCAGATATATCAGAATCTCCTTACTACTTTACTGAGCAACTAGGAGCAATATGGCGAGAAAGCATTCACTCTAGGCTTAAAAATAATGAAAAAGCTATAACTATGGCAGCTTTAACCCACGTTGACTCTGATGGTAAAAGTGTACTATGTGAAATGATAAAAGAGTCTTCTCTTAATGTAAATCAGTGGTTAGAGATGTTTTTTGAAAATACTGTCCCTGCTTTGCTTCATTTTTTATATAAATATGGCATGGTGTTTTCACCACATGGCGAGAATAGTATATTGATTATTGAAAATAATCTTCCTGTTGGTCTGGCTATGAAAGATTTTGTTGACGATATTAATATATGTAAAAATCCAGTTGAAGAATTAGCTACATTACCACAAGAAGTAAAAGATGCTATCCCTCAAGTAGATGATGACTATTTACTGCAATTTATTCATACTGGTCTCTTTGTAGTTCATTACAGATACATATCATCAATACTTGCTGACAAGCTTAACTTTCCAGAATTATATTTCTACCAAAAACTACATGAATGTGTTGAGCGCTACCAAACCATTAACCCAGATTTAGAATCTCGTTTTAAACGTTTTAATTTATATAAAAAAAGCTTTGAGAAACTTTGCCTAAATAGATTAAGAATATTTGAGGTTGGATATGGTGATTATTCTTCTAGACCTAAAGTTATTTCGACAGGTCAACTTGAAAATCCTCTTTACCTGGGTAAACGTTTTAAAGAAATAAATACTCAAGAGTTCCAGCACAACAAAATATCATTTAGACATTTTTGCCTTGAGAAAGACTTAGACACTATTCATAAATGGATGAACAAGCCCCATGTAGCAAAATTTTGGAACCTTAATAAGCCTAAAGAACACCTAAAGAAACATTTTTGTAACATGTTATCAAACGCTAATCAAAATCTATTTATCTTGTCAATAGATGGTAGAGAGATTGCATATGCAGAAATTTACAATGCTAAAAAAGATCGTATTGCTGGGTATTTTCCTGCTAATGATAATGACTATGGTTGGCATCTTTTAATAGGTCCTGAAGATGCTATTGGCAGAGGATATTCAAAGCTACTTGTTGAAGCTCTTAGTAAATATTGCTTTTCTGAATTAGGCGCTGATAAGGTGGTTTTTGAACCTGATGTTAGAGTTATACCATTTCAGAAAATAGCACCTAAAATAGGCTATAAGAACCAAGGCCAAATAAACCTACCAGAAAAACAAGCTTATTTATTTACTTGCTCAAAGGACTCTTTTAATGTTGGGGAAGAATTATGATTGAGTGTGATACAACAACATGGCCCATTATAAATATGCATTTTGGTAGCTACCCAACTTATAATGATGCTCTTGATTGGCTTGATACTTGTAATGAAATTCTTAAAAGGCAACAAAAGTTCTTGATAATCAGCACTTTCTCTGAAAACTATCAGTTTGAACATAAAGCTAGAATAAAGCAAGCAAAATGGTTTAAACAAGCAAAACCAGAACTTGCCAAATGGTGCCTTGGTATGATTAGAGTTACTCAAGACCCTATTATGATAAAAAAGATCAATACTCCCGCTATGGATAAAGGCATGCCTTTTAATTGTATAGCAGTCAAAGATATCTCTTCTGCAAAAGAAAAAGCTTATCAAATACTTGAAGAGGGTAACTTAATATGAAAAAACAAAGTTTTGATCTTATAGTATTATACCTAGCTCAAGCTGTTTCTTTATATTTTTGTACTTTTGGGTTACCTACCATTTTAAGGTCTGAAGGAGTTTCTTTAGAAAAAATTGGGCTTTTCAGTATTTTATTATTACCATGGGTTATAAAGTTTTTATGGGCTCCATTTGTAGATAGAAAATACATACATAAAATAGGTAGAAGAAAAAGTTGGTTTTTAACAATGCAATTTTTTACTATATTACTATTTCTAATATTTTTCATTTATAATCCT
Source organism: Allofrancisella guangzhouensis (assembly GCF_000815225.1). GTDB lineage: Bacteria > Pseudomonadota > Gammaproteobacteria > Francisellales > Francisellaceae > Francisella > Francisella guangzhouensis. Next base: position 407,750 of record NZ_CP010427.1, on the reverse strand, counting down.
AAAGATTATACAAACTACATTTTTTTATTTGCTTTTGTACTATCTACTATTGCAGCAACTCAAGATATTGCTGTTGATGGATTCTCAATAGAGCAAACTAAAGCTAAAAACTTACAATGGAGTAATTTTTATAGAGTAATCGGCACAACCTTAGGTAGTACGGTAGGAGGTGCTGCTTTAATTGCTTTATATAATATACTTGGTTGGCATGAGATAACTTTATATTTAGCTATTCTAAGCATTGGCATTTGCTTATATATGTTCTTTATCAAAGAGAAAAATGAAAATGTCCAATATCAACATAGTATACCATCTATAAAATCTTTTTTTAAAAGACAAGAAACGAGAACTCTTTTGATAATTTGCCTAAGCTACAGAGCCTGTGAAGGACTGGTAATGGGTATGCAATCAGCTTTTTTGGTAGATTCTCATATTCCTTTGAGCACAATAGGTATGGTAATGGGAACTGGTAGCGCTATTATAGGAATCTTTGGTGCTGCTATAATTAGCTATCTATTTAAGTTTTATAAGGAAACAGCATTATTAACTTTATTAGCTATAATACGCGGTTTTTGCTATTTTTCTCTTGGTTTTATTGGCTTTAGTGGAATCGACAACTCTACAATAATATTTAGTATAGTCTTACTGAATATGGCTTCACGCCTTATGGAGATGATAGTTCTATATACTATATTCATGAAATTTAGCTCAAAAAACCAAGCTGGAACAGACTTTACGATCTTAATTTGTTTTGAACTTCTGATATATATATTAGGAATGTCTGTAAGTGGCTTCTTAGCTGCAAATATAGGTTATAGCATGCTTTTCACGTTAGGTGGAGCTATTTCTATCCCAGGTTTTTTAATAGCTTATTTCTTTTTAAAGAAACTAAGCTACAAACGACCGTAAGACCCTAAACTATGACTCTAAAACTAGTACTTATAGTTAATAGAGCTTATTAAATTTGATAAGACGTAAGGATTTTTGATAGTTGCGACAACGCCAAAATTAAATAGCCTATAACACCGAAGTACTTATAAAAAAGTAATTATAAAAATTGATTGTAAATATTTAGGAACTAGTTATGGAAACTTTTGATCTAACTTTATAAATTCACAGCGACTGGACCTTGCTTTACTACAAACTTAGTAAAGTTATACTTTTAAGTTCCTCTATCTATAAAAACCTCACATCTTCCAGTAACCCTTAACCTCAAAACGATCGATAAAATGTTGACTAAAATGGAATTTATTAAGTTGTAAATTATCTAAAAGAGCTTTGTATTGACCAGACTGAAAAATATAATGTAGAACATAATAGACATTACCTTTTCCAACAATCTTCTCAACCATTTGTTCGAAATTTGTAAAATCTGCCTTCTCATCAACATAGTCATCTAAAAAAGAGCATAACTTATCCATAGTTTTTTCATCAACTCTATCAAAAAATTTAGTCACTTCATAATGAAACTCATACTTACTATCATGAAAAAGAGGGTAAACGTTTCCTTCCCAAGCTACTTTATAACTATCTTCAACATAGCTGCTACTTAAAATATTAAGCTTCATAAGGTCATAATAAAATTTATTCGTATTCACAGATTTCACCTATTTATTTAATTCTTCTTGAACAATTTGGTTTACTTGCTTAGGATTTGCCTTGCCTTTACTAGCTTTCATGGCCAGACCAATAAAAAAACTCATAAGTTTGGTTTTACCAGCTTTAAAATCAGTAGCTTGCTCTGGGTTTGCTTTGATTATATCCTGCACTAATTTACGAAGAGCTCCCTCATCTGAAACTTGTTTTAACCCAAGCTCTTCTATTATTTTATCTATATCCTTAGGATTCTCAACGTAACTGAACATTACCTGTCTAGCTGATTTTTGGGAAATAATATCTTTCTGTACAGATTCTATGATTTGACTTAGAACATCTGGAGGCAAAATATCTGCATCAAACTCTTTCTCCAGCCTATTTAATGTAGATATCAGATCAACAGTCAGCCAATTATACGCTAGTTTATAGTCAAACTTTTTAACAAGTTGATCATAATAGTCTGCTAACTCTAAATTAGAAAGCAAAAACTCAACCTCCTGATCACCCAGATGCTTACGGTACAATTCTTCACGCTGCTCTGGTTTTAAAGGCATCTGGCTTTTTATTTCTTCGATATACTCATCTGTTATCTTTAGTGGTAATAAATCAGGATCTGGAAAATAACGATAATCAAAAGCATCTTCTTTTGCACGCATAGAGCGAGTTTCATTAGCGTCAGCATCATAAAGTCTAGTCTCTTGGATAACTAGCCCGCCTGACTCCAATACCGCCACCTGACGAGCATATTCATACTCAATAGCTTTATCTATAAATCTAAAGGAGTTTATGTTTTTTAACTCTGCTCGAGTACCAAATTCTGCTTGACCTTGTGGTCTAATAGAAAGGTTAACATCACATCTAAATGATCCTTCCTGCATATTACCGTCACAGATATTCAAATGCTTAACCAATTGATGTAATTTTTTTAGATATACTACAACCTCTTCAGCTGACCTAAAATCCGGATACGTTACTATTTCTAAAAGAGGTGTACCTGCACGATTATAATCTAGTCCCGTTTCACCGGCTACATAACCATGGATAGATTTACCGGCATCCTCTTCAATATGAGCTCTTTCTATACGGATAACTTTGTCACCTTTTGATGTTTGAATATCAAGTTTGCCATCTTGCACTATAGGATTATTAGATTGGCTAATCTGATAGCCTTTTGGAAGATCCGGATAAAAATAATTTTTACGCGCAAAAAAGCTATCTTTTGAAATCTTTGCATCAACTGCTAAACCAAAAATTATCGCTTTACGAATAGCTTCTTTATTAACCACAGGTAAAGTTCCTGGCAATCCTAAATCTAAAAATGAAGCTTGTGAATTTTGATGCTGCCCATATTTTGTTGCAGATGATGAAAATAGCTTAGATTTAGTATTTAATTGAATATGGACTTCTAGCCCTATTACCATTTCCCAATTCACAATTAAACCCTCGCTTGTTCTAAAATAAAGTCATCAATATCAGTTTGCTTTTGATACTGTGTTACTAACTGCGTCAACACACCATCATTAAAAGCTCTCCCTATAAGCTGACCACCTATTGGTAACTTATTAACAAATCCTATAGGAAATGAAATAGCTGGCAAACCAGAAATATTTGCTGGAATAGTATAAATATCTGACAAATAAGCTGCTACAGGGTCTAACTTTTCGCCTTTTTTAAAAGCTTCTGATGGTGATGTTGGCATAAAGATAGCATCAACTTTAGAAAATATTTCATTCATCTGCTTTGTCATTATTCTACGTAATTGCTGAGCCTTGTTATAATAAGAATCATATTGACTAGAAGCCAACACATAATTACCTATCATAATCCTACGCTTTACCTCTTGACCAAAACCTTCTGTTCTTGATAGCTTATATAATTCTTCCAAATCTCTAGCTTTGTCATTCCGGTAGCCATATCTTACCCCATCATATCTAGCTAAGTTCGCCGCAGCTTCTGCTGGGGTAATAATATAATACGTTGATAAGGCCTCTTTTAAACTCGGTACTTTGATTGTTCTAATTTCGACACCCATTTTTCTAAAATTATTTATAGAGCTTTGTATGGCAAACTGAAATTCACCAGCAAGACCTTCCAATAGACTTTCATCGACTCCGATTATCTTACCAGCAACATCTTGTTCTAAATCTTTAGTAAAATGATTTTCTGGAACACCTACACACGTAGAGTCAAACTCACAATCTCCAGAAATAGTATCTAACATAATAGCAACATCTTCAGCATAATGACCAAATATACCAGCTTGATCAAAAGAAGATGAAAAAGCTACCATGCCAAACCTTGAAGTACTTCCGTAAGTAGGTTTCATAGCTGTTAGCCCACAAAAACTTGCTGGTTGCCTGACAGACCCACCCGTATCAGAACCAGTACTAACAGGAGCAAATCCTGCAGCAACAGCTGCCGCTGATCCACCTGATGAGCCGCCAGGAACTCGATCTAAATCCCAAGGATTACTTACATTACCATAATAACTATACTCGTTTGCTGAACCCATAGCAAACTCATCCATATTAAGTTTGCCTAAAGTTACCATCCCTTGGTCTTTACATTTTTTAGTAACTGTAGAATCATAAGGAGATATAAAGTTACTTAACATCTTTGAAGCTGCTGTAGTTTTGATACCTTTGGTACAAAAAAGATCCTTGTGTAATATTGGGATACCCGTAAGTAGTTTTTGCTCGCCTCTAGATATTGCACTATCAGCCTCTTGAGCTTCTTCTAAGGCCTTATTTTCGCATAGTGTTATAATTGAATTTATATCTTTGTCACGAGCTTTTATCTTAGCTAAGTAATATTTAGCTAACTCTACTGAGCTTATTTCTTTACTATCTAATTTGCTTCTTAACTTTTTAATGTATGACATTACTTACCTACTTAACAACTTGTGGCACCATAAAATAATCATCTACAACTTCGCAAGCGAATTCTTTAAAACTTACTCTATTATCTTGATCTTGTGGCACGTCTTCACGAAATTTAAAATCCTTCTCTATAGGAGATATCATTGGTTGAACTCCCTTAGCGTCAAAATCTTTAACTGTATCTAAAATCTCACAGATATTTGTAAGATCTTTTGTGTATTGCTCTAACTGCTGCTCATCTAACTTGAAATTAGATAGCTTAGCTACATGCTTGACTATGTTTTTATCCATACAAAACACCTTATAATTTCTTAAAAATAAAACTACTTGTAAAATTATAGTGTACTACAAAGTATAAAAAAAGATTATTAGCTTAAAATCAGTCTAAACCTACAAATTAACCTAAATGTAACTAGTTATCGCTTTATTTACTTTTTTAATCTCTTGCTCCTCGTGCATATTAACATGTAACTCACTACTATTAAGATTTATAGGAAAACCGTTATATCTACGCCATAGTTCATAACCAAGACTAACATCTCCTAATAAAACCCAACCGTGCACTTTTGTCCCTAAACGCAAAACCTTTGGTGATGGCCAATCTCGTTTTCCACTTTGTTTTATGAAAACTTTAAACTGACCGCGAAAGTTATCTTGTGGGGATATAAAGATAACTTCTCCTTCAAAAGTCCCTATAGCAACCTGAGGCCAACCACTAAACTGTATAGCTGGCCACCCCTCAAACTGCAGCATAACCTTATTACCAATACTGATAAGTGGAATATCCATGCTGTTTACCCATAGTTGAACAATTCTTGAGGTACTCTCCGGGACAATAGTTGCTAAAGTATCAGTTTCTTTGACTATAACCCCTCCAAGCCCATGCATACGGTCAACGATTACCCCATCCGCCGGTGCCACAACAAGGCGGCTTTTTTGTCTAGCAATTTGAACCTTAATTTTTGCCAAGTCAACGTTAGCATTAGCAAGATCTTTAGTATAATTAACCATCTCCATTTGAGCTTGCTCATATATCCTCTGTGTACTGGCGCCTTTTTCAACTAAATATTCATGTCTTTTTATATTTTTCTTAGTATTCTCAATAGCAAGCTTAATTGATTTGATACCTAACTCTATAGCTTCTTTTTCTTCTTCAAGTCTAAATACTACCTCAGGGTCTAAATCTAAAACCTCTACAATAGGTTCTCCTTTCTTAACCATATCTCCTTCAACCACATACCATCTTCCCAGCCTACCACCGATTGGTGCTGAAATATTTTGTTGCCTATCAGATGGTGAACGTGTTGTTACCTCACCATAGCCATCGACTGTTTGTTGCCAAGGTATCATAGCTAAAATGATGACTGTCCCAAAAATACATAATAGAACTAAAAATATTACTCTCTTTAAGCTAGGATCTCTTTTTAGCATTTTGCTTGATTCTAATTGCATAAAGAACACCTTTTTTACTCTATAGATATGATTAAGGTAGGAATCATAAGGTTTTCAAGAATTTGCACTATCGTTTTATCCTTACACCTATTAGTTAAACCATATGAATCAATCAATATCAAAAGCTTTGGTTGTTTTAAAATTGCTCTTATGATATTTACCTTTAGTAACACCAGAGTGTCAAACTCAAGGTTATATTTCACTATCTGGGAATCTATTTTTTGCTCAAAATACTGCTCAAGAAAACTTATGTCAAAAATTTCCAATAATTCACTTAAATACCTTAATTTAGCTTGAGAATAACCAGACTCACATAAATTGTCTAAAACTGTCCCTGAAACAACTTCAACACCACTAGCAATATGTAAAAATTCACCTAATTGCTCCTTTTTATAGTTTCTAATACAGACTTTATCTATTTTGATAACCTCTTTAGCTGTATCATCAAAAAAACTATTTAAAAGAGTCTGCACCTTTACTGTAGGTAGTGACAAGGTATTAATAACATTACTTTTAAAATCTAAGAAATAGTTATGATCATTTAGTTTAATTTCAACGTCTGTAACCTTACCTGCTAAAACTGCTACTTGATGTTCTTGTGGTATCTCTTCTTTTTTAGCTATTTCTAACAAATCTAAGACCTTTCTAACACCAACTAAAAACCCATAACAATCATAAAGATACTGGCTAAACTTAAGGAGTCCTAAAAGCATAATATTAACCAACAACTCAGCTGCTATAAGCTGGCCTATTGATAACTGCCCATTTATAATAAGATAGCTTCCTATACCAAGCAACAAAATATTAATAAATATGTAAGTCAACCCTATATATATATGCTGTCTAAGTATCACGCTAAAAAACTTTGACCTAGAATCCAAATAATCACATAATTTCGTATCAATTTTTTGGATAGATCTTTCAATCGGTCTTTGTCTAAAAGATAAAAACTCTGCTGTTTTTTCCTCAAACCATTCCACTACATTATAAACTGCTGTAGACTCAGAAAGCCCTGCTTCATAACCAGCCTTCATTGGCAAAAATATTGCTGAAACTATACATAACACAAGCAAAATATCAAAAACTAAAAACATTGGATGATAAAAAGCCAAAATAATTACACAAAATAGTGTTTGAAGGAAAATGTCCAATAAGATTATAAAAATAACTGCTATAGATTTTTGTAAGAATTTAAGCTCAAATATTCTATTTAGTTTCTCTCTTACATTTATTTTCATCAAATCGTTGAAATCAACTTTATAAATGCAAGAAATTATTCTAAATAGTGTATTCACAAATACCTTTCTTTGAAGGTCTTCTACTAGCTTTAACTGAAAAATTCTTACAAAAAAAGAGGTTGTAAGTAAGATAAATAAAATTGTTATCAATGAAATTACAGGTCTAATAGACAAACTAACACCAACCAAATTTACTAGAGTTTGTACAGATATAGGGACTGCAAGAGAAAGAAACCCTAACAATAAACTATATATAACCAGTATATATACAGTTTGTCTTGGTGTATTAAGTACATATTTTATTTGTCTATATAGCACGATAAAAAAGATAAAAAATATTATAAACACTTATACTAACTTAGTATAAGCTAGATTTTTTTAAAGTCCACTTGTATAAAACTAATCCAAGTAAAGATAGAAATTTAGATTAGGCTTTTACAGACCTCTCAAATACGTGATCTATTTCTTTTAGGTACGTCTTTTTAATACCTTCAAAATCCATCTCTGGAACATCAATAGTAATATTATGCTCATCTTGCATAACTTTTTGTAGGTCTTTAGAGAAAGATTCACCTGATTTTAGATCAAACGCTACTTGCTGTACGATCTTGTAGCAATCTTCACGCATAAATGGAGTATTTGCAACCAAGAAGTGGAGATAAAAGCTCGATAAATATGCTCTTGTGCTTCTTACCCTATCTTCAATAATATCCTTTTGTACTACAAGGTTATCTATAGTATTTTTCATTCTACGCAGTGCATAAACCATAATGCCAAAATTATCAGGCAGGTAAAAACGTTCCGCTGAAGAGTGAGAAATATCTCTCTCATGCCATAATACACAATTCTCTAAAGCAATAGATACATGTGATCTAAGCATTCTCGCCATACCTGTTAAGTTTTCTGTAGAAATTGGGTTTTTCTTATGAGGCATAGTAGAAGAACCTTTTTGCCCTTTTGCAAAGCCTTCATAAACTTCAAAAACATCACTTCTGTGCAAGTGTCTAATCTCAACAGCTAGTCTCTCAATAGCGGAAGCTATAAGACCATGAATTGATATTAATTTAGCGATTCTATCTCTAGGAATAACTTGTGTAGAAACTTCCTCGACTGGCAAGCCTAATATATCAGCTGCTTTTTTCTCATCTTCTGTAGTTAAAATACAATAGTTACCAACAGCCCCTGAGAACTGTACTGTAAGACCATTTTTTTGGAAATCTTTTAGATCTTTCAATCTACGTTTAAATTCAACATAAGCACCTAAAAACTTCTGACCAAAACTCATGGGTTCTGCAAACATACCATGACTTCTACCCATAGTAATGATATCTTTTGTCTCTTGAGCTTTTATAAGTAATGAATCACCAAGAGCTTCTAGATCCTTAACAACGTACTCCATAGACTCACGAATTTGTAAACTAAGAGCTGAATCAATAATATCTGATGATGTCACACCGAAATGAAAAAATTTACCTGTTTCCGCTGTAAACTGCTCCGCGATAGAAGTACAGAATGCTATGATGTCGTGCTTTGTTACTTTTTCAATTTCATCAACTCTTTCTGGTCTAATTACTGCTTTAGCTCTAATTTCAGCAGCTGTACCTTTTGGTACCATTTTATCTTCTAAAGCTTCTAATATAGCCAACTCAACCTCAAGCATTTTAGCATATTTATTTTCATCTGCCCAAATCTTTGAGATTTCTGCTACATTATATCTTTTTATCATTTCTTGCTCCTATTTTTAAAATTTATTCTAAAAATTTAAGTTCACTTATTCTTCTGCAATTTTTGCAGAGATGGAAGTCGCAGACTGGCGAGGTAATTTAGAACTAATCTACCCAACCCATGTCCTAGCATTTCTAAACATTCTCATCCATACAGAATATTCGTCATACTCTGCTGGAATATATGAATTTGTAATAGCTCTATAAACACGCTCCGGATGTGGCATCATTGCAAGGACTCGACCATCTAGAGCTGTTACAGCTGTTAAGCCATCTATTGCACCATTTGGATTGTATGGATACACTTCTGTAGCTTTACCTTGCCCATCGATATACTTAAGAGCTACTTGTGAGCTTGCTAATAAAGCTTTTTGTTGTGAATCATTTTCAAAAAGTGGACGACCCTCGCCATGAGCTACAGCTATTGGTGCTTTTGTGCCTGTCATGCCAGCAAGCCAAATAGAATCTGACTCTCGGATCTCAACCATAGAAGTTCTTGCTTCAAACTGCTCAGATTTGTTTTTGATAAATATCGGCCAATTTTCAGCACCAGGGATTAAAGATTTTAATTGTGCTAACATTTGGCAACCATTACATACGCCTAGAGCTAAAGTGTCATCTCTGCCAAAGAACCTACTAAATTCGTCTCTTAACTTTTCTGTAAAGAGGATATTTTTTGCCCAGCCACCGCCAGCACCTAAAACATCACCATATGAGAAACCACCACAAGCGACTAAAACTTTAAAATCATCAAGTGTTACTCTACTAGCATGTAAATCTGACATATGCACATCATGTGTCTCAAAGCCAGCTGTAGTAAATGCTGCCGCCATTTCAACATGACCGTTGACACCTTGCTCCCTTAAGATTGCAACTTTTGGCTTCTCAATATTAATAAACTTAGCTGTGATATCTTCTTCAAGATCAAAAGTAACCTCAACATGGATACCTTTATCATCAGTATTTAGAATACTATCAAATTCCTGCTTTGCACACTCACTGTTATCACGAAGTGACTGAATATTGTAAGAAGTTTCTGCCCACCATTTTTGTAGGTTTATACGCGTATTTGAGTATATTTTTTCATCATTTGCAAAAATGTTTATCTCGTCACTAGAATTTAACTTAGCTATTGCACACAGGTGAATTTGAGAACCTTTAAATAACTCTTCAACTAGTGCTACATCACTATTTTTCACTTGGATTACAACACCAACCTCTTCAGCAAAAAGTTTAGCTAGTATTGAGTCATTCCCAAGCATAACCGATTGAGATTCCGGATCGGAGTCCGGAATGACGGTTGTTTTTTGGGCTTGTAGCTTGATATCTAAGCCTTTACGTCCAGCAAAGGACATCTCTGCTAACGTAACAAACACACCACCATCAGATACATCATGGTATGCTAAGATTTTGTTTTCAGCTTTTAGCTTAGAAATATTTTCAAATAAAACTTTTAGCTTAGAAGCCTCAACATCAGGGGCAATATTACCAACTTGGTTATAAGCTTGCGCTAAACATGAAGCACCAAGCCTACCTGCACCATTTGATAAATCGATATGTAATAAGTTTGTATCATTGTCATGAGCTAAAACTGGAGTAAGAGTTTTACGTGCATTAGCTACTGGTGAAAAACCTGAGATTACTAATGATAGTGGTGATGTTACAGATTTTTCTTTGCCATTGTCAGACCATTTAGTTTTCATCGACATTGAATCTTTACCGACTGGTATTGCAATACCAAGCTCTGGAGCAAATTCCATACCAACTGCTTTAACAGTTTCATATAGTTTTTGATTTTCATCGCCTTGATTTGCAGCAACCATCCAGTTTGCTGAGAGACGAATATCACTTAGCTTTTTAATATCAGCTGCTAATAGGTTTGTCACAGTCTCTGCAATTGCTAACCTACCTGAAGCAGCAGCATTTATCATACCTACTGGTGTCCTCTCGCCCATTGCCATAGCTTCACCTGTTTGACTATCTACAGTTGCTGTAGTAACTGCACAATCTGCAACTGGCACTTGCCATGGTCCAACCATTTGGTCACGTGCCACCATACCGGTAATACTTCTATCACCAATTGTGATAAGGAAAGATTTAGAAGCTACTGCTGGTACTTTTAATACCCTCTCAATTGCTTCATCAAGCTTAATAACACTTGCATCAAAAGCATCTTGCTCAACTTTGACAGTTTTAACACCAATATGCATTTGCGGTGTATTACCAAATAGCAATCCCATTGGTAAATCAACAGGCTTATTATCAAAATACTCATCATTTAGCGTAATATGCTTTTCTGAAATAGCTTCACCAACAATAGCAAATGGACACCTTTCACGCTTACATAAATTTTCAAAAAATTCCAAGTTTTGTGGGTCAACTGATAATACATACCTTTCTTGAGATTCATTTGACCAAATTTCTAAGGGTGATAAACCTTCTTCACCAACCAAAACTTTCCTTAGCTCAAAATGACCACCAACGTTACCATCTTTTACAAGCTCTGGAAAGGCATTTGAAATCCCACCAGCACCAACATCATGGATAAAGGTAATAGGATTTTTTTCACCCATTTGCCAACACTTATCAATCACCTCTTGGCAACGACGTTCCATTTCAGCATTATCACGTTGAACAGAAGCAAAATCTAACTCAGAATTAGCATCAGAGGATACCACGGAAGAGGCAGCTCCCCCTCCCAGACCTATACGCATAGCAGGACCACCAAGACAAATTAGCTTAGCCCCCACTTTGATATCGCCTTTCTCAACGTGCATTCTTTTAATATTACCCATACCACCAGCAATCATAATTGGCTTATGGTAACCAAACATCTCTTTACCACTTGAAGTATTTACTAACTGCTCATAAGTACGAAAGTAACCACATAAATTTGGACGGCCAAATTCATTTGAATAATGAGCCCCCCCAATAGGTGCTTCTAGCATGATTTGTAATGGTGTAACTATATGCTCTGGTTTGCCGTATTTAATAGCTTCCCAAGGTTGCTCAAAATTAAGTATATTAAGGTTTGAAACGCAAAAACCAGTTAAACCTGCTTTTGGTTTTGCTCCAAGACCAGTTGCACCCTCATCACGTATCTCACCACCAACACCAGTTGCCGAACCACTAAATGGCGCAATAGCTGTAGGGTGATTATGAGTTTCTACCTTCATCAAGATATCTACTTCTTCTTGATTAAAACCATATATACCTGTCTCTGTATTTGTATAAAATCTCTGAGCCGTTGTACCCTCTATAACTGCTGCATTATCCTTGTAAGCTGATAGCACCCCTTCAGATGCATTCTGTGTAGTATTTTTAATCATTTTAAACAATGATTTATCTTGCTCTTGACCATCTATCGTCCATTTAGCATTGAAGATTTTATGCCTGCAATGCTCTGAGTTAGCTTGAGCAAACATATAAAGTTCCGTATCTGTAGGGTTTCTACTTAATTTGACGTATTCACCTGCTAAATAACTTATTTCCTGTTCACTTAATGCTAAACCAAGCTTTTTATCGGCATCTTTAATAGCTTGCTCACCTTTTTCTAAAACATTAATAAACCCTATTGGCTTAGGCTCAGCTCTTTTAAAAAGGTACTCTAAACTAGGCTCATTAGCAAAAACCTCTTCAACCATGCGATCATGTAAGAGGTTTTGGATATCTTTTAACTCCTGAGTAGAAATATCACCCTCTATACCATAGAGTATTGCTCTCTCAACTCTTTTTACACTTAAAATACCTGTGTTATGAATTATATCCGTAGCTTTAGATGACCATGGGGAGATTGTCCCAACCCTAGGAGCTACTATAAACTTTGTACCACAAGGGTTTGAAACACCATATTCTTTGTTATAATTTAATAGTGATTTAATAATTTCTTCCTGATTTTCACTTAGCTGTTTTTCTAGTTTTAAAATATGCAGAAATTTAGCTTCTAATGATTTTACATTTTTTGAAATAGCTTTAGCTTTTACCAAAAGCTTATTTTTTCTAAATTGAGATAGTGCACTTAAGCCTTCGAAAATTCTAATCATACTCATACCTTTTATACTTTGACATATCACTATATTGTCACTCTTTAAGCTGTTTGCTTAAGCTTATTTTGACACACTCAATATACTTTATTAACGCTGTCTAGCATTTCTTATTTGTATGTCTAGGGCTGTTACAGGCTGGAATTAGATGGATGAAACACAAGTAAAAATATTCGAAAAATGCATTTTACCATATAGTAAATAAGCATTTTGGAAAAATTTTTAACACAATTAGAGCCATATAATTTTAGCTTGCAACAGCTACATCTAATCAAACCCTCTATACTTTAACGCTTCTTTTTTTAAAGTAATTCTTTCACTTTCAAGCTCATCCAAATAGCTTTCATCAACATCACCAGTAATATAACTCCCAGAGAAGACACTATCTTCAAACTCAACTATACTAGAGTTTTGCTTTTGAATTACTTCTTTTAAGTCCGACAAAGGTAGATATATAAGCCCATCAACGCCTATCCACTGGCGAATTTCCTCTAAAGATCGACCATGAGCAATTAGCTCTGATTTAGTGGGCATATCTATACCATAAACATTTGGGTAGCATACTGCAGGTGACACAGAAGCTAAATAAACAGACTTTGCGCCTAGATCTCTAATCATCTCTATAATACGCTTAGACGTTGTACCACGGACTATAGAATCATCCACAAGCAAGACGTTTTTGTCTTTGAATTCTGCTGGAATTGGATTTAATTTCCTTCTAACGTAGTTTTTTCTATCAGCTGATTCTGGCATTATAAAAGTTCTACCAACATATCTGTTTTTAACAAATCCTTCTCTATACTCAACACTTAAAGCTGTTGCTATTTCTTGTGCTGAAGCGCGTCCTGTTTCAGGAACAGGAATTACAATGTCTATATCACTAGCTTTCCAAACCTCTAAAATTCTCTTACCCAACATTTTTCCAGCGTCTACTCTTGCTTGGTAAATACTAACACCATTCATGATACTATCTGGTCTTGCAAAATATACATACTCAAATAGACAAGGTGCTAACACTGGCTTTTTAGCACAAACTTTTGAGTGAATTCTTCTATCTTCAGTTATAACGATAACCTCACCAGGTTCAACGTCACGTATTACTTTAAAACCTGATATATCTAGCGAAACACTCTCACTAGCAACCATATATGCTTTTTCGCCACTATCATACTCTTTGACACCAAGCACTAACGGACGAATACCATAAGGATCTCTAAATGCTATTAAACCAAAATCAGCTATCATCGCTGTACAAGCATAACCACCTTTTGCATGTTTGAAAACAAATTCAGCTGCCTTAAAAACAGCTTGAGGCGTTGGACAACCTCGCGATTTATTCATACCGCAAGCAAAAAAGTTCAATAAAAGTTCCGAATCTGAACTTGTATTAAGATGGCGTCTTTCTATATCATGTAATACTTTAGCTAGCTCCTTAACATTAGTTAAGTTGCCATTATGAGCAAAAACTATCCCATGAGGGTTATTAACATAAAAAGGTTGACTATCTGCTGCTCCCAAACTTCCCGCTGTTGGATATCTGACATGACCTATACCGATATTACCTCTAGATTTCCCTAGCTTCTCATCAGTAAAAACCTCATTCACTAACCCTGTATTTTTACGGATAAAAAAGCGACCTTGGTCCATAGTTGCAATGCCGGCAGCATCTTGACCTCTATGTTGCAAAAGACTTAAACCATCAAATAATAAATAACTAACCTGATTAGGACCAGCAACCCCTATTATTCCACACATAAGATTTTTCTGTTCTCTAATGAATTATCAACTAGACCATTATACCAATATTTATACCAATAAAAATCTATTTTTAAGTTAACAACCATGTCGTAGATCTCTCTACAAACAGAATATACTTAATCCCAAAATTATGCTATCTTGAACTCCTGAAAACTAAAGTCTTCTATGATATTAAAAACGCTTATATTCTTATTTGCTATATTTTTACTGCAAACTGAAAAAATATCCTCATTCTTTTCAAATGAGAAAAAATCATTAGGGTAATTATCACTGTGCCAACTTCTGTTATTTCTGCTAAATTTAGCCTCAGCAAAACCATAAGCTATTCCTAGTCCATTTCTTTTAACCTGAGCTTCTTTTAGAGTCCAAAGGGTGTAAAAATCTTTATCTAAGTTACTACTTTCTCTTAATATTTGGCTCTCTCTTTCATTAAAATAGCGTTCAGCCACATTAAGAAATTTTCTTTTTATATTTATATTTTCAACATCTATTCCTATATCATTATTTGCTACTGCAATAACTACTGTTTCTGTAGTATGGCTAATACTAAATTTAAAATCTTTAGAGCTTATCAGAAAAGGCTTATTATTATCATCCACATAAAATAGCGGGTTTTTAATTTTGAAATATTCGCTAAAAACCCAATACCTAATAAAATTGGAAAATGATTTTTGATTAGGACTAATTTCAATACTAAATCTATCCTTTAAAACTTTAGCTATACCTATGGGTGTAAAATTTTTAGTAGCCAAAATAAAAATATAGACATTTTGCATATAAAATAGGGTTTTACTCGATAGCAATTTGTGAAATGATATTAGTCTTGCCTAACAGTAAGTTTATATATCCTATATCCTTATAGGTTAAGCTACCTTGCAATTGCTTTAATTGAGCATAATGCTCAACGTAGTTAAATATAGAGTCAGCAAACGAAAGCTGTGCTTGTACAAGTATCGCTTGTCGGTTTAATAAGTCTACTATTGTCTGCGTGCCCGCTTCAAAGCCTTCTAAAATAGCTTTAACAGAAGCTAAACCTGAATAAACTGATTTTTTAAAAGCTTCTATCCTAACTGCGTCTAAAACCACAGTCTGAAAGGCTTCAACAGTGCCAGCATAGACTTCTCTCTTAGTCTGAAGTAAAGCATAGTTAGCTGCTTGATTATCGTAACTTGCCTGTTTGAGTTGAGCAAAATCAGATCCTCCCTTTAGAAGGTTCCAATTAACATTACCAGAGATGTTTGCTACATCGTATTTAGTGGGAATCTGTTGTAACTGCTGAGGATTACCAGATAGATTGTTCCTCGACATATTGATTCCACCAGTTAAGTTAGCTTTTGGAAAAAAGTTACCCCACTGAATACCTACACCCTCTTGCGCAGCTTGATATTCAAATTCTTTTTGCGCAATATCCAAATTATACTGTTCTGCTGTTTTTAACCAGTAGCTAATATCATTTGGAATAGGAGAACCAAACTCTGTTGACTTAGAAATATACAAAATAGAGCTTATTCTCTTACCTATAAGCTTTGCCATAGTTGCTTTTGCTGCTATCAAGCTCTTTTGAGCATCCACTCTGTCAGCTATTGCTTGACGATATTGAGCATCAGTAGTTTTTAAGTCAGCATAAGATACTATACCAGCTTTATACTGATGCTCTTGTGTAATATATAGTTTTTTGTTCCAAGCCTCATTTGCAAGCTGAAACTGTAGGGCTTGTTCTGCTCTTAGAAGTTCAAAATATGCTGTTACCGTATTCATGATAAGAGTTTGCTCGGCTTTTGCATAAATCATCGCGTAAGATTTCTGTAAGTAAGTAGCTTGTGTAAAAGTTTTCCATTTACTCCAATCAAAAAGCACTTGCTCACCACTAAAATTAAAATTATTCGCAGTGTCTCTAACTTGACCACCAAACTCATCATAAATATCTCTTCTAAGGTTATATTGAAAGTCTATCTTTGGTAGTAACCCACCTAAAGCTTTAGGAACTGTCTCTATATTAGAAGCAAATGTCGATCTAGCTGCTAAATACTCAGCGTTATGTTCAGCCGCTAAATTATAAATATCTACTAAACTATAAAATTTCTCCTCAGTAGGACCAACCATAGCCATTTCATCGGCTTTTTTAAGATCATAGAATCGGTTATCTTTTTTGATTAGGTCAGCTTTAGCATACTGTTTAGCAACACTATATGGATTTTCAGAAACATCTGTACCTATAGGTCTGCCAGCAGTATTATATTTTGGTTCAGTAACGACAGAAGTTGTATCTACTGCAAAAAGTAAATTCGCACTAAACAATCCCACCAAACACACTAAAATCTTTTTCATATTAACTCTTATTTGTTATATATATCAAAAAGAAAATTTTTCTCATATGATTCATCATCAACTCTAGTTGTCAGGTAAGCTTTATCACAGACATCATTTCGAACTACAAATACTAATCTTCCTGATATTTCTAACAAGCCCAATAAGGATTCATCGATTTGATCTGCTTTTACTGGGTTTAAGATATATATACAGTCATACTTTTTTTGGCTATCAATAATAGATTGAATATGTTCTACCATACTAAAATCAATATTTTGAATATTTTGGCTTACAAGTGCTCTTTTAACTGAACCCATTATATTTTCGTCATAGCCTAAAACATCTACATGGTTACTAATCTTTGCTAAAAGTGCCGTTGTATAACCACAATCTAACTCAAGCTGCAAAACATTATCATCGTACTTAACATTAAGAGCATTTACTAACTTTGCTATTAGCATTGGGCTTCTTACTTCTCTACCATTAATTATAAATCTTGTATCACAATATGCTAAACTTTGGTACTCTTGTGGTAAAAACTTCTCACGTGGAGTACTTGCCATAGCATCAACAAGCGCTCCAACGGGAATCCCCTCAGGCAAAACTTGCTGTTTAATCATATTTTCTCTAGCAAATTCAAAATTCATTATAAAAGGCCCTACAGTTTAAGAAATAAATTTTTAACTAACTTATTCTTGAGATAATAGCATAATAGCTTACCAAAGAAAACTATACTAAGATTTTAGAATTGGAAAATAGTCAAAAAGAAGTTAAAATTCACACCAGAAAAATAAACAATAAACTAAAAGCCTAGAAGGCTAATTAGACCTTCTTTAAAGGCTATTTCTAAAGAATAAGGTATCACATGAAAAGACCAGAACTACTTTCTCCTGCTGGAACACTTAAGGCTATGCGTTATGCTTTTGCGTACGGCGCAGATGCTGTTTATGTTGGACAGCCTAGGTATAGCCTAAGAGCCCGCAATAATGAATTTTCAAAATTAGAAGTTCTTCAAACAGCTATAAATGAAGCTCATGCTTTAGGCAAGAAAATTATGTTAGCAAATAACATAGCCCCTCATAATGCAAAAATCAGAACCTATATAAAAGATATAACTCCTGTAATAGCGCTCAAACCTGATGCTATGATAATGTCTGATCCTGGGATGATAATGTTAATTAGGGAGCATTTTCCTGACCAAGAAATACACTTATCAGTGCAAGCAAATGCTGTAAATTATGAAACTGTGAGATTCTGGCAGAAATTTGGCATCAAGAGAGTTGTGCTTTCCAGAGAATTATCACTAAAAGAAATAGCTGAAATCAAAGAAAACTGCCCTGATATGGAAATAGAAACTTTTGTGCATGGATCTCTTTGTATGGCATACTCTGGCAGATGTCTATTATCAGGCTACTATAACCATAGAGACCCTAACCAAGGAGTTTGTAATAATGCTTGCAGAAACAATTATAAGGTTACTGAAGCTAAGCAAAATGAATGGGGAGATATTGTACCTACAACAGTCAAACCAACTCTAGGAATTGGTAAACCATCAGAAAAAATTGTACTAATAGAAAATGATAAAGAACCAGGGCAGTATAACCCAATGTTTGAGGATGAACATGGTACATACATAATGAACTCAAAAGATCTACGAGCTATCCAGCATGTAGAATACCTAACAAAAATTGGGGTTGATTGTTTTAAAATAGAAGGACGAACTAAATCTTTCTTTTATGCTGCTAGAACTGCTCAATTATATAACCAAGCTATCAAAGACACTTTAGCTGAAAAACCCTTTGATATGACTTTAATGGACAAACTAGAAGGTTTAGCACATCGGGGATATACAGAAGGTTTCTATCGCCGCCATGTGCACGATGAATACCAAAAATATGACAACTCTGACTCTCGCAGTTCTACTCAGCAATTCGTTGGTGAAATCACACATTTTGATGAGTATACTGGCTACGCTGATGTTAATGTACGCAATAAAATAAAAATCGGTGATAGCATAGAACTTATGCTACCTTCAGGAAACCGTCAGATTATAGTTGATAACATGTTAGATAAAGATGGACATCACCTTGATGAGGCAAAAGGTAGTGGTTATCAGGCTAAAATAAGATTTGATAATATCTCACCTGAAGATATGAAATTTGCTCTAATGATTAAAAATTTATAACAGTTCCTTAAATGTTCAATCACTAATTTTTTAAATCTCTCTACAACTTTATTAAACCATCAGGTTAAAATTTATCTCTATAACAAAACAAACACCTTAGCTAAAGCCTATCCTTAGAACCTATATCCCGCTGCATTATAATTCTTAGATTATAATCCGTCTTGCTTTCATAATAAATTTCTAAACCGACTATGGCTACAAAAACTACAGTTAGCTGTACATTCCATTGAATTTATTATCTGAGGTTCCTTTCATACATTTTTGTCATATATTTCACATAAGCGCGAGCAGCTGGCGAAGCATGTACATATTTCGAAAGATTCCAATTAATAGATTTAATTAAAGAACTTTTATCTGGCTTAAATGATGTTTTTTTACTACTAAACTCAGATGAAGAGAAAAAAGGATAATTTGACAAGGAATAAACTTCTGATACCGAAACTTCAAAGTTCGAAACTTCAAAGCTACCAATAGACTCTACACTAGAAATATCTAATGGCTTATTAAATCTATTTTCCCTATCATTTGACTTAAGAGAATTAGACGGACTATTTATTTCTAGGTTGCCATCTTTTACAAATTTAAAAGCTTTATTCCATAAACATAATAGCTCTGGTGATACATAAGAAGAAGTTTTCTTAAATGAAAACCTTAGAGTCATATAAATATCTAATTCAGGAATTAAGTTTTGAAGTTTATCTATAAGATCGTATTTTTCTTTTATCTCACCTAATTCACCAACACCAACTTCATAGATAATACAAAAGTTTATATTTGCTAAACACATATTTTTAAATTTAAAAACAAATTTATGAATTGTATCCATATCTAGATCAGATAAATCTAAAAAGAAAATATATTTTTCAGATTTTACAATTTCTAACTTACCTATTTCATTTACAGATAATGTATAACTATAAAAAACATCTTTAGAGCCAGGAAGTTCGCCAATTAGTGTAAAATCATCTCCATTATTTTTAATATAAATTAGTTCTGTTTGCATTAAATTTAGGGATTTTATGATTTGCCATTACAAAATTATAACATAAAGAATAGTCCTGCTATTAGCTATATTTTATAAAATAACTAAAGACCATTAACGTGTTGCTTATACTTTTAAGGAGCTGTTGTAAGCTGGGATTATAACCTTATTAAGTATACAATTACCGTATTAGACCTCTAAACTACCTTAACTATTCCCTTTTTATAGCCATACCAAAATCAAAGAAGTTTAGATACCTAATACAATCTTATTCACCCACTCGTTTCTAAGTAAAACTCTCTTCGTTGGGAAGGCTGTGTATTTTTATCTAAATACAGATTGCTCCCTTTAAACCAAATACATATATCTCTACCATCAGCAAATCTAGCACCATCTGCTGAAACCACTTGAGGTAAAGTATACTCTTCACCCTGGTAAATTAACTTAATAAAACTAAGACTTTTATCCGACAATGAGTAAAATGTTACAATTATTTTCTCTTTTTTATTATCCACGAAAGTGTTTTGAGCATCTTTTTCTATCTCTAAACCATGGCTATAACATTCTGAACACGCGTAAACAAATAATAATAAGCATATCAATAAACTCTTAATTCTTTTCATAACATAAGTCTTTTAAAATCTAATTTTATTACTAAAAACATGAATTAATTCTTAGATATTAGTTTGGTTTTTTTATTTATGAGAATCAATAACACTATTGTGATAATAGAAGTAATAATCATAGTTATAGCAATCGGAAAGGAACTTGTTGCTGGAAATAACATCGCTACACTTCCTATCAATCCACTAATAGCAAACTCCATAGTGCCAAACAACGCAGCTGCTACTCCTACAAATTCATAAAATGGCTCTAAACTACCACTAGCCCCAGTTCCTGAAGTGAATGCTGAACCAAACGTTGCAAAGAAACAAGGAACAAAAAACCCCCACAAAGATAAACCATAGATAAGGTATATAGTCAAAGATAAAACGCCAGCCATAAACACACAACTAACGCCTAAAATAGCTGTTTTATAAACACCTATTCTATTTACAACAACTCCAGCAAATAAAGAGCCTACAAGATAGGCAACACCAGCTAAACCAAACATCACATATATTTTAGATAAAGGATACCCTAAATAAGTAATGATATACGGTGTCATCGAAAATAGCACAAAAAAAGCTGACATACCTGACACAGCTGTCAAAGAATAAGCCCAAAACTGCAATGATTTTGAAACCTGAAAATACCTTGCAAAAACATTCAAAGACATTTTTTTGCGTCTTTCTATTGGCAAACTCTCTTTAACAAAAAAAGCTATTATTAAAAAAGTTAAAAATGCTAAAAATGTCAGTAAAACAAATGCTGCTTGCCACTCAAAGTGTATAGCTAATTCTACTCCAATAAGAGGTCCTATAATAGGCGAAATCGATATTATCGCGTTAATAAAGCTGTATATCATTGAACTAGTTTTACCTGAAAAAGCATCTCTTACAATAGCAAAAGCAACAACAGACAAACCACAGCAGCCCAAAGCTTGGACAACCCTAGAGAGGATTAGTAGACTTATAGTATCTGATAATGCACACAAAGCTGAGCCCAACAAAAATAACAGTGATGATAGCAATATAATTCTAAACCTACCAAACTGATCTGATAACGGTCCAAGAAAAAGCTGCCCTACTCCAGTTACTACCAAAAATAATGATAATGTTATTTGCACCATCGATTGAGTTGTCTGTAAAGACTCTTTCATAGCAGGTAGAACAGGCATATAAACATCCATAGCCAATGCAAAAGCAAAAACCATAGGCCCCAAAATAAGAATCGTTTTAAGAGGAGAATAATTCCACATAGCAGAGCTCCTATTTTTTATTTATCAAGTAACGCATTATACCAGAATAACTATAGTTTAGAAGACACTTAAGCTAGCTAATCACTTTTTATTAATGGTATAATAACCTTCAAACTCAGTAAATATTAATTTAAAATGTTAAAAAGATTTAGTTTAATAACAACAGTAATCCTTCTGCCTTTTCTTAGCTTTGCTAATAATGAGTCATCTTTAAAAGTCATTAGTGTAAACGCTATAAACCAACCACTGGCTATAGTTGCTATTGCTATCTTTGTCCTAGCCTACCTACTCGTAATGACAGAAGACTACACAAAGCTTAATAAATCCAAGCCCGTTATACTAGCCGCTGGTGTTATCTGGATAATTGTTGCTATCGTGGGTGAATCTTTTGGAGCTAACAAAATCGTTCAGAGTAATTTTGACCATATAATGACTGAATATGGTGAATTACTTTTATTCTTGTTAGTTGCTATGGCTTATATAAATCTAATGGAAGATAGAAATATATTTGCAAAGCTCAAAAGCACCCTTCTAAGGTCAGGCTTTGGATATCTAGCAATATTTTGGCTTACAGGTATAATTTCATTCTTTTTATCTGCTATAGCTGATAATTTAACTACCGCTTTAGTAATGAGCACTGTAGCTATCTCCATAGGTAAGGATAATAAAAAGTTTATAACTATGGCGTGTGTTAACATTGTAGTTGCAGCTAATGCTGGTGGCGCGTTCTCACCCTTTGGAGATATAACTACACTCATGGTATGGCAAACTGGAGTTGTTAGTTTCAGGGAGTTTTTTGCTATCTTTATTCCTTCGTTAGTCAATTTTTTAATACCTGCAATTATAATGAGTTTCTTTTTACCAAAAATGCTGGCTAGATCTATCATAGAGGAAAAAGTACAACTAAAAAGAGGAGCTATACCTGTCATAGTATTATTTATCTTGACGATTATAACAGCTGTGGCATTTGAACATATTTTACACCTCCCTCCATCTCTTGGTATGATGACTGGACTTGGGTATGTAATGATATATAACTACTTCTATGGCTGGAAAATAAATAGAGAAAGTAGGCAAGGTCATAAAATGCCTCCTCATGCTTTTGATATTTTCGATAAAATAAAAGAAGCTGAATGGGATACTTTACTTTTTTTCTATGGAATATTAATTTCTGTACAAGGCTTAGCAGCACTTGGGTATTTGGAAGTTGCCTCTCAGTATATATACACAGACATGCTGTCGATTGCTCCAAGCCTATTTTCAGCGCATACCCAGGCAAATACTATAATTGGCATTTTCTCAGCTATCGTTGATAATATACCTGTTATGTTCGCTGTATTAAGCATGCATCCAACTATGGAACATACTCAATGGTTACTAGTTACTCTTACAGCTGGAGTTGGAGGTAGTTTACTATCAATAGGCTCAGCTGCTGGTGTAGCTGTTATGGGTAAATCAAAAGGCAAGTATACTTTTATCGGTCATCTTAAATGGACTTGGGTTATCGCCATAGGCTATTTTGCCAGTATTGTAGTGCATGTACTTATTAATAGCTAATCAAATAAACGGGGTTTGCTTAGTAGGAAAAGATTATAATAACCATTATGTACGGATCTCTCAAATTATTCTATCAAGCCCGAGAGTATTTATCTCTATTCTTAGATTATATTTTGATATAATCTAAGAAATATTAAATACTTAATAGGATATTTTTGATACATGAAAGAGCAAATATCGCGTTTGTCTGTTATTTTTTTATGTTTAAATTTTTCTTTTTCTCTCGCTAATAACAGTGTAGACAAAATCCAAGAAATTAATAAACCAAAGTATACTAATGCTATTAATGTAAAGCAAAATGATAATGGGATAGTAAACATTTTAGCTCAAGCTGCAACTACTGATCCTTTATTACACAAGGTAACTGACGTGCCAGGCAAAGCTAAAATTGAACTAGCTGAGTTATATTATAATACTCTATTTTTTCCCAGTGAAGAAACTTTTATGAAAATAAGGGGAAAAGATCCTGAGAAAGCATGGGGAAATTTTATAGCCCAAGCGGTAAATAAAAATGGGTGTGTAGCTAATGGAAAAGGACAAGGTATATATAAAGGATGCGATGAGTATTATTCTCTTGAGAATTTGTTAAAGTCCCTTGATAACCTAAAAAATATTACCGAAAGAAACTATCAAAAAGCAAAAAGTATAGAAAGCGGTCCAACTCAGTATACTACTGTTGAGTCAGCTCTCAAAGAGAAAGATAGAGTGAACAATTTTGCAGTAACCGGTAATGATCTAGATAACTTAAGGCAAATAGCTGCTTTTTTTGCGCATATGACAACAGAGACTGGAGGTTCTGATGGCTATCAATCAAACATTAGTGCTGCATATGCATTTTCTGCAGTCCAAGAAGGAAATTGTGGCAATGGAGATGATTGTGAACAATATAAAGTTACTAGCCAGCCAAGCGGAGGCAATTTTCCTCAATGGCAGAAGTATACAAATGAGAATTATTATGGAAGAGGCGGAAAGCAATTAACCTACTGGGAAAACTACGAATACTATTCACAAGCGCTATATGGTGATTTCAGATTATTAGAAAACCCAGGATTATTAGTAGAGGGCGATAAACAATATTCTCCAGGAGAATATGGTCTTACAACGTCTTTGGCATACTTATTACTTAGATATCATGATAATTGCCAAACATTAGAAACAAGAGATAAAAATAATAATCCTATTGTAAATGCTAATTGTGGACCTTATTATCCTTCTGTTGATTTTGATAAACCTTCTATGATAGAAGCTTTCGGCGAAGAAAATAGCATACAAACATTCAGAAGTAAGCAATGGATTACTCTTTCGGATAAATACGGTAAGCCTGGATTTGGCCTTTCCATAAACCTTATTAATGGCGGTGTTGAATGTAGGGCAGATATGACCTACCAAGCTATGAATAGGATTAACTTTTATATTGAATATTTAGTACGGTTTGGAGCTGATATTAAAAATGTAGTAATTAGTTATAAAAGTGGCTCGGAGAATGTGTTTACAAAAGTAGATTTAATCCATAATATGATTAATAATTCAGAAGGCGCTTCTGATGTTAGTGAATGGTTTACAAAATATACAACTTCTCCTTTACTAGAAATGCAAGATGGTAAAGATAAACTTGGTATTTATTCTAATTTAGATAAAATATCCCACATAACTATTGTATACGGAAATGGTTATGTTGAACATTTAGATTGTATAGGATACCGTACCATAGGAGAATGATGTTTCTTCATATAATCCCATTCTTGTATAGATTACATGGAAACTTCGTTCTTGGCTTAACTTAGATCTATTGCTTTTGAGTTTGGAATATAAGGATTTATTATAAAAATTTAGAGTTGAAAAGAGCACATAGTAGTAATTAATTCGATAAAATTGCTATCTAACCATTTGGGAGAGTATAGTTATGAAAGTTAATAAATGTTTTTTTCTAATCCTAATGATTATAGTTTCGTTAGGATCCAGTTATGCTACACAATTGCAAAAAGACGCTAAATATTTAGTTGCCTATGTAGATCTAAATGCTACAGGTTCATTATCTATGATTACAGACAATGGTTGGAAGACGCCAAACATAATGATTTTTGGATTTATGGACACCTCAACAGATAATATAAGGATGGATTATCTAAATAGTTTGAGAGATATAATATCAAAAGAGCGAAGTGATGGCTGCTTAAACTTTATCAGTATTGGTGGAGCCGTAGGTACAAGTAACTTATTATCCCAAGACCCGCAAGTTGCAGCTTCGAATATCATTAGTCAATTGTCAAAGTATAATACACTATTGAAAAACCAAGCAAATATAAATAGTGAAATAGTAGGTATTGATATAGATATTGAATATGTTAAATCTCCTCTTTCTGAAGAGATAATTACAACTCTAGCAAAAAAAATACATGAGGCAGGATACCTAGTCTCTATCGCTCCGCAGCCATCAACAAATTTAGAAGAAGGAAGCTTAGTTGATCCATCCAATCCATACAACTTGTATTTTGCATCACAGGGACACAATAATCAGTATGCTCAGTCTATAAAAAAAGGTTATGTTGATTTAGTTAATTTACAATTATATAACAGTGGAGGAGACATAATCAAATTTAAAGGTGATATTACAGAGAAAGATCCAAAATTTTATAGGTATATGGCTGAGGCTGTATCTAATTTGTTTTCAGAGGATTGTACAAAATCTAAATACCCTATATGCATCCCAAATGGAACAAAAATTATACTAGGTGAAGTGGTCAATAGGTCCGCTGGCAATAGTAATACTATTTATGGAGATTCTGAAGGTTGGTATAACCAAAAAGCTATAATTGATGACCTTGTTAATGAGGTTCAGATTGTATTAGCTAATAAAGACAATAAATTTAATCATTATGACGGTTTGATGTATTGGTCCTTAAACAACGATTACTATCCAAGTGAATATGGAAATAAAGATAATTATGCTATTCCAGGCTTATTTTCTGAGTCATTTGCTAAGTTATTTTAACCTCAGCCCCTTTGCCCTATGAAAATTTAAAAATATAAAATCTAGACATACAAAGCCTTTATAAATGCTTTTACTTATTAATAAAATGCAAATCGTAAAAAATCATCGCTCACGAGGAAAATAACATCTTATTCTTTTAGTCCAACTCTGCTATTATATATAATATAAAGCTTTAATGAAATAATT
Source organism: Allofrancisella guangzhouensis (assembly GCF_000815225.1). GTDB lineage: Bacteria > Pseudomonadota > Gammaproteobacteria > Francisellales > Francisellaceae > Francisella > Francisella guangzhouensis. Next base: position 380,987 of record NZ_CP010427.1, on the reverse strand, counting down.
TTGCAAATGTCATACCAAGCACTAGCACGGAAATATAGACCTAAATCTTTTTCAGAAATAGCTGGACAACAACATGCCCTTAATAGCTTAACACATGCTTTAGAAACTCAAAGAGTACATCATGCCTACTTATTTACAGGCACAAGAGGAATTGGTAAAACTACTCTTGGCAGACTACTTGCCAAATGCCTAAATTGCAAAACAGGTGTGACAGCCCAACCATGCAACAATTGTGAAAACTGTCTAGCAATAAATAATAACAGCTTTATTGATTTAATCGAAGTTGATGCTGCCTCACGCACAGGTGTAGAGGAAACTAAAGAAATTTTAGATAATATTCAATATATGCCTTCACAAGGTAGATACAAAGTATACTTAATTGATGAAGCTCATATGTTATCTAAACAAAGTTTTAACGCTCTATTAAAAACTCTCGAAGAGCCTCCTGAATATGTAAAATTTATATTAGCAACAACTGATTACCACAAAATACCAATAACCATACTTTCTAGATGTATACAACTACATCTTAAACACATATCTCAGCCAGATATTAAGTCTCAACTTAAAGAAGTCCTATCTAAAGAGAGCATCCTTTCAGATGAACAATCTTTAGACTATATAGCGTATCATGCTAAAGGCAGCCTTAGAGATGCCTTAAGTCTACTTGATCAGGCAATTAGCTTTTGTAACGGCAAAATACAACACTCTCAAGTAAAACAAATGCTTGGTATCGTTGATAGTGAGGAGGTATATAACATAATAAATGCTATTATAGATGATGACCCAAATGCTATATTACCAACGATAAAAAGTCTTTCTCTTTCAGAGAATAATGCTGAATCTATACTAGATAAAATAGCTGAAATCTGGTTTAGCTGCTGCGCATACAGCCTAACAAAAAGCCTTGACACAACTAACAATATCAATATAGATATAATTGATAAAGTTCTTAACAAAATATCTACTGAACAGACTCATTTTTTATACCAACTAACGATCTCCGCAAAAAAAGATATTTCTTTAGCGCCCAACTTTGAAACTGGTGTCACTATGGCTATACTTAGACTAATAGCCTTCCAAAAAAAAAACTTAAATAATTTCGGCTCTGGCTATCCAGAGGCAACTATAGATATTACCAAAAAAAACTTCTCTGAACTAAAGCAACAACTATCAAGCTCTGATGCGGAAAATAGTAATCAAAAACCCATTACTATTAATAAAGAATATCCTAAAGATTCTCTTGATAAAAGGTGGTTTGAGCTACTAAGTAAACTACCGCTCAAAGGTTTTACAAAGACTTTAGCTTTTAATAGTAATTTACTGGAAATATCCAGGAATATTTATAGTATACAACTTAATGAAGACGCTAAAAAAATCTTAGAACTTGATCCTCAAAGCGTAGCAAAACTACAAGCAAATATTAGTAAACACTTAAACAATTCCAGTTTTGAACTAAACATTAAAAATCTACCTAATAGCAACACCGTAACCGGTCAAAAATCACCAGCAGAGATGAAACGGGACAATGCTATAAAGAAAATCCATAGTAACCAAAATGTAAAAATTATAAAAGAAAAATTAGAAATAAATATAAAAGATGAAAATATAACTTTGACTGATTAAATATATTCCCATGCGCCTTCATCAGCAAAGATAGCATGTAAAAGTTTATTATTAAGAGTATGCCCAGATTTATAGCAATTAAAATGCCCTAGGATATAACCTCCAACGTAAAAATCACCAATCGCATCTAATAGCTTATGTCTTACAAACTCATCTGCATATCGCAATCCGTCTTCATTCAAAACACCTTCATTTGTAATACCAATAGCATTGTCTAAAGAAGCACCTTTTGCAAGGTTATTTTGGTGCAAGTAGGCAAGTTGTTCATAAAAACCAAAAGTTCTAGCCTTTGAAATCATCTTAATATATTCATCAAGGTTATATTCAAAAACTATATGATTATTAGTTGCTGCGATTACAGGATGATCCCACTTAATTTTAAACTCATATTTTAGGCTGTCACTTGGCAATACTTCTGCAAATTTATCCTCATCCTCCACTCTTATAGGTTTTAGGATTTTAATGCCTTTTCTAGCTGCATTTTGCTCAACTATACCAACTTGCTTTAATAAATTAACAAAATCATGGGAACTACCATCCATAACTGGCAACTCTGAAGCACCTATCTCTACCAAAACGTTATCTATTTCAAACATCGCAAAAGCGGACATCAAATGCTCAATTGTAGAAATAGATACACTTTGATCACCACCTTTAGTCAAAAGAGTACACATAATAGCCTCTTTAATATTAGATGGCGCAACACTGATATCTACTACTGGCTGTAAGTCAGCTCTACGAAAAACCACACCTGTATCAATAACTGCAGGCTTCACTGTCATAGAAACATCAACTCCAGAATGCAAACCTATTCCCGTTACAGAGAACTCTTTTGCTAAGGTTTTTTGCTTCATAAACATCCCTTTTTACCTCTGCGTTTTTTTACAATCTTATTTTTATTGCTTTCTTCTTAAAAAACTAGGTATATCTGACTTATTAGCATCATCAGATCCAGAAGTAGATGCCACGCTAGTTGTAACTTCTGTTTCCCTTCTTAAAAAAGAAGCTGCTGGCTTATGAGAAAAACTTTCTCTTTGAGGCTGTTGGACGCTTTTTTCTAAACCAAAACCTTTTTTCATAGCTACTTTTTCTATACCTGTAACAACAACAGTTACTTTCATAGAGTTAGACATCTCAGGATCAATAACTGTACCTGCGATCACTATAGCATCATCAGAAATGAAAGATCTAATAACTTCACCAACCTCCTCAAACTCTCCTATAGACATATCCATACCAGCTGTAATATTCACTATTACACCCTTAGCACCATCTAGATTTATGTCTTCTAAAAGTGGGCTTGAAATTGCTGCTTCTGCTGCTTCTCTTGCTCTATTTTCACCAGATGCTTCACCCATACCCATCATAGCTAGACCCATATTAGTCATAACAGCTCTAACATCAGCAAAGTCAACGTTAATTAAACCTGGTCTAGTTATTAGCTCAGAAACCCCTTTAACAGCGTTTCCTAAAACATCATTAGCAGCGTTAAATGCATCTATCAAACTAACTCCCTTACCTAGAACGCTAAGCAACTTTTCGTTCGGCACTGTGATTATTGAATCAACATGTTTAGTTAGCTCTTCAATACCAGCCTCCGCTGCTTTCATTCTTCTAGGTCCTTCAAATGGGAAAGGTTTAGTAACCACAGCAACTGTAAGTATACCCATCTCTCTTGCAACTTCTGCTACAACTGGAGCACCTCCTGTACCAGTACCGCCACCCATACCAGCAGTGATAAAGACCATATCAGCACCTTCTAATAATTGCTCAATTTTAGCTCTATCTTCTGTAGCTGCCCTTTTACCAATTTCAGGATTTGCACCAGCTCCTAAGCCTTTTGTTAAGTTTGTACCAATTTGCAATACATTTTGAACCTTTGACTTTGATAAAGCCTGACCATCAGTGTTTAAAGCGAAAAACTCAACATCGGTAACTTCATCACACATGTGCTGAACAGCATTACCACCACCGCCACCAACACCGACTACTTTAATTACGGCATTTGAAATCATTGAATCATTAAAATCAAACATACTTATACTCCTTCATTTATATATTTACCCTTATCCACTGCCTTAAAAATTATTAGAGAACCAACCTTTCACCGAAGAAATTAATTTCTTCTTTGGCCTATCTACTTCTGATGCATCTTCTTCTAATTGTGACTCAACTGACCTACTATAATCATGCTCACTAGCGTATTTAAGCAAACCTACAACAGTAGCATATGATGGATTATGAACAACTTCATTTGCCCCTGAAACCTCAATAGGTCCACCAACCCTTGCAGCAGGTAACTTAAACATGTCTAAAGCAAGTCTAGCTAATCCTTTTAACTTCGCTCCACCGCCGGTGAAGACTATTCCTGATGATATAAGCTCAAGCAACCCATTAGCTTCTAATTCATCATATAAAGCTCTAAATATTTCTTCTACTCGCGCTTCTATGACCAGTGATAAATCTTGTAAAGATATTCTTTTTTTAGCATTTCCCAAAGAATTTGGAATATCTATCTTCTCATCTGGGTTTTTTAAATATTTACTCGCTGCGTACCCATATTGTAGTTTTAAACTTTCTGCTGCCTCTATCGGAAGCTTAAAAACTTTTGATATATCAGATGAAATATTATTCCCACCAGCTGCAATTGTTGATGTATAGCAAATCCCACCGTCAGAAAAAACAGAAAAACTAGTTGTATCAGCTCCCATATTTACTAGACAAACACCCATTTCTTTCTCACTGTTTGTAAGAATAGCCTCACTTGAAGCCAACTGCTCTACAACTATATTACTTATTCTATAGCCACAGTTTGAAACACATTTTCTAACATTTTGTAATAAGCGAGATGATATAACGACTATATGTACATTTGATTCTAACCTTACAGCAAACATACCTATTGGTTCTGTAACTCCTGGCTGACCATCCACCACATAATCTCTCTGTAAGACATGCAACATCTCCGTATCTGCTGACATAGGTACAGCTTTAGCGGTCTTAATTGCCATAGCTAAATCTTCCATAACGACTTCGCCATTTTCTACTGCTGCCAAACCATAAGAGTTAAAACCCTTAATACTAGGGGCACTTAATCCTAAAGTAATATCTTTAATTTCAACTCCTGCGATACTTTTTGCTTCATCTAAAGCTTCACCAAGAATTTCCATAGCCATTTCAAGATTTATTACAGAACCTTGTTTTATACCCTTCGATTTTTTTTGGCTGACTCCTAGTATTTTAATAGTGTCATTTTCAACCATCTGACCTATAGCTACTGTGATCTTGTGAGAACCTAAATCAACTGCACAAAAATTACCGTTCCCGAAGCCCATTTATTACTTACCTTAGTTATTGAAATAGATCTTATTTCTAGTTTTTAATACGTACTTACAGAACATTATAAGCTTATTTGTCATAGAAAACCAACAAAATGAAGTATTTTATTTTTATTTATTATTTATATACTTTATAGCAAAACCATCTGCATAACGCATGTCAAAATATTCTACAGATTCATAATTTTTAACTTTTTTGTAGGTCCTAAAGTATTCTTTTAAGCGAAGCTTAAGTTCCTTTGACCCAAGAATTACAACTTGATCATTTGAAAGGAGCAATTTAAACTGGTTACCTTTGTAAAAAATTCCAATAATCTCTGTAGAATTCGCTTTTGCAATACGATTTAACTGTCGATAAGTCTCGTAAATATAATATCTATTACCTTCGTCACTACTTTGTATATGCGGAAGCTCACGATCATAACTAAGCACTGTTGGTTTAACGATAGCCATATTATCAAGCAAAATCTTATCGCCATCCCAATATGCTACCGGCTTTCTATCATATAAGTATATAACTAATGTTGAAGGCCATACTTTTTTGACCAAAAAATAATCTACTCCTTTTATTTTATGCAAGTATCTCCTTACGTCCTGAATATTAAAATCAAACCATTGTTTTTGATTTAAGCCTGTTATTTTGTCTATCAGTTGTTGTTTAGATATGTACACTAAACCATCATTAGAAACGATATCTACCTTCGAAATTGTTCTATCTGTTTGCAGTACCAAATAAACTACTGCTCCAAACAGCACAACGAGTATTGTCAAAGATATTACTAATCGTTTAAGAGCTTTCATTACTGAGCTTGTTCTATAATTATTTTTACAAAATTATCAAAATCAACACCTTCTGCTGCTGCAGATTTTGGAGATAAACTATGCTCTGTCATTCCTGGAGAAGAGTTAACTTCCATTAGATAAAACCTATCTTGATCATATATAAGATCAACTCTAGCATGTCCTCTACACCCTAAAATATCATAAGCCTTTTTTGCAAGCTGTCTCACTTCAAGCTCTTTTTGCTTACACAACCCACTAGGACTATGATAAATCGATTTACCACTATATTTTGACTCATAGTCATAAAAATCATTTAACGGTTCAATCCACACAGACGAGTATACATCATTGTTAACAACAGCTACAGTAATCTCCTTGCCAGTTACCCACTGCTCAACCATTACATCACCATATTTGGAAGCTTCATCATAAGCAACTTTTAGCTCTGAAGTTGAATTAACTTTAAACGTAGCAATACTGGAGCCACCACTACATGGCTTAACAGCAACTGGAAAGGTAATCTCATCTTCATCAACCAACTCAGCTGTAAGAATCTTAGCCATAGGAGTAAGCATTTTATGATGCATCCAGATTTCTTTAGAAAGCATCTTATCCATAGTTATTACACTAGATTTCATATCAGAAGAGGTATGCTTTATTTTTAGCATTTCCAATAACGCTGATACTTTGCCATTTTCTCCATCTTCACCATGTAATGCTATAAAGCATTTATCTGGACTCAGCTCAAGTAATCCTTTTACAAGCTCTTTTGAATTAGCATCTAATCCTACAGCGTCATAGCCTTGCTTTTGTAAAGACTCTAATACGGCTTTACCAGATCTTAATGAAACTTCTCTTTCAGGAGAGTCGCCACCGTACAAAACTACTATTTTCTCTTTTTTCATCTTTTCCTCAAAAAAAATTCTTTAAGAAGGCTACCACATTTATCTGCCATAACACCTTCTGTTACTTTCAAATTATGGTTTAAGTTCTTGTTAAGGTGATATTTTTCCTGAGAAAACGCACCCACTCTTGTATCCCTACACGCATATACTACTTCTGTTATTCTAGCTTGAACTAAAGCGCCCAAACACATTATACATGGCTCAAGAGTTACATACAATTTTGTATTGATTAATCGATGATTTTCTAATGAGTTAGCTGCCATTTGGATAGCTAAAATTTCTGCATGAGCAGTTGGGTTAGTATCTGTTATGGTTCTGTTGTAGGTTTTAACAAGAACTTGATTATCTTTAACTACGATAGCTCCTATAGGAACCTCTCCTAAATCATATGCTAGTAAAGCTTGTTCATAAGCTTGTTGCATAAAGAAAATATGCTCTACTAATTCATTTGACATCTTAAAAATACTTTTTACTTGAAGTATTAGCTTCTCTTATATAATATTATACATTACAAAATTGTTTGCTAGTGTTTTTTGTATTCCCAGTGGAACATAGCAAACCCTGTTTAACCAACCACACTGGAATGGAAATAATAAAATGTCAGAAAATTTCAAAGAACTATTTGAACAATCTCTGAAACAAACAGAGATGAGAATCGGTAAAATAATAGAAGCAACTGTTGTAAGCATTGATAAAGAATATGCTATGATTGATGCTGGTCTTAAATCAGAATCATTTATACCTGTTTCTTCACTAAAAAATAGTAGTGGCGAAATAGAAGTTGCTCCAGGTGACAAGATAAATGTTGTACTTGAAGCACTAGATAATAGCTGTGGTGAAACTAGATTATCACGTGATAAAGCTAAGAAGATCGAGCTTTGGGACAGAATTGAGAAAGCTTTTGAAAGCAATGAAACTGTTCTTGGTAGAATAACTAATCACGTACGTGGTGGTTACACTATGGACGTTGAAGGATTAAGAGCTTTCTTACCAGGATCATTGGTAGATACAAGACCTATCAAAGATATTGCTCACTTAGAAGATAAAGATATCGAGCTAAAAGTAGTCAAGATTGATACAAAAAGAAACAATATTGTAGTTTCTAGAAAAGCTGTTATTGAAGAGAGCAGCTCTGGTGATAGAGATGCAATGCTTGAAAAAATCTCTGAAGGTAGCGTCCTTAAAGGTATTGTTAAAAACATCACTGACTTTGGAGCGTTTATTGACCTTGGCGGAGTTGATGGATTACTACACATTACAGATATCTCTTGGAGCAGAATTAGCCACCCAACAGATGTGCTATCTATTGGTCAAGAGATAGATGTTAAGATAATTAAATTTGATAAAGAAAAACAAAGAATCTCCCTAGGAATTAAACAACTTGGCGAAGATCCTTGGTTAAACATTGCAAAAGAATTGCCTGTAGGTGCTAAGTTAGCAGGAAACATTACTAACATTACTGATTATGGCTGTTTCGTTAAGCTTAAAGAAGGAATCGAAGGTCTAGTACATACTTCTGAAATGGATTGGACAAATAAAAATGTTAACCCACATAAAGCCGTATCTATTGGTCAAGAAGTTGAAGTTATTGTGCTTGAGCTAGATGCTGATAACCATAGAATTTCTTTAGGTATCAAGCAGTGCAAACCAAATCCTTGGAGTGAATTTGAGAAAAACTACAAGCCTGGTGATAAAGTCACTGGCAAGATCAGATCTATAACTGAGTTTGGTGTATTCATTGGTCTAGAGGGTGGTATCGATGGGCTTGTGCACATCTCTGATGTCGCGTGGGACAACCCAGCAAAAGCTATCAAAGAGCTTAAAAAAGGTGATGAAGTAGAGGCTGTACTAGTTTCTGTAAATACAGACCTTGAAAGAATCGCTCTTAGCATGAAGCAACTCTCTGAAGATCCGTTCAAAAATTTTGTTAGCTTACATCCAAAAGGTTCTTTAGTTAAAGGTAAAGTTACTAAAGTTCAAGAAAATGGTGCTGTAGTAATGCTTGATGAAAATAATAATATAGATGGCTTCATTAGAATTGCTGAAGTGTCTGTAGATCATACTAAAGATGTGCGTGATGAGTTAAGCGAAGGTCAAGAAGTGGAATCTAGAATTATCAACATTGATACTAAAAAGAGAAGTATTGCTCTTTCTATTAAAGCTGTTGAAGAAGATGCTTCTGCTAATAAGTCTAACTACAAAGTTGAGCAAATGACACCAACAACTTTGGGAGACTTAATAAAAGAGCAATTAAATAAAAAATAATAGCCTTTCATCATTAATTTTTTAATCAACGCCTACAAGCTAAATTTTAGTCTGTAGGTTTTTTTATTTACCTTACAAGTATAAAATATCATCTACCTCAATTAACCTAATTAAAAAACATGCTAACTAAAGATATAAATAAAATCATAGCCAAATTAGCGGCTCAAGAGGTTGTTAGTGTTCCAACAGATACTGTATATGGTTTAAGCTGTATTATTGAACCTAAGGTTGTGGATAGACTTATTAAAACAAAGCAGCGCGATTCTAGTAAAGGCTTTATCATAATTTCTTATAACTTTGAGCATTTTTTAGAATATATAGATAAAAGTATCTTGTCGGAAGAGCAGCTTGAAAAAATATCAACTGTTCAAAACACTCCTACCACATGGCTTGTTCCAGCAATGCAAAGTATAAAGTGGCTTACTGGAGAGAAACCTACCGTTGCTATTCGCTTAGTAAAAACAAAAGTAATTAAAGGCATATGTAATAAACTTAACCGTGCCATTATTTCAACCAGTGCAAATATATCAGGCAAACCTCCTCTTTACGATGCTAAATTAATTGATGAAACTTTTAAAGACATAACTGTATTTGCAGCCTCAAATAAGACCTCTGGAACACCGTCAAAAATAATAGATATTATAAATAATGAACAAATTAGGTAAGCTAAAGTGATAAAAATTTGATAAATAATATAAAATATAATAGCATTAGATTTGAATCATAGATTTATAAATATAAAGATATAGGGAAAAAATGGAAAAGATTAGCCAGAAAGATATACAAAGCAAGCTATGGAGTAATGAGGATGAAAGTAATTTTTCCAACGAGCAGTATAATGCTTTATTAATTGAGCAATACCGCATTTATGTTGAGTTAACTGACAGAACAAGTTACAGAAGGATTGTGATAAACCTTTTTTTCCTAGTTATAAATTTACTTTTAGTAGGTATCGTAGCGCTAGCTATTAGTAACAACATAAATGTTGATAACCCTCCATCTCCTGTTTTGGTAGTTATCCCATATTTTGCGAGTTTAGTTTTTTGCTATGCTTGGTGGAAAATTATCAGATTTTTTAGACACCATATTCAAATTAAGAGTAGCATCGTGCCTTCTTTGGAAAGGCGCTTACCATCAAGAGTTTGGCTTACTGAAGAGCATATAGCAGAAGAAAAAGGTTCATTTAAGCCTATCAGGGTGCTTGAAATATATATGCCTTTTATTTTTATGGGGATATACTCAGCTTTGTTTTTATTTGTTGAGCTTTCTTGGATACCTAAGGTATTATAAGTATTTATTCTATTTCTTAATTTTTTAAGTATGACCAGAATTATTATAAATTACTAACGACGAATGAACTTATTTTATTAAGCTTCCAAATTCGTTAAGTTCTAATTGTCTTGCAATGTACTTATCATTCCGAAACCATAAGTTATTTAGCCAATTCTGAAAAGCTTGCTTATCTTCATTGTTGTTAAAATAATCTCCTATAGGGATATCTGATAATGGTATAAAGTCTACTTTTACTGTAATTTTCTTGGTTTTACGGACCATAAAATCCCATAAAGTTTGATTAGGGTTATCATATACAATTGTAGTATTTAGGATCCCCTTAATTCTATCAGACAAACTCCTAAGAATCACCGCTGCTCCACCTGCTTTAGGGTTTAGAAGGTATTTATAATTACTACTTAAAGCTTTCTCAACAGTAAATCTCGTACCTTCAACAAAATTAACTATTGTTGTTGGTCTGTGTGACAATTTCCTACAGTATTCATTTGTTTTAGCAATATCTTGACCCTTTTTTTCTGGATGCTTTTCAAGATAATACTTTGAATACCTTTTCATAGCAGGAAACTCCAAAGCCCAACATACAAGACCTACCACCGGAACAAAAAACATCTGAAACTTCATAAAAAATTTTGGAAAAGCTATTTTCTTATGAAAAGCCAACATTAAGACAAAAGTGTCTAGCCAACTTCTATGATTACTAATTATCAGATAAGAGTCTTTGCTACTTAATCCCTCACTTTGTTCTAACTCAATCTTTGTTGGAGAAAAAAGTTTTGTAACAAAGATAGCAAAACTTACCCAAAAACTAGCCAGAGACTGAATTATAGTTGTACAGTAATATTTAATTTTTTTGATTGGTGTTAGCAACTTAAGTAAAGAAAAGAAAACCAAAGGTAAAAAGACTATAGCTGTATTAACAAATAAACAAAAAATTGAAAATAAGGCGTAGTAACCATATTTTATTGCTTTAAACATTTAAAAAATACAAAAACTCGTTAGACTATTACCATATTATCATTTATTTAGATTTTTTTTAATAAAGCTGTGAAAATATACTCTCTAATGATAAAAAATTGCAAACTAATGTGAGGTTTGCGACAAAAACATCAATTAAAGAATAAATCTCTCTGAACAAATAACATCCAAATTCACCAAGATTTAATACCAAAAAGTTATGAATCATAAACCACAAGTGTCAAATTTTATAGCTTTACTATACATATATATGTTATAAATTGTATAGTATTAAAAACTTAATAATCTGGCAAAACAATAAATATGAATAAAAAAATATTAATCGCACTCTGCTTATTCACCCTGAACTATAATTCATTTGCACTAGACATTCCTTTTTATATAGGTGCTTATAATAATTCCTGGGGGATTCCAAATAATGATGGTATATTTTATGGAGAATTTTATACTGATAGCAACACTGTATCTGACATAGCTCTAGCCGCGGTGGCAGCAAATCCATCTTATATCCTAATTGATAATGATATGGTATTTGCGGTAAATGAAATAGAGCCAGGAAGAGTTACTTCATTTAGAAAAGATGGTAAAACACTTAAAGAAGTTGATAGTATATTATCTAATGGCAATAATGCTGTGCATATTACAAAATTTGGTAATGAGATATTTGTAGCAAACTATGGTAGCTCTAATAGCATACATAGTGGTATATCGGTATACAACAATAATAATGAGGCTTTCACCTGTAAAGACTCTAAAATATATGAGCAAGCAGGATCACATGCTCATTCAATTTATCCAATCACTATTGATGGTGAAAAATACGTATACTCCGCTGATTTGGGTGCTGATCTAATACATGTGTATAAAAATAATAATGGTGTTTTAAAGGAAATACAGTCTTTAAAATTATCAAAAAATGCTGGACCTAGACACATGGCTATATCAACAAAAAATAATAAAATATACGTCGCTAATGAATTAGATTCAACAATTTCTATATTAGATATAAACCCAAAAAGCGGTAAATTAAATATTATCAACTCTATTCCTAGCTATAAAGGTAAACTAACTGTTGAAAGAAATTATCCTTCTGAGATTATGTTAAGTAAACAAGATGAAAACTTATACGTAACTAATAGAGGTATGAATGATGTAACATTATTTGGTGTAGACCAGAATGGGTTACTTAAATATAATAGCTCATACTCTACTCATGGTAATTGGCCAAGAGACATGGACATAAGTGAAGATGAAAATTATATAGCAGTTGCAAATCAAAATAGTAATAACGTTACTTTCTTTCATATAAACAATGATGGTGGTTTAGAATACCTTAATAGTGTTAAGGTAAATAACCCTGTTAGCGTTAAGTTTGATGGTAAAAAATTGTCTTAATGTAATTGTTTACTTCAAGTTAGACAGGTCTTAGTGGAAATAATGCAAGTTGTTACAGGCGCAGTTACGTTTAATTCGAATAAATTAACACATTCTTAGAAGATGGGGTTGAAATATGAGTATTAAAAAATGTCAAAGTTGTGGGTTCATGTGGCATTCACAATCTAAATTTGGAGATTTTAGAGAAGATCAATGCTATAGATGTGGATCAACTCAATTATCTACTCAAAAAATGCCTTTACAGTTCAATACTGTACAAGAACAACAGCAAGAAAAATATAGGGACATTATTTTTAATAAGCCAATGCAAAGTTCTATAGGAATATACCAAGGTATAGAAATATATGGGGATAGATCTTTTATTGAAGTGGGTAAAACGCATATAACAGTTGGACCAGGTTCTGAAAAAACATCAGGCTGCGCAGTTTTTATACCTAACATTGAGCTTTCTCGTATAACTACCATATCTACCCATAGTTTGACTGGTTGCCAATGTATCGCTATTTATGGGAGATCTCAATATGGATCGGTTAACGTTTTCTTCGCTCACTCTCGTCTTTATGATAAAAGTGATGATGAAATCATTAATAAGGCCCGGGAGTTTATAAAGACACATCACCAAAACCAAATATATTGGGGTACTGATTTTAGCGCAGTGGTAAATGCTGATAGATTGCATGATTTTATATGTGAGACTCAAATAACATTAAGCATAAACCTCGGTTGCTGGGCTAGACTGTCACATTGTATAAGAACACATGAAACCACTTTTTTTCCACACTTGGGTTTTGCTACAGCAGGAAACCATTATAAAGCGTTGCAGAATTTGAATAAGGGATGGTTGAATAACGATATTATAAATTCGAAATATTCCACTATTGAAACGTTTGAACCAAACATAACAATAATTAGCACAATCAATAAACATTTAAAACTCTTGAATGAGAAAAGTAATAGTTTTTTCCGTCGTGTATGGCACGATCAACGGAGAGAACGTAAAATTCTTGTTCTAAATGATCTTCTGACTTCATATTGCTGCGGGAACTTAGATAGACTAGTTGGGATGCGAAAAAATACAGAACAGCAATACAATGACCTAGCTTGGCTGGGTACGAACAACACCACTAAACGATTAGTGATCCAAGCTACAGAAGATGCAATATCCCGAACACGAGCATTTGACAAAGTTAACTATTGTGGGATAAAAGAAGATGGCTCTGAGTATTTTCGTAATGAAGAAGTCTTAACTAAAGACATTCAATATAAAGTAGACATGATACTGAAAGAAAACCTGTAGAATCTAGTAGTTTAGATGTAAAAGATTAATTTTTATACTTCTTCAGCAGCATTTACTTCTTCAGCCTCGTCACTTACTGAATTATTATTGCTTTTTAACTTCTCTGACTTTGGTATTATTTTTTTATCTAAAAATATTTCGAAATCTTTAATAAGAATTTCTCTGATTTCAGCTACATTAACTTCTTCTCCATCAACTTCACCTGATTTAACAAAACCTACAAGCTCATCAAAAATTTCTAGGGTTGAATTAGATATTTTCTCTTCCATTTTTGGAAGGATGACTCCTAGTTGTATTTTAAAAGCTATATTATCCATACTTTCCCTCACTCTATTGTTTAAAATTATTTTACTTAAATTTCTCATAATTCATTCATATTGTAAACCCTTTTTTTTAGTTTGTGTAATTATGGCTCTTACAGGTATCTAAAAATCACTTAAAAGTCTTTAGGGATATGAATAAAAGATATATTTGAAAATGCTATTTTCTCAAAAATATAATGGTTTAGTTAGCCTTCTAATTAATCTATTTAAGTAAATATCATTTGGTCTAAATATGAAACAATATATTTATCATTTGTACTATGTGCGATTTTTTTGAATAAAAGGAAATTATTTTTTTGTTGCGAATTTAATACAGTCGTTAAATCTTTAAAACACTTCAATATCAAGCCTTGATAAAATTTATTTAAATCAAGTTGTTTAAAAATAAAAATAAGTGAGTTAAAAAAATTATTTCCTTCGCTAACAGTAAGTTTTGATATTGTTTTCAAATGATTTATGCCAATGTTATTTATTTTTGAAAGTACATCAATTATATTGAGTTTAAATTCCAGTAATAATTTAAGCAAAACATCTCCTTCACGCGGAGGAGATATTTGATTTTTTAAATAGTGTTTCTTATATATTTCATAAGGAACCGATTCTATTAGTCCTTCACAATGCTCATTAAAATAAGCGATTTTGTTATCAAATTTATTGTGATAACCATCGCATTCACTGTATTGAATATTAAAGGTAAGGTCATTATTTTGTATAGTGGAAATGTCATTACTGTCTATTATTGTTTTTGACCAAAATCCAACTGTATATATTTTTCTAAAACCAGCACTATCTAACTCCTTTATTAGTTCACTGGCAAATCTAACAGAATGACAAGCGATTACATATACTCCCAATCCCGATCTAACCTGTGTTGATTTAGATAAAATTTCTGCGATATCTTTGGCTGTAATCTTATTGTTTTCATAATAAGCAGTTTGTTTGCTATTTATAGCCAATATTCTTTGCGTTAGAAAGTCATCATCTAAAGACCCATGGGCTTCCAGATAAATTCTTGTTTTTTCATTGATTTTCGTTTTTTTGAGTTGATTAATTAGTAATTCTTTGTTTTTTTCATCCATCCCACCAGTAGGATTGAATTTGATAAATGGACCTGTGAATGAAGCTGAAGAATGGTTTTTTATTTTAAATTCACTTACAAATACATTATCCGTTACATTCATTCCCTTATTAATAAAAGGAAATGTGTGTGTAGAAGTATTAACAGTTATAGTAGGTTTCAAGTCGCCATTAAAACTTATAAATATATCGCTCATTTGGTTACACCTTATTATATTAGGCAATTTATAGGTAATACTCTCATGAAGGAAGCCACAAAAAAGTATACTTCGTTAAGCTGCTTTAGGAATCATAAGTCTAAGAGGACACCCCCTAAACCCATATTATAAATAACTGAGTAGATTTTAACCTAATATACCCTAAACTACCAAATGAATTCTCTTCATCTCAAACATATCTGCTAAACTTTTACTAATAATAGTTATTAGGATAAACACCTAGTGTTATTATACTGGAAGCTACTAAAAATCTCTTTAAAGCCTTTTTGAGCTATGTAGAATATTTTTTATTGAAGTATATAATAAAAACATTCAAGTTAACTGTGATTTCACGTAAGTACGAGTATGACACTTACTGCAAAAAACAACTTTTTTATTTTGTTGCAAAGGAATGTATTGGTTACAGTTTTTATTGCTACATTCAACTGAAGTTGTTAAGCAATATTGAACTTTTTTAAAGTCTTCTACCTTTACACGCCAACTTTTAAAGTAATTTTTCAATATTTGATATTTTTGATGTTCTAAATATTTATTAAGCGATGGTTGACTTTGAAAACCAAATTTATTAAAAGACTGTGGACTGGTAATATAATCCTCATTATATTTTTTCACAAGGTTTATGTAATACCTAGTACTCATGTAATGTTCAATAATATGTAACCTAGGGTTACTGTAAACTAGTTTAGTTACTTTTTTATCATAATAGTCTTGTGGCGGAATAATTTTATCTTTTGGGATAATAAAATTGTTAGTATCATTAACCCTTACAAGCCCATAAGGGATGAATTGATCGTAGTAATTAAGTGTACCGTCTAAAAAGTGTATATCCTTACTTAAATATGAGGAATATAACGATATCGCAGTAAGCATACAACTCCCTATTAGATAAAATTTATTTCTTAAAAGATGCGATTTTTTTATATATTTAACAGAATTTGTAGTAGCCAGGTGTTTTAATTTTACCGTACCTGCTTCATAAAGGATTTGTGCAAAACCGATAACAATAGTAGGATCTTGATTTAAAATAGCATAAATGCATACTGCATCTTTATCTTTAAAACTAGATTTTTCTTCATAACTTTCTAATAAGCCTGCATACAATTCTTTGGTAACGTCCATTTCACCACTAAATTCTGAAAAAGTTAAGAACATTAGTTTGTCATTGCCAGTAACATTTTTAGAATTAGTTATGAAAATTTGCATATTTTTATTTTTTAAAAAATTACTATACCATTCTGGGACAGTAATTTTTTTCATTTCTAGAAAGGAGATATACTCCATATTAAAGCAAGCCATAACTAAGCATAAAATAATTTTCTAGTACATAATATACACAAAAATTAAAAATAATCAAGTTTTTAGTTAAGTAAAGATATTTTTTTAAGATACTTTTATAATATCGGAGCAAATATGAGATACCTCTTATAAATGAAAAGGCTTTTTATACTATAAAGAATGGTGATTATTTCTTTGATTAGTTTTATTTGCTGAAAATAAGACTATCAGCATCTACACCAACTACTATCTTCTCACCGGCTTTAAACTCACTATTTAGTAATTTAAGAGCTAGAGGATTTTCTAAATTATTTTGGATAGCTCTTTTAAGTGGTCTTGCTCCAAATACAGGATCAAACCCAGCTTCTGCAAGTTTATCCATAGCTTCAGGAGTAACTTCTAAACCAATCTCTAGATCAGCTAAACGTTTTTCTAAACGCTTAATTTGTATCTTAGCTATTTCTGCTATCATTTCTTTATCTAAAGGCTCAAAGACAATAGCATCATCAACTCTATTCACAAATTCTGGTCTAAAGTAGGTTAAAACCATCTCCATAACAGCTGATTTTACAGTTTCATAGTCTTGCCCTTGCATTTCTTGGATTCTATGCGAACCAAGGTTAGAAGTCATAACTATCACAGTGTTTTTAAAGTCTACTGTTCTGCCTTGACCATCTGTTAAACGACCGTCATCTAGAACTTGTAGTAGTATATTAAAAACATCTGCATGAGCTTTTTCTACTTCATCCAGCAAGATTACAGAATAAGGTCTTCTTCTAACATGTTCTGTTAAGTAACCACCCTGTTCATATCCAACATATCCAGGAGGTGCACCTATCAATCTTGCAACAGTATGTTTTTCCATAAACTCAGACATATCTACTCTAAGCATTGCATCCTGGTCATCAAACAAGAATTCTGCCAAAGCTTTTGTTAGCTCGGTTTTACCTACCCCAGTTGGGCCTAAAAACATAAATGAACCTATAGGCTTATTTGGATCAGATAAGCCAGATCTAGATCTTCTAACAGCATTAGACACCGCTTTTATTGCTTGGTCTTGGCCTATAACTCTTTTATGTAAGAACTCTTCCATATTTAGAAGTTTCTCTTTTTCTCCTTCCATCATCTTAGATACAGGTATACCAGTAGCTTTAGAAATTACATCTGCTATTTCATTTTCTGTTACAGAAGTTCTAACAAGCTTATTTTCTGTAGATCCTGCTTCTGTTTGCTCTATTTGCTTAATCTGAGCTTCTAATTCAGGTATCTTTCCGTACTGAAGTTCAGCCATTTTACTCAAATCACCAGCTCTTTGACATTTTTCTAGCTCAAATTTAGCTTTTTCAAGTTTTTCTTTAAGTTGGCTAGCTCCTTGCATCTTAAGCTTTTCAGATTTCCAGATTTCCTCTAACCCTTTATATTCAAATTCCAAACCCTTTATTTCTTCTTTAAGGATTTCTAATCTTTTCTTAGTAGCTTCATCTTTTTCTTTTTTAAGCTGCTCACGTTGCATCTTTAATTGAAGAATTCTTCTATAAAGTTGCTCCATCTTCTCTGGCTTAGAATCAATCTCCATACGGATTTGGCTCCCTGCTTCATCAACCAAATCAATAGCTTTATCAGGTAGTTGTCTATCTGTTATATATCTATGGGATAAAGTAGCTGCAGCAACTATAGCCGAATCTGTGATATTAACACGATGATGCAATTCATACCTTTCTTTCAAACCACGAAGTATAGCTATAGTATCTTCAACTGTAGGTTCTTCTACTAAAACTTTTTGAAATCTTCTTTCTAGAGCTGGATCCTTCTCAACATACTCCCGATATTCATCTAAAGTCGTTGCACCCACACACTTTAACTCACCTCTAGCTAAAGCAGGTTTAAGCATATTACCAGCGTCCATAGAGCCTTCGGCTTTACCAGCACCAACCATAGTGTGTAATTCATCTATAAATAAAATTACATTACCATCTTGTTTAGATAAGTCTTTTAAAACAGCTTTTAGACGCTCTTCAAAATCGCCTCTAAATTTTGCTCCAGCTAGCAAAGCACCCATATCCAAAGATAAAACTTTTTTACCTTTAACTCCTTCTGGAACTTCATTATTTACTATACGCTGGGCTAAACCTTCTACAATAGCTGTTTTACCAACCCCAGGCTCACCTATAAGTACTGGATTATTTTTTGTACGGCGTTGTAATACTTGTATAGCCCTACGAATTTCACTATCTCTACCAATGATAGGATCTATCTTACCTTTTTTTGCAAGCTCCGTTAAATCCACGGTATATTTGTCTAATGCGCTTTTCATGTCTTCTTGGTTCTGACTACTCACTCTTTCTCCTCCACGATATTCACTTATTGCCTTAGTAATTTTGTCTTTTGTTATTCCAAACTTATTGTATAAACCTGACAAACTTCTATCCTCTATAGAGGCTAGCAAAAATAATTCACTTGAAACAAACTCATCTTTATTCTCATTTGCCAATGTCTGCATTTTCTGTAATATAGTAATTAAATCTTTAGATGGTTTAACCTGTGGATTACCCTCCCCCTTTAATATAGCTACTGCATCTACCATTTCATTTATAGATTTCTTAAAAAGATGTAAATCTACCACACACACGCTCAAAATGACTGCTGTCACACTATCATTTTGCTCTAATAAGGCTTTTAACATATGTATTGGTGCAAACTCAGTTGCTTTTTGTTGAAAAGCATAAGACTGAGCTTCAGATATAGCCTCTTTAAGCTTTATTGTGAACTTATTTATGTCCATAACCCTCCTTTCTTATTTATGCATTTTATTCATTTACGGTCATGCGACCATTTTTCAAGTCATAAAGCACATACAAACTTTGATATAAAATTTATTTTATAACTTTATGTTGCTACTTTGCACACCCAAATTTAAGGGCATTTCTTTACACATATTTCCAGCATCTTTTGTGTTTAGCAGAAATACAGAAATTCATAATTGCGTTACATGTAATTAAATATAGTTCTAAAGCTAAATAATTACATATAGTACAAAAGAAATACTATATATCTGGATCACGTTGGTCAACTCTTTTATGTTTTTTACAAAAACAAAAAATTTATACACAAGCAACCCACACAGACTTAAAAAATTTATAGACACTGTTTTCTATAATTAAAAAGAGAAATATAATGATTAAATTATGGGGCTATTGCAAACTGGAATTAGACAGATGATAACCTCATTTGCCTTGTGCATTTGATTGTACACATGTTTTAACTTGATAAAATACAATCATAATATCTTACTAAAAGGAGATCATATGTCTATCATAAAGGCTAAAGAAAAGAGAGTCGAAAAAGAAAACAAAGTAGCTCTAAACTTCGAAATTGATGAATGTGTAGCTACTGAAATAATAGAATATTTAAAGTGGGCAGATATAAAAGATAAAAATCATTTTATAGAAGAAGCCTGCCAATATCTATTTCAAACAGATAAAGACTGGAATAGGTTCAAAAAAAATTATTTTGAATCTACAGGAGCAGAGCTTATTGAGAAAAAAGAAACAGATGTTGATATAAAAAATCTCATGGTTGGTGAAGATGAGGGTATGTTTAATCTAGAGGATGAGAAAAATTTAGGAAGAAAACTACAGAAAAAGAAAACTTAGTTATTTTCTTGTAGCGTCCTTCATCTGTTTAACAAAAACACTTAATTCTTTAAGCATGTCCTCTTTTTTACCTAAATTTTCTTGGATTATTTTAACAGTAGCAGAGCCAGATATCACACCAGCTGCGCCAGCTTGTATAGCTTGAGAAACTTGTTCTGGCTTAGAAATACCAAAACCCAATATTGGCTTAGGGGCATTATATTGTTTTAACTTGGCAAGGACTTTTTCTACAGGCATATTGGCTGCTGTTTCTGCACCTGTCACGCCCACCCTGGACAATAAATAAGTATAGCTACTGCCTATTTCAGATATTTGCTGCAGTAAATAATCATCAGCATCTGGGGGTGCTATAAATATTTGAGAAATACCAACTTTTTTAGCAGTATCTAAAAACTCTTTAGACTCATGAGCTGGTACATCGGCAACTAGTATAGAATCAACTCCTGAATCTAAACATTTTTTGTAAAAATTCTCTATACCATTTGCATAAACAAGATTAGCATATAAAAGTAATCCAACCGGTACATCAGGATACATTTGCCTGATTTTAGATAGAATATCAAAACAATCATCTGGCGTCATACCATTATCTAATGCTCTAATATTTGCCTCTTGGATAGTTGGGCCGTCTGCTAAAGGATCTGAAAATGGTATTCCCAACTCTAAAGCGTCTGCTCCAGCTTGAACTAATGTATCTATAATCTCTAAAGATAACTCTTTACTAGGGTCTCCTATAGTTACAAATGGGATAAAAGCTCCTTGCTTTTTAGCTTCTAAAGCTTTGAATAACTGTGTGTATCTATCCATAATTATATTTCTCCCTTTTGCTTTAATACATCATGTACTGTAAAAATATCTTTATCGCCACGACCAGATAAATTAACTACTAGTACTTGCTCTTTTTCTGGGTTCTCAAAAGCAAGCTTAAGTGCATAAGCCAAAGCATGAGAAGACTCTAAAGCAGGGATAATACCTTCTTTTCTAGACAATAACTTAAAAGCTTCTAAAGCTTCATCATCTGTAATAGAAACATATTCAGCTCTACCTATAGACTGTAAATATGCATGTTGTGGTCCAACAGAAGGAAAATCTAGACCTGCTGAAATAGAGTAAGATTCTTGTATCTGTCCATTTTCATCTTGCATTAGTGGTGCTTTCATTCCAAAGAAAATTCCTAGCTTACCATGCTTTAATGGAGCTCCATGCTCACCTGTTTCGATACCTTTGCCAGCTGGCTCAACACCTATAAGTTTGACTTCTTTTTCATCTATAAAATCAGCAAACATGCCTATTGCATTTGAACCGCCTCCAACACAAGCAATTACAGCATCCGGGAGCTTATTCTCCTTTCCTAAGATTTGCTGTTTAGTTTCTTGGCCAATCATTCTTTGAAACTCTCTTACAATCGTCGGAAAAGGATGAGGACCTGCTGCAGTACCTAATAAATAATGTGCTTTTTGATAATTAGCTGACCAATCTCTTAAAGCTTCATTACAAGCGTCTTTTAATGTAGCCGAACCACTATGTACAGGTATAACTTCCGCACCCATTAGTTTCATCCTAAAAACGTTTGGGCTTTGACGCTCTACATCTTTTGCACCCATGTAGACTCGACACTTTAGATCAAGCAAAGCACAAGCTAAAGCTGTTGCAACACCATGCTGACCTGCTCCTGTTTCTGCAATTATTTCCTTTTTACCCATTCGCTTTGCTAATAAAGCTTGACCTAAAACCTGATTAGTTTTATGAGCTCCACCATGCAGTAAATCTTCCCTTTTCAAATATAGTTTTGTCTTTGTTTGTTTAACTATATTTCTTGTTAAAGTTAAAGCTGTAGGACGACCAGCATATTCTTTTAATAGCTCATTAAACTGCTGTTGAAAAGCTTCATCATTTTGAGCTTTTATAAACTCTTGTTCTAGCTGGTTTAAGGCTGGTACCAATATCTGTGGTACAAATTGTCCACCGAACCCACCAAAATAAGGATTTAGTTTTGACATTTAGATCTTAGTTTGCTCTTACATTGGAGTATATTATCGCTAATATTCACAGTAAAGACTAGGCTAATTTATGTTATTAAAAAATAACGATTCACCAGTATTAAATGAAAAATATTCAAAAAATGCTATGGTAAATGAGCATTTTGGAAAAGTTTTTACATGGCTAGAGCCATATAATTTTAGCTTACAACAGACCCATAATAGTAAAACAACTCCATATTTGCCATAAAACCTTAGAAAAGTCATACCAACAAGCTCAAGTTGTAAAAAAATGCCCCGACCAGAGAATAATCTTTTAATTTTTATTGACAAAAAAAGATAATATATGCAAAATACTTTAGCTATTAAATTATACATTGATGTTTCTTCGCATATCCACCTTAGGAGAAACCAAATTATATAAAGTTTAAAATTTAAAAATTAATTGGAGAAATAAAGTTGGCTAATTCAAAACAAGCAAAAAAAAGAATTGTACAAACTGAAAACAATCGCAAACACAACGTTGCTCGTCGTTCAGTAATGAGAACTTTTTTAAAGAAAACTGCTTATGCAATAGAGAAAGGTGACGTTGAAGCTGCAAAAGAAAACTTTGCAAAAGCTGTTCCTCTTCTAGATAAATATGCTACAAAGGGCTTAATTCACAAAAATAAGGCCGCTAGACATAAATCTCGTCTAAGTGCCAAAATAAAAGCTCTCTCTATAGCTGCTTAATCATAAGTTTTAGAAGCGATACATACACATCACCTAAGCACGTCCAAAACCAGCTTCTAAAGTTTTATGCAATTAAAGTTAATTAACTTTTGACTTCTCAAGCCATCTGTTTGCTTTCTTAGCAAATAAAGAGCTTGGTGCAAGCCTAAAAATTTTTAGAACACAGGATCCTTAGTTGGTGGAGCATAGTTTCCTGATATTCCTACTAGTTTATCTTGATTATTAAAAGTTAGTATAAGTCTAGATTCATCAAAATTTTTATCTTGCATATGTGCTTTATACGTATTAACGTATATAAACTGGTTTGGGTTAAAGGTATCTATAATATCTGGAGAGCCTAATATGTATTTAATCTCTGCTTTTGTCATATTTGGTTTGACTTCAAAAAGCTTCTTATCCTTAATCACTTTTCCTTGTGGCACTGGCGCTGTATAAGGTGTGATTAAACCACACCCTCCTAGCGTAATAGATAACATCAAAATAGCCAATATATACATTCTGTAACACATTTTCTAATCTTCTAAACCAGCAAAAAGTCTTTGGTCAATGATATCGCATAAACAATGTATTATAAGAAGATGATTTTCATGAATATTTGCAATATTTTCCGAAGGAACTCTCAATTCAATATCTTGCAAACCATAAACGCCTTGTAAAATTCCACCATTTGCACCTGTTAATGCTATCACTTGCATACCCAAATCATGTGCTTCCTCCATAGCTTTTAAAATATTTGCCGAATTGCCAGTTGTTGAAATAACCAGCAAAATGTCCCCCTCATCACCTAAAGCTGCAATCTGTTTAGAGAAAATCTCATCAAAGCCATAGGTACCTCCAATAGCTGTAATTGTGGAACTATCTGCAGTCAAAGCCACCACTGGTAAAGGTGGTCTTTCCAACTCAAAATGACTTAATAACTTAGATGAAAAAAGTTGAGCTATAGAAGCTGAGCCACCATTTCCACAAACAAGTATCTTGCCACTATTTTCCAAACACGAAACCATAGCTTTTGCTGCTTGAGCAATCGCTGGTGGTAAAACATTAGCTGTCTCTATCTTTGCTTGAATACTATTTTCAAAATAGTTATTTATCTTTTCTAAAGAAGTCATAAATAGATACAAAAGCAACTTAACTATGATGAAAATTCTACTATATAAAGTTTTTGATAGCTAGGGTATATAATATTTATCTAAAATAAAAAGCTACGTGTAATTAGCCACCTCGCTTTACTAACATGAATAAGAACAAGCTTAAGATTAGAGTTTAAAAATCATCAATAGGTTAGTTAGTTGAAAGATAATTTTTAAAATCACTATACATAGGAGCCTCTAATAAAGACTGTATAATTTGATAACTTTTTGGATCTTTACTATTGCTGGCATATCGAGCTATTTTAGATACGCTTTCTATTTTGTTAAATATGTTTTTTATATAGATAGAATCATACGACCGTGTATGAAGAGTTTGAGTTTTAAGTATTGTATTTATTTCACTATATATATCACGACGGATCTTATCTAAACTGACAAATTTTGCCGGGGGATACACAGTTAAGAAAGAATTCATATTTAAAAGTATATTGTCAACTAATTTATATAACTTACAAAGGTCTATAAATTTCACATTTCCTCTAAGCCTTAGAGGGTTAATATTTAGCTGTTGAATAGGGCAATTACAAATCATATGATGCTTAATCCCAATTTCACCATGGAGGTTTCGAACCAAAATTCTTTTTTGTTGCAACTCCTTATCTACAACATAGCTGTTTTTAACGGTTAAATCAGATGCTAATATCCCGTCAAGGTAACGCCCAAATATGTCCCATTTTGGCACACTCTCATGGTCTTTGCTAGTACATATTAGCACATCTTTTTCGGTATAAGTTGAAGTTGGAGGAAGGTATCTATCAAACCCAGGCTTCCAACTTACATAATTGCCAATCCCATACATAACAAAACGAAGAGGCAAATTTTTTAATACGTTTGATTTACTTGCTATAGTATATGGTATACATGAAGAGAGATTCCCAGGGACAGGGTCAAACGCAAATAAATATGTTTTCTCAAGTATTTCTTTACCTTTTGGCTTTTTACTTAATTCGTTAGCAAAAAGTATTGCTGTAAAACAGCCCCTACTAAATCCTACCAACACTAGAGATTTACATTTCTCTATTTTTTCTCCTGACAAAGATGGCAGTTTTGGAGATACATGTTTTGGAAATTCGTTCTGAAAAAGCCTTTTAGCATTTTTTCCAGGGTCAACATGTTTTTGATATTTTGCTTGGCGCTTAGCTATTTTTCCTTGCGTATCGGCTTCTGGAAACAACTGTAAGGATAGATACTCTGCGGTTTTGCTTAAATCGGGGAATAAAACGTCCTTAAACGTTTGACCACAACCGTCAACAGAGTAAACCTCTATATTTCTTTTACTTCCTATTAGCACTTCAAAATCGGCATCATCTGTATAACCTCTGCTAGAGTTAACCCCTGTCCCTTTAAAGGAAATAATTATCGTTTTCTCCTCACTACCCATATTTATTATAACCCTATAAATTAAAATAATAATTTTAAAAAATAATTATTAATTAAATTTCTATTATAGTAAAATATAAATTTTTGAATGTCAAACCAATTATTGTCCATAAAAATTTATCCAACCCAAAATAAAAGAATTCATCGCTATTACCCTTACTTACCTTAAGAGACTGTTGTAAGCTAGAATTAAAGGAGATGGGATGATAATAATGCCTTTAAAAAATTTGATTCAACTCTTAACTCTATCCCCAAATAAAGCACTTCCAACTCTAATCTCTGTACTACCATATTCTAATGCCACATTATAGTCGGCACTCATTCCCATTGACAATTCAAGCAGTTTATCTTCGGTAGATAAAGGTGAATTTACCCTATCAAAGAGCTGTTGCATTTTTATAAAACTTTGCTTAGGATCAGCATACTTGGCTGGCAAACACATCAAACCTACTACTTTAATATTTTTTAGGCTTTTAGAATAGTTTATACAATTTAAAACCTCTTCATTTTCGCTAGCGCCAAATCCACCTTTGTTTGGATCATCATCTATGTTTATTTGCAAAAAGGTTTTTATTTGCTTATTCTGCTTAATCGCACATAAACTTATCTTTTCAAGATGCTCAATCCTCTCAACACTTTCGATAACGTTTGCGTATTTTACTATTTTTTTTATCTTATTTGATTGCAGTGTTCCAATAAAATGCCAATTTAAATTTGGTAATTCCAGAGCTTTCTGCTCCAACTCCTGGAAATAATTTTCACCAAAATTAACTTGTCCCAATGAACTTAAATATTTTATTTTTTCTACAGATTGATACTTGCTTACCGCTAAAAGCTTAGCTTTACCATTAAGTTGAGATAAAATTTTTTCATAAGAATTTTTGATAAACTCTTTGTCGACCATAATTTATTTTCTCATCACGATTAGGTTTCTTTTTGCATTTAGAAAGGGTACTTTTATTTCATACTGTGACACTTTAAGTGGTAGTTTAACCAGGTTTTGTTCTTCACAATCAGCCCCTTTCATAGCTAACATTTGATTATCAACATTTAAAAAATGCTTACATAGCTCATAAAAAGTTTCTACATCGCTAAAAGCCCTAGAAATAATATTATCAAATGTACCTGTTAAAGCTTCTATTCTTATATTTATTGGTTCTATATTTACCAACCCTAACGTTTTTTTGGCGTTTTTTAAGAACATTATTTTTTTACCAACACTATCTACTAAAGTAAATTTATGCTCTGGGTACATAATTGCCAAAACCACTCCTGGCAACCCACCGCCTGTGCCAACATCTACAGTTGTTGAGCCTTTTATATATTTAGCTACTGATAAGCTATCAAACAAATGTTTTTCAAGCATATCATCAAATGTTTTTATAGCAGTCATACTATATACTTTGTTCCACTTCTCAAGCAGCTTAAGATATTCAATCCAAAGATTAATTTGTTTATCATTAGCGCTAAGATTTAGCTCCACTAAAGCTTGCTGAATTTTATTATATGTAGTCATTTTTTTATAGAAATAAAGCTTTCAGATAAGTTATAATAATTATATTATAAGCTTTTTTAACAAACATAGTTAGCAAGTATATAAGAGATATTACTATAAGCAAAGCATAGCCTTACTAATGATTATGTAAGCTAAACTAACGCTCTAAATAACTTTATAATGCTTAATAACTAATTAAGATTTGAGTATGATTTTATCTAGAAAATTTGGCGCTGCTATGATCATCTCTGGCACTTGTATTGGTGCTGGTATGCTAGCAATTCCCACAACTGTGGCTAGTTGTGGATTTTTTATAGGCTCTATACTGATAATCTCTATATGGGCTTTAATGACTTTTACCGCCATAGTTTTAGCGGAAGTTAATTTAAAGATGGAAGAAGGTGCAAATTTTATAGAAATGACCCACCAAACCCTCGGACCTGTAGGAGTGTGTATAGTATGGGTTTGCTATATACTTTTGTTATATTCATTAGTTGCTGCTTATACTGTCGGTGGAGGTCTATTAATAACAGCTTCTCTTTCAAGTATTGGCTTTATCTTGCCGGTGAAAATCACTAGTATAATATTTATTTTAGTTCTTGGACTATTTATTTACAAAAGTACTAGAATAGTAGATCATGTAAACAAAATAATGCTTGCTGGTAAGCTTTTAGCGTTTTTTTTATTAGTGATAGTTTTATTACCACATGTTTCTGCAGACCAACTAAATTACTCAATAAAAAATCCCAACTTTATATGGGCTTGTTTTCCCATCTTATTAACCTCTTTTGGGTTTCATCACATAATCCCAACACTTAGAACATATGTAAAATCTGATAAAAAATCCTTACGTCAAGCTATTATGCTAGGAAGTACCATTCCTTTAATAGTCTATCTACTATGGATATTTGCTACTCTTGGCTCTATACCTGTTGAAACAGCAGATGGTATATTAGGAAAACAATCTGGGGAAATAACCTCTACAATAATAAGTCACTTTAGCAATCATTCAGGCTATATATCATCAATCTCTTTTTTATTTGGTTTTTTTGCTTTAGCTACTTCTTTCCTTGGAGTTGCCCTTGGACTTTTTGACTTTAGTCGTAGTACTTATAAACTTTCTGCAAACTCACACAATCATAAAATATTAGCTTTTGTTATTACTTTTCTACCGGCTTATGTGTATGCTATTGCCTACCCTGAAGGTTTTAAAGCAGCTTTAGGCTACGCTAGTGTTTTTGTAGCTATACTCCAAGTAGCCTTACCTGTAGCAATGTTATGGGTTATTAATTATAAAAAACGCAAAGCCATATTTTATACATCAACCATCACAAGCATAATTGTTGCAATTGCAGTTTTGATAATAACTTTACAAGCTCTAAGCTCATTAGATTTATTACCTGCCTTAAAGACTCTGTAAACTTAGTAATTGACTAAATGAGTCTTTTTCTATACAATATCGAAACTATTTCTGTGATATGTCAAGAATAAATTTTAAAATTATAAAGAGGATATTAAAATGAAAAGAACGTTCCAACCTTCAAACTTAAAAAGAAAAAGAACCCATGGTTTTCGTGCTCGTATGAAAACTCTAAGTGGCAGAAAAGCTATTAATAATAGAAGAGCTAAAGGTAGAGCTAAGCTTGCGGCATAAATTTTGTTTATCAAAACAAAATATACTTAATAAAAATGAGATCCAGCAAGCTTTTGACAAAGTACAAGCGAAATTACACTCTTCAAACTTTACGTTCCTAATAAGTCAACGTAGCTCTAATGAGCCCGGTTTATGTGTGATATTGGCTAAAAAAAATATCAAAAAAGCTACCAAAAGGAATCTTTGTAGGCGGCTTATTAAAGAGTACTTTCGTCAACACAAAGGACTTCTTAATAATAAAAGCTTGATTGTATTGGGCAAGAAACAAGCAGCAGAAGCTACTAAGGAAGATTTGTGGCAGTCTATAGAAAAATTCCACCAATTTTTAGAAAAATAGCAAAAACTCCTTTTATAGCTTTTATAAAGTTTTATCGCTATTTTATTAGCCCCTTGATTCCTGCTAGATGCCGCTATATCCCCACATGCTCACAATATGCTCTAGAAGCTTTAGAAACTCATGGTATACTAAAAGGATTGTATTTAAGTATTTGTAGACTCGCTAGATGCCATCCTTTGTCTAAACGAGAATACTTCGATCCAGTTCCTAGCAAAAAGAAGGTTTAAAACTAAAATGAAATCTAATCATATAAGAATACTGTTATTAGTTACAATAGCAATAATGTTTGTTTCTCTTATGGGTAAATGGGAACAAACTTTCCCACCTAGTGATAATAACTCACAAACTACTACAACCGATACAAAAACCAATCACTATACCGAAACAACTGTCAACCCAACTAATAGCGACTCTTCTCAAGCTAGTGTAAGCAGTACTTTATCTACAAAAACTGATTTCTCACAATATGATAACGCTAAAAGTGTTACTATAAATACTAATGTTTTCAAGGATTTAAAGGTTAGCCTACTTAATGGATCAATAATCTCAGCTTCACTTAAAAACTACTCTATTAGCTTAGAAGATAAAACACCTATGAGCTTACTGACTGAGCAAAAAGGTTCTGAATACGTAGCTAAAAGTACAATTGTTATTGGTAAAAAACCTTTATCAATAATTTTTGAAAATAAGGGCATTAATAAAGAAGGTAATAGACAAGTTCTTACTCTTTTTGCTAAGACTGATGGCTTAGAAATAACTAGAACTTATACATTTGATGATGATATGTATAATATTTCTATAGATCAGAATATCACTAATATATCTTCTGATACTGTTAACATAATAGCGGATAACTCCTTAGTTAGAGATTTTGACCCTTCTGGAGATAGCTTTAGTTTACTAAATGCACATAGCTATACTTTTACAGGCGTTGCTTACTCTACTTCTCAAGATAAATTTAAAAAAGAATCTTTTAAAGACATCTCAAAATCCAATGGTAAACCAACTTTGGTTAATGATGTTGGACAAGGCTGGGTTGCTTTATTACAACACTATTTTGTAAGTGCATGGATTCCACAGTCTCAAAACTCAATAATATACTATAAAAACATTAACCAAAATGTTTTTGAAGCCGGTGAATATACTGCTGTAACGATACAGCCAAACCAAACACAGAATATATCCTCTATACTATACTCTGGCCCTATCATCAAAGATAACTTAGTAGATCTAGCTCCTAACCTAGAGAAAACTCTTGATTATGGTATGCTATCATTTTTCTCTGAAATAATATTTTGGGTGATGTTTCATATTTATTCTCTAGTAAGTAACTGGGGACTAGCTATCATTTTAGTCACTATACTTATTAAAGCTATATTCTATCCACTTTCTGCAAAAAGCTATCGTTCTATGGCAAAAATGAGAATGCTCCAGCCTAGAGTTAAGCGTCTTCAAGAAATGTACAAAGATGACCGTCAAAAGCTAGGTAAAAAAATGATGGAGCTATATAAAGAGGAAAAAGTAAACCCTCTAAGTGGTTGCTTACCTATGCTTGTACAGATCCCTATCTTTATTGCTCTATATTGGGTACTATTAGAATCCGTAGAATTAAGACAAGCTCCTTTTATATTATGGATACATGATTTGTCTATAAAAGACCCTTATTTTGTATTACCAGTTTTAATGGGTCTATCAATGTTCTTACAACAAAAATTATCTCCTGCTCCAGCAGACCCTATGCAAGCTAAAGTGATGATGTTTTTACCTGTAATTTTTACTTTCTTATTTGCATCGTTCCCTTCTGGACTAGTGCTATACTGGTTAACAAACAACTTAATCAGTATTTTACAACAATGGTTTATTACAAGACACTACCAAGCAACGCATAAGAAATAAAAGATACAAAAATGAATAAATCTTTACTTGCCCCTAAATACTGGGGGTTATGGATTATAATAGGGTTTTCTAAAGTTGTTGTAAACGTTCTACCTTATAAAACTTTGATGCATCTAGCTATTGGTGTAGGTTTTGTGGCAAAACCTCTAGCTAAAAAAAGACAACAAATAGCTATTACGAATCTTAAAATAGCTTTTCCTGAAAAATCAGATAAGGAAATTAAAAAACTTGCTAACGATAGCTATAAATCAGCCTGCATGGCTGGGTTTGAAAGCTTAATAGCTTGGTTTATGTCTAAAAAGAAGTTTAATAAAATCCCATTTGAAACAGATATTTCTTTTTTCGAGAAAGCCCATTTTGACAAGAAGAAAGCTGTAATAGTACTAGGTTTTCATTTTCATTGTTTAGAGATAATAGGTAGGTATATTGGTCAAACTTATAAGCCTTTTACAGTAATGTACCAAATACACGGTAACCCTGTAATGGAGCATGTTATCACATCATCAAGGAAAAAGTACGTTCAAGAATGTTTTCAAAGAAAGAATATCGTTTCTGTTATTAAAAGTTTAAAAAGAAGAGTTTCATTATGGTACGCTCCAGACCAAGACTTTAAAGAACATATAGTGTTTGCACCATTTTTTGGGAAATTATGCTCTACTCTTACAATTACTCCTTGGCTAGCTGAGAAAACTGGAGCCGTTGTAATTCCTGCATACTATGTAAGAAAGAAAAATTTATCAGGGTATACCATATTTGCAGGTGAGCCTCTTAATTTTACAGGAGATGCTTATAAAGATGCCGAAATGACAAACAAGTTCTTAGAAGATGCTATAAGAAAGTATCCTGAACAATACTTATGGCAACATAGACGTTACAAAACCAGACCAACAGGGGAAGAAAAAATTTATTAAGCCTTATTATTTTTTTAAGCTATATGTTAAAATCTACACTAAAGACTGCTAAGTATAAGAATATTAATGAATAAAAATTTTATTAAACCCAAAAACTGGGGGGTGCTCATAATTTTGAGTATAATGAATATCGGTTCAAAACTCCCTTTGTGGAGTCATAAATTTATAGTCTTAGCTATAGGTTTCTCAATTAAACCTTTCTTGCAAAGCAGAAATATTATTGCGCAAGAAAACCTCAAAATAGCTTTTCCAGAAAAATCTCTAAAAGAAATTAAAAAGCTTGCTAACAAAAGTTACTATTCTATGGTGCTATCTGGCGCTGAAACTGCGGCTGCCTGGTTTTTATCTAAAAAGAGGTTTAAAAAAATATATTTCATATGGGAAGAAAAATCACTAGAAAGATTTCAAAAATATCATGATGACCCAAACCAAAAACTTATAGTTCTTGGTTTTCATTTTCACTGTATAGAAATAATTGGTAGATATATGGGGGAACAATTCCCTCCTTTTACTGTTATGTACCAAAAGAATGGTAACGATCTGATAGAGGAACTAATTAAAAAATATCGTGAAAAAAATCTTTATAAGTGTCTTGATAGCAAAAATTTTATATCTGTTATCAGAAGTTTGAAAAAAGGTTACTCCATGTGGTATGCTCCAGACCAAGATTTTGGTTTGGAAAGCTCTGGTGTTGAGAACTCAGTGTTTGCACCTTTTTTTGGTAAGGCATGCTCAACTTTAACTGTTACACCATGGTTAGCAGAAAAAACTGGAGCTGTTGTAATACCAGCTTATTACGTTCGTGAAACGTGTTTAAAGAAATACAAAATATATACTGGAGAGCCATTTAAGTTCACTGGTGATGCTTACAAAGATGCCGAAATGACAAACAAGTTCTTAGAAGATGCTATAAGGAAGTATCCTGAACAATACTTATGGCAACACAGACGGTATAGAACCAGACCAAATGGCGAACCTCAAATTTATTAAAAGGATGAAAATGTTAAAAAATCAAGGTTTTTCACTGGTTGAATTAATGGTCGTAATAGCCATAATAGCTATCTTAGCAGCTATTGGCATACCTGCCTATAATAACTATGTTCTAAAAAGTCATCGAAGTGAAGCAACCTCTGAACTTCTATCAGCAGCGAATGCTGCTGATAACTTTGAAATTCGTAATGGAACATTTCCTTCTGGTAGTGACATAAATAGTTTTTGGCATACAAATACTCAAAATAGTTACTATACCTTATCGTACTGCTCACAAGAAGCAGAATGCTCTAATGTAAACTATATGCTCACAGCGACAGCTGCAGGTTCACAAAGTACAGATACGCCATGCTCAACTATTAAGCTTGAAGTCAATGGTGGTATTATAAACAAAATCCCAGTAGAATGTTGGAATTAGTAAAAATAAGATTTTAAGGATTAAAATAATGGCAAGTTATAATACAAATGAGTTTAAAGGGGGGCTAAAAATTCTTATAGATGGCAACCCGATGGTGATTGTTGAAAATGAGTTTGTGAAACCTGGTAAAGGCCAAGCTTTTAACAGAGTTAAGTTAAAAAACCTAATTAACGATAGAGTGATCGAAAAAACTTTTAAATCAGGAGAATCTGTAGGGGCAGCTGATGTTGAAGAACTAACTGCTATTTATTCGTACTTCGATGGTGATAGCTACGTGTTTATGCACCCTGAAACATTCGAACAATATATGGTCTCTGAAGAAAGCCTAGGAGATACAAAAAAATGGTTAAAAGACCAAGACGGATATCAAATCATACTATTTAATGGTCAACCAATATCTGTTATTCCACCTAATTTTGTCAATCTTGAGATAGTAGAAACTGACCCTGGTCTAAAGGGTGACACCGCTGGCACTGGTGGTAAGCCAGCGACTTTATCTACTGGCGCTGTCGTTAGAGTACCATTGTTTGTGCAAACTGGTGAGATTATCAAAGTTGATACTAGAACTTCAACTTATGTATCTAGGGTTAAAGAGTAAATAAACATGCAATCAACAGATAACCTAATTTGGTTAGATCTAGAAATGACAGGGCTTGACGTTGAGCAGTGTCAAATTATAGAAATCGCAACTATTATTACAAATAAAAACCTAGAGATTATTGCTGAAATAGAACCAATAGCTATATATCAGCCAGATAATATTTTGGCAAGTATGAATGAATGGTGTATTAAAACTCATACCCAAACAGGTCTTACTCAGCGTGTTAAAGAAAGCAAAGTAAACTTAGAGCAAGCAGAACAAAAGATTTTGGAATTTATAAAGACCTATGTTCCATATCAAAGTTCTCCTTTGTGTGGTAATTCTATTTGGCAAGACCGAAGATTTTTAGCTAAATACATGCCAAAGATTGATGACTACTGTCACTATCGTGTACTAGATGTGACTAGTATAAAACTACTAAATGAGTATTGGGGTAAACCTAAATGTTTTGTGAAAAAAAATACTCATAAGGCTCTAGATGATATCCAAGAGTCGATAGCTGAACTTAAGTTTTATAAAGAGGAATTATTTAATTAATAAGCTATACTAATTTAGTATAGTTTTGATATAATCTGCGCATATCCCTGTAATTTACCCGAGAATAAACCTATGAAATACGCTTTAGTCGGTAACCCTAATTGCGGAAAAACAACGATTTTTAATGCTCTTACGGGTCTTAATCAAAAAGTTGGAAATTGGTCTGGTGTAACTGTTGATAAAAAAACTGGTTTTTATGAAGTAGCTAATAGAAAAGTTGAAATTGTCGATATACCGGGAATTTACTCACTAGCGGTATCAGATGAAAGCTCTATCGATGAACAAATAGCATATTCATTTGTAGTCAATGAAAAACCTAATGCTATCATAAATGTAGTTGATGCTTCTAACTTAAATAGAAGCCTTTATTTAACTACTCAACTTATTGAACTAGGGTTACCTATTATACTAGCTGTTAACATGGTAGATGTTGCTAGTAAAAAAGGGCTTATAATCCATTATGATACTCTAGAAAAAACATTAGGTTGTAAAGTTTTACCTATAGTTGGTTCAAAAAATATTGGTATAAAAGATTTAAAAGAATTACTTGCTAAAGAACAACCTCAACCACACTTTGATTTAAAGAAGTATTACCCTCAACCAGTCTTTGAACTTGAGCAAAAAATCAGCTCACTAAGAGAAAATAAGCTTGGAAATTTATGGTTAGCAACTGAGTTATTTGACAACAGGTCAGTTCAACTTTCTCAAGAAATTAATGATGAACAAGTCAAACTTCTAGAAGATTTTGTAGAAGATAACTTACTTATAGATAATGATTTAGCTAAAGCTAGATATAAAGCTGTAGCTGATATTATTAAAGAAACAATTGAAACTAAAAAAGTCCCAAAATTTAATGTCACTAAAGCCTTAGATGCTGTATGCATGAATAAGTATCTTGGTGTACCAGTATTTCTGTTTATGATGTATTTAATGTTTTTATTTTCAATCACATTAGGTGGTGCAATCCAACCAATGTTTGATGATCTATCCCATGCTATTTTTGTTGATGGATTAGCATATTATGCAAATATGATTGGTTTACCGTTACCTTTGACAGGAATTTTAGCCAATGGTTTAGGAACTGGTATAAATACTGTGCTTGGCTTTATCCCTCAAATAGGTTTCTTATTTATATTCTTATCTATATTAGAAGATTCTGGATACATGTCTCGAGCAGCTTTTGTAATGGATAGATTTATGCAGTCTATTGGTTTATCTGGTAAAGCTTTTGTTCCATTAATAGTAGGTTTTGGTTGTAATGTTGCTTCTATTATGGCTGCTAGAACTTTAGAGACTCGCAAGGATCGTTTAATGACTATTATGATGTCTCCATTTATGTCTTGTGGAGCAAGACTAGCTATATTTTCTGTATTTGCTACAGCATTTTTTCCTAACAATGGCGCTACTATTATATTTTTATTGTATTTAACCGGTATTGTAGGAGCTATTGTTACAGGATACATTATCAAATTTACTTTTTTAAAAGGCGATACGGCCCCATTTATATTAGATATGCCTAATTATCATGCCCCATCTTTTAAAACTGTAATGTTATATAGCTGGAATAGACTAAAGTCTTTCTTAATTAGAGCTGGTAAAGTGATTGTTCCTGTAGCAATAATTGTTGGAAGCTTAAATAGTATTACTATAAATAATAAAACTACAGCTTTAGAATATGTCGGCAAAAAAATCACTCCTATTTTGAACCCTATGGGTATTAGTGATGATAACTGGCCAGCTACTGTTGGTTTAATAACAGGGACTTTAGCTAAAGAAGTTGTAGTGGGAACATTAAACACTATTTACACACAAGATAATAACTCAGGGATACCAGAAGAATTTAGTTTTACAGATAGTTTAAAAGAGTCATGGGATGCGACTGTAGATAACATCAAAGCCATAGATCTAGCTACTTTGCTAAACCCTATAGAAGCAAGTAAAGCTGATGCAAATATGGATAAAGGTGCTATGGGAAATATGGTCGCTAAATTTGGTTCTTTGTCAGCTGCTTTTGCCTACTTGCTATTTGTATTACTATATATTCCATGCATATCTGTAGTTGGTGCCATGGTCAGAGAATCAACTCGAGGTTGGGCCATTTTGTCTGTAT
Organism: Allofrancisella guangzhouensis; assembly: GCF_000815225.1. Classification (GTDB taxonomy): domain Bacteria; phylum Pseudomonadota; class Gammaproteobacteria; order Francisellales; family Francisellaceae; genus Francisella; species Francisella guangzhouensis. The sequence goes on along the minus strand of NZ_CP010427.1, from coordinate 344,373 downwards.
TTTGGAGCGCTTCAATTGCTTATGTTGCAGCAGTGGTTGTCTATCAGCTTATTAACATAACGCTTCATCCTATTAGCTCCTCAATATACATAGGACTAGCTACCCTTTACACTTTAGCATTAATCTTGCTAATGAAATACCTATCAAGCAAAATAAAATTTGTAGCAAATTTAACAGGTTGTTCTAGTTGTAACACTAAATGCTCTTAACCTATTTTTATAAAAATTTCTTTTCTAAATTATATTTAAATATGTTACGATAACAATTAAGGGGCTGTTGCAAGCTGGAATTAGATGGGTGGTAACAAGGCAAGAATATTCGAAAAAGCGCAGTTTACACGTAGTAAATGAGTATTTTGAGAATAGTTTTAACACAGTTAGAAACATATAATTTTAGTTTGCAACAGTCCCATTAAGCGTACATGAGTGTACGTCTTTAATATATATTTAAATAAAAACTTGAGAGGAGTTTTATGTCAAAATTTGTCTATGCCTTTAGTGAAGGCGATAAATCTATGCGTGATTTACTAGGTGGAAAAGGTGCAAATCTTAGTGAAATGCTAAACAGTGGTTTACCTGTGCCAGATGGCTTTACAGTAACAACTGAGGCTTGCCTTAAATACTATGATGACCGTCAAAAGTTATGTGATATAGTAAAAAAACAGATACTCAAACATATTGCTGAATTAGAGAAAAGAACAAGTAAAACCTTCGGTAGTGGTAAGAATCCGTTACTAGTTTCTGTACGTTCTGGTGCAAGAGTTTCAATGCCTGGTATGATGGATACTGTATTAAACTTAGGCTTAAATGATGATGTTGCTAAAGCTATGGTAGCTAAGACAAATAATGAGCAATTTGTTTATGACAGCTATAGAAGATTTATCATGATGTTTGCAGATGTAGTTATGAACTGCGATAAAAAACATTTTGATAAAGTTTTAGAAGAAAAAAAAGAAAAAAGAAAAGTTAAAAATGATTGTGATTTAAGTGCCATAGACTATAAAGAAATAGTTCAAGAGTATAAAAATATATATAAATCGCTAGTTGGTAAAGATTTTCCTCGTGATCCTATGGAGCAATTATTAGCTGCTGTTGAGGCTGTATTTAAATCTTGGAATGCCGAAAGAGCAATTATTTATAGAGAAATCAACAATATATCCAACAACTGGGGAACAGCTGTTAATGTTCAAGAGATGGTATACGGTAACTCTGGTAATAATTCTGGTACTGGTGTTGCTTTCACAAGAAACCCTTCTACAGGTGAGAATGAGTTATTTGGGGAGTATTTAATTAACGCTCAAGGGGAAGATGTGGTTGCTGGAGTAAGAACCCCTTCTCATATCTCTACCCTAAAAGATACAATGCCTGAAGTCTTTAATGACTTTGTAAAAATTGCTAAAAATTTAGAAACTGTATACAAAGATATGCAAGATATGGAGTTTACTATCGAGGATGGTAAACTTTTTATGCTTCAAACAAGAAATGGTAAAAGAACTGCAAGAGCAGCTATCAAGATTGCAGTAGATATGGCTAAGGAAAAGCTAATAACTAATCAAGAAGCTGTTATGATGGTTGAGCCACACTTATTAGAACAACTTCTACACCCTAAGTTTGATGAGAAAGCTCTAGCTTCAAAGCGTCCATTAGGTTCTGCCTTAGGAGCTTCACCAGGGGCCGCTAGTGGTAGAATTTACTTTGATGTCGAATCTCTACTTGCAGCAAAAGCTCGTGGTGAAGAAAAGACTATCCTTGTGAGAATAGAAACTTCTCCAGAAGATATTGCTGGTATGAATGCTTGTAATGGTATCTTAACTCTTCGTGGTGGTATGACATCTCATGCTGCTGTAGTCGCTCGTGGTATGGGTAAATGTTGTGTATCTGGTCTAGAGTCAGCAAAGATAAATGAAGAGCAGCGTACTATCACTTTTGAGAGGGGGCAGGTGTTTGGTGAAGGAGACTATCTATCTCTAGATGGTACAAAGGGTGACGTATACAGAGGCATTATAAAAACTGTCGATCCTGAAGTCACACCTGATTTTGAAGAATTTATGAAGTTTGTAGATAGTGTTCGCAAACTTCGTGTTAGGTGTAATGCTGACACAAAACACGATGCCCAAGTTGCTAGAATGTATGGTGCTGAAGGTATAGGTCTTTGTCGTACTGAGCATATGTTTTTTGAAGAAGATCGTATCTCTTATGTAAGACAGATGATTTTAGCTAAAGATAAAAAAGAAAGGCAAAAAGCTCTAGATAAGCTACTTCCTGTCCAACAACAAGATTTTGAAGAATTATTTGAAGCTATGGATGGGCTAGCTGTAACTATTAGATTTATAGACCCTCCTTTACATGAGTTTTTACCAAGAGAGGTAGAAGAAATAGAAGCCTTAGCTAGAGAATTCAAAATTAGCTATGATGAACTAGAGTCGCGTATAGAGGCTCTTAGTGAAATGAACCCTATGATGGGACATCGTGGCTGTAGACTAGCTGTTACATATCCAGAAATTATAGAAATGCAAACTAAAGCTATTATCTATGCTGCTATATCTGCCAAGCGTATGGGGGTAGAAGTCAAACCCGAGCTAATGATTCCATTAATCAGTACACTTGGTGAATTTAAGCTTTTAAGTGGTATCATTCACGAGGTAGCTAATACAATATTAAAACGTGAAAAAATAGATATCGATTACAAAGTAGGTGTAATGCTTGAAACACCGCGGGGCGCGATAGGAGCTGGCATGCTTGCCGAAGCTGGTAGTGAATTTTTCTCATTTGGTACAAATGATCTAACTCAAATGACTTTTGGCTTTAGTAGAGATGACGCTAATAAGTTTATTAGAGAATATCTTGAAAGAGGTATCCTAAGTTTTGATCCTTTTGCAAGATTGGATCCAAAAGGTGTTGGTAAGCTGATGGAAATAGCTAAAGAAGGTGTAAAAGCTATTAATCCAAATGCTAAGATGGGAATCTGTGGTGAGCATGGTGGAGAGCCTTATTCTGTAGCGTTTTGTCATGACTTAGGTCTTGACTATGTATCTTGCTCTCCATTTAGAGTACCTGTAGCTAGACTATCAGCAGCTCAGGCTAAAATATATGCTGATAGGAAGTCTTTTTTATAACTATAGAATGAAACTTCTGTTATTGGGTCTTTCCGCATACCTGAGCTTTTCAGAAAGGGAACCTATTTTGTACTAATTGGACTTTGCTGAAAAACAGAATTAATCCCCTTTTAGTAACTGGAGTTACGGACTTTTGTTTTAAGCAGTCATTTTGAATATCTTTTTCATTTTTATAATTTCCCTATGGCTAGCTTGATTGGCGGCGATTAACATTTTTCTTTTTAAAGCATAGTGGTTTTTATTTGATACAAGTTTTAATTTTTCAAGCTCACAATAAGCCCCTATAGAAAGCCCTATGTGGTTAAGTTGCGTGACAGCTATAGATGTAGGTGATTTAGCAAGACTAGCATTTTGTTTTATACTTCGATGATAAACTTCTATATTCCATCTTTTTTGATAGATATCTTTTATGTGGTTACTCTCTAGGTTCAGATCATTAGTAATTAAATAAATCTCACCTGTTGAATTGTCTCCGTTTTTGAAGACTTGGCGAGTAACCACAAGACTATATTTTATATCTTTTAAATAAATTTTTATAGTCTCATTTTCTAGCAATCCTAATTCATCTAACCTACAGTAGTTACCAGCAAGAGCATTAGCTTTACTCTTAGCAACTAAACGATTATTCGCTATACCTATTACATACGAGAGTTTATGTTTGTTAAAAAATCTTAAATTATCTTTAGAAGCAAAATACCTATCAGCTACTACATAATCAAAACTAGAGAAATTTTTAATAATTTTCAATACCAGTTTTCTTGCCAGTTCATTAATTGTATAGCGTGCTTTACGCTTTAGACGTTCTCTACCTGCTTTATCTTTTTCTACTACAAAGTTTTCCTTAGTTTGTACTTCAAAGCCTACAGGAATATTAGCATCTCCAACATGGATTAAAGCACTAATAAGATTTATGCCTTTAACTGCTCTGCCTACAGAATGGTCATAAAACCAGTTTACTACCTCATTGACCTTACTATCAGATTTAGGACTTATTGTATTGTCTATAGATAATATCTTTGGCTTATCTTTGTAAGTTTTTAAAATGCCTTTACCTTTTAACCAGACATATTTACTCTCATAGCTACCAACTTTTAACATCCTGGAAAAACTATCATGTTTTACTAGTTCATCTAACATACTTGAACACTCTGTCGCACTTGCTTGGGAATTTTGGCATAACAAATATTCAGTATATAAATTCGCTAATTCACGTTGTTTCATTTTTAGAACATAACTTCGTTGATGTAACTATAAATTAACACATAGAAAACTTTTTCGCTTTAACTATAGGGCAAAAGTCCGTAACTCCAGTTAAGTAGTCATTTTGAGTATCTTTTTCTACTACAAGATTTTCCTTAGTTTATGGAGTTAGTGTTTCTAAAATCTGGGAAATTAGACGAGTGGCAACAAGGCAAAAATATTCGAAAAAGCACAGTTTACACGTAGTAATACCAATTCCAACACATGTTATTACTTTCTAACTTTGTATTTCATACCTAATTTAATCCTTTAATATTTGCCAATAGCTACTGCTATTGCCTACACATCAAAAACTTAAATTAGTCATAAACTCCTTTGTGATAAATGCACCAATTTATGTTGGAATTGGTATAAATGAGCATTTTGAGAATATTTTTAACGCAGTTAGAAACATATAATTTTAGTTTGCAACACTCCCTGAAATCGCTATACCTCAAGGAGATGCTAAAACTTCAATAAGAAAATTCTTTTATCAAATCACGATATTGATTAGAAAATTGAGCTGCATCATCAACTCTTAAAATATTTATCATTGCAAAAGGTGAATGACCATTTTTATGTGGTAATTTAAATAAATCACCATAATTATTTTTATCCAAAATATGTCTTATATTTTCCCATTTGTCATTTGACAATCCGGCTAGGGCATTTTCAACTCCCATCTTAAGACCAGTTTCTGAAGGTATTTGTTGCCCACACCATGCTAAATGTTTGACTAAAGCTCTTGGCTTAGAATAAGGATTGATTTGACTTATATTAGTTGAGAGTTTTTGAATATGCCATTCTGAATTATGAAGTTTATTTTCCTTGTCTTCGATCGTATCGCAAGAAATTAGTGACGGCATTTCTGCACATGTAAAATGAATATTAAGATCTAATCTTTCTCTAGATTTTATATTATTAGGGCATTTGGACATATTGTAACCCTTTCTAATGTATAAAGGATTAGGCTTTAGTTTTGATGGATGGTCTATCAAGAATTTAGTGGTTTTATGCTTATCTTGATAAATCTCAGGCATATCTTGAGGTCGTGAAAGCGCCCAGATAAGTCGTGTATACCCAGATTCAATTTCATTATTGTTGAAGTTATTGTGTAAAGAATCATCATTTATAGGTATTAATCCAGCAAATAATTCACTTAATCTTGGTCCATTAATATTATTGTTTGAATTCCAGTGTATACCTGGTATTTTTATACCTATTCGGCAATTATATAATTTTGTACCATTAATACCATCTAAGGCGGCTTGTATCATTCTTTGACCATGTAATATTAACTCATTGTTATACCAGGTTAGATATTTTTTTACTAAATGATTATTTGTATCTCTATAATTTTGTTTTATATATGTTGAATTAATGATTTGTTGATTACACTCACTATAATTTTGTTGAAATCTCTCAATAGCTGTATGACTCTTAGCTTGAGTATGCCCGTATTCAGGATATTGGTAATTATCATGACTATTATATGAAGGATACCTAAGTTCTCCAGCAGGACCACAACTCACATTAATCTCTACTATTGATGGTGCGACACATATTTTTTTAAAAAATACAGAATAATAACTATCAGAATATCGTTTGCAGAATGTTTTTATAAAAGAAGTATAATACTGTAACATATCATTGTCATGCCAAAAACTTACATACTCCTGACATTTATTCCCATTGTCACTGATAAACTCTCTATCTGTAATTGCCCATTTCGGTATTTTTATATAAATATTATCCCCTACATTACCTCCACATTGGTGAAATGACATAATAGGCGCCCAATTTATTTCTGGTAGGTCTGGTCTTTCATCAGAAATACATTTGAGAGTATATGATAACCTATCATAATACGACCAGTCATATTTTTCTGGATGCTCTTCTTGGACTAATCCCCACCAGACATCAGTTGAAACTGTCAAGTATTGAGAAACACCTTTTAAAGATGTTCGTACAGTATTAATGTTATTGCAAAAATATTTCCATTCATCATCATTTGTTATTTTAAGTGGAGCCATTACACAAGCTTGCATATTTATTACTCTCAGATTGTAGTATCAATGTTCACAAAAAGTTGAAAGAGGATTTCAAGAATCAAACAACACTATTCTTCTTTCTTAATAGCAATACCAAGCTCATTAAGCTGCTCTAAAGTTACTACTGAAGGTGCTTCTGTCATCAGACAGCTTGCCGTTTGAGTTTTAGGAAATGCTATTACATCACGGATATTTGAAGTATTTGTAAGTAGCATAATAAGTCTGTCAACACCAAAAGCTATACCACCATGAATCGGAGTACCATAAGAAAGTGCATCAAGCATAAAACCAAACTTCTCACGAGCTTCTTCATTAGATATTCCAAGTAGATTAAATACTTTAGCTTGGATATCTTGCTTATGGATACGAATTGACCCACCCCCAACTTCATAGCCATTTATGACCATATCATATGCTCTTGAAAGAAGGTTTTCAGGATTTCTATCTAGTTGATCAATACTATCTATTTGCGGAGCTGTAAATGGATGGTGCACCGCATATAGTCTATTATCATCTTTCTCAAACATTGGAAAATCAATAACCCATAGCGGTGCCCAATCTTTTGTAAATATTTCAAAATCTTCACCGATTTTAGCTCTTAAAGCACCCATTGAATCGTTAACAATTTTTGCTTTGCCAGCACCAAAGAACAGTAAATCACCTTCTTTAGCTCCAGTTTTTTCGATCACATTAAATAGTGTCTCTTCAGATATATTTTTAACAATCGGAGACTGTAAACCATCTTTTCCTTGTGATAAAGAATTGATTTTAATATACGCAAGACCTCTAGCTCCATATATACCTACAAACTTAGTATATTCATCGATTTTTTTACGTGTTAGCTTTTCATTGCCTTCTGGAATTCTCATAGCAATTACTCTAGCCTCTGGATCATTAGCTGGACCTGAGAATACTTTAAACTCCTCATTTTTCATATCTTCTTTGATATTTACAAACTCAAGAGGGATCCTTAGATCTGGCTTATCAGAACCATATTTATCTATAGCTTCAGCAAAACTCATAACCTGAAATGGCGTTTCAAACTTAACACCAATAGTAGTCTCAAATAATCCTGCTATCATTTTCTCCATAGTAGACATAATAAAAGCTTCATCAATAAACGAAGCTTCAATATCTATTTGAGTAAATTCTGGCTGCCTATCTGCTCTTAGATCTTCATCACGGAAACATTTAACTATTTGATAATATCTATCAAAACCAGAAACCATCAAAAGCTGCTTAAAAAGTTGTGGGGATTGAGGAAGAGCATAAAACTTACCATTAAAATTACGACTTGGTACTAAGTAATCTCTTGCACCTTCTGGTGTTGCCTTTGTTAGAAATGGAGTCTCAATATCTAAAAAGCCATTATTATCTAAAAAGCTCCTAACATAACGAATTGCTTTTGAGCGAGTCATTAGCTTTTTCTGCATTTCTGGTCGGCGTAAATCTATATAACGATATTTAAGTTTTACATCTTCACCTGCTGACTGATAATCATCTAACTGAAAAGGTATGGTTTTAGATTTATTTATAATTTCTAGTTTTTCACCAATAATTTCAACCTTACCACTAGCAAGGTTTTTATTCTCTTGACCCTCTGGTCTTAAATTCACCACACCCTCAGCTTTAATCACAAACTCAGACCTTAAGCTATCAGCGGTTTTAAAATTTTCGTTATCAGGGTTAAATACAAGTTGAACTAAACCCGTCCTATCTCTTATATCTAAAAATATAACTCCACCATGATCTCTGCGGCGGTGCACCCATCCACAAACAGTGACTTTTTGGTTCTCTAATTTTTCATTTATATCTGAACTATAGTGTGTCCTCATATTCAAAATAATCCTTGTAAAAGTTTTATAAAATAAATAAATTTAATCATATTATTATAACAAGAAAAAATGATAAGACTAAAAGAAATTAGATATTAAAACTGCTAGTTAGGCTAAGTGTATCAAACTGTAGTTAGCATTTAAACCCCTATTAAAAAACTAACTCGTCTGAGTAGAAATGTTTCCAAAGAATCAGTTCAGACACTTATATACTAAATAATTTATCATGAAATTTTTTTAGCCCTTGATCATGACTAGCAGAAATAAAGGTAACCTTTTTTTCTTTCAATAATTGATATACTCTTTCTTGTGATTTTTCATCTAAATTTGATGTAGCTTCATCCAATAAGACTAAATTATACTTTTTAATAAATAGTTTACAAAAGGATAACTTTTGTTGTTCTCCTAGCGAGAGGATATTATTCCAGTTATAACTCTTACCAATAAATTTTTTCAGATAAAGCACATCTAACTCTTTAAGTATATTTATAAACTCTTGATCACTAGGTATATTTGTTATTAATGGCGAAAACATAGCTCGTTTAAAATCATCTTTCAGAAAATATGGTTTAGATGTCATTAACAAAATTTGGGGTCTAATATTATAGCAAAGGTTCCCCTTAAAATCTTTATACACTCCTTTAATTACTCTTAATAAAGTAGTTTTTCCCGCACCTATTTTTCCTTGTATCAACAAGCTTTGTTTATTCTTTAGTGAGATGCTTAAATTTGCAAATAAAATCTTTTGAAAACTAAATATTGATAAATCGTCTATTTTTAAAAGCTCTTGTTGAGAAGTGTCTATAGTATATAAATTTCTATCATTAGAATTATCTATCTGCTTTTTTAACTCCATTAGTCTTTTAACGTTTGTTTTTAATTCTGTAACTTGTTCATAACTATATATAAAAAACAACAAAGGAGAAACAACTTTTAAAAAGGCCATGTTAATCTGCATAATCTGCCCAAAACTTAGTACTCTAGCAAAATACCTAGGTAGTGATAGAAATATTCCTATTATTCCATAAACTTGTGAAAACAGACTTGTTACTAGATTTATTCTGATTTCTCTAAAAGTTAAAACGTAAAAGTTATCTACTATGTATTTAAAATCAGTCTTTGATTTTAAAAATTTAATCTTTTCAAGATTACTATCATGTATATGATAATTATTATTTCTAATTGTAGCTAATCCGAACCTAAATTCTGCTTCATACTTTTGTTTGTCGTATATAATCTTTCTAAGCGGCTTTCCAACCTTTATCACCGTTAATATGTTTATAGCAGCTAGTAATAGCGCAAGCCAAAATAGGTATCCATGAATAGTTAACTTATACCCATAAATGTTAAACTCAAAACTTCCTGAAAGATGCCATAAAATCCAAGAGAATAAAACAAACGTCAAAATACTACCAACAAAACCCAAAAACAGATTTTTAAGAAGAGTTACTAACTCCTTTATATCATAACTTATACGCTCGTCAGAGTTATCATATTCTCCTAAATCTGCAACGTAGACCTTAGAATATAGCCAATATTTCGTATAAAAATTTGTTAGGTATTCTCGCATTCTTATAACAAAAATCTGACTAATAACGTATAATGCAAAACTATTAGCTAACATAAAAAAGATTATGAAAATAAATTTCATTAATTGATACACCAGCAACTGGTAGTTATATTGTTGCAAAGAGTTGTAAAAATCAACATTCCAGTAGTTTAAATAAACACTCAGCCCAACACTTATAAATTCTAGTAAAATACAAAGGAATAACGCAAATAGAACGTTAAACTTTAAACTATTCGTCCAGAATGGCTTAGTCACGAACCAAATATTTTTAAGCAAAGTCATTTATTCTGCTTTGTAAGGTACAGATATTACAACTCTAGTTGCAGTTTTTTCTTCTTTTTTATCCATAGCTGCTATAGCTAGCTTTAGTATTCTAGAATTCTGGTTATGTAACAAAAAATGCCACCATTTAGTATTAACAACTTCAGGAATAACCACTATTGAGTAGCCTCTATCAGGATCTCTAAGGTCATTTTTATGTAATATTTGCAGTATTGGAGTGATAAATGAGTTGTAAACAGGTCTTAGTATTAAAAGCCGTTCATCAAAAGCTAAATTTTTCCATTGGACTTTTATTTTATTAATTTTATCCTCATCAGCTGACACAAAAACAGGGGTTATATCATCAGACAAGTTTCTTGCCAATTGAAGTGCTTCAATTGTACCTCGATGGATACGAGAAACTAAAAGTATAATTTTGGGCTTTATCCTTTCATGAACGCAAGCATTAACTATTGCTTCATCAACACTAAGAGCTAAATTATCCTCCCTTCTAATATAGTGATTTCTTATCCTAAATAAACCATACATTATAGTGGCTATTGCTATTATAACAATCCAAACGCCTTCAAAAAACTTACTCTCTACTGTGGTAATTAATACTATAAAAGTTGCCACACAACCAAATGCATTTATAAAGGCTCTTATACTCCAACTTTTATATAACCGCTTATTCTTATACCAAAACTTAACCAGCCCAGCCTGACAAAGGGTAAAAGCTATAAACACACCAAAAGCATATAGTGGTATAAGCTTACTAACTTTGGCCTCAAAGATGATAACTAAAGTAGCTGAGAGTAATGTTAACATTACAATACCATTTCTAAAAGCTAACCTATCGCCTACACGCTGGAGTTGCTCTGGTAAATAACCATCTTTACTCATAATCGAGGCTAGAGTTGGAAAACCTGTAAAACAAGTATTTGCTGCTAATAATAGAATCAAACATGTTGATGTTTGTAAAAAGTAGTAACTAGCTCCATTTCCTAAAACTTGATGGGCTACTTGAGATAATACACTCTCAGAAAAATTTGGAAGAATTTTAGTTTGAGTGGCTATAAAAGTTACTCCAGCAAACATCACCATAGAAAACAGTGTCATAAAAACAAGCCCAACTATAGCTCTAGTTAGCATAGGAGATTTATAGGTAGAGACTCCATTAGCGTAAGATTCAATGCCTGTCAAAGCTGTACTACCTGATGAAAAAGCCCTAAGTATAAGAGTTATAGTTAGTAACCCTGTTGAATTTTGGATATTTTTTACATAAGTATCACTATAAACAAACTCTATTAAAGTACCAGTATGATATTTGTATAAACCAACCGCTATTAAAAACATTATTGAGATAACAAACATATAAGTTGGCCAGGCGAATATTCTTGCTGTAGAACGGACTCCACGAAGATTTATCATCATAAGCAATATAAGCAAAGCTAAAGAGATTTCTACCGTATATTTACTAACTACTGGAAACGCTGATCCAATAGCTACAGATGCAGTAGAAACAGATACTGCTACCGTAAGAATATAATCTATAATCAATGAGGCTGCCGTCAATAAGAGTAGCTTCTCATTAAAATTATTTTTAACAATTGAATAAGAACCTCCACCTTCAGGATGCGCTTTAATAACTTGAGTATACGAAAAACCCATTAGGAGTATCAATAAAACTATCATTATTGATACTCCTATAGAATACTGTGTTACTGCAACTGTACCTGCTACTGCCAAAACAATAAAGACTTCACCTGTCGCATATGATACCGAAGATAAAGCATTTGACGATAAAATAGCAAACCCAGAAAATACCCCTATCTTTTGCTCTTGTTGTTTAGCCGTAGGGATAGGTGAGCCAAATATCAAATTTTTTAACTTCATTAGCTATTAATCCTGCTTTTGTAGAAACTCATTTAAGCTTTTTGTTAACTCTTCAGTTTTTTCTCTCATTACTGCTGATATTTTATAATACTTCCCGCTATATCCTATTTGCTTAATGAACTCTTCACATTTAAAATCAACCTCATCTGCTAAAAGATCTATTTTATTGATCACCAAAAACCTTGGTTTTTGATACAGCTCTTTACTGTACTTTTTCAGCTCTTTTTCAACAGCAAAATAATTTTCCACTGGATTGGAATTATCAAACGGGCAAATGTCCACAACATGTAGTACACATCTGGCACGCGTAAGATGCTTCAAAAATCTCAAACCTAATCCAGCACCTTCAGCAGCACCTTCGATCACACCTGGAATATCTGCCATTACAAAACTGTCTATTCCCACTTGCACAACTCCTAAATGTGGATACATTGTGGTAAAAGGGTAATCAGCCACTTTTGGAGTTGCTTGGGATACTGAACGGATCAAAGTAGATTTACCCGCATTTGGTAGACCTAAAAGCGCAACATCTGCCAATAAATTTAACTCCAACCGAACTTCTTTATACTCCCCTTCCTCTCCTAAAGTGAACTTTCTTGGAGCTTGGTTTGTACTGCTTTTAAAATGAGTATTTCCTATACCTCTTTTACCACCTGAGACTAATTTTAGAGTTTCTCCGTGGCTTAGTACTTCACCGATTTTTTTATTTGTTTCGATATTAAATACACTTGTACCAACAGGAACAATCAAATACAAATCCTCTCCTGCTTTTCCATAACAATTTCTTCCTTCTCCTGGACGACCATTTTCTGCCTGGTACTCACGTTTATAGCGATAGTCAATTAAAGTATTTGCATTTTCGTCAGCCTTTAGATAAATGCTACCCCCATGACCTCCATCACCACCATCAGGGCCACCCCTAGGCACATATTTTTCTCTACGGAAGCTTACACAACCGTTACCACCTTTACCAGCTTGAACCTTAATGGTTACCTCATCTACAAATCTCATGTTTCCAAAATTATAATTTAAAATCCTGACCCTATATTATATACCTTAAGTAATAAATTATCATTGTCAATTGAGCATGATTTTTTTCTGCGATTATTTTTTGGAGTTAAGTGAAAAAATCGATCTATCAAAAAATATATTATTTAGAAGTGAAGTATCTAAGGACACGTTAATAATTAGGCTAGAAAGACTCTTAGACCTAAAAAACAATTTGATATAGAAACAAAGATGTTTATGCTTCAGTTGGTCTATTATATGCTATATATTTACTCCGAACTATCATGTTTAACCTTACCAACTGGTGAAACTTTGTACGCTTGAATTCTAAACGCGTGAATAAGAATCACTCACTCATTAGGTTTAAATCATTGCTATCGCTATAACCACTAGCATAACCCTCCTCACTCATAACTCCATTATAGTTATTACCATCATCATAAAAACTGCATTTAATATCTTTCCCCGCTGGGGCGCCACAACTAACTATTCCTGTTTTTGTTTTATAACTATACTCTATAGGTAATTTAATATGATTCTGAATAGTTACATCCTTTAGCTGATCTTTTCCACTAGCGTTCTTATATTCTTTTTGCATAAATATTATATCAAAATCTTTTATGCACTTGCCTTCATTTATATTATTAATATACTCATTTAACTTTGCTTTAGGAATATTTTCTTGTGACATGTAGAAATAACTATTAGCCGAAACATTTGCAAATTTACTTGCTTGTACTTTTCCTTCAGAATTTTTATTAATTAACAACACAGCTACTAATTTCTCATTATTTTCACCTAAAAAATTTATTTTATACCCTAAATCATTGTGTGTTTTATCAATTGAAATTATAAAATGACTTATGATTGAATCTACATCATTAGCATAAGCATTTACATTTAAACCAATGATAACTAACAATACTAAAATAATTTTTTTCATGGTTGGAATAGCCTTAAATAAGCCAAATTCATAACTAAATAACCTAAAAAATATAGATGGTTTTTATTATAACTACATATTTGTAAAATTTCAAACTTAGTTATTACCCATACCTTTATTAAGAATTTATAAATTCTTAAAAGGATCTATATCGAAATATAGGTTAATTATTTGACAGATAATTACAGCACTACCTAACACTACAGCATAAAAATTTAAAGATGTTTTTTTTGAGTCTACGTTTGGAGCTACATTTTTATTAAGAAATATCGGAGTATAGACAAATATTATTACTGCAAATATTGCTGCATACTGCAAGGCTAGAATAAAACCTTTAGGATAAAAAACTGTAAAAATAAGAGGCGGAACAAAACAAAACAAACTCAGACTAAAGTTGTTTATGTGCTTACCATTTTTTATAAATAAATCTTTTATATAATGCATTAGCGAAATAGCAACTCCAATAAAAGAGGTAATAATTGCTATATGAATAAATATATTTAAACCAAACTCCAGTAAATTTGAGTTTGTAACTGTTTTAATCTGCTCTACAAAACCACTGGGAGTATTGTTCCCTGAAGAAAATAATGTTTGGTAACTATGTAAACCTTGTTGAGGAATCAATGCCAAAGCTAGAAGTAACCAAACTATATAGATCACTAATACACTTATGCTCCCGGCGAATATACTTTTACGGATGCTCTTTATATCTCCCTGCTGATATTCGTAAATAACTGGGATAACGTTATGAAATCCAAATGACGGTAATAAAGTTGGCCACGCAAAAACTATTGCTAATAGAGATAAGGGCATACTATTCAAATAAACTGGAGCTATATATAGCAACATAACAGCTATAGCCAAAATAAAGAAAATAAACTTTAAAAAAACAAAGAACCTATTTGTATAGTCTGAAATTCTATAGTTATACATAAAAAAACTAAAAATCAGAATAAAAATTAAAGCAGGTAAAAATATATTATGTTTCGTAGGTGTTACAATAGCATAAGCATAATTAACTAATTCAGCTCCTTGTGTAGTATAGGCCGACATCAAAGAATACAATAAAAGCAAATATATTACACTAAAAGATATCTGATAAACTTTAGGCACTTTTGATTGCATCATAGTTGTAAAATTCACCCCGAGAGGATATTTTGCACAGACATTCAATAATCTTATAGCAGTGATGTACATTACACACCATGACATAACTAGTAAAACAATAGCTACTATAAATCCACATGATGCTACAACTAAAGGCAGAGAAAGCATACCAGCACCAATAGTAGTACCGATTATCAATAAAGCGCTACCGAAAGATCTAGAAACCATAATCAAGAGTTTTGAATCAAATTAGTAAAATAATATATTATATAGATAATTAAAGCAAAATGTTATAAATAAAAATCTAAAAGGAGCTATTTTAAAAGGATTAAGAAGTTTGTTAAATAAGGTCCTGATATTTATATGATTTATTTGATGTGCTCTAGTTATTGAGACTTTGTATTTTAAAAAGATGGCGACTACCTACTTTCACCTGGGCAAATGCCAGACTATCATCGGCGTGTTGTAGTTTCACTTCTGAGTTCGGAATGGGATCAGGTGGTTCCTACAAGCTATCATCGCCAAAACTGTGTTTTGGTTTATAAAGATATTTAACAATTCAGCATAGAAATAGACTTAAGTCTCTCGGATCATTAGTACTGGTAAGCTTCATACATTACTGCACTTACACACCCAGCCTATCAACGTCGTAGTCTCCAACGTTCCTTACAGGTTCAAAACCTGAGAGATCTAATCTTGAAGGAGGCTTCCCGCTTAGATGCTTTCAGCGGTTATCCCGTCCGAACGTAGCTACCCGGCAATGCTTCTGGCGAAACAACCGGAACACCAGTGGTTCGTTCACTCCGGTCCTCTCGTACTAGGAGCAACTCTTCTCAAATCTCTAACGCCCACGGCAGATAGGGACCGAACTGTCTCACGACGTTCTGAACCCAGCTCGCGTACCACTTTAAATGGCGAACAGCCATACCCTTGGGACCTGCTTCAGCCCCAGGATGTGATGAGCCGACATCGAGGTGCCAAACTCCTCCGTCGATATGAACTCTTGGGAGGAATCAGCCTGTTATCCCCGGAGTACCTTTTATCCGTTGAGCGATGGCCCTTCCATTCGGAACCACCGGATCACTAAGACCTACTTTCGTACCTGCTCGAGCCGTCACTCTCGCAGTCAAGCGCACTTTTGCCTTTATACTCTTGGTATGATTTCCGACCATACCGAGTGCACCTTCGTACTCCTCCGTTACTCTTTAGGAGGAGACCGCCCCAGTCAAACTACCCACCATACACTGTCCTCGTCTTTCGACTGAGTTAGAACTTCAATAATTCAAGGGTGGTATTTCAAGGTCGACTCCACATAATCTAGCGATCATGCTTCTTAGTCTCCCACCTATCCTACACATAAATGATCAAAGTCCAGTGCAAAGCTATAGTAAAGGTTCACGGGGTCTTTCCGTCTAACCGCGGGTACGCTGCATCTTCACAGCGATTTCAATTTCACTGAGTCTCTGGTGGAGACAGTGTGGCCATCGTTACGCCATTCGTGCAGGTCGGAACTTACCCGACAAGGAATTTCGCTACCTTAGGACCGTTATAGTTACGGCCGCCGTTTACTGGGGCTTCGATCCAGAGCTTCGCCTAAGCTAACCCCTTCAATTAACCTTCCAGCACCGGGCAGGCGTCACACCCTATACTTCATCTTACGATTTCGCAGAGTGCTGTGTTTTTGATAAACAGTCGCAGCCACCTGGTATTTGCAACCCTCAACAGCTTACGTAGCAAGTACTTCACCATTAAGGGCACACCTTCTTCCAAAGTTACGGTGTCATTTTGCCTAGTTCCTTCACCAGAGTTCTCTCATAGCCTTAGTATTCTCTACCTACCCACCAGTGTCGGTTTACAGTACGGTTACTTATACAATATACTTAGAAGCTTTTCCTGGAAGCAGGGCATCAATAGCTTCGCCAAATAAATTTGGCTTCGTCTCGTATCTCAGATCATCAAGTTATCGGATTTGCCTAATAACTCTACCTACTTACTTTTACCTGGACAACCATTCGCCAGGCCTACCTAGCCTTCTCCGTCCCTCCTTCGTTTATATAAGCAGCACAGGAATATTAACCTGTTTCCCATCGACTTCACTCTTTAGCTACGCCTTAGGGACCGGCTTACCCTACGTTGATTAACATTGCGTAGGAACCCTTGGGTTTTCGGCCAATAAGAATCTCACTTATTTTACGTTACTCATGTCAGCATTCGCACTTCTGATACCTCCAGCTAACTTCTCAATTAACCTTCTTCGGCTTACAGAACGCTCCCCTACCAATATATTTAATATATTCCGCAACTTCGGTGCATAGCTTAGCCCCGTTAAATCTTACGTGCAGGCCGACTCGACCAGTGAGCTATTACGCTTTCTTTAAAGGATGGCTGCTTCTAAGCCAACCTCCTGGCTGTCTATGCCTTCCCACTTCGTTTCCCACTTAGCTATGACTTAGGGACCTTAGTTGGCGGTCTGGGCTGTTTCCCTTTCCACGACGGACCTTAGCACCCGCCGTGTGTCTCCCGTGATAAAACTTGATCGTATTCTGAGTTTGCATCGAGTCGGTAAGGTCGTAAAACCCCCCTAGTCGAAACAGTGCTTTACCCCAATCAGTCAATTCACGAGGCACTACCTAAATAGTTTTCGGGGAGAACCAGCTATCTCCGTGCTTGATTAGCCTTTCACTCCGATCCACAGCTCATCCCATACTTTTGCAACAGTATTGGGTTCGGTCCTCCAGTTAGTATTACCTAACCTTCAACCTGGCCATGGATAGATCGCGCCGGTTTCGGGTCTACTCCTAGCGACTAGGCGCTCTATTAAAACTCGCTTTCGCTACGGATCCCTTATTCAGTTATCCTCGCCACTAAAAGTAACTCGCTGACCCATTATACAAAAGGTACGCAGTCACACAACTAAATCGTGCTCCTACTGCTTGTATGCAAGCGGTTTCAGATTCTATTTCACTCCCTTTATCAGGGTTCTTTTCACCTTTCCCTCACGGTACTAGTTCACTATCGGTCATTCAGGAGTATTTAGCCTTGGAGGATGGTCCCCCCATGTTCAAACAAGGTTTCTCGTGCCTCGTCCTACTTGTTCGTATGCTTAGTTCCATCTTGATTATTTCGTATACGGGACTATCACCCTCTATCGTCAAGCTTCCCAACTTGTTCTACTATAATTAAGACTATATCATACCAGGCTCTTCCCACTTCGCTCGCCACTACTATGGGAATCTCAATTGATTTCTCTTCCTAAGGGTACTTAGATGTTTCAGTTCCCCTCGTTCGCTCTCTATCTTATATCAGATAAAGTAACTAGACTGCTCTAGTTGGGTTCCCCCATTCGGAAATCTTCGGGTCAAAGCTCATTTATCAGCTCACCGAAGCTTATCGCAGATTAACACGTCCTTCTTCGCCTCTGAATGCCAAGGCATCCACCGCTTGCACTTATTTTCTTAAGTCTATCTCTATACTAAATTGTTAAATATCTCTATCTTCATGCAAATAAAATATTGGTGGAGCCAAGCGGGATCGAACCGCTGACCCCCTGCGTGCAAAGCAGGTGCTCTCCCAGCTGAGCTATGGCCCCAAAAAAAATGGTGGGTCTGAGTAGACTTGAACTACCGACCTCACCCTTATCAGGGGTGCGCTCTAACCAACTGAGCTACAGACCCGTATCTTATTTACACTAAAATATATTATCTACAAACACTTTATCAAATTATCTGATCTAGCAATTAAGCTTTATTCTTATTATTCTTTTCGTATTTCCTTTAAGGAGGTGATCCAGCCGCAGGTTCCCCTACGGCTACCTTGTTACGACTTCACCCTAGTCATGAATCACTCCGTGGTAAACGCCCTTTCGTTAAGCTATCTACTTCTGGAGCAACCCACTCCCATGGTGTGACGGGCGGTGTGTACAAGACCCGGGAACGTATTCACCGCGACATTCTGATTCGCGATTACTAGCGATTCCGACTTCATGCTCTCGAGTTGCAGAGAACAATCCGGACTAAGAGTACCTTTCTGAGTTTCGCTCCACCTCGCGGTTTGGCAGCCCTCTGTAATACCCATTGTAGCACGTGTGTAGCCCTGGTCGTAAGGGCCATGATGACTTGACGTCGTCCCCACCTTCCTCCGCCTTGTCAGCGGCAGTCTCAATAGAGTACCCAACTTAATGATGGTAACTATCAATAGGGGTTGCGCTCGTTGCGGGACTTAACCCAACATTTCACAACACGAGCTGACGACAGCCGTGCAGCACCTGTCACACAGTTCCTAAAAGGCACCAATTCATCTCTGAAAAGTTCTGTGGATGTCAAGACCAGGTAAGGTTCTTCGCGTTGCATCGAATTAAACCACATGCTCCACCGCTTGTGCGGGTCCCCGTCAATTCCTTTGAGTTTTAGCCTTGCGGCCGTAGTCCCCAGGCGGAGTACTTATCGCGTTAGCTGCGCCACTAGGTCCTTTACACCGAACCCAACAGCTAGTACTCATCGTTTACAGCGTGGACTACCAGGGTATCTAATCCTGTTTGATCCCCACGCTTTCGTCCCTCAGTGTCAGTATTAGTCCAGAATGTTGCCTTCGCCATCGGTGTTCCTTCTGATCTCTACGCATTTCACCGCTACACCAGAAATTCCCCATTCCTCTACTATACTCTAGCTTGACAGTATCAAATGCAGTTCCAAGGTTGAGCCCTGGGCTTTCACATCTGACTTATCAAACCACCTACAGACCCTTTACGCCCAGTAATTCCGATTAACGCTTGCACCCCCCGTATTACCGCGGCTGCTGGCACGGAGTTAGCCGGTGCTTATTCTTTAGGTAACGTCAATTCCATTAGCTATTAACTAACAGACCTTCCTCCCTAACTAAAGTGCTTTACAACCCTAAGGCCTTCTTCACACACATGGTATTGCTGGATCAGAGTTTCCTCCATTGTCCAATATTCCCCACTGCTGCCTCCCGTAGGAGTTTGGGCCGTGTCTCAGTCCCAATGTGGCTGATC
Organism: Allofrancisella guangzhouensis; assembly: GCF_000815225.1. Classification (GTDB taxonomy): domain Bacteria; phylum Pseudomonadota; class Gammaproteobacteria; order Francisellales; family Francisellaceae; genus Francisella; species Francisella guangzhouensis. Next base: position 324,337 of record NZ_CP010427.1, on the reverse strand, counting down.
ATCCTCTCAAATCAGCTATGGATCGTCGCCTTGGTAGGCCCTTACCCTACCAACTAGCTAATCCAACGCAGGCTCATCCATCCGCGGCAGCCAAAGCCACCTTTAATCCTCAGATATTATGCGGTATTAACAGTCGTTTCCAACTGGTATCCCCCTCAAATGGGTAAATTCCTACGCGTTACTCACCCGTCCGCCACTCGTCAGCATCCGAAGACCTGCTACCGTTCGACTTGCATGTGTTAAGCATACCACCAGCGTTCAATCTGAGCCAGGATCAAACTCTTCAGTTTAATCTAATTCTCTGACTCAATCACTAAACTCAAATTTATCAACAAAGTGTTTGTATATAATATATCTCTTAAATATCTATCCAGCTTCACAGCCTCTCTCTACCGCTAACATCACCCGTCAGCCAGTGAAGTCATATAATACACATCACTCTCTCACAACGCAAGAGCTTTTTTAAATTTTTTTCTACTTTTTTAGGGGTTTTTGGATTTTTTTGAATGTTTTTATAAAAAAGTAAATACAGAGCTTTTTTAGAAGCAATTTTTAGTAAATACTTTTGAGCTATTATTTCCTACTCCTACTGCCGGCAAGCAGGATACTATAAAATGTTCAGTAACTCAAAGTTAGAAACTTACAGTACATAAAAAACTGCGTATCGATCACTAATATTAGATAAATTTTTAATAGCTTGTATAAAAGGGTTATTTGACTATAGTTTCAGGAACACTACGGTATACATATACTGCATGAAAATATACCAGCAATGACCATATAACTATTAATAAATAAAATGCTGATGTATTTAAAATGTCAAAACCTCCATAATAAACTGGAGATAAACTAGATAATATAGTTAACACCACTACATGAAGAACTAAAGGTAATGACTTTTTAAGAACACTAAAAAAACCTTGATCAAGGGATACTTGCTTAGAAATATACAGTGCATATAAAAACAATACAAATATAGCAACATAACCTGTGTTAGGAAACTTTGAAAATGTAAAAAGGATTGATAAAAACACAAACATAGTTGGTAAAACCATGTTTGCAAAAGGAATAGCAAATTTACTTTTAATACCATTAATCCTTAACTTCCCTAAACATATTGGTATCGACATATACGAAATTACGTAAAATAATGACAAAAATGAAACTAAAGATGACCACGATCTAAATAATAGCAGAAAAAGTATAGCCAAACTAACGGTAGCATAAAGAGAGCGTCTACTAAAATTATATTTTGTTATCTTATCAAAGAATTTAGGCGCTTGACGGTCTTGTGACATAGCTGTAAGCATTCTTGTGGTTGAACCTGTATAAATCATGCCTGTCCCAGCGGGTGAAATAACAGCATCTACATATAACACTATAGTCATCAGATTTAAATTCAACATCATAGTCAACTGTACAAAAGGACTAGTAAAGTCCAATCCTGGCCAACCATGACTCAGATTATTTATTGTAAGAGCCCCAATAAAAGCTGTTTGAAGCATAAGATAAACAACCAATGTAATCAGCACCGAAAATACCATCGCTAAAACAATATCTCTTTTAGGGTCTTTTGCCTCTGAACAGAAAGATGCTATATTCTGAAAGCCATTAAAAGAATAAACCATTCCAGCACTAATCATAGCAGAAAATATCGATGATGTTCCATAAGGAGCGTAATTGCCGCCCACAACTATAAAATTACTACCGTGGAAACTGACCGCTATAATTGATATAGCTGTTATAAAGGGTATCAATACTTTCATTGTAGTTAAAATAACGTTACTACTGGAAAGTACTTTAACTCCCCAAAAATTAACCACGCCAAACAAAAGTATGATTATAGCTGCTAAGCCAAGTCCTGTAGAAGTCAAAGAGCTATGATCTGGATTAAACAAATAAGCAGATGCTGTATCTGAAAGTGAAGCTAAATACTGAATACTACCTTCAGCCTCTGTAGCTATAACAGCTGTTAATCCTAACCAAGTTGCTATAGTGCAAATAAAAGCAAAATCTTTGTTATGACTAATGACTAGGAGCCTAGCCATTAACCCTCTTTTAGGGTAATTGAAAGAAATTTCCGCAAGACTCAAACCTAACACTAAAATTATAAACGCTGTAATTAGCCAAGCAATATAAGCAGCTGGACCTGCGATCTTAGCGGCATAAAAAGAACTAAATAGCCAGCCTGAGCCGATCATGGTTCCAACCCCTATAGCTGTTAAACCTATAAGCCCAATTTTATTTTCTTTCATATTAATTGGTAACCCTATGAGAAAAGTTGTAAGTTAAATTCTTGACTATAATATAACCAAAATGCTCTTTTAGCCAGGTTCCATGAACAAAAAAATTGAATAAATTTTCAAAATAAAACATAATTGACTAAATCTAAAAGTCGATATATTATCATTCTTAACTATTAAGAATCGGACTATAAGGTGAGATATGAAACTAAAAAACATAATTATAACTCCTACTGTATTAATTTTAGCATTTTTATTGAATAGTTGCTGGCTAGCTGTAGGTGCTATCGGAGGAGGTACTGCTATAGCTTACACAGAAGGTAAATATTCTATGAATATGGAGGGCGGTATCAAAGATATATATAATGCTGCTATACAAGCTGTACAAAGCAATGATGATTTTGTACTAACAAAAAAACAGATAACTCCTACTGAGGCAACTATAGAAGGCGCTACCAAAGTTAATAATACAGACTTCTATATTAACATAGAAAAGCTAACTGACAACGCCTCTAAAGTGTCTATCAAATTTGGTACTTTTGGTGATCGTACAGCTTCTGCAACATTAATGGATCAAATTCAGAAGAACGCTCGATAAGCTAAAATCAAAGCAAGGACGTATTTTAAATGGTATATCTTAAAAAAAGCTTTTTTACCCTCTTTGCATATATATTTACACTAACCTTAAGTAGCTGTATATTAGCAGCTGTCACAGTTGGTGGAGGCACTGTAGCGTATATAGAAGGCAAATATTCGATGAATATCGAAGGTAACTATAAAGACGTCTTCAAAGCAGCTTTACAAGCTGTAAATGATAATCATGATTTTGTGCTTGTCTCTAAAGATTTAGACCCAGATAATGCCTATGCAGAAATTGATGGTGCCACTAAAATAAATAGCACAAACTTCTATACCAAAATAGAAAAGTTAACTAATAATGCGTCTAAAGTTACTATCAAATTTGGTACTTTTGGTGATCAAGCGATGTCTTCTACATTAATGGATCAAATTCAAGCTAATGTAAACAAATTTAAAGCTTAACTAACCTAGTAAAAGTTAGTTTATAATAAAGCATAGCGCTAAATAAAATTAATTTATAATATTTAGTTTATTATGGCAATTGCTCTTAATGATTGTGTACTAGCAGCTATCTTAGTTGGTAATGCTGTTGTGGCAAGGTGGTAACGTATATTATATAAATGGCAACTATATAATTGAGATCCCTAAAAATATCCGTTCCGCATATAACGCAACCATTAAAACTTTCCAAACAAATAACACATATTCTTTAAAAGACCAAACGTATTCAAAAAACACAGCTTTTATTAAGTAGTAAAGATAAGTTCAGAAAATATATCAGTTACCCTCAATGACATTGATAACCGTAGTACTGAAGTTAAAATACGCTTTGGTATATTTGGGAATAAACAAAAATCTATTAACCTAGCAACCGAGATTACAAAAAATATAATATAAGATAATTAATATCTATTAATTTAATTTTTCACTTTTTAAATATTTTTTAAAATGTATAATTTGTAATAAATACAACCTAATTTTAGCGTCTATGAGCAATAAAGTCTTAGATCGGTATTATACAAATAACAGACATCTTTGGGTGCTAGTGCTCTGTGGAGGGCTTTTAGGGGTTATAATTGGAGTAGTTGCAACATCCTTCGAATTATTACTTGATCTTATAGCTAATTTCAAAAAAATGCTATTTGCCTACTGCGGTGATAACATTTATTTGCAAATTACTGTCTCAATAATAATTACCATATCTATGGTAATATTTTCTTTATATCTTATAAAAAGGTTTGCTAATGAAGCAGGAGGCAGTGGTATACAAGAAGTAGAAGGAGCGCTAAAAGGTTGCCGTAAACTTAGAAAAAGAGTTGCCCCTGTAAAATTCCTTAGTGGGCTGCTATCACTAGGGTCAGGCTTAAGTGTTGGTAAAGAAGGACCTTCTATACATATTGCTGCAGCTATTGCACAATTTTTTGTCGATAAATTTAAACTAACTAAAAAATACGCTAATGCTGTAGTCTCTGCTGGTGCAGGCGCTGGCTTAGCTGCTGCTTTTAATACACCTCTATCAGGAATAATCTTTGTAATTGAGGAGATGAATAGAAAGTTCAGATTTAGTGTGTCTGCTATAAAATGTGTGCTAATAGCATGTATCACAAGCATTATTGTTTCTAGGTCTATCGTGGGGAACCCTCCAGCTATAAGAGTTGAGGCTTTTTCTAGTGTTCCTCAGGATACGCTTTGGCTTTTTATGATATTAGGGATATTTTTTGGTTATTTTGGGTTATTGTTTAATAAAATCCTTATAAAAACAGCTGATTTCTTTTCCGGAGGCTCTCGCAAAAGATATTGGGCTCTAGTAATTTTTGTCTGTGTAATCTTTGGTGCTGGGGTTGTAATTTCACCCAATGCTGTTGGAGGTGGATATATAGTTATTGCAAATGCTCTAGATTACAATCTTCCAGTGAAAATGTTATTACTATTATTCGCCATAAGGTTTATTGGTGTCATCTTTTCTTACAGCACAGGCGTTACTGGTGGTATTTTCGCACCTATGATTGCTCTAGGAACTATATTTGGTCTTGCGTATGGAATGAGTGTAAACGCCCTTTTCCCGCAATATAGTGTAGATGCTGGTGTTTTTGCTGTTGCAGGGATGAGTGCCTTATTTACAGCGACAGTAGGAGCTCCTTTAACAGGAATAGTATTAGTAATTGAGATGACCTGGAATTATCAGCTTCTACTCCCTCTAATGATTACTTGCTTTAGTGCCTCCATGCTAACATATATACACCACCAAAAACCTATTTATGACACCCTACTAAGAAGAACAATATCTATAGAAAGAAAACAGCAAACTAAAATAAAAAATGAAAAAACTTAAAAAATAACCTAAAACTCCCAAGAAAATATTATCAACTAAACAAACATATAACCATATGGATAATATCTTTTACACAGGCATTTAGAAACAAAAGTACATCTAATAATACAACATCTAAAACTATAGTTTTTAAAAAGAAAAATTTGCTAAAATTTATGTTTTGTCCAAACTATAAATTAAACAAGTATTATCAAAGTAACTACTCCTTGAATACTAATAAAAAAATAAATATTATATAACTAACAATAAAATACTAAATATTAATACATGAAGAAAACGTTTTTTTTGAGTCTTACTTTTATTACGACTCTTAGTTTTGCAAATACTTACAAAGGCACGAGTATAAATATAACATCTGGATCAAGTACTGTTAGTACGCAGCAAATATCAATAGACACCCCACCTGTTTCTAAAAACATCGATGAAACTAAAATACAAAAAATTGGTCAATCTAAGCAAAAAGAACAATTAGTCGGCTCAAATCCAGCTACATGGACGCCTGCCTACTTAAGCGTTAAAAGCTTTAAAAAATGTCTTGAAATTCAAAAATATAGAGGTTGGGAAGGGTACTGCATGCCAGTGGAAAAAAATAAAGACTGTCCTAGTAAATCATGGGAAGAATTAAAAAAAATGAACCTAGTCCCTTGTGTAAAAGATGTAGATTGAAAAGCTTCTGTATATAAATTTTTTTCATTAAAAAACATTTTTAGAAATTATGTTGCCAATTTTTCTAAAATGTTTTGCTTTTTGTTTTACTATTTGTTTACCATTTATGGATGATGCTGTTTTACTTTCATACTATACGTCCAAAGGATCATAACTCCTACAAAGATTGGTAACAACACGGAAGGAAAAAGCATAAGTGTAAAATACTGCCCAAAAATTCTAACCCAAAAAACACCTGCAGCGTTTCCTACGATAAAGATTATTATACATACAAAAAAGAAAGGGATTTTCCAAAGGTCTTTTCTTGACCCCTTTAAAGCTCTGCCTATTTCTATACCCAAATCCGTTGTAGTACCAGTCATATGGGTCGTACGAGCAAAACTACCGAAAAATAAGGTTGTAAAGCTATTTTGCATACCCATCGCCATAGCCAGAAAAAGGTCATCAATAACTCTATGATGAGTAAATACATCTATAAGGATCGTTCCTGTTAACATCACAAAGCTCTGCAAAATTAAAGATTTTGTATGCTCTTCTGAGATAACATAACTATCTGTTTTGATCACAATACCATTTATAGCAGCTCCTATAATAAATCCAAAGACTAGAACAACCACTTCATAGGCAAAATACCAATCGTAATCAGCTATACTATGACCTAAAATTCTATAGTTACCTGTCATTGCTGCAACACTAGCACCAAATGACTTATACAGGACTACACTATCTATCCAACCAGCATTAAAAATCAAAACTATAGAAATGAAATATGTGAATGTTAATTTTTTTGCAAACACTCTTTAACTCTTACTTCTTTTTGTTATCTAGAGTGTACCATATAAGAGTCTTTATTTAATTTTGTTTTTGTTTTTATAAAAAAATTTAATAATTCTTCAATAAACTCTCTAAAAAGACATTCTTTTGCTTATCAATTTTGAGTGTAACTGCCCCATTATTATATGTATCTATAATCTTAGTTTTACTATCTCTAAACAGACTAATATTCTCTTTTACTAAACTTTTATCTGAAATGTATATAAAAGATTCTGGCTTAAACCTAGTAATAAACTTAAAATAAGGAACCTTTGATGAAATAATAGTATTTGGACTAATAACGCCATTATATAATTTATAAATATTTTGTTGCGTAGCAATAGAAGTGCCATCTAGTATTAAAAACCCAATTTCACCAACTTTAAAGCTAATAGAACAATAATTATCTTCTCCTAAAAGCTTAATGTTTACCTGCTCTAATAAAAAGTTATTATGATATTCACATCTCTGGACAGGTATATTTGTAGCAATATTAGTAATAGTAGTATTTATAGATATTAGTTTTCTTATGTTAGAAAGATCAGTATAATTAGAATCTCCAGAAACTATTAAATAATCTAAATGATCTATTCCTTGTAATTCCAGATATTTCAATAAATTAGCTTTTAGAGAGAAATTATTAGATAAGTTTTTATTTGATGTATAAAGCAAGCTTATCCCATCATCTTGCAGCAAGACCATAGTTTCTTTTGTATCAAATACATGTATCTGAAAACTTTGATGTTTTTTTGTGATATTTTCAAAAGGTTGGAAGAAAACTAAACATAGCGAAAGACCCAACAAACGTAATGACTTCCCTATGGGTAAAAAAACTAAAATCAAACCAACTATAACTATAATTAAACCAATAATAGAAAAATATCCCAAATAATTTACTAACTGGATGTGATGAGTTAAAAATTCTAAGTATGATTTTAAAATTCCTAATAAAAAGCTAGGGATAATCCACAATTTGATACCAAAAAATGACAAAATTAAGCATAAAAATAATAATGGTACGATTAACAAGCTAACTAAAGGAATAGCAACTAAATTTGCTACAATTGAAACCAATGAAAAACTACCAAAAAAATATACTGATACTGGTATAAGAAAAATAGCCAAATAACTCTGACTTAGTAAAGACGATAAAAACTTTGATTTATATTGTTGCAAAATAATTGCAAGGAATATAAGAAATGCTACTGCTGAAAAACTTAGCCATAAACTAGCGCTATAGATAGAATTTAAATCTAATGTTAGTATCAAAATTAGAGCTAAACTAAGTGATCTGACCACAGAAACTCTTTTTTTAAAAAGCCATAATATTGCTACTACAGAAAGCATAATAATGGCTCTTTGAGTCGGTAAACTAAAACCTGCGAGCAAGCTATAAATAAAAGCTACAACCATAGAAAAAAATACTGCTATATATTGTGCTGGAAGCTTACGACATAATGCTTGCGAAAATGACCATAAAACTCTAACTATCACAAAAGTTATAAAGCTTAATAAACCAACATGTAATCCAGATATAACCATCAAATGTGAGGTTCCTGATCCTAAAAATAAGTTTTGTTGCTCTTGACTAAAATTTTTTTTACCAATCAGTAGAGCTAATATTAGCTCTACTGATTTATAGTTTTGTAAATCAGTTTTTAAATAGTTATATAAATAATATCTTAATCGCTCAGGTAAATAGTTAATAGCTGTACCTTGGAATTTTATCTCAGAATCAGGTATTAACTTACCTAAAGCAACTATCCCATTATGCCGCAAATATTCAACATAATTGAAAGAATTAACATTACTATACTCATGAGGTTTATATAACTTTACTTCTAATTGTAATTTGTTTGCTGGAATTAAGTAAACCGCATATTCTTTGTTAGCTTTTAAAAGAAGGTTACCATATTTGTATGAATGGAAGGTAAATTCTAACTCTTTTTTATCATCTTCTGGGATTGAGCTAACAACTCCAGTTAAAATAATGCTGTTATCATATTTATAGTTTTCTATATCATGATATGGCTTACATGAACTTAAACAGCATAAAATAGGTAAAACAAGTAACCATCGAATTATAACCAACTCTTTACACACATTTTTTATTTACCAACACTATAAGACTATATTATCTAATAAACTTTTTTAAGCTAAAAATATAAAATTATTAATATTTTTTTTTAGGTTGTATTTTTAAAGAAAAGGTAGATAATAATAATGCTTTTTAGTCCATCATATATTTAAGGACCATATGAAATCTCTAAAAATACTTATCGATCATAAAAACGATTGGTCGCCTTACTATCCATCAGAAAATTTAATAACTATAGATAGATATCTACAAAATATAAGCCAAAAACCAAGCTATATAATTAATTTGTCAGAGAAAATGGCATATTTAGAACAAGGGTACTATGCCTGCCTACTAGCAAAAGCTAATAATGATACAATAATTCCAAGTGTAACAACTCTTAACAATATAAAACATTTTGAAAAAATACATCTTACTGAACTTGCTCTAAAAATAAACCATAATGCTCTTAATCATATTGCTAAAAATAATATAGTAGATATTAGAATTTTCTTTGGAGCAACAAATCTAAAAGGCTTTGAAAAAATAGCTAAAAAGCTATTTGAAATGTATCCAGCTCCATTATTGTCAATAAAACTAGAAAAAAAAGACTCCCTTTGGCATTTCAAAAATCTAGAAATAGCTAATATAAGCTCACTAAGTGATCAAGAACAAAGCCTATTTGCTGAAGCATTAAATAATTTTAGTACTAAAGTTTGGCGTAAAAAGAAAAATAAGAAAACCTATCAATATGATCTTGCTATTTTACATGATCCTAACGAAATTCTTTCACCTAGTGACCCTAAAGCGTTAAGAAACTTCAAAAAAGCTGCTAACCAATTAGGAATATATGTAGATATGATTACTCAAGATGATTATATGAAGTTACTTGAGTATGATGGGCTATTTATTAGGACCACAACTTCTATAAATCACTATAGTTATAGATTTGCTAAAAAAGCAGAAGATAATAATTTAGTTGTTATAGATGACACAAAATCAATAATTTGTTGTACAAATAAAGTTTACCTGCATAATTTACTAGTTAAAAATAAAATAGCAACTCCTGAAGCCCGGTTAATTTTTAAAGATAATACTTTACCTTTAGATGAATTAGTTGCTGAATTAAGTTTACCAATAGTACTTAAAATCCCAGATGGCTCATTCTCAAAAGGAGTGAAGAAAGCTTCAACTATTGAAGAATTACAGAAGACTTTAGAAAATATGTTTCAACAATCATCTATAATCATTGCCCAAAAATACTATTTCACTGAATTTGATTGGCGTATAGGTATATTAAATAACAAACCTATCTACGCCTGTAAGTACTATATGGCAAAGGGACATTGGCAAATAACTAACCATAGTAAAAAATCTACTCAACATGGTAACACAGAGGCTTTTGCTATACATCAAGTTGAAAAATCTATAATAAAAACTGCTATTAAAGCTGCAAAAACTATCGGTAATGGCTTGTATGGTATAGATATTAAGGTAGTCAATGGTAAACCTATGGTTATAGAAATTAATGATAACCCATCTATTGACTCTGATATAGAAGATGCTTATGTAGGCGAACAACTTTATTCAACTATAATGTTAGAATTCCTAAACAGGATGAACTATAAGAAATTACCTTATGCAAATTTATAAAGCTAATCTAGATGATCTACAATCACTTGTAGATTTAGAATATTCTCTTTTTAATTGTGACCAAATATCTAAGAGACAATTTAGATACAATATAAAAAAGCAGAAACTATTTTTTGTTGCTAAGATAAGTGACCAGTTAGCTGGTTATATACTTTGCTTTGAATATAAAAAAAGCATCCGAGTATATTCTTTAGCTGTAACTAAGAAATTCCAAGGTAAAGGTATTGGAAAAAATTTACTTAATTACCTAATAACTAATTCGAAAAAAAACATATACTTAGAAGTTAATGTAAATAATTCAAATGCTATAGCTCTTTATCAAAAACTAAGCTTTGCTATTTATAAAACTATTCCAAAATACTATCAAAGTGGAGATTCAGCTTATCGAATGGTTTTAAGAAAGATTTAGGTACCCTTCTAATAAATCTGGAATTTTATCTACATTTAAAGCTATAACTTTTTGTCTAGATGTTATACCTTTAACTATAATTATATTTTTCTTTTTAATCTTAAATTGCTTGGATAAAAAATCTATTACAGCTTTATTAGCTTTACCATCTACAGCTGGAGATGATATTTTTATCTTTAAAGAACTCTTATATTCTCTACAAATTTCAGTTTTTGAGGAATTTGGTTGAATATATACAGATACCTTATACATCTAACTTACAAGAACAACTGTAATAGTATACTTTGTAGAAAAATCTGGATACAAAATAAGCTTACCACTACAATAATAGGTGAAAAATCAAAACCTGAACGCGGTTTTATCAACCTTCTCGCTGTGACTAACAAAGGTTCTGTAACTTGAAATATGATTATAAACAAAGGGTTATATCCACCTTGGATAAACCAGCTAGCTATAGCTCTAATTATTATTAAGTATACATACATATTTATAACAGCAAAAACTATATCTAAAATAGGCTTAGCTAATATAAACACTAAACTTATACCCAAACCCTTTAGTAAAGCTAAAAGTAGATTTTCTAAAATAAAAATAAAATATGTCGCAACTATACATGACCAATCTAAGCCAAAAAAACCAGGTACAAACTTTCTTATAGGGAGAATAATTATATTTGTCGCTCGCATGACTAGCTGGGAAATAGGATTATAGAAATCTGCTTTCACCCATTGTAAGAAAAATCTAAATAAAAGAATAAAAGCATATAATCCAAAAACTATATTTATAAGAAATTCTGCGACATTTATAATTCCACTTAACATTCTAAACTGACTCCGACCTTGCTTTGCTCTTATAATTTCAAATACTCTAATGCAGCAACTACTGCTTCGACTTGTGCTTGTATACATTCATCAGGATTAGTTTTAAGACTATCTGGGTAAACTTCTGTTGTAGTCGTGTACTCAGCATCAGTAAATGACATACAAAGTTTTGAACCTGCTGAATCACATTCTGTTAAACCGTCAATAACTGCTTTTTCTCCAGATATTTGTCCTTTATCATCAATCTTTGCTATATGAGTAACTTTAGTTACAGCAGCGATTATATACTCTTGAAAACCCCTCTCAAGCTTATTTTGATTTGCTACTAGGTAAAATCCATCTGTTATACCCCATTTATCGATTACTATAGCATCTCTAGCAGCTAGTGCCGGCCTAAATTCACTATCATCAGTATCTGTAGTCTCATGTAAATCTATATGCATAGATATATTCACATTAAAAGAAAATATATACTTCATAGCATTGGTAGCTTCTAGGGAGGCACTACCTAAATAAAAAGAACGATTAGGATCTACAGCATCTGGATTCCAACGATTGATAGTTTCATAACCCCATGGACTAATACACGGTAAAATTATGATATTAAAATATTTTGAATATTCTAAAGCTCTTGTTTGCGCGAAGCTAATAGCTCCCTGAACTCCACTTGTCTCATAACCATGCACCCCACCAGTTACTAGGACATATGGATTTGAGTCATCCCAGTTTTTTGTTTTTATAGCGTACAAGTCATATTTACCTACTGATGGATACTCTAACTTGCCATATATTTCTATATCAAAGTCTTTAGCTAGCTTTTTTATCTTAGTGACTACTTCTTCTTGGTAAGAGCGCTTAAACTTTTGTTCTACTAACCATTGTTGTTTTTCTACTTGACCCCATTTTTGACCTGAGATACCAATATGATAATTTTCCATAATTTTATATAATTAGTTCAGTTCTATAATCATCTAATTATATATTATTTTTAGCCAAAAAATCAGTGGTGTTATTTCAGGTATAGTGGAATATTTGTTAAATATTTTATGGCTGGGCTACCAGGATTCGAACCTGGGAATGACGGGATCAAAACCCGTTGCCTTACCGCTTGGCGATAGCCCAACAGACAACTAACCTAAAAGTTAGTAGACATAGTTTAATGTCTTAACTAGCCACTTGTCAAGAGGTTTATTGATTTTTGTTGCAAGTTGCTGCAATCTTGCCCTATCATCTGAAAATAAATAAAAACATGATCCAGTTCCTGTCATTCTAAAATTAGCATCTAAACTTCTAAGGTGACTCTCAAAATCTGGATAATTTGCAAAAAATACTTTCTCAAAAACGTTTTGCATGATGTTACTATCAAATTCTAACTCTTTTGACAATAGTTTAGAACTTTTAATAAGTTCCTTACTACCAAAAGATTCCTTTGTATTAATATGAATATTTGGCTTAACCAACAGAACAAACTTAGTGTTGAAATCCTTTGGATACAATACTTCACCAACACCTTCTGCCCATGCAGAACGACCATATAAAAAAATTGGTACATCTGCTCCAAGTTTTGTCGCCAAACTTATCATTTCCGAGTTTTTAACATCTGGAGTATAGTGATCACGCATAGCTATAAGAGTAGTTGCTGCATTTGAGCTACCACCGCCTAAACCTGCACCCATTGGAATATTTTTAATCACTTCAATATCAACACCAACACATTGCACACCATAGGCTTGCTGAAATATTTTAATTGCCTTAAAAATTAAATTATCCTCTTTTGAGGCTATTGTTATATCGCTTTTTATATTTATGTTAGTTGAGGTATTGAAATTAAATTTCAACTGATCTTTCAAATCTACAAAAGTAAACCAAGTCTGTAAATTATGGTAACCATCATCACGTTTGTTAAGCACATGTAAAAATAGATTTATCTTTGCAAAACTATTGTATGCTTTAATTTTTAAATCTGCCATGATTTTATAACTACTTTTAATAAAATATTATCTCTAGACATTCTAAATTTTGTTGGGAGTGGATATCTTTGATCTACGAACTCATAGCTTTGGTAGCTTATTTTCCAACCTTGTTGCGAAAGTTCCTTTGTTAGATTATTAGTATTTAATTTGAGATTTGCTTGAAGTTGCGGCACAGCTATAGCTTTGATCCAATATTTTAGTCCCTCTAAGGGAATATACCAACCTAATTCATCTAGCATTAATGTCTTAACATCTCTAGCTTCAAAAATTTTGCCTTCACTATCTTTTAAAATGACTTTGTTCTTGTCACCTGAAATTTCTATTTTCCCTATACCTAAAGGTCCATAAAGGTTCATAATAAAACTATCTTTGTCTTGAGAATAAGTATAATTAGCAGAGTCAGCTTTATTATTATAAATAATACCTATCACACCACTAGTTTGCCATTTATCAAGATCTAACAATTGTGAGTCTAATTTAGCTCTATTGAACTTCCTATGTGCATCCATAGTGTTTATATCCAAAGTAGAACATGCAACTAATAGAGTCGATAATATAAAAAATATAGCAAACTTAAATTTCTGCTTTATATCTATTTTTAGTCGTAACATAATGCTTTGCATTTTCTATAATATCTTGTTTTTCTTTTTCGTTTAATAGGCGGATTTTCTTTACTGGTGAACCTAAATACATATAGCCAGACTCTAATTTTTTTCCAGGAGGAACTAAACTTCCAGCACCGACTAAAACACTTTCCTCTACAACCGCGCCATCTAAAACTATAGCTCCCATACCTATTAATGAATTATTTCCTATATGGCAACCATGCAATATGACCCCATGCCCTACAGTCACATACTCACCTATTTTTAAGTCATAACCGTCACCAGAGTCTTTTGGATACTCTGTAGTATGCAGAACACTGCCGTCTTGAATATTACTACATTTACCTATCGATATATTTAATAAATCTCCTCTAACACTTACTTGTGGCCAAATAGAAGTATCTTCTTTTATAACCACATCACCTATCACAACAGCTGACTGATCTATGTACGCCGATTCGGCAATTAGAGGGTGTTTGCTATTAAAAGTTCTTATACACCTAGACATAATTGCTCTTTATTTTTGTTATCGTCTCTTAATGATACCAAACTATAGCTTTCTGGTTTAATTTTTTTATCCCTAAAAAAAGGTTGAGCATAGCCATTACTGTCAATAATAAATAAAGGAACAGCATTAGAATTATCAACAAAAAAGTTTTCTAAAGTATAGTTAGGAGTTATATTAGTACTTTTAATTTTAGCTCCCTGATTAAGTCTCTCAATTAGCACATTAAAGTCTATTCCTTCATCAAATAATAAGGTAGCTAAATTAGTTTCTATAGAACCTATGCCTTTGTAACTTTCTTTCTGAGATGCTCTTAGCACATATGTGTTATTTGCACCAAATTCGTGTTTATATTTCATTGCTGAAACAGCATTTACATATTCACTGGTCGATAATCCCAACATTGAACCTATCCCCACTAAACTAATACTCCAATCAGCGTGTACTGATACTGGGCTACCATAATAGGTATTTAAACCTAGCTGACGACATTTCTGTACATTTGTCCAAGAGGAATCTGTAATTATCACATCTATATCGTTTTTAGCAAAAACTTCTGCAAGTTCACGAGCAAATCTGTTTCCACCAATAATCAAAAAACCTTTACCTTCTGGTTCAGTAACTTTAAGCAACTTAGAAATAAAAGGAGCAAATACACTTTGAAAGATTACTGTAAATACAATAATCATAAACACAAAAAATACTAATGTGTTAGCTTCATCATATAGCTCTGGTTGTGTTTTAATTATTTTAACAGATGCTAGCGCTGCTACTGAAGCTGCAACTATACCTCGAGGATATATCATCCCCATAACAAATCTTTCACTCAAAGATATTTTTGAACGAAAGGTACATAGATAAATAACCAAAGGACGTAATATGAACTGTAAAAAAATAAAAACCTCTATCAGGTAAAGCCAATACTCCTTTACTAAGCTAAAATCAATTTCTGCACTAAGTACGATAAAAAGTATAGATATAATCACTATACTAAGGTTTTCCTTAAAAGAAACTATATCTGTCATGCGAATATCTTTCATATTGGCCATGACTAAACCAGCTATGGTAACCATCAGCAGTCCAGCACCATGCATAATGCTATCTGATACAATAAAACCTACAACAACTACAGCTAAAACAAAAAAACTTTTAAGGTACTCTGGCATGTAATGTCTTCTAAAGCTAACTCCTATTAGATAGCCTACAATGAAGCCCACTATAACACCAAGTAGGCAAACAAATATCATATAAGCTATAAATAATCCTATACCATCGTTTACCTCACTAGAAAAATTACCTCCAATAACAAACCATGAGAGCATAAAAACTACAACTAAAGCTCCTATCGGGTCTACTATGATAGACTCCCATTTAAGGATGTTTGCAATATGGCGCTTTGGACGAACAGATCTCATCAAAGGAGGAACAACTGTTGGACCACTTACGCAAGTGACCCCTCCAATTAACCATGACAACTCCATATTTAAGCCTACAACGTAGTAGCAAAACCAAGCTGTAAAAATTACTGTTAAACCCAAGCCTACTGTAACCAACAGAAAAACTACTCTACTAACATTTTTTATCCTACTAAAATTAAGTGATAAGCTTCCCTCAAATAAGATAATTGCCACACAAATCGAAACGAACGGCGAAAGAGCTTCACCAAATATAATATCACCATCTACTAACTTAAAACCCATCGGAAGTGCCACTTCAGATACCGGACCAAGAATAATTCCGCTTAAGATCAAAAAAAGTATAGATGGAAGCTTAAGCCTCCATGATAGATACTGTGATACTATTGCAAAAAACAATATCAAACCTGCTGCTAACAATATATAGTTAGATGAATGTAAAAATAGTTCAATATTATTACTCAAATTTAACCCTCTAACGACATAAAAGACTTAAGATATTATATGATATATATGACTTTATCAACACTTTCTGACAATCACATAAACTCAAATAAAAAAGTCAGCCTCACGGAACCTTCAGCTCATTATTATGCTATAATAAACATAAACTAATATAAAACATATTGAACTTAAAATGACTATGTAAACACAACCAATTAAATAACTTATAGCTTTAGGTAAATATAAGCTTAAACGTAAACTGATAAATCTAAAGTTATTGTGTTCATATGCTCACCATTATACAGTGCTTGATACGAATACTCTGGACCAAATAATACGTTATTGTCAAAATATGACCTCTGAGCAGAGAAAATAAGCTGATTTCTAATACCAAATGTAGATTTGCCAACTGCTGTGGAAGCATTTGACAAACCCATTGGGATTTTAGCAGCATTATAAGACTGACCATAAGTAACGTTAAAGTTGGTACCTTTTCCTGCTAAAACTAACGCGTAGTTTATACCACCATACCATGCTCCAGCATTAACATTTTTACCACTTTCATTAAAATCTTCTGCATTAGTTGTTGCTGACCAACCAGCCTGAACCTGTATATTACCTCCAAATGCAGCATATGATAAGTTACCATCGAAGTTAATAACACCTATAGTTTCATTTTCTCTACCTCTGCTTTTTAAGAAACTTGTAATAGTACTATTTCCTGTTCCTGCTAGATTATATATATAACCAGCATTAAAACCTGCAGATAATTTTTCTGTCAGAGAGTCTGCATAGAAAAAGCCTGTAGAAAAGTTAGCTTGTTTATCATTTGAGCCAAACACTGCTATGTTAGTATTAATAGTATCTGTTTTATAGTTTAGTGATACATTCGTTACTCGCTCAGGATATAAAAACGCTTTTATAATACCTCTAGTCCAGGGTCCACCGCCGCCATATGTACCAACGGATAAGTAATTTCTACCTACAGTTAAAAAAAATGGAGAAGTATCTAAGTTACCAAACATTACAAGGGCATTGCCTAAATTAAAATCTCCTGACTCACTTGTATCAAAATCAAACTGGGCTGTAACATAATGTCCCAAATTAGAAAGAAAATATAATTTTGCAGCAGTCAAATAAATGTTTTGCCCTGTCGCTGGAAAATCACCCCCTGATATTCTCTGTATTTGACTGCCAAACCAAGTTTGGGCATCTGCTTCTATATAACCACCAAAGAATACCGAGTAATCATCAAATTTATCTCTTTGACCCAATATGTTCGAAGAAAACAAGTTATCTGAAATCTGAGCTATTGGAATAGTGTTATTACCTGAATAAGAACCTAAATAACTTACTTGACCTTGAGTTGTAATTGCTGGTGTGCCACCAACATCAACACCTCTACTTGAAGCGAATATCCCTCCACTCTGGCTATTACTAGCTGCTATAGAATTTTCTTGAGTTATACTTGAAGTTATATCATTAGGATCGATTTCGCTAGTTCTCTGTGTACCAAGGTCAAGATAGTTTTCCATAGATCCAAAATTATTACCTCCTACTTTAGAGCTATAGGTAGTAAACTGTGAACTACCTCCTGATGTATTTTTAAAATTTCCTTGCTGAGATTTAAGCTGGTTTACTTGTCCCTGTAATTGCTGAATCTGAAGTTGTAATTGCATCAACAGTTCTTTTTCATCTATATGTTGTGATCCTGGACTACTAGAACTATTATTTCCAGGAGAAGATCCTGACAAGCTAAGATTCTGTTGTCCAATACTTGTAGATCCAAGAGGTCCTCCTTGTGAAACTACCTCAGTATTTTGCTCAGCATATAAGTTAGTTCCGAAAACCAAACTTAAAAAAGCTACCTTAAATATTTTATTTTTAAAAGTATTATAAGACATAACTACCCTTTTTTTGCTTAAAATCTCAATGCATATACAAATGAAATCCGCTCGCTAATTTATAGATCTATAATGATATACCTAAATAAAAGCAAATTAAATATAAATAACATAGCAAAAATGTTTTTATTTTTTATGGGGGTTGCTCCGGTTGATCATTACATTTTCTTAATATACTCAACAGCGTTCTCATCTAAAGAAAGCATGCCTGTGTTTGAATCATAGAAAATAAGCTCTGCATAACGTGCCCAATCAATAAATGTGTCAAATACACGCGCTGCAACGTCTGCTGGGAGATGATCATCCAATTCAGCAAGAAATCTACTTTTTGGAGCTGATTTTGATTCTCTATCACTCAAAACTTTAACCACATGTCTTGCTAATGGAATATATTTTAAGAATAATCTACCAAATATAAATTTTCTCTCATCAATATTTGAATCAATAAACTTACGTCCCATAGCTGTCATCTTAATATCACCATCTGAAACTTCTGCAAATCTTAAAATAGATAATATCTCAATAATTGGGAATAAATCATCAATATCAAGGTGCAACTCATCTGCTAATTGTGATAAGTCTATAGCATCAGCATTTTTAATATCAGACATTTCATCTAAAAGACCATTCATTTCTGATATATCAACATCAGGTATACGATAACCAATAGTCATTGCTGTTTTCTTATTCATTCGCTCTGTAAGCTCTTTAGTTTGAGCTGTAGTCATCATTCTATAGACTTCATCTATCAAGTCTGCCACCGCAGGATCTTGGTAATTTCTTGGATGAGGAATATTAACTTTTAACTCACCACGGATAAAGCCAGGGTTACTACCAAATATAATAATTCTATCAGCAGTTAATACTGCTTCTTCAATACTATGAGTTACATATAAAATACCCTTCATCGCATCATTGGTTTCCCAAAGCTCTAATAAGTCTTCTCTTAAGTTCTCAGCTGTCAAAATATCTAAAGCTGAAAATGGCTCATCCATTAAAAGCACATCTGGCTCTAATACCAAAGCTCTAGCAAAGCCTACTCTTTGTTTCATACCACCAGAAAGCTCCTTGGGATAAGCGTTCTCAAAACCATCAAGCCCAACCATATCTATAGCCTTTAAAGCTCTTTCTCTACGCTCCTGGGAGCTTATATTACGAGCCTCTAAACCCAACTCCACATTTTGCAACACTGTCAACCATGGCATAAGCGCAAAACTCTGGAAGACCATAGATATATCAGGAACTGGAGCTGAAACTTTTTTGCCTCTATATAGAACTTCCCCTGTAGTAGGGCTTAGTAAACCAGCTATAATCCTTAGCAAGGTAGACTTACCTGAGCCAGATTTCCCCAATAACGCGACGATCTCTCCTTCGTGCAAGGTGAAGTCTATGTTGTCTAACACTCTAAGAAGATGTTCACCTTTAATTAAAAAACTCTTACTAAGGTTTTCTACTGTAAATATTTTTTTACTCATTTATTTTATCCCCTATGCTACATATTCATACTAAAACGGCTTTCTGCATAGTTATAAAGTCTTCGCCAAAAAAGTTTATTTGAAGATACTACCAATATACTCATCACAATAACACCTAAAAGTACATTAGCTGTATGGTCACCCTGCATATTAGTATATCTAGTAATATAGCTACCTAAACCTGTGGCTTGTATAACAGAATCTTTCCCCCAATTTATATACTCACATACTATACTTGCATTCCATGCACCACCAGCAGCAGTTATAGCTCCTGTTACATAGTATGGCATAACAGCTGGAAAGAGAAACCTTCGCCATTTAGTCATACCCTTTAACTGCATATTCCTAGCAGCAAGTTTTAACTCTTCAGGTACTGCTGAAGCCCCGGCAATTACATTAAATAAAATATACCACTGTGTACCAAGTGCCATTAGCAAAATACACCAGATATTAAAATTTAAATTAAAGGTAATTACTAAAGTACCAAACACTCCATAAAGTACATTTACTGGAAAAGCCGCTGCCATCTGTGCGTATGGTTGCACTTTTTGAGCTATTTTGGGACGCATTCCAACCCACACACCTATAGGGACCCATATAAGAGAAGTTATTAATATCAAAACAACTACCCTTAAACCAGTAAAGAGCCCATCATACAAAGCTTCAAAAACGTCAAGTAAATAAACATCTCCCTTACCAAAGATAGTTTCATAAGCAAAGTAAAAAAGAGCTAATACAATTAATGATATAAAGCCAAACCATATAATCTTTTGTAACATAGTTTCTTTTTTTTCTTCTCTTTTATGTCTTTTTTGGTTATATGCTTTAGCTAGGTCTTTTTTAAAAAAGTTACTATTAATAACCTGCTCCATAACTTTACCAAATAGAGCTGTAAAAAACTTTATAGTTACCGACTTTTGTAAAATTTTAAGAAACCAAGACTTAGCATGTACTTCAGACTGAGTTTCCCCTAACATAAATTTTTCTGACCACGAAACCAAAGGTCTAAATAAGAGTTGATCATATAAAATTATAGTTATAAGCATAGTAATAATAGCCGCGACAACCGCTATAAAATTTCGAGTATTATTAGCAGCATCGATAAATGAACCAATCCCGGGTAAATTCACTGAAATTGACTGTGATGCACCAAAATTAACAACTATAGTTTCAGAAGCAACTATCATAAACCAAGATGCTGACATCGACATCATAGTGTTCCAAACTAACCCTGGCATAGAAAAAGGAACCTCAAGTTTCCAGAATTTTTGCCATGCTGATAGCTGATACATATCAGCAGCTTCGTTTAGCTCTTTTGGTATAGTTTTTAATGATTGGTAAAAACTCAAAATCATATTCCATACTTGAGCAGTTATAATCCCAAATATAACCGCAGATTGAGCACCCCATAAGGATTTAGGAAAAAGCACTAAAAAGCCTGACACTGTGATAGCAAAAAAACCAAGTATTGGTATTGATTGCAATATGTCAACAGCTGGTATTATTATACTTTCCGCTCTTTTACTTTTTGCTGCCCATGTCCCAAATATAAAAGTTATTAGTAAAGAAAAAGCTAAACCAATAAACATACGTATGGTTGTTTCAGCAGTGTAATAAGGCAATAACCACAAGCTTAGTGAAACTTCTGAATATTTTTGTACACTTGCTTGATCAGTATAATCAACAACTCCTCCTAACCCAGATGTTGACCATACAAATATACACAAAATCAGCAAAACTATCGATAAAGCTAAAATGTCCCACTTGGTTTTAGAAACTCTTGTTGACATATTTGTAGTGTATAATCTTTTCATATGTCAGCTACCTTTATTTATTTTAATAACAAGGCTTAGTATATGCCATTTAAGTTTTTTTTTGTATTACTAATTTGGGCTAATTTTTGTTAGAATTTAGCTAGTTAGTACTTTTTAAAAAACGCTAAAAATGAAAAAAGAGCAAAGAATTATCAAGGTGCAGAAAGGTGAAAGAGTTTGTTGTCCAACAAAATATCATGAAAACTGGAATTTACATCCTAGAGTTTTTATAGACCTTAAAGACAAAAAATCAAATGCCTGTCCATATTGCGGAACAGTTTTTAAAGTTGAAAAATAATTTAACTTATTTAGTTTATTTGTTTTCAGGTCTATTTTCTAACTCATATAAAAACTGCTTGATTTGCACAAATCTCTTAATTTATCCTGCTATATTTTCTTTAGGTGGAACTTTTATATTGCTCAAGATTAGATCTTCTAAGCTATAAATGTCTTTGATATCATGGTCTATCTTATTAGCATCACCATCATCTCCTATATCTATTCCTAAATAGACTCGACCTTTAATATTTATAGCGTAAAAAGCTATTGGTTGATTGTATTTATTTGAAAAAGCCCAAACTCTAGATTCATTTTCCTTATAGTCACTTGCTTGAAGCTTAAATTCTTTAGGATGAACGCTTATAGTTTCCCTAATAGCATCATAAAGCTGTTTAACTGTTATCCCCTCTTGAAGCTCTAAACTATGGAGTCCTGCATCTGAATCAAAAATATCATCATGTGTTACAAAACTTCCAGTAACTACTGGAATACATCCGCTTAAGACTAAACCAAATAAAAACATTAACGTAGTTACTCTTCTTTTCATTTATATACCCCCACCACCAAATAAAACGCTACTACAACAGCAAGTAATGAAAAAAACACACTTGCTAAAATATATCCAAAAGCTAGAAAAGCCTCTCCTCTTTGTAGTAAGTTTAGTATATCCAAACTAAAACTAGAAAAAGTTGTAAACCCTCCCAAAAAACCTGTTACAAGAAAAGCTCTGGTGTATGTAGAAATATTCTCATTAAATAAGTTCGTTTTTATTAAAAAAGCAGCAATTAAACCAATAAAAAAAGAGCCTATAATATTACATAAAAAGACACCTACTGGAATTTGTTTAGATATACCAGCACTAGCTTGAGTTACTAAAAATCTAGCTATAGCACCAAACCCTCCACCAATACCTACTAATAATACCATCAGCCTCATTTAATTCTCCAATATTCTATATGCTCCTAATTCTACCATTTCTTGAGCTAATAATTTGCCTAAAATGTCAGGGTCCACTCCATTTTTAGATTTTTTAATGATTTCTTTACCATCGCCACTAGCAACCATCGCTTGCAGAGTTATTTTTTGATCCTCTACAGTTGCATAAGCACCTATAGCAACGTGACATCCACCCTTTAACTCCTGATTAAAAGCTCGCTCCGCTTTAGCGGCAAGAGAACTAGCCTTATCATTGAGTTTTTCTAACTCTGTCAAAAATTTACTGTCTCTTTCCAAAACTTCTATTGTGACTATTCCTTGACCAACTGCAGGCAAAGATATTTCTATAGGTATGTACTGAGTAATACGAGCTTGCAAGCCCAATCTAATAAGTCCAGCACTAGCTAATATAATAGCGTCATAATTATTATTATCTAATTTATATAATCTAGTTTGAACATTACCTCTTAGATCTTTTATAACTAAGTCCTTTCTATAATTAAGTAATTGTGCCTTACGGCGTAGGCTTGATGTTCCAATAACAGCCCCTTTAGGCAGCCCATCTAATGATGTATATTTATTTGAAACAAATGCATCTCGAGGATCTTCTCTAGGCATAAAACTTGCTAAACAAAATCCTGATGGAAGCTCATAAGGAACATCTTTTAATGAATGCACTGCGATATCGGCTTTATTGCTCTGCATAGCCACCTCTAACTCTTTCATAAATAAAGCCTTACCGCCAATACTATGTAGAGGTTTATCTAAAATCAAGTCTCCTTGTGTTTTCATTGTAAGTATTTCACATGAAATACCTAACTTATTTTGGATTTCAGATTTAACAAAATTAGTTTGCCAAAGAGCTAGTTTACTTTCTCTACTTGCTATTACGATTTTTTTACTCATACATTAAATACTTGCGCTATATAACTAGATATATCATTTATTTCTTCTAAACACACACTGTGCTGCATACCATTATAAAGCTTATATTCATTTTTAAAACCTTGTTCAGCTAATTTAGCAGATAAGTCTTGTCCTAAAATTTCTGGCAAAACTTGATCATGCGTGCCATGGCATACTAATATTGGAATACCTTTATTAACGTCTGTAATAGATTTTTTAAAGTCTTCCCATGCTGGCAAATATGTTGATAAAGCGATTACTCCACCAAGTTTACGTTTAGAAGTAAGCATTGTATAGACAGCTATAACTCCGCCTTGTGAAAACCCTGCTAAGATAATATTTTCGTTTGAAATATCTTGAGCGATCTGTTTATCAATTAGATTATTTATTTTAGCTGTCGAACCTTTGATACCTTCGATATCTACAACCCTACTTAAACTATCAGTATCAAAAGATTTAATATCGTACCAAGCTGGCATGTGCATACCCATATTTATGGTAATTGGCATTACATCAGCATGTGGAAATATAAAGCGAATATAATCTAGAGAAATACCTAAATGACCAATTATATCAACAAAATCATGACCATCTGCACCTAAACCATGCAGCCAAATTACACAATATTTAGGGTTTAGATCTGCTTCAACTAGCTCATAGTTCATAAGTTTATAATTTTTTAAAATACGTAGGTAAAATGATACATTAATTTACGTAAAATTTGCTCTGTTAAATGTTTTTTTATTCACACAGCGACCCGTAATAATTATAAATTGGACTATCAAAAAAATATTAAGCGTATTAAGAATGTTGTACTTCAAAGATTTTAAACACAAACTCCAAATACAAAAAACCTACTTTAACATGTGGATAACTATGTTTATATTTATGTAGAACTTTATCATAAATAGCTATTATTTTATTTTTTTTACCTTTAAAAAAAACCTCGAAACATCGTATATACAAGTGTTTCGAAGGAGAAGGTCAATTTAAAAGATTAGTTTTCCATACACTATATTTTTCTGTGGATAAGAATGTGTACTTTTTGTTAAAACTCAGTTAGTGTTTTCTAAAACTTTAAAATAAGCTTCTTGGTTTACAAGGTTTACAGAAGTATTTTCTAAAATGAGCGTGTTATTTAAGTCTAGTTTGTGGTTAATAGCTATTTTTTTTGTCATAGCTAATTTTTCTATAGAGACTAAAGCTCTATTTCTTTCTAATAACTCTACAACTATAGCTTTAAATTTCATATTAGGGTTTTGTATTAAATACACTAGCTTCCAATGTAAATTTGAATCTCTTTCAGTCTGTCTATTTATTCTTATTGGTATCTCTACTTGTGCTATAACTTCATTTATAGTATCAATATTTAACAATTCTTGGTTAGCTAAAAAACGTCTAAGCTGATAATGTGCTAATAAATCAAGGTATCTTCTTAGTGGGCTAGTTACTTGTACATAATTTTCTAATCCCATGCCTGCATGCTTGTCAGGTTGTGTAGAATATTGCCCTCTTAGTAATTTTTTTCTAGCTGCAAACATATCTGCTGGTGTTTGCAGATTTTCTAACTCTTTTTGAGTAAGCTCATGCTGAGGCTGTGTAGAAAAAGGAACTGTTATATTATGTTCTAAACAAAATTTACCTACAGCAACACCCGCCATAAGCATGGTATCTCTTACCAGAATTCGTGACCCTAACTTGCGTAAATCATATATATCAACTTTTTTGTCAGCTTCTAGTTTAATTTTAGCCTCTGGAAAATCAAGCTCAACTCCTCCTGCTTGTAAACGCTTTTCTGTAAAGTTTTTTGCAAACTTTTCAATATTACCAAGCTCAAGACTGTGCATATTTTCTTCTGCAAATTCATAACTTAATCTAGTTACTTTAACTTTACTAAAGCATATGTGTATACCTTCTATGTCACCTGTATCAGTAACACCAAAACCTATAGATAAAGCTGGTGATATTTCTTGCAATCCTAAACCCAAAAACTCTGTAGCTTTAGTCGGAAGCATTAAAATAATTTTCTCAGGAGTATATAAATTTGTACCTCTAGCTCTAGCTTCTAGATCTATTTGTTCACCAAAAATTATACTTGAAGATGGATCAGCAATATGCACCCACATTTTACTATTCTTAGTATCCCAACTTATAGCATCATCAGGATCATTACTATCTTCATCGTCTATTGCATAAGCTTTTAAATGAGTTAAGTCTACCCTACCGATATCAGAATCGTGGTTATACTCAAATTCTGCGGGGTTATCCTCTAACTCTGCTTTATACCTATGTAAATACGGGTTAATATGTTCGTCCCAATAACCTATATCTAGAAGTAGTTTATAAGCACCATTTTCGGACTCCTCTATATTAAGGTGTTTAAAAAATCTACAGTTTAAACTTTTTGACAGTGCCAAAGCTTCAATCTCTTTCAGAAATTTTTCATCATTTTGTAAATATGTTTTATTGTTAAGACGTACTATAAAATCATTAAGCTCTTGTTCTTTTTTCTGTCTTTCCTTTTTTTCTTTAATTATTGCCTCTTTTTGTTCATAAGAATGAACGCTTATACTAAAATCATCGTTAAAACTAAAAAATTCTCCTTCTGATACTAAAAGCCAAATTGTATATGCTTGGTTAACTCCTGTGGTTTCAAACAATAACTCACTTAATTCTTCTATAGAAGTTTTTATCTGTCCTTGCAAAAGTTCCCAAGTTAATTCAAGGTCATAAATCTGCAATTGTTCTAACTTTACTAAATCGAAATCGTTTTGCGTATCTACTAAAAATTGAACATTTCTGGATGGTAACTTTATTTTCTTGCCATCAAGGGTTTCTATTTCTATTTTTTTATCTAAATTATCTAACACCTTAGCAGGTTTTGATTTAAAGATAACTAAGCTATTTTTTTGCATTTTGTGATTAATAATAAAAGTTTAGATACCTAACTATAAAACAAGCTATTAGAATTTCAAGTGTATACGAAAATATCGGTCTTTAAATTTGAAAATATTTCAAACAAAACGAATAAATAATGGTTGCGATAATAAAATTCAATAAAATTAACTTATAATACCAAGGTAGTTAGTAATATATTTAAATAATGCTTTATGAACTTGATAAGTTGGATGAACCTTATCGAAAAAAGCAAATTCTTGAGGGTTGCTACATAAAGTTCCTGTCTCTGCAGCTAGAATAGCCGAAGTTATATCTGGCGTAAGAGCAATTTTATCTATTACATTTAAATCTATATTACTTAATTGCAGCTGTCTATCGTTGACTTCTATCTCAGGATTCGAAATTAAAAGATTTTTATAAAAGTCTTTTTTATCTGATAATTGATTTAACGCAAAGTATGATCCCGTCCAGCAACTTTTATGTATTTTTTCAGGAGATAGACTAGTGTTATAAACTTGATTAAACTTGTCTGTGTCATTAATTAGCATATTAAACATTTCATCTAAAGAAAGAAAATCAACATTATCATCCGTATTAGCAAATTGCTTGAGATACTCATTATGTAATTTAGAGGCTTCTTTTAATAGAGTCTGATTTCCTATTTCTATTGACTCAGGAGTTAAACTTAAATCTGGCAAACCAATAATTAAAGTTTTTGATGCTTTTACTGATTGTACAGCAGACTTTATCTTATCTGTAACTTGTTTTGCTATATCTGTAATTGTGCTAGGGTCTTGTGATATACCAATAGTCAGATAATCATTAGCACCAATAAAAAATATAGCTAAAGTTTTGTCAGTATCATGAGCACCTTTGTCAACTGAATATGCACTAAGCTCAGTACCTAATGTATATGGCAACCCAATATCAGTCCATGGTGGTTCAAATACAACAGTAGCTCCACCAACTGCATAATTACTTATTTTTATTCTATCTTTTAATGAATTTTTTAAAATATCACTCCATACTGTACCGTTAGAAAACATTCCTTTATTATAAGGGGTTGATTTAGGAATTATACCTTTTGTGTAACCATATAAGTTCCCATAATCACTTAAGCTATCACCAAAAATCAATATTCTTTCAACATCTTTTAATTTGCTGCTTCTTATTTCTAGTTGAGTGTTACATGCAGAAACTGTAAATATAGGAATTTTATATTTTAATGTGGTGGTATAACTATGCCATTCATGTGAGTAGTCTCCATTTTGATGTTCTATAGCGATATTTCCATTTAAATTTTTGAAATCGGCATAGTTTGCAGTAAACCCATTAGTTAAAATATATTGTAAAGAACCACTATCATTTGTATAGTCTAAGGAATGAAAACCTATATTTATAGTTGATATATATTTAATTTTTTTATCATTTGTATAATCACCTATATTTATATACTCAAAAGGTTCTAGTTTTTTGTTTATTATCGTTGCTCCGGAACTATTTCCTGGATGTACATTAAATTCTACAGGTGTAGAACAGTTATTTTCTAGAATTATTTCCGAGCGAGCATCAGCTAGACAAATAGTAGGAAGTATAAAGCTAAAACCAACGAAAGCTGAATATAAGCTTCTCATAGCAAGTAAAGTCTTAATAATTTTTTTTATCATGGTTATTTATCTCAAGATGTAATTATGTATGAATTTGATTCCAAGCAGTCATTTCTCCAATATTAATATATTGATTTTTTTCTAACATATTTACAAATTCAAAACCTGCCCGTTGTGATTCTATAGAATCTTAATTTTAAAATCCTAGCATGACTTCAGGGCACCGTCAAGTTGGCTTTATCGTTAACCAGGCAATTGTGTTAAATTGGGTTTAAACCGGTATTAACTAAGAGGAGTATGATTTCAAGCTAGTGACAAAAGTGAACTACCCAATCCGTATCCTCGTGCTTGACACATGGATATACAAACTTTCAATACGCCACAAATTAATTCTTTGAGTTTGCTTAAATGTTTTTAGAATCCACTAGTAAATATTATTCCACACGGGTTAAA
This sequence comes from Allofrancisella guangzhouensis, assembly GCF_000815225.1. Lineage (GTDB taxonomy): Bacteria > Pseudomonadota > Gammaproteobacteria > Francisellales > Francisellaceae > Francisella > Francisella guangzhouensis. The sequence goes on along the minus strand of NZ_CP010427.1, from coordinate 295,530 downwards.
TGATTCTAATTGGAGCTTTACTGTAAATGTTTTTTTATATTCTAATATTTGTGATTCATTTTTAAATCCATTTTTATTGTAAAAATTTTTTTCCAGTTTTTTATTTTTTTTGTCATACTCTATTTGAAATTCTAATTTATTAGAGCTTTCATCATTTAAAGAAATAGTTTCATAATCATATTTATAAGCTACTTCTTTAACTTTTTGGAGCAGTTTACTGCCTATTCTTCTATATCTATGGCTAGATTTTACAAATAAGTATGGAATGCTTATATTTGAACCTTCTTGGAAATCACAAAAAACTAATCCTACGGGGTAATTTGAAGAATCTATAGCAATAAATATAAACTGCGTTTCTTCATTATCATCGATTTCCATCAACCCAAAATAATTCGTAAATTCCTTTTCTAATATTTTAAATCTATACCTAAATTCTGTTGATTGTAATTTTTTAATATTTAATTTTTCTATTCTTATTAAATCATCAAAATTCATAGAATATGAACGTCTTGTATATTTCATTTCATAATATATTTATTATTTTTATTTAAAATTTTAAACTATTTTTAAATAAAAATATAGTTTAATTTTATACATGCGTAAAACTTAGTGAAATAGAGAAAAACCATTAACTAAATTTCATTTTGAAAGTCACCCACATTCCGCTGCCTTGTAATTAGAATTAGCTATTTATGTAAAGATGCGAATAGTATTACAACAGAGCGATTGTTTTAAAAGGTGCTTGGAAATGTAAGATTACAAAGAATCAGCCTAGTCGTTTATATAAACATTTCTAACGGTGAAAATTTAATTTTATTACAAAAATGTATTTAAAACCACCCTAAAAACACAAATAATAAAAACTTAACAAAACACCCTTTACAGATAGATTTTGGATCCATACAATACTTCCAATTTGTCCATTAACTTTATAAAAGGTCAATGATAAAAAATTTCTCCAGATACAGTTCTTTAAGTCTCATCCACTATATTAACAGGGTAATTTTATGATATTAGCTAATAGCACGACTAACGCATTTTTGGTTTTTCCAGATGGTACATACTATCTTGGTAGGTCAATAGGAGTAAGAGGTTGGACAGATGGTGAAATATGCTTTAACACCTCTATGACAGGTTACCAAGAAACCTTAACAGATCCTTCTTATGCTGGACAGATCATTACTTTTACTTTTCCTCATATTGGTAATGTAGGAATCAATAACGAAGATAATGAATCTTTAGGTGTATTTGCTAAAGGATTGATAGTTAGAGAAAATTTAACTAGTCCTTCTAATTTTAGAGCTAAAAAAAGCTTAGATACTTGGCTAAAAAATAGAAATATTATTGGGATATGTGGTGTAGATACAAGATCTATAGTTAAAAAGGTTCGCAAAGAAGGAGCTGTTAGAGTTGCTATACTGTCAGTAAAACCAGGCGAATTTCTAGATACCAATTATGCAAAAATACGGATAAAAAACAAATCTACTCTAGGCGGTAGAGACTTGGCTATAAGTGTTACTACCAATAGAGAATATGAATGGAACGAGCATACTTTTTCTTTAGGTCAACAAGTGTATAAAAAGCAAGAAAACTATAACTATATAGTTGTAGTTATAGACTATGGAGTTAAATACAATATCTTAAGAAACTTAGTTGATGTTGGCTTTAAAGTTATAGTTGTTCCAGCAGATAGTACTTATGAAGATATTATGAAACATAACCCTGATGGAGTATTTTTATCTAATGGACCAGGAGACCCTTTTGCAACGTCTGACTATACAATGCCCGTCATTAAAAAACTTTTAGAAGATAAAATGCCCATATTTGGTATATGTCTTGGTAATCAACTTTTAGCTTTAGCTGCTGGCTTATCTACAGAAAAAATGCATAAAGGTCACAGAGGTGTTAACCAACCTGTATTAGATACAAAAACTAAAAAAGTTCTCATAACAAGCCAAAACCATGGCTTTGTGGTATGTGATAAAAAAGTGCCAGATAATATAGAAACCCATATGAGCTCCCTATTTGATGGAACTGTTGAGGGTATCAGGTTCACAGATAGACCAGCTTTTGCAGTCCAATATCATCCAGAAAGCTCTCCAGGTCCTCATGACTGTAAATATTTGTTTAAAGAGTTTGCCGATATGATAAAAGACACCAAAAAAGGAAGTAAGTAGATATGCCAAGAAGAACAGACATAAAAAGTATTTTGGTTTTAGGTGCTGGACCAATAGTTATCGGTCAGGCTTGTGAATTTGATTACTCAGGAACCCAGGCATGTAAAGTTTTGAAAGAAGATGGTTATAAAGTTTTCCTGGTAAACTCAAATCCTGCTACTATCATGACTGACCCAACTACAGCAGATAAAATATTTATAGAGCCGATAACAGTTGAAAGTGTTGGTAAAATAATAGCAAGAGAAAGACCAGATGCTATCTTACCAACTGTTGGTGGTCAAACAGCTTTAAACTGTGCTTTAGACCTCGATAAACAAGGTATTTTGGAAAAATACAACGTAGAAATGCTAGGAGCAAAAGCAGACTCTATTGACAAAGCAGAAAATAGAGAAAGGTTTAACAAGGCAATGGCAAAAATAGGTCTTGAAGTGCCTAGAAATGTGGTTGTTCGGTCTATGGAAGAGGCTTATAAAGCTCTAGAAGATATTGGGCTTCCTGCTATTATTAGACCTTCTTTTACTTTAGGTGGTAGTGGCGGTGGAATAGCCTATACTAAAGAAGAGTTTGAAGCTATAGTTAAAAATGGCTTGAGGCTTTCGCCAACAAACGAGGTTCTAATTGATGAATCTATACTCGGTTGGAAAGAGTATGAAATGGAAGTTATTCGTGATAAAGCTGATAACTCTATTATTGTTTGTTCAATAGAAAACATTGACCCTATGGGAATCCATACTGGAGATAGTATAACTGTAGCACCAGCTTTAACTCTCACAGATAAAGAATATCAAATAATGCGTGATGCTTCGATTGCAGTACTTAGAGAAATAGGTGTGGAAACAGGTGGCTCAAATGTTCAGTTTGCTGTAAACCCTGAAACAGGAAAACTTGTTGTTATCGAAATGAATCCTAGAGTCTCAAGATCATCAGCTTTAGCGTCAAAAGCTACTGGTTACCCCATAGCCAAAGTAGCAGCTAGGCTTGCTGTAGGATATACTCTTGATGAAATTGATAATGATATTACAAAAGTTACTCCAGCATCATTTGAGCCGACTATTGATTATATAGTCACAAAAATACCTCGTTTCACTTTTGAAAAATTTCCAACAACGCCAGCTAAATTATCATCACAAATGAAGTCTGTAGGTGAAGCTATGGCTATTGGTAGATCATTTGCTGAAAGCTTACAAAAAGGGCTAATATCTTTAGAAATAGGATTAAAGGGTTTAGATGAAATAGAAATTCCTAACTACGATCCAGAAAAAACTTCTGAAGAAAATAAAGTTGCTATTTTAGAGTCACTACAAGAGTTATCACCAGCAAGACTACTACGTGTTGCTCAAGCTATACGATATGGTATTAGTGAAATGGAAATACACCAAGCGACTATGATAGATCCTTGGTTTATAGAACAAATAAGTAATATAGTTGCTGCAGAAAAAACCCTTAAAAAAACCGGGCTACCAAACAGCAAGGAAGAGTTCTCTGTTTATAAAAATCTTGGCTTTTCAGATGCAAAAATTGCTGAATTAGTAGGAAGAACAGAAAAATATATAAGAAACTATAGATTTGGAAAAGAAATATATCCTGTTTATAAAAAAGTTGACACATGTGCAGCTGAGTTTGAATCAAAGTCTTCTTATATGTATTCAACTTACGAGCATTATAGTTATGAAGAGATTGTGCATGAATGTGAATCTGATATAACTAATAATAAAAAGGTTATTATACTGGGCGGAGGTCCAAACCGTATTGGTCAAGGTATAGAATTTGATTACGCGTGTGTTCATGCTGCTAAATCTTTAAAAGAAGAAGGTATCGAAACTATCATGATTAACTGTAACCCTGAAACAGTTTCGACCGATTATGATACTTCTGATAAGCTATATTTTGAACCATTATGTGCAGAAAACGTTCTAAATATCATTAAGAATGAGATGAGAAAGGGAGAGGTTTTGGGAGTAATAGTCCAATTTGGTGGACAAACTCCTCTAAAGCTAGTTTCAGCTTTATTTGAAAATAATATCCCTATACTAGGTACTAACCCAGATAAAATTGATTTAGCAGAAGATAGAGAAAGATTTAAAGAGCTCCTTGAAAACCTAAACCTAAGACAACCAGTAAACTCTATTGCATATAGTCTTAATGAGCTAGAGAAAAATATTAACAAGGTAGGTTATCCTGTAGTCGTTAGACCATCAAATGTACTAGGTGGTAGAGCTATGGAAATTGTTCACTCTAAAGATGAGTTAAATGCTTATATCAAAACTAATGGAAAATGTATTCTAGAGGGACCTATTCTTATAGATAAATTCCTTGAAGATGCCACTGAGTTAGATGTTGATGCTCTAGCAGATGGTGATGAGGTTTTTGTAGCTGGTATTATGGAACATATAGAAGAGGCTGGAATCCACTCAGGTGATTCTGCTTGTTCTATACCTACTCGTTCATTAACCCAGGAGCAAATAAATGAAGTCAAAGAAAGTACTATAAAACTTGCTAAAGAGCTTAATGTAATAGGTTTAATGAATGTTCAATTTGCCTACCAAAATAATCAACTTTATGTAATAGAAGTTAATCCTAGAGCATCAAGAACGGTTCCTTTTGTTGCTAAAGCAACTGGAAACAGTGTAGCTAATATAGCTACAAAATTAATGATTGGCAGGAAACTTTCTGAGTTTATTTTAAATAATCCTATTCCTAGACATTTCTCTGTTAAAGAAGCTGTATTTCCTTTTGGAAGATTTGAAGATGTTGATTGCTACTTAGGTCCTGAGATGAAGTCTACGGGCGAAGCAATGGGAATAGACAAAACATTTGGAGTAGCTTTTTACAAAGCCCAAGAAATGGCTTTTAATAAGCTACCACTAAAAGGAAATATCTTGGTATCGGTAAAAGATCAAGACAAACCTAAAATAATTAAGCTCGCCAAAAAGCTAATAGAATATGGTTTTAATATATTCGCCACTAAAGGTACTGAAAACTTTCTAAAAGGAAATAATATAGCTTGCAAACTTTTTGATAAAGCTTCTGATAACATTGGTAATAATGATGTTCATAGTACCGTTAAAGCTATAGAAAAAGGTGAGATAAGTTTACTAATAAACACCTCCCTAAGAGAAGAATTAAAAGTAAGTTTAGCCCTAAGAAGAGCAGCTATTATGAATAGAGTTCCTTATATAACAACTATTGGTGGCTTTGAAGCTTTTACAGCCGCTGTAAAAGATATGAGTAAGATTAATAATGATTTTGATGTTAAAACTGTTAAAGAGTGGATTAATAGTTAAATATTAATCAAATTGTCCATACCTGCGTAAGCGGGTATCTATATAGTATTTCTGAGATTCTCTCTACGAGGGAATGACGATTTTCCAATGGAGAACCAAATGCTTTCATTCAAAAAACTTTTAAAAAGCGAACAAATTAGCAAAAATGATTTAAAGCTATTATTTAGTAGGGCTGATATATATAAAGATAAACTAGCTAAATCTGAAATTATTAAGGATCTAGATGGCAAGATTTTAGCATCATTATTCTTTGAGCCAAGCACAAGAACAAGGTTTTCTTTTGAATCAGCTATGAATAGACTTGGTGGTAAAGTTATATCACTAGAAAATGGTGCTTCAAGCTCCACTCAAAAAGGTGAATCTCTAGATGATACTGGCAGGATGATTGACCAGTATGCTGATATCATCGTTATGCGGCACCCAAAACAAAATAGCGTTGAAGAGTTTTCTAAATATGTAAACTCCCCTGTTATAAATGCTGGAGACGGTGCAAATGAGCATCCTACACAATCCTTAGTTGATTTGTATACAATTTATTCTGAAAAAGGTTCTATTGAAAATCTTAAAGTAGGTTTTCTAGGAGACCTCAAATATGGTCGTACTGTCCACTCATTAGTTAAAATCTTAGCAAAATATAACTCTTCTTTTAAATTTATATCATCACAAGATCTTAAAATACCCGCTAAACTTAGAGACTTTGTTAAACAAAGTGGCAATAACTTTGGAGAATTTGAGAAAATTGAAACTAATCTTCTTGAAGATTTAGATGTATTGTATGTAACTAGAGTACAACAAGAAAGGTTTCCAAGCCATGAAGAATATTTGAAAAATAAAGATTTATGCTATTTAGATAGAAAACATATATCTGATTCTAGCAATTTTATAATACTTCACCCCCTGCCAAGAGTTGACGAAATAGATAGAGCCATAGATAGTCTTACATGTGCAAAATATTTTGAGCAGATAAAATATAGCGTTCCTATAAGGATGTCTTTACTGTATTTAATTAGCAAAAAATAATTATTAGACTTCGGACTATGCTTAGCCATCTTATTTTCTTATAGATTATGATTAAATCAATAGTCTTTACAATTAATTATTAAATTATAATTTGGCTTTAAAATTCTATTTATGGCTCCATATATCCTATCTACAAAAGATATTTACTATATAAATTTGACTTTTTAGTAAATAACCTATAAATTGTATCCACCCTAATGGGGGCGAATATGGTTTCGACATGAATGTCAAACTCTAAGGTGCATGTCGAGGAAGTACCGTAACCTCGTAAATAACAGTACAAACGCCAATAATAACTGGCAACAAAAAAGCAAACCGCGTAGCGGCTAACGACAGCAACTTTGCTGCTGTTGCTAAAGCTGCCTAGTCTAGCTTAATAACCTAGGTGCGCACGGATATGATAACTTATCTTATGGAGTTATCTTTACATCCGTTCATATTGATGCATAAGACGGTTTTTACTTTTTGTCTGGAAGTAAAGACTGTACTTAACAGACTCGCTAACTACTACCCTGGCTAATTGGGGAGTAGCTAAGCTAAACTCAAATAGATTAGCCTAAGCATGTAGATCCAAAGATGGAGAGTTTATGGACGCGGGTTCAAATCCCGCCGCCTCCACCAATAGCATTTTTATCTTTAAAGTAATTCTTAGAAAATAACTAAAAAACTTACGATTTTGGCTCTGGACACTTATAAACAGACCCTGTTACACTATAGTTAGTCTGTTGGTAACCTCCAGAACCGTTTGCCATGCTTCCAGTGTTACCTGCTTGACTAGAAATTAATTGAATATAATTTCCTCCCAAATCATAAGCTTGATTTCTAATATCATTATAGGCACCTGTTTGAAGATTATTGTTTGACGTAAACCCGCCTGTGAAAAAATTACCCTGGCTTGCTGTTATAGTGTTTATAAATTTACAATCACTAGCTGCCGGCGCTGTAGATAATTGTACACTCTGCGCTACAGGATTTAATTTATTTGCTGCACAACCACTTAAGGCTATCGCTACCGATGACAAAATTAATATTTTCTTATTATTCATTACCGACCTCAGGTTTTATAAATTTATAATTTAAGGATTAATCACATAATTGCCAGGACTATTATACTAAAATGATAATGTTTAGAAAAAGTTTATAAGTTAAAAATTTTGACAATTATTTTCTTCTGAAGCTTTAACTGCCTTAGCAAAAGTATAGTCATTTTCTTTGTCAAAAACTATTTGCCAAGTCATAGCTCCGCCATAACTACTATCGGTATTTAAACTGAAGAACTGCTCACACATAGCCTCATATGCATTATCAGCACTTGGACCATGGAATATTTGAGCCAACCCTGCAGCGCTTGGCGTAGCTGGCTCACCTATCACTATTTTTGTATTTTCTGGGGTTATTTTCTTAAGAGCAGCAACGCTGTTAGAAATAAACTCTGGGTCATACACATCATAATAGCCAGCACTGTGAGCAGCAGCAGCATCTTTAGTATCTGATGGCGATGTTGGGTCATATAAATCACCTTTAGCATTAACAAAGTTTCCACCTGTATTGTAGTCTTGTACAAACATATAGTTAAATAAACCAGCTTCTAATGCTTTGTTATATACTTGCTGTGTACCAGTATTTACATATTGTAAGCTATAGTTTCCTGGGTTCTTAAGATCTTGAACTCTATTTACCTGAGGAGCTCCAGACATAATTATACTAGGCATATCTTTTTTAAGATCCTGCATTAACTCAATCAACTGATTATCCGTAAAAGGGACTTGCTCAAGATCAAAATCTACGCCATCAAAACCATAATCCCGTAAGAAACTTATAATATTACTAGCAACAACTGCCATATCGGCGTTACCCGGATCAAAAGTGTTATTTTCACCACCTACAGATATAAGGGCATACTTTAGTTTATCTTGCTCTTTTGCCTTAGTAATATCAGCATTTATAGTTTTAGCAAGTTGCTCGCCTTTTAATTCTGTACCATATGAAGCGAAAGATCCATCCCCTGTAAACTTAACTGGAGACTCTCCTTTAACGTCAACAAAAGCAACTGCGACTATGTTATAACCAGCTTTTGCAGCATCTGAAATTTTTGGATTAGTACTACCTCCCCAAACAGGTAAATAACCAACTAAAACATTTGGTGCCTGCTCATAGACTATTTTATTATTGCCATCAACTTCACCATCTTTTACTTTAATAGTATTTGCAACATATGTAACTCCTCCCTCTTTATAACTATTTGGAGTAATTGTAAATTCCCCTTGAGAAGATATATTGATAGTATTTGAGCCATTTACTAATTGTACAGTTTGCTCATAACCACTAGAGTTTGTAACTTTAGCTGTAGTAGAGTTTGGAGAAGTTCCTGTTGCGTAAGTAACATTTAAACTAACTGTAGTAGCTTCAACGGCTTCTGTTTTAAAACTTATGTTTAAGCTTACTTCTTTAGTACTTTCATCCACAACTATTGGATTAGGTGTAACCTTATTAGCAATATAAACTTCTGAAGCATCTGAGCTCAAAATCTTAGGTACTGAAACATCAAAACTTCCTTGACCTAAAACTATAGGGGTTTGTCTGGTAGAGTCTATAGTATATGATTCACCACCAATTACGATCTCAAAGGTTTTTACTGTTTGAGGTAAACCTGTAGTGTTAACAGAAACCTTTGCTTCAACAGCTTGTCCACAATACTTCCAAACATCATTAGTTCCTGGAGCTTCATTTTGGGTCCACCACTGTGCTTCATATATTCCACCATCGTACTTTGCAAAATCTTTTCCTGAATATACAGTACTATCTGAGTAAGCAGGGACTTTTGAAGCATCATATGGATCACAATCACTTGGAGAAACAGAGTTTTTGTATGTTAAAGCAATGGTGTTTGCGCTCTTTTCATTAAGCTTAACACTTGATGGGGTTATAGAACCAATATTTTGACCACTAACAGTTATATTATAAGTAGTATCTTTACCTTCTGTAACTTGCAACTGTACTTTACCATTTGAAACGATCTCAGATTTACCTTTACTATCAGTAAATTTAATAACCGCATCTGAAGGTAATTCATCACCTCCGATACTTACATTAAAATCTTTATATATTGGTGCAGGTAAAGCTTTGTAACTTAGTTCTATAGATGTAGTTTGTGAGTTCACTTGAATAGTTGATGGAGTAATACTCCCTTCGTCGCCTTTAAGTTCAACTGTATAGGTTTCAGAACTACCTTCTGGGTAGTCCAAAGTTACCTTGCTATCTGAAACAACAAAAGTTTTACCTGTTGAATTTACAAATTCAACTACGGCAGTGCCTGGTAAATCACCAGTAATATTAACTAAAGCAGTTACTTGTTTAGTTGGAGTAGAGTTAACTTTTTCCCAAGCATCAGCTCCATAAATACCTGTAGGCTCATAAGCAGCTATAGTACACCAAGCACCTTCTGGCCAAACTTTACACTTATAAGTATTGCCTCCTTCTGTAACCAAAGTTCCTGGTGTATAACTACTTACCTTTGAAGCAGACCAAGGTTGAATATCTGCTGCTGATAAAGCTGATATACTACCAAAAGCTGCTAGAGTTGCTAAAAAAGTTTTTTTATATTCCATATCAAAATCTCCACTAGTTTTATTTGATAATATTTTGCCTGCAATAACTATAACTGAATTTAACAGACATTCTCGTTTTACATAAATAAGTATACTAGTCTAAATTGTAAGTTTATATAAAAAATTTTAACAAGACATGAGTATTTTTAACAGTAGTAAAAAATATAAAAAACCAAATTTCTGATATATATTAATAAAAATATCTGTAAAATTTATGACATTTTAGTATTTAATAATTTTGAGCTTACGTTAATAGACTGTTACAAACTAAAATTACACTAAGAGAAGTAAATATATATTTCTAGATTTTCATTGGCATAATAATAAATAGACTATTATCTTTTTCATCTTTTACTAAAGCGCTCATATTAGGATTATCAAGATATATCGACATAGTTTCTTCACTAAGAACATTTATAATGTCCAATAAATATCTATAATTGAAACATATTTCTATAGACTGATCATTATACTGTATTTGAACTTTATCTTCAGCTTTTTCATTATCTGGGTTATTTGTAGATAAAAGCATTTGACCAGCTGAGATGTTTAAACGTACACCTTTATATTTATCATTAGCTAGAATAGACGTTCTTAACAAAGAGTTTTTAAATACCTGTTTATCTACAGCTAGAAGCTTAGTGTTATTTTTAGGAATTACTTTTTGATAATCAGGGTAACGACCATCTATAAGTTTAGAAATAAAACTAAAACTACCAAATTGTGCTTTTAAATAATTTTTGCCAAGACAAATTTTTATTGGTTGCTCTGTTTTACCTACTATCTTTTTGAGCTCTAAAATAGCTTTTCTAGGAATAATTGATTGGCTAGTACTGTCTAGTACTTTACTATCAATTATAGCTTCTGTGATAGACATTCTGTGACCATCTGTAGATACAGCTCTTAAAAGATTTGAATTTATCTCCCAAAACATACCATTTAAGAAATATCTAGTATCTTCACTAGCCATAGAAAAATCGACTTTTGAAATAATATGATGAAAATCCTGCTGAGTTAAATCAAAGCTTGCCTGTTCATTAATATTACTATCAATAAGAGGGTAATTATCAGTGTTTAGTGAAATAAGATTAAAAGTACTATTGTTAGAAACAATAGTTACTTTATTATCACAAATGTTAAAGTCAATTATAGAGTTATCTGCGAGACTTCTAACTATATTAAAAATTTTATCAGCATTTAAAGCTAATTTTATATGTGTATCACAATTAACGAAAATATCACAAGATATCTCTGTATCAAGGTCAGAAGCTGTAATTTTTAAATTATTATCATTTATATCAAATAAAATACAAGACAACAAAGGCATAGGACTTTTGCTATTTGCTATAGATAGCATAGATTGCAAAGGTTTTAGTAAGTCATCTCTATTTAGTGCAAAATTCATTTTCAAAAAACCCTTTTATCAATTATTATAAGTTCATTTAACGAGAAATTTTATCCAAAAGCAACTCATAATCATCAGAAATTGATGTGTTACTTTGCCTTAACTTAGTTATTGCTTTGACTGCATGCATCACTGTAGTGTGATCTCTACCACCGAAAGCATTACCAATCTCAGGTAAACTATGGGATGTTAACTCCCTTGATAAACTCATGGCTATTTGCCTTGGTCTAGCTATATTTCTACTTCTCTGGTTAGAAGTTAAATCTTTTACTCTAATTCTATAAAAATCCGCAACTACTTTTTGAATATTATCTATTTTTACTTTCTTCTCTTGGATTTTAATTATATCTCTTAGGCAAGATTGAGCTACTTCTACAGTAGGCTCTTTATAATTAAATCTTGAGGTTGTAAGTACTCTATTTAATGCCCCTTCTAGTTCTCGAACATTAGTTCTAACATTTTCTGCTATAAACACTGCTGTTTCATTAGGTAGTTTTTGACCTAAATCATGAGCTTTTTTTAGCAAAATAGCTATTCTAGTTTCTAAATCTGGCATGTCTACAGATACTGTTAAACCATAACCAAAACGTGATACTAGTCTTTCTTCTAAACCTTCTATTTCGTTTGGATACTTGTCACTAGTTAAAATTATCTGCTTTCCATTTTCATATAATGAATTAAAAGTATGAAAAAATTCTTGTGCTGTACCTTCTTTACCAGCTATAAACTGAATATCATCTATCAAAAGAATATCAGCTGATCTATATACTCTCTGGAATTCATCTTGGTCTTGTAAACGTATCGAATTTACATAATCTTTTATGAATTGTTCTGAATTCGTATAAATGATTTTTGCTTGAGGATTAACTTCTCTAGCATGATTACCTATAGCTTGCATAAGGTGAGTCTTACCAAGCCCGCTTCCGCCATATATAAATAAAGGGTTATGTAATCTGCCTGGATTTATAGACACTTGCATTGCAGCTGCTCTAGCTATCTTGTTAGCGTCTCCTACGACAAAACTATCAAAAATGTATTTTTCTTTTAATGGTAATCCAAAAGAATATTCTTCACCTTCTTTTGCTGTTATTAACATAGCTTCATCAAAACCAAATAATTCTTGAGGTGGTTTTATTTTTTTAAGCTTTTTGTTTTTTTTAGTCTCAGGTATTACAGATTTATAATCTTCAATATCATCTTTTATTTCTACATTTGTAACACTAAAAAAATTTGCTTGAGGTCCTGCTGAAATAGTATTATCTAAATTAGTAAACTCCCCAGAAAACTTTTCATTAGAGTATTCTACTACTAAATCATTTCCATGATGCTCTTGAATTGTAGATACTATAATGTTCCCATATTTTGCTTTTATATGTTTCTTAAAATATTCGTTATTACAATAGATTGTAAATAAATTTGAGTTTTGGACTACAGTAATAGGCTTTATCCACGTTTTATACTCAAACGTGGATAAGTCTTTTTTAAGTTTTTTTAAACATTTATTCCATGTAGTCATAAGTACAAAAAAATAACCAAAACCATTAATAAAATTTCAGTTAACAACTTCCGGGGTGTGTTTCAATTAGCTCTAAATTGTATTAGAACTTTGAAAAATAAGCAAACTAGTTTATCGCGCCTTGTGGATAATTATGTGGACTAAATTGTTTGTAAAGCGTTTAATTTATTGTTGTTAAACTTATTCACAAATATGTTGATATTTTTGTTGATAAATCTGGTTACTTATTATCCACATTTTTATTCAGCTCTTTTTTAGTTAGTTTTTACATGCTTATACTTACTTTCTTATAAGTCTTAAACCCTTTATTTAAAAGGTTTTAATAAAAGTATCCACACTTTTTCTCATAGTAATAAATAATAATATAAAAGAAGAATAATTAACTTTATATAATTAGGAGAAACTAAAAAAAGAGGTTTTAAAAAAAAGAAAATTTTTTTGTATATAATAATTGTTAATAAAAAAGAATTTTAAAAGATATGTCTATAAATACAGAAATCTTTTTAAACATTAACAATTATGAACAAAGAATAGCTATCAAAGAAAATAATCTTTTAAAAGAAATTTTTATAGAAAGAGATGATAGAAAAAGAATTGTTGGAAATATTTATAAAGGTAAAATAATAAGAGTCTTACCTGGAATGCAAGCAGCTTTTGTTGATTTAGGTTTAGAAAAAGCTGGTTTTTTACATTTATCTGAAGTTTTACCTTTGGAAAAAGAAGACCAAGAACAAGATGAAAAAGTTAAACTTAACAAATTAAACAAAGAAGATATAAATAAATGGTTACGTGAAGGTCAGGAAGTACTTGTTCAAGTAGTTAAAGAAAGTATAGGTAATAAAGGCGTTAAACTTACTTCTCATTTATCAGTATCATCAAGATTTTTAGTATTTTTGCCTGATCTAGATCATATAGGGATATCATTAAAAATAACTAGCCAAGAAGAAAAACAAAGGTTATTAGAAACAATTCAAAAAATAACAATGAGTGAAAACCCTCGTGGTTATATATTAAGAACAGCTGCAGAAGGGGCTAGCTTTGAGGACTTGCAAAATGATATAAAGTTTTTAAATAATTTATGGCAAGATATCTTGGATAATTCTAGTACTATTATTAAACCAGGTGTAGTGTATGAAGATTTTAGTTTGATAATAAAAACAATAAATATATTTGCTAACGATAATCCACATAAAATATTAGTAGATAATATCGACTCCTATAAAGAAATTTGCCACTTTGCCGACAGATATATTCCTGGACTTAGAGATAAAATAGAGCTTTACCAAAAACATAATATTTTCGAAGAGTTTGATATAGATACAGAGATAAATAAAGCTTTGGAAAAAACCGTGTATCTAAAATCAGGTGGTTATTTAGTTATAGAACAAACTGAAGCTATGATAACTATAGATATAAATACAGGCGGTTTTATAGGTTCTAAAAATCTAGAGGAAACTATATTTAAGACAAATCTAGAAGCAACAAAAGAAATAGCTAGACAGCTTAGATTAAGAAATCTTGGGGGGATCATAATTATAGATTTTATAGATATGATGGATGAATCACATAAAACTCAAGTTTTAGAAGCTTTAAAGAAAGAATTAGAACTTGATAAAGCAAAAACACAGGTTAGTGATATATCAGAGTTAGGTTTAGTCGAAATGACTAGAAAAAGGGTTCATGAAAGTCTCTCTAGGACATTATGTCAGCCATGTGAATATTGTAATGGTAAAGGTAGTACTAAAACATTACAAACAATCTGTTATGATATTTTTAGAGAGATAAAGTCTGAATCTAAAAACTATCCTACCTACAATGGGTTTCTTTTAATTTCATCTGAAAAAATAATTGATTATATACAAAAAGAAGAATCTATATGGCTTGGAGAATTGGAGTTAGAAATAGGTAAAAATATTCACTTAAAAGCTGAAACTAGTCATATATACAACCAATACGATATAATTCCATTAAATTAAAAAAAAAATATAAAAACTTAGTTGACAGCTAATTTTAAAAAGCTATAATACTAACTCATAGTCGCCGACTTAGCTCAATAGGTAGAGCAACTGACTTGTAATCAGTAGGTCGCCAGTTCGATTCCGGCAGTCGGCACCATAACGGAGTGGTAGTTCAGTTGGTTAGAATACCTGCCTGTCACGCAGGGGGTCGCGGGTTCGAGTCCCGTCCATTCCGCCATATTTATCTTTGAGGTTTAGTTTTTAAATTCAGTTTTTCCCCTTTTTACTTCTGATATTTAATACTAAACCTTAAAATATGTTTTTTTATCTAAGTTTTTTGTTATTATTTAAGTTATTCTGTTTAAACCACATGAGTTAGTATGGTTTTATACAAAAATTGTTTAATATCAAAATTATATGATATAGATTACCAAAAAGATCTTAATAAATGTTTCGCTAATAGTTGTATCGATAAAAAAAATAATATTTTATTAGAATCAGCAGAAATAACTACTAAGGATAGATTAAAAAGCATTTTAATAATAAATAGTGCTTTAAGGGTATCATGTATAGCTAATAAAGTAGTTATAAAAGCTTTATCAAATAATGGTGAGTACGCGATACAATCTATAACTAAAAACCTTGACGGGGGTATTAAATATGACCTTTTTTCAAAGGATCAGTTAGTTCTAGTTTTTGAAAACGATAAATTTATTAATCTAAATGAGTATCAAAAACTTAAGCAAAATTCTGTATTCGACGCTTTAAGGTTAATAAAGGATAGCTTTGAAATAGCTAATGAGTATAGTGTGTTTTTAGCTGGGTTATTTGCCTATGATTTAGTAGGAAGTTTTGAAGATATAGGTGAAGTAGAAAGAAAAAATAAATGTCCAGATTATGTTTTTTATTTAGCAGAAACTATTTTAGTTAGTGATCACCAGAAAAAAAAATCATTTATCCAGACAAATAGCTTTAATGAAAAAATGCAAAGTCAATTGGATAAAAGCTTTGAAGAAATAAAGAAAAGTCTTAATCATGATTTTCAAACACCAGTAACTAAAATAAAAGATTTAGAACCACAAATATCTATAAATGACAGAGAATTTTGTAATGTGGTAGATAAATTAAAAACTCATATTATTAATGGCGATATATTTCAAATAGTTCCGTCAAGAAGTTTTTTTTTGCCATGTCAAAATTCTTTAGAAGTTTACAAAGAACTTAAGCGTACGAATCCCAGTCCATATATGTTTTACATGCAAGATGAAGATTTTATATTATTTGGAGCATCTCCAGAAAGCGCTTTAAAATATGAAACTGAAACTAATCAAGTAGAAATATATCCTATAGCCGGTACTCGCCGTAGAGGTGAAAATCCTGATGGTAGTATAAATCATGATTTAGATAGCCGTATAGAGCTAGAACTTAGGTTAGATACTAAAGAAAATGCTGAACATATGATGTTAGTTGATTTAGCAAGAAATGATATTGCTAGAATATCTAAGACAGGAACACGTTTTTTAGCTGATCTACTAAAAGTAGACAGATATAGTCATGTAATGCATTTGGTATCTAGAGTAGTTGGGCAATTAGCTGATGATTTAGATGCTTTACATGCCTACCAAGCATGTATGAATATGGGTACCCTTACTGGAGCTCCTAAAATAAAAGCTATGCAGTTAATATCCAAAGTTGAACAGCAAACAAGAGGTAGCTATGGTGGAGCTGTTGGGTATTTAAATGGTTATGGTGATTTAGATAGTTGTATAGTTATTCGTTCTGCTTACGTTGAAAATGGTATCGCTGAAATTCAAGCAGGAGCAGGAGTTGTTTTAGATTCTATACCAATAGCAGAAGCTGATGAAACAATAACTAAAGCACAAGCGGTAATATCAGCTATTAAAAATGTACATGGAGAATCGCATGGCTAATATCATATTTATAGATAATTTTGATTCTTTTTCTTATAACTTAGTGGATGAATTTAAATCTTTAGGTAACCAAGTAGAAGTTTACAGAAACAATATTGATATAGGATTCTTATTAGATAAAATAAATGTTACAAAAAATCCTATAGTTGTTATCTCACCAGGTCCCGGTAATCCTAGCCAAGCGGGGAATATTATCCCTTTAATATCGCAAATAAAAGGTAAAGTACCTGTAATAGGTATATGTTTAGGACATCAAGCTATTGTTGAAGCATATGGAGGGATAGTTTCTCATGCTAATGAAATTGTACATGGTAAAATAGCTAGGATTAAACTCAATGACCATATTATTTTTAAAGGTTTAGATTCTCCTTTAACAGTCGCTAGATACCATTCTCTAGTAGCTGTTAAAGTACCGATAAGTTTAAAAATTATAGCTGAGGTAAATGATTTAGTAATGGCTGTAGTAGATGACGAAAACAAAATTTGCGGTTTACAGTTTCACCCAGAATCAATAATGACAATTCAAGGAACAAAACTTTTAGCAAATATTATAAATTGGGTACAAAATGATTAGTTTAGACAGTATTAAAAATAAGCTTTATAATTTAGAAGATTTGACGTATAAAGAAAGTTATCAGTTATTTGATTTTTTTATAAAGGGTGAAATTCCTGTAGCTTTACAAACTAGTATTTTAACTGCCCTTAAGCTAAAAAAAGAAACACCTACAGAAATTGCTGCGGCAGCCGAAGCTTTGATAGATAATGCTAAAAAATTTCCAAAAATAGAAGGTGATATAGTAGATATTGTAGGCACAGGTGGAGATGGATTTAATACTATCAATATATCAACTACAGCTGCAATTGTAGCAGCTACAGCAGGTTATAAAGTTGCAAAACATGGAGGTAGAAGTGTCTCTAGTAAATCAGGCTCTTTTGATTTGTTGGAAACGTTAGATGTAAATATAAATCTTTCACCTGAGAAAACTAAAAAAAGTATAGAAGAAAATAATTTGGGGTTTTTATTTGCTCCCTTTTATAATGATGGTTTTAAATATGTTAAAGAAGCTAGATCTATACTAAAAACTAGAACAATATTTAATATTCTAGGACCTTTAATAAACCCTGCTCGCCCTAAAAAGGCTCTGATAGGGGTTTATTCTAAAGATTTAATTTTGCCAATGGCAAAAACTCTATCTCAAATGAATATACAAAAAGCTATAGTAGTACACGGAAGTGGTTTAGATGAAGTAGCTATACATGATATAACTTATGTTGCAGAAGTTTATAAAAATGGTATAAAAGAATATATATTAAAATCGAGTGACTTTGGTATAGATATTTTTGATATTAAAGAACTCCAAGGAGGCTCTCCAGAGGAAAATTCTGAAATTATAAAGCAAATATTACTAGGTGAAGGTACACAAGCACAAAATAATGCTGTGGCAGTTAACGTTGCTTTAACGATGAAACTTTTTGATAAAAATAATTTAGTAGAAAACACTAAAAATATTCTAGCCCTTATAAAATCTGGTGAGTGTTATGAAACATTAGTAAAATTAAAAGCTATAAAATAAAAAAACTGCTTAAGATTTATTAAATAGTTGAAAGATAATTATTAAAAATGAGAGTGTCTAATTTTTGTAAACAGGTTTTATGACAGCTGTTATAATCTCAATTTAAAATAGACCTTATCAAGGATTGTTTAAATTATGGAAGTTATAAATTTTGAAAAACTTTACAGTGATTTTAAAAACTTGTTTGACTTATGTAGGTATACAGATGAGTCTTTAAAAAATGAAATACTTGTTAGAGTAAGTAACGAAGAGATAAAAGAAGGATCTTTTGTATTTAGGTTTAGACTAGTGATATTTAAGTTTGAAGTTACTAATGACTATGTAGAATACATTGGTTACGAAAAATAATATCAAGCTCTCATCTTTGTTCAGTATATCTGCTATAATTTACATATATTAAATTACATTTCTAAAAATTTCCATGGCTGAAAAATATATATACTCTATGCATAGAGTGGGTAAAGTTGTGCCACCTAACAAATACATACTCAAAGATATTTCATTATCTTTCTTTGATGGTGCAAAAATTGGGGTGCTTGGTTTAAATGGTTCAGGTAAATCTACATTGCTTAGAATTATGGCTGGTCTTGACACTGAGATAGTTGGCGAAGCAGCTCCTCGTAAAGGAGTGAAAATAGGTTATTTACCACAGGAGCCTAAACTAGATTCTACAAAAGATGTTCGTGGGAATGTTGAAGAATCTCTTTCTCACTTAAAAGATATGCTTACAAGATTTGATGAAATTAGTATGAAGTTCTGTGAGCCAATGTCTGACGATGAAATAGCAAAACTTCTAGAAGAACAAGGGGAGTTACAAAATGCTATAGATACTGCTGGTGCTTGGGAAATAGATCGTAAGCTTGAAGTAGCTGCAGAAGCTTTACGTTTACCGCCTTGGAATGCTGATGTTACTAAATTATCTGGTGGTGAAGCTCGTCGTGTAGCTTTATGTAAATTGTTATTATCAGCTCCTGATA
Source organism: Allofrancisella guangzhouensis (assembly GCF_000815225.1). Taxonomy (GTDB): domain Bacteria; phylum Pseudomonadota; class Gammaproteobacteria; order Francisellales; family Francisellaceae; genus Francisella; species Francisella guangzhouensis. The sequence continues at coordinate 276,080 of NZ_CP010427.1, read as the reverse complement.
TTTTATTATTAGATGAGCCTACCAACCATTTAGATGCTGAATCTGTAGCATGGCTTGAGAAATTCTTAGCTGAATACAAAGGCACAGTTGTTGCTATTACCCATGATAGATATTTCCTAGATAATGTTGCTGAGTGGATTCTAGAGCTAGATCGTGGTGAAGGTATACCATTTAAAGGTAATTATTCAGAATGGCTTGAGCAAAAACAGAAGCGCTTAGAAATGGAAGAAAAGCGTGAATCATCTCACCAAAAAGCTCTTAAAGAAGAATTAGAGTGGGTTCGTCAAAATGCCAAAGGCCGTCAAGCTAAATCAAAAGCTAGACTTGCAAAATTTGACGAATTAAGCTCACAAGAGTTCCAAAAAAGAAATGAAACACAAGAGCTATATATCCCACCTGGAGAGCGTTTAGGTAATAATGTCATCAAAGTAAAAGATATTGTTAAATCATATGACGATAAACTCTTAATTGATGGTTTAAATATGGATGTGTATCCTGGTTCTATAGTAGGTATTATTGGTGCTAATGGTGCTGGTAAGTCAACTTTATTTAAGATGATTACAGGACAAGAGACTCCAGATGCTGGAAATATTGAGATTGGTGAAACTGTACATTTAGCATATGTAGATCAGTCTCGCGATGCTCTAGATGATAGCAAAACTGTATGGGAGGAGATTGCTGATGGTTTAGATGTAATTTCAGTCGGTAAATTTACAATTCCATCACGCCAATATGTTGGTAGGTTTAACTTTAAAGGTGCAGATCAGCAGAAATATATTTCGCAACTTTCTGGCGGTGAGAGAAACCGTGTTCATCTTGCTAAGCTACTTAGAAGTGGTGGTAATGTTATCTTACTAGATGAACCAACAAACGATCTAGATGTAGAAACATTAAGAGCTCTAGAAGAAGCTATTTTAGCGTTTCCTGGTTGTATTATGGTTATCTCACATGATAGATGGTTTTTAAATCGTATTGCTACACATATGCTTGCTTTTGAAGGTAATAGTGAAGTAGTATGGTTTGAGGGTAATTATGATGCTTATATTGAAGATAAAAAACGCCGTCTTGGTGATAAGTATGATGCAGTTACTAAAATTAAATATAAGAGGATTTCTGTTGGCTAAAAACAGGAGCTAAAGCCTATGAAAATTTTTTTTTACTCTACTAAAAAGTATGACAAAGAGTATTTTTCTAAACTAAACTCTAATCATCAACTAACTTTTGGTGATTATCCTTTAGGCCAAGAAACTGTTATTTTCGCTAAAGGCTATGATGCTGTGTGTATCTTTGTAAATGATGTTTGTGATGCAACTGTATTAGATAAACTTGGCAAGATTGGAGTCAAAAATGTTCTCCTGAGGTGTGCTGGTTTTAATAATGTTGATATTGCTCATGCTAAAAGTCTAGGTATGAAAGTTGCCAGAGTACCAGCATATTCTCCTTTTTCAGTGGCAGAGCATACTTTAGCTTTGCTTTTATGTTTAAACCGTAAAATACATAAAGCTTATAACAGAGTTAAGGAAAGCAACTTTAATATAGAAGGACTTGAAGGTTTTGATATTCATCAAAAAACTATAGGTATAATAGGATTTGGTAATATAGGGAAAGCTTTTGCTCAAATTATGTCTGGATTTGGTGGAAAAATATTGATTTATGACCCTTATGCTGATACAACTACAGTTCCAAACTATGTGACTTTTGTTGATGATAAAAATAAACTTTTTACTGAGGCTGATATTATAAGTTTACATTGTCCACTTAACGAAGACACTAAATATATAATTGACCAAGAAGCCCTTGATTTAATAAACCCTTCCGCATTTATAATCAATACAAGTCGTGGAGCTTTGATTAATACTAAAACTATTATAAAAGCTCTTAAATCTAAATCTATTGCTGGGTTAGCAATAGATGTCTATGAGTATGAAAAAGATATTTTCTTTAGAGATATGTCTGGAGAAATCTTGACGGATGATATTTTTGAAAGACTTCTCACGTTTCCAAATGTTTTAGTAACTGCTCATCAAGCTTTTCTAACTAAAGAAGCTCTGGAAGGGATTGCAAATACAACGTTAAATAATGCTTCTTTAATGGAGGAGTTAAAAAGAGATTCTAATTTTTGCGATTAGCTTGCTAGGTGTTTTATAGGAAAGTAATTGTTAAACCAGATAGTAGAGAATTGCTGTGGTTTACTATATCCATAATAAGATAATCATAAACCTCTAAGGGTTTTATTTCCTGCCATCTTTGAGGTATATAATCAGCTGTTAAAATATAGGTATGTTAACTTTTATTTGGTGTATTTAAACTATACTAAAAAAATGTTAAAAAAATAAATTTATAATTTATTATATTTAATTAAATAGTCTTTTACGTAAAATAAAATAATTAGGTATATTATAAGTATGAATTATAAATTAATTGAACTAAAAAAAAACATAATTAAAGATTTGAAAGAATATTCTAGGTATAAAAAAACTATATTCCAATGGAAAAACCATAGGGATAGAAGTAATTCTCTTGTAGAGGTTATAGAACAAACAGACAGTATAAGTAAGATCCATGTAATTATACAAAATGAAATTAATTTATATGATAACAAAAAAGAAGATCTTAATGAGACGTTGCCTGAATATTACACACAAAAAGGACAAAAGCAAAAAAACTATAGTGTAAATATAAAAAATAGAAACAAAAATCCAAATCGATCAACCTATAGAAAAATGCTAGGATCTATCCTTAATGAAATTCACAAAGCAGAAGAAGGTGATGATAGAGGTAGTTTTGAACGACATAAACAATATGAACAGTTACATGAATCAAGGATCCAAAGGTCTATTGTAGAAAATTCATCAGCTAAACAGGTTTCTGTCCTTGGCTATAAAAAACCAAAATTTGAAACTGACGCCGAATTTATAGGAGTTCCAAAAGTTAAACTAATTTATTTAAAAATAATGAGAAATAAATTAGTTGATCGTCATTCTATGCTTATTATTATTTATTATTTAAGATTTGCTATTGTAAAAAAGGATAGAGTTAAAGCTTTTTCACTATTAACTGACATAGTAAGAAAATCATATATGATTGGTGATATACAAAGAGAGTACCCCAAAAAAGTACATGAAGCATTAAGCGCTATAAATGCCTATAGTGGACAAGATATTGATGACCTTCTGTTGAAAAAAAATTTTAGAATTATTATCGATGCTATAACAGGCATGAATGGACAGCTTTTTATGTGTGATGAGATGTATAGTTATAACTACTGCCTTTTTTATTTTCAAAATATAAAAGAAAATTTCATTCAATACTCACAGCAAGGTGTTTTAAAAACAAAGTTAGATAACCTCTATAAAATAGTTAAAATAACCTACCCTTGTCCTACACGGAAAAAATATACATTATTAAAAAATATAAAAGAACTAGCAGGTAGAGATAAAATAGATAATGCTTTTTGGGAAGAAGACCAATTTCATTTTTTAAGATCATACGATAAATATAAACAAAAAATTAAAGCCGATGATTGGGTTGGAAAAAATTCTTTAGTAAAAATCAGGTACAATCCTCTTACTTGTAAGTGCCCAGGATATAATATACAAGAACTTCCTCTTAATATGGCTAACACAAACCTTTCTCTAAATTATTGGCAAATAAGTGAAGATATTTATAAAGACACTAATATATTTTGTCAAGTATTTGCCTTTCCTATACTTTCGCCTTTAGAGCGGGATGATGATAATATAGAAAATAATTTTAAATTCAATAAAATCACACTTTCTACCTTACAGACTTTATGTCAAGAATATTTCCCTGATAGGGATGATCAAATAACTATGCCTAGACATTTATGGAATAACCCTATTTTTTTTAAAACAAATAAGAATAAGGATAGAATAGAATGGAGTGTTAAAATTGGCTCTTTATTTGAACAAACTTATAATGCCATGCTTTTTATTCATGACAAGCTACCAGTAGGATATGGAGCAAAAATACACTGTATACGATATGATACTTTAACTTATGAATGGGATTCTAAAAAAGAAGGAGGACTGGTTGTATATTCATTGTCACTTTATCTAAGAACTGAAGAAGGAAATGTTTATTATATAAAAAACCTCTACAAAATAAAAAATGGAATTCTTTCTCAAACTGAAGAAGATTTTATAGTATTTGGGATTGTGTCATTAATTGATAACTACAAAATATTTAAATATAAAAATAACATGATTGTTCACGAGCAAAAGATTGATGAAGATAGCCTACTTACCGTAGATTTTAATAGTCATTTCCAAAGTTTGTAATTTAAATTGTGACATAGTTCAAATCAACTTAACAAAATTTAAGTGACATTAGAATAACTAGTTATTTTCATTCAGTTGGAATGGGGCTGTTGTAACACAATCCCTTGAAGCTCTTGTGTTCAGTATTCATATGTATTTAGATTACAAACTAGATAAAAGTTTCCTAATAATGATCTAAGTATTTAAACCGAAGCTTAGAAAAAAATGCTTTTAAAACATTTTAAACCTATATAATAAATAGCAGCACTAATATTTATCTAATCAGAATGGTAAAACAATTAACTCCAAGCCAACGAAAAAAAACTATTTTTATAACGAACCTTGGAGCAGTTTTAGAATGGTTTGAGTTTAGCCTTTATGGTTATCTTTCTACCTACTTAAGTATACTGTTTTTCCCAAAGGAAGATCAAACTGTAGCTTTGATTACAGTATTTGGTATCTTTGCAGCTAGTTACATTATGCGACCTCTTGGAGGTTTCTTTTTTGGATCATTGGGAGATAGGTTTGGTAGGCGTTATGCAATTACATTAAGTATGATGCTTATGTGTGTGCCTATGTTGATCATGACAATTATGCCAACTTATGCGTCTGGGGGAATATGGGCTATTTTTATATTACTTTTTGCCCGTATGCTTCAAGGGTTCTCTGTAGGCGGTGAATATTCCGGGGTATTAGTAGCTTTAGCAGAGAGCGCTTCAAGTAGATATCGTGGATTTACAACAGCTTTAGCTGGATTAGCTTCACAAATAGGTGTTATTATTAGTGCCTCGACAATTGGCGTTTTATCTACTTTTTTGACTAAAGAACAAATGCTAGCATATGGCTGGCGTATAGCTTTTGGTGTTGGTTTAATATTAGCTGCTGTGTCAATAATTTTACAGAAAAAAGCAAAAGAAACCCCATTTTTTAAGAGCATAAAAAATGAAGACCAACTAAGTAAAACTCCTTTAAAAGATGCTTTAAAAGGTCCTAAAATGCCCCTTGTATGGACCTTTGTAATAACAGGATACGTGGGAATTGCTTATTATATGATGGCTACTTTTTTACCCAATATTTTGATTACTAGTAGAGAATTTGATGTAAATAAGATAATGTTTATAACTGTAATAGTATCAACTCTATACGCTGTAGTGTTGCCTATCTTCGGGTGGTTATCAGATATATGGGGAAGAAAACCATTTTTATACATCCCTATAATCCTAATTGTTATCTTAAGCTTTCCGATGTTCATATTTTTTAATAAAGGAAATTTAAAAAGTATCTTAGTATTAGAGCTAATATTAGCTTTACTTATCTCTGCTATGACAGCAGCTTTTCAAATAGCTGTTACAGAGCTTTTTCCAACAAGCCATAGGTATAGTGGCATGTCTGCTGCTTATAATTTAGGAAATGCTTTATTTGCTGGAACTACCCCTATGATTTGTATTTGGCTGATTAGTCTAACCAATTCTAGTTATGCTCCTGCCTTTTACTTAGCAATTACATCTATAATCACTCTGGGAGTCATATACAAGATGCCTGAGACGGTTTCTTCTGCAAATTTTTAAAATTAAATTATTTCCAACGCGTTTAGATACTTTCATTATCTGTTTATATCTGACTAAAAGGATTGTAAATTATACTTTTTTGTTGTATTTTTAGTCTCGATTACCCTTTTTCTTTTAACCACATTTAACATTATTTTATTTGTTATAGCAAAAATTATACAATAAGAGGTTTTCTTCTTTAGTAGTAGAATTATATCCTAAGCTATTAGATAATAAACATTATGAAAAATATTTTCTCAAAACAGTAAAAATGAGTGTACCGTCTAACAAGCAGGAAGTTATTAGTGGCTTAGTACTTTTTACAGCAGCTATAGTGGCCATTGTAGTAAATAATACTCCTTTATCTTTATATTACGGTATGCTTGAAACTGTAAATGCCAAAATAGGTATAGGTAATCTAATTATAGATAAAAACCTAATACACTGGGTAAATGATGGCCTAATGGCTATCTATTTCCTATATGTTGGTTTAGAAATAAAAAGAGAATCATTAGTTGGGGCTTTATCAAAACCAACAAATGTAATCGTCCCAGCAATAGCAGCTTTTTTAGGCTTACTAGTACCATCTTTAATATATCTACTTATAAATATAAATTATCCTACCTTTATAGCTGGTTGGGCTATCCCCTCAGCAACAGACATAGCCTTTACACTGGGAATTTTAGCTTTGCTTGGTTCTAGGGTATCACCTACTCTTAAACTACTAGTTGTAACTATAGCTATTTTTGATGATATTGCAGCGATTGTTATCATCGCTATATTTTATACAACTGATTTATCTGTATCTTCATTACTTTTAGGGACAATGTTTATTGGATTGATGTTTATTTGTAATTTTGTATTCAAAATTAAAAGAATTTCTTTATATGTTGTACTAGGTTTTTTTGCTTGGGCTTGTACTATTAAATCAGGTGTGCATGCTACTTTAGCAGGGTTTGCAACTGCGATGTGTATCCCTTTTCAAAATAAAAACGATAAAGAATCTCCTGTTAGGTTTATGGAAGAATCATTACATCCTTGGGTTGTATATTTTATATTACCAGTATTTGCTTTTGCTAACGCTGGAATTAATTTTTCTGGAATTACCTTTTCGATGCTCTTTCAGCCTATAACTTTAGGGATCATTTTAGGTTTGTTTATAGGTAAGCAATTAGGGATATTTACTATTTTATTTATCTTTAAAAAAACTAAATTTTTCCCTATGTCTAAGAACCTATCAAACGCTCAACTATATGGAATAGGCTTAGTATGTGGCATAGGTTTCACAATGAGTTTGTTTATAGGTACACTTGCCTTTGACAGCAATCAAACTCTAAACCTTGTCAAGCTAGGAGTACTAACAGGTTCTATACTATCTGGAATATTCGGATATGTTGTATTAAGATTAGTCACTTGTAAAGCTAGTAAATGTACTTCTAATTAAAACAGATTGCTGTTTTAAGCTATAATATCTTTATTAAATACTTTTAGTGTAAAACTATATGTTTAGAGCAAACTCTTTTCAAGAATTCCAAAATAAATTCTGTTTAATGAGTTGGAACACTTTTAAGATAGACTATAAAAATCCCCAAGCGTTCAGGTCTTATATAAAAAGTATACATTACGAACATAATGTAGATATCTTCTGCCTACAAGAAGCTGTCTACCATAGTGATACCGTATTCCCAATAGAGAATTTTAATATAAATTTTGCCTCTAACATCGTCTTAAGAAATCATAATTACGGTGTGGCAACTGTAAGCCATTATCCTGTGGATAAAAATATTAAAATTCTTACAACACATCGAGAGTCTGTTATAAAAACTCACAAAGCTTCTTTAATAAGTCATGTTAAAATCAATGATAAAAAAATAGTAGTAGTAAATATTCATGCTATAAATTTTAAAAGTAATAAGGTTTATGAGTATGAGTTTCAAAAAATAAAACAAATCATCGACCCTCTAAAGTATAAAAATCCTATCATAATAGCTGGCGATTTTAATACTTGGAACAGAAAAAGAGTAAAGCTAATAAAAGATTTTTGTCGAGAGTTTAAGTTTAAAACAGCTTTTTTAGATGAGCCTGAACTTGTAAAATCTTTTCAAAAAAATCACCTTGATTTTATTCTCTACAGGGGTCTAAAATTAGATAAAGCTTGTGTTTTAGATTGTAAAAAAATATCTGACCACAATCCAATAATTGCTGGGTTTATTATTGAATAATTTAACCACCAAAAGACTTAGTTTTAGTATTTATAATGTCATAACATTTATCTGCCAACTCTGACATACTGTATGCTTTAGGATCTATCGCAGGTTCAAAAGACATTCTAGCGATACCTGGTTTTATAAAATCGCCTTTTTTACGTCCAAAATATAAGCCAAAATTATGTGCTACTGGTATTATTGGCGTTTCAGTTACTATTGCCAGTTTCATGGCTGAACGCTGAAATTTAGGATATTCACCTACAGGAACCCTAGTACCTTCCGGGAAAATTATTATACTTAAACCTTTATTTTTTATCCTGTTTTTTCCTTCTTCAATAACTTTTTTCATAGAAGAGAGACCTTTATCTCTATCTACACCTATAGCCTCAGCAAATTCATTTGTTTTACCAAATATTGGTTTTTCTAATAACTCTTGCTTCATAACAAAACAACACTTTCTAACTAAACCATAAAAGACAAAAGTTTCAAGCATTGATTGGTGTTTTGAGATATAGATACAAGGAGTATTAGGAATATTTTCTTTACCTTCAATCTTTACATAGATTTGTAAAATAATAAGTACCCCTAATCTATACAAGCATGACCATAACCAACATACAAAAAGCCTAACCTTTAAAGAGGCCCCTAGCACGCCAACTGTATTCATCAAAATACAGCAGAACATAAGCACTATATATGCATATATCTTGAAAATATGCATCCGTACTACTAATAAAAAATGGAGCATTTTTTTCATTATTAGATCCCTTAGTTAACCATTAAACTCTTTTGTTTTTTCATTAATAACCTTATGGCAAAGGCTAGTTAGCTCTTTTGAATCATAATTGTTAGGGTCTATTCTTTTACCAAAATCCATTCTAGCTACTCCTGGTTTGATAACTTCGGACCAGTTTTTTGGAAAAAACCTACCAAAATTATGTGCTACAGGTATTATAAAAACATTTGCATCAGAAGCTAACTTCATAGCTGAACGCTGAAATTCTGGGTATTCTCCTACCTTAACTCTTGTACCTTCTGGAAAAATTACAACGTTTATTCCATTTGCTAAACTCTCTTTACCTTCTGTAACAACCTTTTTTAAAGATTCTCTAGGCTTATCTCTATCTATGGCTATGCTACCTAAATTTCGCATAGCAGAGCCAAATATAGGAGTATCAAAAAGCTCTTTTTTCATTATAAAATGGCATTTCCCAATAAGTCCATAAAACATAAAAGTTTCAAGCATCGATTGGTGTTTTGAGATATATATACAAGGATAATCTTTATCTATATTAGCCTTACCTGTAACACGGATAAAAACTTGTAAAAACACTAACATTCCTATCCAATAAAGGTATGTCCAAACGTAGCATACAGCCATTCTCCAAGATAATGGCAACTTAAAAAAAGCAAAAGTATTTATAAGAATACTGCAGCCACCAATCACAGCAAAAGAATAAAGCTGAAAAGCTGTCATCCTTGCCCACATTAAAATATTCCAAATCTTTTTTAGAAAAGATTTCATTTATTTGTCTCCATAAATATAAATGTTAAAAAATCTACAAAAAATTATAGTTATCCTATGGGCTTAGTTGTTGAGCGTAGTCAAAGTATGACCATAGGATTCACAATTTAGTTAATCTCATTTAAAATGGATGCTACACTCAAAGCTTATGCCGAACTTAGTTCAGCATAGCTTGACAATATTTTTTACAGACTAGCTATAATTTAAACGATAATTACTAAATATAATCATTTTTCTCAGGTATTTATTATACACTTTTTCAGGAGAGATTTTCTGATAAAGTTGTCTCTAATATCAAACCTAAAATAAAATATTAGGGTCTTTATTGATAAAATTTATTTTTCTAAATATTTTAGTTTATCTGTTACAGACGCCCAATTATCAGCATCTTCGCATGGTTGACATTTTTCTACTATATTTGGCCATAAACTTGCTAACTCTTTATTTAAATCTAACATTTGTTCTTCTTTTTCAGTAAGATCATCGCTAGATTTGATAGCACTAACAGGACATTCTGGTTCACATAAAGCACAATCAATACACTCATCTGGATTTATAACCAACATATTTGGTCCTTCATAGAAGCAATCTACAGGGCAAACCTCAACACAATCGCCATATTTACATTTTATACAGCTTTCTGTTACTACAAACGGCATTTTTAAATCCTTTATTTTTCTATGTTTTTAAAGAAACCCAAAAATTATACCATAGAAAGGAAAAAGGTAAATGTTGTTTACCACAATTAACAAATATAAGTGGCAACAACCTATAGAACTAAAAGTTATTTTAAATTAGTAATTTTGGTAGTTTATGGTAGCATAACTGTAATAAAAACAAGTTAAAACATACCAAACGTAGAATTATGAAAGCAGAGTTTAACCCAAAAAAACTTATATCTATAACTACTATTTCTGTAGCTGTACTTTTTTTAGCCATATACTTTATATCTATTGTTAATGGTCACAATAAGTTATGTAACCCTTTTATATCTGGATGTTCTGATATAACCCATGCAGGCTTTTATCCATTTGAATCATATATGCTAAAAGCTGTTTTAATACCTACAGCAACACTTATGGCTATTATTTTCTTTTTTATAAAAGAATGGCTAATCCAAATTAGTGATTATAACAGAGCTATTGTTAAGCAAGGTAGCTTTATGCTTTTTCTAGCAGCTATAGGCTGTGTGGGATTAATCATTGGTACCTCTGTTATTGATGGAGATAACACGCCTTTACAATTTCATATAAAGTGTGTTTCTATCTTTTTTGTATCTATGACTATCTGCCAAGTATGGTATAGCATAATTGAATATAAGTATTCTCATAAAGTTAACAAAAAACCTATATTTATTAGGTACTTTTGTTTAGCTATAACAGCAATCACCTCCATTGCTTCTATTTTTATGGCGCCAACATACGAAAATCAAAGTATTATTGAATGGTGGGGGGTGTATGCTTTGGTTTTGTGGTTTTGGACCTTTTCTATAAATAAAAAAGTAGTCTCTACTTAAATTAAAAGAGATTAGCCTCAGAGGCTAACTTTTTTCTAAAATGTATAATGTGAAATTCTGCTTTTGTTTAGAGTATCTACCAACTCTATCTATAGTTATACACTCTTGTTTACCTACCGTATAGCCGAGAGATTTAAGATAAGCATCATTATCTTTGGTATTACAGTCAGAAAGGACACCAAGTGAAACAGTATTCGTTGGAATTCTGGTATCTTCAAAGCTTCTATGTGCAGTCGCGATGTCTGAAATAAAAGGTGTAATGTATATAGAAAAATATCCTATAACATTTGTCAATGGCTGGTTTTCATTTTGTTGCCAAAATTCTTCTGCCTTTAGTGCTACATGGTTTGACAATGTTCTAGGATCTTTCATCGGTGTGAAATAGCCAAACAAGTTATATACTATAAAAATCAAAATTTGGAAACAAAGTACTACATATACAATCTTTCTTAATGATAATTCTCTTATTTTAATATTCAACAAATAAAACATAGCTGGCAAAGTCAGCGACATAATTGGAATTAACCAGCCATATTCGATATGAACTTTATAAGTTTGTAAAGCAAAGAAAAATAATAAAGGATATATGCCATAGCAAACTAAAGGTTGTCTTAACCTTTTAAAAAAAGTTATTTCGATGTTTTTTTCTATTTTGAACATACCTATTTTTAATAAAATCAAAATACATAATATTGGAACAGCGATAATACCAATTGTAGATAAGTTATTTAACTGTGCTAATAAAAAGTTGATTATAATATTATGATCTGTTGCACGTAGTCCAGAGTATCTATTTAATGCGTAATTTATCAAAGCAAAGTTTGTATAAAATAACCACCAAATAAGTGGAATTAAGCTAACTATAAAAATCCAAAAAGAAATAAAAACTTTACTCAAATACTCTCTTTTGTAATTAAAAACTAGATAAAGTGCTAAACATAAAATAATTAACCCCATTTCTAGCTTAGCATATAACCCTAGTGCACATACCAAGCCAAGTGTAATCCAATAAATAACTTTATTGCTTCTCATGGCTAAAGTGAAATAATAGCAAGACATTACCCAAAATGGCAAAACTATAGAATTTTGACTATAGTCAACAAAATTTAAAGCTGTGTAAATACCTCCGCAGCTACTGAGTATAATGATAACAATAGACTCATTTTTTGACATAAAAAGCTTAGTTACTTTATAAGTGTAAAGTAGAGTCACTAACAAACAAATACTGCTAGCTAATAAATTTGCTACCATAGTAGAGGGTGAAAAAGGCAATACTAACTTTATAAAAAATGCCCCTAAGAATGGATGTTTATCAAAGGCTATTTGCAGATGTTTTGACCAAGCTATATTTTCTGCGACATCTATAGGTAGTGCGTTTGCATCGTATATCAAAAGGCTTAGTCCAACCCAGATAATCAGATAAAGGGAAAAATAGGTAGTGATTATAATTTTATTTTGTGACAATAATTTTCTCATAGAAGCTCGTAAAGTTTATATTTTTTAGGCAAAAAATAGAGTAAATTATGGGGTATATTAAAGTAAATACTCAACAATCTCAACTGCTAAAGTTAAGTGTGAGTAGCAATATTTGTAACGTACAATATCAGTTTTAGGTTTTTAAATAGATAAGTTTTGTTAAGTATTAGTTAAATATTTTAAATACATGACGTACAAGATTATTTATAATAATAAGAATTAGTAAAAAAGTTTACTCAATATGATTAGCATTATTCAAAGAGTTAGCTCTGCTAGTATTCTAGTAAATAATGAAATTATAGCTAAAATAAATCAAGGCATTTTAGCTCTGGTATGTGTTGAAAAAGAAGATGATAGTAAAGTTTTTAATAAAATAACTGATAAAATCCTAAAATACCGTATATTTGAAGATGCTGCTGACAAGATGAACTTATCACTACAAGATATTTGTGGAGGAATTATCCTAGTTCCACAGTTTACCTTAGCAGCTAATACCACTAAAGGTAATCGTCCTAGCTTTAGTGATGGTTGTCCTGCTGCTATTGCTAAGGATAAATTTGAAAATTTATTACAAATATTTAGAGATAAATATCCAAACACACAATCAGGTATATTCGGAGCTGATATGAAAGTTTCATTAATAAATGATGGTCCCGTAACTTTTAGTTTTAAGGTGTAAAAATGCAGAAAAAAATTTGTATAGTTGGTGGTAATGGTGAAATGGGGCAGATGTCCCAATATATTTTTTCAAAGTTTTTACCAGAATATAAGCTTACTATTTTTGAAGAAAATGATTGGAATAATCCCAAAGGTAAGCTTGCTAACCAAGATATAGTTATACTATCTGTGCCTATATATTTAACCGAAAAAATCATTAAAAAAGTTATTCCATACCTCTCTTTAGGGACTATACTGGCAGACTATACAAGTATAAAACAAGAGCCTTTAGATGCTATGTTAGAGTATTATGATGGACCTGTGGTTGGACTACATCCAATTTTTGGACCAACTATAAAACACCCGGAAAAACAAGTGATTGTAGTTTGTGATGGTAGGTATCAAGAGCAGTATAAATACTTTATTAATGATTTAGCTAAAATTGGGTTTTCTATCGAAAAAATGACAGCTAAAGATCATGATAAGGCTATGACTTTTATTCAAGGGATCGAACATTTTAGCGTATATTGTTTAGGCATGTTTCTAAAACATAAAAATATCGATATCTCAAAAATGTTAAAACTAGCCAGTCCTGTATATAAAATGGAGCTAAACATAGTCGGTAGACTATTTAGCCAAGGACCAGGATTGTATGCCGATATTATTATGTCTGACGAAAATAGACAAGAAGCTATCGCTGAATTTGCTGAATTTGTTGCTGAAAATTCAAAAGTTATTACCAAAGGTGATAAACAAGCTTTTATAGAAAATTTTAAAGCTGTAAAACTATGGATGGGTGATTTTGCTGAGCAAGCCTATAAAGATAGTGATAGGTTATTGCTTAAAAAAAAATTAAGTCTTTTATATTGAAAAGTATAAATATCGCAGGTCGATAATATTTCAGCAGCCACTTTTTTGTAATAACTCGCAGCGCTTATGATACCAATCTTTCATATGGTTAATAAAATACTTTTTAAGTGAAGTGATTTGTAATAAAAACCTATTTAGACTACTTTGCAACGTCTCCTCTTTTTCAACAACTGTTGTAGTTTGGCATGCAATTGAATCTTCTCTTTCAAACTCATTAGTTTCAAGCTCATCAATTCTATTAATAAGTAGTCCTCTTAGCACGTCTATAAAAATTAAGTTATATTTTTGATCACTGTCTTTTAATGCTTGATCTCTAGCTTTAAATATTTCACTAAGAGTAGCGCTATTATACTTTTTTATTTTTTCTATTTTATTAACTATTTTATTAAATGATGATCTAATACCTGATACATCTTCAGAATTTACTAGGCTATAAATCAGTGGATTTTTTTTATCATATATTTCGGGTTTCATTTTTGTTTTTGATAAAGCAAACTTATCACTGCTTAGAACACTTTCTAACGTGATATTTTCTAAATAACCTGTAACATTAAAATTAAAACCCGTATCTTTATATTTTTCAACCAGTAAGTTGAAAAATTCTTCATGATAGTTTCTAATACCAGCGTTGCATGATATAAGTTGGATATCGGCATTTAATTTGTTTAGATCTAAAGAGGATAAAAGAATATTATCTAAGATAGAAATAACATTACTATAGCTTACAAAACCGTGATTTAACTTTCCGTCTCCTGTTCCAAACCTCATATTATCAGCACCATGACCAGAAATAAAAACTCTTATCTTTGTTATTTTTTTATTTGGATTAATGTATTTATTTAAAATGTGTTGTTTCAACAAGCCCACATATTTAGGAAAGAGTTTATTATCAAAATTACAAGTAAGGTTAAGCACCGGTGCAAGTTTTTCATATTTTCGAAAACTAAAACTGGAGTGTGGAAGGATTTCGTAAGGTTCAGCCCCTTTATATCTTTCGTATTGAACTTGTCCTATCCAAGCATTTGAGTTATTATTAAAACGATCTAAATCGTACTTATTAAGTCGATCTCCAACAAATTTAAAAATAGAATGGTAATGAGGATTTAAACTATTTGTTTCATCAACAAACTTACTAAAGTTTATTGCTAATTCTAAATCATATGCCATTGTATGTTTCCCTCCAATATCTTAACTTGGTTTAACATCTTTAATTAGTAATTCTTCATATCAAAGCCTCCTTATAGTTACACTAGCTCGATTCTCCTACTTAGCCGTAATAATCATCTGTCCAGGAGTATTAATGCTTATCTGACCTCCCCAAACACACATACATATTGCGTTCTTTAGCAAAGCTGGTTGACCGTTAACCTTTGTTTTAGTTGCTGGTGGTGTCCATGGAGATGGTATTATAGGAACACATGGACATGGAGTAGGTACTATTGGTTTTCCCATTCCAGCTGGGTTTGAGGGACTATTACACATTCCAAATGGTTTAATATTTACCATAGGAATATGATCATTTATAGTAGCTGCAAGCTGGCTTTGCCCTTTTACTAATGAACCTTTGGGCAATATTGTCAAAGGAGTTGGTGTAGTACCAAAAGAACATTTTAAAAGTGCATTATTTACTACAAAATTACTCATTATTATCTCCTTTTGATGATCTGCTACTATCTAATAAGCAATATGCCAAAATAAGCAAAAATAGGAAAACAAATATTTGCCAAAAATATACCTCTAAAGAGTCGTGTTTTATAAGTTTTTCTAAATTTACTATCTGGACTATTAAATGTTGGAAAATTAATATCGCCTACATCCTGATCAGGCAATATCACACTAAGTTTATTTTTATATTTATCTATTTCAGTTTGTAAGCCGATATAGCAGCCTTTAAATCCTAACGCTAATATTAAGTATAAAACCTGAGCTACTACTTTAGGAAATACAGGATTATCAAGAATGCTTTCTACTATTTCAAAAAAATAGTCGCCACCATCATTTCGCTGGTAAACCTCTTCTTGGAGTAAATGCCAATTGGTAATACCACTATCTGTTTTAAAATTTATTTTATTAACCATTTCGTCACAATAACTATATATTGCAAAAGCTATGTAAAAGCTAGCTCTCTCGCCATGCTCTTGGTAGACCGTGTTATGTATATTATTTGTTTTAGTAATTATTTCGTCACGAAAAGCTATAGTATCCTGCATTTGTGTGTCTGAGTTATAATTTTCTATAAAAAAGTTTATAGTAATAAAAATCTCTATAATGTCTTGATGCATAAACACTCCTTATATCACTTTAATTTGGAAATTAACTTGAGCACCTATTCTTTTAGAAAGATGTGTAGCAAGAAACATATGTACTAAATCCGCGCAAAAAATAAACTCAGGTTTACATAAGTCGGTTCTTATGAATATTACATACGCAAACTCACCATTTGACTCAATACTTATAAGATTCTCTTTAATAAACTCTATAGCATATATGTCCTGGTTTGTTATAAGAGAAACTAGTGTATTAAAGGTATCAATGTCAAGACCTGTAGCATTAATGATATTTAATACTTTTAAGATGTTTTCTGCTCTTTCTAAAAGTTGATTTCTTCTAAAACCGTAACTATGAATTATGTTGAATTTCAGACTACCAATACTTCTACTCAAAGGTAAAAATGTATAATTTTTTTTTTCAACATCAGCAGAGGTTGTCTGTGTCCATTGGGCATTTATAACTATTTCATTAGAATCAGAAAGCTCTTCCAGTGAAGGGTTTAAGAAGGATATTCTCATATGTCCAGAAGGTTCAAATATCAAGTCATAACTCTTTGCGTCGCTAAGTTTCAGATGACTATGGTAAGCAGTCTGTTTATTGTATTCAACGTTATATAATTTTGTTGGAACATATTCATTAGGTCCGTCTAAATGTCTTATCCCATAGCTTTCTTGGGTATAATCACAATTAATTTTCATCGCATAATCTTCAAATAGGTTAAAAACGGGTAGTAGGTTAGTTTTTATACTGTTGGAAACTAAAGGTTTGGATATATTATTAGCTTCTGGAATTTCTATTTCTAAAAAGATTTTATAAAAAAGATAATCTTCTGGTAAATTTTCAAACTCTATATAAAAGTTACTAAATACTGCTTGAGTGAGCGCTTTCAAAATGATTTCTTGAGTTATTCCAATGTTAAGTTTTAAGTCAAAATTTAAGAAAACAGGGGTAGATATAGGTTTATTCAGCTGATGTGAGAATAGTGTCATCTTTGCTGCTTTATATTCTCTTAAAGTATTTATAAGATGATAAATTTGATAGTTTTTCATAACTAAAGGATTAGTGCTTAGCAAAAAGCGATTTCTATCAATCCTAAAAGGTTTAATTGCATCAAGTTCGATGTTAATAACACATTTATCTATATAGCAATTTGTTACTTGAAAAGGTGATAATATGAAAGGTATAGCAGCCTGAAACCTAAATTTTTTATCATCTAACTTCAATACAAATTCTTCACCTAGCTCTAAATCTATAAACTTATCATTTTGATTTGTAGCTACTTCTACTATCGCATGATTTGGTACATGTTGGAAAAAGTAAGGATAGTAGCTATAAAATAAATTAAATCTTTTTTGTAATAAAAAATCTCTAATACTTTGCGTAGAACGTTGCACTGTATATTCTACAGCATCTATAATAGCCTTTAGATCTGGTGATTCTAAGATATCATCTTTATTATATTTATCTGATTCTAGATGATGGTATAACTGTTCTTTTGACTGAAGATCTTTAAATTTAGTGTCCATACTCATCCCTTTCATAAATTTTTATTTTGTAATTCATTAATTTAGTATTTTGTGATAAAGCAAAAGGTATAAAAGTTATTTTTATAGGGTGAACGATAAGCCAAACAGTTACCATTATATACTCTCTATTTATGTCAAAAATTTTACTTAATACTAGCCTTTCTATGTGCTGCGAAATTTCTTTACACTCATCTTCGTTAAATAAATATTCTGACTGGAGGGTTATAACAAGATGTAACCTAGATGACAGTAATTTACTTCCAAGATGCATATTAGTAAAATTTGTTTTCTTATTTAAGTAGCTAGCTTTGTTAATTAAATCTAGTTTCCATTCTGACTTAGCATTTAATTGATACTGTGCTAAAGTTCTTTCAAATAAACTATTATATGATGATAATGAATAAAAAAAATTGTCGTTTCTTGTAAAAAGAACATCTCCATTTAGGTATAAATGCTTTAAATTATCAGACTGTTCTATCAGAAGCATATTTATTTGATGTTTTAGAAGCTTACTTGCTAAAGCATTTAAGATAGTAAAGGACATAGAATCATTAAATATGGAAAAAAAATCTAATAAATGATCAGGTAAGGTTGAATTTGCTGATAAGATTCCCATATTTACAATAAGTTTAATACCATCTTGATCAAAAACTATATCTTCTATGAGCCTTCCAGATTGACTGAGACTTAAACGGCTTTCAAAGATAATGTTTTCTGTTTTAAAGCCAACACGATGCAATATGTTTAGCAGTACCATAAGGTCAAGCTGCTTAAGTTTATTTGGTGATATTTTCTTTAAATCTGCCTTATCCATATATCATCACCTAACTGCTATACATAGTAATAAACGAACTTTAGATCACTTACATCTTTATTGTTTAGCAAAGATATTACCTGCTCACTAAGGATATAGTCCCACTCTCTTGATGGTAGGATTTCATATATATCACAATACTTATCAACACTCGACATAGGTAAAGGATTAAAGTTTAACTTAGAAAGCTTTAAACCAACCATGGCATATTTATTTACATGTTCAATTCTATTTGGAGAAGTTAGTTTAATTGCAGAAAGCGAGTAGCTATACTCTTGTGTTGGTTTACGCACAACTAAATAATGCTTTTTACGATTTAAAGCCTCAAACTCTATAACACCAGTAGATAGTAAATTTTCTATTGGCTTGAAAATCTTATACTCTATAGCTTTTGTATGTAATATTTTCTCAAGTGTTGCTGTAATTAGACGCTGAAAACTTTCTAGAGGTTTCTCGTGTTTATAAACTAAAGTATAATCTATTTGGGCAATTTCCTGGTATTGCAGCAAACACGAATATATATTTTGAGCAGCATGAAATATAAATACAGGAGAATATTTACTATATGCTAATTGCCAAATATAATACTGAAGCTGACTGCAACTATGTGTAACGTTATTTAATAGCATAAGTTTAACAGCAGACATCGCTGAGTTAGCTATTTTTTCATTTAAAAGATATGAGAGTGTTATTTGTAATAAGTTACTTAATTTTTCAACCACTAAGTTAAAGTTATAAACTTTTGTAGTTAAAATAGGTGGTAGAAACTCTCCAATTATCCACTTACCATCCGCTAATTTATTTAATGTTAGCACTTTGAAACTAGATAATTCATCTATTTTTTCTGGATTCACACTTACAGAAATATTTGGAAGTTTTGTTTGAATTTTTGTGTTACCATCCTTAATGTACTCTACCAAAGGTTTTTTATCAACCTGCACAACAATTTCGGCTATAGTTGAATCTATAGTATTTAAATTTAACTCTAAGGCTTTAGGGAAGTTTGAGTGCTGATAATGAATGCATTCAGAAGTAAGCGTTATATATAGTAAAGACACTATTCTAAAAATATTTTTGTCAAATAAAGATTCATCTATTTTAAGTTCTGCTAAACCATAAAAATCTGTAGCAGAATTAACCTGACATAGGTGTATATTACGCTCATTTGAAAAGCGCTGTGATAGTGTAAAATGCTCGGGTAAAACAGCTTGTCCTAAGTGCCAATTTATTTGTTGCATATTCTTACTTCCACTTTGCTAATTAAATAAAGATGTCATAAGGCTATTTAAGTCACTTTTGCTCATCATCATAAATCCAGAATATTAAAGTCTGGACTAAAATCTTCATCGTTATTTCGTTGTGAGACTTCATAATTATTAATTTTTTCATCATGCTTGTTTTCAATATGCTTTTTATAACTAGAAGCTTGCAAAATATCATCTATATTAAAATCTCCAGCATTGATTTTTTTATTTCCAGGGTTTATCTCAATGTCAGCTTGTGTTTTCTGTAACATAAACTCCCATAAAGCAGAGCCTTTACTATTCTCTATGATCTGTTGAATTTGAGAGTAAGTTTCAGGTGTAACAGAATTTAAGAAGCCCTGGAATTCGTTAGGAAAATATTTAATTGGATTAAAATCCTGTATCTCGGTTTGAATCGAATCAAAAAGTAATGCTAGCTCAAACTTATTCACCACATCATCTAATGAGTTAGCTAAGCTGACAAATCTAGCTACCCTTAATAAAAGATTAGTCCAATAAAAACTATATCGATTTTCTTTCTCTAACTTAACTAAAGAGATATCATCTTTCTCATTATCAGTATTTTCCCGGTTAAGTTGAATGTTTTCTTTCAAGACATATTTAGAAACAGTAATTAAGAGTTTGTTTTTTGCGCTATTAAAATCAGTTAAATCAACCTCTTGAATATTACAAGCCAAAAACTCTTTAACTTGCTCTAAGAACTCTTTAACTTGTTGTAATTGTTTATCTAAAAAATCAGGATAATAATAATTAATAGCATTATTACTTTCGTTAATTAAAGCTATAACGCTACGTAATACAATAGTACTTTTTTTATTTATAGGGGAGATCAGCTGATAATTATCTAATATTTCTGTCAAAATACTTAGTGTTGATACAAAATTACCAGCTGAGTTATTTAGGTTAAAATAAGCTTGTAAATAAAGGCAAAACAATTGTATATCTAATACTCTATTTTCTTGAGTGTACTTAATAATCTTGGTTATTACTTCTTGGAAACTTCGGTTTTCCAAAAGCTTAGTACATTCATTTAAAACCTCAAGATTAGACCGTTTGCAGACTTTCCAATCTTGGTTAGTGTCAAATAGTTTTTTTAGCTCTTTAGTTGCTTTATTCATACTATCGATTTCAACATCTACTTTATTATTTACCACTATCGACACCAACAACTATTTTCTGAGTACTGTCACTAGTCCATGTGGAAATTGGTGTGCCTTTTTCCCATTTACCAGAGATAATAATAGTTCCTGTCAATTCAGTTTCATTATTTGTAGCTGAACGGCTATATAAATCTCCGCACTCATGGGCTAGAAGATGTTGGAATTGACGAGTTTTTTCTTCACACATAGTGAACTTAGCTCCTTGTGGGTCAAAATATTTAACAATGGTACCTTTATTAGCTTGGTCTACAGTTTGTTTATCATTAGCAGATGCTATTTCTACACTCAACTGTGCCTTTGCTCCAGAAGATAAGAGTTTTGTAATAGCCTTGTTAAGCTCAGAAATGATTGTTTTTGTAGTTCGTAAGTGTAGGACCACAGTTTGGTTAACTGCATCAAAATCACCATGTTCTAACTTAAAATTCACAGCAGCACTGCCTGGAGACGTTGTACCTACATCATAGTAAGGTATTTTTGATTTTAGATCTGCTGGTCCAGCTTCTGCGCTAAACTTAAGCTCTAAAAAAACAGCGTCATGGGTCGGTGACGGGCTAGTTAAATTTGCACTAGGGTGTGAATTTGGTGTTAAAACCATTTTTTGACCGTCGATAGCTATAAAATCTGACATCTCTACTCTCCTTATTTGTTTAAATGCCAACTATTTATGAGTTAAGTCTTGCATCAACACTTAACTCAACATCCATACCTTCAAATTGAACATGTGGAAGTATTGCAATATTTGCCTTATACCAACCGATTTTTCCTTCTATTGGCTCAACAGATATTTCCGCAGCTTTAAAAGGAAAATAGCTTTTTGTCAGGTCAGTAGGATTTGGTACTGTTGTAACGTAGCTATTAATCCAACTAGAAAGTGTATTTGTAATAGCCTCTTTTGTAGCTGATGATCCAATACGATCACGCATTATCATTTTTATATAATGAGCTAAGCGAGTAATAGAATATGTGTAAGAAATATTTGCTATTAATTGCGAGTTTTCAGAATCTTTTGGATCTTTATATTCTTGAACCATCTTTAATGAATTAACACTAAAGAAACAGCCCTCAGAAGTTCCTTTTTTATATACAAAAGGCATAAAACCTGCATTAGCAAATTCTAACTCACGATAATCTGGTATAACAAATTCAGTAGGAACCTTTAGCTCCTCATAACCTCTTATATTAAAGGTATGAGCAGGAAGTCCTTCTACAGTACCACCAGATCGAGGTCCTCTAATACTTTGACACCAACCTGTAATTTTAAATGCCCTCATTAAATTTTTAGCAAATAGTACAGATGAGTTACCCCAGGTGTATTCTTGATTTGAAAGCGGATTTATTATTTTTTCTTTAAAATTTTTAATATACTTACCAATAGTTGGATTATTATCTGGGTGATATGGAGCTCTTAGTAGGAACTGTGGTACCGTTAAACCAATATATGCAGCTTGCTCTGTTTTACGGAAATTGTTCCATTTCCCATATTTAGGATGTTCCATAAGTGCACCTAAATTTTTGATATCTGCTAAATCTTCAGCTGTTTCACAGCCGAAAAATTTAGGACTAACTGCTGCTATAAATGGAGCATGTGATGCTGTAGCTATTTTACCCATTAGAGATAACCAGTTTATGTCATCATGTGTGTTTTGGAATTCATACAAGCCAATCATTGTACCGTAAGGTTCTCCACCGTATTGGTCATATTCGCTCACATATAATTTTTTAAACATATCACTGGATGAAATATCAACAGCATTAGTTTCAAAGTCATCTAATAACTCTTCTTTTGAAACATCTAAAATTGAAAGTTTAACAGGAGCGTCATTTGGTTTATCTAAGTAAATTTCATTAATAGATAACCATTGTTTCTCAAGAGCTTTAAATTTTTCATTATGGATAATATCATTTACCTGCTCTTCAATTATGCTATCAATACGATTAATAACATTACGAGTTAAATGCTTATTATAAAGATTCATATCTTCATTTTTTGCGTTTGCAAAAATAGCAGATAAACCTGCAGCAAGTCTTAGAACATCATCTGTTGTTATATCCGTTTGATTATTTGAGTCAGTAACATATTCATAGTTAACTTTTTGTAGAATATTTTCCGTTGTTTCTAAACTTAAACTAGAAAATAACCTTGATAGGTTAATTTCATCCTTTATTTCTATTGCTGTAATTTCAGACATCACTTTTCCTCCTCTTTAGCTACATTAACCTCTTTATCAGTAGTTTCTTCTGAAACCATTTTGAAAGATTCTAAAGCTGGAAGCTCTTGTTTTATTTTTTCCAGGGTTGATTCATCTCTTAAGATTTCCTTTACTAAATTGCGAAAACCTTTATTGTTATCAACTGTTGATTCGAATTCTTGAACCATCTCTCTTAGCTTGATCAAAGACTTAAGTTGAGGAACACTTTCAGCTATCACTCCTGGCTGAAAAGATTTCATTGAATCAATCTTTAACTTGACATCTAAATTTGGAGACTTAGTTGGAGTTATACGGTTTGCGACAGAAATATTTAGCTCCATGTTCATATCTTTCATCATAGAGTCTATTGTTCCATCCATATGACGTATTTTCCTTTCATCAAAATCTTGTTTTCTATCGTTTGATAAACCTTGAGAAAGGTCGCCCACAACGAGAAGTCTAAAGGGTAGTTCTTTATCTTTTAATTCGCCATCAACTTCTGTTTTATAACGAAGCATTAATCGTGATTTAGGTATTTCATCATTTACAGCCATTTACATTTCTCCTATTTCTTTGTTTTTCACTCTATCTTATAAAAATAGGGTTTTTGCCTTGATTTATAAGATTCATTCTAACAAGTAAAAAAAATTAAAAGCCTTTTTTTACAGCACTTTATCTTTAATTTTTATATAATATTAAATAAATAAACATTGGTAATATTTTAAAATATTGGCTATAAAGATCATAAAACTTAGATATTTTTTAATCTTCATGAGTTTTTTGGTGTAGAAGTTCCACTGAAACTCCTTTTTTTTTGTAAAATTGAATAACCCGGCATAAAAAACTAAGTGTAAAAACTATGAGCGAAGAAGATAATATAAATAATTTAATACTATTAAACATAATCAAAGAAATTTCTCAAGATAAGCTTATAGACTTAATATATACAGAAAAATTTAATAGTTTTTTTAAGCAAGATGCGGCCTTAAGTGGCATGTTACCTACAGATGAAGAACTTTTAGACAATAGTGCCTTAAACAAAAGATTACACAAATCTCTTATAAAAAAACTACTTCCAAATACATATTCAACAATCTCAACACAAACAATAAGATTAAAAATAATACCTTTTGATGAAAAACTGAGCTTACAGGTAGATAAAAGTATTGAAATTAATTCCTTCTATATACAAGAGCTTAAGCTTTCTTTGGAAACTAGAGGTTTTTCTGGTTCTGTAGATTTCGTATATCCACACCAAACTGAATATAGTAATAAGCTCATGGATATATTTACAGAAGGGCTTCCTTTTCAACTTGAAATTTTGGTTAAACAAGAATTTTTCTTGAGAGATGACCAAAAAACATTTATTAAAGAAAATGGGAATTTAAGTAATGAAGAAATAAAGTTTACAGCATATTCTGGAAGCGTTGAAACGAGAGAAACTTTAATAAGGTCCCCAAAATTTGATCTGCTAAATAAAGGAGTAAATTCACCTTTAGTTAAATGTAATGGTCTATACAAAATAAGTTTCTGTGATTCAATGAGTTTTTTTTGGAAACAGCTAAAACCGGTGAGTGTGTATAGTGGTCAATCCTATAATGATATCTTTATAGAGCAAAATACTTCCTTTGATAAACTAGTCAAATTGACTTTTGACAAAAGTAGCGAGGCAACACTTAAACAAAAGTTACCTTTCATCTGTATGAATTGTGAAGATGGTTGTTATAAGGGTGGTTTTTTTGCTTATGTAAGCTATATTTTAGAACAATACAATTTGATGTTGTTGTACAGCTATTCTACCGATGAATATACAATAACTTCTGACTACTCTGGGTTGTTATCAAAAATTAAACCTATTAAAAGTATTTTAAAAGAAGATAAACAGCATATACAAGGTATCAAGCATATACATAATAAACCATATTTGGCAGAAAAAAGTGTAATAAATCTAAATCCAAAATCTGCAGATAAACACCAGCTAAAAGTTACTGAGTTAGATAACATACCTAAAACAATAGAGTCATTTAAACAAAACAATACGACACAGCATGATATTAATAATCTATTTAAACTAAAAATAGATAATTACCAAACTAAGTTAAAGAATAGGGTCGCAGCAAAAAACATTGGTTTGGAAATAAACTCTAGTTCTATTCCATGCTCATACTCGATTCTGCCATTACAAAACACTATTAGTTTAGCATCAGATGAGTGGTCTCTTATTTTAGGTAAGAATGATAAAAATATGGTTTTACATAAAGTTGAATTAAAGCTCGAAAAGACTCCTCTTTATGCAAAAAATGATAAAAGACATCCTCTTGCATATGAAGATAGGCAAGAAGGCAAAATAATAGAAGACAAAACCAGTTTTGAATTTGAAGATAAGCTTCTAAAAAATAGTAAACTTCCTTTAATGTTTAACTGCCACTCAAATCTGTTTTTATATAATAAGGAGCTATGGCCTGAACATAAAGATTACCCGGCTCCGAAAGCACTAAAAATTAGTGGATATATTTTCACTACAAAGTCAGATGATGAAAAAGCGACTCACACAACTGAACTTTTTAACTATACTGCAGATTCAAGTAAAAGCGTATCAGTAAATGATGACTATAGTAGTTTTGATAAGATAGCTACTTTAGATCCCAACGCAGCCAGTAGACCTAGATACCAAGTAAAAGTGGCTTCTCAATTATGGACAAAATTAACACCAGAAAATAAGAGATTTGTACCTGCTGATATGACCTTACTCTCATATGCAAACATGTTATTTTATTTAAAATCAGGTACAGAGGTAGAAGTTAAGTTATTCCAAGAATATGCAAACTTAACGAAAATAAAAAGCTACATTGCTCCAGAAGACATGTTTGCAGCTGGCGATAAAAAGCAAAACCAAGGAATAATCTTTGAAGATCGCAAAGAACAACTTACGATGATTCAAAATACTTATATACCTGGAAATAAAGAAAGCTCATTTAAAATAATCCACTGTCCTACAGACAATGGCTCTACATCAAACCTGGAGATGAATAATAAGTCGTTCAAAATAAGTGTAGATTGCAAAAAATAAGATTTTGGAGTAAATACATATGAACTTATATATCTTAATATTATTAGCTTTTGTATTAATTTTTATTGTTGCTATTATTATATTACTAGTTTTTAATATCAAAAATTCAAGAAAGTATCTTCCAAAATTTAGGGTAGGAAATTCCCTAAGGCTAAACAAAACTTTTAGACAATTATTATCTCAGGCTGACAGAAAAACAAAAAAATCTTTTAAAAATAAGGCTAATTTTTTTATTCATGTAAATCCATCAAACTCAAAAGTTATCGAAAGTGAGACAAATAAAACTTTAGGAATAGAATTATATAAAGTTCAAAGCACTAGCTATAATCATTATCTATCAGATCAGGCATATATCCTTGAACTAAATAATTTTAACGAAGACCATATATATAAAGAATTAGGAAAATTCTGCCATAAAATTAGTTCAATCTGTGGAAAAATTCCAACTATTGTTTATTCATTTGAGCATATAAATGTTAAAAATGAAACTTTTTTTTTAGAAGAGGTAAAGAGTTTAAGATCAGTAATAATTCAGCTAGCAAAAGCTTACAAAAAACTACCTAATTTTGTTTTAACTGTTGCTGATATTCAAAAGCATCCTAGCTATAATACTTTTATTGATTGTGTTGCAAAACATAACATCCCTCTATTATCACCAGCTTTAAATCCACAAAATATAAAAGAGGAGTTTGAGCTTTATCTTAAGAAGATAAACAATCTAGCAAGTAATCTACTATTTAAAAAGCAACCTCAAGAGTTTTTGCACTTTAGTTATTTTATCAACGATGTCTATAGTTGTTATAAATATTTTTTAGAAAAACTAGACTTTATAGATACAACAAAAGCTATTCAGAACGTTGCTTTATATCTTAACAACACTACAGCTAGCATTAACCAGAACCTATTTCAGGGAGATTTTAGTTATCAACCATACAAAACAAAAAATTTTAAAAAGGTGATATGGATAAGTATTGGATCGATGTCAACCATGCTAGGTATAATATTTACAGCTAATATTTTTAAGTACAAAAATATCATTAGTGAGTATAAACAAGAGCTTTTTACTATTCCAAATAAACCTACAGAAGTTATACAGACGACTAATCTAAGTAAAGATTCTATATTAGAAGTAAAAAGTAAACTGATAGATAGCTTTCTTTATCCAGATAAAATGTTAGAGCATGGAATTTATGTTAATGAAAGTGTAAAAATTCAGCATCAACTCTTAGAATTATTAGAAAATTCCTCATCCTCAGAAAATAGTATAGATAGGACTTTTGTCTTCTTAATGCTTATTGCACCTCAAAATGTTCTTTTGCAAAACCTAATAAAATCAAATATAAAAATATGGAGCTTAGTAACAAATATACCTGAAGATGCTATTACAACGTATGTTAGCGCTTCTGTACCAAAACTAAACGTAAATATAGCTACTAAGGATCTTAATGATTTAACATACCAGGATTTATTTGTTAATACCCATGTTTATGAAATGGCTAAATCATATGTGGTAGACAACAGCACTGTTAACCTAAGAACTTTACATATATTTTTAGAGGAGATAGATCTACCTGTAGCAAAACAACAAGTTATAAACATATTTATGGAAAAAATTTTTCCTAAAATGAAAAACTCTTTATCGGAATACAATAGAGAGTTTCTTGAAAATCTTTACAATAAGATCAAAGATACTACTAAAACTTCGGGTGAGCTTAAAGACATAAAAGGATTGGTCCCATTAACAAGTGATACTGGAGTAGACAATCTTCAGGCAGCTCTTGATTTGTTAGAAAAAACAAATAAACAATTAAAAAAACATTTACCTAATGATCTAAAAATAACAAAGCCAAGCTGGTACAAGGTAATTATGCAGGCGGTTTATAATGACATAATGAATAATCTTGTATTATCAAAGCCTAAACTTTTAGATAAAAGTACCATAAAGCAATTTGTGATTAATGTAGCTGATAATGGTAGCTATTATGGTAATATCTCAATGTTATATACTAAAATTGGTTTAAAAGAGATAGTATTACCAGAGATATCTTCTTATAAAAAAGTTATTAATCTCCTAAAAAAACATGGTATTAATAGTTCTGCTATTAATAACTACTATAATAATGCTTTACAAACGTATATACACAATTATAAAGAATCATATATTAAGCTTATAACTTCATATAAACATAGTATAAATCTTAACGATATAGTTTCTTCTTTGCTGCTTATCTCATCGACTAGTTCCCAGTTTAATAATATGTTAAAAACTCTTGTTAAGAACACGACTTTTGACAAAGAAGCTTTTAAGGAAATACCTCAATTAAGCGTAATTGATTCATATTTCCAAAATGTTAACAAAATGATTTCTAACCCTAATGATATAAACCAGTATAATCAAATAATAAGAAATATAGCTAATGAAATTAATAACTCTAATGACAAAGCTGATGCTATAAATAAAATAACTCTTAACTTATACACAAAATCAAAAGAATCTTACTTATGTAAAGTAAATTCTTTGCTTAAGAAAAACAATATAAGTGAAGAGAATTCTATTATTTTTACTGCTCCTTTGAAGAATATTATGAACTTTGGAAAACCTTATCTTATCAAATATAAAAGCAAACTTTGGAAAAAAGATATAGAATCAATAATTGATAAGCAGAAAGGGAGGTATCCTTTTTCAGAAAATCTTAATAAAATTGCTTCTCCCAAGGAGCTTACGGAAGTCTTTGGTCCAAAAGGAAAGTTTTGGAAAACTGTTGAAAAAGATATGTATGGAATATTTGAATACAAAAATGAACAATGGACAGCTAAAATTCCAGATCTATTTGGCTCTAACACTCAAAATATGATTAGTACCCTTAATAGTGTC
The DNA here is from genome assembly GCF_000815225.1 of Allofrancisella guangzhouensis. Classification (GTDB taxonomy): domain Bacteria; phylum Pseudomonadota; class Gammaproteobacteria; order Francisellales; family Francisellaceae; genus Francisella; species Francisella guangzhouensis. The sequence goes on along the minus strand of NZ_CP010427.1, from coordinate 246,832 downwards.
CAAAAACTTACAAACTCTTTATGGGATAAATCTGGAAAACCAAAACCTTTAGACATCACATTAAACATAATGCCAACACCGAATACCCTTTTGGCAAATGATACTTTTATTAAAATGACTATCCTAAGTGCTGGTAATGAAAAAGTCATAGGAATTAGTACCGAACAGAAACCTATAACTCTAAAATATAAATGGTTTGAGCAGCAATCTAGCTCTGTGGGGTATATAGATAACCATGATCAAATTAACTCTATCGAAATACATTCAAGCTATTGGTCTTTTCTAAAGCTTCTTGATAAAGCAAACAAAGACAGCGACACATATACGTGGAAGCAAAATAACGTAGCTATCAAATTTAAAATCCAATTTAATAATGTATTTAAAATGCTTAATGAAGTAAATATTATGGAGAATATGTGATGAGAAAACTTACCTTTGGTGTAGCTATCGCTACATTAGCTTTGCTATCAAGTTGTACAACAACAACTATACCAAAAAACCAGTTTTACGTTAATTTAAAATCTTCTCCTCAGGCAAATGCGGGTAATAATTACCTGGTAGTTTATGAGCAACCTAGTTCTATGGATAAGATGGCTCAGGCAACGTATGACTCTCTTAGCAAACAAATCTTAGATAGTGACCATCAAACAAAGTTAGTTCATCCTCAGGATCTAACGGACACATTGTCGTTTAAGTCTAAGAATGAGCCTGGAGCTATATATTTTGTTATGAATATAGGAAAAGATTATAACACCTGGAGATATTATATACCTGACCCTGCTGGAAACTCATGGAACTGTACAGTAGATGATAAAGGGTATATAAGCTGTAAAGAAAGCGAGTAATGATATTATGGCAGATAATAATAATTTTTTTGAAATAACTTCTGATGATATAATCCTAAATGCAAATCAGAAAAGCATTTTGATTTTAAGTCAGAAAGATGAGTCAGCTAAATTAACGGCTAAAGAAACAACTATTGAGTGTAAGGATAAAATTACACTAAAATGTGGCAGTAATAGTATAGAAATAAATTCTAGTACAGTAATCATAAAATGTGGAGCAAGCTCAATAGAGCTTTCTTCTAGTGGTGTTACTATTAAAGGAACATCTATAAATCTTGGGTAATTAGTTTGAAAAAATAGTTACAAACCTAAGACTTGTAACCATTTAATCAAAGATATAAAACGACTTAATTTTTACTTGGCGTAAATAAAACTATTACTATCAGAGTAGTCCTTAAATTACTATAATTATTATCTATTAAATTATTTTCAAGGTATCGTTTTGAACGAAGACCCATGCAAAATTATCCTTTATATTTACTTTGTTTTTACATGGTTTATAAAATATAATAAATAATTTTTTATTTTTTTAAAAAAATAATTGAAATTTATAAAATTTATTTGTAATATATAAGTAAATTTAATCTAATAAAAAGGAAATGGTTTATGAAAAAACTAGGACTAATAATCGCATGTGCATTAGGCTATGCAGGTGCTTATGCTGACAATCATGTAGGTATTTACTTTAAAAATGATGTAAAACCAGAGAGTTGTAAAGGGGCTGAAACATCTCCTTCTCTATGTAACTTTAACTATGAATTAAAAGTTTATAACGAGTCTGGTAAAGAGGAGAGCTCAATTCATCTAGGTACTCCAGGTGAGCGAAATTCATGGGATGCTTATAATCCATATTCTCATTTATATGAAGTAAATGGACCTGTTGCTTATACTGCGAGGAATGGTAAGGCAGACAGAATAATCTTTAATATGCAATATTTTGATCCCTTGAAAAAGACTGTTGTGGAGGATGGTTTAGCTAGTAAACCGTTCGGTAAAGATCATTATTGTAATATAAAAGTGACTCCTATACAGGGAGTAGTATATACTTTAACTAGCAAGGGTTCCGGTTACGAAGCAATGCCGATTTTAATAGCTGATACAGGAGACGGATCTCCTTGCAGATTTGCTCTTACAGGATGGGGGTATTATCATTTATCCAATGACACATCAGATGAGTCCCTAGATGGAGAAGTAAATGGGGAAGAATATTTTAAAGCACATCCTGAAGAGTTAGTAAGGTTGAACCAAATATACTATGAAGCAACTGGTAGCTTACCAGAAAGACTTAAAAATAACTCAATAAAATAAGTGGATACTTTCTAGCTCTGAAATAACACCATCCTGCATTTAGATATTAGAGTATGTCAAGAGATAAAATTACTAACGCATTCGGCAGACAGTAACTTCTCTGACTGATACTTCCAATATATCAAACTTTCAGAATACAATCTAGCTAATAATCCTCTATATACAATAACCTTTTTATAAGTTTCCTTGCTTTAATAGGGTTAAATAAAACTGTGCTTAGAGATAAATGATCAGCCCCAGCATCTAGGTATTTTTGGGCATCTTCTAACGTGTATATCCCACCACCGCCAATTATAGTTATATTATTGCCAAACTCTTCTCTAGCTGCTTTTATAGCAGGAAGAGTATATTTTTGTAAAGGATAACCTGATACTCCGCCTTTATCAGTAGGAATCGTGTTACAAAGGTGAAAAGTTGTTATTCCAATCTCTACATATTTTCTTATCTTAGTGTTAATATCTATAGTTGGTGGCATTTTGATAATTATATTTCTACCCTCAAATAAATAAGCTAGTTCAGCTGGAAAATCAGCAATCCTAGCGTTAGGGCAACCTATATTAATTTCTATATTTTTATGATTAGCAAACTTTTGTGTTTCTAAAGTTGCTGCAAAGCTATGCCAGTCTGCTATCTCTAAAGCAGCTAATGAAATAATATCTTGAGATCTTTTCGGTGGTTTTATGTTTGCTAAACCAGGGTTACGTAAACCTATCTTATTACGCCAAGCATTTTTTTCTATTTTGCGAATTGTTTTTATAGCTTGTTTTATAAGGCCCCAACGTCTATTTACTGTAAAAGACCCATAGACATTAGAGGTTTCTTTAAATTTAATATATTTCCCAAATGGCGGCGAGATTATTATTTTCTTTAAGTTTTGATTTTGCATAATTTTTATATAAATTCTTGTAACTTAGCTATAATATTATCAGCTTTTAATAGAGGTCTTCCGACTATTATATAGTCAACTTCTAACTCTTTGGCTTTTTGCGGAGTTAAAGCATTAAAATGGTCATCTTTAGAATCTGATTCAAGTCTAACACCTGGCACATATAACTTAATTTTATTACCAAATTTAGCTTTTACATCTGTAACTAAATGTGGATGACATATAAAGTTTTCCACACCTAAATTCACGCATCTTTCAAACTTAACTAAACTATCTTGTTTATCAAAACTAGCATCACTACTTAGTGTAATCACTGCTAAAGGTGTAGCCTGTGTATCTGCATTAAGAGCTGCTTTTACCATCTCATCACTAGCTGTACCATGAAAAGTGAAATATTTAAAGTTTGAAATAGCTTTTGAATAATTTTCAATGGCTGTTTTAACAGTATTTGGAATATCGTGTAATTTAAAATCTAAAAATATATCTTTATCGCCTACAAGTTCATGAATCTCTTTAAAAGAAAGAGTAGAACATAAGATATGACCTATTTTTATACAGTCAACATATTTTGAAATAATAGCTGTTTTTTCTAAATCAGACTTAGAAATACCATCGGCTGAGAACATTATTTTCATATAATTTTTCTTAAAGTTAGTTATTAAAATAGTATTTTGTATTAGTATAGCAAACCTTGTTGAATATAACTAAACGGGTTTTTATAAAAAAGCTCATTTAAATAACCTAGATAAATAGGCACTAACTTTAAATCTTTATTTATATCTGATAAGGGACCTCTATTACAACGCGAGTATCACCTTGTTGACTTATACTTTTTAAACCCCATTTAAGCAAGAAAGCTCTTTGGTTATGCAACATCCCATGCCAAAATTTACGATTTTGCACCTTTGGCAAAACTATAGTTGATAATTGCTCATTGGAATTATTTTTATCACTTACTTTTACATACTTAATAAAATAATATACAAAAGATTGTATCTTAGGTTCTATAACTATAAGTTCATGTTTGATTTTAAATCTATCCCAATCTGCTTTTAGCTTTTCTGTCTCAATGTGGTCTATATTTATAGTTACTATATCTATATTAGTTGATATTGACATGGCAAATTCTATAGCTTTTAAGGTTCCCTTGTGTAAGCTTGATATAGGTATGATTATTTTTATATCATTTACCGCTTGTTTTTCTATCTCAAGCAATTCTAGCGAGGAAATTTCGAGACTTTTACTTACAGCTTTGTAGTGCCTGCTTATACCGCAAAAAAATGTTACCAAAATTGGAATAGCGATTAGCACGATCCAAGCTCCTTCGGTAAATTTAGATTCCGTTATTATCAAAACAGTTACAAATGTTGTTACACAGCCAACTAGATTTATCAAAGATTTTAGATACCACTTTTTAACTTCTTTTCTATTTTTATACCAAAAAATTAGTAAGCCACTTTGACACAATGTAAATGCTAAGAATACCCCTATAGAATATAAAGGAATAAGAGAGCTAGTATCTGCACTAAAAAGTATGACTAAACTTATAGCAAAAAGTCCCAAAATAATAATACCATTTCTAAAAGCTAGTCTTTCATCTTTATTTTTAAACTGTGCTGGTAAAAAACCATCCCTACTTAAAATAGATGCCAATATTGGAAAAGCTGAAAATGAAGTATTAGCAGCAATTATAAGTATCAGACAAGTAGCCAGCTGTAAAAAATAGTAAGCTAAACCATCCCCAAAAACACTATGTCCCAGCTGAGATAACTCACTTTGATCTACCAAAGGATGAATTTTTAGCTTATAAGATAAATAAGAGATGCCTGCAAACATAACTATTAATAAGATCATTAATATAATAAGTGTAATGATTGCATTCTTTTTTCTATCTGGACGGAATAGAGACACTCCATTAGCTATAGCTTCTATACCTGTCATTGCTGAACACCCAGAAGAAAATGCTCGCAAGATTAAAGTAACACTCAAAGTTTGGTTAACTACCACCAGATGTTTTGCAGCATTTGAGTAGTCAATCGGGTGTAAACTACCTGTAAATAAATTAAATGTTCCTATGCCTACCATAATTATGATGATTACTACAAAAGCATAGGTTGGCCATACAAGCGCTGTTGCTGTATCTTTTATACCCCTTAGGTTTACCCACACCATGAGGACTATCGCAAACACTGCCATTGAAGTTCTATACTCTATTAATCCAGGGAAAGCTGAAGTAATAGCTAAAATGCCTGCTGAAATACTTACAGCAACGGTCAAAACATAGTCTATAAGTAATGCGGATGCCGCTACTAATCCAGCTGGGATTCCTAAGTTTTCTTTAGCAACCACGTATGCTCCTCCACCATTAGGATAAGCATTTATAGTCTGGATATAACATATTCCTACAATCACAATTAAAGCAATAATAAATAAAGAAATGTGAAATGACATTCCCATAGCCACCACGCCAGCTACTGCTAAGGTTGCTAATATTTCACCCGTAGCATAAGCAACTGATGATAAAGCATCTGATGATAGTATTGGGAGGGCAAATTTTTTAGGTAAGGTGTACTTTTCTAATTCTGTTTTTGAGATTGGGTTACCAAAAATAATATTCCAAAACATCTTGTTTAATTATCTCTAGTTTGATTTATAAAAAGTTTGCTGATAATACTCCTAAAAATAAACTTAATCAAGTTCTTTATAGTGAGTTTGTGCTTTTTTTACATGTAAAAATACCTCAAAGGTTAGTTATAAGAGAGGCTTTAAAACATAAATAAACTATCAAATCTTTATATCATTTTACTTTATATCATTTTAGTTAAAACTGATGGTCAAACTCTAAAGCTTGACCTTTTTTATCACTTACTATTTTTCCTTGATGGTATTTTAGTATACCGTTTACAATAGTTGAGTGGATTTTTGACTGAAATGTATAACCTGCAAAAGGTGTCCAACCACATTTATAATGACAACTTTCATCAGTTATTGTATGTGGATTGTTCAAATCAACTAATACTAAATCAGCCATGTAACCTTCACGAATAAAGCCACGATTTTTAACTTTATAAACTATAGCAGGTGCGTGAGCTGTTTTTTGTGCTACTTGCTCAAGTGATAAGAAACCTTTATGGTAATGTTCCAAAACTGAAATAAGTGCTTGCTCAACTAATGGTAAACCAGCCGGTGCTTTAAAATATGTTCCTTGCTTTTCTTCCCAAGTATGCGGAGCATGATCTGTAGCTATCACATCTATCACGTCATTTTTAACTGCTTCTAAAAGAGCCAAACGGTCAGTTTCTTCTTTTATAGCTGGATTACATTTAATTAAAGCTCCTTTCTCGGCATAATCTTTACGTGAGAAAAATAAATGGTGTGCACAAACTTCTGCTGTAATTCGCTTTTGCTCTAGTGGTAACTCATTGCTAAAATGAACCATCTCTTCCGCTGTAGTTAAATGTAAAACATGTAGTCGAGAGTTATATTTTTTTGCTAAAGTTACTGCTAATGTAGATGATTTAAAACAAGCTTCACGTGAACGAATATCAGGATGTAAATCAAATGGTACATTTTCACCATATTTTTCATGGACCTTATCCTCATTTGCTTTAATCATAGGTGTATCTTCACAGTGAGTCACTATTAGTAAAGGACTATTAGCAAAAAAACCTTCTAATGTTTCTTGGTTATCTACTAACATATCACCAGTTGAAGCACCCATAAAAATTTTGACTCCACAGGCATCATTTGGTTTTAAACGCTTAAGCTCATCGACATTATTATTTGTAGCTCCTAAATAAAAAGCATAGTTTGCATGTGAACGTTGGGATGCTCGCTCTTTTTTTTCATTTAATCTTTCAATTATTGTAGTTGCTGGATTAACATTTGGCATCTCCATATAAGAGGTAATACCTCCCATTACGGCCGCTTTTGATTCGGATTCTATATCCGCTTTATGCATTAATCCAGGTTCTCTAAAGTGTACCTGATCATCAATCATACCCGGTAATAAATAAAGACCTGAAGCGTCTATAACTTTATCAGCTGTTTTATTTATTTGATTATTAATCTGGGTTATTTTGTCATTTTCTATGAAAACATCAGATTTAAAAATTTTTCCTTCATTTACGACTGTAGCATTTTTAATAAGTAAGCTCTGAGTAGACATGTTTTATCTCCTTTGAATGTTCTAGGAAATTGTAATCAATGAGGTTATAAATTTCTAGACTTAAAAACCCATGCGCGGATTGAATTAAAGATAGGGTCTTAGTAATTTCTAATTACTTCAAAAATTTCTTCTAATTTTTTCTGATCTTTTTCACCAACCTTAGATTCTACTCCTGAGTTTATATCATAGCCAGAACATTTAAGTTCAATTGCTTTTTTTATATTTGTAGCATTGAGTCCGCCTGATAAGATTATATTTTTTTTATCTTTTATAATACTCCAATCAAATGCTTTTCCTGTTCCACCTTTTTTATCATCTATTTGAGTATCTAAAAGGTGATAATCAACGTTCTCCAAAAACCTTGGAATTTCTTTGTTTACACCGTATGCCTTCCAGATTTGGCAATTTTTATGTAACTTAGCCTTTAAATCATCTACATATTGCTGATTTTCTTTACCATGAAGTTGAACCGCGTTTAATTTTAAACTATAAGCAAAGTCTACAATCTCACTAATATCAGCGTCAGCAAATACACCCACATAGTTTAAGCCAACTTTCTTAGTTATCTGTTTTGCTAAGTCAAAGTCAATACTACGAGGAGAATTTTTTACAAAAATTAATCCACCATACACAGCTCCAGCGTTATATGCCTTTTGGGCATTCTCTATAGACGTTAGACCACAAATTTTATTAAATCCATAAATTATTTTTCTTACAGCAAGTTCTAGATTGCGTTCTCCCATAAGGGAGCTACCTATAAGAAAACCATTAACGTAATTTTTTAAGTCTCTAACTTCTTTGTTTTTATAAATACCTGATTCGGAAATTATAATAGTATCTTTAGGTATCTTAGGAGCTAGTATTTTTGTTGTATTTAAATTTATAGTTAAATCTCTAAGATCTCGGTTATTAATACCTATAATTTTTGCTTTTAGATTTATAGCTCTTTGCAATTCATTTTCATTGCTTACTTCTGTTAAAACCCCCATGTTTAATCTGTTAGCGGTCTTTGCTAATTTTTTATACTCTTGATCGTCTAATACTGAAAGCATCAGCAGAATAGCATCAGCCTTGTAGTGTCTAGCCAAATAAATTTGATACTCATCTATAATAAAATCTTTACATAAAACAGGCTGGTATACTTGATTTCTAACTATCTCTAAGTTTGCGAAACTTCCCATAAAAAATTCTTCATCTGTAAGTACAGAGATAGCATTAGCATAATTTTTATATACAGAAGCTATTTCATTAAGCTTAAATTTCTTACGGATAATACCTTTAGAAGGCGAACCTTTTTTACACTCAAAGATAAATACGGCCTTTTCGGATTTTAAAGCTTTATAAAAATCTCTGTCTGTTTTAATAACTTCATTTTTAAAAATTTTTAGAGGAAATAATCTTTTTTTTGCAAAAAGCCACTTTCTCTTTGCTTGAACAATTTTTGCTAATATTGTTTCCATATTCTACTTCTTTGAGCTTTTTGTGACTATTTTAAACGAAAAAGAAGTAAATGTTGAATATTTAACTCTAGTTTCTTTTTGAGTTTAGAAATATTTGTGCTATTGCTGTGAAATTAAATTATATACTCGGAAACTATGATAACATCGGAACTTGTAAGTAACCAATTGCGGAGTATTAGTTATAAAATTGCTATCAGAATTTGATGACATATTGTTTATAGATAAAGAATATGTTTTTAAAAATATAAACAAACCTGATGAAAGCACGATAGCTATTGGACCTTTATTCACCTGTGTAGCATTTTTATTGATATGCTGTTTGGATGAAACAGACGATGATGAGATCATTCTATTTGCTGCTCACTTACAGTCGGGTGGGTTTGAATATAAAAATTTGGACACTATAGATAGAAATGTATCTAAAAAAAATATCCAAAAATTAGAGTATTATTATATTATTCCTGGATCTATTGATAAATTTTATGCAGAAGATATTGAGAAAATAACAGCTTTTCTAAAAAAATATAACGTAATAGTTCAAGGTAACGTAATTGAACTACGTAATGAAGGTGCTCCTACGCCGCTATTTATATATACTCATATTTCATTTCAAACTACTGAACTAACCTTAAGAAAAACTAATAGCGATTTAAATTTATACATATTTGACCTTATATATGAAGATAAAAACAAATATGAATGGGAAAAAAATACGTCTATTTGTAGGTGTTGTAAGAAAACAAAATTAAAACTATTTCACAGACACCATTGTAGGGTGTGTGGTAAGTCAATATGTGATAGGTGTGCCTTTAGAAAAAATATAATTGATAAACACATCAGACTAGCTATAAAGAATAACTTTACTCCTTCAAAGAAAAAAGCGGATGAAAACCTATTAGAAGTTAAAATTTGTGCCAATTGTATTAATATATACTTAAATGATGTTGGTGCTTTTAAGTGAGCTGATAGTGCCCTAAAGTGTAGCGGAGAATGTGTACGGTCCTGTCTTGCTTAATTTTTCTCTTTCTATTACTAGTAGTAAAAATACAACTACAACTACTTTCAGAATCTGATGTATAACAGTAAAACTCTAGTCTTTCCTTTAAAGTTAAACTAATAATGAAAATTTATTGAACTTTTATTATCACAGTTTCTATTAAAAAAAGATATCGCCTATCAAAAATGCCCTATATAAAATCATATTTTTAGCGTGTATGGTTAAGTGTCAAAGTATATAAAAACTGTTTGAAAAAGTAAAAACATCTGATGTGGCTAAATAAAAAGGTGGGATACCGAAGCCTAGTTTAATTTTTACATCGCAAGACAACGACGTTTTATAGCATATAATTTCTTATTAAATTGGGGATCATAAGATATGAATATTTTAGACAACTTAAGTAACAGAGAGTTGTCTTATTCAATCATCAGTTTGTCAGCCAGTATTTTAAAACGGCACAACGTAAGCAGCTTTAGAGATTGGTTAAAAGTTTTAAGTATGCAATAAAATCCAAGAAGGAGGTAATAATGAATGACTTTGAATATATAGACAAAGCAGTTAGTATCGTTTATATGCAAGATGATTTGCTAGCTATGCTATCATTGGTAAAAAATTTAGGTAAGGATGGTGAGCCAATATACCAATCAGCAGAGACAAGTTTAGCAAAGTTTATATCATCTTTAAAAGGTCTTGAACCAATTATCATTGGTGAAGGAGCTTCAAAAATTACTTTAGAACAGTTGCTTAAGCAGCTTGAGAATCCTCTTACAAAAGCTAAGGCATCTATTTTGTTACAACAATATCATCAAGATCTAGTGGCAAAGATTAATTTACAAACATCAACAAAACAAAAAAACACTTCTGTTAATGGTATAGGCGTTGTGTTATATAGTTACTCTTTGGTTCAGGCTTTTTATAGTGCTAAACCATTAGCCATGCTTTTAAAAGCTGTGCATACTTTAGCAATTAAGGAGAATGGTTACACTGAAGTATTAGAGAAAATTCAAAATTCAGAAAATGCACCTTATTACTTGTATGCCTTACTTATGCCTACTGAAATTATTGAAGAAAATAATAATGCTGAAGCAGAATTCTTAGAAAGGCTGGACCAACGTTATGGGCAATCAGGATTGCATAAAAAAATCAGCTCTAAGTTAAGAGGAAAAAGGTTTGAAGACGGTTATTACTATGAAATGCTTTACTATGTATTGAGTTATTTTGCTGATTTTAATAACTATATAGAGGTATACAATAAGATTTCAGAACAAATACGTGAATCTGAAAGTTATTATATCATTAGTAAAGATCTGTATCCAGAGTTCCCAAAAGCTGCACAAGGTGCTATAGATGAGAAATTAAGGTCAATTTTGGTTAACGCTGAGAATATACAAAAAAAGACAAATGAGTATTTTAAAGAGCTTAAACAAATCAAGACACATGCTGAAGCTTTGAAAGCATATAAGCGTAAAAAACTAAATGTTAGTTTAAAACAAGCTATTTTATTATCAAAATTAAATTTAGCGGTTGCTATGCTTCATGAGTTAAGTATGCGTTTATCAAAGTTAGATATTGAAATTAAGGATCAGCTATCTTTACCAAGAGAGACGGTTGTTAATACAAGGAAGCTTCCTAGATTTCAGCAGTGGTGTAGTGCATTAGATGAGTTGATGTTGCGATTAAACAATAAAAGGGATAGCTTCTCTTGCTTGGTATATCATAAAATAATGTCAGCTACTTTAGCAAGATATGATGAATTATCTAAAATTTATGACGAAATATATACAGGAACAGTTTATGATGATAAGGCTATTCGTGGCATAGTTAAAACTAAAGCAAAGATGATTGCAAGTATTGAAATGAACCCGGTCAAATTATTAAGTGATGTGTGTGATCAAAATAATGTCCAAAAGGATGATCAAGAGGCAATTAAACATTTGTTTTTAGATTTTCATAGCGAAATTCTTCCAATTACTAAAAATTGCTTGGAAGAATTTTGTTATTCATCTCCATATGGTGTAAATAAACAGTACCAACTTGCAAAGAAAGAGTCAAATCGTCATCCATTATACCCATTAATGACCATATATAGTGAATGGTATAAACTAAGGTCTTTTGTTTTATTTTTTGAGAATTTTGGTAATCATGTTAGCAGTTATTTCTTGGGGGTTGAGCAGATAAGTGGAGCTTCATTTGAAATGCTCTATAAGGATTTGGTGTACTTAAGTTATGCTTTTGGTGCAATTTATAATGAGTTTGAGCAATCAGCGCAAGCAATGTTATTAAAGTACATGGCAATTTTTACTATTGATCCAAGTAATGAAAATTACTATCTGGCATTTAAGAAGTTTGCGATTATCGAAAGTTGTATTTTTACGCATATGGCGTTCAACCCCGTATCTTTTCATGAGCTGTTAAGTAGATATATTAAAAAAGAAAAGGTAGAAATAAGCTACCAGTTTATTGAATTTATGAAAAGCTGTGAATACGGTAGAACTGGTTTTACTCTTTCTGGTTTAGATCAAGATACACAGACCTTAGCTTACCAAGCAGATGGTCAATATCAATTTGAGTTAATTGTTACAAATAATGAGTTTATAGAAGCCCAAAATGAACTTAGACAGTTATATGAACTTGGCGGGGTTCCAGCACTTACAGCAATTGCAATGGTAGTATTTATAAAAAGTTATAATGATAGATTTTTGACTCAAACGCGAGCTAAGGTTGAAAACTTTAAGGGTTTTTATACTTCAGATATTTTTGCAGCTTGGCGTAGGGCTGGCGTGAAGAGTATGGGGAAAATTCTCCGGTTAGTTAATTTAGATAATGATTACAGTAGGCTATTAAAATTACTTGAAAAGTTACAGCAATATAAAACATCGGACCTTAAGAAGAATCAAGCAAATAATTTCTTAAAGGAAAGATGTCAGCTTTTTATAAACTGTTTTATAGAGAAAACTAGATTAAACCTTGAGCAAATTAAATCAACAATTGATAATATTAACCGTATGCTGGATATGGAAGCAATTATTAAAGCGATAGGTAAATCAAAATGTAAAGAAAACTTATTACAGTCAAAAGAAGTTTTTAGTAGTTTATACCAGAAGCTTGTATATCTTGATATGTCATGTTTTTCTCAACGTTTAATTACAGGATTAAAACCATTTAAAGCTAATAGAAGATTTATTGATATGTTAGCATATTATTTGACCAAAACTTTTGCTCGTAATGAAGAGGTTGTGGTTACACGCTATAGAGATCTGCCAATGCTTGAAGGTTTTGGCAATGTTAACAAGAATGAAAATTTACAACTTGCGCTTAATACACAAGGCGAAGGTCAGATCGCTTTTCAGCCAAACTATAAGAAGGATTATGAAATTTTAGGAATTATTCACGAACGTGAATCAGGTAGAGAAATTGTGCCACGTGACACCACGAATAAATTTTATTTTTTCTTAAAGATGCTCATTAACATGTGTGAGTATTATATGGATAGTATTATTAGAATATTCGGTGATCAGTATGATAAAAAAAATTATGAGCGCTTTGATCAATTTCTAGATAAATTGTTGGAAGATTTTCAAATAGCAATTAACACGGATTTTAAGACTACCTACTTAGATAGAGTAGTTTCTGATTTGAAGCTAAATACCAAAATCATTAATTTATACGTTATATTTTCATCAGGTGCTGAAACAGATCGTTTTAAAGAAGATAACAGTGTTGATCTTCATTTTTTGCAATTATTTATTGAAGAAAGTATAGCAAGCCTTAAGGTTAGATCTTTTGATAAAGTAAAATTCTTTGATAGTTCATACTGTGAATTTAGCTTGATTGAGTGTTTCACCAAAGTCTACGATGAACTTGAATATATTTATACCTTTATGAAAGATAATGATAATTTTATTATATTATCGCGTTCAGATTTATTTGCTATATACAACTTAGAAAATGATCAGGCGTTCAATAAACGTCTTTCTAATCCAGGAGATAAACAAGCTCAGGCTTTAAAGGCCATATTTGATAGTAAAAGCACAAAGTGCTTTAAACTTAAAGATCTAAAGCGTGCGGTTGATTCTTATGAATTATACTTAACAAAGCACGTTATATTTCCTCAATACAATGAAAATACAGTTTTGCCATGTGGATTATTATGTTATGAGTATAACCAAATTATTACTATTATATACCAAGATATTCTTGAAAGAAGTCGAAATTACCAGGGACTATATAAATTTAAATGGTGGCATGTGGCGTCTTTAGGATTTGGTGCAGCTATTGATTACTTTTATACAACGAACAATCTTGCTAAAGGAATTAAAGAAATTCAAACAATAATTTCTAAAGGATCGTCGTCTAATCCTAACCAACAAATTCAAAATATTATAGCAGTTGCAAATAAGCGTCTACAAAAAACCAGTAAACGTAATGATAATGTGCGACTCCTATATGCGTTTTTAAATCGAGACTTATCTGAATATATAGCAGAAAAAACCAAACAAATTAATCTTTCTAAGACAGATTTTGAGTTTCAACGAGTATCTACGGGCAATCGAAATAGTTTTGAACGATATAAGCAAGAATTAAACAAAAAAAATACTGGTGATTTTAAAGATAAATTTAATCTTATGAATGAAAATTCAGTAAATATTGAAGTAAATGACCAATTGGTAGTCTCAATTAGCCAAAATTTAGCTCCTCTAAACTTACTTACACCAGAATTGCGATCTTCTATGGCTCTTGACATTGTGCAAGATATAGCTAGTCATAGGGTAGAGCGAGCATCATTTATTTCTAACGGTTTTGTTGATATTTGCATTGGTAAAAGGCATCAGGAAAGTGTCATTAGTTTAAACCAAGAGGGTAAGTTTATAATAAAACCTTGTCGAACAATACTTAGTAATGAAATCGAAGAAGGAAGTATACTATTGGAAATTAACCAGTTAGTAGCAATTTCAAGAAATAGTTTAATTGTCTTACCAATTAGTTTCGGAAACTGGCACTTTATGTTGCTTATGATTGATACAGTAAACAAGAAGATTTATTTTTTTGATTCATTAAATGGTAATCGAACCGAATGGGCTAAATCAAAAATTAAACTAAAAGAGACAGGCCATTATCAATTAGTTTGTTTTACTGAACCGTTCCAGGACAATAATGATTGTGGTTTTCTCGTACTTGCTTTTATAGATCAAATTTACCTTCGCAATAACCAAAGCATGAACATAATTGACTTATATAGATCAATTAAGGAAGAATATGATAGTAGCTTTCTAAGGCAATATTTTTGCCATTATGTTGGGAAACCTTATTCTGCAAATAATTGGGTATTTACGATTTAATTAAGTTAAGTTATTTTGGTAATATTATTGAAAATACTAGGTTTCTAGTTCTATGTTATTATAGTAATGATATATGCAGTCCATCTAAGGTTTTATAACCTTTATATTAAATTCTTTTCGGATATCTTTAACAGGTGTGTTTAGGTAATTATCATAATTATACCAATCCCATTTCTTAGTCATTTTAAAGGCTCTAAAAGCTGCTAAAACACAGATAGGAATATAGCCTAACGTTACAAGGTAAACTATGAATTTATATTTGTATTTCTTGAGGTAACTATTGATAACAGTTTTATAATCAACAAATTTAAAAAATTCTTTATAACCTTTAAAAGTAACATTTGAACCAATTAAAGTCCAAATATCATTTATAGCCTCTCCTCTTATTTGAAAAGGTTTTGTACCAAAAATCACATGAGTAATATCATGGTTTCTAAACCACTTACTTGCTTCATCATGACCATTATTTGCATTCAGAAAAGGGTAATTTTTATTATATTTTTCTAAACATTCCTGTAAAGTTAAAGAACAATCTTGCTTTAAATATAGCATTTATTTGAATGGTTAAGGTTTTTAATAATTATAATATATTAATATATAATTAGTTTCTATGAAATAGATATAAAGAAAAATAGAAAAAATTAAACTTTTGATTGTTTATCTTTATTGCTGCTCTTAGGTTTTGTATTTTCATCACTACAAATGTTATCATTGTCATAACAAGGGCAAGCACAATTAGAATTACAGTTATCTTTTTTGTGGTATTTTAAAGCAAACAATACAATAACCGCAGCTATAACAACTAACCAAGCATCACCATAGCTAGATCCTGGTAATATAGCTAAGATTAAGGTAATTATCTTTAATGCCACGGCAACGCCTAAAATAGTTAAAAAGACAGCTAAAGCACATTTAGCCATTTTTTTACAACACTCTTGGTTTTCTTTAAAGCAAGCTTTCATAATACTATCTCCATTATTTTACACACACTTTGATTTTACCAAGAAAAAATACTATTAGATAGTATTAACACCAGAATAGCTGTTTAAAAATTAAGCACATTTGCACTTATAATTATTATGATTGTTGTATGAATTAACTACTATCTATATATTATTTAATAGTATAGATATAAATGTTGAGCTTGAAAACATGAAAGAGTTTAGTAAAAAAAACCATACTCCTTTTTTAGAAAAGAATTACCACAATTTATTATCTAACCCTGTAGATCATTATCTTAGAGGTGTAACAGCATCTTTAAAAGCTTATCCTGCTATTTTGCTTGCTGAGGAACAGCCTAATTCTATTAAAAACGGTATTAGATTATTGAAAAAATTAAGTGATAATAAACGCATAGGTCATGCTACAGCGAAAAAATTTTGGTCAATAGTAGGGGATTCAAAAGTACTAGAGTATTACGAATTAGTTAAGAATGCTAATGAAGGAGCTAAAGTACTATTTGCTAATAATTTCGACTTAACTAGTATTTTAGCTGAGATTTTAAATATTTCAGGAAACTCGGCATTAGAGTTACTTAAAAGCATAGGACTTGGTGAAATAGGAGCATTTGCTCTTGATCTGACTATTCCTGATTGCTGGGGGACTTTGATTGGTGTTAGTTTATCAGTTTGTTTACTTGGGCTTGATTTTGGCAGCTGTGCTGTAGCTGGTATGGCAGCTGATGCCGTTAAGAGCACTAAAAAAGTTTATGACTACACTAAAAAAGGCCTTGAAATTGGTGGCGCTGCTCTTAACCATAATTTGATGCTTCAAGTCTTAATATGTAAGATGCTAAATGGAATTATTAAATATAAACCTGCTGATATGCCTTCTAGAATATGCGTGGATATTGTTGATATGGTACTTTTCCTTCTTTCAAACATGAATGGAGTGTATATAGGATCATACTCATTGTTTGAGCTTTTAATGGTTAATAAGCTTAATTTTATTAGCACAGCTCGTGACAATAAGGTTGATGCTTATATAATGAAACTTTATAAAGAGTTTCAAAAAAAATCTGAAGTATTAAATCGTGTTGTAAATATAAAAGAGATTGATGAAGTTATGAAAATTAGACAATCTTTTTTTCAAAATCGTTTTAGTAATTTAGAAAGTCATTACGTCTCTATCAGAAACGCTGCTACAGATGATAAGATAAAAGCGCAAGCTAAAAACAAAAATAATTCTGTCATTACACAACCTGATGAAGTTTCAATGAAAATAGCAGCTTCATACCTAACTATTCAGACAATTTTCAAGGAAACGTTAATAATAGAAGAAAGACGTATAGCATTAAGTGGTAAAATTCCTATTGAAAAAATTAATAATAGTTCCGACAAACTTTGCAGCAAAGTGTTTGATGCATTAGATGAAGTTGATAATTTATTGCTATATTATCGAACTCAAAGTACTAATATTAGAAGATTACTTGACAAAATTTCTGGAGATTGCAAAAAGCTTAGAGCTTTATTAGCCCAGGCACAAAAAGTTGGAATCAACCGTAGATTTATAAATAATACAGCAGAGGATAAACGTTTAGGAAATTTGAAACAACAAATTGACACAATGACAAGAATTGATGATCAAAAAAATAGAGTTCGATTAGACGGTATGGGATTGGCTACAGAATCTCTAGATTACAAAAAAGTAATCCACAATGGTAAAACGGTATTCGAACGTAGAAATAATACTTTAAAAATGAATCAAATAACCCAACATAGTCAATGCCAAGCATTTGATAATTTACTAAATGGTAGTTATGGTGAATATATTAAAAACAGTTCGAATTCAAATGATAGTATTGGTAACTTCGTTAAACAAATAGGAGATTCTCTGGGTGATGAAAGCAATATTGATAAATATTATCAGTATGGAAAGGCGATAACTTCAACTATACCCAGAATTAAATATAAAGCTATTGATTATTCCAGAGTTTCTGAGCTTCAGATTCTTAGCAGAGCAGCACTAACTTGCTTTTGGAGATCTGAAAGTGAGTTTTCGTTGAGATTTATTTTTTGGCATTATTGTGTTTGTACAAGAACGGATATAGATGATATTTCAAATAAATTTCTTAATGATAAAACAGCAATAGTACACAAGATATTTTCTGATAGCTTATATAATAAATTTAAAATCGCAACATCTAATTTTGAGTATTAAATTTTATATTATCAGTACCGGAGTTATAAAATTGGTGTTAAATAGTATTATAAAAACTATTGAATGAAACTACTAATTTTGTAGAAAGTTAAGCTGATAGTTTTTAGTGCATTAAAACAGTAGGTATTTTTATAATATACCTGCTATAGAAGTTATAAGTATTGTGTTATATTGTAGTTTTATGTGTTTAAAATTAATCCATATGAATAAAATTTCAAAAGATGATCATCAAATTTTATTAAAGATGCAAAGCTTATATAAAGAGTTAGGCTTGGATTTTCCAGAAAAATATAAAGTAGGTGGGGCAAGAAAAAAATGTTTTTCTACCGAATACTATATGAGTAATGAAATTGTTAATATTGATGCTTTAAGGAAAATTGCAAAGTTCAAACTGCATCTTCATAGTAATAATCCTTATTCACAATATAATAAAATAACAGAAACAGTTTTAAGACATTTGTGTAAACTATTGAGAGAGTATGTAAATAGATCTATTGGTCATAGGGCTGACCTGGTTAGATATTTACTTATATATGAAAATATTGATGCAATTTTGGCATTAAGTCAGTCTGATATGACACCTAGTTCGATGAAGCAAATTATGTCTCGATGTTTGCTTTATAAACAACTTGGTTATTGTGAGAGATTTTTTTATGCAGGGATTTTAAGTACAGAATTTGCAAACACGTTTAAAAAGATATATGAAGAGATCAGAGTTTTAATTTTTGAACTTCTTGTGGATTTTATTAACCAAAGTCATGTAGAGAAAATAGGAAGTTTAATTAATATATTAACAACATATCGAGAATATCTCTTTCTTTATTGTACATCTGGTGACATGCTTTCGCTTGAAGAAGAGGAAAATAATGATTTAGATGTTAATCATCTTAAAGTTTATTTAAATCAAACGATGCTTGGTGCATTTTCTTTATCAGAAAATAGAAGTAAAAATAGATATTTAAATATGGTGAGGTTCACGAAACAATTGGTTCAAATAATAGAGAGAGAATTTCACATAAAATTTATTTCTATTGGCACTAGTAATTATAGTCTAAAAGATATTACTGAATCGCATAATCATATTAGATATATAACAGCTAATATTTGTAAAAGCTATGATGACTTTGCAAAAAATTGCGTATATAAAGGACTCTCGGAAAAATACATGTTTAAAGAGTCACGAGATTTAAGGGATCAGAATATATTTATAGGTAATAAAAATGGTTTAAAAGGAGTTGTATTTTCAGACTTGTTATTGGCCTATTTCTGTAACGGTTTTTTAATATCTTCATCACTAGGCAATTTAATTGATGGCTCTATAAAGTCGGGATTTATCGATGAGGTGTTACAAAAAAGATCAGATAAACATAAATTTTCTAAAATGATCCAAGATTTTATAACACCCTTAATAATTTTACTTAGGAACTATATCGTTATTTCAACTATTTTAATTGAGCTCAAACTATATAAAGATTTCTATATACACCATGGTGAGCAGTCTCGGGAAAACTTAAATAAGCTATTCATAAATCTCTCAACCGATATTCAAAAAGTGTTAAACAATACGAGAGATAATATGTTAAAGGTAAAAGATTATTTAATTGAAGAAACGCTTGTACCCCACAAATCTAGAGAAATGAATTCTATTTTTAATCAATTGAATGTTGGCGAATCATCTTATGTTTCTAGTATTTTAAAAGAGTCTGAAAGTGTATGTATACAGAACGATATGATTAGTAAGGGTGAGTTGTTAGACTTTAAACAATTTTTTATATCAGCAAGAAATAATAAAGATATATTTTCTACTTTATCTCTATTTGGGATGAGGATAAAAGATTATAATAACTTCCATCAAAATATAAGCCCAGATATGAATGAGAAAATTCAAAAGTGGGTAAATGGGAGTAATCAAGTAATTTACTATACTATGAAAGTTTTTCTCGAGCAAGTACAGTTCACTAAAAAGCAAATTGATAATAAAAAAAGCGATGAAGAAAATATAGATATTAACGCCTTAGATGAGAATATTAATATTAATGTCGCATACTTTATTAATTAAATAATTAATATTTAAAATAAAAATAATTGATAATTTGTTATAAGATAATATTTTAAATAAAGAGGCAAATTATGGCAAAACTAAATGAAAACCAATTTAATACGTTAAACCGTATATTCAGATATTATGAACAAAGTAACATTAATGTA
Source organism: Allofrancisella guangzhouensis (assembly GCF_000815225.1). Classification (GTDB taxonomy): domain Bacteria; phylum Pseudomonadota; class Gammaproteobacteria; order Francisellales; family Francisellaceae; genus Francisella; species Francisella guangzhouensis. The sequence continues at coordinate 226,462 of NZ_CP010427.1, read as the reverse complement.
GATAAAGAGAAATATGGGATTGACTTAACACCCCATAGAATGTTTAGTTTTTTTCTAATCGGGGAGTTTGGACCAAAAAGATGGTATAGTTATTCAAATGATTTAACACAAGAAAACCTTAAAAAAGCACGACTGGAGGGTAGGTCAAAATTGATAGAAGACCCTCATGGAAACTTTACATCTCTTGCGATAACTGCCTCAAACATATTTCAGAACTATTTCCATGCACATGACTCAGAATGGCTTACTTCTCCAGATATTATAAGAGGGATTGTGGCGCAAATAGAGCTGGAGTGGATAAAGAGCAAATTATGTAGATATCAATACTCTAATTATGCATTACTAGAAATAGCTAAGCGAATTAAATTTTATACAAGTCTAGAAACTGATGAGTATTTTTATCAAGGGAGATCAAAAAGGTTTATTGAAGTAATAAGACAAGTTAAAAAAAATTCTATCCTTGTATTAAAAGAATCTATGTTAAATTATTATAACTATGGAAAAGTGAAACAATTTAAAGATATAAAAAGAGTTGCCACATATAATAATGAGATAATACTAACTATTATAACATCAGATGAATTGCAGAATGCTCATGACGGCCGCTACCAAGAGTTAATAGAATTTATTTTTAATACCTCTAGAGAGATTTCAAACATGCATATTATTGATGATTTAATCAATAAAAAGGGACATGGTGATCATATACCATCAGGTGGGATGAACCGTTTAATTTTTAACAAAATTAAAAAAACCAGTAAAGAAGATTTAGTAATTAGCTTTTTATCTAAATGTGAAGACACCTTAAATAAAGCATTATTGAAACTAGATAACATCAAAAAGTATGCATTAAGTAAAAAGACTACAGGATACACCACAACGCAATTAAGGGCGGGAAATTTTGCCCTTCCTTTAAATGGAAATTTGATTCCTGATAGGTCATATCACCACTCAGGGCTAAAGAAAAAGCAGTATTTTGATCAACAATCATTAGAAGCACTATTAGATATTCATAAAGCGTTTTTAGTGTGTACTTTTATACATTCTATTTCCTCTGCGATAGAATGCTATTTAGAAATATGTGGTGAAATTAACTTTAATGCTAATGAAGAATTTAGGAATACTGTTTGTGGTTTTTTAAGTAAAGCTACGAATGTATTGCTTTATGAAATAAATCCAAGCAAAGCTTTAGATGAGTTGATTTATACTTTTGTAAGGAATAACGGAGATAGTGAGTTCTTATCTGCCGCTAAAAGAAAGATATCTATCGCCCCTGGGTTTAATTCTAATGGATCATTGCATTTACTAAAGGAGCTAATATCTTTGTTGTCAGACATTAAAAAGTATAGAAAAAATATTAATACCTCTGGAGCTGAAATCGGTGAAATTAGTAGTTTCATTAAAGAACATGGAGGTTATCTACACAACAACCCTATAAACGATGAATTAATAGATATAATTCATACCAATGGCACTCCTACTGATGTGACAATGCTTTTTGGAGCATCAGCTGCGTTGGCATATGTAATTTATAAAACATCATCAATTACAAGTTTCTTATAATTTGAAGCTTAGGCCGCGTAAAGAAAAACGCTAAAATATGATTTAAACCGGTAGTTGTAAAGGCAAATTTGTCTTTAATTGTCTTTATAGTGAGTTTTAAGCTTGGTCTGGTTCCAAGCCTCCATAGTTGCTTTAGATGGAGCAACACCTTCATAGTTTTTAGATGGGTTAGCATACATTTCAAGGTAATAGTAAAGGCTACCATTCTGTTTCTTATTTGGAAGCAAGAGAGCAGCATTTTTATAGCTTTCTATAAATATCTCTTTAATGCTAGCTATATTATTACAGTAAGATATGATATCGCCTTCATTTGTTAGTGAAAAGGTATAATCGTAACTATTGCTTAGGTACGTTGTAAGCATTTCGATATAAAATTTAAGTAAAACAGCTCGAGTTTGTCCAGTTACCCCATGTCGATTAATAAAACCATATCCTTTTGATGCGGTAGCTATTGCTAGTAGCTCTCCAATTAGTCCAGCTGCCATTTTGGTAATAACACCAGGTGGAAATACCGATTGCAGCATTTGTAAAGATCCTGTGGGATTTGAGCCACCCATTAATGAGGTTATCTCATCTCTTATATGTGTCTCAAAAGAACCAAAAGCAAAAGTTTGAGCTTGTTTTTTTGTTATCCCAATTGCTCCAGACCCTGTGGTAGGGGAATCGGTCTTCTCTTTGTATTTTGCTTGATAGGCGATAATTGCTTCGCAGATCAGATGTTTGATTTTAAAAGTATCTGTTATGTTTTTAAAAGATGTTTTTATGGCTTCAGATGCATCTTTTCCAACCACTAAATTGAGGTGATTATCTAAAATGTCTTTATTTTGTATGTACCGCTCGATTTTTTTATTTAGGTCTATGTAATACTCATATTTTTCATTTCCAAGTAAGACTTTAATTTTATTTTTAAACTGAGGTTCTTCACATAGAAAAGCCCATAGTTTATCAGTGTCGCTTATCCTTGCAATAAATCTGAAATCAAAATCTGAGCTATCACTCAAATATTTATAATTAGGGTCAGAAAATTTATTTAGAGATATGCCCACGACCCTAAAAAGGCCTCCAGTGATCTTAGGTTGTAAGGTGTCAGGGGTGAGGTAGCATTTGAGTAGATTCTCCATATTTAAATAGTCGTTATATGGACTAGTTGCTATGCTTGCATTATGGAATATCGCTAAGGCAATGAAAGAATAGTGTGAGGTTATATATCTTCTTTTATTGTTATCTTCTTCATTATTGCTTAATTTAAGAAGGGTGTTGCCAAAGTTTTTAAAAAAATCCTTTAAAGCAGCTCGGTCGGCACTATCATGATCGCGCATACGAATTAAAGCAGCTTTAATATTATTGGCTTTTTCAACCTCTATTGAGGTGATATCGTTGGTATGTACGCTTTGATTCTTTTGTAAGAAAAGATTACCAAGGTTACTACTGATGATGTTCTTACTACTTTGTAGTTTATATAGACCATTAAAATTGTCAATGCCTTTTAAAAAAGCCTCGATTAGAGCCTCTTCTGATATGATTTTTGGGATATCAGGTTGTGCCATGTTATTTCCCCTCCATGGTTGCATTTTACATACTTTAGATGTTAAATTTTATTATATTTTATATAATTTTTACTATGGTTATTATCAAGTTTCTCATATGGAGTTGAATTGTCAATTCTATTATGTGTTTTTACTGATTTAGGGGTTGAGTTACGTGAAAGAGAAATTGTTTAAGGCATAGTTGAAATGATGGTTTAATAAGAGGTTGATCAGAATCTTTTTAAAAGAAAAGTTAACGATCTGTATAATCTATAATCAAAACTTATGAGTATTGATTTCAAAATGAATCAGCTATAGATATTGGTTAGAGAGGCTTACTAAAAGCATATTTTTTCACAATTTTACCGCCAATAAGATGCTTTTGGATTATCTCTTCGAGAACTTCTGGGGTACATGAGTGATACCAAACATTATCTGGGTGAACTACAGCTATAGGTCCGTTTTGACAGATCCTTAAACAGTGGGTTTTAGACCTGTAAATGTGTCCATTTTGTGATAGTTTTAGCTCTTTAAGTCTTTTTTTTAAAAATTCCCAGGATTCTAAAGAGGTTTTGGCAGAGCAGCATTTTTGCCTTTCTTGATCACAACATAAGAATATATGTTTTTGAATGTTACTAAGTCCAAGATTTTTTGCTTTATCTTTCAAAGATAAACCCATAACTGTGTCTCCAAAATAGGTTTTTTCTGATAATATTATTTATGCAAATGTTAACATGTGGAGTGAAAATGGAGAAGAATATTTCTAACGAGATATTAGAAGAACTTGCAAAAACGCATATTAAAGATGTCAAAAGTAAGAGAAGATGGCGAATATTTGTACGTAGTGTAATAGTTTTGCTAGTAATACTAGTAATAGTACCAAATTTGTTTTTTTCACCTAAAGAGCTAGGCCCGCATGTGGCATTAGTCAAAGTTGACGGTGTAATAGCAGCTGATTCTCAGGCGAGCGCTCAGAGAATAAATAAAAGTTTGGACAATGCTTATGAAAGTAAGATGACAAAAGCTGTAGTTGTAGAAGTCAACAGCCCAGGAGGTTCACCAGTACAGTCTGATGAGATATACTCACACATGCAATACCTTCAAAAAAAATATCCTGAAAAGCCACTGTATGCAGTGTGTACTGATGTATGTGCTAGTGGAGGGTATTATATAGCAGCAGGAGCAAAAAATATTTATGTCAATAAAATGACTATTACAGGTTCAGTAGGGGTAATAGGAAATAGTTTTGGTTTTACTGGTTTAATAGATAAATTAGGTATAGAGCGAAGGGTATATATTTCGGGTAAAAATAAAAATTTCTTAGATCCATTTTCTCCGCAAAAAACAGACCAAGTAGAAGATTATCAAAAGCTTTTAGATCAAAGCCATCAGGTATTTATAGATGCAGTTTTAAGATCAAGAGGAAACAGATTAAAAGATAAGTCTAAGGAAACTACTTTTTCTGGGCAACCATTTAGTGGTATAGAAGCAGAAAAAATAGGCTTAGTGGATGGTTTTGCATCTATAGATCAGTTAAAATATGAAAAATTGGATGGTATGGATATTGTTGATTATACTCAACCTTTAGATTTTTTAACGAAAATATCAAACAAGTTAACTAATGGAGTCTATTATAAAGCATTATTGGAGAATAGCTTTAGTTTGAAATAAAGTAGTTAAAATGTTGAAACATTGTTTAACCATGATTATAATCGGTAAATATCAAGGTTTAAGTTTCAAGCTAAAAAAGAATAAGGAAAGACGGTTATGAAAAAAACAATTATAGGTGCAGCGATTGCGGGTAGTCTAATATTTTCTGCTACGATAGCTATGGCAGGCGGGGTTGGATTTGCTAATGTACAAGATATTTTCGAAACATCTCCGCTAGGGAAAGCAAAAGTTGTTGCTGATGAGAAAAAATTAAAGCCTCAGATGGATGAGCTTAAGCAGAATATCACAGCTTTACAGGATAAAGTGAACTCTTACACAGAAGAAAAAGATCAAGTAGAATCTGATGAGGCAAAAGGTGATACTAAAGATGCAGCAAGTGCAGGTCAGCAAGAAAATGCTGATAAACAACAAGCACAAGCTGATCTACAAAAAGCTATGAAAGAGTATCAAGACCTTATGGCTCAAGTTCAAAAGATGGCTTCTGATGATGCTGATGCATTTAAGGATGCTCTAACTAAAGCCTCCGCAGAGGTTGCTAAAGATAATCAATTAGATGCGATTTTACCAGCTGAGATGAGTTTATACAACGTTGATAGTATAGATGTAACTAAAGAAGTAATTGCAAAAATGCAATAATCTATCTATTTTTTAATTAGAATAACAATTCTTTAAAATCTTCTATATGCCCAAAACTTCTTTTTTTTGTATCTAAAGGTATGTATAATCTTAGTCCAGGTATATTTTAATTATTAACAATAAGTATGGAAAATCTAGGTTACTTTGTATCACAAAATTTGTTTTTTTGTGTATCTTTTATTCTTGTTTTGGCGATATATATAGTTTTTGAGCTAACTCAGTCTAAAAAATCTCAATATAATCTTTCAGCAGTAGAAGCAGTTGCTACTGTAAATAGAAACAAAGGAATATATTTAGATATAAGAGATTATGAGCAATATAGTAAAGCTCATATTATAGGAGCTCAGAATATCAATATTAATGATCTGGCGGATAAGCATAAAAAGTTAGCTAAGAGCAAAACAAAGCCAATAGTTATCTATGGTGATCAAGCAGAAAAAGCTATGCAATTATTACGTAAGGAAGGTTTTGAGCAAGTATATGTTTTAAAAGATGGCTTAAAAGCATGGTTACAAGCTAGCTACCCGGTGAAATCTTTAAGTTAGAATAAAAATACTAAATAAAAAATAAGGATCATAAAATGGATCAACAAACACAGCCACAATTTCAAATCCAAAAAGTTTATGTAAAGGATCTTTCTTTTTCTGTACCAAACGCCGATAAAATATGGACAACACAGTGGAGACCACAATTACATACTGATCTGAAAATTGCAGCAGAGAAATTACCAGAAGAAAATACTTATGAGAGTGTACTAACGGTAGAAGTAAAAGTTGAAAATGATGGAGTTATTGCTTTTGAAGTAGAAGTTAAACAAGCAGGCATTTTTACAGTTTCTAATATGCAAGACCCACAGATAGAACATGCTAAATACTCTTTTTGTCCAAATATACTTTATCACTATGCACGTGAAGCTATTTCGGACTTGGTAGTTAGTGGTGGTTTTCCACAACTTTGTTTGTCAGCAGTAAACTTTGATGCAATGTATCAGGATTCTTTGAAGTCTAGTGACAGCACTAAGCAACACTAAGGGAGTCGAAAAATGAGTAAAGAAAAGGCTTTAGAATCAGCATTAGCACAAATTGAAAAGCAGTTTGGTAAAGGCTCAATTATGAAGTTGGGAGACCAGCAGACAGCACATGATATTGATGTAATCCCATCGGGAATTATAGCATTAGATGTGGCTCTAGGAATCGGTGGTTACCCAAAGGGACGTGTAGTAGAAATATATGGACACGAATCTTCTGGCAAGACAACTCTTACTCTTCTTGCAATAGCACAATGCCAAAAACAAGGTGGTACAGCAGCTTTTATTGATGCTGAGCATGCTCTTGATCCTAAATACGCTAAGCTATTGGGGGTTGATATTGATAACCTAATAGTGTCCCAACCAGATACTGGTGAACAAGCTTTAGAAATTACTGATATGCTTGTACGTTCTGGCGGGGTGGATATAGTTATCGTTGATTCTGTAGCAGCACTGACTCCAAAAGCAGAAATTGAAGGTGATATGGGAGACTCTCATATGGGATTACAGGCTAGATTGATGTCGCAGGCTTTGAGAAAGCTTACAGCTCATATTAAACGCTCAAATACTTTGGTAATGTTTATTAACCAAATCCGTATGAAAATAGGGGTAATGTTTGGTAACCCTGAAACTACAACTGGTGGTAATGCTTTGAAATTCTATTCTTCTGTTAGATTAGAAGTTAGAAAAGGCGGGTCACTAAAAGACGGAGCAGATATTAGTGGAAATGAGATTAAAGTAAAAGTAGTTAAAAATAAAGTTGCTCCTCCATTTAAACAGGCTGAGTTTGAGTTGGTGTATGGAGAGGGTATATCTTTAGAAGCAGAACTTGTTGATCTTGGTGCTAAATACGATATTATTGAAAAATCTGGTGCTTGGTATAGCTATAATGGTAAAAAAATAGGTCAAGGTAAAGAGAAAGCTAAAGATTATCTAAGAGAGAATACAGCAGAACGTGATGAAATAGAAAAGTCTATTCTAGAATTGCTCTTGCCGCAGAAGTACTCTACAGATGTGTCTCAAAATGAGTCTAACAAAGAGGATTTAATTACTTCTGATAAGCCTCTGAAGGACAAAAGTAAACCTAAGAAAGATAAAGAAATTTTAAATTCTCAGGATGAACTTCAAGAGGATCATACCCTTCAAAATGAGCTTATCTAGAGAGAAAAACTATCTTTTATGCCTTCTTGCTAAGCAAGATTATTCACGTAAGCAGCTTTTTGATAAACTCTACAAAAGAGCAAATATCTTGCAAGAGCAAATAGAAGATTTGCTAGACGAATTTGAACAAAATAATTGGGTATCAGATAAGCGTTTTGCAGAGATTTTTGTCAATAGTGAAATAGACAAATTAAGAGGGAGAAAAAGGATTGTAAATGCAGCTGTATATCAAAAAGGTTTGCCTCAAGAGCTGGTAGAAGGCTTTCTGACTCTTTTGAATGTTGATTGGTTTAAGTTATGCAAGAAATGTTTATACAAGAAATATAAGGATTTTGAAATGTTGCAGATAGATCCAAAATTAAAACAAAAAGCTATAAACTACTTAATATACAATGGGTTTAGTTATGATGAGATACATTACGTCATAACTACCAATACTTAAAAAAAAGTATGCTTTTTATTATAAATTACTTATAAATTTGTTGGTTTTAGGGTAAGCTATGATTGTTAGAGAAAATTTAATATAGGAGTTTAATAATGGCAAAAGGAACTGTAAATAAAGTTATTTTACTAGGTAGGTTGGGTATAACCCCAGAAGTTAGGACTACCCAAAATGGTACAACCGTTGCAACTTTAAGCCTAGCTACAAATGATGGTATGGGTGAAAATATCACTACAGAATGGCATAGAGTAGTCGTATTTGGTAAAGCAGCAGAGATTATCCAAAAATATGGTAACAAGGGTTCACAGCTGTTTATAGAAGGTAGATTACGTACCAATAAATGGCAAGATAAAAATGGTAATACCCAATACTCTACAGAAGTAGTCGCAAGTAACTTTCAGTTTATTGGTGGTAGTAATGCTCAAGGTGATACAAATTATAATAATGAGCAAACAACTAACAATTTTCACCAGCAAAAAACGCAACAAGATAATATACCCGATTTTGCAGAGATAACTTCACCTAATTTTGATGATGATATTCCCTTCTAGGACCTCAAATATAGCCATTAAATATAAAGTCGCCAAAAATATGTTACAAATATGCTGAAATAGTTTGCGACTTGCGTCTGCAGTTAGCCTTATGTAGCAATAAATAGTATAATTAAGGCTAATAGTTATCTTAATTGTTTTAATAAATGTCTCATATTTTAGTGTTAAATTGTGGTAGTTCTTCAGTTAAGTTTGCTCTTATTGATCCTACAAGTTCAAAATCTTTACTGACTGGTTTAGCTGAAAATATTGGTCAAAGAAATTGTAGAATAGTTATTAAAGCTGATAATGTTTTTGAGAAAATTGTAGAGAATGGTCAATATAAAGATATTTTTATAGAGTTAAAAATGTTTTTAGAAGAGAATAGTTATTTAGGTGATATTGTAGCTGTTGGTCATAGGGTTGTACATGGTGGGCAATACTTTTCTGACTCTGTCGTAATAGATGAAAGAGCTCTAGAGAAGATAAAAAACTGCATACCACTCGCACCCTTGCATAATCCGGCAAATATAGAAGGTATAACATTTTGTCAGCAAATATTTTCAAATTTACCACAAGTCGCAGTATTTGATACAGCATTTCATCAAACAATACCCAAGTACATAGCAGAATATGCTATTCCTAGAGAATTAACTAAAAAATATCATATAAAAAAGTATGGTTTCCATGGTACATCGCATAAGTATGTATCTATCCAAGCTGCTAGACTTTTAGGCAAAGATCAAGGGAACTTTATAGTTGCACACTTAGGTAATGGTTGCAGTTTATCAGCTATAGTTGAAGGTAAAAGTATTGATATAAGTATGGGTTTTACACCTTTAGATGGTTTGATTATGGGCACCCGTTCAGGGAGTATAGACTCAGGAATTTTTGATTTTCTAGCCAATAATTTGGGTTGGAATATAAACAAAATCACAACTACTTTAAATAAACAAAGTGGGCTATTAGGGATCTGTGGACATAGTGATATGCGAGAGATCTCTTATTTAGCTGATCGCGGTGATGAGCTAGCAAGACTAGCTATAGAAATGTTTTGTCACCGGATTGCTAAATTTGTTGCAAGTTATATGGTTTATTTTGAAAAATTTGATGGACTAGTTTTTACAGGTGGGATTGGTGAGAATGCAATTAATATTCGTGAGAATATAGTCACTAAGCTTAAAAATATTGGTTTTAAACTTAATCATCAAAAAAATAGCAATAAAGAAAGTTTTATTAATGCCCCAGAAAGTCATAATATTATGATTGTAAACACAAATGAAGAATTGATGATAGCTTGTGAAACTAAGAGTCTTATCTAGGGGCAATGATATGAAAACATCTATATTTATGTTACCAACATCAAAATATACCGGGCTTAGAATTCTAACTAAAAGTCTAGAATATGCTTTACAGGAAGAAGGATTAAAAGTAACTACTTTTCACCCTATTTTTGATATGGAGATGTCTATAGAAGAGATTGAAAAATATTTATTAAATAGTCGTATAAAAGACTATGTCGAGATATTGCTTGGTAAGTTTTACGATAAGTGTCAAGAGTATGATTTTGTTATAGTTTCTGGTTTGTTTCGTCAAGGGAATGATACCCATAAGCTATACCCCTTAAATGGAGTAGTTAGTGAATTAAATATAGAATTAATCAAAGCTTTGTCAGCTAAAGTTATAGTGGTTTCGTACCATGGTAATAAATCTTTGGATGATATTAATGGTGAGTTAGATTATGCTTACCGGAATTTACCTCAAAGAATAAAAACTTTAGGAGCAATAATCACAAAACTAAACGCACCCTACGACGATGATGGACATATGAGTTTTAGTTTAGCAGAAGAGGATGCTTCTACTATTAGGCGGAACAATGTCAGCTTTGAAGAAATACGAGAACTATCTGTTTTAAGAGAAAATGAACTACCTTTATTAGGCGTGATAGAGTGGGATAAAGAAAAAACTTATCCACGGGTTATTGATATCAAAAATAGTTTGAAACTAAATGTTATTACAACAGGCAAGCTTGATAATAGAGTGCATAGAGTCACAATGTGTTCTAGAAGGATAGAAAATTTTATTAGAGATCTAGCACCAAATTCTTTGGTGATAACATCTGCTGATAGATCAGATATATTAGTTACAGTGTGTCTAGCTGCTAGAAATGGTTTAAAGATAGCAGGAATTATTTTAACAGCAGAAGAATATTTAGATAAAAAAGTAAAGCAGTTATGTTTAGATACAGCTGAAGAGGTAGGTTTAGTAATATTGACTACCAAAAATAGAAGTGTAAACACAATTCTAAAATTAGCTAATATAGATTTTATGGGTATACCTGCTGATGATAAAGAACGTATCCAGGGGGTTAAAAAGGTTATAGTAAATTCCTTGGATAAAGAAAAGATTTTACATGCTATCCGGCAAGGTATTCCAAAACAACAAGTGATGTCGCCGCCAGCATTTAGGTACCATTTACTAAAAATTGCAAGACAAACCAGAAAACGAATTATTTTACCTGAAAGTTACGAGCCTAGAACTTTGTTAGCAGCTAAAAACTGTTATGAACAGGGTATAGCAGATTGTGTCCTTATTGGTGATAGAGCAAAAATTAATAAGGTTGCTGAGCTAAATGGTTTTAGTTTACCTAAGAATATAGAAATTATTCAGTTAGATGAGGCTCAAAAGTTAAAGTATTTAGACACTCTAATGAGCCTTAGAAAACATAAAGGATTATCAGAAAGCTTAGCTAAAGAAGCTTTAAAAGATCCAATAATAGTAGCTACTCTCATGTTATATCTTGGAGAGGTCGATGGCTTAGTTTCAGGGGCGGAGCATACAACAGCAGATGTGCTAAGACCAGCTTTGCAGTTGATAAAAACAAAACCAAATGTATCTTTAGTTTCATCAGTATTTTTTATGTGCATGCCTGATGAAGTTATAGTTTTCGCAGATTGTGCAGTCAATCAAGATCCTACAGCAGAACAATTGGTAGATATAGCCATTCAAAGTACAGAGTCTGCTAAAAAATTTAGTATAGAGCCTCGAGTTGCTATGATCAGTTATAGCACAGGCTCTTCAGGTTCTGGTGCTCAAGTTGAAAAGGTGCGTACAGCGACAGAACTCTTAAAGCAAAAAGCACCAGAAATATTAGTAGATGGACCATTGCAATATGATGCTGCAATAATAGAAAGTGTGGCAAAGAAAAAAGCACCTAACAGTCCAGTTGCAGGTAGGGCAACAGTACTTATTTTTCCTGATTTAAATACAGGTAATACTGTCTACAAAGCAGTCCAAAGAAGTGCTAATGTCTTAAGTATAGGTCCTGTATTACAGGGTATCAACAAGCCTGTAAATGACCTTTCAAGAGGAGCAACTGTTGATGATATAACTTATACAATAGCAATTACTGCTATACAGGCTATATAGAAGGTTTAAAGGAAACCTATGCAAAGTTTTCAAATAGACATATTTTTATCTTGCTATCCTCTGTCTACTTCCAGTTTTCAGCAGTCCCGCTATTTAAATATTAAAGGTGGTTTAGTCAATATTATCTTGGTTTTTATAAACGGTTTTAAAATATGACCACAGATCAGCTGGTAATTTTTTGGACAGCTCAAAAGTGTATTTAATAGCTTTGCTGGAGCTTAGTTCTCTAGCTTCTATACATTTAGCTATCTCGCCTAAATAATAATAGTTATCATTTTTATCTATTCTAGCAAATACATAGCTTATGATTCTATCCTCAGCTAAAGTTTTTTCTTGCTTATCCTCTAGAGATTTGTTCTTTTTAGAATAAAATGTAAATGCTGTGTCTGAAAGAAATTTATTACTATGCTGGCTAAATTTTTTATTCTCATCAAAAGTCATAAATAGCAGAGCTTTATCATCAAAGAATCTATAACCAGCCAAATTGACTCCGCCATTTGTATAATCTTGATTAAGTAAGTGAGCAATATCTTTTTTAGAGTATTTAGCATACAGAGACAAGCCATTGAGCTTATTTTTATGATACTTTTGCTGATAAATAAGTTTATTATAAACCAGTAGATCTTGTACCTGTTGATTTAAGAAGCTATTGCTAACTATAGTACTATGAGGTAAAAGGAATATGTTTTTGTCTTTTAAACTTATTAAAGGTGCATATTCTTGTCTACCAGCGTTAACTGTAAATATTTTTAGAGATAAGTGCTGTAAAGCGTTTTGAAAACTTTCTGTGTTAAAGTTTTCTATTTCTTTTGTTACTAAGGTTTCTAAAGTTTTAATTTCTAAGAGAGGTTTTTCTAGAAGCTCTTCCAAAATCAAAATTTCGTACAACCTTTTTGCTGGTGTAAACTCTTTTGAGATAAATTTTAAAACCTTATATTCTTGCTCATTTAGATTTGGTATATCTTCTTTGAAAGTTTTAAGAATATCGTAATAGGTGTCCTTTGCTGATAAAATAACCTCAGGAGCAATAAATTTATGTTTTTCAAAGTCAACTAAAGTAGGTATTCTACCTAACTCTTTTTTTAACTGAATATAATCTCTTTTTATATTTTTTAACTGTGAGAAATTAGTTCTTTGGATATTTCTATAAATTAGCTCTTTAGCAATATTCGTGAAAGTTATGGTGCTCTTACCACTAATATAATTATTTGGTGAAACAACAAACTTTTTAAGTTGATCTTTGTCATAGCTGTTATCTTGGCTTAGGGCTATAGGTATCAAGAAATTATTTTCATAATTAGCAATAAAATCTAGGACTACAACAAATTTTTTATTTTCGAATTTTCTAAGTCCTCTACCTAGTTGTTGAATATAAACAATACTACTTTGAGTTGGACGAAGTAAGACAACTTGGTTAACACAAGGAATATCAATTCCTTCATTGAAAATATCCACCGTTACAATCACTTCTAAACTATAACTTTCAAGTTTTGATATAGCTAAATCCCTTGTATACTCTGAATCTTGGCTAGTTAAAGCTTGTGATTTTATACCTTTTTGATTAAGTTTAGTTGCTAACTCTTTTGCTTCATCAACATTACTAACAAACATCAAAGCAGCCCTGTGCTGACCACTAAATCCATAAAAATTCATTTTCTCCATAATATGGTTTATACGAAAATCACTTGTTAATTTAGTAAAATCTTTAGCTAATACCTTTTCAGACTCAAGGTAAAAATCCTCAATAGCAAAATAGTGAAAAGGACAAAGTAAATCTTGTTCTAAAGCTTGATGTAATCTAATCTCATAAGCAATATTATAATCAAATAGCTTAAATATATCGCCTGTATCGGTACGTTCAGGTGTCGCTGTCATCCCTAGAAGAAATTTTGGTTTAAAATAATTAAGAATTTTTTTATAACTATTAGCTTCAGCATGGTGGACTTCATCAATAATTATATAATCAAATTCATCAACCTGAAAGCTAATAAAAGCTTTTGGATCTTTAAGAGTTTGAATTGTCGCAAACAAATAATCAGCCTGAGATTTACTACTTCCCGTATAAAGCCCTAATTCTTTATCTTTAATGATTTTTGCAAAAGTTTCTTTTGCTTTAGTGGCAATATTAGTCCTATGTACTATAAATAAACATCGTTTTGGCTTAACCAAACTAACATCAAATGCGCTTAAAAAAGTTTTGCCTGTGCCAGTTGCACTGATTATCAAGGCTTTACCTATATTATTAGATCTTAGAGACTTTAAGTTTTCTAGAGCTTGGCTTTGAATAGCGTTTGGTGAGATAGGTTTAGTTTTCTTCAAATCGCTAAAATAAAAAAGCCTTTTCGTATTTTGATAGTTTATACGGTAATCTTCAAGTACAACCAAAGCTTTTTTAGCTTGGTCGAAAAGTTTATTGAATTCTGCTAAAAGTTGTTTGACTACACTATCTTGGCAATTAGTACTAAAGAGTAGATTCCATTCACTATTAACGGTAAGAGCAGATTGTGTCAGATTTGCACTGCCTATCATAATATGCCAGTTATCTGCTTTACGAAAGAAAAAACCTTTTGCATGAAAATTCTCAGAGTCGAGAATTTTTAGTTCTATATTGTTAAATTCTAGCAACTTCTCTATAGCTTTAGGTTCGGTAAAATTTAAATAGCATCCAGTTAGAATCTTACCTTTTACTTTTTTAAGTTTTAAGTGGCGTAATGATCCTAGTATACAAATAACTCCACTAAGAGTAATAAATGCTACGCTTATAATAAATTCGTCGCATTCATCAAGCTGGTTAATAATTTCCGTAATAATTTTAGAATTTTGAGAATTTGTAATAAATTTATTTGAATGTTTTTGCATATTTAGATTTTAATGGGAATACTAGAATCAAGGTTAGAGGTACTAGAGTTACCTTTTACACCTTTACCCCAGCAGTAGATTTCATTTGTATCTTTGGTTACACCACAAGTGTAAGTTGTCGCCATAACTAAATGACTAAACTGTTTCTCTGTTTTAACTTTCTGAGGAGTTTTAAAAATTCCTTTTTCACCATTACCAACTTCTCCGAAAGTACCATCTCCCCAACAGTAAGCGTGGCTATTGCCGTCTAAAGCACATGCGTAATGAGCTTTTGTATATATTTTTTTAAACTTAATTTCAGTAGGGATTTTTAGTGGCACATCAATATGTTCTTTTTTCGTTTTGCGTCCTAACTGACCTCTATCATTATGTCCCCAACAATATAAATCATCGCCATTATCTAAAGCACAATTGAAATCTGCTCCTCTACTAATTTCTTTTATTTTTAAATGATTAATATTAGTGGATGGTTTAGTTACTTTTTCCTTACTTTTTTTTGGTTGACTTGTGTCTTTTAACTTATATTTCCAACATCTAAGTTGCCCTGAGATATCATATTTACAACCATAATCTTCAGCATCTTCAATATCATAATTTTCACCATACTTTTTTAGCTTGCTATCGTCGCGATAATCTTCTTCTTTAGTTGCAAAGTTGTTTTCTGTTTGAGGATTATAATCATCAAAAAAAGTTTGTGAAAAAGTATAGCTTGCAAATGCTGGTAAAAACATACATGTAAATATAGCTAGAAATATGGCTTTTTTCATATCAAAAATTCAGTTTAAAGTCCGCTAACAACAATATTAAGCAATGTTATACCAAAATACTAGAGACTTTGGGTTTATAAAAACAGCTTTTGCTCCCAATAGCGTAAGAAATTAAAAAATCTCTCCTCTTTAGAGTAGTTTTGTCTATCAACATATGGCTTAGTGATTAATATTGGGTAGCTTCCAGCAATTATACAAGCCAAACACCCTGTAAGTAATCTATCATCCACTAAAGCTATTTCTTTTGTATCACATTTTAACAAATCTTGTATTTTTAAAAGTCCCTCAGGGTAAGGTTTTTTAGCAACGCCTGATATGAATCGGATTTGTGGATAAATTTTTCTAAAATATTTTAACCTTTCATTAGTAGGTTTATTTGAAAGAATAAAAATCCTTTCTTCGCCAAATTTTGAAGCAAAGCTATCCAGCCATGTTTTTACCTCTGGATATATTTGTGGTTTACCATGACTAGCTAATACCCCATCGAAGTCTAAAGCCAAATACTTTATACCTTTTTGTTTTAGAAACTCCGGTTCGAGCTGTATAATACTCTCCAGAGTATGCTCTTTTTTGATACTCTTTAGCTCTCTTTTGTATCTTAACATTTTATTAAAAGTGTATATAGACCTTTTAAACATCTTAATTTTCCAACCTCTTTTTAAATTGTAATGCTTTTTCATATACTTCATTTTTTTTCAAATTTAAAACTTTAGTTGTTATTTTAACAGCCTTATTAAGAGGAAGTTCTAGCAATAACTCTTTCAAAAAGGTTTCTTGATCAATATTAGACTCTATATTTAATTGATTGCTCTTATTACAATCTAAAAGAATAACAAATTCTCCTTTTAGTCTATCAGGGTTATCCACAAAATATTTTTTTATTTCATAAGCTTTTCCACTTAGAAATTGTTCAAACTGCTTAGTTAATTCTTTGACAACAACTATATTACAGGCTGGTAAAATCTCACTAATATCATCTAATAAGTATCGAATTCGATGAACTGATTCATAAATTATCACGGTAGAGTTTAGTTTAATAAAGCTTTCTAGTTCTTGTTGCCTTTTATTTTTTTTAGATGATAAAAAACCTTTAAAAACAAAGCTATTTGATGGTAATCCTGATGCTGATAGAGCTGTAATCACAGCACTAGCTCCAGGAATTGGTACTATTGTATAACCATCTCTACGTAAAGTAACTACAATTTTATAACCTGGATCGGATATTAAAGGAGTACCAGCGTCACTAACAAGAGCTATATTTTTATTATCATCTAAGAGTTGTTTTACTTGCTCTATGCGTTGTTCTTCATTAAAGTCATGGCATGATATTAGTATTTGTTGGTTTCTAATACTTAGAGTAGATAGTAATTTACTAGTTACTCTAGTATCCTCAGCTAATATAATTTCTACTTTTTTTAATATTTCTATCGCTCTAAATGTTATATCTTGGAGATTTCCGATAGGTGTTGCAACTATATATAATATTCCTTTTTCTAAACTACTCACCTAACATCTCCACTAGATTTGTTACATCTCCAGCTCCCTGAACTAAAACTATACTGTTCTCATCAATAACATTTTTCAGTGCTGATATTGCTTGGTTGAAATCTTCTACCAAAATACAATTTGATAACTGTTTTGATAAGTCTAAACTAGTTGCACCGTATATAATATCCTCTCCTGCAGAGTATGTTGGAAGTAATATAAGTTTATCCGCTACCGCTAAAGCTTTAGGCCAATCTTCAAATAGATCTCTATTTCTACTGTAGCGATGAGGCTGAAATATATGGATAATTTTTTTATCAGGGTACTTATCTTTAACTGCACTTAGGCAATTCGTGACTTCAACGGGGTGATGCCCGTAGTCATCAATCACTTGTACTGTATAGCTTAAAATAGTCTTAGTATATGTATCAAATCTTCTTGCTACTCCAGCTACTTGTTCAAGAGCTTTTTTAATTTGGTCATACTTAAAACCTAAATCCAAACAGCTTACTACACCAGCTGTTGTATTTAAAACATTATATCTACCTGGTAAACTGGTACAGAAGTCTAATTTTAGCTGTTTATAATAAATGCTAAATTTAGTTAAATTATCTTCTATTTGGTAGGTTAAAATCTTAACATCAGCATCATTTGAAAATCCATATGTGGTTATTTTCTTACCTTCAAAGCTATATTTTCCCAATAAATCTTGGCATCCTTTATCATCTATACACAAGTAGATAATTTCGACACTCTGCTTGAATAAGAATACATAGAAATTTTTCAGTAAATTATCATAACTATTTTTATACGTAGCCATATGATCTTTGTCTATATTTGTAACTATGATACTAGTCGGATTTAGATGTAAAAAGGAAGCATCACTTTCATCTGCTTCTATAATTAGGTCATCTGTACCATTTATTTCTATGTTTGAATTAGTATGCTTGACTACACCTCCTACAACAAAACTACTAGTGGGGTTTAATTGTTGTAATAATGTAGCTAATACACTTGATGTAGTTGTTTTTCCGTGTGTTCCTGTAATTGCGATACTATATTTAAAATCTTGCATTAATATAGCTAGAAACATAGCTCTATGTAGACAATGTATATTAAGCTGGAGGGCTTTGGCTAATAAAGGATGCTTATCAGTAATAGCGCTAGAATAAACGACCATATCATAGTCTTTTATGCGGACCTCAGAAGGAGTAGAAAAGACTTTAACTCCTAGAGATTCTAGTCTAATAGTAAGTTTGCTTGGTTTGCTATCATATCCAGCAACTATTGCTCCAAGCTTTTTAGCTGCTATAGCTAAAGCTGAAACACCTATACCACCAACCCCTAGAAATAAAATTTTTTTGTCCAACTCTACTAACCTATACAAGACATTTTCATGTCAAAATTTTCGTTATCTATATTTTATCACAACTAGAACATATGTTTTAAATCCCTCGCCAATATTTAAAAATTGCTTTGGTAAGCTCAAGTAACATTCCTTTACCATCTATGGCTTTTATATTATTATTTTGACACCATTGCGTAAAGACTGTACCTGTTTTGGAATACATAAGATCATAAGCTAAAGCATTTTTATTAAAATTCTTTGGAGTTAATGGTAAAAGTTCTTTAGCTATACTTGAGGAAGTTGAGTTAATGACTATATCAAAACTTTTTGAAATATTTTCAAAATCTTCAATTTCAATGCCGTATTTGTATTCAAATAATTTTTTAACCTTTAGAGCTTTTTCTTTAGTACGGTTTGTTATAGTTAAGGATTTAGGTTTTTCTTTTATAATTGCAGCTATCACAGCTTTAGCTGCACCACCTGCTCCTACCACAAGAATATTTTTATTTTGAAAGTTTATTTGATGATTGTTTTTTATATCGTTAACTATTCCCAAACCATCATAATTTAATGCAATCATTTTACGGTCAGGTCTAAATACAACGTTACTAGCTGCTTTAACATCTGTGGCTACATCATCAGCATCATCACATAGTTCAAAAACTTTTTCCTTATGTGGGATTGTTACACTTAAACCTTTTACTTGTGGGTTAGCTTTAAACTCTTTGATTTTTTGTTCTAAGTCTTCTGGTGCAACTTCTATAGCTGTAAAAAGCATATTTTGATTATATTGCTTAGCCAGCTCCATCTGGATTTTAGGTGAAAGACTATGTTTAACTGGATAGCCGATTACATGGTATAGATCTTGCATATTAATTAAATTAGATACTCTATTGGTTTCTAATTATAGCAATAAGATAAACCTATTAAATTGGTTTTTTTGAAGAAGGTATAAAGGAGCCAATTGTTGCTATAATCCGTATCATATCTCAAATTCATAGCTAGATTGTACTTTCAATGTTTATGTTGGGTTTAGGAAAGCTTGAATTATTGTATTATTATTTCTTAGATAATAGTTTTATCCGCCTGTTTTTTTACGATAACTTGGTAGTTAGGATAACGCCCCCCAAGTTTTTAAATAACTATCAAAGCACTCTCTCATAACAGAAATAATTTTTTTCCTATCAGTTAAATATTTAGATACAATTATAAGCTGCTCTTCCGTAAATGTATCCGACGTTAGTCCTTCTATTTTAATTATTTCCTCTTTGCCTTCTAATAAAAGTTTTGCTGTATTTTCAGGTAAAACACAAATTCCTAAGCCACTTTCTACAAATTTTACTTTAAGGGTATCGTCCTCAACGAAATATTTTATGTTGTTTATGGGGTAACTTATATCTTTTTTGTCATCTTGGAAGCTAAAACTATGATTAATCATCTCATCACGTCTAAATATAAAAGGCGCTTTAGCAATACTATCTGGACCATTGATATTATTTTTTTCAATGAATTGTTTTTTTGCGTAGAGGTTGGAACGAATATTAGATGAATCAATTGTATAACATACTATCCACCGATCTTGATCAATTACATGTAAATCTTTAGAGTTTATAAGAGCAATATCATAATTATCTAATTGATAGTGGTAACTTTTATTTTGATATAAAAAATAGCTATCAAAAGTAAATGTGTAAGCTGAATTTATTTCATTTAATTTAGGTAAAACATACGGAATAGTAAAATTTAAACCAGCGCGAGTACTTAAGATGCGTATAGAGAAAGAGTTATCTAGACCTTTATATTTTACTCTATTGATAATACCTTCAAGATCAAAATACAACTTATGACATGAGTGATAGTATTTCATTCCATTTTTAGTTATAACTATCTTATTGTGGACATTTTGATAAAGGTTTATATCTAAGAATTTTTCTAAAGCTTCGAGTTTACTCTTAACAGTATTCAACTCTACAGAGTAAAAATTTTTTACAGCAGTGTAGGAACCCATTTCAACTAATGCTATAAAATATCTTGTAGCTTCAATAATATTTTTATCAACCACTTGTTTCATTGCAATTCTCCGGATCACGTAGTTATAAAATAAATTATAATAGTTATGCACTTATATAGCAAAATTTATTGATTAAAATCAATATTTAATGCAATTTGTATTAAAAGTTGAGTTTTTTAAAAAAATGGTTGACAGCTTTATAATTTCTTACTATTACTCTATGAAGTATAAAACCGCAATGTATATTTATCCTTATTTTGGTGTCAGCAAATTACTACGGTTGGTTAAGATAATTTGTTGTGCTGAGAATACATAAACTTTTTAAGGTTTTTATACTAAAGTTTTTTAGTGACGTAAAATAAATGTATGAGCAATAATTAATTTTATTCCTTAGACATTTATTATTTTTGCCCTTTGATGATATAATTCTTAGTAAATCTTCAGGGCAGGGCGAAATTCCCTACCGGCGGTAACTTTATTATTATATACAAGAAGCCCGCGAGCGCTCTTGCAACTTTGTAAGAGGACTAGCAGATTTGGTGAAAATCCAAAGCCGACAGTTAAAGTCTGGATGAAAGAAGATAGTAATGTTGGCACATTTATAGCTAAGTTTATTTCAGCTAAAGCTTATGTATGCTTTAGTAAATAGAGCTGTATACCTATGCTTATCTTTCTGCCCTTATTTGCTAATTACAAAACAAAGTGGCTAATGAAAAATATTGACCAATATTATATGCAACAAGCTTTAGCTCTAGCTGCTAGGGGAAAACTTACTGTATCTCCAAACCCTATGGTTGGTTGTATAGCTGTTAAAAATGGTAAAATAATAGCTGAGGGTTGGCATGTTAGAGCTGGGCAAGCTCATGCTGAATGTTTGGCTATTAAGCAGGCTGGTGAACAAATTAAAGGTTCTACTATTTATGTTACTTTAGAGCCATGTTGCTACACAGGTAAAACAGGACCCTGTACAAATGCTTTGATAGAAGCTCAAGTGAAAGAGGTTGTAATAGCGACTCTTGACCCTAATCCTCAAGTTAGTGGTAAAGGTATTCGGCAGTTAAAAGAAGCTGGAATTAAAGTTAAAACAGGTATTTTAGAAAAGCAAGCACAAGAATTAAATAAAATATTTTTCTACTACCAACAGTATCAAACACCCTATGTATTTGCTAAGTGGGCAATGTCTTTAGATGGTAAAACTACTGTTAATGCTGGCGATTCAAGAAAAATCAGCTCTGATAAAGCAGCTATACACACACACCAGCTACGAAATATTTGTGATGCTATAATTGTTGGTAAAAATACTCTATTTGAAGATAATCCTAAATTAAACGTTCGCTTAGACATAAACATGATCGTTCACCCTATTAAGATTATTGTATTTACTGAAATAAAAGAAATAGACCTAAATTGGCAGATTCTAGATCAGACCTGCGCAAAAACAGTCTTTGTATGCTCAAATATAACTAATTTAGCAAAACAAACATTACAAGATTTAAATATTGAATTTTGGATAATACCAGCTCAAAAAGACAAGATATGTATAAATAGCTTATTAAAAAAAATGGCTGATGCTGGAATAACGAGCGTGCTTTTGGAGGGCGGTATGAAACTAATAAGAAGTTTTGCTACCGTAGGTGCAATTAATGAGTTTATAACATATGTATCACCTGTATTGGTAGCTAATAGTAATCCAAAAAAACAGTTAGTTATTAACAAAACTAGTTATATTGGCTGCGACTTGCTTATAAATTCAAAAATTAAGGATAATTAAAATGTTTAGTGGAATAGTTCAGCAGCTAGGAACAGTAAAAAGAATAGCTATTAGAGATAATATAAAAATTTTTTATATCGCTTTTGAAAATTGTAGTAAATGTAGCATAGGAGATAGTGTTGCTATAAATGGAACTTGCCTAACTGTCACAGATCTTAATTTAGAGCATATTATAGCAAGGTTTGATGCTGTTCCAGAAACTCTAGACAGAACAAACTTAAATGAATTAAGTATCGGAGATATTGTAAACACAGAACTTGCTATACGCTATGGAGATTTAATCGGAGGTCATACAGTTCAGGGACATATTGATGAAAAAGGCTCTATCAAAGAGATTAAAGATGTAGGCGGAGCATGGATCGTTGAAATAATAGCTTCAAAAGAGTTCTTAGAGTATCTAATCCCTAAAGGGTTTGTAGCTATAGATGGCATGAGTATTACCGTTGTAGAAGTTTTTGATAAAAGTTTTACTGTAACCCTTATACCACACACCATAGATACTACTATTGCAAAAAACTATACTAAAAACTCTGTAGTAAACTTAGAAGCTGATGCTACTGGTAAATACATTTATAAATATCTACAAGGATTCAAAAATGTTTAATCAAATAAAAAATAACGTAGTAAAAGCTATACAAGCACTTAAATCAGGTAAACCTATAGTTGTCCTTGATGACTATGATCGTGAGAATGAGGGAGACCTAATACTACCAGGGCAAATGGCAACCGAACAAAATATAGCTTTTATGTTAGAACACACAAGTGGTATAGTCTGTTTAGCTATGGACTCTAAACAGGCTAAAAGATTAAATCTAACTCCGATGGTTGCTGCAGATCAAAATAATAGTACTTTTAGTACACCTTTTACAGTTACTATAGAAGCAAAGGAGGGTGTAACTACAGGAGTTTCAGCAAAAGATAGAGCCCATACAATTCAAGTAGCATCATCATACAATGCAAAAGCGGAAGATCTAGCTCGTCCAGGACACATATTCCCCCTAATTGCTAATGATAAGGGGGTTTTAGGTCGCAATGGTCATACAGAAGCTTCGGTTGATTTAATGAAGCTTAGCGGATTTAACAGTGTTGGAGTCTTATGTGAACTAATGAATAAAGATGGCACAATGATGAAAGCTGAAGAGCTTGAGACTTTTGCTCAAAAGTATAATTTACCTATACTAACTATTGCTGAACTATATCAATACCGTTTAGCAACAGAAATTTTTGTTGAAAAAACAGCTAGCTCTTCTATGCCATTTGTTAATGTTGGTGAGCTTGAAATGTCTGTCTATAAAGATATATTTAGCAACGATGAGGTTGTTGTACTATCTAAACCTTACCACGTAGATAAGCCTTTAGTTAGAATGCATTCTTCTTGTATAACAGGGGATTTATTTGGCTCTTTACGTTGTGATTGTCAAGCTCAACTTAAAAAAGCTATGCAAATGATTAATGAAGAGGGAGGGTATCTTATTTATTTGAACCAAGAGGGTCGAGGTATTGGTTTAACAAATAAACTTAAAGCTTATAATTTGCAAATGCGCGATAATATGGATACTATAGAAGCCAACATAGCTCTTGGTTTGCCTGTTGATGCTAGAAAATATGATTTAGCTATACAAGTATTAAAGTACAATAAAATTGATAAATGTAGATTAATCTCAAATAATCCTAAAAAAGTTAATGCTTTAAGAATGGCTGATATAGCTACAGAACCTGTTGCATGTGAAGCTTTTGTAAATTCACATAATAAAGGCTATCTCATAACTAAAAAGAATAAAATGAAACACACAATCAAAGGTATATAGGTATCAATATGAATAAACTAGCTATAGTTGTAAGTGAGTTTAATGCTCTAATAACAGATAAAATGCTCGAGGGTGCTATAGAAGAAGCATATTCTCAAGGTTTAAAAGATAATCAACTTGGGGTATATAAAGTTCCAGGTGCTGTTGAATTACCATATGCTGCTAAACTACTTGCTGAAACTGGTAAATTTGATGCTATAATACTGCTTGGTTGTGTCATTCGTGGCGAAACAGATCATTATGATTATGTGTGTGATCAAGTAAGTTACGGTACACAAAAAGTTATGCATCAATATAACTTACCTGTAATTTTTGGTGTGTTAACTACTCACAACAAAGACCAAGCTCTAGAGAGGGTTGGTGGGAGAAAGGGTCATAAGGGGAAGTATTGTGTACAAGCAGCTATTACTATGGCAAAAATGAAAGAGGATATACAAACCCAAGGAGCTTAGTGATGTCTTTACAAATTTTAAAGTATCCACACCCTGTGCTAAAAGAAGTCGCAAAAGAAGTTGCAAAAGAAGAAATCGATGCTCAATTGAGAGATACACTGAATGAGATGCGGCAACTTATGAAGCAGGCTGGAGGTGTAGGACTTGCAGCAATACAAGTTGGCATAAAAAAAAGATTTTTCATTATGGTTGATGATTTAGAAAGTCCAGACTCTGATGTCATTGCTATAATTAATCCTCAAATTGTTGAAAAACATGGTGAAACCATGGATGAAGAAGGGTGTTTATCATTTCCAGGTGTTTCAGCAAAAGTCAAAAGAGCCGATACAATTAAGATTAAAGCCTTAAATGAATTCGGTCATGATATAGAGGTTATAAAAGAAGGTTTTTTAGCTCGTTGTATACAACATGAGATAGATCACCTTGATGGAATAACTTTTTTTGATCATTTAGGAGCTCTTAAAAGACAAATGATAGAAAAAAGATATAGGAAATTGATGAATGAGAATGCTAAATTGTAGAATTTTATTAATTTTTTTATAGTTAAAGCTTTACTTTTTAGCCTCCTTAAGCAAAAATTGTTTTTAAAACCATACTAGAAGTGAATGTAATATGTCTAAATTGTTTAAGAAAATTAGTTTAGTGCTACTAATTGTTTTACTAAGCTCTTGTAATATGTTGACGGATGATCAGTTTGTTTACCTTGGTCATGGCACTGATACACCTAGCTACCAGTTATATTATGATAAAACTAAAAAGCTATTTATCTTAGTAGATAAAAGAAATGGGTGTTTTCAAAAGGATGATACGGGTACTTGTCTGGCTTTTAGCTTACAGCAGACCAAAGACTTTAGAAATGAAGTCTTGGCTAAAATGATTAAGATGAATATCCTTTTAGAAAAAGATAATTATGGTGGTAATTATGCTATTTCTCAGCTTGAGAAAGCGGGGATCACAACGATTAACAAGCCTATAAAGATAAGCGATGTGTACGCTACCCCGGTTAGACAAATAATGATGGATAGACAACAACAATATCATCTTGTTAGGGGAGACTTTAAAATAGATGCAAACCTAGTTGCTATGGTAGTGACTAATTCTGAAGGTAAAAAACAAATTAAAGTCGCTTACACTATTGACTTCCCTGATGTAGTGAAGAAATACAATGCAAAATTAAGACCTTTTGTTATAGATCCTGCATATTTATATACACATATGACTATGGATGCAGTATATGAAGCTCAATATGTACAAAAAAATGTTCATAGAAGTCAGAAAAAGGTAACCAAAGAAGTTGATGGTTATTTGAAAAAGATTGTTGATGAGAGTCCAAATGCTGAACAACAAAACACCTCCATAGTAGATACACAAATCACGGAAATGTTAGCTAGCTTGAATAGTGATAATAGTTTGGTAACAAATATGGTTAGTAGTGGTAGCAGTGTTGATAATTACACTATTACTAAATCTAATAGCTCCAAACCTGATAAAGAATCCTCAAGCACAACTGCTACATCTAACAATAACTAAAATATTCTGCTAATTCGCAAAACTGCTAATTTTTCCTTTTCTTATCAAGAAATGTTTAGCTTAACGACTATTTTTCAGATTATTATTCCACCACCTAGACAAATGTCTTTGTTATAAAAAACTACGGATTGTCCTGGTGTTATTGCTCTTTGTGGCTGATCAAAACACACTTTTACTGAGCCATCAGAGTTTACTGTAACTTCACATGGTTGATCTTTTTGTCTATACCTAACTTTTGCACTACACCTAAAATTATCTGATGGAGCTAAGCCAGCGATCCAACTTAAGTCTATAGCATGCAATTTACTTTTAAAAAGCATTGGGTGGTCATGACCTTGCACAGCTATTAAAATATTATTTTCTAGATCCTTTACTGCTGCAAACCAAGGTATCTCAGGACGGTTTTTCACACCACCTATACCTAATCCTTGCCTTTGCCCTATGGTGTAATACATAAGCCCATCATGTTCACCAATTTTGATACCACTCTCATCATGAATTTCACCCTTCTGAGCTGGTAAGTACTTAGATAAAAAATCTTTAAATTTACGCTCACCAATAAAGCAAATACCTGTACTATCTTTTTTATCAAAAGTAACAAGCTTGTTTTCTTTCGCTATTTGACGGACTTTTTCTTTTGTTATGTCCCCAATAGGAAACATGGTTTGCTTTAATTGTTCCTGTCCTAATGTATATAGGAAATAAGTCTGATCTTTATTATCATCGAACCCTTTTACTAATTGTACAAAACCATCTTCAGCAACCTTAGTTCTAGCGTAATGTCCTGTTGCGATATATTCACCCCCTAAAAGATGAACATAGCTTAGAAAAGCTTTAAACTTAATTTCTTTATTACAAAGAATGTCTGGATTAGGTGTTCTACCAGCTTTATATTCGGTCAAAAAATGTTCAAAAACATTATCCCAATACTCAGCAGCGAAATTTATTTTTTTAAAAGGTATTCCTATAGAATCACATACTGCTTGAGCATCCTTTATGTCCTGTTCAGCAGAGCAAAATTCATCAGTATCATCCTCTTCCCAATTTTTCATAAAAACACCGGTAACATTATAGCCTTGCTGTTTTAATAACAACGCTGATACAGAAGAGTCAACCCCACCAGAAATACCTACGATTACTTTTTTGGACATATTTTTTATCCTATATCACTTTTTAAGCACAGATAAAAAAGCCTCTTGAGGTATTTCGACTGAGCCAATATTTTTCATTCTTTTTTTACCTTCTTTTTGCTTTTCTAAAAGCTTTTTCTTACGTGAAACATCACCGCCATAGCATTTAGCTAATACGTTTTTACGTAAAGCTTTGACTGTACTTCTAGCCACGATCGTACCGCCTATAGCGGCTTGAATAGCAACCTCAAACATTTGTCTTGGAATAAGTTCTTTTAATCTTTCGACTAGTTCTCTACCTTTGTATTTGGCTTGTTCCTTATGAACAATACTTGCTAAAGCATCTACTTTGTCTCCATTTATCAATACATCTAGACGAACCATATCTGCTGACTCATAACGGATTAGCTCATAGTCTAGTGAACCATAGCCTTTAGTTGCTGACTTTAAGGTGTCAAAGAAATCTGATACAACCTCTATCATTGGTAAATCATAAGTTATAGAAACCTGACTACCTACATAATTCATGTCTACCTGTATACCTCTTTTCTCTATACAAAGAGTAATTACACTTCCAACATAGTCTTTTGGAACTAATATATTTGCCCTAACAATAGGTTCTTGAATCTCTTGTATAGCACCTGGTTCAGGTAGTTTAGAAGGGTTATCAACCTCCACTGTTTCACCATCTTTTTTTATTGCTTTATAAACAACTGTTGGTGCTGAAGTTATTAAATCCAGGTTATATTCCCTTTCTAGCCTCTCTTGGATAATTTCCATATGTAACATACCCAAGAAACCACACCTAAATCCAAAACCTAATGCTTGCGAAACTTCTGGCTCAAAAAATAATGAAGCATCATTTAGACTGAGTTTCTCTAAAGCCTCTCGGAAGTCAGGGTAGTCATCAGAATTTATCGTAAACATTCCCGCGTAGACTTGTGGCTGAACTTTTTTAAACCCAGGTACAGCCTTTTCGGTAGGATTATGGGTGTGTGTAAATGTATCTCCCACTGGAGCCCCATGTATATCTTTTATCCCAGCGACGATAAATCCAACCTCACCTGCTTTTAAATGATCAAGATCTTTCATTTTAGGAGTAAATACACCTACTTTATCAACTTGATAAGAATTGCCTGTGGACATTACTTTTATTTTCTCTCCTATTTTCAAGGTCCCATTTTTTATTCTAACAAGAGATACTACACCAAGGTAATTATCAAACCATGAATCTATAATTAAAGCTTGTAGCCTATTATCTGGGTTACCAACTGGAGGTGGAACTTTTGCCACAATAGTTTCTAAAACATCCTCCACACCTATACCTGTCTTTGCACTACACGTGGTAGCTCCTGTTGCGTCTATTCCAATAATTTCTTCGATTTCTTCCGCAACTTTTTCTGGATCTGCTGATGGTAAGTCGATTTTGTTTAATATGGGTATAACCTCTAGATTTTGCTCTATCGCTGTATAACAGTTTGCTACAGTTTGCGCTTCTACCCCTTGAGCGGCATCTACAACCAAAAGAGCTCCTTCACATGCTGCCAATGAGCGAGAAACCTCATATGAAAAATCAACATGCCCTGGAGTATCGATAAAATTAAGTTGATAAGCTTGTCCGTTTTTAGCAATATATTCTAAAGTAACAGATTGTGCTTTAATTGTGATTCCCCGTTCTCTTTCAATATCCATGGAGTCTAGAACTTGTTCTTTCATCTCACGTTCCGTCAAGCCATTACAAACTTGGATAAATCGATCTGAAAGTGTTGATTTTCCATGGTCAATATGAGCTATTATTGAAAAGTTTCTAATATTTTTCATATACATAATTTCTTAATAAGAGGTTTTTCTTAATGTTATAAACTTAAGTATCTATTATGCTATAAAATAACTTTAAAATGTAGCTGTTGCGACTTTTATGCGAAACAAATATTCTTTAACTATAACCATTTAGCAAGAATCTTACTTACACAAAACTTTTACTTCTTAAAGACTATTGATTTAATTCATAGTAACAAAAAAACAAGTTATCTGAGTGAAGTCAAAGCCTAGTATTTTCAGGGTTTTGGCAAATCTATTTCGACAAGCTCAATGAACTTTAGCGGTTAAATCAGTAGCCACTTTTATTGGGCGTAACATGTTATGTTATGCTTTAATCCTATATTATTAGCTATTTTTTTTTGAAGCGTCAGTACCTTGGTGGTAAACCCGTTTAATCAGTTATTAAAAGATTTTTTTTCATTGTTATTGTTTGCTATAATGAAAATGAAAGAAGTCTAAATTAGGAGAGCTATCATGGCATATAAAAAGATACTATTAGCAATTAATGTTTATGAGAAAGCAAATATAGTGATTGATTCTGCAATTAATTTTGCTAAGAAAAATAATATCAAGCAGCTTCAGGTTATTTCTGTAGTTGATTGTGTGGCGCCATTTGCACCTTCTATAGTTGATTTTCAACATTCTATAGAAAGAGAGGCAAAAGAAGCTTTATCTAAAGTCATTGCTAAAATTTCAGGGTTTGACGTTAAGCATGAAATTTTGGTAGGTAATCCAGCTTCTGAAATTGTTGCATACGCTGAGGAAAATGAGTGTGATCTTATAATTTTGGGTTCGCATGCTACTCATGGTATTAACCTATTGCTAGGATCAGTTGCTAATGCTGTATTACATAAAGCAAAATGTGACGTTTTAACAGTAAGGGTTGGTAAAGATAAGCAAGCAGCAGCTATAGAGTATAAGAAGCTACTAATGCCTACAGATCTAGAAAATGATTCTTGTAAGGTAGCAGCAAAGGCTAATGAGGTGGCTAAACTTTATAATGCAACAGTAGATACAGCATTTGTAATACCAAATGATAGTATCTCTTTAATGACTTATGAAACGGCAAAAGTAGAGGAAGCTATAGATAAGTTTGCTAAAGAAAATAATATCAATGGAGGAAAATTTGTTTTAATTGGCGGGGTTTCTAATAGTATTTTAGAAAAAGCTAAAGAACAATGTAGCGATTTAATTGTCGTGGGAAGTCATAGAAGAAGTGCTATTGGCAGATTTTTCTTAGGTTCTACAGCTAATGGAATACTACATGAGGCGGGTATTGATGTTTTAGTGGTTAGATTGAAGTAATTTTCGTCCTATTTTTCTTAGTTTTAACTAAGTCACAAATATATTTTTCTTACAAAAATTTTCTTTAAAAACTATATTTTTCCGTATTTTTATAATTTAATAAAAGTATACGCAGTTTTTGTTTTTGAATATGAAAAAATTACTTGTTCTTTTTGCAAGCTCAGCAGAATGGTATGAATTTACAGTGTACTCATTTTGTGCAGGATACATAGGTACAGCTTTTTTCCCCTTTAATGACTCTTTTACTAACTTTTTATTTGCATTTGGTGCTTTTGCTGCAGGTTTCCTTGCTAGACCTCTAGGTGGGGTTATATTTGGGTATATAGGGGATAAAAAATCACGTACTTCAGCCCTTGCTTGGGCAGCATTTTTTATGGGGGTTCCTACAGTAGGTATGGCTTTGTTACCTCCATATACTATGATAGGGGTTTTAGCTCCTTTGCTATTAGTGTCCTTCAGGATATTACAAGGTATAGCAATTGGAGGACAGTATAGTGGTTCAGTTGTTATCCTTATAGAAGGTGAAACTACTGCCTTAGGTAAAGCTAAAGCTTCAGCAAATGTCATAACAAGTGCTTTTGGTGGAATTTTACTTGCTATAGTTAGTTTTCAAGTTTTTAGATATTTTATCCCTGATGAAATTATGGCAAATGGTGGCTGGAGAATTTTGTTTGCTATAGCTATTCTGTTGGTAGTTTTATCATTCTTTATTAAACATAGTGGAAGTAAAGAAGAAAAAAGTACTTCAAAACCACAGGTTAAGCTAAAATCATTGTTTTTAGAGTACCATAAAAGTATTTTGTATATGATACTGTTGTGTTTTCCTGGAGCAGTTGTAGCATATTTTCAGATCACTATATTACCCAATATTATTAAGGAAATACTTGGTCAAGCCCATGTTAATGTCGCTATCCTAACCACTATAAGCTTAATAATGTTTATAGGCTCTTGTGTTTTGGCTGCTAGGTTGACGAAGTTTTTTGCTATAAAAGCTATAATTACCTTAGGACTAGTTTTGATGCTTATTTTACCTTTACCAATATACGCGTTATATAAAGCTAATAGTGAGTTATTGATATTTTTCTTTATAGTTATGGGAGCAATCTTTGGTATTTTTTATGGCACTATTATGGTGGTTTTCACAGACTGTTTTCCAAAAGATGTGCGCTATACAGGTTTTGCTGTGGCTTATAATACAGGTTTTGGGGTATACGGAGGCTTATTACCTTTTGTTTGTTTTTATTTGGCGGATAAATTCTCTGATTATGCGGCTGTTGGTATTATATGTTTAAGTGCTATAGTTGGATTAATAACACTATACAAATTAGAGCCAGAGTTTTGCAAAAAAGGTATCTCAAAATAAAACAAGTCTGTAAAATATTAGACAAAGGTATAACACGCAATACTGTTTATGAATTATTACTTCTTAAGTGAAAGCTGCTTTATTTACAATTTAAGTAATCGGCTTTCTATTGATGATAACCTTAAGATCCTTAAGATCTATAAATTTATTTTAGATGATAAATCATTTTGTAACGACCTAAAAATTTATGACATCGTACCAGCATATAACTCAATAGCTTTTCATTTTTTCTACAATAATAATCATTTATTTTTACAAAATAGTATCCTTAAAAAGATAGAATTAGTTGACTATAGTAAGCATATAGAATCTAAAACTCATTATATAGACGTTGAATATACTGGTATAGACTTAGAAACTGCATCCCAGAAATTAGGTCTAAATATACCAGAAATAATAAAAAGACACACAGCATCAGAATATCATATAGCAATGCTTGGATTTAAACCGTATTTGCCATATCTATTGGGACTTGATATTAGTCTAAGTTTACCTAGGCTGGCTACCCCAAGAAATAAAATAGATGTTGGTTCGATTGGTATAGGAGGGTCGCAAACTACCATATTTACAACAGATACTCCAAGTGGTTGGAATATTATTGGCAAAACAGCCTTTAGAGATTTTCCTAGCTTTAGTCCAGCAGATAAAATAATTTTTAGGGAAATTTAGTTATGTTTTCAGTTAACTGTGATTTAGGAGAAAGAGGAGTAGCTCATCCAACAGATGATGAGTTAGTTAATTATATTGATATCGCAAATATAGCTTGCTCTGGACATGCTGGCGATAAGCAAAGCGTTGAGTATTATACAAAGCTTTGTAATGAGAATAACGTTAAAATAACTGCTCATATATCTTACCCAGACAAAAAAAACTTTGGTAGAAAAATTATTAGTATTGATAATACCACTTTACAAAAGTCTTTTGATCAGCAGCTAGCTCTTTTTGATGGTACTATAAAAGCTATTAAGCCACATGGAGCATTATATAATCAGTTAAATGTTGATGATAAGTTAGCCAATTTTTTTGTAACATGGTGCTTAGATAACAGTATAAAAGAACTTCTAGTTAGCCCTTTTGGTATATTACGAAAATACGCAGAACAAAATGACATAAAGATACTTAAAGAGAGTTTTGCAGAAAGGGGATATATGTTAGACAAAAACAATAATCCTATGCTTATTCCCAGAGGTACGCCAAATGCAGAAATTCATGATTTAAGCAAGGCACTGTCTCAATATATGGATCTAAAAGAAGGTTTTATAAGGATAGCTGGTAAAAAAGTTACATTTAATTCCGAGACGATTTGTGTCCATTCTGATAGTAAAATAGCACTAGCGCTTGTAAAAGAAATATATAATCGTAAAGGCTAAGTATGCAAACAAAAATATTTTCCGTGAAAGGAGGGTTATCGTTCCCTGTTTATGAAAGACTATATGGCTTTCAAGATAAGGGTATATCTCTTGGTGGTGCCCAAGATCAATTAAGTTTTAGAGTTGCTTATCAGCTATTTAATCAGCCTTTAGATTTTCAAGCTATAGAGATGATTTATCCTGCGAAAATAACAGCCGAAGAAGATATGCTTTTTATACTTTGTGGAGCAACTTATGAAAATACTTCTGTAAATAGTAAACAAGTGGTATATAACCAAATTCAGTATTTAAAAAAAGGAGATACATTAGAATTTAGTGGTACCAAGGTTGGTTTTCGTACTTTGGTGTTTGCTATAGTTCAAACACCAGACCAAATAAATATTGGTAAAAAAAGGTCAAAAGAAATTGAGCAGTTTATAGATTCAAATTATAAAAATAACTATATACGAATAGTTAAAGGTCCGGAGTTTGATATTTTAGAAGATAATGGCTTTTTTGAACAAGTTTGGACAATATCACCAAACTCAAGTCAGATGGGACTATCTTTAGATGGTAACGCTTTGATCGCTAAGAAAGTAGAAATGATTTCACAACCTGTAGTTGATGGCACGATCCAGTTATCTCCTAGCGGACCAATAATTTTAATGCGTCATAGGCAAACTGTAGGCGGCTACCCACGAGTAGCTACAGTTGTTGAGCCAGACATAAATAAACTCGCTCAATTTGCACCAAAATCTAGGTTAAGGTTTAAACTTGTTAGTTTCGATGAAGCAATAGAATTATATTCTAAATTTAATAGGCTTTTTGTATGAAAACCCACCTTACACAAGCTTTAGTTGATTTAACTGTATGAAACTAACTTTCTCATAAAAAAAATTTTTTGTAAATTATAGTATTTTTCTTTATTTTATTGTTATAAACTTCTCAACGTAACTAATCCTAAATTAAAGGAATCATTTATAATGTTGCGAAAACTGGTAAAAACTTTAATTCCAAGTCAAGATAAAATATTCTTTGAGCTACTAATACAGGCAACAGAGAGTGTAGAAGAATCAGCAAGAATCTTAGATCAGATAATGAAAGAAAAGGATAATCTAACCATATCTGAGCTTGCAGAAGAGTTAAGACTAACTAGGACTGTCACAGTTGAGTTAGCTAATAAAATTGATCATGAATTAGCTAGATATTTTGTAACACCTATAGATAGAGTTGAGTTACACAACATTATAACTTTACTTTCAAAACTAAATAAGAGAATCGTAAGAGCTTATCGCTATATGCAAATTCTAATGGAAGAGGAAAGAGGGAACGTTAACTTATATTTATCAAACTGTGTTGAAACTCTTAGAAAAATGACAAAAGTTCTAGATGATATGATGAAAGCTTTTAGTAAAGGCGATTATAAAACCCTTAAATCACTTTATACAAGAATAACTGTTTTAGATGAGAACGTTTTAGAGGATCTGGGTTATGCCCTTAAGAAGTTTTCTCATTTTGAGGAGGGCGATATTATTTTTATAATGAAGGTCAAAGATATCTACAAAACCATAGAAAACGCTATTTCAACTTGTACAGCTGTCGCAGAATCAATAATGAGAATATATGTGAAAGAAGTTTAAAGTAGGGTCTTGTCAAAATGGTTACATCAGTATTAATAATAATCATTTGTATAGCTTTATTTTTTGAGTT
Source organism: Allofrancisella guangzhouensis (assembly GCF_000815225.1). Classification (GTDB taxonomy): domain Bacteria; phylum Pseudomonadota; class Gammaproteobacteria; order Francisellales; family Francisellaceae; genus Francisella; species Francisella guangzhouensis. The sequence goes on along the minus strand of NZ_CP010427.1, from coordinate 191,768 downwards.
TACTAATGGTTTTCATGATGCAGCAAACGTTGTTGCTACACCAATAGCTACTAAATCTTTAACCCCCCACCAAGCTATAGGTTTAGCAGCTTTTTTTAATTTTTTAGGAGCGTTTTTTGGTACTGCTGTTGCAGCTACTATCTCAAAAGGACTTGTAGATACAAGCGTAGTTTCAGATATAGTTCTTGTATCTGCACTGTTAGGAGCTATAAGTTGGAACTTTTTTACATGGTATTTTGGTATTCCATCAAGCTCCTCTCATGCTCTAATAGGCTCTTTAGTGGGGGCCGTTATAGTAGGAGCCAGCTATAAAGATGTTAATTACATTACAGTACTTAATAAGGTTCTGGTACCAATGATTAGCTCGCCAGTTTTAGCTTTTTTTGTAGCTTTAATCGTTTGTATAGTATTGTTAAATATTTTTACTCAAGTAAAAAATGTAAGACTTACTAACAAATACATTAGAGAGTTACAAGTAGTATCAACTAGTTTATTATCATTTTCACATGGTTCAAATGATGCTCAAAAAACTATGTCAATTATAACTTTAGCATTATTAAGTGCTGGTTTAGTACAGACTACTGTAGTTCCAGATTGGGTTATAATAGTTTGTGGTGCAGCTATGGGATTAGGAACTCTTTCTGGAGGTAAAAAGATTATAAAAACCTTAAGTACAAAGCTCTCGAAACTTGAGCCTACAAATGCTGTTTCAGCTGAGCTAAGTTCAGGGTTATTAGTTTTAGGTGCTTCTCATATAGGCTTACCAGTTAGTACCACTCAAGTTGCATCAGGTTCAATTATGGGTGCTGGCTTTGCTGATTCAGGAGTTAATTGGAGAGTTGTTAAAAAGCTAGCAACAGCATGGCTATTAACTATCCCTGCGTGTATTTTTGTTACAGGGATTATCTATACTGTACTGTATCATTCTATTGGAATTTTTTAGCTATAAAATATTTTCTTAATAACATCTACTAGCTTATAATCTAGAATTAAGGTGTTATAGTAATTTTTAAAGTATGCATAAAAAAGATCATGTTAAGAAACTTATTATAGCCCTTCACTGGCTCACAGTTGTTTTGCTAATTTTAGTGTTTGTATCTATAGAGTTTAGGAGTGCTTTTGGTAAAAATACAGTTTTCTATGGTTTTATGAAAAGTTCACATTTCTATATAGGTTTTAGTATTTTATTTTTGACTACTTTTAGAATCATTTTAAAACAATTTATTATGTCTCCAAGGCCTGGTTATGGTTTACTTCGTAAACTTTTGGCTAAATTAGTCCATGGTTTTTTATATTTTTGGTTAATGGCTATGCCTATTTTAGGCTGGTGCATAATAAGTGCAAAAGGCACATATTCAATACCATTTGGGTTACCAAGCCTTATTGATCATATGCCAAAGGAGTATATTGGACAACTAAAAAACGTTCATGAGTATTTAGCATATATTGGTTTGGGAATAATATTTATCCACATTTTGGTGGGATTATTTAATTATTTATCAACTAGAGATTCTATTTCTTATTCAGAAGCAAAAGTTTCTCAAAATACTGACAAAGACAAGGAGAGAGTTTTTAAAATCAAATAAACAGAGTATTGTTTGGAGGAGAAAAATGATAAAGCTGATATCTATAGAAGCTGTAAAAAAAGCTTTTTTAAAAGGCATTGATTCATTTACTGATCTATATGAAATTCAAAATAATAAAAATCACCTTAATTTAGCTATTGGTAATTTAATGCTGAATATTAAAGGTCAAGGGGTTCATATAAATGAGATAACAATTATAGAGCTTGAAAAGGTTAACCGAATAAAGGCTATTTTAAATAGAGATAGTGATGAAGAACTTAAAAAGCTTTTTATAGGTTTCGGAAGAAGGTTAAATCAAATAAGCCAAGATAAATGTAAAAGATGTTTTATAACCACCCACTATTCTTTTATAGCGCTATCAGTGTTACATTATGCCTCTGTAATAGATTCAAAATGTTTGGAAGTAGGCGATGTCTCTGTGCTTGATCTTTATGACATGGATCGGTTGCTAGGGTATTACTTACTTCCTGATACCCGACACAAAAAAGTTATTTTGAAACTCTTTAAGGTCATAGGAAATACTTTAGAAAATATAAATACATCACTACATGAACAAAGTTTTTTAGATCAGGTTTCTATAGATCAGATTTCTGAAAGTGAAAAACTATGGGCTTTTATTTGTCAGTCAGACTCTAGCTTAAAAACCCAGGCGAAAGACTTTCTTGATTATAAAAGTTTTAAAAAATTCTCTGACCTAGGGAAGAGGATATTAAAGGAAAAAAGCTTTAATGATTTTAATGGTGGCGGTAGAGTAGTAAAATTCCGAGGTATACCAGAGGATAGTGACTTATTTATAAAAATAAATGAGCTATTTTCAAATACTAAGGATGTTCTTAAGGGGATTGATAATATGTGTAGTGGTATATTAGCTTATGCACTAAAATTTAAGCAAAACACCTCTAATCTGCATTCAACAGCAGCGCTACTAAAAAGTTTCCGAGAAACGTATATATCTGGTGAAGCTATAATGCAGCGAGATACATTATCCCATCTAATCTCTAAGGGTATAACTTTTGGTGTATTAAAACCTATTCTTTCATCGTCTATAATTGCTTTACTGATAACAAGTATTACAGGGAAAACTCTAAACATATCGTTTAACTCCCCGTATTACGGCGTTTGGAATAGGCATGGTATAACAGGGCAGATCAGGGCTTTCCTACTAAAAAACTATCTTGAGATGTTTTCCATTTTTATAGAGAATCATTTATATTTTGTTTTATCTCAAGCGGAAAACTCTAATATATCTATACAAACAGTTAATAAACTTTGTTTATATGGCAATGATTTTATAAAAAAATTTACTTCTTTTTATAAAGGAAATTTAGAGCTACTCCCTAATAAAAAGCAAAAAGGAAGCTTATATTTTTATTTGAAAATGTATGCTGGTATTAGCCCAGATGGAAGATTTACTTTTGAGCCTGACTTTGAGAAAATAGAGTGCTGGGATAAATCAAAATTATCTAAAATATATAGAAACATTTGAGCGTTACTATTTTTATCCACGGTTTTGTTTGGTTTTTTATTTACAGGTCTAATTTTTGCTAGGGTCGTCTAAATCATTCCCTAATAATTCTATCAACTCAGTTCTAAATATTTCAACTAACTTATCTTTATGTTTTGAATATTTGTATACTAGAACTAGAAAAGACTCTATATGAAAATCTACCTCAAATCCTCTTACAAAATCAATATATTCAGAGTCTTTCATGAGTGAGTCGTAATAGAATTTAGGCATAAAGCCAATTACTTTTTCTTTTTTTATAATATTAGCTTTTTGTACTTCATTACTAACCAGATATTTTACTTTATTGGGGTTAAACCTATACATTTTGTTTTGGTGGTTATCTTCTTCATCTTCTTTATGCGTGAAGTTAAAAATATTGTGATCCCAATCATATCGGTTAAATACCAAATCTGTTTCTAAAACTTTCTGCGGCTCATTATGCATATCTTTTATAAGGTTTTTATCGCCGTATATTAGAGCTGGTAGTTTTGTAGAATTGATAGACTTACATACTATCCAATCATTTAAATCAATATGTTCTAGATGTCTTGTATTTATTAGAATTACATCGTATGTTTCAAACTGATATTCTTTACCATCGAAGTGGTTTAGAGCATAATTATCTAAGGTAAACCTTAAGTTGCTGGTGGAGTCTTGGTTTAGCTTAGGTATCACTCTATCTATGGTTACTTTTATGGAAAGTGGAGAGCCTAATACTCTTATAGCCCGTCTTTCTTTAAAGCCATTGTTTTTAACACTATCAATAGTGCTTTCTAGATCTTTATATATTTTGCTACAAGAGTGATAATACTTTACGCCATTTTTTGTTGGGGTGATACGATTGTGTATATTTTGTATAAGCTTAACTCCAAGATATGTTTCTAGTGTATCTATCTTGCTTTTTATAGTGTTAAGTTCAACATTGTAGAATTTTTTCACAGAACTATATGATCCTAGTTCTACTACCTTGATGAAATAACGAGTTGCCTCAATTATATCTTTACTAAAATCAATATTCACCATAACTAATCTCCTTTCGTATTATAATAATACATAATTATATATTACTTTAATCTATAATTATACATTTAATATACCAATTAATAAATCTCCCTAAAAAAATTAACTATATTATTTAAATTTTCTCTTTCTGTGCGATAATTATTTACTTTATCTTGGACATCTTCATATCCTATAGCGATTCCACACAGTAATACATCATCTTTGTAGCCTAATTCTTCTTTTACTATATCTGGATAGTGTGCTAGCGATGCTTGAGGACATGTTGCTAATCCTAAATCAACTGCTGCTAGCATTATAGATTGAATTAGCATACCACAGTCTATGTAGCCACTAATTCCGGTGTCAGGATGTTTAAATATAAATATAGCGGTTGGTGATTTAAAAGAAAGATAGTTTTTTGCCCATTGTTGTAACCGTCCATCTTTATCATCTTGTGCTATTTCTAGAGCGTTATACAGGTCTTGTCCACATTTTATAGCTCTTTGCTTTAGTTCATCCTCTAATCTTTCTCCATCATATTTGTATTCCATGCGTGGCTTTTGTCCTTCTTTATGGGCTTTAAGTATTTTATTCATTAATTTCTCTTTTTTTTCTCCACTGACGACAGCTATTTTCCAAGGTTGAGTGTTTTTACTAGAAGGCGCCCATTTCGCAGCTTCAAATAATTCAACGAGTAGCTCTTCAGGTATAAGTTTGTCTAGAAATTTTCTAACGGATTTACGTTTTTTTAATGCTTCGGTCACAGTCATAACTTTCTGAAATAATTTTTGAATTAGATACTTAATTTTACTAGATAAAAACATAAAAAGGTAATTTCTACAGGTGAGAGTACTTTTATAACTTAACTAATGATCATGATCTTTATTAAAAAAGTTCTTATTTATTTGAGTTAGCCTCTCTAAAAATATAAACTTTATACACAAATTCAGTGTATAAGTGATAACAAATATGGAAGCAATAAACTATAAAATATTATTAAAAAATTTATCTACTCGTATAGAATTATTACGAGGTTATCTTTGACTATGATGTCAAAAAAGAAAAGTTAATAGAAATTTTAATGGAGCTAGAAGATGGCTCTATCTGGGATAATCCTGAGCGTGCACAAAACTTGGGCAAACAGAAAGTTGAGTTAGAGAGTGTGGTATTAACTTGTGAGCATATCACAGAGACCATAGAAGCTTTAAATGACCTTCTTGAGCTAGCAGAAGGAGATGGGGATTTAATCCAGGAAATCACAAAAGATATTCAAGAGGTTGCTCAAGAGGTTGAAAGGCTAGAATTTAGAAGAATGTTTTCTGGGAAGATGGATCCTAATAATGCTTATTTAGACATTCAATCAGGTTCTGGAGGAACAGAAGCGCAAGACTGGGCTGAGATGTTGATGCGAATGTATATGCGTTGGGCTGATAGTCGTGGTTTTAAAGTTACAGTGGATGATGTTTCAGACGGTGATGTTGCTGGTATAAAAGGGTGTACTTTAAAGATCGAAGGTGGATACGCTTATGGTTGGTTGCGTACAGAAACAGGTATTCATAGATTAGTTAGAAAATCACCTTTTGATTCAAATAACAAAAGGCACACATCATTTGCTTCAGTATTTATATCCCCTGAAGTTGATGATAATATTGATATTGAGATTAATCCTGCTGATTTGAGAGTGGACACATATAGAGCATCAGGTGCAGGTGGTCAACATGTTAATAAGACAGATTCAGCTGTGAGAATAACGCATATTCCAACAAATATTGTGGTGCAAAGCCAAAGTGATAGGTCACAGCATAAAAACAGAGATAACGCGATGAAACAGCTTAAGTCAAAGCTATATGAGATGGAGCTACAAAAACGAAATGCTGAAAAAAATGCATTAGAAGATTCAAAATCTGATATTGGCTGGGGAAGTCAAATTCGTTCTTATGTGTTAGACCAGTCTCGTATTAAGGATTTAAGAACAGGGGTTGAAAATACAAATACTCAAGCAGTATTGGATGGTGATTTAGACAAATTTATAGAAGCAAGCTTAAAAAGTGGTTTATAGGATAATTAAATGACAGATAAAAATAATAAAATAGAAGAGCAAGTTTTAGATGAAAACTCACAAATTGCTTTGAGAAAAGAAAAGTTAAAAGTTTTGACTGAGCAAAATAAGGGTATCAGTCATCCAAATAGTTTTAGGAGAAATATCGTTGCTGCATGTCTTCAAGCTAGGTATGCAGACAAGACAAAGCAAGAGTTAGAAGAAGCTGAACACAAGCAAAATTACAAAGTTGCAGGACGTATAGTATTAAGAAGAGTTATGGGAAAAGCTTCTTTTTTTACTCTTCAGGATATGTCTGGAAGAATACAGATTTATCTCAAAAAAAGTGATTTGGAAGAGAGTCAATATGACACGTTTAAGAATCTATGTGACCTTGGTGATATAGTTGCTGTTTCTGGTATTGTGTTTAAAACTAACACAGGTGAGCTTTCTATTCATGCAGATTATTTTGAGGTTTTAACCAAAGCCATTAGACCATTGCCAGATAAGTTCCATGGTTTATCAGACCAAGAAATGAGATACCGCCAGAGATATGTCGATTTAATTACAAATGAAAAAGCACGTGAAGTTTTTAAGGTGCGTTCAAAAGTCGTAAGTTTTATCCGTAACTATTTTGATAAATTAGATTTTATGGAAGTAGAGACGCCGATGATGCATGTTTTACAAGGTGGTGCTGCAGCTAAACCATTTAAGACACACCACAATGCTTTAGATATGCCATTATATTTACGTATTGCTCCAGAACTTTATTTAAAAAGGTTAGTTGTTGGTGGTTTTGAGCGTGTATATGAGATAAATCGTAATTTTAGAAACGAAGGTGTATCTTCGCGCCATAATCCAGAATTTACTATGCTAGAGTTCTATATGGCATATGCTGATTATAATGACTTAATGGATCTAACAGAGGATATGCTTTCTAAGCTTGTACAGGAAGTTATAGGTACACAAATACTTGAATATGGGGAATATAAAATCAACTTTGGCAGTAAATACGAACGTATCTCAATGGTGGACTCAATTGTTAAGTACAATGATGATATTACAAAAGAAGATTTAGCAACCTTTGAATCTGCTAAAAAGATCGCTGATAAGCTAAAAATAAAAGTAGAAGCATTTCATGAGCTTGGACATCTGATAAATGAAATATTTGAAGAAACTGTTGAGCATAAGCTTATTCAGCCGACATTTATTACAGATTATCCAGCGGTAGTTTCACCATTAGCACGTAGACAAGATAGTAATCCAGAGTTTACTGATAGGTTTGAGTTCTTTGTCGGAGCGCGTGAGATTGCTAATGGCTTTTCTGAGCTGAATGATGCCGATGATCAAGCAGAGCGTTTCAGAAAACAAGTTGAAGCAGCTTCCTCTGGTGATGATGAAGCAATGCCGTATGATAAAGATTATATTCGTGCTTTAGAATATGGTATGCCACCAACAGCAGGTCAAGGTATAGGAATTGATAGGCTTGTGATGTATCTAACCAATTCGCAGTCGATAAGAGATGTGATACTTTTTCCTCATATGAAACCTGAAATATCTTAAAATAGTTATAAAGTCCTATAAAAATACATATAATATAGTTAAAGGAATCTAATAGTTTATTAGGGTTTACAAGTGAAAGAAAACTTACCTAGAAAAAAAGTATACTTATTGCTTTTATCGTTATTAATAGTAATAGTAGGCTTTATTTTTTTATCTAAAAATACAGAGCCTAACATGCAACCATCTGAAATGGTTGATAAGCAAAAAGATAAGCCAACTAAATCAACCTTAGAATCGCCTCATAAAAAGTTACTTCCAGATAGAATTATCGGAGGTTTTCTAGATATGAGGGCTTTAAGTTCAGCTAACAATATTGATATGAAAAAAGTAGCTGATGATGGTTATAATGTTATAATTATTGCAAATACAGAGGTGTACGGTACAGATATAAACTTTTCTTCTAATAGTTTAGCCGGTGTTAGTAATCAAACATTTGAAAAAAAGATAGCTGAAGCCAAAAGTGCAGGATTAGATATTGTCTTAGGTGTTGGAGGTATCCCAAATACTTTTTATCCAGGGGCCCAAAAGAATGAGCTTGATCCTAAAATAATAGGAGAGGATTTAACAGACATTCAAATAAATACACTTGCTAATAATATAGTTAAGTTTTTAAAAAAGTATGATATAAAAGGTATCGTTTTTGGAATTAGAAAATTCGTTTCTCCGGGGTTTCTAACTAAACTGATAGCAAGAATTAAGCATATAGACTCTAATTTAGCTATTATATTAAGTCCTAAAGTAAATGATTATAAACTTGTTACTACAGGTCACAGTGATGATTATTCTAGTGCTATTAAATCTGGAAACGTTGATTATTTATTTATACAAGAATACGATGAATACCCACAGTATGATCCTAATTTTATTTCAGAAAGTTACGATAAAATTATCCAAAATGCTGAGGTTCCATTTAAAACAAAAGTTTTGATAATGGAACCAACAGACCCTTTAGCTGGAGGGGGGGTTAACACTGTGTATCATCCTATGGCAGATGCTACAAATTCTCTTACAACATCTCAAGCAGTAGCTTTAATGTTACCACAGCTTGAAAAAATAAAACTTAAGCCAAGATTTTCTGGTATTGTAGGTTGGACTTTAAACGCTGATTATACCTCTGATTTATATGATGATGACCATAAAGCAGGATCTTTTGCTTTAGGATTACGCAATTGTATTTATAAAAATATTTGTGATCCAGGAGTCAGAATTATTAAAGGACCAGTTGTTGCAGGATTTTTACCTTTATGGGGGAAAAGCAGTACGTATAATATTTCTGGTAGACAGTTAAATAGTAACCCTATAAGTATTAAAATGCCAGAGGATAAGGAATATTGTGATGAAAGCCCAGAAGTTTGTAAGTATAACGTTTTCATAGTTGCGTATTTAACTTACACCAGTAGTGCTGGGTTTAAGTTTACTTTTAGTCAAGAAAATGGTGACTCGAAAGAGATATATTCTCCACAAGAGCTTAAGGAGTTTATAGGCTATATGAAACAAAAAGGCAAACATGTCATAGTTTCAATTGGTGGGAAGTTTTCTTATATTGAGTGGCAAAAATTTGATTTCGACGCACTTGCAAAAATTGTTGATAATTATGGTTTTGATGGTGTGAACTTTGATTTATCTCCCCCTGATCTTCCACAAAATAAGCAGATGGTCCAGCAAGCTGCTAAAGAAATTTTAGAATTTGTAAGGTATATGAAATCTACAAACCCAGACTTTTGGTTAACATTTTCACCTGTTTGGACGTATATTGTAGCTCCTTTGGATAAAAATGGAGAAGATAATATTTATCGTAACCAAAGTTATGCTGATTTAATAAATGAAATAGGTGTTAATAACATTAATTATATATGGCTAAACACATATGGTCATTCAGGTATGGATGGCATTTTAGGTTTTTATAAAGGTCCTAAGGGTAACTATATGAAAATTACTTCAAGCGATGGCTACCCTAACTTTATGGCTTCTTTGGCTTGGGCTTTAACAACGCAAGAAGGTTATGATGTGAATAAACCTAAGTATCAAGTAGATCGAGTCCCTAAAATTCCTGCTAATAAGTTAGTATTTACTATCCCAGCTATAGAAGGAGTTACCGCTAGGGGGATGGTATATGCACTTTCTACTAAAGATATTAACAATACTGTTGAATTGATGGAAAAACATAAGGCATCTTTTGGAGGATTTGCACTGTGGAGTATAGATTTTGACGCTATGAAGATCGATCAAGGTGAGCTGTCAGTCGGATATTCGCATCAGTCATGGAGCACTACTGATGCAATAGCTTCTATAAAGCTTCCTCCAATTGTTTCTCAAGTAGTTGATAAATCTAATTTCGCTAAGGCTTATAATAAAAAAAATAATCAAGAATCCTCATCTATTATGGGTGCTGTAATCAAATATCCAGACAATATAGGTACGTATGATGGTAATACAATTATTAGTTATCAAGGTTCAGAATATAAATGCATTTCTCAGTTTGTAGCGGGTTTGTGTAATGATAAAATGTATATGCCTAATGGATTACATGGAGGTTTTGCATGGAAAAAAATCCAAAAAACTGTGGGTGGTAGTACCATTGTTAATGAGCCTGAAAAAATAATCGTCGATGGAGTTTACCAGTATCCTAGTAATATTGGTTCCTACAGTGATGCTGAAGTTGTTATAAGTGGTGATAAAAAATATGAATGTATTATCGGAAAACAAGTTTTGTGTAATAATCTGATTTATGCACCATATGGTGCCAAGGGTTATCTAGCATGGAGTGATATAACAAAAGCAACTAATATAGGAACTCTAATTGTAAGTGGAAACATTAAAAAGCCTAAAGCTGCTGAATATGTTTATCCAAATGGTATAACTTCATATGCCGGTGGTACAACAGTAGCAATAGGTAACGATTTATATAGATGTAGAGTAGGGCCTGAGTCAAAATTATGTTCTATAGAGGCGTATGACCCTTCAGGTGAATATGGTAAAGATGCTTGGGCGAAAATAAATTAAGACTATTTAATAGAATCAATAAGCTCCTGGAGCTCACCTGATTCTTTCATTTCCATTATGATATCACACCCGCCAATAAGCTCACCTTTAACCCAAAGTTGAGGAAACGTTGGCCAGTTTGCGTATTTAGGGAGAGTAGCTCGGATATCAGGGTTTTCTAATATATTTACAAAAGCGAAAGGTTTCCCACAAGATCTTACGGCATTAGCAGCATTAGCTGAAAACCCACATTGTGGCATATTTGGAGAGCCTTTCATATAAAGTATAATTTGGTTTTCTTTTATTTGTTCTTCTATCCTATCTATTACTTTTTGTTCTTCATGTGCACTCATTTTATTTCCTCTTTGTAAGTTAAATGGTTATTCATTTAGAAATTTCATTTAAAAAATGATAGCATATTATATTAAACGGGTATAGTTATCTAATGACTATTCAAAATAAAAACAAATTTAAAGGGAGTTTCATCATGAAATTTGAATTACCAGTACTACCTTATGCTAAGGATGCATTGGAGCCGGTTATCTCTAAAGAGACTATAGAGTATCATTATGGTAAGCACCATCAAACTTATGTTACTAACTTAAACAAGTTAGTAGAAGCAACTGAGCATAACGGAAAAAACCTAGAGGAGATTATTAAAACTGCTAATGGTGGATTATTTAATAACGCAGCTCAAGTTTATAATCATACGTTTTATTGGAACTGTCTTTCACCTGAGAAAACAGAGCCTTCAAGTCAGCTTAAAGCTGCTATAATAGAAACCTTTTGCTCGATAGATAAGTTTAAAGAAGCTTTTTCAGCAGCAGCTATAGCTACATTTGGTTCCGGGTGGGCTTGGCTAGTTAAAGATTCTACAGGGAAGTTAGAAATAGTAACAACAAGTAACGCCGGGTGCCCATTAACAGATAATAAAAAGCCTTTGCTTACTTTTGATGTTTGGGAGCATGCGTATTATATTGATTATCGTAATGCTAGACCTAAATATATAGAAGCTCTATGGGACATAGTAAATTGGGAGTTTGTTTCAGAACAGTTTGCTAAATAAAAATGGCTCCGCCCAAAAATAAACTTCTTAATTTTTTCTTTTTGCATAAAAACTACTTCAGGTCAGCCATGGCTTTTATTTGGTTCTTGAATATATAAATGATTAGAGACACGACTATTCCCACGATAAAACTAAAGATAAATAGACCACTCCAATCGTAATGGTACTGTATATAGCCAGCTAATGGCCCAACTAGGACTCTACCGAGTGAATCTATTGAGCTAAGTATAGCAAACTGCGTTGCTGAAAATTTAACGTTAACCAGACTCATTATCATGGCCACTAAAATAGCTGTACCCATTGCACCGCAAAAGTATTCGACAGCTACAGAGGCGATCATTAAGTTATAGTTTTTGCCTATTATTGCTAAAAGGAAGTACATCAAATTTGCACATGCCATTATAATGCTAAAATAAAGAAAGCTCTTATACACCCCTATTTCTTTTGCTACTACGCCACCAAAAATTAGTCCAAAGATGGTAAAAACTAAAGATAAAGCCTTATAAGACACAGCAATGGTAGTTTTGTCAAACCCTAAATCGACAAAGAACACCGAATTTAAGGAGAAGGCTATAGCGTCGGCTAGTTTATAAGCTACTAGAATTGCTAATATAAGTAAAGCTGAGGTGACTCCTTTTCGAGTCATAAATTCTACAAATGGGCTAATGAAAGCTTCTTTAAAGGTCCTTGGTGCAACAATCTTGGAGCTTTCTTTTAAAAATATAGTAAATATTGGACAGATGATAAAAAAAACTAAAATTACTAACAAAGCATTTGCCCACCCAGAATTTATAATGTGGTTAACGCTTTCATTACTAGAGACTAGGATTAAAGAATCCAAATGGATGGAAGGGTTGATAAAACTGGTAATCTCATAGGGTAAAAAACATATTTGCTCAGGGTTGTAGCTATGATTAAAGCTATCTACTAAAATTAGAAGTATTGACCCAGTAATTAACATACCTATACGATACCCCATTACGGCAACAGCATTCCCTAAAGCTCGTTCAGATTCATCGAGTGTTTCTGTTTGGTATGCGTTAATAGCGATATCTTGTGTTGCTGACGTAAGGCATATCAAAAACGCAATAAAGGCTATTGTTAGAGGAGAGTTAGCAGGTGAAAACCTACTCATTAATGCAATTAGTAGGATCAAAACTATTTGGGTGATAAGTATCCACCCTTTTCTCCTGCTAAATCCTTTAATACTAATTTTATCTAAAATTGGAGCCCACAAGTATTTAAAGGTATACGGCATTGCGATTAATGTTAAAAACCCAATATCTTTAACCTGAATATTATTATCTTTATACCACAGAAATAAAGATGAGGCTGTAAGCATCAAAGGTAGACCAGAAGCATAACCTAATATTAGCATATTAAACATTTTACTTTGCTTGAATGGCGCAATTATTTTCTCTGAAATGGTAGGAGATTTATTCATTTAGCTTGGAATACAAAAATGCTAGCTTATTTTGGTATAGGCTAATTTAAAAGTTTTTGAAAGTAAAGAAGAATAAAAGTAAGAGAGAAGCTAACTAGAAAGCTTAGAGCGTTCTGCTAGTTTTGCCTGTATATAATTGTCTTGGACGACCAATTTTTTGAGCTGGATCGTTTACCATCTCTATCCATTGAGAAATCCAGCCAGATGTTCTAGCAAGAGCAAAGACCGCGGTAAACATTTCTTCAGGTATCCCCATAGCTTTTAATATGATGCCTGAGTAAAAGTCAACATTTGGAAAAAGTTTTCTTTCTATGAAAAATTCATCTTGCAAAGCAATTTCTTCTAATTTCTTAGCTACGGCTAAAAGAGGGTCGTTTCCATTGCCAAGCTTGGCTAGAATTTGCTCACAATTTTGTTTCATTGCAGTAGCTCTAGGGTCAGTATTTTTATATACTCTATGCCCAAAACCCATCAGTCTAAAAGGGTCATCTTTGTCCTTAGCTTTTTCAATAAATTTATTGATATTTGCCATATTACCAATTTCTGATAACATTTTTAAAACAGCTTCATTTGCTCCACCATGTGCTGGGCCCCAGAGTGCTGTTATACCTGCTATAATGGCAGCATAAGGTGAATTACCTGTAGATCCTGATAATCTAACAGTTGAAGTTGAAGCATTTTGTTCGTGGTCGGCATGGAGTATAAAGATTGTGTCCATGGCTTCAACATGAAGTTCATCTGGCTTGTAACTTTGCTCTTCAGCAAACATCATGTATAGGAAGTTTTCAGCATAGCCATATTCTGGGTTTGGCTCCAGAAACTTTTTGCCTTGATTGTGTCTGTAAGCCATGGCTGTTATGGTAGCAATTTTGGCAATTATGTTTTTGGCAACCTCTTCTTGAGGTTCTTTTTGTCCGTTATGAACATGCTCAGCAGCGATCGCATTAACACCGGCAATTAGGCTAGACATAGGGTGAGTATACTTTGGCATGGCAGACACAGCTGCTTTTACGTGCTCACATACCGGCATCTTTGTAATAATCTCTCTTCTGAAAGTTTCTCTTTGTTCGTCTGTTGGTAATTGACCATAAATCAGAGCATAACATAGGGACCTGTAGTTTGACTTTTGTGTCCATTCCTGGATAGGATAGCCTCTATGAAGAAGAACACCTTTTTCCCCATCTATGTAGGTGATTTTAGATTCACACGATGCAGTTGACATAAATCCAGGATCATAAGTGAAAAGGCCATGTTTTACTAAAGATGAAACATCTATGCAGTCATTACCTAGACTAGGAGAATATACAGGTAGATCTATTTCGATATTTTTTTCAGCATATTTAAGTGTAGCGTACTTTGACATTATTTTATAAAACCTCCAAGTAAGAGTTAATTATTTAAAAGGTAGTAAAGTTTTACAGTAAAAAGAAACACACCCTAATAAGCATGTAATCAGTAGTCAAAATAATAAGCTAAACAGTATTTTTTTGCAAATAAAAATTGTTGTTTGCGAAAGTGGCTTATAACTAAATTGAAGAGTTAAAGGTCTTGATGCAGAATGCTTTCAGCATGTGTAAATAGTTCTGGACTTTTATTTATAAATGTTTGAATTTCACTTTACAAAAATATATCATAAAGATGTTAAGAGTGTGAATTTATTTTAGTTTTGCTGTGAAGTTGCTTCGGAGGAATGTCGAGCATGAAAAAAATAACAAATATTGATCTGATGTCAATAAAGTCCTATAACTTTCCCATTACGGCTATAAGCTCAATATTGCATCGCGTAACAGGCGTGATCCTTATAGTGGCTATTCCATTAGTAGTGGTAGGAATGAATTATTCATTAGCAGGGCCAAATGGTTATGAGCAAGTTGTTTTGGCTTTAACGAAAGGCTGGGGTAGCCTATTTTTTTGGGTTTTTTTGTCGGCATTAACTTACCACGTTTATGCTGGCATTAGACATATGATCATGGATGTGGGTTTTGGTGAGAGTATGACTATTGCTAAATTGACCTCAACTATAACAATTATTTTTGGTATTTTATCAGCAATTTTTTGGGGGTGCTTTTTATGGCTGTAATCTCACTTACATCTTCAGGTGTTAAAGATTTTTTTGTGCAGCGAGTTACAGCTGTTATTATTGCTGTTTATTTTGCTTACATACTTATAGAAGCTTTATGTTTATATAATGCTGGAGCACTTAATTACGATAGCTGGCATGGATTGTTTACAGATGGTATGTTTCTTAGAATCCTGACTTTGATGGCCTATTTGTCAGTTTTTTTACATGCTTGGGTTGGTCTTTGGATTATCTGTGGTGATTATATTAAATGTGCATGGGCTTCGGCAACTATTATGTTGAGTTTTATTTTGGTTTATGTGTTTTGTTTTTTTTGGTTGTTTGCAATTTTATTTTTCTATTAAGAGGTTGTTTTTATGAGTATAGCTACACAAGAATTTGACGCTATTGTTGTCGGCGCTGGTGGTGCTGGACTTAGGGCTGCGTTTCAGTTATCACAGTCAGGCTTTAAAACAGCCGTCGTTTCAAAAGTTTTTCCCACAAGGTCTCATACTGTAGCAGCACAAGGCGGTATTGCAGCTGCTTTAGGTAATATCAAATTCGAAGATGATCTTCCATCTGATGATTGGAGATGGCACATGTACGATACTGTAAAAGGATCAGACTATATTGGTGACCAGGATGCTATTGAGTATATGTGTGAGCATGCGCCTCAATCAATTATTGAGTTAGAGCATATGGGTATGCCATTCTCACGTTTAGAGGACGGTAAAATTTATCAACGTGCATTTGGTGGTATGTCAAGAAATTTTGATCCAGCAAACCAAGCTAAAAGAACATGTGCAGCTTCAGATAGAACGGGACACGCTCTTTTGCATACCTTATATCAAGGTAACTTAAAGCATAATACTAACTTTTATACTGAATGGTTTGCTGTAGACCTTGTCAAAGCTGATGACGGCAGTATATCTGGTGTTATAGCTTTATGTATAGAAACTGGAGAGACGGTATTTCTACAATCAAAAATAACAATACTTGCAACAGGTGGGGCAGGTCGTATTTATGAGTCTAGTACTAATGCTTATATAAACACCGGTGATGGTATGGGTCTAGCTTTGAGAGCTGGGTTACCTCTTCAAGATATGGAGTTTTGGCAATTTCATCCTACTGGTATTGCAGGAGCTGGTGTTTTAGTTACAGAGGGTTGCCGTGGTGAAGGTGGTATTTTACGTAATAAAGACGGTGAAAGGTTTATGGAAAGGTACGCGCCTAATGCTAAAGACTTGGCTTGTCGAGATGTTGTATCACGTGCTTCTCAGCAAGAAATTATGGAAGGTCGAGGGGATACTTTTAGTGGCTCTAGCTGTGTGTGGCTAGACCTTACTCACCTTGGCGAAGAAGTTATTGATGAAAGGCTTCCAACAGTTAGGGAGTTAGCGAGAACTTTTGCAGGTGTAGATCCTGTTGAAAAACCTATCCCTGTTGTGCCAACTTGCCATTATCAGATGGGTGGAATACCGACTAATAAGTATGGTCAAGTTATTACTCAAGAAAATGGGGAAGATAAAATTATAAGTGGATTATATGCTGTTGGCGAATGTGCTTCAGTATCTGTACATGGAGCTAACAGGTTAGGAAGTAACTCATTGTTAGATCTGGTTGTGTTTGGTAGGGCTGCAGGGATGCATGCTGAAGAAAGCTTAAAGTCTGGAATGACTATCAAAAAAACTTCTCATGAAAACATTGAGCAAGCTACAGCTAGGATTAAAAAATGGGATACGTCTGAGCAAAGAGGTTGTAAAGAAAAAATTTCTGAATTGAGAAAAGAATTGCAACAGACCATGCAGCAATATTTTTCAGTCTTTAGACAGGAAAACACTATGAAGGAAGGTTTTGATAAGCTTCTTAAATTAAGACAGAGGCTAGGGAATGCAGTGTTAGAAGATAATAGCAGAATATTTAATATGACAAGAATCGAAGCATTGGAGTTAGATAACTTAATGTTAACAGCTATTGCTACAGCTAAGTTGGCTTTAGAGAGAAAAGAATCTCGAGGAGCTCATTCGAGAGTTGACTATCCAGAGAGAGATGACGAGAATTGGATGAGACATACATTATATTTCTTGGATGGAGATAGAACATCTTCTCGTGAAGTTAATATGTCTCCAACGAAGGTAAAAGCCTTTCAACCAGCAGAACGTAAATATTAATACAAGGATTTAATATAATGGACGTAAGATTTAAAATTTACAGATATAATCCGGAAACAGATAAGAAACCTTACTACGATGAGTATACTGTAACGGTTGAAAATGAGGGTGTAAAAGTCTTAACAGCTTTGGAGCTTATCAAAGAGCAAGATCCAACTCTTGCTATGAGGAGGTCATGTAGAGAGGGTGTTTGCGGATCTGATGGTATGAATATCAACGGTAAAAATCGACTAGCATGTATCACGTCTGTTGGAGAGTTAAAGCAGCCTATTAAAGTGAATCCTTTACCTGGATTACCTGTTGTTAGGGATTTAATTGTAGATATGAAACAGTTCTACAAGAATTATGAAAAAGTAAAGCCTTATTTGATTAATGACGAAGAAGCTCCTGCTAAAGAAAGGCTACAGTCTCCAGAGGATAGAGCTAAGCTTGATGGTTTGTATGAATGTATTTTATGTGCTTGTTGCACTACCTCTTGTCCATCATTCTGGTGGAATCCTGATAAGTTTATTGGTCCTTCTGGGCTTTTACAAGCTTATAGGTTTATAATTGACTCAAGGGATTCTGCTACAGAAGAGAGGTTAGAAGCTTTGAAGGATCCTTTTAGTCTATTTAGATGCAGAACCATTATGAATTGTGTTTCTGTATGCCCGAAAGGCTTAAATCCGACAGAAGCAATAGGAAAGATTAGGTCAGCTTTATTGAAAAAAAGTGTATAAACAGTAAATCTAAAATCAGGTGGGTATATGAAAAAAAACCAACCAAATTTTAGCCAGTGGCTGGAAACAACCCAGTTCTTTGGCGGTAACTTGGAATATTTAGAGTCAATTTATGATGACTATATTGTAGGCAATCATGATGGAATAGATCCACAATGGTTGTCTTTTTTTGATTCAGTAGCTAGTGTGACAGATGAGGTTCATAGAGATGTTGTAGAAGAGTTTAAGTATTTAGCTAAAAATAAAGTTAATGCTAGCAGTATGGCAGCTGTTGGTGAAAATGAGATATTATATAAAATAAAGTCTTTGATTAATGCTTATAGGTTTTATGCTTATAAGTCTGCAAACATTGATCCGCTTGGGCTTTTGAAGAAAGATAGGGACCTTGATTTGGATCCAAAAGTCCATGGGCTGAACACTCAAGATCTACAGCAAAATATCAATTTAGGAGTTTTAACTCAAAACAAAGAGCAATCTGTAGAAAGTTTAATTAGTAATCTTAAGTCAATATATGAGGCTAATGTTGGTTATGAATATATGTATATTGACAGTAAAGAAGAAAAAAAATGGCTACAGCAGCATATAGAATCAAACACGCCAATTTCTAAAGAAGAGAAAAAATGGATATTGCAACAGTTAGTTGCAGCAGAGGGATTGGAAAAGTACTTGGCTGTGAGATATGTAGGTCAAAAAAGATTTGGTTTAGAGGGTGGTGAATCAATGATTCCAGCTCTTCAGCATGTTATTGAAAAGTCTGTATCTAGACATTCAACTCGATTTATACAGCTTGGTATGGCTCATAGAGGTAGACTTAATGTTTTAGTCAATATATTGGGTAAGAATCCAAAAGATTTATTTGAGGAGTTCGAAGGTAAACAAAGTGGAAAAAGCTTATCTGGAGATGTTAAATACCATATGGGCTATTCAAACTATCGCAGCATTGATGGTAAAGAGGTTAAAATAGCATTGGCATTTAACCCATCGCATCTTGAGGCTGTTGATCCAGTAGTAGAAGGGGCAGCTAAAGCAATACAAAATAAACTTGATGGAGATGCTCATAATAAGGTTATACCTATACTTATACACGGAGACTCGGCTTTTTGTGGACAAGGTGTAGTCATGGAGACTCTTGGATTCTCCCTGACAGAGGCTTATGGTACTGGTGGTACGATACATATTGTCATTAATAATCAGGTCGGTTTCACTACAAGTAGTAAGTTTGGAGTTAATAGAAGTAGTAACTATTCTACTGATATAGCTAAAATGATTGATGCACCAATATTCCATGTTAATGGTGATGATCCAGAGGCTGTGCTTAGGGCTACAAATATAGCTTTAGAATACCGTATGAAGTTTAACAAGGATGTTGTAATAGATATAGTTTGCTATCGTAGGAATGGTCATAATGAAACAGATGAGCCATCTGGTACTCAGCCAAGAATGTATGAGATAATTAAAAAGCTTCCTACGACACTAAAGATTTATAGTGATAGACTCCAAAATCAGGGAGTTGTTGACGCAGAATTTGTGTCAAGGTTAAACCTGCAATATCGCAGTAAATTAGATGAAGGAAAAGCTACAGTAGATATTCTGGATAGAAGTAGTGTTAAAGACAAGCTAAAGGTTTGTGACTGGCTTCCTTATTTAGGTAAGCAGAAAACCGCATATGACTATAAGCCTATAGAACAAGAGATACTTAAAAACTTGGCATATAAAATGTGTGAAGTTCCTAAAGAAATTGATATTCAGATGCAGGTTAAAAAGACGATTTCTGATAGACTTAAAATGGTAGAGGGTAATATTCCTATTAATTGGGGGTTTGCAGAATCTTTGGCGTACGCAACGCTACTTAAGGATGGTCATACAGTCAGGATCTCAGGGGAAGATAGTGGTAGAGGGACATTCTCACATCGTCATTCTGTGGTTAAGAATATGGACACAAGCTCAACAATAAGGGAATATATACCGCTTAAACATGTAAATGAGAAAGCTAGATTTGATATTATTGACTCTACACTTTCTGAGTATGGTGTATTAGGTTTTGAGTATGGCTACAGTTGTTATAGTCCAGATGCATTAGTAATTTGGGAGGCTCAGTTTGGTGATTTTGTTAACACTGCTCAAGTGGTTATAGATCAATTCTTAGTTGCAGCAGAAGAGAAATGGGGTATATTGTCAGGTTTAACTTTATTTCTACCACATGGTCAAGAGGGAGCAGGTGCTGAGCATTCTTCAGCAAGGTTAGAAAGATTTCTAAGCTCTTGTGCTAATGGTAATATGCAGGTTTGTACGCCAACAACTCCTGCTCAAATCTACCATTTGTTAAGAAGACAAGTAATTAGACCTCTTAGGAAGCCTCTTATTGTAATGACACCAAAAAGTTTATTGAGAAATCCTATGGCTGTTTCTTCCCTAGAAGAGCTTTCAAAAGGGTATTTTGAAAGTGTAATTGACGATGTAAAAGCAGAAGTTGATAAGGTCAAAAAACTTATTTTATGTAATGGTAAGGTTTATTACGACCTTATGCTTAAAAAGCAAGATAATTTTCCAAATACAGCAGTAGTTAGAATAGAAGAACTTTATCCTGTGCCAAATGAAAAATTAGAAGAAATATTTAAGAAGTATAAAAATGCTAAGAAAATTGTTTGGTTGCAAGAAGAGCCGCAAAACAAGGGGGCTTGGTATCATATAAGACATTTCATTGAAAGAATTCTTAGAGATAGTCAAGAACTGTTATGTGTAGCTAGAGAAAGATCTTCAGCCCCTGCTGTAGGTTACCATGCGATGTACGTGAAACAGCAGGAAGAAATTGTTAATAAGGCTTTAGAGATATAAGTTTTAAATTTATTACTAGGAGTAAGTGATGGTAGAGTTGAAAGTACCTATGTTTCCAGAATCAGTAGCAGACGGGACCTTAGTGCAGTGGCATAAAAAAGAAGGCGACTTTGTAAAAGAAGGTGAAATCGTTGCTGAGATTGAAACTGATAAAGTTGTTTTAGAAGTTCCAGCTACAACCTCTGGTCTGTTAAGAAATATCAAAAAACAGACTGGTGATATTGTATTGTCGGAGGAAAGCCTCGCTAATATAGATGTAGATGGAAAGGTTGTTTCTAATAAAGAAGAATCTTCTACCCACGAAGCTAAAAACCAAGTTCAAGCGTCTTCTGGTACAGAAGTTGACGTTAAAGCACCAGTGTTTCCAGAATCAGTAGTTGATGGTACGGTTTCTGAATGGCACAAAAAAGAAGGTGATGTTGTAGCAGAAGGTGATATTCTGGCAGAAATTGAAACCGATAAGGTTGTTTTAGAGGTTCCAGCAGTTTCAAATGGTACATTAGTTAAAATAATTAAAAACGTTGGAGATACTATTTTATCGGCAGAAACTATAGCTAAGATTGTTGAAGGAACTTCTTTAGCGTTGGCAAAAGCTAAGGAAACTAAGGCAGAAGCTGTAGGTAGTAATAATGATCCACATCTAGTTCCATCGGCACGTAAAGCCTTTAATTCAAGTGGTTTGGATTCAGTTGTAGGTATACAAGGTACTGGTAAAAAAGGTCGTATCACCTCAGAGGATATTAAAAAGGCAGTTACTACACCGAGCAATTCACAGTCAGCGGTTGTTCAGCAAGGATCAAGATTTGAGAAAAGAGTTAAAATGACTCGTCTACGCCAAACTATAGCAAATAGGCTTGTAGAGGTACAGCATACAAACGCTATTCTAACTACTTTTAACGAAGTAGATATGAGTGCCGTAATGGAGCTTAGAAATAAATATAAAGATATGTTTTTAAAAGAGCATGACACTAAACTTGGTTTTATGTCTTTCTTTATAAAAGCTGCTACAGAAGCTCTTAAAAAATTCCCAGATGTGAACGCTTCTATAGATGGTGATGAAATTGTTTATCATAACTATTTTGATATAGGTATTGCTGTAGGTACAGATAGAGGACTTGTTGTACCTGTGTTAAGAGATACCGATACAAAATCTTTAGCTGAATTAGAGGTGGATGTGCTTGATAAGGCAATTAAGGGGCGTGATGGTAAATTAAGTTTAGATGATATGAAGGGTGGTACGTTTACTATTACTAACGGTGGTACTTATGGTTCTATGTTATCTACGCCGATCATTAATTCGCCCCAGAGTGCGATTTTGGGTATGCATAATATAGTAGAGCGCCCAGTTGTAATTAATGGAGAGATAAAAATCCGTCCTATCATGTATCTGGCATTATCTTATGATCATAGAATTATTGACGGTAGTACATCGGTTAAATTCTTAAAGATGATCAAAGAATTGCTTGAGGATCCAACTAGAATTCTTCTTCAAGTTTAACCCTTCTACTTATTTTCTTTAAGGTATTCTCAGATGAGTTTGGAATTTATAAAAAGTAAAATTCTGGCTGTGCCAGATTTTCCTAAGGCTGGTATTATGTTTAGGGATATTACTCCTCTTCTAGCAGATCCTCAGGGATTAAGAGTAACAGCACAAGAAATGGCAAAAGAGTTAAAAAAAAGAGATATAAAGCCAACTGTAGTAGCAGGTACAGAAAGTAGAGGGTTCATATTTGGAGTTGCTTTAGCAGAGATTCTAGGGTTAGGGTTTGTACCAGTTAGAAAAGCTGGAAAGCTTCCTCGAGAAACTTATAATGTTAGCTATGATCTTGAATACGGTAGTGATAGTCTAGAAATTCATAAAGATGCTTTTAAAGAAAGTGATAGAGTATTAATCGTAGATGACTTATTGGCTACAGGTGGTACTGCAAAAGCTACAGTGAAGCTCATTGAAAAAACACATGCGCAAGTTGCGGCGCTTATATTTGTCATGGAGCTTAAAGGCTTAGGTGGGAGAGATGTTTTAGAGGGATACAATGTTTCAGCGTTGTTAGAGTTTAAATAGGATTTTAAAGAGAAATGGCAAAATACTTCGGTACAGATGGCATTAGGGGAGAGGTTGGTAATTCAGCTATTACAGCAGAATTTGTTCAAAAATTAGGTAATGCTGTAGGATCTCTGATTAATGAAAAAGGGTACTCTAAATTTGTTATAGTAGGCCAAGACACGCGCGGTTCAAGTAATTTGTTGAAATTTGCTTTGATCTCGGGATTAAATGCAGCAGGTATAGACGTTTTAGATTTAGGTGTTGTACCAACGCCAGTGGTAGCATTTATGACTGTTAAACATAAAGCTTCAGCAGGTTTTGTTATAACAGCATCACATAATAAATTTACAGATAATGGCATTAAATTATTCTCCTCTAATGGTTTTAAATTAGATGATGCTTTAGAGGAAGAGGTCGAAAAGAAAATAGATAGCTCATTTATATACCAGCCGCAACATAAATTTGGTAGTTATAGAATGTTAGAAAACTCCATTGCTGAGTACATTCAAGAGAGTTATCAGAGTTTTGGAGATTTGGTTAAATATAAAGGCAAAGTTGTTATAGATTGTGCTAATGGTGCAGGGTCCTATAATTTTGAGGCTTTACTTGGTAAGTTTGGTATTGATTATATATCAATAGCTTCTAGCCCTAATGGTGTAAATATTAATGTCAACTGTGGAGCTACATGTGTAGAAAATATAAGTAAGGCTGTTTTAGAATGCAAAGCAGACCTTGGTGTCGCTTTAGATGGCGATGGTGATAGAATTATAATTGTTGATGAAACCGGTAGTGAAATAGATGGTGATGGGATTTTGAATATTATATCTCGTTATAGTGATATCTGCGGTGGTACCAAAGGAATAGTTGGTACGCAAATGACTAATATGAGTTATGAAAACTATTATAGGAGGAATAATATACCATTTGTTCGTTCAAAAGTGGGTGATAGGTATGTTTTAGAAGATTTAGTGAAACATGATTATAAAATAGGTGGTGAGTCTTCTGGGCATGTCATTAATTTAAATTTCGGTACTACTGGAGATGGTCTTCTTACAGCCATACAGCTTTTAGCTATTTTTTCCCAAAATAATAAGCCGGTTTCTCATTTTAAGCTGCAAGATAAGCTCATGCAACAGACGCTAATTAATGTGCCGTTAGAGAAAAAAGTTACTAAAGAAGATTTACTCAAGCTTTCTGTAGACATTGAAGAGGTTGAAAATAGATTGGTAGATAGAGGTAGAGTTCTGCTTAGACCATCAGGCACAGAGCCAGTTTTACGTGTAATGGTAGAAGCCAGCGATAAAGACTTAGCTACTTTAGAAGCAAGATATTTAGTTAAGCAAGTCAAGCAAAAATTAATGTAGGATGAGTATGCAAAAGTTAATCATGGGTAATTGGAAGATGAATGGCAATTCTCAGAGTATCAGAGAGCTGTGTTATGGTATTTCAAAAGTCGAGTATGACACTTCAAAAGTTAGTGTTGCTGTTTTTCCATCTAGTGTTTATGTGAAAGAAGTGGTTTCACAGTTGCGAGAAAGCATAGGTGTGGGTTTACAAAATGTTACATTTTATGATGATGGAGCTTATACCGGAGAGTTATCTGTAAAAATGCTACAAGATACAGGCTGTAGTTATGTTTTGATTGGACATTCTGAGAGAAGGGCTTTGTTTGGCGAGTCTGATGAAGATGTCTTTAGGAAATTGCAGAAAGTTATGGATACGGATGTGGTGCCAGTAGTTTGTATAGGTGAAACTTTATCAGATAGAGAGGGTGGAATTTTAGAAGATGTTCTAGGAACTCAGCTGGGTTTGATTTTAGAGAATTTTTCTGTCCAACAATTAGAGAAATTGGTTATAGCTTATGAACCTGTCTGGGCTATTGGTACAGGTGTTGTAGCATCATTAGAGCAAATACAGCAAACGCATAAGTTTATAAGATCTTTGCTGGCTAAAATTAATAAAGATCTTGCTAAAAAAATCAAAATAGTGTATGGTGGTAGCTTAAAAGCTGAGAATGCTAAAGATATTTTAAGTTTACCGGATGTGGATGGTGGGCTTATAGGCGGAGCGTCTCTAAAAGCTTCTGAGTTTAACGAAATAATAAGTCAAGCAAATAAGATATGTACGGAATAATTTTAACTATAGATGTTGTCGCTGCTTTAGCTGTTGTTGTATTGGTGTTATTACAACAGGGTAAAGGTGCAAATATGGGAGTTTCATTTGGAGGAGGTGCTTCAAACACTGTGTTTGGTAGCAAAGGTGCAGCATCATTTTTATTTAAAATGACGGTGTTTTTTACCGCAGTTTTTTTTGTATGTTGTCTGACTTTAGGGTATTTGAGTAAAAGTTCGGTTGCAGCCTCAGAGATTACAGAACAGTCTGTTAGCAGTCAATATGATTATGATCAATATCAAAAGGAAATTGGCCAAAAAACCACATTACCAAGTAATCTCCCTAAAAAGTAGAAGTATAAGTAATTAAGAAAATATCTATTGCACCGGTGGTGGAATTGGTAGACACGCCATCTTGAGGGGGTGGTGTCTTTAAAGACGTGTGGGTTCAAATCCCACTCGGTGCACCATGCTATAAATATGCTTTGGGTAGGTTTGTTGAGATCGGACCGTAATTCAGATATAAACTTAGTTATTAGTCGAAGCTATAAACCCCCATATGAGGCTATTTTTTTTTTAGCATGTATTATATAATGAGTACTCTTGATATAATGTGAGTTAAATAACTTAATATTTTAATTTGACTGAGGAATATATTTGCTATGAACTGGAGAAAATGTTTAATCATATTGTTTAGCATATTAGGGGTGTTGACTTTATCGGGTTGTGAGGGTGGAATATGGAACCCAATGGGAGTAATCACGCTGCAAGAGAAAAAACTGCTTATATTTGCAGTAGTTCTTATGCTTATCGTGGTTGTGCCGGTTATCGTTTTGACTCTTTGGTTTGCCTGGAGATATCGTGAAGGAACAAATGCTGAATACCGTCCAAATTGGTGTCACAATAACCTTCTTGAAATTATCTGTTGGGGTATCCCTTTTATAATAATCCTAATATTAGCAATCGTTACGTGGAAAACTACACACTCGCTTAGTCAATATAAACCTTTAGAGTCAGATAAAGAGCCTGTCAACATAGAAGTTGTAGCTTTGGATTGGAAATGGATGTTTATATATCCTCAGTATGATATTGCTACAGTTAATTATATCGAAATTCCAAAGGACCGTCCTGTTAACTTTAAGATTACTTCAGCCGCACCTATGAACTCCTTTTTTATCCCAGAGTTAGGTAGTCAGATATATGCTATGACTGGTATGACTACTCAGTTGCATATTCTTGCAACGCATGATGGTAAATACCGTGGATTCTCTGCTAATTACACAGGTAAAGGTTTTGCTGAAATGCAGTTTTACACAAAAGTAACAGATCAGGACAGTTTTGATAAGTGGGTTAAAGAAGTTAAAAATGGTAAGCATAAGTCATTAACATGGGATTATTTCTGGGAAAATCTAGTTAAGCAATCTATAGATGACCCAGTGACTTACTATTCACATGTTGATGGTAACTTATTTAATGATATCGTTATGTCTTATATGATGCCAAACTACAAACCTGGTGATATGGATCATATGCATATGCACCATAGTATGTCGCATTAATAATAAGTAGTATGTAAATAGGAGACGAGTATGCTAGAAGCATTGATTGGGAAGCTGAGTAATCCACATTTGGTTTTTCCATATCTGTATGAACCAATTAGTCAGCAGATGATAATATTGGGAATGTTCATATTTATTGTGATCTCAGGTGTGGCAGTCTTAGGTGGGATAACGTATTTTAAGAAATGGGGTTACTTATGGAGAGAGTGGTTTACTACTGTCGATCATAAAAAAATAGGAACAATGTATATAATAGTGGCATTAGTCATGTTGTTTAGAGGCTTTGTTGATGCTGCTATGATGAGAACTCAGCAGGCTTTAGCAGCAGGTGACAATACTGGCTATTTGATACCAGAACACTTTGATCAGATCTTTACTGCTCATGGTGTTATCATGATTTTCTTTGTTGCGATGCCACTTATATTTGGGTTGATGAACTGGGTTATACCTCTGCAAATTGGTGCTAGAGACGTTGCTTTCCCTTATATGAACTCTTTAAGCTTCTGGCTTTTTGTTGTTGGGGCGATGCTTATTAATATTTCACTGCTTGTTGGTGATTTTGCCCATGCTGGTTGGCTTGCGTATCCTCCTTTTTCAGATATAACTTATAGTCCTACTGTGGGTACGGATTACTATATCTGGGGTCTGCAAATATCTGGTATTGGATCTTTGATGACAGGTATCAATTTCTTTGTGACGATTATTAAAATGCGTTGTAAAGGTATGACCTTGATGAAGATGCCTATTTTTACTTGGACTTCATTGTGTTCAGTTATACTTGTTATAGCAGCTTTCCCTGTATTAACAGTAACTTTAGGATTGTTAACTTTAGATAGATATTTTGGTACACATTTCTTCACAGTCTCTGGTGGTGGAGATCAAATGATGTACGTCAATTTAATATGGATATGGGGTCATCCAGAAGTTTATATTTTAGTACTACCTATGTTTGGTGTGTATTCAGAGGTTGTAGCTACTTTCTGTAAAAAACCATTGTTTGGTTATGTGACGATGGTATGGGCAAGTATCGTTATTACTATTTTATCATTTACTGTATGGTTGCATCACTTCTTTACAATGGGAGCAAGTGCTAACGTTAATGCTTTCTTTGGTATAATGACTATGATTATTGCTATCCCAACGGGGGTTAAAATATTTAACTGGTTGTTTACGATGTACAAAGGACGTATAACATTTACCACTCCTATGTTATGGTTAGTTGGCTTTATAGTGACTTTCTCAATAGGTGGCATGACAGGTGTATTGTTATCTGTACCGGGTGTTGATTTCCAAATGCATAATAGTGTGTTCCTAATAGCACACTTCCATAATGTTATTATTGGAGGCGTAGTGTTTGGTGCTTTCGCTGGGCTTACTTACTGGTTCCCTAAAATATTTGGCTTTAAGTTAAATGAGCGTTTAGGTAAATATGCATTCTGGTGTTGGTTGATCGGTTTCTTCGTAGCATTTATGCCTTTATATGTATTAGGTACTATGGGTATGACTAGAAGACTTTATCATTATGATGCATCAACTGGTTACCAGTCGCTATTAATAGTAGCTTGGTTTGGGGCAATGATTATAGCTTTAGGTGTATTTTTTCAAGTTTTACAGATTATAGTAAGTGTACGTAATAGAGATAGTAATCGTGTTACTGGTGATGCTTGGGATACAGGTCGTACTTTAGAGTGGGCTATACCATCTCCAGTACCATTTTATAACTTTGCACATGATCCAGTAGTGTCAGAAAGAGATGCTTTCTGGAATCAAAAACAGAAAGGCTTAGACATTCAAAATGAATCGAAAGGAAAGGATAAGCAATACGAAGATATTCATATGCCAAGAAATACAGCTATAGGTTTTGTTATAGGAGCATTTAGTTTTATCTTTGGTTTTGCTGCGGTGTGGCATATCTGGTGGCTTGTAGTAGTTGGCGTAGTAGGAATTATAGGTACAGTACTATATAGATCTTTTGATTATGATATTGATTATTACGTTAAAGCAGATGAAGTTGAAAAAGTAGAGAATGAATATAGCAAGTCACAAGGAGTGATATAATGAGTGCAACAACTGTAGATAATAATCATCATCAAGGTGAGCATCATCATCACTTTGATGGTTCTAAAAACGTATTTGGTTTTTGGATTTATATTATGAGCGACTGTGTTCTTTTTGCGACACTGTTTGCTGTTTACGCAGTTTTTCATAAAAATACATTTGGTGGAGCTGGTGCTCAAGAATTATTTAGCTTACCATATGTATTTGTAGAAACTATGCTTTTATTAGTTAGTAGCTTTACTTTTGGTTTAGCTATGCTATCACGTAACTCTGATAACATTAGAAATGTTACAAAATGGTTATGGGTTACTTTCTTTTTAGGTTTGGGCTTTATACTTATGGAAATCCATGAATTCTATGAGTTAGCTATGGAAGGTCATACTTGGTCAAGTAATGCATTTTTATCATCTTTCTTTACATTGGTAGGTACACATGGTTTACATGTGTCTATGGGCCTTATATGGATAGTCAGTATGATTATGCAACTTAAAAAGCATGGTATGACTCCAATGGCAAAAACAAAGCTTACTTATTTAGGCTTATTTTGGCATTTCTTAGATATCGTATGGATATTTGTATTCTCAGTAGTTTATTTGTTAGGAGCAATATAATATGGCTAAAGAACACTTATATGATCATGAAACAGGTGCAGCATATGGTACTCATAAAAGTTATATACAAGGGTTTGTATTATCGATAATAATTACTACTATAGCTTTTGTATTAGTAGGTTTTAAGTTACTATCACCTGGAGCTTTATGTGTATCTGTTGCTATACTAGCATTAATACAACTTTTTGTTCAGTTGGTATTTTTCTTACATTTAAATACAGATTCAAAAGCACGTTGGAACTTAATAAGTGCTATATTTGCATTAATAGTAGTATTTATCGTGGTTGCAGGTACTATCTGGATCATGTTTGATCTTTATGATATGATGATGTAACTTTTGATTCTTAATTATGTCTTTTAAAAAATATTTTCAATTAACTAAGCCGGGAATTATTTTTGGTAATTTGATTACATTTACAGGCGGTTTTTTGTTAGCTACAAACCGCCAGATAGGTTTTAATTATTTAGATTTATATCTTTATGCTATTATCGGTACGGCCTTGATGATAGGTTCAGGGTGTGTTTTCAATAACTGTTTTGATCATGATATTGACGCAAAGATGCAAAGAACCCAGAACAGAGCTTTAGTTACAAATGATATAAGCCTTTTATCTGCAATGGTTTTCGGAGCAGTATTATTTCTATTAAGTAGTTTAGTTTTGTATGTATTAGTTAACCCTCTAACGTTATTGATTATTATAATTGGTTTTATGGTTTATGTTGGAGTATATACGGTATCTAAACGTTTTACTGTACATGCTACTTTATTGGGGGGTATTTCGGGTGCTATTCCTCCAGTTGCTGGGTATACAGCTGTGGTAAATAATCTAGACCTAAATGCTTTTGCATTGTTTTTAATATTGTTCTTTTGGCAAATTCCACATTCTTATGCTATAGCAATATTATATATTAAAGACTATAAAAAAATAGAGGTCCCGTTACTGCCTATAGTTAGAGGACTGGATTATACAAAAAAAATAATGCTAGTATATATGTTTTTATTCATAGTTTCTTGTAGTCTGCCTTATCTTTTAGGTACGGCAGATATTTATTCTTTGATAATTTGTGAGTTAATAGCTACATTTTGGCTTTATAGATCTATTAAATCATTTTATGTAGATAATGATCGTGATTTTGCAAAAATAGTTTTTAAGTGGTCAATTATTGTTATTACTGTAATTTGTTTATCAATAGGCTAGGCTTAAGTTTAAGATTACCGGTAGATTAAGAATAATGATATGCTATTTTATTTAGTTAATCCAAAATAAACTTTGTCAAATGTGTAATTATACGCTAAAGCATAAAACACATAAAAAATGACAAACCCAATATCCACTATTAATGCTTCCATTAGGCTTATTTCTAACCAGTATGCTATAAATGGGATTGTTATAATTAGTAGTCCAGCTTCAAATAAAATAGTATGCAACATTCTGATATTGAAATATCTTTTTGATCTATGTCCGCCTAAATAAATTTCTATTAAGTCAAAAAGATAGTTATATATGAAATTCCATGCCATAGCTGTAACCGATATAATAACAACTAGTATACCCATACTCAAAATGTTTTCGTTTAAAATAAACATCGTAATAGGTGTAAAGACAATTATACCAATTGCTTCAAACCCAATCATATGTACTAATCTACCAAAGAAACTCATATTTTCTTAAAAATTTAATGTGTATAATTATATTTTATCAAAATTTAATTCATATTTCTATAACATTTAACTAATAAGATAAACACGAAACTTTCTCTTAATTAATCTCAAACTTTGAGGATATACTCCAAAGAATACCTTTTAAATATGTATAAGATTTAATCTTTAGTTGCCTATTTAGATTATAGAATTTATACTTTTAGTAATAGCAAATAAAGATTTAAATTTATCTATGAAAGAAGTTCTTAATCCTATAAATGATATTTTAAAAAACTCAAAAGAAAGCATTTTGAAAAAAAGTCTTAAAAAACTTGATATAGTTAGTAGAGAAGAGTTTGAAGTGCAAAAGAAAATACTTTTAAAAACTCGCCAAAAACTTGAAAGTATAGAGGCTAGGCTAGACCAGCTGTTAGCAGAGAATAAATAGCTATGTCTTTAGCAGTACTAAGAAGTAGAGCTCAGCTTGGGATAGAGGCTCCATCGGTTTCTATAGAAGTCCATTTATCAAATGGTTTACCAAGTTTATCTATTGTAGGTTTGCCAGAAACAGCTGTTAAAGAAAGTAAAGATAGAGTTCGTAGCGCTATTATAAATTCAGGTTTTAACTTCCCTAACAAGCGCATTACAATTAATCTAGCTCCTGCTGATCTACCTAAAAGTAGTGGTAGGTTTGATTTACCGATAGCTTTAGGTGTGTTATACGCCTCAGGGCAAATAGATATTATTAAGGATGTTGAAGATTTTGAGTTTGCTGGAGAGTTATCGTTAAGTGGCGAGCTTAGAAGAATATCTAGTGCTATACCAATGGCTATTAAATGTGTGCAATCTACAAAAAACCTCATTTTACCAGTTCAAAACGAAAAAGAAATAGGTTTGGTTGAAGGAGTTGACGCTTATAGTTTTGTTAGTCTAAAAGAGGTTGTGGATTTTTTATCAGGTAAGATTAAGAAGTCAAAAGTAGAGCCTAATGTAGATATCAACTTTGATAGGCTTTATCAAGATTTAGAGGATGTGAAAGGTCAGTATCAAGCTAAAAGAGCTCTAGAAATAGCAGCAGCTGGTGGGCATAATATCCTTCTAGTAGGTCCCCCAGGAACAGGGAAAACAATGTTAGCTAGTAGGTTAAACTCAATTTTACCACCATTAGATAAACGTGAAGCTCTTTCATCAGCGATGATAGCCTCAATAAAGGGAGAGTCTAATATAGCAGAGAGTTTTTACAAAAGACCTTTTAGACACCCTCACCATACTTCTTCTGGAGTATCTTTGGTTGGGGGTGGTAGTAACCCTATGCCAGGAGAAATTTCTTTAGCTCATAACGGAGTGTTATTTCTAGATGAGTTGCCTGAGTTTGACCGTAAAGTTTTAGAAGTTTTACGAGAGCCTTTAGAAATTGGGGTTGTGAATATTTCCCGTGCTAGATGCCAAGTAGAGTATCCAGCAAATTTTCAACTAATTGCTGCTATGAATCCTTGTCCCTGTGGGTATTTAGGCGCTCAATCTAAGGAATGTACAGATTCTATACAAACAATACGTAGATACCAAAGTAAGTTATCAGGACCATTGCTAGATAGGATAGATCTACATGTAGAAGTTTTAGAGTTATCTAAAGAGGATCTTACTAATCAGAAACTTATGGGTGAAAAAAGTAGTTTAGTTAGAGCTAGAGTTGAAAAGGCACGACAATTACAAATATTGCGCCAGAACACAATTAATGGGATGCTAAGTAGTAAAGAGCTTGATAAAGTTTGTTTGCTTGATGAAGAAAGTAAAAAAATGCTTGAATTAGCGATAGAAAAGCTTGGGTTATCAGCAAGAGGATATTATAAGATACTTAAAGTAGCTAGAACTATAGCTGATCTTAATGGTAATGAAAGCGTTGATAAAAAATCGATTCAAGAAGCTATAAGTTATAGAAAGATGGATAAGTTTATAAAGTAGGTTTTATTTAATATGAGAAGATTATTTTTAAATGCCTTTGGTAAAGAAAAACTAGACAGACCGCCTGTTTGGATAATGCGTCAAGCTGGTAGATATTTGCCAGAGTATAGAGAAGTTAGATCAAAGTTTGTGGATTTTATGGATATGTGTCGCAATCCAGAGGCATGCTGTGAGGTGGCTTTACAACCTCTTAGAAGGTATGATTTAGATGCAGCTATAGTTTTTTCCGATATATTAACTATCCCAGAAGCTATGGGATTAGATTTGGAGTTTATAAAAGGAGAAGGTCCTATTTTTCCAAACCCTATAGTGACTAATGGAGATCTAAATAAATTGTTGGATACTGATGAGAGCGCAAGTAAGCTACAGTATGTTTATAATGCTGTTAGAACAACTAAGTCTGCGATAAATGTTCCTTTGATAGGTTTTACAGGTAGTCCATGGACATTAGCTGCATATATGATAGAGGGTAAAGGTTCCAAACAATTTAATAAATTACGAAAAATGATGTATGCAAATCCACAACTGATGCACCAGTTGCTACAAAAATTAGCAGACGTTATAGTTATTTATTTGTTAGAGCAGATAAAATCAGGGGCAGATTCTTTAATGATATTTGATACTTGGGGAGGTATTTTACCACTAGCTCAATATAAAAATTTTTCTTTAGACTATATGCAATACATAGCTAAAAATGTCAAACAGGCGGCGCCGTCAATACCAATAGTGTTTTTTACGAAAGGTGGTTCAAACTTTTTTGGCGAATATGAAAACTTATCTTGTGATGGGATTGGTATTGATTGGAGCGTAACTATTGAGCAGGCTCGCCATAGAATAGGTAATGGTAAAGTTCTACAAGGTAATTTTGATCCAGCATTTTTATATGCAGATAAAGAAAGTATCCGAAAAATAGTGAAGCAACATATGAATTTTATTCAATCAGATAGGGTTAATAATTATATCGTTAATTTAGGTCATGGCATATATCCAGATATTGACCCTGACCATGTAAAAGAGATGATTGATGCTATTAGAAGTGTTAATTGCTAAGAAAATGCTTGAAATAATATAAAATAATGCTATTATACATTCGTATAGACGCGGGGTGGAGCAGCTTGGTAGCTCGTCGGGCTCATAACCCGAAGGTCGTTGGTTCAAATCCAGCCCCCGCTACCAATAGGAATTTTTTATAAAGGCCCTTTAAGGGCCTTTTTGCTATCTGGAGATAAGTAAAAATTAGGGAAGTGAATATGTTATTAGACAAACTATATGAAATAGTAGAACCTATAACTGCAGATTTGGATTATATCCTTTGGGGAATAGAGATTGTTGGCAGTGGCACGGTTATTGTGCGAGTGTTTATTGATCATGAAGACGGAGTATCTGTGGATGATTGTCAAATAGTAAGTAAAGAGTTAAGTGCCATTTTTGACGTTGAGGATCCTATTTCTGGTAAGTATGTACTTGAGGTTTCTTCGCCAGGCATGAATAGACAAATTTTTAATATTTCTCAGGCACAAGCTTTAATTGGTTTTACTGTAAAAGCTGTAGCTTTTGAACCGGTTAATTCTCAAACGAAATTCAAAGGAATGTTAGATAGAGTTGAGGGAAACAATATAGTTTTAAAGTTAGATGATGATAAAGAAGTAAGTTTTGGTTTTGAGGAGCTTAAGAAGTTAAGAGTTTCACCAGAGTTTTAGTTTTAGAGGTAAGAATAATGAGTAAAGAATTACTATTAGTATTAGAAACGGTAGCAAATGAGAAAGATATTTCAAAAGATCTTCTATTTGAAGCTATGGAAGAAGCCTTAACAACGATAATCAAAAAAGAACTTGATGATAGAATGAATATAGAAGTTAAGATTAATCGTATAACAGGCGAGTTCAAGGCTGACCGTGTATGGCACATCGTCTCTGAGGATCAAGACTTAATAGATTATTCCAAAGAGTTATACGAGGATGTCGCTAGAGAGAAAGGTTATAATGTTGTAGCTGGTGATATAATCAGAGAAAGTGTTGAAGTCAAAGAGTTTGGTCGTATAGCAGCAGCTGTAGCAAAGCAGATTCTGATGAAAAAAATCAAAAATTTCGAAAGGGAAAGAACAGCAAGAACCTATCAAGATAAGATTGGTGATGTTGTTTACGGAGAAGTTAAAAGAGCTACGTATGAATTGCTAATTATAGATTTGGGTAACAACGCTGAAGGAATATTGCCAAAAAAAGATTTAATAGCAAGAGAAAGGTTCCGTGTTGGTGATAAAATTAGAGCTTGTGTTGAGAATATAGACTGTGATGATGAAGGTAAGCCTAACACGATTATGTTAAGTAGAGCTAGTAATACTATGATAAAAGCTTTATTTAAGCTAGAGGTCCCAGAGGTCGAAGAAGAAATTATTACTATAGTTAACGTAGTTCGTGAATTAGGTTTTAGAGCTAAAGTTACAGTAAAAAGCAATGATCAAAGAATAGACCCTTGTGGAGCTTGTGTGGGTGTTAGGGGATCTAGAATACACTCTATAATGAGTGAGTTAAACGGTGAAAAAGTAGATGTAATATTGTGGGATCAAGATATAGTTCAATATGCTATTAATTCTTTATCACCAGTTGCTGCAGAAGACATTTTAGAGGTCAATGTTGATGAAGAAACTAAATCTATGGATATAGTCGTTAAGCAAGAAAGTTTATCTAAAGCTATTGGAAAGAATGGTGTAAATGTAAGGCTAGCAAGTGCTTTAATCGGTTGGAAGATTAATGTTCTTTCAGATTCTGAGCAGGAAGAAAAGCAAATATCTATAGTAGAGAAGTTTGTTGAAGTTTTAGATGTTGACCATGATTTTGCATTAGTTTTAATAGAAGAAGGAATTGAAACATTAGAAGATTTGGCATATTTAGACAAAGAAGAGCTTTTAGAAATCGAAGGGTTTGATGAAGATATAGTCAATGAATTGCAAGAAAGAGCTAAGGCAGCTCTACTATCTCAGGTGTTAGGTAATAAGAAGCCTGCGGAAGACCTTTTGAATATGCAAGGTATGCAAGAAGATTTAGCTAAGCAGTTAGCAAAAGCAAATATAGTAACTATGGAAGATTTAGCGGAGCTATCAGTGGATGAGTTACTTGAGATTGTAAATGTTGATGAGCAAAAAGCTACAGACTTAATTATGCAAGCAAGAGCTCCTTGGTTTGAATAAGAAAGTACCGAATTTGAAAGTACATAAGGAGAGAGAGATGGCAGAAATTACAGTTGGGCAATTAGCGCAACAAACAAATAAAGATGTTGAGACTTTGTTAAAACAATTAAAGTCTTTTGGTATTAGTAAATCAAATGAGAGTGATACTTTAACTCCTATAGAGATGAAAACTCTTTTAGAAAAAATAAACAGCGTAAAAAACTCTGCAACTAGAAAAAAAGTGACTACTACCGTGAAACTTGATGGTAAGCATAAAATAAATGTTTCTGTTAAAAGAAAAAGACGAGTTGCTAAGAAGGTAGAAGAACCAGCTGTTTCTAGTGTAGAAACTTTAGTTGCACAAAAAGAAAGCTCTCAGTTAATTAATGCACCTCAAGAGAAGGAGCTAGTTAAAAAAACAGTGATTGAGGCAAAAAAACAAGAATCATCCTCTGTTAAAGACGCAATAATGGAGAAGCCTTTTTTAGAGGCAGCGACAAAAGAGCAAAAAACTGTAGAGCTT
Organism: Allofrancisella guangzhouensis; assembly: GCF_000815225.1. Classification (GTDB taxonomy): domain Bacteria; phylum Pseudomonadota; class Gammaproteobacteria; order Francisellales; family Francisellaceae; genus Francisella; species Francisella guangzhouensis. The sequence continues at coordinate 155,120 of NZ_CP010427.1, read as the reverse complement.
AAAGATAGTGGCTTTAAGTTTATTTCCATACCAGAACAAATAGTAACGACAGATACTGAATCTAGCGCAATAGATGCGGCTAAGAAAAAAGCAGCTAAGAAAGAGTTTTCTAATGCCTCTGCTACAAATACTAAATATAAGAGAGAAGAGGAAGATAAGCGTGCAAAAACTAAAAAGGCGGCTGGTAAAGGGTTTAAAAAAGCAAATCCAAGACAATTATCACAGTTAGCTGGAGATTTGGAATCTTTCGATGAGTTTGGAGCTAAAAAAGGTAAGCTGAAAGCTTCAAAAGTTAAAAAGCAAGAATTTACAAAACCAGTTGAGAGTACAGTGAAAACTGTAGAAATATATGAAGGTATTACAGTAAGTGATTTAGCTCAGAAAATGTCTGTAAAAGGCGCAGAGATAGTTAAAATTCTTTTTAACATGGGTGTTATAGCAACTATTAACCAATCTTTAGACCAAGATACGGCTATATTGATAGTTGAGGAAATGGGGCATAAATATACTCTACATAATGAAAATGCTCTAGAAGAAGCTATAACTCTAGTCGACAGAAGCGGTAATAAGAAGCTATCAAGAGCACCTGTTGTAACGATTATGGGACATGTTGATCATGGTAAAACTTCATTGTTAGATTATATTCGTAAGTCTAGAGTTGCTTCTGGAGAGGCTGGAGGTATTACTCAGCATATAGGGGCTTATTCTGTAAAAACTAAAAAAGGATCTATTACTTTCTTAGATACTCCAGGACATGAAGCATTTACTTCTATGCGTGCAAGAGGAGCTAAATCAACAGATATAGTTATTTTAGTCGTGGCTGCAGATGATGGTGTTATGCCACAAACTGAAGAAGCTATACAGCATGCTAAAGCAGCAGGTGTTCCAATACTTGTAGCGGTCAATAAAATTGATAAGCCAGAAGCTGATACTGAAAAAGTTATAAGTGAATTGGCTCAGAGGAATGTTATACCAGAAAGCTGGGGTGGAGATGTTATGTTTGTAAATGTTTCTGCTAAAACAGGTGAAGGTATTGCAGATTTACTTGATGCTGTGTTGTTACAATCAGAAGTTTTAGAGCTAGAAGCTTTCGCTGATGGTTACGCTGAAGGAGTAGTTGTTGAGTCAAGATTAGAAAAAGGAAGAGGCCCAGTAGCAACTATACTTATACAAAATGGTAATTTAAAGCAAGGGGATGTTGTTCTTTGCGGCACAGAATTTGGTCGTGTTAGAGCTATGCACGATGATTTAGGTAAGAATATTAAATCAGCAGGACCATCTATGCCGGTTGAAATTCTTGGTTTATCGGGAGTCCCAGCAGCTGGTGACCAGGTTATAGCTGTTGAAAGTGAGAAAAAGGCAAAAGAAGTTGCTTCCCAAAGGGCTCAGAAACAAAAAGACGCTAAAATAGCTCAAGAGCAAGTCTTAAAATTATCAAATATGTTTAACCATATAGGTAAAGATGGCGAACAACAAACTTTAAAGATTATTCTTAAAGGAGATGTTCAAGGTTCTGTTGAGGCTATTAGAGATTCATTACTTAAGCTATCTACAAATGAGGTTAAGGTTGATATTATCGCTAGTGGAATAGGTGGTATTACTTCGTCAGATATTACTTTAGCAGTTGCTTCTACAGCTGTTGTTATTGGTTTTAATGTTCGTGCTGATAGTGCTGCTAAAAAAATAGCAGAAACAGACGGTGTAGAATTACGTTATTATAATATTATCTATGATCTAATAGATGATGTTAAAAAAGCTATGAGCGGTCTATTATCACCAGAAATGAAGGAACAAATAGTTGGTATAGCAGAGGTCAGAGAAGTATACAGATCTTCTAAGTTTGGTTCTATAGCAGGATGTATGGTTGTAGAAGGTGTAGTTAAAAGAGCTAATCCTATACGTGTACTTAGAGATAATGTTGTTATATATGAAGGAAGCCTTGAGTCTTTGAAAAGATTTAAGGATGATGCTGCTGAGGTTAAAAAAGGTCTTGAATGTGGCATAGGTGTTAAAAACTACAATGATGTTAGAGCTGGAGATCAGATAGAAGTATTTGAAATCATTGAGGTAGCTAAGGAGCTGTAATTATGGCAACAGAAGGTAGAGTTCAAAGAGTAGCAAGCGAGCTAAAGAAGGTGATATCTTTAATATTGCGTTCTAGGGTTAAGGATTTAAAGCTAGCGAGTGCAACGATTACAGAAGTAGAAGTCTCTAAGGATCTATCTTTTGCGAAAGTATATTACACTTGTTTAGTTTCAGAAGATATTGTTTATATATCAAAAGCTTTTACAAAGTCAAAAGGGTTTTTTAGAACATCTATTGCAAAGTCATTAAATTTAAGGGTAGTACCAGATCTTAAATTTATTTATGATACTTCTCTTGAGTATGGTATGCAAATGGAAGAGAAAATTTCAAAAGCTTTAGATGCAGATGCCAAATTTATAAGTCAAGGTAGCGATTCCTTAGAAGATAATTATAGAAAAGCTAAAGAAGATGACGTTGAGAAGTTAAGATAATAGGTTGGAATAATGAGTGAATTTACTATTATCCGTGGCTTTAATGACATTTTGCCAACTGATAGCTATAAGTGGCAGTATTTGGAGTTACAGATAAAACAGATTTTGGATCAATATAACTATACTGAAACTAGACTACCGATTTTAGAAAGAAGTGAATTATTTCATAGAAGTGTTGGAGAGACATCAGATATAGTTTCAAAAGAGACTTATGATTTTACTGATAGAAGTGGCGATAGCCTAACATTACGTCCTGAAGGTACAGCAGGATGTGTTAGGATGGTTCTAGAGAATAATCTTATAAATAGAGGGCAAACGCAAAAACTTTGGTATTGTGGTCCAATGTTTAGATACGAAAGACCACAAAAAGGAAGGTATAGACAATTTTATCAGCTTGGAGTAGAAGCTTATGGATTTGATGGTATAGCTATAGATCTGGAAGTTATATCTATAGCTTGGAATTTGTTTAAAAAGCTTGGTTTAGCAGAATATATAACCTTGGAGTTAAATAGTTTAGGTTCTAGTTTGGATAGACAAAAATATACTAAAGCTTTATTAGATTACCTTAAACCATTTCATGATCAACTTGATACTGATTCTATAAAAAGGCTAGATAAAAACCCTTTACGGATACTTGATTCAAAAGTTTTTGCTACACAAAAAATTCTTGAAAATGCTCCTAAGCTTATGGATTTTATAGAAGCTGAATTATTGGAAAGGTTTCAACAAACATGTCAATATGTAGAGTCACTAGGCATTAAATATACTGTTAATAAGAATTTAGTGCGAGGACTTGACTATTATAGTGGTTTAGTTTTTGAATGGACTACAGATAATCTAGGTGCTCAAAGCGCAGTCTGTGCTGGTGGTAGATATGATAAGCTAATTGAAGATCTTGGTGGTCAAAGTAGTGGCGCAATAGGCTTTGCAATAGGTATAGAAAGACTTTTGCTTTTGTTGGAAACTCTGGGTAAATTACCTTCACAAAATAGTGTATGCGATATATTTTTCGTATTAGAAAAAGAGAGTTTGTGTAAAACGTTAGCTTTGGTTGATTATATACGTTATGAGCTTAATGGCTTAAAATTTGATATGGATTTGAAGTTTGGTAGTTTCAAATCACAGTTTAAAAAGGCTGATAAATCTGGGGCAAAGGTTGCAGTGATAATTGGTTCTGAGGAATTAGAAAAACGTCAAGTTTTGATAAAGTATTTGCAAAAAGATAGACCTCAGCAACGAGTTGAGTTTGAAGGAATAATAAATTTTTTAGAAAAAATAGACAATGAAATTATATAACATAAAAGGGTATGCTTGGATAGTAGTAGGACTAAGTTCATTTTTACTTATAGATAAGTATATTATGAATGTTTCTCCTAGTTTGATAGCTAATGAATTGATGAGTAGTTTCTCTATCAATGCTACACAAATGAGTGCGATGATATCACTTTTTTTATGGTCAGTAGTTTTTTGTCAATTTTTTGTTGCTGGTCCTATTATAGATAAATTAGGTTTTAGAAAAGTAAGCTTCTTTTCTCTTATATTATCGGCTGTAGGATTGTTGCTATTTGTTTTTGCTGCTGACATACATAGCTTTTTATTGGGGTGTATTGCTAGATTGATGATAGGCATAGGGGCGTCTTTTGCTACTGTTGGATATATCAAAGCAGCTGCTGTGTGGTTTGATCCACGTAAATTTGCTTTTGTATGTAGCTTTCTAATGACAGCGGCTATGACAGGGGCCTTGCTTGGACAAGTTCCTTTGGTTTACCTTATAGAATTAACAGGATCTTGGCATGGCGCTTTAATTAGTTACGCATGTTTTAGCATAGTTATAGCTTTATTATATTTAGCTTTAGTTAGAGATTATAATCCTCATGCTTCATTTTCAAATCAATTAAGGCAAAAAACCAGTACACTCGATGGTATCAAAAAAGTATTATTAAACAAAAATAACTGGTATCTAACCATGTATACAGGTCTTACTTTTACTACTATAGACGTGTTTGGAGGTATTTGGGGTAATAATTACTTTAGAGGCTTATATGGTATTAATGCTAAAGAGGCTTCTTATATAGTTTCTATGATGTTTTTAGGTTTGGCTATAGGCTCACCTATTATAGGAAAATTATCAGAGAAGTTTGATAATAGAGTTAACATAATGATTATCTTCCATATCGTTGCAACTGCAGCTTTGGCTATAGTGCTTGAGTTTAAACTTACTCCTGCAATATCTGGTACTTTACTATTTGTGTTTGGTTTTTGTTTGGGTGTGTATATGCTTGCTTTTGCAATAGGTAATCGTATTAACCCTATAGTAGTAGCTGCAACTGTGGCAGCACTTATAAATACAGGAGAGCCTCTATTAGGTGCTTTATTTGATCCTCTTATAGGGTACTTTTTGGATGTGACATGGAGTGGTCAATATTTAGATATGCATAACAATATTGTAAATATAGCTACTGATGGAGCCCATAGATACTTTAGCATTAGTGCTTACCATAGAGCATTTTTAATATTGGTGTTTAGTATGGTTGTATCATTTTTCCTACTAATACTGGTAAAGGATAAGGAAGTTAAATAAACCAAGATGACCTTAGAGCAAGTATATTTTGCAAAAGTAAAGCAGCTAGGCTTGAAAGTCGACCCTCTACAACTTGAAGCTATAAAGTTTTTGCAAAAAGTAATAGATGGGTTGATCACAAAGAAAAAGCCTAAAAAACTTTTTTTTAACAAACCGGTTTATCCCCACATTAGAGGGCTTTACATGTGGGGTGGTGTAGGACGAGGTAAAACTTTTATTATGGATATTTTCTATAATGAAGCGCCTATTTCAAAGAAAACGCGCCAACATTTTTCTCATTTTATGAAGGATATTCATACCCGCCTACGTAGTTACCAGGGAAGTAAGAATCCTATCGCAAAGGTCGCTTACGATATTGCAAAAGACACTCAAATCATTTGTTTTGATGAGTTTTTTGTTGAAGATATTGCAGATGCTATGATTTTAGGTAATGTTTTTAAAGAGCTATTTAGTTTGGGTGTTGTTTTGGTGGCAACTTCAAATATCCAGCCACAAAAGCTATATTTAAATGGCTTACAAAGAGAATTATTTTTGCCCGCGATAGATGTTCTGATATCAAATGTTGATGTTTTAAATCTTGATTCTGGCATAGATTATCGTTTTCGTTTACCAAATGAGTATCTTAACTATTTATATCCATATAATGAAGCTAATAGAAAGAATTTTTTTGATAAATTTTTCCTAGATAATGAGAGTTTTGATAAAGGTTTTAAAATAAAAATTTTAGATAGAGATATTGGTACTATATTGACTAGTTTTAAGGATGTTTGTTTTGATTTTAAAGTAATTTGTGGAGATGGGCGTAGTGCTAATGACTATATTGAAATTTGTAAAGTTTATAGACAAATATTTGTTTACAATTTAAAAAGTTTCAGTCAAGCAAATGAGGATATGGCTAGAAGATTTATATCTTTGATAGATGAATGCTACGACCAGAATAAAAAAGTTATAATTTTAGCGGATTGTGATTTTAAAGAAATCTATAAAGGTAAGCGATTAAGATTTGAATTTCAACGAACCATAAGCCGGCTTAATGATATGCAGAACCCTAATTTTGGAGTTTTAAATGACTAAAGTACAGTATTTAGAGGTTTCTGATGATATTATTGAGCAGCGAATAGATAACTACCTAATTGGTAAATTTACTAAGTTACCTAAACCTTTGATATATCGCTGGATCAGGAAGGGTGAGTTGCGGGTAAATAAAAAAAGAGTTAAGCAAACGTCACGTGTAAGCTCAGGAGACATAATTAGGGTTCCTCCTTTTAGTGTTCAAGATGACGTGCAATCAGTTAAAATTAGTCAGTCACATTTAGATTTTCTAGAAGAAATTATCTTATATGAAACGGATGACTATATAGTAGTAAATAAACCTTCTGGAATAGCTGTACATGGTGGCTCAGGGCTTAACTCGGGACTTGTCGAAAGACTTAGGCAGCTACGTCCACAAGCTAGACGCCTTGATTTGGTTCATAGGCTTGATAAAGAAACATCTGGTTGCGTACTTTTGGCTAAGAAGCATAATTCATTAGTGTATTTTTTTGATCTATTTAAGCAACGGAAGATAGATAAAATTTATTACGCAATAGTTCATGGTCTTTGGGATAAAAGTATAAATAGAATAGATTTACCCCTTAAAAGAACTGAAACAAAAGATGGTCAAAGGATAGTTAAAGTTGATAAAAAAGAAGGTAAAACTGCAATTACTAATATTTTGTCTGTTGAGCATTTATCTGAAGAATATAGCTTACTTAAGATAAAGTTAGAAACAGGAAGAACGCATCAGATAAGAGTGCATTGTAAGGTTAGAGGGCATCCGATTGTTGCAGATAAAAAATATGGCTTTATAGATAAGGACGAAAAGCTTGCTAAACAAGGTATAGATAAACTTTTATTGCACGCTAGTAAGCTAGAATTTTTTGATGAAAAACAACAGCAAAAAATTACTATTGAAGCTAATTTGGATGAAAGGTTTAATAAGTTCTTAAGCAAATAAAAATTATTTCTTATTGTCCTTTATCAATAGTAAAATAATTAGAGATATTACCATACTTGCTACTAAGGTTGTAAAAGCAAAATGGTAAGATATTAATTCAAAGTATTTTATATCCATAGAACTAGTCTTTTGTGAGATTATTATTCCAGCGGGATTCATAAACTTACCAGTCCACGACCAATCAAGAAAATATCCAATTAAAGGATCAAAAATAGCACCTAATATTGGTTCACCTGTATTTATAAAGGCAGCTACCGTAGCTGTTATAATTATGGGGTTTATTCTGTTCCCTATGGCGAAAGATAGCATATAAATACCTAAACAAAGTCCAAAAATAAATAATAGTATTGCAGAAGCAAAAGCACTAGTTTTAGTGAGTAATACTATACTTAAAGCAACTGTACCTATTATATGGAATGTGACCATTACACCTTTTCTATTATCAAGTATTTCTGATAGTTTTCCTAATATGGGAGATCCTATAGCCATTCCAATGAAAATCATAGATATCACGCTAGCAGCCTGCTCTTTGGAAATACTATAAGCCTCTCTAAAATATGCATTCCCCCAGAATCCAGCAAATGCATCTACAGCAGTAAAGCTTAAGCCAACATATAATGTTAAATACCAGTTATTTTTGTTTTTCACGACTTGTTTTAAGGCTTCTAAGGTGCTTAATTGATTGCTAGATGAACTAGCTTCTGGTTGCTGAGGGTTATAATCACGAACAACAATATAGTAAGTAACTGCTATAAATAAACTAGCCACACAAACTAAAAGCATGGCTATTTTCCAATCATTACAAAAATCTATTAGGTATGCTAAGGGTGCTTGGGCACATAATGCTCCAATCATAGCAGCAGTAGCAAGAAAACTTGCAGCAAAAGCAAATTTGCGGGGGTCAAACCATACAGATACAGCTTTTAAATAAGATATTGTAGCAAATGATACTCCCATTCCTGTAGTTATCCTAGCGATATATGCCATGCTTAAGCTACCAAAATTGGCTGCAACAACAAATAAAATTACTCCAGCTGCAGAAACAGTTATAGATATTGGGCTGATAAGTCTAAAACCAAATTTATCTACAATAGGACCTGCTATGAAAAGTTGACAGATAATAATTGACCAAAAATACGCTGATCCGAGCGCTCCGGTTTGTGTGGCGTTAGTGCCGAAGCTTTGCATCATATCATCAGTGATTAAACTGGGAAAAACTTGCATAATATATTTATCAAATAATAAAAAAGAACTAAAAGCAATTATTATCCAAGCGTAGCCACGTATATTGTGTATTTCTTGAGTCATGGTAATAAATTAAAAAATTGTTAAGTGAGGTATTATTTTATGTCTAATGGACAAGTATTTCAAGGAAGAATTCTTTTGCTTTGTCAATCTTTAGTTTTCTGATATGATAAGTCTCAAATTAGATCTATCCATATAAAATATGTTGGCTAACGTAAAAATAGATTTTAAAAGGTTTTTGGTTGTGCAGATATTATTACTTTTTTTTGGTTGTATAGCTACGCTGTTTTTTTATGGAGGGTTATACGCACATTCATTTTTATTGGGTGGATTAGTAATGTTTTTAGCAAATCTTATGTTTTTCATGAGATTGGTAGTGAATAAACAGTTTTCACCAGCAATAGAAATTATGATTTTTTTCCTTAGTGAGTTATTAAAGTTGAGTATTGTGGGTATCGTTACTATATTGTTGGCTATTTACGTAAAACCAAAATTATTTCCTTACATTTTCGGAATAGTTTTGTTACAATTAGCGGTGTGTTTTTTACCTCTTCTACTTAAGCGAGTTAGATAGGTAGTTTTTTGTAGTTTATTTAGATTTATTTATTATTTAATTGGTGGAAAAGTAATGGCAAATACTGAGTCTAGCTCTCAAATTGCAACTGGATATGTTCAGCATCACTTGCATCATTGGCAAGTGAGTTTAGGTGAAGGTTCTTTTTGGCAACTTAATGTTGATTCATTGTTGGTTAGTATTATACTGGGAAGTCTATTTATATTTATAATGTTTTTAGCAGCAAAGCGTGCTAGTGCAGATGTACCAGGAAAATTCCAAAATATAATAGAAGCTATCTGGGAGTGGATGGATGGTTTGGTTGCTGAAAACTACCACTATAAAAGGAACTTTGTAACTCCTTTGGCTTTTACTATATTTGTGTGGGTTGTATTAATGAATTTTATGGATCTTCTGCCTGTTGATCTATTTGGCTGGATTATAGGGTTTTTCACTAATAGTCATGAGGCTTACTTTAGAGTTGTACCTACTGCTGATCCAAATGTCACTTTTGCTATGTCTATAGCAGTATTCTTTTTGGTTATTTTTTATAACATTAGAGCAAAAGGTTTTGGGCTTATCAAAGAAATTTTAAGCGCTCCTTTTGGAATTTGGTTGTTTCCTTTAAATATTTTCTTTAGGCTTGTCGATGAGATAGTTAAGCCAGTATCTTTATCTTTACGTCTATTTGGTAATATATTTGCTGGTGAGCTTATATTCATTCTTATAGCACTTTTATATGCTTCAGGCTGGGTGGCTGGTGGAGCTGGAGTTGTGTTAGGAAGTATATGGGCGATATTCCATATATTGATAGTATTGATACAAGCATTTGTATTTATGATGTTGACTGTTGTTTATTTAAATATGGCACAGGAAGCTCACTAGTTTAAACTTAACCTTTAGTAATATAAAAAATAGGAGAATAATAAAATGGATATGTCTTTACAGGTTTTAGGTAACTTAAATGGATTAACAGCTATAGCGGTAGCGTTACTGATATCTTTACCAGCTTTAGGAACAGCTATTGGTTTTGGTGTTCTTGGTGGTAAATATCTAGAAGGAGTTGCGCGTCAGCCAGAATTAGGCGGTATGCTTTTAGGTCGTATGTTTATCGTTGCTGCTTTTGTTGATGCATTTGCTGCTATCTCGATTGCCATAGGATTCTTGGTACTTTATGCAAATCCATTAGCTATACCTGGTTTAGTTGATGCGGCTCAAAAAGCTGTTGGCGCATAATATACTTTAATATAAATCAAAATAAATTATCTAAAGGATAAGTAGATGGATATTAACGTAACTTTAATAGGTCAGATGATAACATTTGCAATCTTTGTTGTTTTTACAATGAAGTTTGTATGGCCGCCGCTACGTACAGCTTTAGAAGAGCGTAGAGAAAAGATAGCTAATGGCTTAGCTTCTGCTGATAGAGCTTCTAGAGAGCTAGAGGTTGCAAAAAGGCAGTCTGCTGAAATCCTACGTGAAGCAAAAGCAAAAGCTACGGAAATAGTTGAAAATGCCTATGTTAGAGCTCATAAAGTTGATGAGCAGGCTAAAGAAGAGGCTATTGCCATAGCTGAAAAGGTTAAAAGCATGGCTATGGCTGAAATCGATCAAGAGAAAATCAAGGCAAGGGAAGAGCTTAAGCAAGAGTTAGTGAGTCTTGCTATAGCTGGAGCTAGTAAAATTATATCTGCAAAGGTAGATGAAAAGGCTAGTAACGATCTTTTAAAAGATTTTGTTGCTAAGATATAAAAAATAATAGGGTAAATACATGGCAGATCTAAGCGTAATTGCAAAACCATATGCAAAAGCAGTGTTTGAGTTTGCAAACGAAAACAGCTTGTCGCAAGAGTGGTCTATGTTACTTAAAACTTTTGCTAAGTTAATAGAAGATAATTCAGTACAAAGCATTATTACCAGTCCTATTTTCTCTCAACCTGAAATTATAGAGGTTTTAAAAGACCAACTAAACGAAAAGTTTTATAATTTCTTAGCTTTGCTCGCTCAAAATAAAAAGCTAACCCTTTTACCCTTAATTTCAGATCAATTTGAGTTGTTTACAAATACTCAAAATAATAGCAAAGTAGCCAAAGTAACTTTAGCTTATTCTGCTGATAAAGACTTGTTGGATAGCTTAAAAGCAAGTTTAGAGAGAAAGTTTGGTTGCTCTATGAATCTTGAGGTTGAAATAAATCCAGCTATAGTCGGTGGGGCAATTGTTAGAGTCGGGGATACAGTTATAGATAACTCAGTGTCTGGACGTTTAGAAAAATTAAAAAGTATTTTATTATCATAAATTATAGGAAGTGAGCTTATGCAACTAAGTCCATCAGAAATTAGTGGTTTGATTAAACAGAGAATAGAGAAGTTTGATAATTCTATCGAACTAAAGTCAGAAGGTACTATAGTTAGTGTTGCTGACGGTATCGTAACTATATATGGTTTAAATGATGTAACTGCTGGTGAAATGATTAAAATGCCAGCAGATGTATACGGTTTAGCACTTAACTTAAATACAGATTCAGTGGGAGCAGTAGTTTTAGGTGAGTATGAGCATCTAAAAGAAGGTGATAAAGTATACTGCACAGGTAGAATACTAGAGGTTCCTGTTGGTGAAGCTCTACTTGGTAGAGTGGTTGATGCCTTGGGTAACCCTATTGATGGTAAGGGTGAGGTAGCTACAGATCATAGTTCACCAATTGAAAAAATTGCTCCAGGAGTTATTTGGAGAAAGTCAGTGGACCAGGCATTACAGACTGGTATTAAGTCTATAGATTCAATGGTTCCAGTAGGAAGAGGTCAAAGAGAACTTATTATTGGTGATAGACAGATTGGAAAAACAGCTATTGCTGTTGATACTATTATTAACCAAAAAGGTACAGGTGTTAAATGTATCTATGTCGCAATAGGTCAAAAAGCATCATCAATAGCTAATATTGTAAGACAATTAGAAGAGCACGGTGCTATGGAGCATACTATTATAGTCGCTGCTACAGCCTCAGATTCTGCAGCTTTACAATATATAGCACCGTACTCTGGTTGTTCTATGGGTGAGTATTTTAGAGATCGTGGTGAAGATGCTTTGATCGTTTATGATGATTTAACTAAGCAAGCATGGGCTTATAGACAAATTTCACTTTTATTGAAAAGGCCTCCAGGACGTGAGGCATATCCTGGAGATGTATTTTATCTTCACTCAAGACTTCTTGAAAGAGCTGCAAGAGTGAATGAGGAATATGTTGAAAGACACACAAATGGTGAAGTTAAAGGTAAAACAGGTTCACTTACAGCTCTACCAATTATTGAAACACAAGCTGGTGATATTTCTGCTTTTGTACCTACAAACGTGATTTCTATTACAGATGGTCAGATATTCTTAGAGACAGACTTGTTTAACTCAGGTTTGAGACCTGCTATTAACCCAGGTAACTCAGTATCTCGTGTTGGTGGAGCTGCTCAAACTAAAATTATTAAAAAGCTTGGTGGTGGTATCCGTTTAGCTTTGGCGCAATATCGTGAATTAGAAGCTTTCTCTCAGTTTGCATCAGACCTTGATGAGGCAACAAGAGCGCAGTTAAACAGGGGTCAAAGAGTTACTGAACTTCTAAAACAAAAACAATTTTCAACGCTATCTGTAGCATTGATGGCACTATCTTTATATGCTGCTGACAATGGTTATTTAGATAGTTTAGAAGTCTCAGAAGTTATACCGTTTGAATCAGCATTGCATGCTTTAGCGACAGACAAGTACGCAGCTGTGATAGAAATGATCAATAAAACAGGTGCCTATGATGCTGAGATTGCTGATAAGCTAAAAGCAATCGTAGAAGACTGTAAAGCAAATCAAGCTTGGTAGGAGTAGACTATGTCTAATGCTAGAGAAATACGTTCCAAAGTACAGAGTGTAAAAAATACTCAAAAAATCACTGGTGCTATGGAATTGGTAGCAGCTAGTAAAATGAGAGGAGCAATTGTTAAGATGAATAACGTGCGTCCTTATGTAGACTGTGCTAACACAATTATTAAAAATGTTGTAGCAGCTAGTATTGATTATCCTAATCCTTATTTGTTTGAAAGAGAAATTAAAAGAGTTGGCTATATAGTTACTTCTACAGATAGAGGTCTTTGTGGCGGGCTAAATATTAACCTTTTCAAGCATGTTTTGAAGGATATTAAAAAGCACCTTGATGATAGAATCGAGGTGGATATATGTGTTGTAGGTTTTAAGGCAGAGACCTTTTTTAGAAAGTTAAAAGGAGTTAACGTTGTCGCTGTTGCTCATTATAATGATAAAGATTTAGAAGCTAGCGTTAGAATGATTTCTGGCGCTATTAAAGTAATGCTTGATAAGTTCACAAGTAGTGAGATTGATAAGTTGTATTTATCTAGTAATCAGTTTGTTAGCACAATAAAGCAAAAGCCAAGACACCAGGTATTGCTTCCAATACAAGATGTTCTCACAGAAGAGCAAAAGGCTGATGACAAAGGTGTATCAAAAGGGCATTGGGATTATATCTATGAAAGAGATATAGAAGAAGTTTTAAATGCTCTGTGTATGAGATATATAGAAGCCCAAGTTAGAGGCGCAATACTGGAAAATGCAGCATGTGAACAAGCTGCGCGTATGATAGCTATGAAAAATGCTACAGATAATGCAAGTGATATTATTGATCAACTAAAATTAGATTATAACAAAGTAAGGCAGGCTATGATTACCCAAGAGCTTGCAGAAATTTGTTCAGGTGCAGCAGCAGTTTAGGAGAGATAAATGAGTACAGGTAAAATTATTCAAGTAATTGGAGCTGTTATTGATGTAGAGTTTTCTCGTGATAACACTCCAAAAGTATATGATGCTCTGAGAGTTCAAGAGACAGATTTAGTGTTGGAAGTGCAACAGCAAATAGGTGATGGAGTAGTCCGTACTATCGCAATGGGTTCTAGTGATGGGCTAAGACGTGGTATGGAAGTTGTAAATACAAATGCTCCTATATCAGTCCCTGTAGGTCATGGTACTTTAGGTCGTATTATGAATGTATTGGGTGAACCAATAGATGAGGCTGGTCCAATTGAGCATAGTGAGAAAAGATCTATTCACCAGGCTCCTCCAGCTTATGACGAGCTAGCTCTTAATACAGAAATTTTGGAAACAGGTATTAAAGTAGTAGATCTTATTTGTCCTTTTGCAAAAGGTGGTAAGGTAGGTTTATTCGGTGGTGCTGGTGTTGGTAAAACAGTTACTATGATGGAGCTTATCAACAACATTGCAAAAGAGCATAGTGGTTACTCTGTATTTGCTGGTGTTGGTGAAAGAACTCGTGAAGGTAACGATTTTTATTATGAAATGAAAGACTCTAACGTACTTGATAAAGTATCCTTGGTATATGGTCAGATGAATGAGCCACCAGGAAATAGATTAAGAGTTGCATTAACAGGTTTAACTATTGCTGAAGGTTTCCGTGATGAGAAGCGTGATGTATTAATGTTTATTGATAATATATATCGTTATACATTAGCAGGTACTGAGGTTTCTGCTCTTTTAGGTCGTATGCCATCTGCAGTTGGTTATCAGCCAACGCTAGCAGCTGAAATGGGTGCTTTACAGGAGAGGATTACTTCAACTAAGACTGGCTCAATTACCTCTGTACAGGCTGTATATGTACCAGCTGATGACTTAACTGACCCATCTCCGGCAACTACATTCTCACATTTGGATGCGACGATTGTATTATCGCGCCAGATTGCTGAGTTGGGTATTTATCCAGCTGTGGATCCTCTAGATTCTACATCTAGACAGTTAGATCCATTAGTAGTTGGTCAAGATCACTATGAGACAGCTCGTGCGGTACAAAAAACTCTGCAAAGATATAAAGAATTAAAAGATATCATAGCTATTTTGGGTATGGATGAGTTATCAGATGAAGATAAAAAAACAGTTGATAGAGCTCGTAAGATCCAGAGATTTTTATCTCAACCTTTCCATGTGGCTGAAGTGTTTACGGGTAACCCTGGTAAGTTTGTGTCTTTAAAAGATACAGTTGCTAGTTTTAAAGCTATTGTTAATGGTGAATATGATCATTTGCCAGAACAAGCTTTTTATATGGTAGGATCTATCCAAGAAGCTATCGAAAAAGCAAAAACTCTATAAGGTAAACTTAATATGTCTAAGAACTATCTAAAAGTCAGTGTTGTTAGCCCTTCAGGTTCAGTTTTTACTGGTGAAGCTGATATGGTCAGTTTACGTGGTTCTGCTGGTGAAATGGGTATAGCATATGGACATACAGAGTTGTTATCAACTATGCCAGCAGGTGTGGTTAATATAAAAAAAGACAATGATACAGAAGTGTTATATGTATCAGGTGGGCTAATAGAGGTTACTCCTACTAGAGTTACTATCATGGTTGATGAAATGGAAAGAGCTGAAAACTTAAATCAAGCAGAAGCTGAAAAGGCAAAAGCAAGAGCAGAGCAATCTCTAAAAAACCCAGATGCATCAAAGCTTGATATAGAAGCTGCACACCAAAGGTTAAGAGAGGCGGATGCGCGACTAAAAGCTCTTAATTCTTCTAAAGGGTTATATTATTCAAAAGACTAGCCTTAATATCTTATCATTTGTATTGTATTTAGAAAGCTTATTAAATAACTGGAAGAAAGTTTCGGGTGTAAGTTTTTTAGGTAATGAAAATCAAATAAACATTAGATTGTACTTTTAGTATTCGTATCAATCATAAAATACATTCTATTAAAAATCAAATATCTAAAAACCCTTATATATTATCATCAAAATTCATATCTAACTTAAATATAGTTAAAATATGTCATACAAAATTATAAATATAATTTCTAAGCGAGCCTGAACTTGTTTGATGGATCTCGATGAGCTTAAGGTTTATGGCGAAGTGTTGGAATATTTTTAGCACTATTTTTGAAATAATATATTTATAACTATGATATTTTTATATAAAAAGTGAATTTTATATAGTTTAAAGTTATATAATTTATTAAAATAATACGGTATATAAATATAAGATGTAGGAAGTAATATGACAGATCATGAGTTTGATGTTTATTGGTATAAAACTTTATCAATAGTTGTAGCAATATTAATAAAAAATGATTTAAATGATATAAACCAAAAAGCTATACAACCGTTGCTTTTAAAAGAGGAAAATTACGAAGGTGCATCTTCCCCTATAACAGTTCATAATAAATTCGATAAGCTTCTAGAAGCGATAGAATATATAGCAAACAATAAGCCAGATGGCGCTAATCTAGCCACATTACATGAGAATATAAAATCTGAACTTCAAGTACTGTATACTTTGTATTTTCGTCGTTTAAGCAAAAGTCAGCTTATGTTTAATAATAATACGTTAGAAGTAGGTTTTGAAATTAGTAACAAAGAAGGAGTGTACAAAAAGAAAACGTACAAAGAGGAAGTGTTTGTATCAAGGGGATTAGTAGGCTTGATATGTGACTATTTGGATAGTTTAAGTTATGAGGCTTTTAGAAGGACAAATAAATTAAGATATAGAAGGCTACCTCCTTTACCGTTATTGCCAATAAATTACCAAAATTATACTATAATAAAAATAAAGCCTCAAAGTATTACTACAGCATTAAGTGTGTTACCAGATAGAAAAATATTAAGCGCATCGAAATTTGGTTGGTTCATACAGGTTTGGGATTTGTATGACCTTGAAATCTCTTTTAAAGTACTAGGAGATTTTTATTTAAACGTAGGAGATGTTACAGCATTAATTACATTGCCAGATGGAAAAATAGTAAGTGGGACTAAACGTGGGCATATACTAGTCTGGACTTTAGACGATTATAAAAAGCCCCTTTTTGAGCTAAGAGATGGGGGTCGTCAAGGAAGGATTACAGCATTAGGTTATATACAGGGTGGAAAATTAGTAAGTGGGTCCGAAGATGGTGCTATACGAGTGTGGAATTTAAACGATCCTACAAGTCCTCCTATCGTGCTATCAATCCATAGCGAAGATATTATAGCATTAGGGGTATTATCAGATAGAGAAACAGTAAGCGCATCGATGGACGGCACTATACGAGTTTGTAATTTAGATAATCGTAGTAGTTATATCGTGGCACAACAACAAAGAGTTTTTGCATTAGAGGTATTACCAGGTCGCAGAATAGCAAGTGGATCATATGAGGGGAGTACTATAAGAATTTATGATGTAGACAAAAGAACTTGTATCAAACTAGAAGACCCTGAGTGCGGTGGTATTACAACGTTAAAGAGACTACCAGATGACAGGATAGTAGCTGGGTCAAAAAATGGTGGTATAAAAATCTGGAATTTAATCAATAATACAAATATCAAACTAACAACGGGCCATGATAGTATGATTACAGCGTTAGGGATATTGCCAGGTGGAGAGATAGTAAGTGGATCTGAAGATGGTATTATACGAGTTTGGGGTTGTTTTAATAAAGAAGAAAACATTAAAATAAACCAACTGTTTATAAGAGAAGTCGTATCTATATATAGAAATACAGTCAAAAATAGAAAAATATCTTTTGGTATAGCAGGGAAAAGAGTTAATAATGAGATATTGCCTGACAATCTTGCAAAAGTAATAATAAAGGTACAGAGTGATACTAATATTTTAGGTTTGTTGCCACACAAGTTTGTAGAAAGATTTGCTAAAGAAATAGAGTTGCAAACTATAAATAGAAATAATGCAGTCAAAAATACAAAATTATTTACTCATAGAGATGACGATATAACAAATTTGTATAGTGATCCACTAACTGTATTAAAGGATATTTGGTACAATTTGTTTTGTCTTAGCGTGAAGCGGGATTATTATAAATATGACTTACGTATTTGACAGTGCTGCGAGGTGTCCTTGCTATCTTTATCCTTGAAACATTTATCAAACTGGTTTAATCTAGCAATAATCTTTTATTTACACTAAATGATAATATGACAGTCACAAGATTTGCACCAAGCCCAACAGGTTTCTTACATGTAGGTGGTGTTAGAACGGCACTATTTAGCTGGCTATATGCTAAAAGAAACAACGGTAAATTTTTATTAAGAATTGAGGATACAGATTTAGAAAGATCTACCCAAGAAGCAGTAGATGCTATTTTAGATGGTATGAGCTGGTTGGGTTTAAAAAATGATGATCAGATATATTATCAAACAAGACGCTTTGATCGATACCATCAAGTTATAGGTGAGCTTATAAATCAAGATAAAGCTTATTATTGTAATTGTTCTAAAGAGAGGTTGGAAAAGTTAAGAGAGAAGCAGCAAGCAAATAATCTAAAAACTGGTTACGATGGGAAATGTAGAAATGCTAACTATATTCCAACAGATGGTGAGAGTTTTGTTGTAAGATTTAAAAACCCAGAACAAGGTATAGTAAGTTGGAATGATGCCGTAAAGGGTAAAATTTCAATAGCTAACCAAGAGCTTGATGATATGATAATTCAAAGGGCGGATGGTTCACCGACATATAATTTTTGTGTAGTTGTTGATGATATGGATATGCAGATTACTCATATTATACGTGGCGATGATCATGTGAATAATACTCCTAAGCAGATTAATATTTATCAAGCTTTACAAGCTCAAGTTCCAGTGTTTGCGCATGTACCGATGATATTAGGTCCAGATGGAACAAAGCTCTCCAAGCGTCATGGTGCTGTAAATATTATGCAGTATCGTGAGGATGGTTATTTACCACAAGCTATGCTTAACTATCTTGTAAGATTAGGTTGGTCTCACGGTGATCAAGAAATATTTTCAATCGATGAAATGATTGACAGTTTTAATCTTGAACACATTAGTGCTTCACCGTCGCGTTTTGATTTTGAGAAATTAAAATGGTTAAATAAGCATTACATCAAAGAATCAAGATTTGAGGATATTCAGGCTGAAGTAGAATATCACTTCACCAAAGCAGGATTAAATATTTCTAACGGCCCTGATTTAAGAGATTTATTAGCTGTTATGGCAGAAAAAGTTGATACTCTTAAAGAACTTGCTGAAAAGTCTAGTTACTTCTATACGCAAGATATAGCTTATGATGAAAATGCAGTCAAAAAGCACTTTAAAGCGATTACAGGTGATATTTTGAAAGTTGCCTTGACTAAATTTGAAGCACTATCTGACCAAGAATGGCAAGATGAGTCTATATTGCATTCTGTAATAAGCTTAACAGCAGAAGAGTGTGAATGTGGTATGGGTAAAGTTGGTATGCCTGTAAGAGTTGCTGTGACTGGTTCTGGCCAGTCTCCTGATATCGGCATTACTTTGAAGTTGCTTGGTAAAAATAAGGTGACATCAAGGTTAAGTGAAGCTTTAAGATTATGTGTATAGCTCTTGTGGTGGTGAGATAAAACTATTACATACTACAGCATGGGCCTATATTTCTATGCAAAATCTATGTTAGAGTTGCCTTTTGGTACATTAAAAATTATTTTTTTGAGTTGGCCAGTTTGAGTAATTAGGTTCATTGGTTGGATATCTCCTTTTGTAAATAAAAACGCAGCTCCTTTCCAGGGGTCTATCACATAAACTGTTCCTGGTCTAAAATTGAAAACACCATTTTCTTGTAGGCTTATTCCAGTTGTGTCATATAAAACAAATGCATGATCTTCATTTATTAAACCTACTGGATGCGCTACTCCTTTATTTTTTCTTCTGTTTAACATATGAGCCATAGCAACTGCTTGGTCTCCACAGTTACCAGCACGATAGTGTTTTGTTTTTTGTAAACTTTGTAGGCCTGGATTAAAGCCTCCTTTTCTTACTTGATTTATTAATTTTTCAGCTTCTTTTCTAGAAGTTTTTTGATACTGGGCAAGCCTTTTTGCTCCTATATGATTGGCCCAAGATGGGTCTACTCCTGTAGAAGATATTTCTACTTGTTCTATGTAATTATTGAATTCTATTTTTATTCTTTCTTCTAATGGTTTTTGTAGATATTTTTTTATCGCATTTACTATAGTTCCAGCTACTTCTAGTTCTTTATCATGTTGTTTTTTATCTATATGTTCAGTTAAAGTCTCTATATGTTGCTGCAGTTTTTGGTAAACTTGATCTAAGTTTGAGTTTATATTACCATCTTTAAAAGTTTCCCATATATTTAAAAATAAACTTTTTAATAGCTCTGGAGAAACATTTGTGTTTTCAGGTATTTTTAAGAGCTTTTTAAAGCTACTATTGGTATTAATTCTTTGGGAGAGAGCATTTAGCATATGAGTATTATTATCTCGATACCAAGTAAAATGACGATTAATAGACGAAATAATTATTAGCAATTCTAGGGCAGTAAATATATCTGATATAT
Source organism: Allofrancisella guangzhouensis (assembly GCF_000815225.1). Taxonomy (GTDB): domain Bacteria; phylum Pseudomonadota; class Gammaproteobacteria; order Francisellales; family Francisellaceae; genus Francisella; species Francisella guangzhouensis. Next base: position 134,902 of record NZ_CP010427.1, on the reverse strand, counting down.
TCATAACACTTTTGTAATTCTTACAAATATTAATCAAGTTTTGTAAGAGAAGTTTTTTTCTATTGCTGTTGCAAATAGAAGATGCAAAAGAAAGAGTTTCAATTAAGCTGTTTATCTCATAATTCATAACTATAGGTTTCAGTTTTTTAAGGGGATGTAATGTATATCAAAATATACAAGTAGAAAGTATAATTTGATATATCTTATTTTTAATAAGAAACAGGAGTTTTTGATAAGAGTAGGCTTACGTAATTATACAAACCTAATTTAAACAAGCCCCTTCGTCTAAATTCAGCTTGCGACGATCCTATAAAATACTATCTTTAAAAAGTTAATTTTTTATATTAGAATTTATCAACTAAGTGAAAAGGTTAGAAAACTTAAATTATGTTACGCAAATTTATAATTTTAATGGCTTTATTGGCTACCACAATTTCAAATGTATGGGCTGCTATAGAAAACCCTGTAAACATGTTAAACAATACGATAGTCAAAACCCAAGATAAACTAATCAAAAATGCTACTGAATATAAACAAGACCCATACAAACTTCTGGGATTAGTAGATAAAGAGATAATCCCTATAGTTGCACCTAAAGTTGTAGCTCAACTTGTTGTTGGTACAGAGAAATGGAAAAAAGCTACTGCTCAAGAGCAAAAAGATTTTATTCATTCTGCTACTGAAATGCTAACGTTTATGTACGCTAAGAATGTGGCATACGCTGGGAAATATAAGATAAGATTATTTCCTTTCAATCAAGACGATAATAGTTGGCAAAAAAAGGCTATAGTAGTAGTAAATGGTAAAATAACTAATATTGATAATAATCAAAGCTCTGACTTTGCTGTAAAAATGTTCCAAAAAGAAGGTAAGTGGCATATTTATGATTTCGATGTTGCTGGGGTAAGTATCCTAAAGGCATACCAAGAGCAATTTGCTCCTTATGCAACTGTACCAGAGATGACCAAAGCAGCTGAAAGAGTTACTACCAATATTAAAAAGAAAAACTATCCTAAACTTTTAGATGATAATTATAAACTTCAGAATGTAGAATGATAAAGATAACTGATAATGTTTGGACTATTGGTGCAGATTTAACTATTGTAAATGTGCCTATCGTAGTTAAAAGATATGCTAAAGATTTAGGAAATTTGAAAGAATCATGGGTTGTTGATTTTTCGAACTGTAACAAAATTGATAGTGCTGGATTAGCGTTTATAATCGAATATATAAAATATGCTAAAAATAACGATATAAAATTACAACTTAAAAACCTTGGTATAGATGCTATTTCGTTAGCTAAAGTTCATGGAGTGAGAAGTATTTTAGAACAGTACATTAGCTAAAATAATATATTGTATAAAAATGTCTATAAAGTTTAGATGTACATTTAAGTTTAGAAAATGGAGATAAAAATGACAAAAGAACAACTAAAAGAAATTTTAGAGGACTCCCTAAAAAATTGTACTGCCGATGTCCAAAGTGATGACAATGTGCATTTTGCAGCAATTATAGTTACCGAAGAATTTAATGATATTAAAAGCAAAGTAAAAAGACAACAATTAGTATATTCAAAAATTAACGAATATATACTTTCTGGTGAGCTACATGCTTTATCAATGAAAACTATAGCTGCTAACGAGCAATAAGAGTTTATATGTAATTTAAATGTAGAGGAACCTTTGTGTTGAAGTGTAAGGCTCACTTCAACAAACTATGTAAGCCAATTTTCCAAGTTTGAGCTACTACAGCTACTCCTTTATATGTAGGTTTTTTATGCAATCATAACCTAGTTTTTGTAAATAATTTATTAAATCATTTTTCTTAATATTTTGACAATTTGAAATATCTAAGTATTTTAGATGTGGTAAATTTTTAATAAGGTTCGATACATTTGTAAGATCGGGGATCTCATTACTTGAAATATTCAGCGATTGTAGCAATTCTAGTTCTGATAAATTATCAATATTTTTTATGCCTTTACAATTCGAAATATTTAGATACGTCACAAGACCTTTACATTTAGTGAGATAATATATTCCTTTTTCAGTAATGTTATTACAGCCAGAAAAGTTTAGTTGGATTGGGCTTAAATATTTTGCATGACCTAATAGAGGCTGTTTTTTTCTCTCTGCAATATAGAGTAACCCTGTGTCAGTAATGTTATTACAGCCAGAAAAGTTTAGTGTCTTCAGATTTACTAGATTTTCAACGAGAATACGTACTCCATTATCACTAATTTTACAACCTGAGAGATCTAGTTTTTGCAAATTTTGTAAAGGCTAGATTGTATTCTGAAAGTTTTAAAATAGTTGAAAGAGAGTTCCAGATGTAGTTTATTAGGTTTGAGAAGAACTTAAATAAACGAACAGGAACTAAAAATGGCACATAGACATTTAACTCTTTCAGATAGATATTATATAGAAAATTTACTTAAATTAGGATACTTAGAAGCAGCAATAGCTAATAAAATAGGATTTAGTAAAACAGCTGTTATAAATGAACTTAAAAGGAATAAAGTAGGTAAAAGTTATTCTGCAGAGATAGCCCATAAGTTGTATTGTAGTCGTAGAAAGTCAAATAATCATAAACTTACTAATGAAGTTAAAAAGCTGATAATAGCTTTACTCAAAAAGAAAATATCACCGGAGTTAATTTGTGGTAGATTAAAGCATGAAGGTATAGCTAAGCTAAGTTTTAAAGCTGTTTATAACTTTATACAAAGACATAACCTTAAACAGTTATTATTCTTCAAAGGTAGGCGTTACAAATACAAAAAAGAAGGCTCCTCAAATCAAGGTAAGATAAAGGATAGAGTCAACATATCACAAAGGCCTAAAGCAGCTAATGATAGAAAAGAGCTGTATCATTTTGAAGGTGATACTATAGTCGGTAAAGATCATAAAGGAGCTATTTTGACTATGGTAGATAGAGTTAGTAGATTCACAATTCTAGGCAAAGCTAAAGATAGAACAGCTAGTTCAATTAACCAAATTTTATACAGAGCATCAAATGGTAATAAAATTACCACAGCTACTTTTGATAATGGTAAAGAGTTTGCTAAACACAAAAATTTATCAAATAAAACTGGTATTAAAGTATTCTTTGCAGATGCATATAGTCCATGGCAAAGAGGTACAAATGAAAACATGAATAGGTATATCAGACAATTTATTCCTAAAGGTACTGATTTTAGTAATATCTCTCATCAGTATCTTAGAAAGTTGCAAATTGACTTGAATAATAGACCTAAAAAATGTTTAAATTATTTAACACCTAATGAGGTACATTTCGGAATCAGTATAAACATTGAGACTACAATCTAGCAAGTATTTTGTTTAAGCATGTTAAGATTTTTTATAGCTTCTGCTATTTTATCATCTAATTCGACATAACCTGCTAGACTTAGGGACCTCAAGTTTTTGGGTAAATTAGTGATAATGTCAGATACTTTCATTCCTTCTCTCATCTCTACTGTTGAGTTAAGATATTTATCATTGGAAATATTCAAGTCACTTAATTTGTTACACTTCTGAATAGCTTTTGCTCCTAATAATCCAATATAATTTTCTGAAATATCTAAAGATTCTAAGTTTATTAGTTTATTAACAATAGCTGTAACTCCATCTAGACTAATAGAGTTCTTGGAAAGGTTTAATACTTTTAAATTTGTTATGTTGTTGGCTATATCCTTTGCACCGTGATCGGTAATACCGCAATTTGAAAGGTATAGGTAGTCTAGAGTTTTTAGTTCGGATAAGTACTTTATGCCTTTATCACCAATTTTATTATTACTGAGATCGATAGAAGCTTTTGTATTATGAGTTTTTTTATTGCGACTTTGACGAAATTCTAAGCCGCCTTTAATAGCGGCAACTATTTTTTTAACATCATTACCAACTAGATTTTTACTAGATAAAGCAAAACCTCTACCGTCAAGAAAGTCCATAGTAGCACCTACTATCAAGGGCTTTTTTTCACTCCACATACACATACTCCTAATTTTAAACAATAATAAAAATAATTAACAAATATTAACAAAAAAATACAATAATAAAACTTATTTAAACAAATTTTAAATAAAATAATGCAAATAGATAATGCTCTTGACCCACTAAAATTACAATAAATTGAAAAAGTTTGTTTGAATCTAAGAAAAAGCTGGAGTTAATAATGGTGATATCACCAAGATAGCTCCAACAAAAATAACAAAATAGATGCTGTTTGTTTTGTATATTTTAAGAGCTGGAACTTTGAAAACCATATACGCTGGTGCTAAACAACCTAAAATACCAAATATTGGGCCAGACAATGGTACAAGTATGTAAACTGGAGCGTCAAAAACTATAGATAACCAAGTTAAAAGAAAGATTATTAAAATAACGATTACATCTATAACTTTAGGGCTTATTTTTTCGGTTACTCTTGGTTGGTTAAAACTCATTCTTAATACCCCTTTTAAAGATTCTGCCATGCCAGCTAAAATACTTAAAAAAGAAGTCAAAATAGCACATATACTAATTACTATACCACAGACATATAAAACTATGTTTGACATGCCATGCTGTTCTAATAGTAAAAATGCTGATTGATTTTTAGCAGATGCTTCTAAAGCAAATTGTTTAGGTATAACAAAAGAAAATGATAATACATAAAATCCTATAAATATAACCAGTAAAATAAAAGCAAGCTTCATAGTATGTAAACATTTTTTTAGTACTCTCGTATTATCAAGGTTAGAATAACGAAGCCGGTAGCCTAATACCATTGGGCTTAATGATTGAATAAAAAGAATAGAAGTTAGAGAAAATGGTAGCATAATAACAGTTTTAGTTATTAACTCATAGCTATTATCGGGCAATGTGGTAAGATTTGCAGTTGACCAAAGTGGTATTAAAGCTAAAGAGACTACAATAATTGCCACAATCAAAACTACTATAAAAACAGTTGATACTCTTATTAGGACTCTCTGACTTTTCATTCCAGCAAAAATTAAAACTACCATTAAGATTGCACTATATAAAATATTTTGTTCAAGATGAGGATTATTGGTGATATTAAATAAATACAAATATGATGCTAAGGATTTAGCAACAACTTCTGCATATATTACTGTCCAAATTAGCATCATTAAAAAATACAGCATACCTAAAAAAATAGCCCAGTTCTTTCCTAAAAGCTCACTAATTACATCTTTATAGATTTTAGGCTTATTTGTAGCAAATAAAGTACATATATATAGTTTTTGAAATAAATAAATTCCTGGATAAGCTATTAATATGGAAATAGCAAAAACCGTAAAACCAACTACACCAATACTTACAGGAACTAGTACTATACCAGCCCCTATTGCCATCCCAAAACTAACAACTAGCCACCCAAGATCAAATTTATTGATCTTAGAAACATCTCGCATAATTTTAAATCTCAGACTAGGTTCTTAATAGATTTTATTCTATTTGATAAAACTCATATAAACAACTGTATATAGTATAAATATAAAATTAAAAAGAGTTGTTAAAGGAATTGGTAAATATGAGATCTATTGTTTAACCCAAACAAGCTTATCTGTATCAAAACCTAGAGCTTTTGATTTAGCGATAAAGTCTTTTTTAATATTTTCTGGGATTTTCGGCGTACGAGATAACAACCATAGATAATCTTTATTTGCTCCTGCAACATAAGCATACTTATAATCCGTATCTAGATTAAATACTACATAGGCTCCATAAAATGGCCTAAAGAAAGATACCTTCAAGTATGCAGTATTTTCTCCATCAACAAATTTAGCTATTCCTTCGGCGTAGCTTCTTTTACCACTTTTAGGATTTACGCCACTATTTAGAACTTTTATTGTACCATCAGAATTTAAGCTATATTCGGCATATACATTAGTCATCTCTTTCTCAAAGCTATTGTCAAAACGTGCTATTTCATACCATTTACCTAAATATTTATTTGCTTGAAAATCATCTACTGGTTGAACATTGGCAGGTTTTGTCACACATCCTGCTAGTAAAGAAAAAAATCCTACAACTATTAATAGCTTTGCTTTCATAATATCTTTTTGTTGGTAATATTTTATTAATATAATAAACTAACTAGTTAAATAAACATATTTAAATATTTGTAATTTATGGAATTAAGCTATTTTGACTTTATAAAAATGACAGACTTGGCAAGATACAAACTTTTTATAATTACAGGAGATGAGCCTTTACAGCGTTATAATATTATTGAAAAAATCACAACTGAGTTTAAAGACAAAAATTTTGAAATAGTTAGGTATGATTTAAGTGAGCAAAATCATGATATTCTTTATCAAGCAGCTGATAGCCTTAGCTTATTTAATATGGAAAAACTTATACAATTTAGTTTTGAAAAAGCACCTCAAAAATCTTTACAACAAGCTATGGTAGAAAATATTTTAAAACCTGGCGATAATGTTTATTTGTTGGTCTTTAATGCTATTAAGAAGCAAAATTTATCAAGTAAATGGTTTCAAAGCCTAGCTCAAAATGCTATTCACGTACATATACACCAGCCGAATATGACTAATGCTATCAGTATAATAAATCATGAGTTGCAGCAAACAAGTATAACTCTAACAGCTGAGGCAGTTCAATTGCTAGCACAAAAGACAGAAGGTAACTTAATAGCTGCTAAACAGATTATAAAGCTTCTTTCACGCCAAAATATACAAAGTTTTGATGATAAAGTCTTAAAGCCTTTTTTACATGAGCATACTAATTTTGATGTTTTTGATCTATCAGATGCTATTCTAAACCAACAAAAGTCAAAAGCTTTGACTATATTAAATAGTATTCTTAATGAGAGTGATAAACCTCCCCTGATACTTTGGGCTCTAAAAAGAGAATTGCGAATCATTTCTCAGTTAAAATCTACACAGCGTAATCACCATCAAAAGATTTTCGATGATAACAATATTTGGTCATCTAAACAAAAATATTATACAAGTTTGGCAAATAGAATTGGTTCTGAGATTATACTGTCTTGTTTACAAAAATGTTTAGATACAGATTTATGTATAAAAGGAGCAAAGCAGGGAAATATTAATCTAAAACTTAATGATATAGTTTTTGGTTTAGTCAGTTAACTATTACAGGATAACAAATTTATAATGCTTTCGTTATTGTTTATTTTTGCATCCTCTAGAGGTGTTTTGCCCCATCTATCTGTCGTTGAAATATCTGCTCCTTTGCTAACTAAATATTTTACAATGTTCTCATGACCTTCAGCAGCAGCTAAATGTAGAGCTGTTCTTTTATCATAATCTCCTTTGTTAATATCTACTCCTAATGCAACGGCTCTTTTAACTTCAGAAAGATCTCCTGTACTTGCAGCCCAAATTAGCTCAAAAACTAAGTTTGATTCAGCCAACATTCTATTTTCTACAGGATTTATTTTGTCATTTCTATCAATATGATCATAGTTGTGAAAGCTAAATCTATTTACTAGTCTTCTGCTAAACTCAACCCCTCTAACCGAGTTATGGTTAGAGTCTAACCTAGGTGAGAATATTGCAAACCCACCGACATTAGGGATAGCAATAACCAAAGCACCAGATACACCTGATTTGGCTGGTAAGCCAACAGAAAAGGCATATTCACCAGAGAAATCATACATCCCACAAGAGTACATCATCGATAGACAGTTTCTAATAGTTGTGGGTGAAAAAATCTTTTTATTCGTAAATGGGCATATTCCGCCGTTTGCTATAGTAGACATAATTTTTGCCATTTTTTTAGCATTAACCTCAATCGAGCATGTTTGAAAATAAAAGTCTAACGAAGTATGTATATCAGTCTTAGGAGGGAAAGCTCCTACCTCCTTCATGTAATGAGCTAAAGCATAGTTTCTATCTGCTGTTTCTTTCTCTGAGTGGTATGTGGCATTATCAAAACCCACTGATTCGCCACCTGAAAGGTCTTTCCAGACTTTAGTAATATATTCAAACCTATCTGCTATATTCCACTCAGGTTTAATCAATGAACAAGTCATGATAGCTCCAGAGTTAATCAAAGGATTATGTGGAAGATTATATTTATTTAAAGCTATAGCATTAAATGTAACTCCGCTTGGCTCTCTACCAACATGTTCATGAACTTTATCTTCTCCATTTAATTCTGTAGCAATACAATAAGTTATAGCTTTTGCTGTAGACTGAACACAATATGGATGCGTATAATCACCTAAGGTAATCATCTGACCATCAACACTACAAAAAGCCACCGCAAATAACTCAGGATTAACTCGGGCTAATTGTGGTATATAGTTTGCTACTTTTCCAGAGATATTTTTTTTAGTTTCTTCGTAAATATTTTGTATTTCCGTCCTGAAAGCAGTGAAGTCTGGGATTACAAAACTTTTACTAATCGCCTTTTCTATAAGGTTTATACTATCTGAAGTTACATCTTTAAAAGCTTCGAAGCCAATATTTTCTGTACGTGAAAATTTGCCTAGTTTTTCAATTAACGTTTTTACGCGTACATCATCTCTAGCTACGCCAGAATCATCTAGAACACCTAAGATACTTGATTTTGTAACAGATTCATTATCGTTACAAATAACATGGAAAATATTCTTGTAAAGATCTTGACCTACAGAGTAACTTGTATTTATTTTAGTTTTAATTTTCACATTTATTCCCTTTGGATTAAAAATTATAAAAGATATTAAATTAACGTTTTAACAGAGATCTATTTTACAAAAAAGAAGAATAAAATTTAAGGGATCTAACAAATTATATTATCATAAAACTAATATCTTTCTTTAGAAGTCAAATTTAAAAAAGTTAAGCTTCGACAGCAGCAGCCAGAGCTAAAGCCACTATATATGGGTCTGCATTTGCACCTGGTCTTCTATCTTCAAAATAACCATACCCTTTTAAAGCAACTGGTTTTGGAATCCTAATCGAACTGCCTCTATCAGCATCACCAACTTTAAAAGTATTTATATCACAAGTTTCATGTAAGCCAGTTAATCTTTCATGTAAGTTAAAACCATAATCTAAGATGTCTTTTTTATGGTTTTTTTCTAAGTTTTTAACTATTCTTTTAATCTCTTGTTTACCCTGTTTAGGATCTCTAGTTGCTTTAGTAGAGAAATTAGTATGCATGCCAGCACCATTCCAATCGCCTTTGATAGGCTTATTATCAAAAGAAATTGTTATACCATATTCTTCACCTAGTCTTATAAGTAACCATCTAGCAATATGAGTATGATCAGCAACGTTTAGTATCCCAGCATCCTCACCATCAACGCCTCTATAACCTATCTGAAACTCCCATTGACTGGGCATAACTTCAGCATTAATACCATATATCAAGATACCTGCTTTTATACATTCTTTTAAGTGTCTTTCAACTAGCTCCCTACCAAACACTCTATCAGCACCTACCCCACAATAATATGGTCCCTGAGGCCCAGGAAAGCCTACTATTGGCCAGTCAAGAGGTCTGCCATCGACGAACATAGTGTACTCTTGTTCAAACCCTGCCCATATATCATGCTCTTTTAGGTTTTCTAAAGCCACTTGTAGCTTTGATCTGTGATTAGTTTTATGAGGTGCTTTGTTATCTGGGTTGTAAACCTCACACAAAACTAAGTAACCATTATCTCTTAAAGGGTCTATAACAAAATTAACTGGTCTAAGTATACAGTCTGAATTATCACCAGTAGCTTGATTTGTAGAGGATCCATCAAAACTCCATTCTGGGAAATCTGCTATTTTGATGTTTTCTTTATATGGTAATATTCTAGATTTTGAACGAAGTCCAGCAACAGGATTTGCACCATCAATCCATATATATTCAGCTGTTACTATTTTCATTTGAATTTCCTAATTTCACTAAATAACAAGATCTAATGATAGCAATTAGACAAAAAAAGTAAATATCTTTGCAAAAATATATGATATAAACAGTCACCTTTATAAAACATCAATGTAAAACAGTTTTTATGAGGCAAAAAAATAAATTTGGCATCCCGTAGGGGATTCGAACCCCTGTTGCCGCCGTGAAAGGGCGGTGTCCTAGGCCTCTAGACGAACGGGACATAAGACTTAAGTTGCTATGGCTAGCGACATGTGGGATATTATAAGCTCTTTTTTACTTTAGTCAAGGTATTTTGAAAAATAATTTCTTATATTTTATGGGTAACTTCAACACAATCCATATAGTGCTTTGTTATCTCTCTAATCCCAGCTTTTAATAGTCCTAATCCCCCCCAAAAAACAACTGAATACATTAAATCCATAAGAGAATCTTGCAGTTGTTTTTTTAAGGCTAATAAATTACATCTAGAACAATCTAAATTTCATGTTATTTGCTATCTTCAGTATTTTTATTAGCAACGAAAGTATTAATTAACGATCCTAAATCAATAGCAGATTCAGTATTTTCTAATGGTATTATACTACCTTGGTGTAGATATTTATCTTCAGATGCTGAGTTACCAGTTAGGTCAGCTACTGCCATAATATCTTCTTTGGGTGGACTAAGAGCAATATAGTTATCACCAAGGACACCAGACATAGCTATAGCAGCTGAATAATTTGCGGGTATCTTTTCACTATCATTCATGGATATGGTAACCAAAGCCATAAAACCATTGTATGTTTTCTCAAGAGATATATTTGTTACTTGACCGACCTCTACGCCAGCTATTTTTACGGCAGCATTTATTCGTAATGAACCTACATTTTTAAATTGTGCTTGGATAGAGTAGTGATTAGTATTAAAAGATTTAAATGAACTGCCACTTACTTTAAATATCAAGAAAACTAAGCATAAAACGCCTAAAATAATAAAAATACCAACAGAGGTCTCAAAATATTTATTCCTCATTAGACTTCTCCAAACATAATTGATGTTAAAATAAGGTCAGCTCCTAAAACACTCATACAACAGTACACTACAGTTTTAGTTGTTGCCTTAGCTATACCATTTGAGTTAGGTACACAATAGTATCCTTGATATAATGCTATCCAGGCTATTACAAAAGCAAAAACCAGACTTTTGATTAAACCATTTGATATATCCGAAATGTTTACAGAAGATTGAATATTGCTCCAAAATTCACCATATCCTATTCCTAGACCACCTTCTGCTAATATATATGATGCTATAATCGACACCGAACAGAATACTAGAGTGAGTACGGGTACACTTATTATACAAGCCCAAAATCTAGTTGAAAGAATAAAGCTAATAGGGCTTACGTTCATCATTTTTAAGCTGTTAATTTGGTCAGTAGCTTTCATTAAGCCTATTTCAGAAGTTATTGAGCTACAAGCTCTACCTGCAAATAACATGGCTGTGACAACAGGTCCAAGCTCTCGTAATACACTTAAAGCTACCATGGTGCCTAGTAGAGAATGAGCTCCAAATTTCGCTAAGGTATAGTAGCCTTGTAAGCTTAGAACTAGTCCAATAAAAGTCCCCGAAGTCATTATAATAATTAGTGAATTAACACCAACGGTATTTATTTGATCTATACAGTCTCGAATGTTAAATTTACTACTTATGATACTTATAATTAGATGTAGAGAATTTAGACAACTATAAATAAGAGAAATAGTTAAACCATAAATTTTGCTAAAAATGTACATATTAAGTCCTTAAAATCTCTTTAATAAAAAAATCTTTATTTAGATGTAGTTGATTTTGTTCAACGCTTTTAAGAGGTTTGCCAGCTAAAAAGGCTTTTATATCTTCATTTTTACTATTTTTTACATTTTCAGGTGAATCGCTAGCTAAGATTTTTTTATTTGCTACTATAACTATGTGATCTGAGATACTTAGAGATTCTTGTATATCATGAGAAACAATTATAGAAGTCGTTTTTAGAGATGTATTAAGTGTTGATATTAACTCAAGTAGCTTGTTAAAAGAGGCTGGATCTTGTCCTGTAAATGGCTCATCATACATCATAATATTAGGATCTAGAGCAACAGAACGGGCTAGTGCGACTCTACGAGCCATGCCACCAGAAAGCTCACTTGGCATCATATCTATGGTGTGAGCAAGCCCAACAGCTTGTAACTTTAGCAACACAATATTCCGGATTAGTTTTTCATCTAATTTGGTATTCTTTCTTAGTGGGAAAGCTATATTATCGTATACGCTAAGGTGTGTAAAAAGGGCTCCAGATTGAAACAAAAACCCCATTTTTTTGCGGAGTGTCGCAAGTTGTTTTTCAGGAGTTTTTTTATTTATATAAATGTTATTAATGTAAATATTGCCGCTATTAGGTTTAATAAGCCCTGCTATTAGTTGTAGGATGGTTGTCTTGCCGGCACCAGATGGACCAAGGATAGTAGTGATTTTTTGAGACGGGATAGTAAAGGTAACATTATCGTATATGCACAAATTTCCTCTATAAAAAGAAACTTGATCGAAATTAATATCGCTCATTTTATTAGTGGCTATCTAATTTAGTTGAAAGGTATATTAACTTCGATTGTTGAGTTTTTGCTATTATCTTCTACCTTTAAGTCTATATCCCTAATATTTTCTTCCGAAAGAGCAATATATTTTTTAACTACCTCTATTATCTCATCTTTTAGTTCAGCAAGTAAATGACTACTAATTCTTGATGATCTAGGTTTTAGCTCATTTCTTTGATGTGCAACTATAATCTGTAGCCTTTCTTTTGCTAAAGAAGCACTATTTTGTTTTTTCTTTGGTCCAAAAAGCTTTGCAAACATAATTATGACTTACCTATTAATTTTTTAAAGAAACCAACTTTATGCTCTGTATGTCTCATAGGGACATCTTTACCTAGCATTCTATCTACTGCATCAAAGTATGCTTTAGCAGCTACAGAGTCTGCAAAATGGGTTATTGGGTGACCGCTATTTGAAGCTTCTAATATATCCTTTGATTCTGGAATTATACCAGTAATAGGAGTATACAAGATTTCGCTTACATCCTCAGCTTTTAGCATTGCCCCAGCTTTTGCTCTAGTAGCATCGTATCTATTTAGCAATAGATAGATTTCTTTGAATTCCCCCTCTTTTTGGGCTTTCAGAGTTTTACTTGAAAGCATACCAAGTATTCTGTCAGAGTCTCTTACCGAAGATACTTCAGGGTTAGTAACTATGATCGCTGCATCAGCACATCTCATAGCCATAAGAGATCCTTTTTCAATACCTGCTGGAGAATCACATAGAATTATATCAAAAGAATTTTTTAGTTCCTCTACTACTCTATCAACCCCATCTTCTGTTAGAGCATCTTTGTCTCTAGTTTGTGACGCTGGAATTATAAATAAATTTTCTATGCGCTTATCTTTAATAATAGCTTGATTAATTGTGGCTTCTTCTTTTACTATGTTTATTAGATCATATACTACTCTTCTTTCACAACCCATTATTAGATCAAGATTTCTAAGTCCAACATCAAAGTCTATAACTACAGTTTTTAGCCCTCTTTTGGCAAAAGCATATGCAATAGCAGCACTTGAAGTTGTTTTACCAACGCCGCCTTTACCAGAGGTAACTACAAATACTTTACCTTGTTTTTTTTCACCCATATTGGCTATAACCTCTTATAAGTTTAACTTATTAAAAACTTTCTATATGGATTTTATCATCTTTTAGGTAAACGATATATCCATCAGTACTTTTTTCATTAATAGGGATGCTCTCATTATTAAGAGTTACATACTTACCAGCTATTGAAACTAGTTCTGCTTTCAGGTCTTTACAGATAATTTTTGCTTCTTTGTTGCCTGAACTACCAGCAAGAACTCTTCCCCCAATTCTTCCATATACAATTACACTGCCATCGGCAATAATTTCAGCACCATTGTTTACGTTAGCTGTTACTATTACGTCAGCATCACGAGCATTGATAGATTGCCCAGTACGCACAGGAGAAGTTATTATCTTAGCTGATGTACGAGGGATCTCTTCAAAAGTATTTTCTTTGACCTTGCCATTTTTTAAAATATTATGACCAGCTTTAGCTAGCTTGGTCTTTAAATCTTGGTTGTTTACTACAAAGCCTACAGGAATCATACCATTATATCTAAAACAAGATATTACTTTGTCCAAAAACTCTACCGTGCACTTTTCATCTCGATCGATTTCAGATACGTCAATTACAAAAGGAGTGTTCTGGAAAAAAGATTTTGATTGGGCGACTTTTGAACTAAGTAGGCTCTCAATTTGAGTAAATTCTGTTACGTTGATACTGATAGCACTTATGGTGTAATTGCCGCCCTTAAAATGAAAAGCTTGTTTCATAGCTTATAAGACCTTAGTTTTAGTTGTGGACTTATTTATTTGATTTTTGCTTCTTTATAAACTACGTGCTTACGGGCAACAGGATCAAATTTTTTAATTTCCATTTTGTTTGGCATATTCTTCTTATTTTTAGTGGTAGTATAAAAATGACCTGTCTTTTCAGAAGAAACTAATTTTATTTTTTCTCTCATTGCTTGAATTCCTTTTTTAGAATTATTTAAACTTAGATTTTATGACCTTGTGCTCTTAAGTCGTTAAGAACAATATCGATACCTTTTTTATCGATTATTCTCATACCTTTAGAACTAACTTTTAACTTTATATATCTATTTTCGCTTTCTACCCAAAATCTATGTGTATGAAGATTTGGTAAAAATCTTCTTTTAGTTTTGTTTTGAGCGTGTGATACATTATTTCCTGTAGCAGGTCTTTTACCCGTGATAATACAAACTTTAGACATTATAGAAACCCTCCTTGGGCGAAATTTCTTATTATTTTCACAATATCTTCAAGATTTTATTATGTTTGAAATTAAAAGTAAACTGAAAATTTAAAATAAATCTTATTATATATATTATAACCTATTGATTAAGGTGTTCCGCCAGCCTCTGATGAATCCTGAATGTTGACGTCATAATTAAAATTATCACCACTATCTGCAAGCTCGCTTGTAGGTACGTTAGTATTTCTAGATGGCGGAGTTGGATCGTCATCGACTTTTGAGACAGTTTTTTGTGTATTCGTACTTGAAGATGAGACATCATTTTGATCAGTAGCTATGGTAGAGCCAGAAGATATTTTAGTAGTTTCGTTATCTTTTTGTTGATCTTCAGGAAGATATAAAGGACCTGTTTGTCCACATCCAGTTAGTGAGTAACTAAGAAAAATCAGTAAAAATAGTTTTTTCATAATTTTTATATAGCATTATAACATTATATCTTATCTAATAAGAGTTAATTTACCAGTAATTATATGATTTGGCAAATGCTTTGTTTATTTGGCTTTTATAAATGGTAGAATAAGTTTGAGTAAAAAAAGGACTTAATTAGAGAAAACTTGATGGTATTTCTAGATTTCGTAGGAGTTGGTGATGCTACGGTAAAGGCTTTAACTAAAAATGGTTTGAATTTACCAGAGGAGTTACTATTTGTTTTCCCTAAAGTTTATAAAGATACCAGATTTATAACTTCTGTTAGAGATCTTGTGGTAGATAAAAAAAGCGTTATTGAAGGTAGAATAACAAGTATTACTTATAAAAAAACTGGAAGGAAATTTGTACGTTTTTTGGTTGATGATGGTACGGGTGTTTGTTCAGTTGTTTTGTTTAAGTTTTATCCAAATCAGATAAGTATGCTAGAAAACGCAGAGTATGTAAGGTGTTATGGTAAGATAGTTTTATCACAAAATTTCCAGATGATTCATCCGGAATGGGCGGTGATAAAAAATAATAAATGTTTGCTTGAGCAGAAGCTATCTGCTGTGTATGGAGTAAAAAAGGTTCCAGATAAGTTAATCACTAATATAGTTACTAAACTTTTGCAAGATAAAAAAGTAAAAGATTTAATTCCACAAGCTTGTTTAAAATCGTACAATTTAATTAAGGTTACCGATGCTTTATATTATATTCATGCTTTAACGGACTCCTTAGACGAACGTTATCTGTCAAAAGCAAAACATTCAGTTAAGTTTGAAGAAATGTTGGCTTATAAGTTGGCTGAGGAAAATATAAAAAAAGACCTTTCAAAAACTTCATCTCCTAAACTTATCCTAAAGAAAAATGATATAGATAAATTCTACGATAAATTACCATATGACTTGACTGATGCTCAAAATAAAGCTATTAAACAAATTTTAGCTGATATTAAAAAGACAGATACGATGGTAAGGCTATTACAAGGAGATGTTGGAGCTGGTAAGACTATCGTTGCAACTGTAGCTTTGTATGCTGCTGCAATATCAGGTTATCAAGCTGCGATTATGGCACCAACAGAAATCTTGGCCGAACAACATTATAAGTTTTTATCAGATTATTTGACTGATTTTGGAATAGAGGTTATACCACTGCTAGGTAAATTAACCCCAAAGCAAACTAAAATTAGTTTAGATAGGGTAAAAAATTCACCGAACTGTATTGTAGTTGGAACTCATGCTATCTTTCAAGAGCGTGTTGAATATAATAATCTTGGATTAGTGGTTGTAGATGAACAACATAGGTTTGGGGTGGAGCAAAGGTTAGCACTGATCAAAAAAGGTGCTGACGCAAAAAAAATAGCTCCTCATCAGCTTATAATATCAGCGACTCCCATTCCTAGAACTTTAGCGATGACTTTATATGGAAATCTTGAGCTTTCTATATTGGATGAATTGCCACCAAATAGAAAACCTATAGTTACAACTATCCTTAATCGTTCGAAAAAATTAGATCTAATAGTAAAATTAAAACAAGCTATAGTCAGAAAGGAGCAAATTTATTGGGTTTGTCCGCTTGTAGAAGAATCTGAAAGTAAGGATTTTCTACAAGATGTTAAAACGCTGTATTCAGAACTTACAGTTGAACTTGGAGACGCCAAAGTTGGGTTGGTATATGGTAGTATGAAATCCAATGAAAAAATCCAAGTTATGAATGATTTTAAAGCAGCTAAATATGATGTTTTAGTTGCAACAACGGTTATAGAAGTTGGTGTTGATGTTCCTAATGCAAGTATTATGATAATTGATAATGCTGAAAGGCTTGGGATTTCACAGCT
Organism: Allofrancisella guangzhouensis; assembly: GCF_000815225.1. Classification (GTDB taxonomy): domain Bacteria; phylum Pseudomonadota; class Gammaproteobacteria; order Francisellales; family Francisellaceae; genus Francisella; species Francisella guangzhouensis. The sequence goes on along the minus strand of NZ_CP010427.1, from coordinate 117,883 downwards.
ACATCAGTTAAGAGGTAGAGTAGGTAGGGGCTCAAAAGAAAGTTATTGTGTGCTTTTATATAGCAATAAAATTAGTGAGATTGGTAAAAAAAGGTTATCTTTAATTCGCCAGTCTCAAGATGGTTTTTATTTAGCAGAAAAAGATTTGGAGATACGTGGAGCAGGTGATATTTTGGGTAAAGAGCAATCTGGTATATCGACATTTAGAACTTTTGATATAAACGAGTATTACGATAATTATCAACTAATATCTATGTTTGCTAAGCAAATAAGGCAAGATTACCCTGAAGTAGTACCTCAGCTAATAGCTAGATGGTTTAATCAGAGAATAATATATGTGGATGTTTGATTTATGGTTTTGGTGAGTATTTTGGCTATAGTAATAGCTCTGGTGTTTACAGTTGTAGTGGCAAGGATGTTATATAGTTTTAGCTATAGAAAAGGGCTACTTCAGTCTAGAAAAGACTATATTATAAATGCCATAATTGTTGGATTTGTATTCTTTTGTGTAAGTAGTTTTTTGTATGTGGTTATGTTAAACCTTTTTAGCATCTAAAAATTGGTTGTATGTTTTTTTAGTTGTCTATTATATATTGATTGACTAAGAAATATATTTTAACTACTCTTTAGTTAGCCTGAACGTTTTTATTGTTAATTAATGTTATGAGAATAATGGAAATACTTCCTAAAGCTTCAGTAATTAGATGTGCAAAGTGTCAAGTTTTAATGTCTGTTAACTTACCAATGATTGACCCTCATCAGTATGGAAGAAATAACACTATCAAGGAGATAATTTGTAATTGCGTAACTAACAATTGTGGGAAGCTATTAATAAAATATGATTATAACTACCATGTTTTAAGAATAGACTACATTAAAAGCCATGAAATTACTAACCCACCACACGTTTTAAAGAATACACATAGCCTAGGTGTGGCGAGTAAAACAGTAAGTAAACCAAATATATATAAAATTTCGCTAAAAACTCTGGAAATATTAAAAATTGCTGACAGTGTTATTGGAAAAACCAAAGCGCTGATGATGTTTGGAGCTTCTAACCAGAAAAAGCATCCTCACAATAGTTCTTATAATTGCTTAACGACTGTAAGAGCAGCCTGGAGTTATGGTAACCATAGAGCTTACGACATTAACAAACAAAAAATTATTGACAATAATACTTCACGCCCATTACGCGCTGCAGCTTGGGCTATTAAGGCGCAGGCAGGAACATGTGATAATATTAATGCGGTAGCTTACTGCTTATGTAAAGATATGTTAGGTAATAATGTAAAAATAAGTCTCGTAGTTAGCTTGTCTCCTATTGGACACAGTTTCGTGGTCATATCTGCTTTAGATAATTCATTTGAAGATATTGCTGTAGATGCATGGCCAATACATGCAAGAGCAATACTTTGGAAACATCATTTTTCTCATCCAAATATAAAGTATGTGAAAAAAACAACAACAGGGATATTAAATTGTCCACATAAAAGAAGTAGAATGGAAGTTTTGGCACAAAGATGTCAGAATATACCGGCTCCAAGATTTCAAAATAATTACTTATGTCAACCATCTTTTGATTATAACTTCCCAACTAAAGATGGGTTACATGATATTGTATATGTGAGTTAATTTTTAGAGCTTTATTCATAACAAGGTGTCAAAAATCATTTAGCTAGTTGTTTATTTATATAAAAAATATTAGCATTAGCATATTTTGTGACTTTAGTGTTGTGCTATGTATTTCTTTATAGTTTCTTTGATTATTTTACTTTCTATTTTTTGCACTATATATATGGTGTACAAGCTTGTAAAGCAGCAGGACAACTTCTCTGCTTTAACTTTTAAACAGAGTATTATTTTAGCGAGTTCTGGAGTAACAGCATTTCTAGCAGATACTGTTGGAGTTGGAAGTTTTGCTGTAAATATAGCAATAGCTAAAACTTTTAAACTTGTAAGAGATGCAGAACTTCCTGGTTTTGTTAATGGTGCTCAAGTAATACCTGGGGCTATAGAAGCAATGTTTTTTTTGGGAGTTTTACATGTTGATGTGGTGACTTTGGTTGTGTTGGTATTAGGAACAACTCTAGGAGGGTTTATAGGAGGAATCTTTGCATCAAAAATCAAGACCTCAACAATTAGGTTGATAATGATATTTGCTTTTACCTTGGTTATATTTTTATTGCTTGGTAAATTATTAGGTTTCTTACCAATAGGAGGCAGTTTGATGAAACTTACTGGTATCAAGCTAGTGTTAGGGTTTATCGGTATGTTTGCGGCAGGTTTTTTAGTGTGCTTTGGTGTAGGGCTTTTTGCTTTGGTTCAGGCTATACTTTTTTTACTAGGAATGTCGCCTCTTGTTGCCTTTCCTATTATGACTACAGCTGGTGCTATCCAGCAACCAGTAACAACCTTTGCATTTACTATGAATAATGCTATTCCTTTGAAAAAAGCCCTTATAGTTGGGATTTTCGGTGTGATAGGCGTTTTTATAGGTTTTCATGTTGTTACAGCGCTATCAATAGAGCAATTGCAATGGCTGTTGGTTGTGGTGATAGCCTATAATACAATAAATTTATTAAACTCATATTATAAATCTAAAAAATAAAGCTTCTCTTAAAACCAAAGTTGATAGCTGGTATAATATTTTTGTAATATCGAAAAATTTCATTTCAATTAAGAGGTTTTATTTAAAATGGCTATTATAAAAGCAGAAGATCTGATTAATAGTGTTGCAGAGGCATTGCAATATATTTCTTATTACCATCCCAAAGATTTTGTTGATGCTATGTATGAAGCCTACCAGCGTGAGGAGTCAAAGCCAGCTAAAGATGCTATGGCTCAAATTCTTATAAACTCTAGAATGTCTGCTATAGGTAAGCGCCCTATTTGCCAAGATACAGGAATGGTATGTGCTTTTATTAAAATAGGTATGGATGCTAGGCTTGATAAAATAGACAGAACTATAACAGAACTTGTAAATGAGGGTGTACGTCGTGGTTATGCTGATGAACATAATCCTCTTAGAGCTTCTATGGTTTTTCCACCGCATGGGTCTAGAAAAAATACTAAAGATAACACCCCAGCAATTGTCCATATTGATATGGTGCATGGTGATAAAATTGAGATTGATATTGCCGCAAAAGGTGGCGGATCTGAATTTAAATCTAAATTTAAGGTTTTAAATCCTAGTGATAGCATTATTGATTGGGTCGAGGAGATGTTACCAACTATGGGAGCAGGCTGGTGCCCTCCTGGTATAATAGGTATAGGTATTGGAGGCACAGCAGAAAAAGCAATGCTTCTTGCAAAAGAGTCTCTTGGTGAAGAAATAAACATGCAAGATATAATAAAAAATGGTCCACAAAATGAAACCGAGCAGTTAAGGCTAGATATTTACAATCGCGTAAATGCTTTAGGTATAGGAGCTCAAGGCTTGGGTGGTTTGACTACTGTACTTGATGTTAAGGTAAAAGAATATCCAACACATGCTGCTTGTAAGCCTGTAGCTCTTATTCCAAATTGTGCAGCTACTCGTCATGTGCACTTTGTCTTAGATGGTTCAGGGGCTGTGGATTTGCCAGCACCTAAGCTTGAAGATTGGCCAGTAATTGAGCAAGCTCAAAACGCTGATGTTAAAAGGATAAATCTAGATACTATAACTAGAGAGCAAATCAAAAGCTTAAGATCAGGTGATAATGTGCTTCTAGGCGGTAAAATTTTGACTGGGCGTGATGCTGCTCATAAACGTTTGCAAGATATGTATGAAGCTGGCCAAGAATTTCCAGTAAGCCTAAAAGATAAGTTTATCTACTATGTGGGACCTGTTGATCCTGTTGGCGATGAAGTTGTAGGTCCAGCTGGTCCAACTACAGCTACTCGTATGGATAAGTTTACTCCATTTATGTTAGAAAAAGCTGGTATCATGGGAATGATAGGTAAATCTGAACGTGGTCAAGCAACTATAGATTCTATTAAAAAAAATAAAGCAATTTACTTTATGGGAGTAGGTGGCGCTGCTTATCTGATTTCAAAATCTATTAAAAAAGCAAAGGTTGTGGCTTTTGAAGACCTTGGTATGGAGGCAATCTATGAGTTTGAAGTTGAGGATATGCCTGTGACCGTTGCTGTTGACTCATTAGGAGTATCTGCTCACCAGCAGGGACCTGAACTTTGGAAGGCCAAGATTGCAAGATTAAAAAATATTAAGGCAAAACCATAAAATTTGCTTTTTATTGCTGATTTTAGAAACTTTTGGCTTTCTTGGTTGTTAGAATAAAGGTAACTTTACTTGTATGAATAAATTACCATCAATCTACGCAAAATAATGTTAATAGGTGTTGGTTACAATACAGAAGTTTACAGTTAGTTGAGATAGTTTAGTAAATGAAAGACAAAATTTTTGAATTTATAAAAAAAGTACAAGCAATATCGCATACTGGAGTTACGTATTCACAATGTCCGTATGCTCTTGATAATTATCAAGAGCTTTTAGGTTTGAGTACAAAAATGCTACATGAGTATATTAACTCGGATGTACAACCGTATAATATCTACCGAGATATATATTACCCAACGCCTCAACCTGGGATACGAGTTGTTATTATTGAAAATAATAAACTCTTAATGGCTCAAGACGTTGATACTCCGGGTGAATGGACAATACCAGGAGGGTGGTGTGATATAGATTTATCTCCGGTTGAAACTTGTGTAAAAGAAGTAAAAGAAGAGACAGGATTTGATATCAGAGTTACCAAACTATTAGCCTTGATGGATCGCAATAAATATACCCAAAGTGAAATTTATAATGTTTATAGTATTGTGTTTCTTGCTGAAATAATTGGAGGCAAGAATAGTCCAAATTTTGAAGTCAATGAAGTTAAGTTTTTTGCTATGGATAATTTACCCAAATTGTCTCATAAAGTTACAAATAAGGAGTTAGAGATTATTTTACAGGCATATAAATCTGGTGAAATATTTTTTGAGTAGGAGAAAAAAGGTGATAAAAGTTTTTGGAATCAATAATTGTACAGGTGTGAGGAATGCTCTTAATTTTTTTGAGGAGAAGGGTAAAAAAGTTGAGTATGTGGATTTAAAAAAAGAAAAACCTACCTGGCAAGAAATGCAACAAATTAAAAAGCTAGGCAACTTTGAAACTATCGATTTATTTAATTCTAATGGTAAACTTTTTGTAGAAATGGGTCTAAAAGAAGAGTTTAACAGTTTATCAGAGGAAGAGGCATTTAAACTTTTAGTAACAGATGCTTTACTTTTTAAAAGGCCGCTAGTAGTTGACGGTAACTATGCTAGGACTGGTTGGAATAAAAAAGAATATGAAGCAAAATGGGGTTAAACGTGTTATATTTAATTTACGGTAATTTTTTACGCTTTTTAAAAATATAAAATTAATTAAACATGTGGATATTAAATTAAAATACATTCACGGCGTGCAAAAACATTATCAAGCAGAATATGGTAATAACATTTGCAGTAATGTTTAGTTCTTTTCTATTACAAAATAGAGAAATTAAAAACCAAACTAAAATACCAGAAGCAATGCCTGTAGAAATTGATGATGATAAAGTCATTAGTAAAATAGTAAAGAAAGCAGGTGTTGCTTGAACAAAGTCATTCCAGTTAACTTTTGCTACTTGTTGCATCATCATTATCCCTATCAGAACTAGTGCTGGTGAAACAACCTCAAGTGGTATGGAAGCTATTAGTGGCGATAAAAATAAAAATGGTAAAAACATTAATCCAGCGAATACAGCCGTTAGTCCTGTGCGTCCACCTTGAGCTATACCTACACCTGATTCTACAACGACGGTAGAAGGACTAGTCCCTATAAATCCAGATACTGTTGCGCTAGCAGCATCAATAAGGAAAGACTTTTTTAGCTCACTATCTTTATGGTCATAATTTTTATCCATACTAGCATATAAACTTGATATAGTTCCAGTACCATCAAATAGGCTTAAAAAGCAAAAAGTAAAAATAGTTGGTAAAATTGCAAATTTAAGACCATTAATAAAATCAATCTGTCCAAATAGAGAAAAGTCAGGAAGAGAGATAAATTGAGTTGGTAAAGTAATTATATTTTTAGTAGAAAAATGCTCTAAAGGCAAGGCTAATATATATCCAACTATTATAACAATAATAATCGGAGCAGGTATTTTTTTGATAAAAAGAATTAATAGTGTTACCAAGCAAATTATGAACAAGCCTGTATGCGTATTTAAATCGGCAAGAGCAAGCATGCCAGAATTATTAGCTATGAAACCACTATTTATAAGTCCAATATAAGCTATAAATAGCCCTATACCAGCACCTAATGATTGTTTTATGGATTTTGGTAAACTAAGCATTATTTTAGTTCTGACATTAAGAATCACAAGTAAGCTAAAAATAATTCCGGACCAGAAAGTTGCACCTAAAACTGTTTGCCATGGTAAATGATATATCTTTACAGCTGTAAAAGCGAAAAATATATTCATTCCCATGCCAGGAGCTATTACAAAAGGGTTGCGTGTAAACAATCCCATAGCAATACTTGCAATAGCAGAGATTAAAATTGTACTAGTAACTAAGGCATTGCTAGGCATACCAGTAGTAGCAAGTATTTTAGGGTTAATAACTATAATGTAAGATATGGCCAGAAAAGAGGCTAGCCCAGCTAAAAATTCTTTTTTAATTGAGGTATTGTTTTCTTTGAGTTTAAAAAAGGTTTTCATAAATCTACTAAAAATAACAAATATTTTATTGGAAGTTATATTCTAAATTGTAATTAATGAAAAATCTATTTTTAAAATACTAAAAAGCTGGTTAGACAAATAAGTTAATACAATCATTTAAAAATAAATATCCTTTATCTGTCGGTTTTATATAGTTATCGGAGAGTACTAATAATCCTTTTTCAGCTCCTAGTTGTAACTTACTGTGAATATCATTTTTATTCAGCAAGGTTTGTTGTTCAAAAGTTTTAAGATCGAAACCATTTTTTAACCTTAGAGCGTTTAACATAAATTCGTATATCAAATCATTTTTTGGAATTATATTTTGTCCCTTTATAAAACTGTCAGCTTGTGTATATATATTAGGATGTTTGTGTTTCCAAACACGTTTGATTTGTTTTGTTTGTAAATCTGTAACCTTACTATGTGCTCCAGCTCCTATGCCTATGTAGTCACCAAATTCCCAGTAGTTAGTATTATGTGTTGAATTTAAGCCATTTTTTGCATAGGCTGAAACTTCATATTGCTTAAAACCAGCTTGCTCGAGCAGTGTTTTACCTGATATTTCTATTTTTTCTAAGGTTGTTTCATCTGGAAGTATAGGAGGTTTCACTGCAAATAGTGTATTTGGTTCTATAGTTAGCTGATACCAGGAAATGTGCGTAGATTGCATAGCTATAGCTTGAGATATATCAAATATACCATCTTCTAAACTTTGGTCGGGTAAGCCGTGCATTATGTCGATATTAAAATTAGTGATTTTAGACTGATGGATTTCTTCTATAGTTGCGTATACATTTTCGCAATTATGGATTCTACCTAGAGCTTTGAGTTTGTCATCTTGGAAGCTTTGCACGCCTAAAGATATTCTATTTATCCCTATCTCTTGATAACTTTGTATAGAGCCTCTTTCAACAGTCCCAGGATTCATTTCAAGAGTTATTTCACAATTTTTATTTAGTTTTGAATTTGAGTTGATATGTTCTAGAACTTTGCTTAGATATTTTGGTTTAAACAAAGAGGGCGTACCACCACCAATAAATATACTAATAATCTCTCTATCTTGGATATCGTTTATATGGTACTTAAAATCAGCTACAAGTTTCTTGTAGTAGCTTTCAGATAGATCCAGGTTATTTTTGATAGCATGTGAATTAAAATCGCAATAAGGGCATTTACGCACACACCAAGGAAAATGGATATATATGCTAATTTGACTATTTATGTTAGACATATGAAGGTCTTTGTTCTCCAAGATTTAGGCTTTAAAGATTAAAAATTTACTTACAATAAAAGTATAAATTGCAACAAGCAACATAGTTATAAATAAAGCAATTAGATATTGAATATGAAGTACATGTAAAAGTACAGAATATATCCCTTCATTTAAAGCTAGACCTATTAGAGCATTTATGAAAAATTGTGAAGCAGCTTTCTTGTGGGATTGTGTGGTTTTGGAAAATGTAAAATATCTATGACCAAAATAACTCACATTAAAAGCTATTAGATAAGCAAAAAAGTTAGCAATAAGTGGTTTAGTAATGTTTAAATCAACGATTATAAAAACTAGTACAAAATTCACTAAAGAAGCTAGAGCTCCTATTATTAAAAAGTAAAAAACTTGTTTTTTAAACATTGGTTATGGTGTTTCTGAAGTGTTGTTTATATTATACCGGTAAATAGGAATTATTTATAAGGTAAAATTGTGGAGATATTTAAGTATCAGTTAGGAATAGTAGAAAAACTTCCTTCATCAGCGTTATTTATGATGTTTAATCTAAGTATTGGTGGTGATGTTGAGCTTGGTTTGAAGATTTTGCAAAAATTTGTGGATGGTCAATCTATAGTTGCTGGTTTTGGTAATGAGCTTTTAGCTAAATTTGATTTACCTAAAGATTTAGATTTTCAAAAGGCTATGTTTGACAGTGATAAAATGTCAGATCACAGTGGACATGATTTAGTATTGTGGGTAAGAGCAGATGACAGGGGAGAATTGTTTCATCATGCGATAGCCATTAGAAAAGCACTTAAGGATTTTTTTAAGCTTAAGAAAGTAGTATCAAGTTATACATATCGTGGTAAGTATGATCTTTCGGGGTTTGAGGATGGTATAGAAAACCCCAAAGGTAGTGAGGTTGCGCCTGCTGCAATAGTTTCAGATGGTAAATTAGAAGGCTCAAGTTTTTGGGTATTGCAACAATGGTTACATGATTTCGATTGGTTAGATAGTGTAAGTCAGTCTGAAAAAGAAGAATGCGTAGGAAGGTCTTTAGATGATTCACATCAATTTGAAAATTTAAAAGACTTTGCTCACGTCAAAAGATCAGCAAAAGAAAACTTTTCTCCAGAAGCTCAAATACTAAGGAAGTCTATGCCGTGGTCAGATGATCGGTTAAATGGAGGATTCTTGTTTTCAGGCTTTGCACCATCATTTAGGTCATTTAACCTACAAATGTGGAATATGCTTGGCGGTGATGATGGTATATTAGATGGAGTATTTAAATTTTCTAAAATTATTGAAACTAATTATTTATGGTGTCCGGCGTTTAAAAAAGGCAAATTAGATTTTTCTTTGTTGAAAAGATAAAAATACTACTAAAGCCTTTAGAATAAGCAGATGATATAAATTAGTATCACTTTTTATAAATGAATATTTTTGGGTTATTTTTGCTGCAATAAATAGTTTATCTATTTGATAAACCAACATATCAATAAAATCTTTATTTATATACAAACTCTTATTAACAGGTTAAAATATACAAGTATTTTACAAAAATTTAATTAGTATCTACGGAGGTTAAAAGGCATGTCTGATATTAAAAATATCACTAAGCTACAAATAGAGGATAAAGGCAAAAAATATTCGCTATATAGCTTAAAGAAACTTGGTCAAGAGTTAGGCAAAGATATCTCTCGTCTTCCTTACTCAATCAGAGTGTTACTTGAAAACCAGCTAAGGAATATAGATGGTTATAAAGTAAAAGAATATGACCTGCATAAGGTTTTAGATTGGGCAGCAAAAGCAGAGTCTAGACCAGAGATTCCCCATATGCCAGCTAGAGTAGTTATGCAAGATTTTACAGGTGTTCCAGCAGTAGTAGATTTAGCTGCGATGAGAAAAGCTATTAAAGACGCAGGTGGTGATGCTGATAAAATTAATCCTCTTGTGGATACGGCAATGGTTATTGACCATTCAGTGCAAGTAGACTTTTATGGTACAAAGACAGCTTTAGCACAAAACGTAGCTAAAGAATTTGAAAGAAATGGTGAAAGATATAGTTTACTTAAGTGGGCACAAACAGCTTTTAATGATTTCGTTGTGGTCCCCCCTGGAATGGGTATTATTCACCAAGTTAACTTAGAGTATCTTGCAAAAGGTGCGTTGATTAAAAATTTTGATGGTGAAAATATAATTTATCCTGATACGTTGGTTGGTACAGACTCACATACTACTATGATCAACGGTATTGGTGTAGTAGGTTGGGGTGTTGGTGGTATCGAGGCTGAAGCTGTTATGCTTGGTCAGCCATACTATATGGTACTACCGGATGTTGTAGGTGTTAAATTCACTGGTAAGTTAAAGACAGGTGTTACTGCTACTGATTTAGTACTTAAGGTTACTGAGGTACTTAGAAAACATGGTGTAGTAGGTAAATTTGTAGAATACTATGGTGAAGGTTTAGAAAGTTTATCTCTACCAGATAGAGCTACGATTGCAAATATGGCTCCAGAATATGGTGCTACTATAGGGTTTTTCCCAGTTGATGAAGTAACTCTAGACTTCTTTAATAACACTAACCGTAGTGAGCTTGTTGATGCAGCTCGCCAAATGTATAGAGAACAACTTTTATTTAGAGAAAACCCTATTGAGGAGCCTGAGTATTCTAGTATAGTTGAAATCAACTTATCAGATGTAGAATCTAATCTAGCAGGTCCTAAGAGACCACAGGATAGAGTAGCTTTCCACGATATGAAAAAAGCTTTTGAAGAAGCTTTGGTTCATGAACAAGGTTTACATGGTTTTGGTTTAACTGAAGAAAAATTACAAAAATCAGCTGAAGTAAAAGGCTTAGGTGAGACTATAACTCATGGTTCACTTGTTATAGCAGCTATTACTTCTTGTACAAATACCTCTAACCCATCATTGCTTTTAGGTGCGGGCCTATTGGCTAAAAAAGCAAATGAAAAAGGTCTAAAAGTTAAACCATTTGTAAAAACATCATTAGCTCCTGGGTCTCAAGTGGTTACTCAATATCTTGAGAAAGCTGGCTTGTTATCAGAGCTTGAGAATTTAGGTTTTAACCTTGTAGGTTATGGTTGTACAACTTGTATTGGTAACTCAGGACCATTAGATGAACCTGTTATTGATGCCATAAATGAAGCGGATCTAGTAGTTGCCTCTGTAAGTTCAGGTAATCGTAATTTTGAGGGTCGTATAAACCCACATGTTAAAGCTAATTATTTGGCATCGCCTATACATGTAGTTGCATATGCTTTAGCAGGTACAGTTGATTTTGATCCGGTTGAAGATCCTATAGGTCAAGATAATGATGGTAATGATGTGTTTTTAGCTGATATTTGGCCCGCTACAGAAGAGATTGCATCTATACAAGCGGATGTGGTTAACTCTGATATGTTTAAAAAAGCTTATGCAACGGTACTTGATGGTACAAAAGATTGGCAAGAGCTACAGGTTCCTACAGGCAAGCTATATGAGTTTGATAAATCATCTACTTATATTCAATGTCCTAATTTCTTTGAGAAGTTTGCCGAAGGTAACGATGATTTAGATATTAAAGGTGCTAGAACACTACTAATGTTAGGTGATTCTGTAACTACAGACCATATATCACCAGCAGGCAACATACCAGAAGGTTATCCGGCAGGTCAATATTTGAAATCACACGGAGTAGATAAAAAAGACTTTAACTCTTATGGTTCTCGTCGTGGTAATCATGAAGTTATGGTCAGAGGTACTTTTGCTAATATTCGTATCCGTAACTTATTGCTAGATGGTGTAGAGGGTGGCTTTACTAAGTATCACTTAGATGGTTCGCAACAGTATGTATTTGATGCTGCCATGAAATACAAAGAAAAAGGTATACCACTAGTAATATTGGCTGGAAAAGAGTATGGTACTGGTTCATCTCGTGACTGGGCTGCTAAGGGTACTTTTCTATTGGGAGTAAAAGTAGTTATAGCAGAGAGTTACGAGAGAATTCACCGTTCAAACTTAGTTGGTATGGGTGTTTTACCACTTGAATATGTAGATGGTCAAAATGCTAAAACTTTAGGCTTAGATGGTAGGGAGATGTTTAATATTAAAAACTTAAATGATATTAAACCACGTCAAAGGATTGTAGTAGAAGCTGTACATCCAACTACTGCTCATACAACAACGTTTGAGGCATTAGCTAGACTAGATGCTGATGTTGACGTTGATTATCTAAAAAACGGTGGGATTTTGCAGACAGTACTTAAAGATATAATGGTTAAGGATTTAGGAAACTCTGATAGTTCTTGTGAGTCAGACTCAAGCTGTATTTTTGCAAAATTTGCTTATTTTCTTAAAAAAATATTCAAGTAGTTAGATCTATAACTTTTCTTAATAATTTATAGTTTTCTTTATTCTCTAATAATGTTAGAGTTACATATTAATATTAACTCTATAAATAATAATATAAATATGATGAAGAAACTCCTTACGCTCTGTGTACAAAAGAAAGCATCAGATTTGCATTTATCTTCTGGTTGTAAGGCTAAATACAGAATAGATGGTGATTTGATAGATATAGAGTCATCACCTATCCTTAATGACAAAATGGTTTCCCAGATGCTTTTAGAAATAATGACAGAGGATCAAAAAAATGAGTTAATAGAAACATACGAATGCGATTTTTCAATAGATGATAAAGAAAATGATGCTAGATTTAGAGTAAACGCTTTTTTTCATAATCGTGGTTATGGAGCAGTTTTACGTCGCTTAGAAAATACTATTCCTACACTTGACCAATTTGGAGCTCCAAAAGTGCTTAAAGAAGTTCAAGCAAAAAGAGGTGGCTTGATCTTAGTGACTGGACCTACTGGTTCTGGTAAAAGTAGTACATTAGCCGCATTAGTAAATGAAATAAATCACAAAGAAGACGCTCATATTCTGACTATTGAAGACCCAGTAGAATTTGTACATGTTAGTCAAAGAGCATTAATAAACCAACGTGAAGTAAAAAGAGATACGAAAAGCTTTAACTCTGCTTTAAAATCAGCTCTTAGAGAAGATCCTGATTGTATACTTGTGGGTGAGATGCGAGATCTAGAAACTATTCGTCTAGCTTTAGAAGCAGCAGAAACAGGGCATTTGGTTTTAGGTACTTTACATACTATGTCTGCAATAAAAACGGTAGATAGAGTTATATCAGTATTCCCACCAGCTGAGCAAGAGCTTGTTAGAAATATGTTGGCAGAATCTTTACAGATAGTTATTTCTCAAAGATTACTTAAACGTAAAGGTGGTGGTCGTGTAGCAGCTTATGAAGTTCTTATCTCGAATACAGGTATTAGAAATATGATCAAAGAAAATAAGCTTCCTCAGATCTACACAGCTCTACAGACTGGTACATCTAAGGGCATGTCGACTATGGAGCAGAATATTGAGAATCTCCTTAAAGCTGGAACAATTACATCAGAAGAAGCAGCTAAGTATATAATTGTAAGGTAAGCGCTATAAAAATATCGTTTAAAAAAGTGTCAGGTCAAATTAATAGCTGAGTTTTTCTTTGGTTTTACCTCTAAATACATAATAAGCATAGCTAGTATATAAAAGTAACAAAGGGATCATGATGGTTGCAGGTATTAAAGTGAATAATAGTGTTGTATTACTAGCTTGTGATTCTATATAAGTTATTTTATAAGGTATTATAAAAGGAAAGATAAGAGTAAGCATACTAGCATAGGTAAATACAAATATCGCAACTGTAATCCAATAAGGTAGAGCATGATATTTGCTATTGATATTTTTCAATAGAAAAATAAAACCAATAATTGTTAGTATAAAAAAAGTTATTAAAGCAGGGGTTTTATAAATGTTATCCAAAGGTAGTGAAGTATAAAAAGGGGTTGTTACCCCTATTAGTAACATTAAAATAATTAAACAAAAAGCTAGCCTTTTTGCTAGAAATTTTGCTTTTGCTAATAGTTCATCTTCCGTTTTTAAAATTAATCGTGTAGCACCTAAGAGCATATAGCCTACCATTAGTGTTAAGCCTGTAATGATCCTAAAGCTTATACCATTGGCGATAGTATTTTTTGGATAACCTACAATAAGATCTCCTACTATATACCCTTGTAGGAACGCAGCGACTAGAGATGAAATAAAAAATAAATAGTCCCAGTTTTTGATTCCTGCAGTTGAAGATTTTAATCTAAATTCAAAGCAGATACCTCTGAAAAGCAACATTACTACTAGAAGGGTTGCGGATAAATATATTTTTGGAAAGATATATGCAAAAGCAGTAGGGAACATACCATAGAAGCAAGCTAAGGAAAAAACTAGCCAAGTTTGATTACCATCCCAAGTTGGCAGTAATACACTTGTAGCGATATCTCTTTGCTTTTGTGATAAAAAAGGAAAAAGAGCTGCTATACCTAATGCAAAACCATCTAAGACCACGTATAGTAATAATCCAAAGGCGATTATAAATAACCAAATTAATCCTAAATCCATATTACTCCTCAGCTTTAATATTTTTTTCAACAGATTGGAAGTATGAGTAAGGCATACGTTCATTTCCAATGGTATTTGGTCCATTTTTAATTATCTTAAGTAGGTACTTAAAATAGAAATATCCAAATATAATAAAATAAACAGTAATTATAGATGCTAACGAGCTAAAAACTTGCCAAAAGTTAATATCACTTACAGAATATTGTGTTTTAAGAATGTCATAAACGATCCAAGGTTGTCTACCAAATTCAGCTGTAAACCATCCCGTAATGATAGCAACAAAGCCAAGAGGAGTTGACAGGGTACAAATGTTTAGGAACCATTTATTTTTATATATTTTTTGCTTGAATAACATAATAGAGCCAACTAAACCAATTAAAATCATAAGTAAGCCTATACCAACCATTATTCTAAAACTGTAGAATACAATAGCAACTAAAGGTCTGTCTTTTTTATCTACAGATTTTAATCCAAGCATTTCACCATTTAAGCTATGAGTATTTATTAGTGATGCTAATTTAGGAATTTCTATAGTGAATAGGTTTTTCTCTTGAGATTGACTTGGATAAGCAAATAACACAAGAGGCGCACCTTTTTGAGTATCCCAGATGCCTTCCATAGCAGCTGTTTTTAGTGGTTGGTGTTCGTGAACTTTAAGACCAACCTCATCACCCACAAAGAGTTGGCTTACGCTAAGGATTAAAATTGAAACCACAGAAAATCTAATGCAAGTTTTAGCAAATGAGTGAAATTTTTCTTTTAATATATAATAACAACCAACTCCTAGAATAACCACTAATGTACTTAAATATGATGCTAAAAGCATATGTATAAATCTAGGTATTACTGATGGGTTAAATATAACATGGTACCAACTATAAACATCAAATTCTCCATTTGCGTACTTAACTCCATCAGGTGTTTGCATCCATGAGTTAGCAGATAAAATCCAAAATGCTGATAGTGTGACTCCAATAAAAATTGTAAAGTTTGCTGCAAAGTGGAGATATTTATTTATTTTGTTCCATCCAAAAATCATTATACCTAAAGCTCCAGCTTCAATAAAAAAGGCCGTTAAAACTTCATAGGTAAATAGCGATCCCAATACCGGTCCAACCTTTTGAGCAAAGCCTGCCCAGTTGGCACCTAGCTGAAACTCCATAACAATTCCTGAAACAACTCCCATACCAAAGGTCAGAGCAAATATTTTTGTCCAGAATTTTACTATAGACAAGTATTTGTCATTATTTGTAATCAGCCACAAAGCTTCAAAAATCATTAAAAAAGTTGCTAAACCAATGCTAAAAGCAGGAAATAAAATATGGAAGCTAACTGTAAATGCAAATTGTACTCTTGATAGAATTTCGACCCAGTACATAAAAACCTCTTTATTTATTATTTTATTAAACTAATCTGGTTATTCAAGTTTTATAATTAGTTTTTTAGCTGGGAGAACGATCTTGAATAACTTTACATCATTAAGCTTGTCATATCTTAGAGGTATTCTCAATATTACTACGGTAAGATTAATAAAATGTAATGTTATTTAACATGTTTTTGTCAATATAATATAAAGCATAACAGCTAAATTAGAAAGATTTGGAGAAGTATTATGAGAATCTTAATCGCAGGAGGTTCAGGCTTTGTTGGTACAGAGTTATCTAAATACCTAAGTAGCACGCACGAGCTAACTCTTTTAACTAGAACAGAAAAACAAACTTTAGGTAATTATAAACATTTTATAACTTGGCAGCAATTGACAGAAAATAATATCATCAATTATGATATTGTTATAAATCTATGTGGATATAATATTGGACAAAAACGCTGGAGTAAAACAGTTAAAAAGAAAATAATATCAAGTCGTGTTGAGCCAACAAATAAACTTATAGAGTTAATAGGTAATAAAAATATTTGGTTAATAAATGCTAGTGCGATTGGTTATTATAATTTTTCTAAACTACCACAAGATGAAGATAGTCATGATAGGAGTTATGATAAGCTTAATTTTGGTCAAGAAGTTGTTGATCAGTGGGAAAAGTGCTTAGTTGATTCTCAATTACAAAGATATACTATTCTGCGCTTTGGGGTTGTTATTGGTAATGGAGGTGTGCTTGAGAAAATAGCACTGCCAGCTAAGTTTGGCTTTTTAACTATTTTTGGAGATGGTCATAACTACATGAGCTGGATAAGTGCTTATGATTTGTCTCGAGCGGTTGAGTTCATAATAGCTAATAAATTAGCTGCTAAAGAAGTTTTTAACCTAACCGCACCAAATGCATGTCAGCATAAGCTATTAGTTGAGCTTCTAAGAAAATATTTAGCTAAAAAGTATATTATCAAAATACCTACATCTATAGTAAAGATTATGTTTAGTCAAATGGGAGAGGAGTTGTTATTATCAAGCCAAAACATCAAACCTATGAAACTAAAGTCTTTAGGGTTTGTTTTTGAAGATCTAGAAATCGAAAAAGCTATAGAGAGATATGTTTAGTCTTCTAATTTGTAATCCATAGGGATTTTGACAGTAATAGTAATGCCTTTTTGATCAGTATTGTTTTTAACAAAAATCTTACCATTATGTAACCTAACAATCTCTGTAACGATAGCTAATCCCAAACCACTACCTTCTTCACCAGTGCCAACTTCTCGATAAAACCTGTCAAATATTCTATCGATATTCTCTGGAGGGACTCCTATGCCATTATCTTTAACTTCAACTATAATGTTAGAGTCTTTTTTAAAGGACCTTATTTCTACATGACCGCCATCTTTAGTATATTTTATGGCGTTTGATATCAGATTTTTAAATAGAATACCTAAAAGGTACTCATTACTGTAGCAGTAAAGTTTTTGTTCACAAGGGAAGAATGATATTTCAATATTTTTTTCTATAGCTTTTATTGCATTTTCAGCGATGAATGTTTCTAGAACTTTATTAACGAGTAGTTTTTTTGCAAATACTATTTGCTCGTCAGGTTGGATTCTATTTAGTATAAGCAGTTGATCTATTATGTGTGAGTATCTATCAGCAGAACTTCTGATTTTCTCTAGTTTCTGTTTAATTTCATTAATATCATCAGAAGATAAAGCTATTTCAACTAAGGTTTTGATACCTGAAATAGGGGTTTTAAGCTCATGAGCAGCGTCACCAGAGAATTTTTTCTCTCTTTCAAGAGTTTGGTGAAACTTTTCGATTAAAGAGTTTATCTGTTCTACTACAGATTTGATTTCATGAGGAACAATGTTTTCTTTAAGCTTCTCATTTTTACGAGGATTAATTTTTGAGACATTTTTATTTATGCGTTTTAATGGCTGTAAAGCTATGTGTAGTATATAGTAAGTAAAGATAATCAAAGCTATATAAGCGACAATAGATAACACTGTAAGTCTAAGAAATGCTTGTCGAGTTATTTGGTCTTTTACATGGTGGCTTGAAAAAATAGTAATAAAATACTTATTATCATCTGTTTCTAGAGTATAAGTATACCAATGATGGTTCTCGTTTTTATTTGTATATAGCCATTCATAACCCACGGTTAAGGAAATATCTCGGTAGCCTTTTTTAAAAACAGGAAGGTTATTTGTTTTTAAAATGACTTTTTTCTTATTACGGTCATAAATTGTAAATCCTATATTTTCGTTATAACTTTTAATATTCCCGAATGATTTAGATATGTCAGCTAAGACATTTTTAGAGTAATCATTTTGGTCACTTATCGGGTATTCCTGTAATATTGTTTCTATCATTTGAGCAGTGATTTTTAATTGATCATCAGAGAAAGCATCAGTTTGGTATTTGATCTGATAAAATCCAAGAATCGAAATAATTAGCATCAATAACATAAAAAAACTAGCAAAAGAGATTGCTAAAAAACTTAAAATTGAACTTTCTTTTTTATTATTTAAGGACATGATTCTAAATTTATACGTCGGAATTATTACATTATTATAAAGAATTTTAAATTTTATTATTACTTTTATAGTTGTTATAATCAATTATTATGATAATAAGATTATAAAATGGTGTTTTTGTATTAATCTAATGGGTCAAATAAATAAGCTAACAACAGAACATTTATACACTAAGTATTACGATTGTGCCACTTTATATTTTTATACTAAAGAAAATCTCGAGTTTGATTTACTAATAACTTGTCCACACGCTAAGTTAGGTACAGCCTTTATAGAATTTGATTACCCATCTATAGCAAAATTAGTTCAACTAAATGCACAAGATTTTGCTGATTTTATGTCAATTGAATATGATTTTGGAGCTCAGCCGCTTAGTCATGCTATTGCAGAGAGACTCTATAATAATTATGGATTAAATACTTTGGTATTAGAGCCTTCATTTCCTCGTTCAGTTTTAGATGCAAATAGACTTTACCCTAATTGTTTAAGGAATATTGTTGATTATAATAAGCATCTAGATATAAAGGATTCTCTAGTTAAACTACATAATGACTATATGGCTAAACTATGCCATGTAGTGGCTTTAGCAAAGAGTTATAATGCTTTATCAATAGAGTTACATACTATGTCAAGTTATTCTCCAAATGTAACAAAAGAGTACTATTCAGAAGCAGTAAAGGAAAATCCTGGTAATCTTCTGGAATATATAAATTTATATAGAAATAGTCATAAAAAAGGAATAAAAAGAGTAACCGAGCTTTTTACTGGTGATCCTGATAATGAAATTTTTGCATCTAAAGAGTTACTAGAGACTTTAACTTTAGAGTTACAAAATAAAGGTATAGTTGTAGAGTATGATAGACCTTATATCCTAGCAGAGCATTTAGTTGCACACTATCTTGTATGTGAACTTAACACAGTATGTGTAGACATACCAAAAGATTTACTATCAGTTACCACTACGGAAGATAATGATTACAATATTGCAAAATTAAAAGTAGACCAGAGTAAGTTGGCATTAATGGCAGAGCTTTTTGCTACTGCTGTTGTTAATGCTAATTCTTATAACTTATCACAACCAAAGAAGAGGTTCACTTATGGTAAATAAGACTACAAATAACATCTCTGAAAGAATCTGGGGGCAAAAAGCTATCCATATACCTAACACAACAGATATACATGGAGCAGATTTAGTAAGTTCTTTTGTGAATAGATATGTTACTCGTACTCTTTGTCTACTAGCAAAAGATCATAAGATAATTTTACCAAAAAGTATTGAGATAGAAGTTAAGCAAGTTGTAGAATATTTTACAGAGATAGGTTTAAGCTATATCAGTATGGATAATTTCATTTTTATAGATAAGGTTAAGGATTGTTATAGGTTATCTACTATAGTTATGAATTATGCCGAACAAATTCCGGAATTTAGTGATCCTAGCTATACTCATCTTGTACCATTTACCTCAGCTACAGCCATAGAGTTACTAGGTATAAAATACAATAAAAATTATGATCTGCCAGAATCTCTGTCACAATTTTTGAACGATAAGTCTTTTTTGCGCCAAATGCTAGAGCAAAAAGATATATTAGTACCTAGTGTAAATATAGTTTCAACAATAAGTGAGGACTATGTAAAGAAAGCTTTAGAAATATATCGTAAATATGAAAATGAAGGTATCTATGAATGTGCCGTAGTTATGCCTAGAGCGTGTTCTGGTTATGGTATACACCGTTTTGGGAGTGAAAAAGAACTAAGAGGTATCTTAAAATTAATGAGAAATGTAGAGATTTTTATGATAGATCCTTGGCTTGATAATATTGGCTCACCTGCATTTCAAGTTTGTATAGCAAGTAAAAAAGAAGATGACATATGTCTAGGACTTAGTGATCAAATGTTAGATGGGCAGACCCATTTAGGAAATAAATATAAATCAAAATTTAGTGATGAGCCAGCTGTTATAAAGATTTGTGATCAGATGACAGAAATACTTAGAGATATGGGGGTTAGAGGTATTGTAGGTGTTGATCTTTTAATTAGAAATATAGATGGCAAGATTATACCTTATGTTTTAGAAGTTAACGCCCGTCAAACTGGAGCAATATATGCTGGTTTTCTTGCCTATGAACTACGTGGTGGCGAGCATAAGCCTTGGATAGGACACAATAACGTTCTTGTGCCAAAAGGATCTACTATAAAAGATTACCATGGATACCTTAAGTCAAAAAAAGTTGATTATAAATATGGTAATAGTGAGGGTGTAGTAATAACGTGTATAGGTAATCTTGACCTTAATAATAAGATTATGATTCTAATTATGGCTGAAACAGAAGAAAGGTTGGAGGAGATTTTAGAAATAGCAACTTCTTATATATAGTCCTTTATTAAACCTAATTAATTATCTTATAATTAGATAATATCTTCTTTTGTAAGTGAGTTCTTAAATGAAAAAAATCCCTATAGGTGTTAGTAGTTGTTTAGTTGGTAATAATGTTCGTTATAATGGTGGTAACTGTCATAAAGCATACATCACAGGGGGGTATGCAAATTACTTTGATTACAAAGTGGTTTGTCCAGAGGTTGCTGCA
Source organism: Allofrancisella guangzhouensis (assembly GCF_000815225.1). Lineage (GTDB taxonomy): Bacteria > Pseudomonadota > Gammaproteobacteria > Francisellales > Francisellaceae > Francisella > Francisella guangzhouensis. The sequence continues at coordinate 96,931 of NZ_CP010427.1, read as the reverse complement.
GGTTTGGGAGTGCCAAGACCTACTTTATTTTTAGTTGAAGATACATCAAAGAATCTTTTAGCTATAAAAACTAGTAAGATACATGATGATATAACTGATGAAATTAATTCAGGGATTGAGAAAATAATCTCTAAATTAGGTATGGTCTATGGGTTTATTCTACGAGCAAAATCTCCAAGTTGTGGAGTTCAAACAGCAAGAGTTTTTGACGAACAGCACAATTATACAGGTGCTAAAGTTGATGGTGTATTTGTTAGAGCATTGCGAAAATATGACCCATTACTGCCTTTAGAAGACGATGGAAGGCTTACAGATAAAACGTTGCGGGATCATTTTCTGCGAAAGGTATTTTGTTACTATGATCTTAAAACTACTCTTATGGATTGTAAAAATATATCGCAAATAATGGAGTACCATTCAAAACATAAAGTGTTGCTGCGTTTGTATAATAATAAGTTAAAAAAAGAATTAGGCAATATGGTGGCAGATAACTCAAAAAACTCAGATCTACAGACACTTAAGGCTAAGTATATAGAGCTTTTCATGCAAGCTATAGATAAGCCTGTAGGGAGAGGAGCTCATCATATGGCTTTACAAAATGTTTTAAGAGAAATAAATAAGAGGGTTTCAAAGTCGCAACGCCAATATTTACAAGAGATTCTTAACAAGTATAAAGACAGTAAAGTGTCTTGGGATGTTCCAGTGGGTATTATTAAGATGTATTTATTGGAAGCTGAGTTACCTTACTTAAATAAACAAAGCTACTTGAATCCTTATCCTGACGACCTTATGACAATTTAAATTTTAATTCTCTTGGGTAGAAACATAGCTACTGGTAGACATGCTACTGTAGGTACTAAAATAGTGATAAAAGCATGTTGGTAGCTTGTAATATCATAAAGATTCGAGTCTGGTATCATAGAACCATGCTTTGATAGGATATAGCCTATTGCTGGTAATAGTATTATAGGTATAAGGTTATTAACTATATTTACACAAGCTGTGCTTGATCCAGAAGTTCCTGGCGGTGATATAATTTTAGCTATGGTAAAGGTTATTGCCTGGGGACCAATCATAGTGCCTAATAAAAAATATAAGAGTATAAAAGTATTTCTATCAAGAGGTATATACATTAATATACTTGTAAGAATGGCTAAACTTGAAAGACTAATAATAAGCATTAGTCTAAAACGGGTTGTATAAGCGGCAATTATTCCAAAGATGCCAAATCCGACAGCTGCGCCTATAAATAAAAAACTATTAATATGAGAAGCTGTAACTTCTGGTACACCTAATTTTGTTTGGATAAAACTAACTCCCCAGAGTGAACCTAAAACATTTATAGGCATAAACATAGTAGCTCCTACTGCACTAGCAATCCAGAATCTAATATTAGTTAAGATACTTAGTAATCTTAAAGTAGCTTGTTTGAAGCTACTTTCATTAATATGAGAAAATCTCTTTACATGTTTAGGATTATCTTTGATAAAAGCAATTATTAGTATAAAAAGCACTATACCAAGATAGGTAAATACATTATTACCTTGTTTCCAGCCTAAATTCTCTACTAAGGTTGATAATACAGTATCAGTTACTAAACCCCCTAAAATTCCTACAATGGTTGTAAAACTAATAAATGTTGAAAAAAATCTTTGAGGTAACCACATAGCAGCCATTTTAGCAGCACCAATAAATCCAAATGCTGAACCAACCCCCATTAGTATTCTACCTGTAAAAGCAACTTCATAATAGTTTGTGGCAGAAAATAAATAGTTACCTAATACACATAATCCAGTAGCCACACCTATAACAATCTTGCGATTATATTTATCTATTATTACGCCAGCTGGGATTTGCATTATAGTGTAAGAGATGAAATAGGCTGAAGATAACCAGCCTATTTTTGCGCTGTTGATATTAAAAGCATCTGCTAAACTGTGTGACATCACTCCAGGTGCAGCTCTAATGAAAAAGTCATAGCTATAGTTTAGAGTCGCAATCAGACAGATAATCCATGCTACAATCATTAAAAGCTTTCTGTTAGGTAGATGTGATTCAGTGCGCATAAAGATAAGTTATAAATTAAGGGACAACCACATATAGTAGCCCTTATTTTATAGATTAGCAACCTTTAGTTTTCCAAAAGTAAATTTTTAAGCTTATTTGAATTAATAAAAATTGCTATACCTAGAATTATTATACTAATTGCTATTAACTCAATATAAGTTAGTTTTTCACCGAAGAATATGTAGGAGCAAAGCATGCCTGATATTGGCACAATTAAAGATAAGGGGGCTATAGTAGCAGCAGGGTATTTTTTCATAAGATTATTCCAAATCCAGTATCCAAGTATGGTAGTTATATAAGCTTGAAAAACTACAGAAAACGTAGCACTGATATTAAGGTTAGTAAATATTTGTAAAAAAGGGCTTATTCCTTTTACACAAAGAGTCATTATAAAAATTGTTGGAAAAGAAAAAAGACTCGACCAGACTATGAAAGCTACCATGTTTTGCGGTTTTGTAATCTTTACAATTAAGTTACAAAAAGCCCATGAAAGCGCCGCTAGGAGCACTAAAAATATGCCTACAGATGTCGATTCTTCGCTAGAAAATATTATTATTATGCTTAATCCTAAGCATGACAATAGCATGCCTATAAAATGTACAAAATTGATTTTTTCTTTTATGAAAATAACACTAATAATTATAGTAAAGAAAGCACTAAACTGTAAGAAAACTGAAGATAAACCAGGAGTTAGGCCTTTATACATAGCAAAGTTAACAACCCACCATAACCCAGCACCAAAAAGTATACCATATAAGGCTATACTTAGGAGTGATACGTTTTTAGGCTTTTCCATAAAAAAGATAAAAGGAAAACAACAAAGCAAAAATCTTAAAAAAGTTAATATAAAAGGATCTAGTGATTGTAACCCAAGTTCAATTACAGAAAAGTTACAGCCCCACATTATAGTGACTAAAATACCAATTCCAATATCATAAGGTTTTTTCATTTACTTTATTATTAGTATCACTATTTAATGATTATATCATTTTCTTTTTTTAAATAAATATTTAATATTGTTTTTTGTTTATTGATTGTGTAATTTATATTTTATATAAATAAAAACTTCTGTGATTAAATATGATAGACATTAATAAGCATAGGTATAACTATTTTTACAACTATTATACAGTAGTTAGAAACTTAATCCCTTCTCATATTTGTGAAAGAATAGTTAGGCAGGTTGATCACGCTATTGAAAATGAGTTTGTAGACTTAGTGGACCATCAAGGTTTAGGTACAGATGCAGTTTCAGATTTAGGAGGAAGATATTTACATCATATTTTTAAAGGAGAGGATAGCTAGATTGTATTCTGAAAGTTTTAAAATAGTTGAAAGAGAGTTCCAGATGTAGTTTATTAGGTTTGAGAAGAACTTAAATAAACGAACAGGAACTAAAAATGGCACATAGACATTTAACTCTTTCAGATAGATATTATATAGAAAATTTACTTAAATTAGGATACTTAGAAGCAGCAATAGCTAATAAAATAGGATTTAGTAAAACAGCTGTTATAAATGAACTTAAAAGGAATAAAGTAGGTAAAAGTTATTCTGCAGAGATAGCCCATAAGTTGTATTGTAGTCGTAGAAAGTCAAATAATCATAAACTTACTAATGAAGTTAAAAAGCTGATAATAGCTTTACTCAAAAAGAAAATATCACCGGAGTTAATTTGTGGTAGATTAAAGCATGAAGGTATAGCTAAGCTAAGTTTTAAAGCTGTTTATAACTTTATACAAAGACATAACCTTAAACAGTTATTATTCTTCAAAGGTAGGCGTTACAAATACAAAAAAGAAGGCTCCTCAAATCAAGGTAAGATAAAGGATAGAGTCAACATATCACAAAGGCCTAAAGCAGCTAATGATAGAAAAGAGCTGTATCATTTTGAAGGTGATACTATAGTCGGTAAAGATCATAAAGGAGCTATTTTGACTATGGTAGATAGAGTTAGTAGATTCACAATTCTAGGCAAAGCTAAAGATAGAACAGCTAGTTCAATTAACCAAATTTTATACAGAGCATCAAATGGTAATAAAATTACCACAGCTACTTTTGATAATGGTAAAGAGTTTGCTAAACACAAAAATTTATCAAATAAAACTGGTATTAAAGTATTCTTTGCAGATGCATATAGTCCATGGCAAAGAGGTACAAATGAAAACATGAATAGGTATATCAGACAATTTATTCCTAAAGGTACTGATTTTAGTAATATCTCTCATCAGTATCTTAGAAAGTTGCAAATTGACTTGAATAATAGACCTAAAAAATGTTTAAATTATTTAACACCTAATGAGGTACATTTCGGAATCAGTATAAACATTGAGACTACAATCTAGCATATAAGAAAGTATACTCCAGAATTGGAAGCTATCTATCATTCTATATTACCTATCATTCAAATTGTAACATGTGCTGATGCTATAGTTTCTCCTTACCCTGTTTCAGATATAAATATAAAAGCATATCCTGCTGGAGGTGGCGCTTTAGGTTTACATTACGACACTAATGGAATCACAGTACTATTATCTCTTCTAGATAATACAGAAGCACCATTAAGAGCTAAAATCCCGAGATCTCACCCGAGCAGAAAGCAACCATGGTTAGAGGATGAGGAAATATATGCTAGTGCAGGTGATTTATTAATAATGCAGGGGAGAAAAATTTTACATGATAGTGCGCCAACAAGGACACAAAAGAAATATTCAGTTATATATAATTATTATGAAAGTCATGATGTTTATAGACATCATGACTTTGATCAGTTTGTTTACTACGGTAAAAAGCCTGAAAAACTAGAAGGATAGTAACCAGCGCAACTTTTTTATTATTCTTTAATCTAAGAATATGGAATGGTAAATTTTGGCGATTGTGATAGGATCTCTAAAGTTAAGCCAAGAAGTTTAATGCTGCTCATTAGATAGATTATCGATAATTTTTTGTTGCTCTTTTTCTTTTTTAACCGCAATAGTTTTATCTTCGGCTATATACATATACACCACAGGTAACACAAATAGCGAGAATATAGCTCCTATTACTAGTCCACTAGAGATAACGACACCGATACAATTTCTACTAATCGCACCAGCTCCTGAAGAGATTACAAGTGGTATAACACCTACAACCATAGCTGATACAGTCATAAGTATCGGTCTAAGGCGTTGAGAAGATGATTTAACAATAGCATCATATTTGCTAAGCCCATCTACTTTCTGCAAGTGGTTAGCAAACTCAACTACCATAATCCCCTGTTTTGAAATTAATCCTATAAGTGTTACCAAACCTAGCTGCGTATATATGTTTAACGAGGCCCAGCCAGCTCCTAAATATTGTCCTAAGTATAAAGGTATTAAGGCCCCAGATATAGCCATAGGTATAGTTACAAGGATTACTAAAGAGTCTCTAAAGCTCTCGAACTGAGCCGCTAAAGCTAAGAAAATAAGAATAATAGCAAAACCAAAAGCAATCATCATAGTATTACCATTTTCAATATATTGGCGAGCAGAACCTGAGAAGTTGTAAGAGAATCCTTCAGTAAGTTCGCTTTTTGCTAATTTCTCAACGTAGTCTATAGCTTGACCTTGGGTTACACCTGGTGACATAACAGCAGAAATCGTTGCAGAGTTAAGCTGTTGGAATGTATTTAATGTAAGAGGCTGGCCTTCTGTACGAAAACTAAGTATAGCTGACAATGGTAGCTCAGAGTTAAATAGATTATCAGTAGTATCTGAACGGATGTAAATATTGCCTAGTTGCTCCTCAGTGAGCATTTCATTACGAGCTAACTGGGGTATTACTTGGAAGCTGTAGCCTCTTAAGAAGAAGTAGTTTATATAGCCTCCAGCATATGAATATTGTAATGTTCTGGCAATGTCAGACATTGTAATGCCGAGCATACCAGCTTTTTCACGATTAATATCAATGTCTATAACGGGGTTGTCAAATTTAAGGTCACTTTGAGCAAATACAAACAAACCACTTTTCATCATTTTAGCTATTAGTTTGTTTGTCACTTCATTTATAGCTTCATAGTCATTGATACTTTGGATAACTAATGACATAGGGGCTCCACGAGGTATTCCGGGAAGAGATGGTGTTTGGTATGTATAAGTTTGGATACCTGGAAGTTCTGTAACTTCAGATTGAATTAAGTTTGCAACTTCACCTTGGGAAACAGAGCGATCATTCCATGGTTTCATTATAAAGCCACCAAATATTACGTTTGAGCCCATAACTCCATTTAATATGAAAACATTTTCTTTACCAGGAGTTTCATCTAAAACTTTTTCAAGAGGTTTGCTAAATGTTTCTAAATAGTTGATATTAGCTGATGAAGGAGTTGTGCCCATTATACCTAAAAAGCCTTGGTCTTCATTGGGTGCTAGCTCTGATTTAATATCTCTAATCATTATAAAACAGCTAGCAAGAACTATTACGCCAACTACAGCTATGGCTGGTTTAATTCCTAATACAAATTCTAAGAGAGCTTTATATTTGGCTGTTAGTTTACTGAAAAACTTATCTATGAAAACCACTAATTTTGAGTTCATCATCTCACGATTAAGAACTTTTGAGCACATCATAGGGGAAAGTGTATAAGCAACAAGGCCTGAGATTAGAACTGAACCAGCAAGAGAATAGGCAAACTCTGTAAATAGCTGACCTGTAAATCCACCCATCATGCCAATAGGGGCATATACAACTACTAAAGTTAGAGTCATTAGTACAACAGGGTTAGCTATCTCACGAGCTCCTTTGATAGCTGCAGCAAAAGGTTCCATACCCTCTTCAATATGTCTATAAATATTCTCAAGTACTACAATGGCATCATCTACTACTAAACCAATGGCGAGAATCATAGCTAATAGGGTGAGTAAGTTTATTGAAAATCCCATCATTTTCATTAAGAAAAAAGAGCCTATAATAGATAAGGGGATAGCAATAATCGGTACGATAATAGCTCTAAGTGACCCTAAAAATAAAAACATCACAATTGATACAATAATTACAGCTTCTATTAAAGTATGTATAACTTCATCAATTGAGCTTTCTATATAAAGAGTACTATTATATGCAATATCAACATCTAACCCATTTGGTAAGCTTGCTTTTATACTTGGCAGCTGATCGACAAGTTTGCTTACAACACTAAGGGGGTTTTCTTCTGGTGAGACTACAGCACCAGCTAAAACAGCATTTTTATTATCAAAAGTTACAGATGAGTCATAATCTTGTGCTCCAAGTTCCACTTTAGCGACATCCTCTAATCTAATTATCTGATCACCTGATTTCTTAACAATTAAGTTTTCATATTCTTGAGAAGATGACATACTCGTTTGAGGATTAAGAGTGTAATTAAGGTATGGTCCTTGAATTTGTCCACCAGCAGAAACTAAACTATTCGAACCAACCGCTGTTGCTAGTTCAGTTGGTGTTATCCCATATTCTGCCATACGTTCTTTGTTTGGGTATATACGCATAGCATAAGGTTTAAACCCCCAAATATTAACATCTGTTAAACCACCTTGAGCTAGTAGTTTAGGTTTTAGTTCTGAGTTTACATAAGCCGATATTTCAGAAGTATTCATAGACTTACTTGTAAAAGCAAGTATTAAAGAGGGAAAATTATCAGCAGGATTTAATTTAATCGAAGGAGAATAGGCATCCTGTGGTAGTCTATTTAATACAGCATTGACGTTCTGGACAACTTCAGATAGTACATCATTAGAATTATATCCAAGTTTAACATATACAGTAATAGTACTAGTGCCTAGAGCAGACTCAGAAGTCATATAGTCGATACCTTTTGAGGTACCAACAGATGATTCAAGAGGTCTAGTCACAAATGCTTGAATTGTAGATGGGTTAGCCCCTGGGTAGCTAGTGGATATGGTTATCGTAGCACTGTCTATATACGGATATTGTCTAATCTGCAATGTAAAAAAAGATCCGATTCCAACAACAATAATCATAAAGCTTATTGACAGTGATAAGACTGGTTTTCTGATGAAGATATCAATAAGTTTCATTACTGGATTCCTTCATCGTATATGTTATTGTCTATTTTCACATCATTATTTATTACAGCATTTGATCCTTTACGAACTTTATTCTGCCCAGAAGTAATTATAGTAGTACCAGCTTTAAGTCCAGATACTAGCGCTAGGTTATTTCTGGTCTCTAGAACTTGTACATTTTCTTGCCCTACCTTGTAGAGAGTTTTATCAGTATTTACAGTTTCCATACCACCCTTGGCAGTTGATGTGTAGGATGCTTTTTGAGTTTTACCGTCTTTGTCAATCGCAGGTTCTAAAGTATATACAGACTCTCCATATAAGCTATAAGAAATAGCATTTCGTGGTATAACTATAGAATCTTCTTTTGGTTGTAAGTTTACATGAACGGTTAAAAACATGCCTGGAAAAATTTTACGGTCAGGATTTTTGTAAGTAGCTTGGGTCATGATTGACCTATTTGATTTATTAATAAAGGAATTTATAGCGGTAATTTTTGCTTTAAAAGTTTCTCCTGGAAAAGAGTCTGAGTAGAAGCTTATTTCTTGACCAACACTAATTAGGCTAACTTTATTTTGAGGTACTGGGAAGGTGATAAATATGGGGTCTATTTTCGTCAATGTGGCCGCACTGTCACCATTGTTAAAATACTGACCTAAACTTATATTTCTAATACCTATTTTACCATCAAAAGGTGCTCTGACTTCTTTGAAGGCAATCTGGGATTCAATATTCTGTACTTGTGCTAGAGTGGATAAATAATCAGCATCAGCTTTATCAGCAGTTTCTTTAGATGTTGCTTTTTGTTCGGCTAGTTGGTCATATCTATCTTTAGTTAACTTAGCGAGTTTTAGCTTTGAGAGCGCTTCTTCTAAATTTGCTTTTAATTGGCTTGTGTCAAGCTTGAAAAGTAAGTCTCCTTTTTTCACTTCTTGGCCGCTTTTAAAGTGTATTTCATTGACAATACCACCTGATTGAGATGATATTTCAGTTGATTGGATGGCTTGTGCTTCACCAATAGTATTAATGATTTGTTTCCACTGTGTTTTTTTAACTACAGATGATGTTACAGCTACTGGTTGAGGTACATAGGACGCCATCCCATGTTTGATTAAACTTTGTACAAAGCTTGTAAAACCAAATATTCCACCGAATATTAAAGCTGCTCCAATTACTATAGCAATAGATGCAATTTTTTTATCTTTTAATTTCGAGAGTTGTTTCTTTATGAGATCTGATTGAAGTGTAAAATACATAATAGCAACTGAGATACCAAGTTTCCCTAAAATTAGCCAGGTAACAATTAAAGTTACTATAACAAAGGTTAAGTAATTTTTTTTATTGCCATGAATTTTTTGTTTTACATTGGACAGAGTTTTTTTGTAATCTAACATTTATTTTCTACCTTTTTAAAAAGAATTATAAAAAAAGAAATTGTATTTATAATTAGTAAACTTGTGAAGAACATTAAGCTATAAACTGCTAAGCTAATACCGGAAATTTCTTTAGAGGTATCAGAGCAACTTTCTATAGTGCCTGTAAAGACCTTTGTAGCTTGTATTATGAAGTTATTGCTTAATTCGCTACACGAACTATCGTACGAAGGGATATTTGTTGCAAAATATTGGATATATGTTTGGTCCGCAGCTAGATAAAGCCCTATAATAATAACTATAAAGATAATAATCCTAATTACCAGTGAAAAAATAGGTAATTTTCTTTTAATCCATCCAAGGGTACTAAAGACCGCTATCGCAGCTACGCTACATTGCTGTAGCAAACACATAGGACATGGTTTCCAATTCAGTACGAAAACTGAAAATGCTATGATTATGATAGCAACAGCACAAAGCAAAATATTAGTTGGAAATATTAAGTTACCAACTTTTCTCATTTTTAAATTCAATAGAACATATAGTTTACTAATTCAAACGTTAAGTTATTGTATCATAAAAAATATAGTTTTTTGACAATATCTAAATGTAGTTGGTGAACCTTTAGTTTGAGCTGACTCTTTGGTATTGTGCTTGCTAGGTTTTTAATATCCAATTTATTTATTTCTGAAACTAATTTACATATTTTTTTAATTTTATTGATTGGTTTATCTGTGTCTCTGGATTGCTTTAAGATTTTTGTTAAACGTAAATATGCTTTTATAGTTTTACTAAATAGACATTTATCTCGTAGTAGATTTGCATTTTTTAGAAGTGATAAAATTTTTTCATATGAGTTTTTTTCTTTAGGATCAAGTATGCTATGCATATAATTGACAGCGATCATTAATTTATATTGGTTATTTGTTAAAGATAACTCTTTTCTAATATTATTTAGCGAATTTCGATCTATGTTAAAGAAAGTTAAGGCTATTTTTGTATCATCAGTTGCTAACTTATATAATTTATTGTAAAAAAAATCTATGGGGGGTATTAAACCTAATTGTTTCTGAATGTCAGGAAAAAGTGGTTCTAAAGTTTTCAATTCATTTAAAGATTCAAAAAAAATACGAGGGTTTTTTAGTGATTTTATAAATTCCGCATATAGCCTAGCTTTTGCTATATGTTGAAGTTCATCAGTTTCTAGTATTTTATAGACCACTTTTTTTGTTTCATCTGCTATTTTAAAGTTAAATTCGCATAGTTGCGTTTTAAATCTAGCTATCCTAATAACTCTAAGAGGGTCTTCGCAGAAGGCTTCTGAGGTATGTCTGAGAATTCTATTTTTTATGTCTTGTTGCCCATTAAATGGGTCGATGATATTGTTGTTTTCATCCAATGCAACTGAGTTGATGGTTAGATCACGGCGTTTTAGATCCTCTGTTAGTGTTGTAGCTATAGAAAAATCTGGCTCAAAACCGTGGTATCCTTTAGAAACCTTACGTTCTGTCCTTGCTAGAGCATATTCATGTTTTGTTTTGGGGTCAATAAATACCGGAAAATTTGACAGAACCTTTTTAAATCCTAATTTTTGCATATGCTCTGGAGTAGCTCCTACAACTACCCAGTCTTTGTCTTTTGGAGTTAATCCAAGTAGCATGTCTCTAACAGCGCCGCCTACTAGATAGGTTTTCATGTTGATAAAGCTATGGTTATTTGTCTGTTTATGTTATCAGAAAAAAGTGTATAATGTTGGTTTATGTGATTAGTTTTTTTCGATACTCTAGTATCTTTTTAGCAGTTATATGGCAAATTTAATAGATAAAATAGATTTAAAAACAGATTCCTCTAACAACCTTTCTGGGAACATAAATAGAGAAAAAGTAACAGTACTTTATAAAAGATTGCTCAAGCAAGTAAGTCACTTATGGTATTTTTTAGCGCTTGCAGCTATTGGTAGCATCTTTTTTTCAGCAGCAGATGCATCAATGATTTATTTGATAAATCCAATTTTGAATTATGGTTTTGGGCCGGATGGAGACATTACTAAGCAAAGTGGTCAAATCCTAATGTTGATGGGATTAGGTATGGTGGGGTTATTAGGTTTAAGATCTTTAGGGTCTTTTATCTCACAATATTTTATAGGTTCTTTAGGGCAGAAGGTGGTTTATAGGTTTAGAAAAGAAATATATAAAAGGTTTATGAACCTTCCTGCAAGTTTCTTTGATAAGCATTCTATAGGGCAAATTATATCTAGATTATTATACAACGTTGATCAAGTGACAGAAGCAACTTCTACAGCAATTATTACTGTGGTTCAGGATGGTACTTTTGTAATAGGATTAATAATAGTAATGGTAGTTTCAAGTTGGCAATTATCTTTATTTTTAATCATAGTAGGGCCTTTTTTGGGTTTATTTATAGCTTTAATAAATAAAAAATTTAGGGCCTTAAGTAGGAATACCCAATCATCAATGGGGGATGTTACACACACTGCAGAAGAAACCCTTAGAAACTACAAAGAAATAAGAATTTTTGGGGCTGAGAAAAAACAAGAAAGCAAATTCTTCAAAAATTTAGATTATACATATTCACAGCAAATTAAAACAATTGCTTTAGACGCGCTGACTTCTCCGATTATACAAATTATAGCATCATTAGTTTTAGCTTTTTCTTTATTTACTATAGCAATTTTTGGTACTAATGAAAGTGGTGCTTCATGGCTAACAGCTGGATCATTTGCTTCGTTTTTTGCGGCAGCTGCAGCTATATTAAAACCTATTAAAAACTTAACCAAAGTAAACGTTGTTATTCAAAAAGCTGTAGCAGCAACAGAAGATATTTTCTACATACTCGATTACCCAGGAGAGAAAGAAACGGGAAGTAAAGAATTAGCTCAAGTTAAAGGTAACATTAGCGTTAAAAACTTAAGCTTCTCATTTGGCGAGCAAAAAGTTTTAGATGGTGTAAGTGTTGATATTAAAGCAGGTGAGACAGTAGCTTTTGTTGGTAGATCTGGCAGTGGAAAAACGACACTTACTAGTGTTATATCAAGGTTTTATGCTCAACATGAGGGAGTAGTCTATATTGATGGTGTTGATAGTCGTGATTTAACATTAAAAAATCTACGTTCTCATTTATCGATGGTTTCACAAAACGTACATCTATTTGATGACACTGTTTATAATAATGTAGCATTTGGTACAGATAGAGATGTGACAGAGCAAGAAGTTATAGAGGCTTTAAAAAGAGCTAATGCTTATGAATTTGTTGAAACTTTACCAGAGGGTATATATACAGGGATAGGTAATAATGGCTCTAAACTTTCCGGAGGTCAGCGTCAGAGAATATCTATAGCTAGGGCATTATTAAAGGATGCTCCGATACTTATATTTGATGAAGCAACAAGTGCTTTGGATAATGAGTCTGAAAGGGTTGTCCAGCAGGCGCTTGAAAATCTAACAACATCACGTACTACTATAGTAATAGCACACAGGTTAAGTACAGTCGAAAATGCTGATAAAATTGTAGTTATGGATGGTGGCAAAATTGTTGAGAGTGGCAAGCATCAAGAACTTTTAGAGAATAATGGATTGTATAGTAAATTGTATCAATCAGGTCTTGAGTAGATTCAAATGCTAGATAAAATATGGTATCAGCAAGGGGCTAGTTTAGTGAGTTTTTTGCTAAAACCAGTATCAGCTGTTTTTTCAAGGATTGCTGATTTTCGTAAAAAAAAACAATGTCAATCCAAATATAAATCTAAAATACCAGTTGTTGTCGTTGGTAACATCTCTGTAGGTGGTACAGGTAAAACTCCTGTAGTTAGGAGGTTGGCTGAGAACTATCTCAGGCAAAATAAAAAACTAGTTATTATAAGTAGAGGTTATGGTGCTAAATCTGCTGAATATCCTTTTGAAGTAAACAAAGATACTCTTCCTAGTCAATGCGGTGATGAACCTGCTATGCTTTATGATTCTTTGGATTGTAAGGCTCCTATAGTTATTAGCCCTGAAAGAGTAGACTCTATTAAGTTTATTGAAAAAAAATATCCTGATACAGATATAATAATTAGTGATGATGGCTTACAACATTATAAGTTAGCTAGAGATTATGAGATAGTAGTTATTGATGCTTTACGTATGTTTGGTAATAGTTTGTGTTTACCAGCTGGACCGCTGAGAGAGCCTATAGAAAGGTTAAAGTCAGTAGATAGTATAATAGTTATTGGTGAGTGTGCTCTAAAAGACAAAGAGTTGTTACTATCCTATAATCAGAATGTTACCTTTACTAAAATTATAGCCACTGAGTTTGTAAATATTTCTTCGGCTAAGCGTGTGCCTATAAGAGATTTTGATAAAAAATCAGTAGTTGCTGTAGTAGGTATTGGTAATCCTAATAAATTTTTTGCTAGCTTAGAAGATTGTGGATTAGATATAGTAGATAAAAAAGTGTTTAAAGATCATCATAAGTTTAGTAAAGAGGATTTTTCTACTATTGATGATTCACAAACTGTAATAATGACGTATAAAGACGCTATTAAATGTAAAAGTTTCAGTAAGGAGAACTGGTGGTATTTGGATATAGATTTAAGGTTAGACGCTTTTACACCATTTTCATAATTGTCATCCCAGGTTTAATCCTGAACCTATGAGGATTTGGGATGAAAGCAAATAGAATATTTATAAATAAAAATAGTTAAAGAATGAAAATTAGTTCCGCCACTTACTGTGTAAGCAATAGCGAGGTACTTTTTTCATGGCAACCACACCTCCCCCTGCAAGCAGGGTACTCCTCTCAAGAGGAGAATGGTATGCAAAATTGCCTAGCACTACGCTAACGTAATTATAAGCCAATGGAAAATAAAAAACTCATTATGTTCAAGCAGTTTTATTTTCTGGGCATCGGCTTTAATAACTACTGACCCGCTAATGTGCATAAAATATAAATTTCTCCTTGTATTTGTAATCTCCATATTTTAAGCTAAAATTAAATTGGCCAATTTTTATTTAGGACTTAAGTATGAAAAAATTATTGCTAGCAACAATACTAGCAATCCCTGCTATGGGATATTGTGGGCTTATAGACTGGCTAACTGGATATCCGGAGGTTAGAGAGAAACTAAGTCAAAGGCTAACTGAAAAATACAATAGCGATAAATTTGAGATACTTGAGCTAACTTACTCAGATAATCTCAAAGGTTATAACTTTAAAGCTAAGGATATAACCAAAGATATCACAGGAAGTGGCTCGTACTTTCCTGAGAGTGGTGTAATAGCAGCAAATGTTTTTAAAAAGGAAATGCTTAAAAGAGATTTGGAAAGAATACTTAAGCCTTATATATCACAAGTTAGTGATAATTATAATTTTGTCGCAGGTTTTGGTTCAGTAACTCCTGTAGAAATGAGTGCTAAGGAGACCATGAAAATAGTGGATTCTACGCTTGACTATATGTATGAAGATGGAGTTGATGCCAGTAAGTTAATAGCTGATAAAAAAGGCTTAGTTAGAATAGGTATTGGTCTTAGTATTCAGTCTAAACAAGATCCTGAGTCAATTTATAAAGTTTTAAAAATGGTCTATGAAGTAAATAAATATTTTCAAGAGCATGATGTAGGCGAGTATACCTTAAATATCGAGACCTTTGATGTGCCTGATAAGTTTAACATATCCGAATGGTTAAAGTTACAAAGGGAATATCAAAGGTCAGGTTTTTCTATAGCAGATAAATATCAAGATGAGGAATTATATAAATACGCGTGGGGGTATTTAAATATTAAATCATGTCGAGATAGTTTACTAGATTGGGATAAGACCTGTAATATTAAATACAGAACAGAAAAAAAGAAGGAATTAGTTAAGGTAGACAAAAGTACTCTAAAAGCAGACAAAATTCACAGCATCCAAGATGTAGCTAAATATTTTGAGATATATGATAACTATGGTCAACCAACTGTAGAAAGGATAACAGGACAAAGTGGTAGGAAGTATGTGAATGAATACTGGCAAGCTAAAAATGGTCGAAAAGTTACACCATTAGATAAAACAAAATATTATCCAGCAGTTGAAAAAATAATATCAGAAAACAAATAAAAGGGAGAGTTACTATGTCAAATCAATTAGCAGGGTCAACAGCAGAAGTATCAGCGGTATTGAACAATTCCCCTTCAAGCGTTGAAGGGGTGGCTTGCATAGCAAGACGGGGTAGTACTTTGAAATCTACATTTTTAGTTGATCCGGTGAGATAGTTTTTACTATATGAATATTAAATTACCTTATAACTCTAAATTAAAGCAAAGAGCAAAAGAATTGCGCCAAGCAGGCAATTTATCAGAAGTGTTATTGTGGAATAAACTTAGAAATAAGCAGTTATTGAATCTAGACTTTCATCGTCAAAAAATAATAGGTAATTACATAGTAGATTTTTATTGTCCTAGTTTGAATATAGTAATAGAAGTAGATGGTTCTAGCCATAATAATAAGTTTGAATATGATGAACAAAGGCAAGTTTATTTAGAAAGTTTAGGTTTGGGTATTGAGAGAATATTAGATGAAGATGTTAAATTTAATATTGAAGGAGTGTTATTTTATTTAGAGGGTAAACTACAAAAGTTAAAAGTACTACCCCGTCAGTCTAGCGACTGCCACCCCTTCAACACTTGAAGGGGAATTTTTAGTTAACAATAGGAGTAATGAATGAAACTCAAAAAACTACTACTAGCAACAATACTGGCAATTCCAGCGATGGGGTACTGTGGGCTTTTAGATTGGCTAACTGGTTATCCGGAGGTTAAAGCAAAGATCGAGAAGCGTCTAGAAGAGAAGTATCAAGGTGACAAGTTTGAAGTTTGGGATGTCAGCTACTCAAGTAATTTAGGTGGGTATAATTTTAAGGCTAAAGATTTAAGTTATAAAGATTTAGAGTCTGGAGGTTCATACTATGAAAAATCTAATAAGGTAGTAGATAACTTTGGCAATGCTAAACAAGCTATGGACTGGAAGGCTCTTTTTAGATCTTATGTAGATGCTGTAAGTACAAATAATGTGATTCGAGCAAGTATTGATGGGGCAAATCCTGTAGACGGCGAGTATCAAAAGCCTATAAGTGAGATGAGAAAGACTTTAGCAGTTTTATTCAATAACAGTATTCCAATGAAAGAGAAAATAAAGCAAAGACATGAATATATAAGGGTATACAACACTATCTATGTAGATGCTCCAAAAACTCCACAAGGAATGCTTAAGGTTTTAGAGATGATAGAGAATATTAATAATTATTTTAGATCATTACATCTATATAGTTATGAGTTAGAAGTAGCTGTATATGATTTACCCAAAGGTTTGACTTTTGATAAATATATAGATGAAGCGGTAGATAAAAATATAGATTATAACTGGTCAGATTTTGAAAATGATGGCGATATCCAAAAGTATGCTTGGGGCTGGCTACGCATATATGGCTGTGAGAAAAATAGTATAGAGAAGTATTGCAAGACTTATTTTGGAATTAAAGATGAGCAAAAGCGTCAAAATGCAATTTTTAGATATAGTACAGCAGACCGAATTCATAGTTTAGCTGATATAGCTAGAGAGTTTCATTTATTTAAGAACTATGGAAAACCTACAGTTCCATACTGGAGAAAACAGGATAATCCAGATGATTTAGTATGGATAGCAGTTAGAAGAGAATACATACCATTAATAGACACGCAATTATATAAACAAGTTTTACAATTAGACAATAAATAAAGAGGGAAATATTATGAGCAACACAACTTCTACAAATCAATTAGAAACAAATCTTAATGATGCAATACAAGCTACAAGCAATAAAAATGCTGTATTTGATAGGCTAATATATTCAAATGTATTTGAGGGTAATATTAAAGTTGGAAGTGATGGTAAACCACTATCATTGGGTAAACAGTTTTATGAAACAGATGCAAAAGGAAATTTTGTAACTAATGCAGATGGTAGTTATATAATCCGAGATGGCTTAGATGCTGGTACAGCAAGCTATCTAATGAATAATTCGACTTTAGTAGATTCACTTGACCAATATAATATCGTAAAAGCAGAAAGTAATTCATTAAATGGTTTTACAGGGATGGCTATTTCTCATGGTGATAACCCAGATAAAGTAATCTTTTCAAGTAGAGGTACAGAACCATCTCAAATTAATGATTTGGTAGCAGATGCTATCTTGGCAGTAAATGAATATAGTCCAATAGAGATATCAAATGCCCAAGTTAATTCAGCTAATGAGTTTGTGAAGAGTGTGCTTGATACAAGGAACACTTCAACAGAAGTAATATTCACAGGACACTCATTAGGAGGTTATTTAGCACAAGTACAAGCTGCGTATACTGATAAAACTTATGGTGATAATATCTCTATAACCCAAGTAGATACTTTTAATGCTCCACAAGCAGGAGAGTATATTCGCTCTGAGTATGGTTCAGAAGTTGCAAACTCGATTAACAATGTTGCTTACTCACATATTACGGTAGGCGATGTAGTTAGTCGTTCAGGTAATATCTCAGGTCAGGAATATGTTATAGGTCAGGTTATGATGTATAGTAATACTGATGGAGGTCCAGCTAGTCATAGTATTACATACTTTACAGATGCAAACCAGTCTACTTTTAATACAACGTTGCTCTCAGAAACTGGGGAGTTAGTTGTAGAAAATCTAGCGGAAATTTTATCTACATTAGATGCTCAAAGTGCAGCTTTAAGGCAAGAGATATCTAGTATGGATCGTTGGGATAGAGCTATTAGTCAAGTAGCTAATGAATTAGGAGTTGCAAGCGTTGATAATCCATATGCTAAGTTAGATTCAATTATAGCAGTTAAAGCTGGCTTAGAGAAAATGCTTAGTAACATTGAGGGCTATGAAACAGTGGCTAATAACTACGCAAGTATCCTTGAGAACTATGAGTTTATTCAAGAGTCTCTTGGAGGCGAGCAAGGAGATGCTATAGTTAGTAACCTTGCTGAAGCAGTATCAGATCAAAGTATAGAGGTTAAAGAGCAGTTTGTTGAGTCACTTAAAGATAATAGTTTTATCAAAGGCATAATAGAGACAGCATTAGGTTTGGACTTTACAACAGCACAAAACGTATTATTAGATCAAGTATATGATATTGCAGAGCGTACTAGAAGCGCTGAGAGAGTTATAGTACGAAGAGGTGACCCATTAACTTTTGATTTAGACGGAGATGGCATCGAGACAATAGCTGTAGAAGATGGAGTATTATTTGACCATGCTGGTCATAGCGTAAAGCATGGTACAGGCTGGGTAAGTGCAGATGATGGTCTGTTAGTTCGAGATATAGATGGTAATGGAACTATAGATTCAGGTCGAGAGTTATTTGGTGATAATACTATTAAAGAAGATGGAAGCATAGCTAGTAATGGCTTTGATGCATTGAGAGAGTTAGATACTAACGCCGATGGGGTCTTTGATATAAAAGATGAAGAATTTGAGAAGCTTCAAATCTGGCAGGATAAGAATCAAGATGGTATCTCACAGCAAGATGAACTAAGTAGCTTGAGTGAAGCTGGGATTAAAGAGATCAATCTCAATGCAACTAGAGTTGTAAGAAATACAGCAGCAGGAAATATAACTCATATAAGTAGTTTCACAAAAACTGATGGAACTACAGCAGAGGTTGGTAATTTATTTTTAGATAGAGAGCCTGCTATTAGAGAGTTTGTTAATGATACAGTAGAGGCTTCTGCTGAGATACAAGAACTAGGTATAGAAATCAAAGGTATAGGTCGAGTTAGAAGCTTATCCAAAGCGGCTAGTTTAGATGATGAATTAGGCAATATTTTAAAAGAGATGAAAGCTAATCCAATAGAAAGCTTTAAAGATATGTCGAAAGTAGGTGTTTTAATTAGTGAATGGACCAGATCTACAGATTTTTCAGATACTCTAAAAATTGAAAATTTAAAACTAGAGGACGGTACTACTTTTAAATTTGACATTTCTGATAAAACTAGACGCACACTTGAAAAAATCCAAACGTTAGAAGCTTTAACAGATAATGATATGATAAGTATGAGTGTTTCTAACGAGCAATTAAACCTAAGTTATGGAGGAGTTGTTAGAAGTTACGCTATAACTAGAGGACAGGAGAATATATTAACAGATGAGATATTTGTAAACACTTGGAGTCAAGTTGGTGGTGTGACTGGCATGAGTACCAACGGAATAAATAGCTTATACAATGATGTTGTAAGATCAATAGAGACATCGATCTTTAAACAGGTAGCTTATCCAGAAATTCTATCGAAATTAGATTTTACATATAATACAAATGGTAATGTGATAGATGTTGATTTTAGTAGATTAAATGAATATATATATTCTGAATCAGACGGAAATATAGCAACTACAGTAAACTTAGTAGCGAATATAAAAAGTATATTAGGTGAAGGGTTTAGTGATTACAAATGGGATTATAATAAGTTGTTTGAAGGAGATAGTGATTTGTCTTTACTATCTCAGCTAGAACTTAATCAATTTGGAACTGTGAATAGTAGTGGTATAGTTATAAACGGAAAAAGGTTGATTATAGGAAGTAGTAAAGATGCTGATATCGAGACTACTCTTGGAGAAAATAATATAGTTATTGGAGGTGCAGGTAATGATATTATCCACAGTAATTATATGACTAATGACACTATAGTTTATAACTTAGGAGATGGCTTAGATACTATAAAACAAGGGAGCTATAATTACTCTTCCCGTGAAAATACAGCAGATAAAGTTATATTTGGCGAAGGGATAAGCTTAAGTAATTTGTCATTTAGGAGAGAAGAAAAAGATTTAATCATAAATATAAATAATGATGAATCTCAAGGATTAATTTTAGAAAACTATTATGTAATAGGTAATAAATGGAACGATAGTGATCATATTAAGAGTTTTGAATTTAGTGACGGTACAGTTATATATAGAGATGATAAGTTTTTAAGCCCTACGTATTATGGAACGCAAGGTGATGATACTATTCAATCGACTAAATTCTCCGAGACTATTATTGCTGGTAAGGGCGATGATTTAATTAGAGATGACGGAGAAGTATTTGAAGATGGTTTTTATAACTATTATTCAGATGATTCAGCAGACACAATAATTTATAATCTGGGAGATGGTTTTGATACTATAATTTCAGAAGTTTCATATAAAGAAGCTAGAGATACATTAGTATTTGGAGAGGGGATATCGCTAGAGAATTTATCTTTTATTCGAGATGGTAATGATCTGACAATAAATATAAATAATGATGTTAGCCAAGGTGTAAAGATTAGAAAATTTTTTTATAGTAGTAAAATCAAAGATATAAAATTAGCAGACGGGACGATATTAGATAAGAATTCTGAACAAATAAACTCTCCAATTATTGGTACAGATGGCGATGATATTATATATACAGGTATAAGTGATGATGTTATAGAAGCTGGCAGGGGTGATGATATCATTCGTTTAAGTGCTACTAATGGTGCTAGCTACGGAAGTTATAGGGAGGAAACCAATAGTTACCTGAATAAAGATACTTCAAAAAACACTATCAAATATAGCTTAGGAGATGGATTTGACACTTTAATCGGTGGATCTAATACATTAAATACAATATCATTTGGGGAAGGTATTACTCAGGATGATTTGTCTTTCAAGAAGGATGGAAGTGATTTAATTATCCAGGTTGGAGACGATATAACACAAGGCTTAAAAGTAAGGCAGTTTTATAGTGGTCGCAATAACCTTACAGGATTTGAATTCGCTGATGGTTCAGTTTTATATAAAACCGACATTAAAATAGATACAGATGCAGATGACGTTTTAGTAGGTAATAATGATAACATTATTACCGGTAATGATACCTTAAAAGATGGAGAAGGCTCAGACACTTACGTTAAGGATGTAGGAGATAATTTAGCTATAAACGATACTCAAGATGGGGATAGATACATTTTGACCCGCTATTACCAGGAGCAAGCCCGCGAGCGAAATGCAACTAAGGTAATAGCTAAACTAGCAGATGGCAGTACTTATGATTTTGCAGCTATGAATGAAACGCTACGCATGCTTAGAGATTTATCAATAGCTGAATATGAAGCTAAGCGTAATCAAAACCAAGATACAGATATAGCTGGAGGGGCCCTAGTTGAAAATCATATTGCTACAGAATTGGATAATTCTGAAATCCTAGAAATGTGGGCTCCTAAGAGTTCTGAAAATGGGTGATGGCAGCCTACTGAAGTCATACTCGCGTAGATGGGTATCTGTGGGTAATAATATAGCCATCTTCGTGCTTGACACGGAGATATTTTAAGTACTGGATAAAAGCCAAAAGATTCTCGTCTCCACGGAAAAGACGGTTGCCTAAAAAGTAAGGTGGTTTGACAAAACGACGGCTAAAAATAACGTTTCGCCACTTATTGCGTAAGTTATAACAACATACTTCTTTATTGTGAGTTTACAAAATCTTAAAAATTGTTGTCAACCATGAAAACCCATTGAGCATTCTGCAAAACTGCTTAACATTACGCGTTTTTGTAGGATTTATTTAACAGTCTATGAGATATTTAAATTTGCCAAAATGATCCATATATATTAGTATTAACCTGATAAAAATTATTACAAAATTTCTCATGAAAAAAATAGTCTTGGTTGATGGATCGTCGTACTTATTTAGAGCTTTTCACGCACTACCAAAGCTCACTAATAGTCAAGGTGAACCTACTGGAGCTATCTTGGGTGTCATCAATATGATTAAAAAATTACCAGTAATGTATCAAACAGACTACGTTGCAGTGGTGTTTGACCCCAAAGGTAAGAGCTTTCGTCACGAAATCTACCCAGAATATAAGGCAAATCGTAAGGCTATGGATGACGAACTAAGAGTTCAAATTAGGCCTTTACATGAAATAATTAAAAAAATGGGTTTTCCCCTTATTATCAAAGAAAACGTTGAAGCAGATGATGTAATAGGTACTTTAGCAAAAGAGCTTGAAGCTCAGGGTTATCAGGTAGTTATATCCACAGGTGATAAAGATATGGCTCAGTTAGTGAGTGAAAATGTAGTGTTATATGACTCAATGAAAGATTTTACAACAGATATTCCAAAAGTTTTAGAAAAGTATCAAGTGGAACCTAGCCAAATTATAGATTATTTGGCTTTAATGGGAGATTCCTCTGATAATATTCCTGGGGTTCCAATGGTTGGTCCAAAGACAGCAGTTAAGTGGCTGAAAAAGTTTAAAGGTATTGAAAATATTATAGAAAATAAAGATAAAATAGAAGGCAAAGTTGGTGAAAACCTGCGTAATAATATAGATCTTCTTAGGTTATCTTACCAATTAGCTACTATAAAGTGTGACCTTAAGCTAAATATTTCTATCGGTGATCTAAAATGCAAAGAAATGGATAAAGAAAATTTACTTAAACTTTTTGAAAGGTATGAGTTTAGATCACTTTTAAAGGCTTTAGATATAGATGTGGCAGCTGTTGAAGTAAAAGCCGTAGATATTGAGTATAAAACAGTTCTTACAGATAAAGAGTTAGAAAGTTTATTGAAAACTCTAGAAAATAAAGATGGTTTTGCATTTGATACAGAAACGGATTCATTAGATACTTATGAGGCAAATTTGGTAGGGTTATCCTTTTGTGCTGATAAAGGACAAGCATATTATATCCCCTTACAACACAGATACCTTGGAGTACCACAACAACTTGAGCTAAAAACTGTATTAGAAACTTTAAAACCAATATTTTCTGATAATCAAAAGTTTAAAGTTGCGCATAATTTTAAGTTTGATGAAAAAGTCTTATCCAAGTATGGAATTGATATCCAAGGAACCATTCATGATACTATGATTATGTCTTATGTACTAAAAAGTAATGGTAGGCATGATATGGATAGTGTTTCTAAAGAATATCTCGACATAGAGCCTATTCCTTACAGTGCAATAGCTGGGACTGGTAAAAATCAACAAACTTTAGACCAGGTAGAGATCGAAAAGGTAGCTAAGTATGCTGCTGAAGATGCTGATATTACTTTCAGATTGTATAATTGTTTAAAGGCTTTATTATACAAAGAAGAAATTCTTAATAAGCTATATTCTGAAGTAGAGATGCCATTAACTTTAATTCTAAATCAGATGGAAAAAAATGGTGTCAAGATAGATGCTGATAAATTAATTAAACAAAGCCAAGAGCTAGAAAACAGTACCAAGGAGTTGGAAAAAAAATGTTTTGAGCTATGTCGACAAGAATTTAATTTATCTTCGCCGGTGCAACTAAGAGAAGTTTTGTTTGAAAAACTAGGATTACCAGCTATCAAAAAAACTGTAAAAGGTCAAGCTTCAACCTCCGAAGAGGTACTTACACAACTAGCTCAAGAGTATGAAGTAGCTGATTTAATTATGAAATACCGTCATCTTTGTAAGCTAAAAAATACTTATACTGATAAATTACCAGCTATGCTTGATAAAAACTTAAGGGTTCACACCTCATACAATCAAACAGGTACTGTAACAGGTAGATTATCTTCATCTGATCCAAATCTACAAAATATACCTATTAAAAGTTCTGAGGGTAGAAAAATAAGAGAAGCGTTTATAGCAGAAGAGGGTTATTATATAGTTGCAGCAGACTACTCACAGATAGAACTTAGGATTATGGCACATTTATCCAAAGACGAAAATCTTCTCAAAGCATTTAAACATGGTTTAGATATACACAGTGCAACGGCCGCTGAGGTTTTAGGTATAAGTATAGATGACGTAACAAGTGAGCAAAGAAGAAAAGCAAAAGCTGTAAATTTCGGTTTGATTTACGGGATGAGTGCGTTTGGCTTAGCAAAGCAGCTAAAAATCCCTAGAAATGAGGCCCAAGAGTATATAGAAGTATATTTTAGTCGCTATCCAGGAATCAAAGAATATATGAATACTGCAAAAAAAGTTGCTCAAGAAAGTGGCTATGTTGAGACTATATTGGGAAGAAGATTGTACTTACCAGAAATAAATTCTAGGAATGTTATGCAGCGTAATGCTGCTGAGAGAGCAGCTATTAATGCTCCGATGCAAGGTACAGCAGCAGACATTATTAAAAAAGCAATGATAGATGTTAATGCTAAGCTTATAAAAGCACAAAATAAAGATGTCAAAATGATAATGCAGGTCCATGACGAGCTCGTATTTGAAGTGACAAAAGATAAGATAGATGATATTTGTAAGGAAATAAAAACTATAATGGAGCAAGCTGTTACTCTTAGTGTACCACTTGAGGTAAACGTTGATTTTGGTGATAACTGGGATCAAGCTCACTAGATTTGTTGTTCAAAAGTTATTTTTCCAAGATCTAGGATAGAGCCTAATTATAGTCAATAGCTAAAAAGAAAATGTGCTTTTAAATCATGAATTTAGAAAATAAAGGGGTTTGGTTTTAGTATTTATTAATAAATTTAAAATAGTGAATAGCTAATCATTTTCTTATAATAAATGACAAATTGTGTGTTAATATGTTTAAGCTAGGTAAATTTATTTATGTTTAGTAAGAAATTAAGGTCGTTAAGATGTTATTAGTTATGGATGTGGGTAACTCACATATTCACGCGGGTGTTTTTGATGGTGATAAGTTAATTAATCAGACACGTTATGCTACAGCTTCGGTGGATTCAACTTCTGATCAGTTGGGGGTGTTTTTACGTCAAGTTTTACGTGAAAACAATATTGATCCTAATCACATAACAGGTTGTGCAATCTCTTCAGTAGTTCCTCATTTAAACTATTCACTTGGATCAGCTATCATAAAATACTTCGATCTAAAACCTTTTTTTGTGAATATGAACCTCAAACTAAACCTTGATATGTCTGCAGTGGAAGCACACCAGGTAGGAGCAGATAGAATAGCAAGTTGTATAGGAGCAATAGCAGATTATCCTGATAGAAATTTGGTGATAATTGATCTAGGTACAGCAACAACTTTAGATGTTGTCACTAAAGACCGTAAATATTTAAGTGGTTGTATATTGCCGGGGGTTAAGTTGTCTTTAAATGCATTATGCCAAGGTGCTGCGCAGCTACCATCTATAACTATTGTTAAACCGAATATGGCTATAGGTAATGATACAGTTACAAATATTCGTGCAGGACTATATTTTGGCCATCTTGGTGCACTGAAAGAGCTTAAAAGTAGAGTTATTAAGGAAATAGGTACAAACGATGTGTACACTATAGCTACAGGTGGCTTTGCTAGTTTGTTTAAAGATGAGGGGATTTTTGATGAAATCTCTCCAGATTTGATTTTGCGAGGAATAAGAATAGCCTTTTTAGAAAACGTTAACAAATAAAAAGTTAGTTGGGGAAAGGAGGAGTACATATGTTGAGAAATAAAAAAGTTGTAATATTACTTTTTGACTCTTTTGGGATTGGTCAAGCTCCAGATGCTGTAGAGTTTGGTGATCTAGGAGCAGATACTTTAGGGCATATAGTTGACTATTTTAAAAGCAATGCTATGAATATTAGTCTGCCGAATTTATCTAAGAAAGGCTTAAAAAAAGTCGCAGAACAAAACCGTGGACAAGCCTTAGCTTTAAACATAGCAACTCAAGGAGAGGAAATTAAAAACTCTAAGTACGGATATTGTGCTGAGATTAGTAAAGGAAAAGATACCCCAAGTGGTCACTGGGAGCTAGCAGGTGTGCCGGTTTTGTTTGATTGGTATTATTTTATGCCTAAAAATGAACAAAGTTGCTTTGATAAAGAATTTATAGATAAGTGGGTTGACAAAGCAAAATTGGTTGACGGCTTTATAGATGCAGGACATGCTTCAGGTACTGAAGTTCTAAAACAATATGGCTGTGAAAGTTGTGTTACAAAAAAACCTATAGTATATACATCAGCAGATAGTGTATTTCAAGTGGCTGCCCATGAAGATTATTTTGGGTTGGAGCGTTTGTTAGAAATATGTAACGTAGCCCGAGGCATACTTGATGAAATGAATATTAAAGTAGGGCGTGTAATAGCTAGACCATTTATAGGAGAGTCAGCAGATGAGTATATGCGTACTGGTAATAGAAAAGATCTTTCTATACTACCTCCAGCACCAACATTATTAGAGAAACTCACCAAAGCTGGTGGTAAAGTTATTTCAGTAGGTAAAATCGCTGATATTTATGCTAATCAAGGAATATCCAAAAAAGTTAAAGCAACTGGTTTAGAAGATTTATTTAATCAAACTATAAAGGAGTATTTGCAAGCTGGACCAAATAGTATAGTATTCACTAATTTTGTGGATTTGGATTCAAGTTTTGGCCATCGCAGAGATCCAAAAGGCTATGGTAAAGCATTAGAGTATTTAGATTCTAGGATTCCTGACTTAGATAGTATATTAGATGATGATACTATAGTTATTCTTACTGCTGATCACGGTTGTGACCCAACAGCAGTAGGTACAGATCATACTAGAGAATGTGTGCCTTTTTTACTTTGGGGTAAAAATATAGAGTCAGAATTTATCGGAGCAAGAGAAACTTTTGCAGACATTGGACAAAGTATTGCTGAATTTATGGGTGTAGAGAAATTAGAGTTTGGAAAATCGATTTTTGAGAACAAATTATGGTGATTAATAAACAAAAAATAGTATCTTTAATAGATCTAACTCAACTAGGTGAGGATGACACAGAGCAGCAAATTATTAACTTATGTTTGAAAGCAAAAAATTCGTTCGGTACAGTTGCCGCAATTTGTATTTATAAGCAATTTATTCCATTAGTTAAAAAGCAGCTAGGCAAAGACTTCAGAGTTGCTACTGTAGTAAATTTTCCACAAGGTAGCTTTCCTATAGAGGAAGTTTTAGCTGAAACTAAAGAAGCTTTAGCATTAGGTGCTGATGAGATTGACCTAGTAATAGATTATAAAGAGTATTTAGAAAAAGGTTTTTCTGATAAATCATGTAAGATGATTTCTAAAGTCAAAGAGCTCTGTGCTAATAAAATTTTGAAAGTTATAATTGAGTCGGGCGAGCTAAAACCAGATCAGCTGATACATACAGTAAGCCAAGATGCTATAAATAATGGAGCTGATTTTATCAAAACATCTACTGGGAAAACACCACAAGGTGCAACACTTCAGGCAGCAAAAATTATCTTACAGACAATAAAGAAATCTAAGAGAACAGTTGGATTTAAAGCATCTGGAGGGATAAGAAACTATGAGCAAGCAGTAGAATATATAAACTTAGCTCAAGAACTTTTTTCAGAAGACTATATTTATTCTAAAACCTTTAGGTTTGGGGTTAGTAGTTTGTTGGATAATTTATTAACAAATGATGGATATATAAAAGATGCTTACTAAATTCTTATTTTTTGTATTATGTATTTTGACAACTTTTTTATTGGCTTATATTTGGAGTAGTGATAGAAAAAAAATTAAATATAACTATTTATTATTAATACTCATAGTTCAAATAGGCTTAGCTTATTTCTTTCTAAAGTCAAACATTGGTGAGAAAGTTATTTCTATAATTGTTGTTGGGTTTGGTTATTTGTTAAATAGTGCTAATGAGGGGACAAGATTTATCTTTGGCTCCTTAGTTGATATGGATGGCGGACATATTTTCTTTTTCTCAGTAGCAATGCCGATTATTGTTATGTCTGCTATTATTGGTATTTTACAGTATTTGAAAATATTACCAGTTCTTATAAAGGTGATTGGGTTTGTACTATCAAAGATAACAGGAATGGGTAAACTAGAGTCTTTTAACGCAGTTAGTTCTCTTGCTGTTGGACAATCAGAAAACTTTATAGCGTATAAAAAAATAATAGGACATTTACCTTCAAATGTATTATATACAATGGCAGCAACAGCTATGTCTACAGTTTCGCTTGCTATAGCAGGTGCGTATATGGGGATGTTGAGTATAGAGAATGGTTTTGATCCTAGATATGTGGTCGTAGCTATGGTTATGAATATGTTCGGCACATTTTTTGTACTAACGATTATAAATCCTTACGAAAAATCTGAAGCTTTTGATTATGATAACTTACATATTAACCTAGAAGAGAATATTGAGAAGCAAAGTTTTTTTGAAATGTTAGCTGAATATATATTAGATGGATTTAAGATAGCTGTAATTGTTAGTGCGATGCTTATCGGTTTTATAGCGTTATTGAGCCTTATAGATGTTATATGTAACGCAATCTTCGGAATCACTTTTACAGGTATTTTAGGTTATATATTTTATCCTATGGCATGGCTGCTACGTATTCCAGATCATGAATTGCATCTGGCTGGTGAAATTATGGGGACAAAACTAGTTAGTAATGAATTTGCTGCTATGGATCTTATGGTTAAAAAAGGCGCTGAGCTTTCAATTCATGCGAAAGCTATTTTATCAGTGTTTTTGATATCATTTGCTAATTTTAGTTCTATTGGTATTATCATAGGAGCTATTCAAGCTGTTAGTAAAAAAGCTTCTATCAAAGTAGCAAGGTTTGGTTTGAAAATTGTTTATGGGGCTTCGATAGTGAGTTTTTTATCAGCTACTATAGTTGGTCTTTTCGTTTAGTAAGAATGGGATTAGTAGTGTGATGCAAGGTAAATTTCTAGTTATAGAAGGTTTAGATGGTGCAGGTAAAAGTACCGCTATGCAGTTTATCAAAAATTTTTTTGCTGAAAAGAAAATTCAAGCTATTTACACTCGTGAGCCAGGCGGTACAAAGATAGCTGAAGAGTTGAGAAATCTTATTCTTCATAATAATTATGACGAAGAGATTCACCCAGATGCCGAATTACTAATGATTTACGCAGGTCGAGTCCAACATTCTAGAAACCTAATTCTACCAGCTTTAGAACAGGGTGTGAACGTTGTTTCGGATAGGTTTTACTGGTCTAGTATAGCTTATCAAGGTGGTGGTAGAGGTTTAAATTTAGAAAAAATAGATGTTTTAAATAGTAATTTTCTTGGTAATTGTGAGCCTGATCTAGTGATTTATCTAGATATAGAACCTCTAGTTGGACTACAAAGAGCAAAAAAAGTTGATTCTCCAGATAGAATAGAACAAGCTGGTTTAGAATTTTTTGAAAGAACTAGAAGTATATTCAAAAAGCTTGTAAAAACATCAAGTAATGCTATAGAAATAGATGCTAGCTTACCGCTAGAAGAAATACAAAGAAGGATCCATCAAATTTTAAATGAATATTTTTAGTTTTTAAATCATAAAATATTTAGTAAACTCTCCTAATTAAAATAAAGCCAATTAGTTTATTTAAATTATTATGAACAATACCCTTAAAGAGATCGCTAAGCGTAGAACTTTTGCAATTATTTCTCACCCAGATGCAGGTAAAACAACCATAACTGAAAAAATGCTTCTTTTTGGAAATGCAATAAAAACAGCAGGTACTGTTAAGGCTAAAAAAAGTGGTATACATGCAACCTCTGACTGGATGGAAATGGAAAAGCAAAGAGGTATCTCAATAACTACTTCAGTTATGCAATTTCCTTATAATGATAGAGTAATTAATTTACTTGATACTCCTGGGCATGAGGACTTTTCAGAAGATACATATCGTACTTTAACAGCTGTAGATTCAGCTTTGATGGTTGTCGATGCTGTAAAAGGCGTTGAGGATAGAACTATTAAGCTGATGAATGTGTGCCGTTTAAGAGATACACCGATAGTAACATTTATGAATAAGTTTGATAGAGATACGCGAGATCCTTTGGAACTACTAGATGAAGTTGAGGATATTCTTAAGATCAAATGTGCTCCTATGAATTGGCCAATAGGCATGGGTAAATATTACAAAGGTATATATGATTTATACAATGATGAAGTAACACTTTTTGAAGGAGGGCACGGTCATGAGATTTATAATTATAAAAAGATTGCTGGCTTAGAGAATGCTAAAGATGCTATAGGCCCAGACCTTTACGAAGATCTAGAGATGGAAATAGAGTTAGTGCGCGGTGCAAGCCATAAATTTGATCA
Source organism: Allofrancisella guangzhouensis (assembly GCF_000815225.1). Taxonomy (GTDB): domain Bacteria; phylum Pseudomonadota; class Gammaproteobacteria; order Francisellales; family Francisellaceae; genus Francisella; species Francisella guangzhouensis. The sequence goes on along the minus strand of NZ_CP010427.1, from coordinate 66,460 downwards.
AGAGGGGTTTTTAGAGGGAAAACTCACACCAGTCTATTTTGGCACAGCACTTAGTAACTTTGGAGTCAAAGAAATGATGGATGGCTTCACTAAGTATGCTCCAGCACCTCAATCTAGAGAAACTGATCAAAGAGTTGTTAAAGCGAGTGAAGAAAAATTAACAGGCTTTGTTTTTAAGATCCAAGCGAATATGGATGATAAACATAGAGACAGAATAGCATTCTTTAGGATCTGTTCAGGTAAATATGAAAAAGGTATGAAAATATACCATGAAAGAACAGGTAAAACGCTACAAATCTCGAAAGCTTTGACATTTTTGGCAGGAGAGAGAGAACAAGTTGAAGAAGGGTTTGCTGGAGACATAATTGGCTTACATAATCATGGGAGTATTCAAATAGGCGATAGTTTTACTCAGGGTGAAAATTTAAAATTCAAAGGTATACCGAACTTTGCGCCAGAAATTTTTAAAAGAGTAAAGCTAAATGATCCATTAAAAATGAAAGCTCTACAAAAAGGTTTAGTACAACTTTCAGAAGAAGGCGCTACCCAAGTTTTCAAACCAGCTATTTCAAATGACCTTATTTTAGGAGCTGTAGGGGTTTTACAGTTTGATGTAGTAGCTCAACGTTTAGCAAGTGAATATAATGTTAAATGTTCTTATGAAGGAGTTAATGTTGCATTAGCTAGATGGATTTTTTGTAATGATGAAAAAAAACTTAATGAATTTAAGAAAAAATATGAAGCGAATATAGCTTATGATGGCGCTGGATACTTAACCTACTTAGCTCCTACAGGAGTGAATCTACAACTTGCCCAAGATAAAAATCCAGATATTGTATTTAGTTCGACTAGAGAGCATTAAATTCATAGGCTTTTTAAGTGCAAAAAATATGTTATAATTTTTTAGTCTTTATTAGAATAAATTTAGGGTCATTAGATGCTAGGAAGTATTAAGAAAATTTTTGTAACAAGTACTGTAGTAGCTGTTGTTAATCTATCATTTGCGATGGAGATATATACTGTTAAGCCAAATGATTATTTGTATAAGATAGCAAAATCATACTCTGTAGATGGAGTTAGTAATTCAGAGCTAGTAGATGCTATTAGAGGTATAAATAAAGCTGAAATACCTGGTATTGTTGACAATAGAATAAGGGTTGGTGACAAGCTGGCTTTACCAACAACAAAATCAGAGGTTGAAGATGGTTTAGCGCTTGATAGAAATCAAATTCTGCATGGCTCTTATGATAATAACCATAGTAATAATCAAAATACTGTTACTAGTCTCCAAAACTTATCAGTGGTGGATAATTCTACAGAACAAAAGCTTGGTGATAGAGAGATAGTAGATACAAGCTCATCTACTGAAAATACAAGTACTTCACAAAACACTATTATCAGCAGTAATCAACAGATAATCCCAGCTTTGATTCCAGGTGATACTACTTCTACTGTGATATATAATGATAATCTAGATTCGCAAGATATTCAAACAACAGAAGGTTTTAATAATGAACAAGCTAATGGTTTTACATTTGGTAATATATTCAAATTAGTTTTAAGTTTACTAATTTTAGCAGGATTAGCTGTTATAGCAAAAAAAGTATGGGAAAATATCAGTTCTAAAAAAGAGTTAGAGTTAGAACTTATATCAAAAAGAAAAAGGGACCACCTTATGTCGCGGATCTCTCCTGTAGTATCAGGTAGGGATTTTTATATGACACAGCAAACTCTACAGAATGAATTTGATTTTTTTAGTGATAATACTTCAGATAACCAAGAAGAGCCTGTTATTAAAAACACGGATCCTTATTCAGAAGCTAATCTAGATATACTGTCAGATGATTTGGTAGAGGAATTTGGAGAAAATGATAATAATGTAGCTGTAAAAACCGAAAAAGGAATAGTGTTTGAAACCAGTGTTAATAACAAGTTTGGTATTAATGCAGAAAACTCTGTTGAAGAGGTAGAGCCGCAGGAAAATGTTGAACAAGAGTTACTATATGTGAAAGAGTTAGTAGAGCAGTATTTAGATAGTGAGAAGTATATGGAAGCTAGTATCACTATTCAAGATTCTTTAGAAAAAGATCCTAATAATGTGGAGTTACGTTATAGATTATTAGAAGTTTACGCAAGAGCAGGTGATGAAATTGCTTTTGAAGGAGAGGTGCATTTTATTAAGTCTAAGAATATAGTAAGTATGTTTGACCCTTTGCACCAAAAAATTGCTAAGCTTAGAGATAAATATTTCGAATAATACTTGTTTATAATATATAAACATTAAAATCCAAGGTTCTAATAATGCTCTTTAGAAAAAAGAAACAGTCAGAAAATAATAGTTTAGATCAAAAACCAAGTAATAAGGGTCTATTTGCAAGGTTACAGTCTGGGCTGTCAAAGACAGCAGGTAAATTCGGTAATAGCTTATCTACTATTTTAATGGGGCAAAAAATAGTAGATAAGGACCTTTTAGAAGATATTGAAATGCAACTTTTGACAGCAGATATTGGTGTTGCAGCAACAGATGAAATTATTGAATATCTAAGAGCTAAGATTTCTAGAAATGAGCTACAAACAGCAGACATGCTCAATCAGATTATCAAAGACAAGCTTACAGAAATACTCCTGCCTTGTCAGCAAGCTTTAGAAGTAGATACTAACAAGTCTCCATATGTGATCCTTGTTGTAGGAGTTAATGGTGTTGGTAAGACTACAACTATAGGAAAACTCACTAAAAAGCTTCAGTCTGAAGGAAAAACAGTTATCCTAGCAGCTGGTGATACATTTAGAGCAGCAGCAGTTGAGCAATTACGTGAGTGGGGTGATAGGAACAATACTCAGGTTATATACCAAAAAGAAGGTGCTGATAGTGCTTCGGTTATTTATGACGCGATTAGTTCAGCAAAATATAAGAATATAGATGTCGTAATAGCAGATACAGCTGGTCGACTGCATAACAAAGATAACTTAATGCAAGAGCTTAAAAAAGTAGTTAAGGTTATTAAAAAACTAGATGACACAGCACCTCATGAGGTGCTGTTGGTGTTAGATGCTACTACTGGTAGTAACGCTCTTAGTCAGGCAGAAGCATTTAATGAGATCGTTAAGCTATCTGGTATAACAATCACCAAGCTTGATGGAACAGCTAAGGGTGGTATAGTTTTTTCAATAGCTAAAAAGATGGCTTTACCAATTAGGTTTATAGGGGTTGGAGAGAAAATTGATGATCTTCAGGTTTTTAATGCTGTCGATTTTACAAAAGCGTTGTTTTAAAAAAAGTAAAGGCTTAAAATGGTGAAATTACTTTAATTTTTTGTCACTTGTGCTTCTACAAAAGTTTTTGCCCATAAGTATGAGAATATGCCTACATATGTAGCTACAAGAACATCAGATACATAATGATCTAGTACTATCACTCTGCTGATAGCTACAAGGCTAGCTATTAATATAGCTATAGCAGCAACATACCTTTTATTAAAAAAGTTAGCGATTGCTAAAAGTCCAGCAAATGATAATGTTGTGTGTCCAGATGGCATTGAGTTAAATAATTTCTTTAAAGAGAAAAAGTGAAAGCCGTATTTATTATCCAAAATAAGCATTTCTGGTCTGTACCTTGCTAATATGGTTTTTACAGTACTAGCTATGATAATAGCCAATATTAATGAAAGTGCAAGAGTATAAATTTTGGTAGAAGGTTTTTTTAACTTTATGTGGTTAAAGATACAAAACATCGTTGCTAAAATAGCTACAATAGCCCATGTTTTTGTAGAGAATATTTTTGAAAATATAGTTGCAACACTGCTAATTTCTGCCCCAAAAAAATCGCTAGTTTGTATTAGGTTAGCGATTTCTATATCAAGAAAATTATAACTTAAAGTAGCTAATACTAAAGTAAAAATTCCATATAATCCAGTAAGCTTTATAAGCTTTAAATCTAAGTATTTCATTTTGTTTATTTAAAATTATTTGATTAACTGATAGAGTTGTAATATTACCATATATACACATAAAAGCCTAAGATGTTTGAACAAGGTTGGTATTCAGAGGCGAAACAAATTTTAAGTGAAAATTTTAACCAACGTCCAACTGATATTGAAATTGACTTGGTGGTTGTTCATTGTATAAGTTTACCAGGGGGGCAATACAACAATTTTAATGTCGAGAGGTTATTTACAAATACTCTAGATTGTAATATGGATGCTAGCTTTGAAAGTCTTAGAGATATAAAAGTTTCTGCTCATTTTTATATCAAGCGAGATGGTGAAATTTTTCAGTTTGTTTCTGTGAATGATAGAGCTTGGCATGCAGGGGTTAGTAGTTATAATGGTAGAGAAAATTGTAATGATTTTTCTGTAGGTATAGAATTACAAGGTACAGATAAGTCAACATATACCTCAGAGCAATATATTTCTTTAAACTTTTTATTGAAAGATCTTAAAGAAAGCTATCCAACTTTGAGGAATATAGTGGGTCATCAAGATATAGCGCCACAAAGAAAAACTGATCCTGGTAGGTGTTTTGATTGGAGTAAAGTAATTTTTTAGAATTATAGTTTATAATATACTTTAGGCTCTATTATTTTACAAGCTAGAATAATAGTATTCCATAGCATTTTGATAAAGGTTAGCAACTGTATCAGCATTTTGTTTACTAATTTCTTTGATAAGATCTAGGTTTTTGACCAAATCTTTGTAGTCAGATATTTTTGCCACAGCAATTTTATTTTTATCGTATTGGTTTGTAAGAAGAAAAAATTCTTGTTCCTTCCCAAGTAGTTTATATAGCTGTTTATATTTAACCATAGTATTATCTAAACTTCTAACAGAATAGTTAAAATCAGACATCGCAAACTGTTTATAATTATTTACTTCTATATCATCACAAGATTTTTGGTCATGATTTTTACAATCTTTTATTTTTTGAGTATATGATTCAACGTAGCCTATACTACCATCAAAAGAGCCAAATTGCCAATCAATAGTATTAACTAACCCCTGAGTGACTTGAGCTTTTTGATATTTACTAATGGTTAAATTGGCTATACATAGAATTCCCAACAGGGTTATAATAACGATAGTTAGTTTTTCGTTTAAAATCTTCCAAATGTTTTCCATACTTTTCTCCCATGTTAAATTTCTCTTTTTATTCAGTAATAGCTTTATCACCATGGCTTTCTAACCAATCACGGCGATCTTTAGCTCTTTTTTTTGCTAGAAGCATGTCTAGGGTTTCACTATCTTTGTGTGTATTTGAAATTGTAAGCTGTATTAGTCTTCTTGAAGATATATCCATAGTTGATTCTCTTAGTTGGGTAGGGTTCATCTCTCCTAAACCTTTAAAACGCATAATATTTACTTTATAGTTAGTTTTAGCGTGTTTAGAGATTATAGAGTCTCTCTCATATTCATCTAAGGCATAGAAAGTATTTTTACCAATATCTATCCTAAATAAAGGCGGTTGGGCAATATACACATGACCGTTTTCTATGAGTTTCCTGAAATGTTTCAAAAACATTGCGCATAATAGAGTAGCAATATGTAAACCATCAGAATCAGCATCTGCAAGGATACAGATTTTGTTATATCTAAGACCAGAAATGTCATCACTGTCAGGATCAACACCAATAGCTGTAGCTATATTGTGGATTTCCTGAGAGTTCATAATTGAATCAGCATCTAGCTCCCAGCTATTTAGGATTTTTCCTTTAAGTGGCATCACAGCTTGAAAATTTTTATCACGAGCTTGTTTTGCTGATCCTCCTGCTGAGTCTCCTTCAACTATAAAGAGTTCGGTGGAGTTTATATCTGAGCTAATACAATCAGTAAGTTTACCAGGTAAGCGGATAGAAGTATTCATTATACGCTTACGTACAGTTTTTTTGTCAGCATTTATCCTTTTTTGGGCTATCTTGTTAATATTTTCAACTATCTCACGAGCTTCATTTGGATGTTGATTAAGCCAAATTATAAGTAGATCCCTTACTGTAGTTGCTACAAAAGAGGTTACATCTTTGTTTGATAGTTTTTCTTTAGTTTGTCCAGAGAACTGAGGATTTTGAATTTTTACAGATATTACATAGTTTAGTTGAGCAAAAGAATCGTTAGCGGTTATTTTTATATTTTTTAGACTCAAAGAGTTTTTTTCTATATAACTTCTAATAGCATCGTATATGCCATTTTTTAACCCTGCAACATGAGTGCCATCTTGTGGGGTTGGAATTAGGTTTACATAACTGTTTTTTATATATTCTATAGGAGAGTCACACCAACAAAAAACAGCGTCTATGTAAGATTCACCATTTGAAAAGTTATCTATAAAAAATGGTTCCAAAGGTAAGGTATTTGTAGCAAGCTTATGATCTAAGTAGCCTTTTAAACCTGTGTTGAAATGCCAAGTGTGATTTTCTTTTTTTTGCTCATTAGAGTATTTAATAGTAAGACCTTTACAAAGTATAGCTTTGGCTTCAAGTAGGTTTTTTAGTGCTTTTAAATTAACTTTAATATCATCGAAATACTTTTTATTAGGCCAAAATCTGACTTTTGTACCTGTATTTTTTTTACTAACAGCACCTATAACTTCGAGATCTTTGGTTTTAAAACCATCTTCAAAGGTGATACTGTATATTTTACCATCTCTTCTAATTTCTGCTTCTAGACGGCTTGATAAAGCATTAACTACAGAAACCCCGACACCATGCAATCCACCAGAGTGAGTGTAGTTTTTATTATTAAATTTACCCCCAGAATGGAGTTTTGTCATAATAAGTTCAACCCCTGATATATTATGCTCAGGGTGTATATCTACAGGCATGCCACGACCATTGTCAATTACTTCAATACTGTTATCACCATGTATGTTCACTTCGATATTATCAGCAAAACGGGCAAGTACCTCATCGATACTATTATCAACAATCTCTTGAATAAGATGATTTGGATTTTCTGTATTTGTGTACATTCCAGGTCTCTTTTTAACGGGGTCAAGACCTGTTAATACTTCTATAGATTTAGCATTATAGTTTTGCATAATATTATTTAATGATATATGTTCTAAAAATTAACTAATACACATAGTAATTATTTTTTTAAGAAATAACAACTGTAAGGTAGAAATATAGCAAGCCCAATAATAGGCAGTATTATAAATGCAAACGATAAAACAAACTCACTACCTAGGCTGATTTGAGTCATGATAGCTGTAGTTATAGAGGCTATTCCCATTTGCATGAAACCCATAATTGATGATGCTGCACCTGCTGTCGAGGTAAAGTTTTCTAAAGCTATAGGTGTTAAGAGAGGTACACTAAAAGAAACTCCAATGAATGTTAAAGATAGTATTCCTGTTAAGGCTAATGAAAGTTCCATGCCAGTTAATTTTCTAAATGCATAAACACACAAAATACCAGATATAAGAGTACAAAACATTCCGAAGTTGACTAAATGTTTATATGCTATTATGCGGCTTATTTTAGCACATATAAGCGAGCCAGAAACTACAGCTATAACCATTAATGTAAGTAAATATAAAAAGTTAAATTTATCAAGCTTAAGGATATTTACGAAAATATCAGGAGCCTCTATGAGACAAGCATAAATCACACTGATATTAATACCTAAGATGAACGTTGCAAAGAAAAATTGATGATCTTTAAAAAGAGACAGGTAATTTTTAATCAGATATCTTGGTTTTAAGGCCTCTATATTCTTCTTCCTGATAGTCTCAGGAAAAAATAAAGTAACGTTTATAAGTAAAAAACTAGAGGCTATAAATAATATCCAAAAGATTAGCAGAGGTGTTAAAAAAATACCTAATATCGCTCCCACAGCGGGTGCCAAAGCAAAAGCAATATTCATGATTGCAAATATAGATCCTTGTTCTTTTAGCTCAAAGGCATCTTTTACAGCAACAGTAGCTATTACGCCCCCAGCTGCAGCACCAAAGCCTTGCAATAGTCGTGCATAGATTAAAGTTTCTACATTATCAATAAATATACATATTATAGAGCTAAATATAAAAAAGGTCGCGCCAATAAGAATTAAAGGTTTACGACCGTATCTATCAGATAAAGGTCCATATAATATTTGACTAATAGAATAGCCTAATAGATAAGAGGTTATAGTAAGTTGCACATGTGAATAGTCAGTAGCAAGAATTTTTTTTAGTTCAGGTAATACAGGAGCATATATAGTGTCTCCAAATGGTCCTAATGAGACCATCAAAATAAGTATGAATAAAGACGGCTTTGTTATTTTATACATTATTCCTGCTTATCTTGGCTAAAATCGCCGATTATTACTTTAACTTTTAAACCTTTTGTTTGATGATTATTTTCATTTATATTTGTGGCTACACCATTATCTTTAACGGCAGGTTCTTCAGTTTTTACTGGATAAATTCTCTTAATTTCTGTGCCCCTATCAATTTTGTAGTCACTAAGAATACTATCATATATAACTTTATCACTATATGCATCTACTAGATATATAGTTCCATCTTCAGCTTGTATAATAATTCCTTCCTCGGTTGGAATTAGCTGTCCGGAAATGCCGTAGTCAAAAATTTTACTTTCAGGAGTTAATTTAAACCTACCCAAGTATTCGCCATTTAAAGAGTTAAAAAAGTGTAGATACCCCTGGTAATCAGCTACTACGATCAAACCTTTATAGTATATTGGTCCAGTGATTTTGCGCCATTTAAGTATGTCTTGAGTCCATGTTGTATCACCATTTTGTATATCAAAAGCCTTTAGTGAGCTGTCACTTTGGGTGGTAAAAATTATCCCATCATTAATAGTCATATTATTAATTATAGAAGATTTTTTTGCCCATAGCATTTTACCATTATCTTTATCTAGAGCTACGATTGCTCCTTGGTACGAGGCAAATATTAGATAGTCGCCATATAGCATAGGATTGGCAGTTATATCGACCATTTTATCTGCAGGTGAAGAACCATGAGCTATGGCAATAGGTATGTTGATAGTTCTATCACCATCTTGAGCAGTAAAGCCAAGAACAGTACCAAAAGCTGAACCAATCATAACAGTGTTATTAAGGACTATAGGAGAAGAGTTGGTGGGTAATGTGATCTCTGGAATGTTATTAAGAACATTCCATTTTTTTTCACCATCTTTAGCGTCAATTGCTGATATAGAACCATCATGTGTGTAGGTATAAACAATACTGTCATAAATAGTTGGTTGTGATAGTAAGCTACTTGGTATATGTGTATGCCATAATGTTAAGCCGGTTTCTGTATCAAGAGCAATTAGGTCGCCTTTAATTGAGCCTAAAATTATAGCATTGGCTATATAGTTTGGTTGAGCTGATAAATTTGTATTAGTATCTTTTTGCCAAATTACTTTACCAGTTTTGGCATCTAGAGCATACACTAAGCCATTTTCATTAGGTACAAATATAGAGTCTTCGGTATACGTTGGTGCAAGATTATAGTTACCCATTCCACCATTACCATTACCGGTATTAGTTTGCCACTTTACATTTATATAAGTTTGTTGAGGAGGCTTTTCTTCTAAAGGCGTTGGGGGCGGCACGTTACTTTTAGAGCAACTAGTAGTTAAGATAGCCAATATTAAAAGAGTAATAAAATAGTTAATATTTAATAACCTATTCATGATTAGTTTGAATTATTTATAAATTGAGTGATTATTTGTTTGAACTCCGGTGTAGCATTAGGATCTTGAGTAGCTTTTTGCCAAATTTCAATAGCTTTGGTTATATTACCTTTTTGCTTATATGCTTGCCCTAATAACATTAGAGGATAAGCATTATTTTGTAAAGACTTTAAGCTATTAAGAGTTTCGATAGCTTTATCTGGTTGGTTGGTCTCTAGATAAAGTTTAGCTAATCTAGTTTTTGTGATATCCGTTAAGCTATCTTTAGGATTGGCGTCAGCACTTTTTATTAAAGCATCGATTGCTTTTTTGTAATCAGTATCGCTGATTTCTTTTTTTAAGTTTAAATTAGTTGGTGTAGTATATAAATTTACTATATTCCAACTTGCAAATATACCAAAACTTGTAGCTGGATAGGTATTTGCCACATTCTCAAAGTTAGCTATTTTAGTATCCGGAGGGTTATCTGGGTTTTCGCTTGCTATAAGCGCCTTTTGGTAGCTTTCAGATGCTTCTAGCATTTTCTGGTTATTCCCAGAATTATAATGTTGAAATGCTATAATGCAAAAAATAGCAACAACTACTACTCCAATGATAGTGTACAAAGCTTGAGTCTGCTTTTTAAATAGATTTTCAATCTTCATTAGTTTAGCTTTCTTATAAGTTTAGTAAACTTATAACATCTTATCATAAAAACAAGCACGTTGTTAGTTTCTTAATAAAAGATTAGAATGTAATGTCAAAACTTTTTGTGTTAAAATAGGGAGTGTTCTTTCGGATGGTTGTTTTATTTTAGAAAGTTTAATAAATAAGTATGGCATTAATATCTTTAGCAATTGATTATAAAAAATCTCCCATAGAAGTACGTAGTGAGTTTTCATTAGCAGGCTATGGAGCCAAGGAGTTATACAACTCTATGCTTGAAATAGATAATGTTTGTCATGCTGTAATTTTGTCAACGTGCAACCGTACAGAGATTTACCTTGAAATATCTGATTTAAAAGTTGTTGATGCTGTTTTGGTGTGGTGGCAAACTTATGTAAGAGATTCAAAATATGCTCTTAAAGATTATTTTAAACTAAGGCAAGGTACAGAAGTTATAAGACACCTTATGAAGCTTGCTTGTGGTTTAGAATCAATGGTGCTGGGTGAGCCACAAATATTAGGACAGGTTAAAGATTCATACACTCTTAGTAAGCAAAATGGTGCTTTAGGTAAAGAGTTAGATAGGGTGTTTCAGAAAGTTTTTGCTACAGCTAAAAAAGTCCGTAGTGAAACAAGGATAGGGCATTGTCCAGTTTCTGTAGCCTTTTCAGCTATTTCTTTAGCTAAAAAACAACTAGATAATATTTCAATTAAAAAGGTTTTGATTATAGGAGCAGGTCAGACAGGAGAACTTCTATTTAGACATGTCACAGCTTTGACTCCAAAACATATCATGCTTACTAATAGAAGTTTAGATAAAGCACAGAAGATTACTCGAACTTTTGCTAATGCTACAGCGCATACTTTAGACCAGTTGCCAGAATTACTTAAAGAAGCTGACATAATCATTGCTGCAGTTACTATAAAACAATATATTGTTACTCCAGTAGATTTAGATTCTAAGCCTAGGGTCTTTATAGACATATCAATTCCTAGAGCTATAGACCCTAATGTTGGAAGTATTGGACAAAACATATACTACTGCGTTGATGATATACATATAGTGATGGAAGAAGGTAAAGATAAACGTAAATCTGAAAGTACAAGAGCGCAAAAAATTATAGTCAGATCATTAGAGGAATACTTAGAGAAAGAAAAATCTATTATATCGAACACAGCGATTAAAGAATTATTTGATAAGGCTGATGATATAGTTGATATTTCATTAGAAAGAAGCTTATCTAAAATTAGAAATGGTAAAGATGCCGAAGAGATAATAAAAAGATTTGCCTATGAAATTAAGAAAAAAGTTTTACACTACCCGGTTATGGGAATGAAAGAGGCTTCAAAAGAAGGCAGAAAAGATTGCCTTGTATGTATGAAACGAATGTTTGGTTTAAACATGGAAAAATAAATGAAAGATTCTATAAAATCAAAATTACAAAGTCTTGTAGAAAGGCATGAGGAAGTAAGCGCATTACTTAGTGATGCTAGTATTATTTCAAGCCAAAATAAGTTTAGAGATTTGTCAAAAGAATATTCTAACTTGGAGCCAGTTGTTAAGGCTTTCAAAGAATATTCTCAAGTGCAAGAAGACAAGCAAGTAGCGCAAGAAATGTTAAATGAGAGGGATCAAGAATTAGTTGAGATGGCAAGAGAAGAATTAAAACTTGCTGAAACTAAAATCGTAGAGCTTGAGGAAGCTCTACAAATATTGCTGTTGCCAAGTGATCCTAATGATAACGCTAACGTGTTTTTAGAAATAAGAGCGGGCACTGGTGGTGATGAGGCTTCTATATTTTCTGGAGATTTATTTAGGATGTATTCTAAATATGCGGAGCAAAAAGGCTGGAAAATAGAGGTTATATCAGCTAGTGAAGGTGAGCATGGTGGTTATAAAGAAATAATCACAAAAATAAATGGTGAAGGTGTATACTCGCACCTTAAGTTTGAATCTGGAGCCCATAGAGTGCAACGTGTTCCAGCTACTGAATCACAGGGTAGAATACATACTTCAGCATGTACTGTAGCTGTTATGCCAGAAGTTGATGAGGTTGAGGGTATCGATATTAATCCGGCGGATTTAAAAGTTGATACTTTTCGAGCTTCAGGGGCAGGGGGACAGCACGTTAACAAAACTGATTCTGCGATTAGAATAACACATATACCAACAGGTGTTGTTGTTGAGTGTCAAGAGCAGCGTTCACAACACAAAAACCGTGCAGCCGCTATGTCAATGCTAAAAGCTAAGCTTTTACAAGCTGAGATAGACAAACAGCAAAAAGAACAATCAGATACGCGTAGAAATTTAGTTGGTAGTGGTGATAGATCAGAGAGAATTAGAACTTATAACTACCCTCAAGGAAGAATTACTGATCATCGAATTAATCTTACATTATATAAACTTGATGAAATAATGGAAGGTCATTTAGATAGTGTAATTCAACCATTAGTTTTAGAGCATCAGGCTGATCTTTTAGCTACTATGTCAGATGAGCAGTAATCTAACAATTTCTAACCTGATAAAAGAAAACCTAGCAAAATTTAAATTTAGTGATATTGCTACAACTAGGTTTGATGTTCAGGCTATAGTTTGCGAAGTCTTGGGGGTAGATAAGACTTATTTGTATATGTATCCAGATAAAATCTTGAATGTTCAACAAATTCAAGATATTGAGCAGAAAGTTTTACGATTAAGTCAAGGTGAGCCATTAGCTTACATATTGGGATATAAGTACTTTTGGAAACAAAAATTATTTGTAACTAAAGATACGCTTATTCCTAGAGCAGATACTGAAGTTTTAGTGCAAGCAGTCTTGAAGGATATCGATAAAATAATCATTGCAGATGCTAATCAAGAGTTTTTTAACTATAAGTCTTATGCCAAATTAAAAATATTAGATTTAGGCACAGGCGCAGGGGCAATTGCTTTAGCACTAGCAAGCGAGTTACCAAATAGCCAAATAATAGCTGTTGATTTATCTGAAAAGGTTTTAGAAGTTGCTCAGAGGAATGCTATAGTAAATAATATTAATAACGTTAATTTTATTAAAAGTAATTGGTATCAAGCTTTAGGACCAGAAAGGTTTGATATCATAGTGTCGAATCCACCTTATATAGATCATGATGATAGTAGCATCGATTCTGAAGTGAAAAGATATGAACCTAAGTCAGCACTTTTTGCTGGTGATAAAGGACTAGCTGATATAAAGACTATAGTTAATCAAGCATCAAAGTTTTTAATGTCTGGAGGGAGAATTTATCTAGAGCATGGATTTACTCAGTCAAAAGCTGTAGTAAGGCTACTACAAGAAAATAATTTTTCAGACACCAAAACTATAAAAGATTTGAATAGTAAGGATAGATGTACAGTTGGACAGAATTTATAAAATTTATATAAAATGTAAAAGAGTAAAAGCCTAGACTCGTATACTAACTTAGTCTTTTTACGGCAGGAATAAAAATACTTATTTTTCTAGTTGTTCTATTACTTCAACTGGTAAAAAATTTGTTTGGCATCTAACTCCACCATGCTGTTCTTCAAAATATTTCATGGTTTTTTCAGCATTTTTACCATTATGGTTGACAAAATATGGCTCAATATCAAATTTTTTGATCAATTCTTCAAAATATTGTTTATGTTGGTCATGAGGCGAATCTAGGGTTACGTATAGATTAGTCTTTTTTTTGGGACTATAAACATCAAACCCATTGACAAATGATGACTCTATATAGTTTCCATTCCAGGTTTCTAATGCCCAGTCTTTTGGCGCTTCAACATAACCGCCCCATCCATAATGAGAAGAAGGTTTATAATTCATAGTAAGAAATGCCTTTTCAGCTTTAAAATAATTTTTATGTAAGATGTCTATGATTTCTTCTACTTTACGTTCTTTGTCACTCAATAATTGTTTTGACCTTGGATGCGAATTTAAGTAAAAGAATAATCCTGGTTTAAATGTTTCATACCAATTTATATCATAAGAATTTACTAGAAAAGTGCCTTTACCTATAAAAGACATTTGAAAATCTAAATGATAAGCTAAATTTGGTAATATGATTATATTATTTGTTTTAAAGATTTTCTTGTATTTTAATATAATCTCATCCTCCGTTTTATCTATTTTCTTATTTGTAGCTATTTGTTTTTCAAACCGGATAATTTGCTCTCCTAAGAAAACATATTTTTCACCAAGAGTATTATTTACACAAAAAATATTTCCTCCTTCTGCAGCTCTATTTGTTGATTTTATTTGTATGCCATTATTGGTGTGAGTATTTAAAAATCTTCGGTTACTATTTTTCATACCAGGGATTACATCGTGCATATCTGCAAGATAATCAATTTTTGTAGGAGTGTATAAGCCTTTTTTAAAGCTAGCTTCGTTAGCATAATAGCTATTTTTATTTCGGATATAAATTGTGTTATCATTCTCAAAAAAATAATCTCTAACCCAAATATCTACTTCATCCGAGGTATTTCTATGAAGTATTTGAAATGGAATATCATTTTCTTCACATAAATCATATAGATCATATAAATATGAACTGTGAGCAGAAAAAACTAGAGTTTTTGGTTGATTTTCCTTAGATGAAGTTTTTTTTTCATTAATCAAAAGAGGTTGCGTATTTACGTGGTTACTACTATGATATTCTTTAAAGATTTCAGAAGAAAGAAGTTCGCGCACAGTTAAATTTTGAGTTTTAGAGAATTTACGGATAATCTCACCTAGTCGCCCATTTCTCAGAGCCTGAATGTCATTCTGACTAAAAATAGTGTTTTTACCTTTTATAAAATGGTTTAATTTTACAAGAGCTTCTTTCTTGTTTTGTTGACTTATACCCATATTAAACAAATCAGATCCTCTATGTTCAAGTGTGGCATTAGTACCCTCAAAACGCATTAATTTATAATCATTGAGTGCTTGTATAAATTCTTGATATTGATTATTTGATATAGGCATATTTACCACCAAACTTAATAATTTTTGACACACTTTTAGTTTATATTAATAGAATTGGAATTAAAATATCAATCTATTTAGTAAATTTGATAAATAGTAGAGATTTTTGATGGTTGGTCAATTCATTTGACAAAACGGCTATATATTAAGGAATGTTTATTTAATCTATATTGTAATAGCTCAAATGTGGTGATCACAATTTTTCTAAAGTTTCTAGGATGTATATATATGGTAAGTTTTGGTTTATGTAGTTCTTAACTCATATTTTTATACAACATGATGTATGCTTATTTTCTTGGGTCTTTTTCTTTATCTGTATTTATCAATAGAAAAAATAGTGGTTCATCACTGGTTTATATTTTATATATTTAAAATAAATATTTTAAAGATTTAATTTTATATAAAAAATAATGAATTACCCAATAATATTTCGTTTTATATTTACAGTAATTAATAATAATTATATAATTTTATTTGATTTAAATTTTTTAAAATTATACCAAACGTTATAAATTTTCGGAGAAATATTATGAAAAAAGTATTTTTAAATTACAGCATAATGTTCTCATTAACACTATTTTTAGGTGGCTGTGGCTCGTCAGAAGATGTAAGTAGGTACGGTATAGTTACAGATTGTAGCGGAGTTGTGTGTAGTATTGCGGTAGATAATATTAATCTAATTAGATATACAAATTTACTGGGTAAAACTGTAGACCATATAGTAAAAGAAGAGCCAGTACAGGGTTTAGCAGATGATATAGTGTGGGTTATAAATGGTGGGCAATACGCTACGAATACACAGCTTTCTAATCATAATCTAACACAGTGTGCTGACCAAGTGTGTACAGATACAACTAACCCAACAGGATATGTGTTTGATTCTTTGGGACCAAAAGAAATAAGTGTGTCAGGAACGGTGGTCAATTCAGATGGTGCAACACAAGAGATAAACTTAGGAAAAAGTTTCACTGTGGAAATGGGTGACCCAAGAATAATTTCTGAAGTAATGACTGGGTTATATTATAGATTTACGGTAGATATTGAAGATACAGGAATACCCGGTAATGCTACTTTTGCATGGAAGGTGAATGGTACTCAAGTAGGAACGGGACAAGAAGTAGAATATTTGTTTCCAGAAGAAGGAGTTGAGTATACAGTAACTTTGGAAGTATCTGTAGATGGTACGGTAGTAGCTACAGCGATAGAGAATATAACAACAGGTAAAGCTGGCCAGCCAGTGTTATCAAGCCAACAAACAGGTAGTAACCCACTAAAGTGGACGATAGTAGCGAATACTACAGGCACAGTTATAGATGACAGTTGGACTAAGCAATGGTTGGTAGATGGAAATATTGTATCAGGAGAGGCTACTAATACGTTGGCATATGCATTCCCTTTAACTTCAACAGTCTATACTGTTGAATATATAGCTACTAAAGATGGTCAAACAAGGCAAGCTATAACAGCTCTGACAACAGCATCAGCTATAGCACCAGTTATACAAGGATCATCAGTTGTTGGTGACAGCTTGGTCTATAACTTAACAGCAACTTTACAGAATACAGGTATAACTGATGAATGGACGTTAAAGTGGGGCTCAAACCCAAGTGCTATATTTACAGACGTCGCAACATCACAGACACAAGTTACCTTTGGTAGTTATGATACAGTATATACTGTATCATTAACAGCAACTCCACCATCAGCAACTATTACTCCTGTAACTGTTGCTATTACTATTGATACAGGTTCAGCGCCAGCATATACACAAGCTATATATATTGTTGACTCTACTACAGGAACCACAGCACAAGCTGTTGCTAATTATTATAACAGTACAGTAGGATTACCAGGCGGTGTGGCTAGTATCGCAGCTAGCGGTGATAACTTAATTTTTATGTGTAAAAGTGGTTATGAAATAGCTGGAGTTGCTGCAACTTTAGCGACAGGATCATTTACAGAGGGCAATCGGGGGTTACAACCAGTACGCACCCCAACTGCCTATAGTTCAGTGTTGTATATCTCGAATAATGCCTCTCTTTCAAGCGTTTCTGTACTTGGTGAAGCGGCATATAATGGATTCGATTTGGGTGGTGAAACATATGCGTGGGGGGTTAATTGCTATGTAAGCAATAGCTAAACTTAATATATTAGCCGGCACACTATATTCTATGAATCATAAGAAGCTTTTATTGTTTTAAAATAATATAAATCATTTATTCTATAAATTTTAATTACTTTTTATCTCAATTAATTATTGTTAAAAATTATTAAAACAAAAAAACAAACTCAAAAAAATCATAAGTTGACAAATTTTATTATTATTGATATATTTTGTTTTATTTTTATAATTTTATAATTAAATTAAATATAAAAAATTATAGAGGTTGGTTATGAAAAAAATATTGTTAAATGGTTGTTTAGTATTGTCATCAGCATTATTTTTAAGTAGCTGTACTCAAGAAGAGGTGATTGAGTATCAGATAGTTACAGACTGTAATGATCAAACATGTAGTATAGAATTAGATAATGTTGACCTATTTAGATATACAAATATGCTAGGTAAAAAAGTTGACCAAGTGCTAAAATCAGAGCCTGTAGGAGATGCTGAAGGAACACAATTTGATATAACATGGAGTATATCAGGTGGTGATTATGCTACAGCACAGCAAATGTCAGATGCTGGCTTAGCAGCATGTGAGAATGATGTATGCTCAGATATAGCTAATCCTACAGGTTATGTATTTGACGAAGGTGGTTCTCATCAAATAAGTGTTATAGGTACTGTAACTTATAAAGATGGTAGGACTCAACAAATTAGTGAAAATACAACTGTCGACCTGGCTCATCTAACTTCAGTTTTATATGAAATTCCAACAGGATCGACAAAAACAGCAGATGAAATAGCAACAGCATTTGGTAATTATAGTGGTAATAAAGGTGGTGTAGCAACAGTTACAGCAGAGGATGGTAAGTTAAGATTTACTTGTGAAACTGGTTATCATGTTACTCGACAAATGGTTGAACTTGCTCCTGGATCACAAATTTATAGTGGATGGGGATCGAATCGAAGTGTAAGTTTTGACGCAAATGATGAGCAATGGGAAGAAAGTTTCAGCATAAGGAATAATTATGAATATAGTGCCTTTTCTACTGTATATAACATTACAGCAGCTGGCTGTATAGCAGACTAGTGGTTTAGAGTTATGAATGTTTTTTTTATAAATCTAAATTTCAAATATTTCTGAAGATTATCTGTACCAACTAAAATTATTCCATTTTATTAATTTTTGATGAAATAAAATAGTAGTCATCAAGCCCTAAGTGCAATTTTCTTATTCTTTCGAATTTGTCTTTTATTTTGCTGGTTTTTAACATTTTTTATTAGACCTCTTGCATAACCTGCTGAATTGGTTAAACTTTTTATTGTAATGATGTTGATGAAATTTGAGCAGATTAAAGATGAATCACCAGAAGGATTCCGTAGACTTACAGGTGTTAAACGCACTACTTTTACTGTCATGACAAAGATATTAAAAGAAGCGCAAGTCCAATTAAAAGCACAAGGAGGTAAGCCGAATAAATTGTCTATAGAAGATATGCTGCTTATGGCGCTGGAATACTTACGCGAATATAGAACATATTTCCATATTTCACGCAGCTATGGTCTAAGTGAAAGTGCTTGTTATCGTAATATACGTTGGGTTGAAGATACTCTGATTAAAGATGGGCAATTCTCATTGCCTAGACGTAAGGCATTATTAAAAAGTGACGTTGACTATGAGGTTGTACTGATAGATGCGACTGAAACACCTTGCCAGCGCCCAAAAAAAGAGTAAAGAATAAGAAGCGTATTAAGGAACCGCAACAACAAACAAAAGCAGTTTTACTCTGGCAAGAAGAGAAGGCATACTTTAAAGACTCAGGTTGTAGTTGATAAGAAAACTAAAGCAGTGATATGCACAGCGTTTTCAAATGGCAAGCGTCATGATTTTAGGCTGTTTAAAGAATCCAAAACCAAAATACATGCTGATATAAAAGCCATTACTGATACTGGATATCAAGGCATACAAAAGTTGCATAGCAAATCTCAGTTACCAAAGAAGAAGACTAAGAAAAATCCTTTGACAAAAGAGGATAAAAAGAAAAACCAAAAACTTGCTAGTCAAAGAGTGGTGAATGAAAATGTCATCGGCATGGTTAAGCGATTTAAAATTATTGCCGATCGTTATAGAAACAGAAGAAAAAGATTTGGTTTGAGGTTTAATTTGATTGCTGGAATTTATAATTTCGAGCTCTAGATTGGTTATGCAAGAGGTCTAGTTAAGGTAAGGCCCCTAAAAAAACAGCATTTAGAAGTTTACAAAATGATATTTTCCTTAGGAGTTATATAGATAAGTTACTTTTAAATCGAATAAAACAACAAAGTCAAAGGACTAAAAGCTATAGCTTCATTAAAAGGATTATCAACTTTTTTGAGGTATTTTTTAAGCATTTTATAGTGAATTTTATTTATTTTTTCTAGAGGCTTATATCTTTTATCTAATTTAGTTGGTTTGTAATTTTTTAACCATTTTGAAGCGATTTCTTCAAATTCTGATTTTGATATATTCGAAGTTATTTTTTTATCAAAAATTATGTGATTATAAAAATGTTTAGGTATACAAAAAATATGTCTAATTACTTCATTATTAGCATTTATTTGTTTTATATTATCATAATTTATATCTCTAAAATCGTTTAAAAAGAGAGCTTTTAGGGTTTCTATTCCTAAGAAGTTTTTGTAGACATGCATAGGAAAATTCCTCTCCGTGTTACTGCTGTTTTCTATTGAGTAATGTATATCGGTTATGAGGTTTTTATACAAAATATTTTTATCAAAGGTTTCTGCTAGTTTTTTTAGCTGTGGCGAGGACATATTTTTATAATCTTTTAGATTATTTATTTCTTTTATCCACCAGTTCATTTTCTGATTAGCGACTTCGATATTATTATATAGCTCAGTACAAGATATAATTTGTGATTTTACTTGATCGAGCAGGTATAATATTTCTTTTTTACTATCACTAAATTTACGATAAGCAAAATACGCCACACTTCCATAACTAGGTAACTTATCAGCTGGATAATGAAAATAGTTATATTGCATTTTTTACACCTTTTCAAAAGCTACTATATAGTTAACATCAGCATTCTTACCTGATTTAAAGGAATCAGTAATAGGATTATAGTGAATACCAGTTATTTCTAAAGGTTTAAAACCATATTTTTCCGCTACTTTTGTTAGTTCATATGGCTTTATAAATTTACTGTATTGGTGAGTGCCTTTAGGAACCATTTTTAAAATATATTCAGCTGCTACTATCGAGAGTAGATATGATTTTAGGTTTCTATTCAACGTTGAGGCAAAAAATAAGCCTCCTTGTTTAGTAAGTTTAGATATTGAAACTATTACACTTTCAGGATCTGGGACGTGCTCTAACATCTCCATACATGTTATAATATCAAATTGATCATCTGTAGTTTTAACAAATTCCTCTATAGTTGAATTTGTATAACTTATATTCACTTTGCTACTTTTAGCATGCTCTTTGGCGATATTTATGGCTTCAATTGAGGCATCTAGACCATAAACTTTATTGTTTGTTGTGACTAGTGATTCTGTGAGGATACCACCACCGCAACCTATATCGATAATTTTTTTATTACAAAGAGTAGAATATTGTTTTATGAATTCTAACCGTACTGGATTAACTTGATGTAAGGTTTTTAGCTTGCCATTTGGATTCCACCAACCGTTTGCTAAGCGTGAAAATTTGTCCACTTCATTGTTATCTAAGTTATTCATTATCGCTAAAACCATAGATTTTTTTGTAGATAGTTGTGTCAATAATATCAAAGATCAGCTATTAAGAAAATTTTTATTAGAGTTTTGGGGCTTAATTTACTATAATTGCTAGGTTGTATTTTTGCTAACTATAAAAAGAGATAAGCTTAATGAAGTTGATAAAGTCTATACTATTATTTTCAACAGTTGGAATAACGGTTAGTAGTTGTTCTAATATGAAAACTACAAAGGATAAGCGAGATCCTTTTGAAAATTATAACAGAAGTATGTATTCTTTTAATGATAAAGCCTATGACGCTCTCACCCCGGTAGCCAAAGGCTATGATTATGTGATGCCAGATTCTGTACAGACGGGAATTTTTAATATGTTTCAGAACCTTCTGGAGCCTGCAAGAGTAGTCAATGATATGTTTCAAGGGCAATTAAGCTATGCTGGTGATGATAGTGTTAGGTTTTTAACAAATACAACTTTTGGAATTTTAGGCTTTTTTGATGTAGCAGATGATTGGTTCGGTAAACAAATGAGGTATCACCAGAGCTTTGCTGTAACTTTACATAAATGGGGTGTATATGATGATAATGAAGCATCTCCATATGTTGTTTGGCCACTTTTAGGTCCAGGCACTTTAGAAGATGTAGCAAACGGTGTGGATGCTTTGTTTAATCCTCTTACATATGTATTTTTCTTTGCTCCAATTGGACCAGCAGCTTCGTATATAGTAAGTTGGGGTGTATATGGAACATATCAAATCAACCAGGGAGTAGCTTATTTGCCAGCATACTCTAATTTAAAAGAAGTTTCGATAGATCCATATATAGCTATGCGTAATGCTTATTTACAAAATTATGATTATGGTATGGCAAAGATTCTTAATCAAGAATTAAGAGCAGATAGTGATGCTTTAGAGACAGATAAAGCCATACTTGGTGTTTTAGGATATGAAGGTGATGATGTAGAGTCACAGATGGCATCAAGTGGAAATGTCTCTATAAACAAATCTGTAGAGCCACCTATGATGCTTAAGAGTAAGTTAGCTAAAATAAACGAAGCTTCTCAGGTTGATGAAGCTTTTGATCAGAGCTACTCTGATGATAGCAAGGTTATTGATCTAGCTAATCTAGATGGTGATACTAAGGTAAATGATACTGATGAGTCTAAAGATGTAGACATTCAGCTTCGTGATGCGAAGGCCGAATTACCAGGTGATGCTAATGATGTACAAACCCTAATTCAAACAATCAAAGAGCAAGGCTAAGACAGTTGTCTTCTAGTGTATCCACCAGGTACTGTCTCAACAAATGATTTCATTTCTAGTTCAAATAGAATTTCGCTAATTTTATGGTATGGTAGACAAGTATTGTTAATGATCTGATCAATAGTAGTTAGACAATTATTTATACTATTAAGGACTGCTTTTTGCTCATCACTAATTTCTATGGCGCTCTCGGAAGTATTGCTAATTTCGAAGTTATCATTGATATTTAATTCTTCCAGTATATCAGAGGCATTGTTAACTAACTTTGCACCTTGTTTTATTAGCTCATTACAGCCGTTGCTTGATGCATTAAAAATGTTTCCAGGGATTGCAAATATTTCTTTATTTTGTTCAAGCGCTAATTCAGCAGTAATTAAAGAACCACTTTTTTGTGCTGCTTCAATTACCAAAACGCCTTTAGATAAAGCGCTGATTATCCTATTTCTTTGGGGGAAATTATGTCTTAGAGGTTCTGTACCAAGACTAAATTCAGAAATAATAAGACCTTGATTAGATAGGATATTTTGATGTAAAGTGATATTAGATCTAGGATAAATAATATCAATACCTGTACCTATGACAGCTATAGTTTTAAGATCATTTTCCAAAGCATACCGGTGTGCCAATGTATCAATCCCATAGGCTAATCCACTAGTTATAGTTATATTGTAACAAGCTAGTTCTCTAATAATTTTTTCTGTAACGTTTTTTCCATAACTAGTGTGGTTACGAGCTCCAACAATAGCTAGCTGGTAAGTATCAAGTAAATCAGTATTACCCAAACAGTATAACACTATAGGTGGATTAGGGATTTGCTTTAATTCAAAGGGATATTTTTTATCTAGATATGTTATTAGAGAATGTTGTGGACTGCTTAGCCATTTATTAACTTCTTCTAAGTATGTTAAGTATCTTTTTTCTACTAAGTAGTCTAAAGTTTCTTTACGTATAGATAATTGTTTTTGATAGTGTAAAGGGTTATTTATCAAATCATCTAAGTCAATATTGTTATTAATAGCTGCATTAAAACGGCTATTGCCAAAATAAGGAGATGTTGCCAAAATAAGGCAGTTTTTTGTTAAAATTTTCATTATAGGATTGTAGTAGCCATAGAGCTTTTTGTTATTTCTTGGAGAGAGTTGACTATTAAAATAAGAGCATAATGATCGGATTGACGATATACAAAACCATGGCCTATGTATTTTGGAGGCACAGGGTAGCCATCGGCTCTTGATTCAGGTTCATAAAGTATCATCTCGGCACCAAGTTTTAGGCCATCAGAGGCTCCTTTATTGATTAAAATACTATTGTAGCTAAATGAGAATGTGCCAGTATTCATGACATCTTGCATTACATTAGCAGTTACTTTGCTATCCATTCTGAAGCTTTCAGTTGGTAGTGGGCTAGAAGATACTATATCGTTTGGAATTACATAATCTCCTACAGATGCTTCCTGTTTAAGATCAGTAATAGTAAGGGCAGTTATACCCTTGTATGTATAGTTATACTGAGCTGACCCTATTTTATACACTTTTTTATCAGGGTTGTGCGTATTTATAGGTTTTGGCTCAGAGATAATACTAAAGCTCTTATTATCTTCTTTAGCAGGGTATTGTTTATTTGCAAAGATTTTGAAGTTAATACCAAAGGCAGGTCTTTTTTCACGGCTATCATATATCTTAGCCATTTCATCTATTTGGTCATCGTTAAGCAGATAAATGTTTGCGAAAAATTTTGTATAATCACTAATTTTTACGGGTTTGACGCGGTCATTAATATTGTCAATTTGGTCTACAAGTTTACTCTTGAGGGTTATTTCTACCCTTTGATTAATTCCTCTATTAGCATTAGAATCATTAGGGGCTATTGGATCTTGGTATCCTAAAGCTTGAATCTCCATACCATCAGGTTTTATACCTTTGTTTATTAAGTATTCTCTGACACTAGTAGCTCTATCTCTAGAAAGTCGGAGATCATGCTTTGTTAATAAGTCATTGTGTTTTATTAGTTTAGATTCGATTTTTCCGGCGTATCCTTTGATTACAAAATTAGTATTACCAGTTAATTTTAGATATGCGTACAATTTATCAAGAACTTCTTTAGCTTGATCATCTAACGTAAAGCTATCTGCACTAAATTTAATATTCGTCTCTACGAAGTCAAGACCTTTAAATTTTTTTAGGCATATGAAAGATTTTTGAGATTGAAGCAACCCTGGCGTACATGGATCAAGAGTAGGATAAGATACGGGCTTTTGGTCTTTATCCATGGAGGCACAGCTCACTAGAGACGTGGTGAAAAATGCTATGGATAAGATATATAAATACTTTTTCATAATGACAAAACTTAAAATTATTTCTTGACTAATAATTCTACTATAAACTTTCATTTGAAAATAGTGTTTATAAAAATTGTTGAGTTAGTATGTCATAAACTCGGTTTAAATATTACAGGTAAAATTCTTAATTATATTTTTCTCACTTATAAAAGCCTTAAGTGCTATTGGGTTAGAAATAAATCTAAACCTATACTTAGTGAAATTTGAGTCATAAATAGTAATGTTTCCATAGTTTAAAAGCCTGCCAAAAAAGCTTTGAGTTAGTTTTACATTTTTAATTTTACCAAAATCTAACATTAAAAATTTAGCGTGTAGAAAACCAGACCTTCCTAGAATTCTTTCATTAGTTATGGCAAGCTCAGTTGATGTTTTAATAATATAAGGGTATAAGATATAGCAAAGGGCTATAAAATACATTATCCCTGCTGTTCTTGGATTTGCTGTGCCTACTAAAATGAAAAATAAAGCCATAATCCCTGGAATAACAAAAAGCCAATTGCTAACTTTTGCGTTATATTCTAAAATTTCGTGTTTTTCTAAATGCTGTTCTACATATTTATCCATTACATTCCCCTTTTTACAGTTACTACCTTTCTGAATAAAGGCGCGTAAATCTATGTTAAGGGTAGAGAAAGAAGTTATTATTGTCAAATGATGTGACACCATTACATTGTAGGGACCGTCAAATTAAGCTTGTCAGAAGAGCATTTTGGGATCAAAATAAACATCGAGAATACAAATTAGCGAATAAAACCAGGGCTATTTAGCTAGTCACAACTAGTTGCATAAATAAGAGATATAAGTAAAATTATAAATAATTTTAAATATAATCTGAGTAAAGCAATATGACTGACTATGAATTTGATATCTATTGGTATAATACTCTGTCAAACCTTTTAAACGTGTTAATCACATATGAGCCAGCAGACCCGAGTGGACTAAAAAAGCTTTTTAAGAAGTCTGAGGTGTTAGAAAAGGAGAAAATTTATAAGCACGAATATAAAAAAGAAATCGAAGGAGAAATAACAGGTCTGTTATATTCTATAGCGCCAAACATGGGAAGTTCTAACAGATTTAGTGAATCTACCAAGCCTACGCTTGCTATTACTAAAATAACTGCTTTAAAGGATTTATTAAGTAAAATCCGTATGGAAGAGAAAGATCACAAAGGAACATTTCATTATAGTGGTGAATTAGAAAAAATACATCACAGAATAAAAACTGAGCTTAGGCGATTGTATTATCTATACGGTTATCAATTGGGTTTGCGAAATCTTAGCCACGTTAATACTAAAAGTCTTATCTCAGAGACATTTCCCTCTCAGTTTCAGTTTAATAATAAAAAAATACCACGAAATGTGTTACTTATAATTTTTGAATACTTAGGTAGCTCAACTTATAAATCTTTTAGAGAAACATGTAAACAGTGTTACGATAAGTTACCTTCTTTACCTTATTTACCATTTTCACTACCAATAAATTATAAAAACCCGATTTGTTTTAAAATGAAGCCTGATGAGTACGTCACGTCAGTATTAATGTTACCAGATGAAAGGTTTATATTTGGATCAAGTAAGGGAGATATAACAGTGATAGCAGATATAAATAACTTCGAAAACAGAATCATTCTTAGAGGTCATTTTAGGCAAGTGACAATTTTGAAATTATTACCGCTAGAAGATGGATCTCCTATCAAGATAGTAAGTGCCTCAGATGATGGAGATATATGTATATGGGATTTAAGTAACCATAGCACCAATGTTAGACTTAGAGATAATAGAGATCAAAGTGCGATTACAGCGTTAAAAATATTATCAAAAGGAAAGGCATTAAGTGGATTACCAGGTGCACCCATAAGAATAATAAGTGGGTCACAAAATGGAACTATAAATGTATGGGATTTAACTAACCATAATATTCCTATTGGCAGGAAGAGAAGTAGGATAAGCGATGAGGTTACAGCGCTATTAGTATCACCAGACGGTAGAATAGTAAGCGGATCTGTAAGTGGAAATATATGGATATGGGAAGATTTTAACTGTGCTCGTGAGGACACTGATCGTGTAGTGGGTGGCGTAAATCGGTTTCGTGATATTATTACAGAGTTAAAATTATTGTCAGATGGAAGGCTATTGAGTGCATCATTACCCACCAAGGATTTACGACGTCGAAGTGAGGATGGCTTCCCAATGGAGAGAATCACGGCTGGCTCTATAAAGGTATGGCCATTAAATATATGGGATGTAAATAATGTTGGAAATGTTCCCCCCTATATACTATATAATACGAATGCTACTATATTATTAATATGTCCTGATGGAAGAATAGTGGTAGGGGATGGAGATGGATTTGTAGACATTATGAGATCAGGACCGGGAAATAGCTTTGAGAAAATTTTCAGTTTCAAAGCAGCAAGCAAAAGCTATGAGGATAGTCCTGTTACAGACATAAAGTTATTATCAGATGGAAGACTGATAACTGGAACATTAAATGATGCAGGAATTAAAGAGGCATTTAATAATTCTCCTGTAGCAAGAAAGATAAAAGTTTGGAAATTAGACTTTTCAGATTTTACCCTACTACAAGGACGATCCCCTTGTTGGCGTTCTAAGTTCGAAATATCAGAAACTGGAAGGATAATAGATTGTTCATTTCGTGACAAAGTAGTCATATGGTAAACCAAAAAATTACTTAGCATAAACTTCAATTTTTATAGTAATAAGATGACTAACTTACGTAAATGTGGTATCTTGTTGAAAAAAGTTTTGATGCGATTTTATAATGAAAGTTACAGCTGATAGTTTTGTGAAAATGCACTTTAAGTTTAGGCTTAAAGATGGTTCAATAGCTGAAGATACAGAAAATTATAATCGTGCTTTTATATTCAAGATGGGACAAGGATGTTTTACTGAAAAAGTCGAAAAAGAGCTTTTAGGAGCACAAGTAGGTACAAGTAAAAGGATAGTTTTAATGCCAGAAGAAGCATTTGGTGAGAAACATCCAGCAAGTATTTATTCGGTCCCAAAGACTAGGTTCCCTAAAAGTATAGAGTTAGAGGAGGGGCTTATAGTTTCCTTTAGCCAGAAAGATGGTACAAAACTGCCAGGATTGATTACCGAGATTAGTGAGGATGACGTGACAGTAGATTTTAATCACCCCTTATCTGGTCAGATAATAGTATTTGAAGCAAAAATACTCGGTGTTGCAGAAAATGAGGAAGATCTAAATGAAGATACTGTTAGCTAATCCTCGAGGTTTTTGTGCTGGTGTAAGTAGGGCGGTAGAAACTGTAGAGAAAGTTTTAGAAGTAGAGAATTCACCAGTATATGTGCGACATGAGGTAGTGCATAATAAAGTTGTAGTAGATTCCCTTAAGAAAAAAGGCGTTATTTTTGTCAAAGAGATAGACGAGGTTCCTAATAATGCGGTGTGTATATTCAGCGCTCATGGTGTCTCACTTAAGGTTGAGCAAGCAGCAGCTACAAAAAATTTGGTATTGTATGATGCAACTTGCCCACTTGTTACAAAGGTTCATAGAGGAGTTAGGCTAGCTAGCAATAATGATGCTGAATGTATACTGGTTGGTCATAAGGGGCATCCAGAGGTTCAAGGGACTATGGGACAGTACCGTAGCTTGAAAGGGGCGATATATTTGGTTGAGAATGATGGCGATGTTGCTAAACTAGAGGTTAAAGATCCAAACAACCTTTATTATGCTACACAAACAACTTTATCTGTAGATGAGACAAAAAATATTATAGAGGCGTTAAACAGGAAATTTCCTAATATTCAAGGTCCTAAAAAAGAGGATATTTGCTATGCTACTCAAAATAGGCAAGCAGCGATTAAAGCTATGCTAGGGCACGTAGATGTACTGGTTGTGGTTGGTTCACATAATAGCTCAAATTCAAATAGGTTGCGAGAACTTGCTAAACTAGAGGGTGTAGATTCTTATTTGGTTGATAATCCTTTAGATATAGACAGAGCGTGGTTTAATAGTAAAAAAACGTGCGGCGTAAGTGCTGGAGCATCTGCGCCAGAGTACTTAGTACAAGAGATAATTGCTAAAATATCAGAGATTTGTGACGGAGAGGTTGATATCGAAGACTTTGAAGGTATAAAAGAGGAGGTATATTTTCCATTACCTAAATTGCTAAAACAAAAGCTAACTAAGGTATAAGTAATGCAAAGATCTATCAGAGGAGCCACGACTATCACTAAAGACACTCGAGAGAATGTTATAAC
The DNA here is from genome assembly GCF_000815225.1 of Allofrancisella guangzhouensis. GTDB lineage: Bacteria > Pseudomonadota > Gammaproteobacteria > Francisellales > Francisellaceae > Francisella > Francisella guangzhouensis. Next base: position 37,530 of record NZ_CP010427.1, on the reverse strand, counting down.
TGCAACTAAAGAGTTACTTGAAAAAATGCTAGAATATAATTCTGTAAGACATGAAAATATAGTGAATATAATTTTCACAACAACAGCTGATATAAGTTCAGAGTTTCCTGCTGTAGCTGCAAGAGAGTTAGGCTTAGTAGATGTACCATTGTTAGATTGTCAACAAATGAAAGTTAAAGATGCTTTAAGTCTTTGTATAAGAATAATGTTGACTTATAATACTACCAGAAAACAAAAAGAAATTAGGCATATATACTTACATGGTGCTAAATTCTTGAGACCAGATTTGACGAAGAAATAAGAGGTTATACTTATGTGGTTATTAGAAAATGTTGATATGAAAAAATCAAAGTACATACTGCCTAGTTTATTTACTAGTGCGAGTTTATTGTTTGCATTTTTAGCAATTATAGCAGCTTTCCAAGGTAAATTTATATCAAGTGCTGGCTATATGCTTTTGTCAGGATTTGCAGATGCTTTTGATGGTAGAGTTGCACGTTATACACAAACTCAAACAGCATTCGGAGCAGCATTAGATAGTCTGGCTGATGTCGTTTCTTTTGGAGCTACTCCTGCTTTAGTGATATATTTTTGGAGTTTGCATAGTATTGGTCATTTAGGCGCGGCAATTTCATTTTTATATTTGTTAGCTGTGGCTCTTAGGCTAGCTAAATTTGATACCCAGCAAGAACCAAAAGAGCTTACAGAAGAGCATTTGGTAGAGAAAAGATTATATTTTTATGGTATGCCATGCCCTGCTGGTGCTGTTACCATTTCTGGACTTATATGGATGGGGCAAGAAACGTTTGTAGGCGAATATACCTTTATTACAGTGGCATTGACAGCTTTTACGGCATTATATCTAGCTTTTATGATGATAAGTGATATTAAATTCAGAAGCTTTAAAGACAGTGACGGTAAAGGTAACGTTAGTAAACTGTATGTGATTTGCTTTATACTTATAATTTTAATGTTGTTTACTATGCCTGAAAAACTTCTCTATTTAATAATGATAGGATATGCACTATCAGGACCTATTTCTCATTATAAATATAAGAAAAAAACTGGAAATGATTATTTTAATGAACCCTCTAGTGTGGATGGTAAAAAATAATTGACTCCGAGCCTTAGTATCTTATTGTAAGATCCGAATCATCTGAAGGATTTCCTTGTTCACTTTCTATTTCAGCAGCTACGCCACCCGGTTGTTGCAAAGGACCTGCTTCATTTGAATACATATCCCTTTGAGTTGGAGGTGGTGAAACATATCCCAAAGAGTCGCCTTGTGAGTTTGAACATGAGATTAAAATAAAAGTGAATAAACAAAATATAATAGATTTTTTAGATTTTTTTATAGCTAACATTTTTCGGTACAGAAACTTTATTGTATTAGTTAAAATAATAGCAGAATTATCCATTAATAATAACTATAATTTAATAACTACATTAAAGTATTTATAATTTGTATCAGTTTACGTATAATATTTCAAGCACGTGTAAAAAGTATAAACATAAATAAAGTTTTTTAGGGTAAATTTATGCAAGATAATTCGTTATCGTTGATTCAATTAATATGGCATGCAAATTTTATTGTACAATTAATAATGTTGGCTTTGGTTGCTATGTCTGTTTATTCATGGGCTATAATTTTAGAAGTTAACAATCGTGTGAAAAAATACAAACATGAACAAATTAGGTTTGATAAACTTTTCTGGGCGGGTCATCATATACAAAAACTATATGAATATTACTTGCAACACAAAGAAAATATTTTTGGAAAATCTATAATTTTTTGTTCAGCTTTGAGAGAGTATAATAACCTTAAAGACACTAAGATTCTAAAAGGAGAAACAATCCTGGAAGGTATGGAAAGAACGGTAAGTATAGCTATATCTCAGGAGGCTAAAGAGCTAGAAAAAAAACTTCCTGCTTTAGGGACTATAGGTGCTGTTGCTCCATATATAGGGTTGGTTGGAACAGTCTGGGGGATTATGTCGTCTTTTAATACTTTAGGTGGTGTTGAGCAGGCTACTATATCAGTAGTCGCTCCTCATATTGCTGAAGCTTTAATAGCTACGGCACTAGGTTTATTTGTTGCGATTCCCGCTGTTATTGGCCACAGTAGGCTTTCAAATCAAGTTGATGACATTTTATCTACTTATGAATCATTTCAAGATGATTTGTGTATTTTACTATTAAAAGAAGCACATAATAGTGATTTGGTTAGAGATCAACAGCACAATCAAGAAAGCTACTAAAGGCTTTTGTTTATGAGAAGAAAAGATAAAAAGTTTTTTAGAAAAAAAAGACCAATGATAGAAATCAATGTAGTTCCATATATTGATGTTATGTTAGTACTATTAGTTATTTTTATGATTACTACGCCTATCCTAACTCAAGGAGTTAAAGTAGATTTGCCTAAGGCTAAGTCAGAAAAAATCCCTTCTACAGATAGTAAACCAATAGTTGTAACTGTAAATAATCAAGGAGCATATTTTGTTAATCAGGGAGTTAGTAATCCTAAGGCACCATTAAAATCTAGAGAGCTTGCTAATGTAGTAATCAGTTTGTCTAAACAAAATCCAGGAAAGCCAGTGTATGTAAGAGGAGATAGTAATGCAAACTATGGTCAGGTAGTAAAAGCTATGGCGCTTATTCAAGAGGCTGGAGTTGATAAAGTGGGGTTGGTCACAGAAGATGGCAAATCTTAATTATAACGGGTTTTTGGGATATTTCAGAAAGCAGATAGATAAAAACCCTTTTATAGTTAAAGCTATACTTATACATGTAGGTATAGTGGCTGTACTATATGTATTGTCTTATATAAGCTTACTTAAGTTTGACTCTACTGTTAGATTGCAAGCAGAGGTTGCTAAAGTTTCTAAGCAAATGCAAGTTATACAGGCTACTTCCATAACAAGTAATGAACTTGAGAACCAGGTTAACACATATGAGCAGCATCAGCAGAAGTTACGTCAAATCGAAGAAGGTGTAAAAAAAGCCAAAGAGCAAGCGATTATAAAAGCTAAAGAAGAAGCTAAACGTAAAGCAGAAGCTGAGAAGCTTAGAGTAGAGCAAGAGGAAAAAGCCAAAATCGAAGCTCAAAAAAAGGTAAAAGAAGAAGCTAAACGTAAAGCAGAGGCTGAACGACATAAGTTAGAGCAAGAGAAAAAAGCAAAACTTGAAGCCGAAGCAAAAAAAGCAGCTGAGTTAAAGGCCCGTAAAGAAAGATTAGCCAAAGCAGAAGCTGCTGCAAAAAAACAGATAGAACAAAACCAAGCACAATCAGCAATAGTTAGCTATATTTCTGAATATAAAGATAGAATCGGTGCAAATTGGATTAAAGATCCATGTAGAGGTATTGATAGTTTACCAGATGCTATTATTAGAAATGGTCAATTTATTAAACTAACTGGAACATCAGGTGATTATAGATGTGACACATCAATGATTGATGCTATTAAGAACACTACGCCACCAATAATTTCTAATAATGTGGCAAGAAAAACGATACTAGCAGAAAATGTAAGGTTTGAATTTGAATTTTAATGAAACAAAAGTTATGAGGTAGTAGTTATGAAGAAAATTATTACGAGTTTTTTTATTTTAGTATTTATACAATTTAATTTATATGCGGAATTGGTTGCTAAAGTTACAACAGGAGTAATCCAGAAACCTCTAATGGCGGTGATTAGTAATAATGTAATAGATCAGTTTCCTCAAGATGTAAACTCAGTTGTGTTATCAGATCTTAATCATAATGGCAAACTAAAAGGTAGTGCCAGTATTAAGTATGAAATAAAAGATAAACATGAAATTCCTTGGAAAAATGTTGATGTTGATTACGTTGTATTTACTAAATATACAAAAAATTCTTATAATAACTATACTGTAGAAGTACAAATCCTTAAGAAAAATAATACTAGTTATATCCAGTCTGTAACCTATAGTAATATAAATGTTTCTTTAATGAGAACTTTGGCTCATAAGATTTCAAACTATGTGTATCAAAAAATTACTAAAGAACAAGGATTCTTTTTGACTAAGCTGGCGTACGTTAAAGTAACAAATCCTTACGCTAGATACGGTAGGGTTTATGAGCTTATCATTTCTGATTATGATGGCTATAATAAACATACAATATTAAAACAAACAGATAATCCAATAGCAACACCATCATGGTCAAATGATGGTAGGTTTATAATATACTCTAGTTACAGTGGAGGTAGCATGGGGGTTTATAAACTTGAGATTAGAACTGGTGAGGTCACAAGAATAACTAATTATAAAGGAATAAATAGTTCTCCTGCATATTCACCAGATGATAGTAAAATTGTTTTAGCGTTATCAAAAGGTTATTCAGACCAAACAAATATATATGTCATGAATTTAGCAACAAAAGCTTTAAAACAGTTGACTATAAATGGAATAAATACGGCTCCTAAATTCTCTCCAAACGGAAAGAGCATAATATTTACATCAGATAGAGATACAAGACCAAATCTGTACATCGCACCAGTTGATTCTAAATATCCACAATCCTCTGTATTAAGTAATAAGATATATCAAGCTTATGAACCTAACTATACTCCAGATGGTAAAAACATAGTATTTATGTATCAAAAATCTAGAGCAACAGGTACCCAGATAGCTAGCTTTAATTTAGCCAGCGGTGACATTATTACCCTTACTAATGGCAAAGCAGACGCTTCACCAACAGTTTCACCATTCGGTGATATGATAGCTTATATTGCTACTAATTCAAAAGGAAATAATTCTTTGGATATGGTATCATTAGATGGAGAAAATCAGTTTAATGTAGAAGGTATTGGAGATGTGCAAATTCTTATTCAGTCTCCAAGCTGGTCACCCAAAAACTTTTAAGGTTAAAATATGCGAGTAATTTTATTATTTATGTTTGCTCTGCTTAGTGGTTGTGCTTGGTACCAAGGACCAGAACCTATGGCAAATACAGACGCAGGTGGTGATGCATTAAGCAATTTTTATAGTGGTCCAACATTGCCTAGTGGTACAGCAGATGATGGTGGTAACTATGACGTTACAAGTTTTGATAACAATTAATTTATATAATCATAGGAGTAAATTATGGTAAAAAATAAGCTTTTAGGGTTGGTTGCAATGAGTTCTGTTTTAGTTTTAGCAAGTTGTTCTAGCACTAGGCCAGATAATAGTGACCTTATAAACGGTAAGTATGCTGGTGTTGATAGTTCACAAGCTTTGGAAATGTCTTCTCAGATATTTGGCTCTGAAAATATGAGCTCAGACCAAGTAGAAAAAATGAAGAAAGAATTGATGGAGATTAACTGTAGATCAGTATACTTTGGCTTTGATAGTTATGATATAACAGACGAAGCGAAAGTATGTTTAGACAAAACAGCAGATTATTTAGTTGCTCATCCGGACCAGCCAATTAAATTATCTGGTAACACTGATCCTAGAGGAAGTGACAAATATAACTTCAATCTTGGTCAAAAGCGTGCTGATGCAGTATATAAGTACTTGTTATCAAGAAATGTAAACCAAAACCAGCTATGTGTAGTAAGTTATGGTAAATTAAAACCAGCTGCTGAGCCAACTCAATTTTATGATGAGTTCTGTACGGGTGGGTTAAATGATGCTTGTATGTATAAAGCATCTGAAAAAGCTTACTATTTAGATAGAAGAACAGATCTTGATTTTGGTGTTAAATGTGATGAGTCAGACTCTTCTCAGCCGATAACACAAATGTAATTTAAACTTCAACTATTTTTTTCTATCAAATTGATCTAAAATAACCCTCATAATTTTTTTATTTGCATAAATGTTATGATTAAAATTCCAAAAATTGGTTTTGTAAGTCTTGGGTGTCCTAAAAATTTGGTGGATTCAGAACGAATAATTACTAAATTAAAAGCAGAAGGCTACGATCTTGTCGATAGTTACGAAATGGCCGATATGGTTATAGTTAATACGTGTGGTTTTCTAAATTCAGCTATAGATGAGTCTCTAGAAGTAATTGGTGAAGCAATTGCTGAGAATGGAAAAGTTCTCGTGACAGGTTGTTTAGGTAATAAGGCTGAACTTATCAGAGAAAAACATCCAAGTGTTTTAAGTATCACAGGTCCACAAGATTATGAAAACCTAATCGAAGCTGTGCATACTCATGCTCCTATTTTTGCTAATGATTTTGTGTCTTTGGTACCGCCACAAGGTATAAAATTAACTCCTAGGCATTACTCTTACCTTAAAATATCAGAAGGGTGTAACAACACTTGTACTTTTTGTATTATCCCAGATATTCGTGGTAAGTTAAAAAGCCGTTCTATTGATAATATAATGAAAGAAGCTGAGAAGCTTAAAAACGCAGGCGTTAAAGAGCTACTTGTGATATCTCAAGATACTTCTGCATTTGGCGTTGATATCAAATATAAATCTGGTATTTGGAGAGATAAAGAATATCAAAGTAATATTTTAGATTTAGCAACTGCTCTTGGTGAGTTAGACATGTGGACAAGGCTTCATTATGTTTATCCGTATCCTCATGTAGATAAAATTGTACCACTTATGGCTCAAGGAAAAATTCTACCTTATCTTGATGTGCCTTTACAGCATTCATCACCTGAAGTTTTAAAGAGAATGAAGCGTCCTGCTCATACGCAAAAGACTTTAGATAGAATAAACAAATGGCGTGATATTTGCCCAGATATAACTATTCGTAGTACATTTATAGTTGGGTTTCCTGGCGAAACAGAAAAAGATTTTGAACATCTGCTAGACTTTATAGAAAAGGCACAACTTGATAGGGTGGGATGTTTTAAATATTCCGAAGTTGAGGGAGCTAAGGCAAATAGTTTTGACAATCTTATTTCCGAAAAAGTTAAACAGCAACGTTTAGATCAGTTTATGAGATTACAAGCTCAGATCAGTGCTGATAAGCTGCAAAAGTTTGTTGGTACAGAACAGCAAGTAATAATAGATTCTATCAATAAAGACGAAAATTATGCTATTGGCCGTACTAAGTATGATGCTCCAGAAGTTGATGGTCAAGTAATTATAGGTGATGCTGTAGAAAGAGGTTTGAAAGTAGGAGAGTTTACTACTGTTGAAATCACAGAGTCTACAGAATATGACCTTATAGCTGATTAGCTCTATTATAAATCTTCTTAATGTTTCTACTTTAACGCGGCTTACACCTTGGAATTATAAGCAGTTATTTACCTACGCCTTTCTAAGTAAAAGTGTATTAAGGCAAACTTTTTTCTCCATTTTCTCCAGTGTGTTCTGTAAAAAAGCTATTAGAAGTTTTAGATAGTTTACAACCGTACAGGAAAAAGCTTTGCTGGTGAGGGCAAGGAGAGGTTAGCTTAATATTATTATTTTGCTTTCGTAAGTTTCTCATTAATTTTATTAAGTATAATAGTCGCATTAGCCTTACTATCATCTTTAATATAAATGGCAGATTGATTTTCATTATCCTTGGCAGACTGAACTACAATATTAATAGAGTCTCCGCTAGGAGAAACAGCTTTGATTTCAGATTTTTTCTGATCAACTGTTTGCTCTATAGAGGTATAGTTATTTTCTTTTAATACCTCTTGAACAGCTGAGAAGACATTATTTCTATCTTTTGCATATGCGTTATAAGCATCTGGGTTTTCCATCCACTTATATGCTAAAGCTCCAACTGCAACACTGGCTAAAACTAAACCTGTGACAGCAACAGCTTCAGCTGTGCATGATGTAATTGCTACAGAAGCTGCTAATAGCGTAGCTATTGTAATTAATTTTTTCTTCATCATAATTTTTCCTCGCTATATATTGTTTATATAAATTAAAAGCTTAACAAATTGATTATAGCAAGCTGTTGCTATATTCCAAACTATTTTTATTTATTTTTGTTGACAATTATGTCTAATTTAGAATATATTATTTAAATAATTGTTTTAAGCCTAAAGAAATGCGTGTTGAATTAAGGCCCTACATTGGTGTTGCGCAAGCGATAAGTAAGCTTCTTTATCCTTTTGCTGAAGTCGTCATTCATAACCTAAATAAAAATAGAATAGAAGCAATATTTAATCCTATATCTAGAAGAGAAGTTGGAGATTTATCATATTTAGATCATGTTGATTTTAGAGCTTATGACGAATCATCATTAGTAATTGGTCCTTACGAGAAGCTAAATTATGATGGTCGCAAGATGAAATGTATTATCACTGTTATTCGAGATGATAAAAGTATCGTAGTAGGGGCTTTATGTATAAATTTAGACGTTTCTGTTTTTGACAAATACCAAGCTTTAATAAATATGTTTTTGTCAGATAGTGATAATCAAATAGCAAAAGATGAACAAACCCTATTTAAGGACACTTTGTATGAAAAGATCAATAGTTTTGTACAAAAATACTGCATAGATAAAAACTTGTTATTAGGTAATTTAAGTCGCGCACAGAAAAAAGATTTAATTTTAGAGCTTAAAAGTCAAGGTGCATTAGATTGTAAAAATGCTAGTTATTATATTGCTAGAGCATTAGGTATTAGTCGAGCAACAGTTTACAACTATCTTAAATTAAAATTCTAAAGGTGGAAAAATGTTAATTATATTAGGAGCTATAGTGGGTTTTGTAGCTAGTTTTATATCTACTCTGCTTGGTGGTGGAGCTGGATTGATAGCAACACCAGCTTTTTATTATATTATTGTTCATACGTATGGTCCAAGTTATGCAATGCAAATAGCATTAGCTACGTGTTGTGGTATGTCTATATGTTTAAGCTTGATAGCTACTTATAAGCATCAACGTAAAGGTAATATACGGTTTGGAGAACTAAGATATTATTTAATAGCTTTGGCTATAGGTGCTGTGATAGGAGGGTTAATCGTTAAGCATATAGATACAATTTTATTAAAGCATATTTTCTCTGTGATACTTGTATTAAGTGGCATTTGGATGGTTTTACATAACGATAGTAAAATCGTGAAACTACCATCAAAAATTGCATATCCAATCTGTGGAGTCTGTGGTGTATTAAGTATACTTGCTACTTCGACAACATTTGTGACTATGTTTTTTATAAAGATAGGTGTGGATATAAAAAAAGCCATTTCAATCGCAAGCGTGTGTGTAGTTATTAGCTCAAGCATTGCTACTGTTATGTTGGTGTATGGTATTAATGTCGATGTGCCCAATACATTTGGTTATTTAAATATACCTTTGCTTTTATCAGCTATTCCATTTTCTGTAGCTGGTAGTTTATTAGCAGTTAAATATTTAGGGGTAATATCTCCCCGGTTATTAAAGATGCTATTTATTGCATTAATGTTTATATCTGCGGTAGTTATGTTTTTATAAAGGTTTGAAAATATAAATTTTTATTGTATACTTTGTATCTCTTTGGAGAGGTGTCCGAGTGGTTGAAGGAGCACGCCTGGAAAGCGTGTATAGCCTAACAGCTATCGAGAGTTCGAATCTCTTCCTCTCCGCCACCACTATTCATTTTGGTTCTAAAGGTTTTTGTATTTTAGGGTTAATAGGCCAGCTATAGCTAGTATGATCCATCCAAGCATAAGAGTAGAGCCACCAATCGGAGCTAACCTGACTAGTTGTGGTATGTCCAAAATTACAGCAAAGTAAATACTAAAACTAAAAAGCAAAGTTCCTAGAGTAAATAGTAAACCACTTATTTTCAGGCTAAGGCTTTGAGCCAGTTTATCACTACCTAATAGTGCTAAACCAATGCCACTAACAACTATAGCGTAAAGTTGGTTATAGCGTATAGCTGTCATTATAAAATGAAAATGCTCTGGAGTAATGCTTGCTTTTAAACCATGCTCAGCATAAGCCCCAAAGGCTATTGATATGAACCCTAGTACAGCTCCAAATATTAAAATCATGTGTTTCTTAGCTCCTAAATTAGTATTGAGTGATTGTAGCTATAAATATTATAAAGCCAATCCAATGGTTATCTGAAAAAGCTTTGATACAGTTGGATATACCTAGTTTTTTGTATACAAAATAATTTCTAATAAAGAAAAATCCACAAGCAATGATCCCTATATAGAATATACTGTTAAAATCACAGTAAACTCCTAATACTATCAAAAAAGCTAAAGCTAAAAAGTTAAATGTGAAGATATATCTAAAAACATTTTTGCCAAAAGCTACAGCTGATGAATTGATACCTATTTCTAAGTCATACTCTCTATCTGCTAAAGCATAGACAGTATCATAAGCAACAGTCCAAAATATCGTGGCGAGATAAAATATCCAAGCCTCAAGAGGTAGTTTATCTTGTACTGCTGAAAATGCCATTAATATACCAAAATTAAACGCTAATCCTAGTACTATCTGAGGTATAGCAAAAAATCTTTTACAGAATGGGTATAAAATAGCTAAAAATAAAGCTACAAAAGATAACAAGATCGTAAAAATATTTAAAAATAATACACAAATAAAAGCAAAGATCGTAAGAGATATACATAAGTAAATAGCATTTTTGACTGGTAAAATTCCGCTAGTTAACGGTCTAGTACTAGTACGAGCAACATGCTTATCAAAATCAATATCAGCTATATCGTTGATTATACAGCCAACAGTCCGCATAATTAATGCACCAAAAGAAAAAATTATAAATAGTTTTAGACTTGGTAAACCATTATTAGCTAAAACTAAAGCAGTAAGTGTTGGCCATAAAATTAGTAATATAGGGATGGGTCTATGTAGCCGCATTAGCATTGCATAATCTTTTAATTTATTTTGATTTAGCATTTTGTAAACTCCGGTAAGCATAAAAAATATTCAGTTATTAGGACTTTTAAATTATTTGAAGGTGTGTAACTAAAAATAGAGCTACGAGAGTACACATTTTGATCTGAAGTTAAGCTGGTTTCATTTTTGAATACTTGCTTTGGCAACTCTCTGATAATAAATTGGCTTCTTTCAAAATCTTTTTTATACAGTAGAGCGTCACCAATTGGTTTGTTACCTAAATTATCTAATTCTTGAGCAAAGAAATTGTACGTTGATTTAGGAATGACAGTTCTTGCAAAAACTATAGTCTTGTTATCATTAGATAGTGTTATTTGTCTTACTAAAGCACTATCTACTTTTAAAAGGTCTTTTTCAAAACTACTTGTGTCCAAAGTTTGTTGAGATATTTTATTTAGATGTATTTTTCCATAAAATTGGGTCAAACCGGCCACTAAATTACCGACATTATTAAGCCAGTAGAGTTTAGAGCTATCCAAACTGTTAACATCTACATGAAAATCCATATATCTAAAACTTTAGAGGTTTTTATTTTATTTTTGGTTTGTATAATTATACACTTATAAATGTGTGAAATTAACCAAAAGGATTTAAAATGCGTCCAAGTGGCAGAAACTGTGACCAATTGAGAACTATTAAAGTTACTCATAATTTTACAAAACATGCTGAAGGCTCAGTATTAATAGAATTTGGGGGTACGAAGGTACTTTGTACAGCATCAGTAATAGAAGGAGTACCAGGATTTAAAAAAGACTCAAAAGAAGGGTGGCTAACTGCTGAATATGGTATGTTGCCACGTTCTACTCATACAAGGATGGATCGAGAAGCAGTCAGAGGAAAACAATCAGGCAGAACCCAAGAGATTCAGCGTTTGATAGGTAGAGCTTTGCGAGCAAGTGTGGATTTAACTACTATTGGTGAGTATACAATTAAGGTTGACTGTGATGTGATTCAGGCTGATGGAGGTACGCGTACGGCAGCTATAACAGGAGCATCATTAGCTATAAAAGACGCTATTAATCATATGAAACAAAAAAAATTGATAGCTGAAGATGTTAATCCTTTGGTTTCTCAAATAGCAGCTATTTCGGTAGGCATCTATAATAATGAGCCAGTACTAGATCTTGATTATGATGAAGATTCAAATGCCGAAACAGATATGAATGTAGTTATGAACTCAAATGGTGGTATCATTGAAATACAAGGTACCGCTGAAGGTAAGCACTTCTCCGAAGAGGAATTTGCTAAAATGCTTGGGTTGGCTAAAAAAGGCATCCAAGAAATTTTTGATACAGTATTTTAGTTGAGGGAAAGCTATAGATTATTTATATGAGAGTTAATTTTAGTAAGTAGCTCAAAATCTTTAGTTTTCAATTCAAACAAAAAATCTTGTAACGGCTCACTTTTTGCGAAAAGAAGTCTTTGCTCAATCTGTTTTATTTGTTCATCTAACTTCAGTCTTTCTTGGTAGAGGTTAGATAATTCTTTATTAGCATTCAATAAGAAGACTGAGATATTATTCTCTTTTTTATTTTGAAGTTTATTCTTTAGATTATTGTTAATACTAGATGTTCTGCTGGTAGTAAGTGTCTTTCTATCTAATGACAATTTTTTACGTGGCTGTTGTTCTGACATTTATCTCTCTTTTAGGCTTAATAATAGTCTCTGAAATGTTTACAAGAATTAGAGTAATGATAACCCTAACTTTAATCGATTATAGTATATTTATTTGATAATTGCTAGCTTATGGTTTTATTTACACCAATCGATGCTAATCTTTTCTCAATAGAAGGATGAGTGGAAAATAAATCTGACATATCACCACCATTGATCCCAGCACTTAGTGGATCAAAGATGTAGGAGGCACGGCGTAGATTTTCATTTTTAGTATGCTTATAGCTATATTGAGTTTCTGGGCTTTTATTATCATTAGCTATTTTAACCAAGGCATTAGCCATTGGCATGTTGGTTCTCATAAGCTCTACCGCGCCAGCATCTGCCATATACTCTCTTGTACGACTTAAAAATAACATCATAAATATGGTGAATATTTGCAAGGCATATCTTAGTATCATTATTATAATGAAAAATGCAGCAGCATTGTTGTTACGATTATTGCTATTACTGTTGTTATTGCTTCCTGAAAATAGTACCGAATAGAATAGGAAATCCATAATTATTAGCATCATATTTGCTAAAACCATAGTAAATAGGTTCAGCTTTATATCTTGATTGCGGATATGGGTTAGCTCATGTGCCATCACAGCTTGTAGCTCATCACGGTTTAGTGCATTGGCAAGCTTTGTTGTGATAGCAACCATAGCTGATTTTTCAGAGTATCCAGAAGCAAAAGCATTCATATAGTCAGCATTTATAAGAAATACTTTTGGCATGTACCTCATACCAGCAGCAACTTTCATTTCTTCGACAACATTATAAACACGACGTGCTAAGGGGTTTTGGTCGTTAGCTGTGATTTCTTGATATTGTGTCCCAGAAAGCATAATTTTGTCATATATACTAAAGGTTATAAATATCCAAATAACTGCTATACCAGAGATAATAATAGTGGCATACGGGATTAGTTGGAAGGTTGCTAGAGCCCAAAACACTTTTGATATGGGTAGCTTAACGCCATAAGTTTTATAGTAGATATTTGCAATTTCACTATATCTGTATATTGTATCTGCAAATATACCAAGTAGGAAAAACACCATTAAAAAAGTAGCTATAACTAGATATGTTTTTCTAGTATTTTTGCGTACAACCTCACGCCAGTTTACTGAGCCATAATGTAGATTATCTGTAGATGACATTTATAGTTCCACTCTACTATCTTCTAATTGTTGTTTTTTCTCTTCAGAAATATTCCAGTAAATAAAGTTCTCATTTAGCTTTTTAAATAGACTTACAACTATACCAGCAAAGAAAGATTTTTTATGGGCGTTGTATTTTTCTATAGAATCATTCAAAGCCTGTTTTGCAAAAGCTAGCTTATTCTCGGTAGATGTTATTTCCTCTTGAAGCTGGATTACATTTTGGTTTGATTTTAATTCAGGGTAGTTCTCAAACTGAACATTTATACCTTTTGCAAGTTCGGATATTTGGTTTTCAGCTGCTATTCTTATTTTAGTATCACCTTGTTGTTTCGCTGAGTTAGCTTTACTTCGTAAAGCTACTATATCTTTTAGAGTAGTTTGCTCATAATCCATATATTTTTTAACTACATTAACTAAAGAGTCAAAAACTTTAGCTCTACGGTCAAGTTGTACATCTATTTGTTTTTCAGAATTTTTAACTGTTTCTATTTCAGCTATTAGCTTGTTGTAGGTCATAACAATATATACAGCAACTATTGCTATGATTATAAGTAGTATTACTCCTAATGACATTTAGCGGTCTCCTAATTATTAATTGTCTGATAGATATAATGATGTTTTTTAATTAAAATTCAAGCTTTATATATTTTCTTTCTCAAGAAATTGACAAAATGTTCCCACAAGTTTTGTATGGTATTTTGTTTTATGTAGAAGTTTATAAAAATTTCTCTTCAAATTTAAATCCTTAACATCTAAAATTTGATACTGCGCAGTATTCCAAGCTTGTTCTACAATAGTTTGAGATAAATAGGTTAGACATTGGCTATTAGAGATATATAGTTTTATAGCTTCTGTGTTGTTAAAAGAAATTTCTTTTTTCAATTGCGGCAAATAATCTTTGGTCGCTCTAGAGAATACCTCAAAAGTTCCAGAACCTTGCTCTCTTGTGACCCAATTATATTTAAGTAGATCTGCTATCTTTAGGTCTTTTTTATTTACTAAAGGATGATTTTTATTGGATATGATTACTAAATTATCTTCTTTCCAGACGGTTGAGTTTATATGATTACTACTACATTCTCCCTCAATAAAACCAACATCGCAGGTTAGCGTTTCAACTGTGTGTATTATTTCTTTAGTGTTATCACAAATTAATTCTATATCTATATTAGGATAGAGGTTTCTAAATTGTGCGATATATTTCGGTAGTATATAGTTTGCTATTGTCGTACTAGCTCCGATGGTGATCTTGCCTGTTAAAGGCTTACCTTCGCAAGTAAAGGATTCTAATTCTGAAACTCTATCAATGATCTGTACAGCTTGGGTTAGGAGAGCTTGCCCATTAGAGTTTAATTTCATGCGCTTACCTAATCTATCAAATAGGGTTATGCCAAGCATGTTCTCAAGCTGTGATAACGACATACTAGCAGCTGCTTGTGAGATAAAGCATTTTTCAGCACCAATACTTATTGATTCGGTTTTTGCAGTATTGACAAAAACTCGCAGTTGTTTTAATGTAATTCGCATATCTGCTCTATAAAAGTTTGTAACTAGGATTTTAGTAATCTTAAAGCATTTATTATAACAATAAAAGTTGCTCCCATATCTGCTGCGATCGCCATCCATAGGGTGGCTAAATCAGCAATAGCTAATGATATAAAAATAGCTTTTATAGCTATAGAAAAGGTTATATTTTGTTTTATTATATTTAGAGTTTTTCGTGAGTGCTTGATTAACCATGGTAGCTTACTGATATCGTCAGACATTAGTGCAATATCTGCAGTTTCTATTGCAACATCATTACCAATAGCTCCCATAGCAATACCTAGATTAGATCTAGCAAGGGCTGGGGCATCATTTATACCATCACCAATCATTGCAACATTTTTATATTTATTAACAAGTTCTTCAATTTTAGTTACTTTATCTTCAGGTAAAAGCTCAGCATAAAAATTATCGATTCCTGCTTGCACTGCAATAGCTCTTGCAGTGCCTTTATTGTCACCTGTAAGCATTACAGTTTGCTCAATCCCTAATGCTTTAAGCTGCTTTAAGGAATCATTAATATTATTTTTTATACCATCTTGTATAGCAATAGCACCAATTACTTCTTGATGGTTACCTACAAATATTAATGAAAAACCATTATTTCCAAGTATTGTTGCTTGGTCATGTAGAGAGTTATTTTCGCAGAGTTGTTTTTCATGAGCAAAAGCATGGCTACCAAGCCAGAAGTAAGAATCTTCAATTTCTCCTATAATACCTTTACCTCCAATAACTTTAGTGTTTATAGCCTCTTCAATTTTTATATTGTTTTGATTAGCATAATTAATGATTGCTTTAGAAATAGGATGATCAACTGTTTTTTCTAAGCTAGCAGCTATAGTTATTAATTGCTCTTCTGAGAGGCTATTATTAGTTATAATTTCTTTTACTACTGGTTGTCCTTGAGTTAAAGTGCCTGTCTTATCAAAAGCAATAGCTTTAAGTTTTGCAGGAGTTTCAATGAAACTACCTCCTTTAATTAAGACACCATTTTGGGCTGCTTTTGCTAAACTAGAGACTATCGATATTGGCGTTGCTATTACTAGTGCACAAGGGCAAGCTATTACAAGAATAACTAAAGCCTGGTATATCCAATTAACCCAAGGCTTAGCCAAAAATAACGGCGGAAATATAGCAATTATCAAAGCAAGTAGTATCATGCTTGGAGTATAGACTCTTGCAAATTTATCGACCCATTTTTCTGCTTTTGAACGTTTTGATTGCGCGTGTTCTACAGCCTGAATAATTTTTGCTATTGATGAGTTATCAGCTGTTTTTGTCGTTTTTATCTCAATAGCAGAGTTTCCATTTATACTACCAGCAAAAACCTCATCTCCAATTTGTTTTTCTACAGGGATCGATTCACCAGTTATTGGAGCTTGATTTATAAAGCTACTACCTTTAATAATAACTCCATCAAGAGCAACTTTTTGACCTGGTTTTATAAGCACTCTTTTGCCTATATTGATTTCTGCTATAGGTTTTTCTTCAAATTGCTTGTCACTGCAGCAATAAACAAGCGCAGTATCAGGTGTTAAATTCATAAGCTTAGTTATTGCTGAACGAGCATTACCAACGCTCCATGATTCAAGTAGAAGAGAAAGTGCAAACAAAAAACTTACAACAGCAGCTTCAAAAAGTTGACCAATAATAATAGCACACACTATAGCTATTACCATAAGTAGATTCATATCAGCATCAAGACGTTTTATAGAAGATATTGCTTTTGGAAAAACAAACCAACTACCAAATACTATAGCTAGTAAGTAGCTAACCTGGGGTATAAAAAGAAATATTTCAGTAGAACCATTTTCATTACCTATAAATGCATGTATAAATCCATGGTCAATAGCATGAAAAAAATACGCAAAAGCAATCAAAGTTCCACAGATTGATGTTGTGATTAAACGTAGATATTTACTTAAGAAATTAGGTTTCTGACCATTTGATACATGTTTATCCCAAACTGTAGCGTTTAAACCAGATTTTTTAATCAAAGAGATAATTTCTTTTGAAGAAATATCTTGTTGGTTTATTGAAAGTTTGCTATTAAGTAAATCAAATTCCATATTTTCTTCTGGTATTTTTTTATTTAGAGTTTTTTTGATGATATTTACTTCTTCGATACAGTCTAAGCCATATATTTTAAATTTTAAATATTGATTACTATCTGTCATAATAAGTTCTCCTTTGCATGTATTTCAGGTAGGTGCTCAAGCTTTTCTTTTATCATTTGGTTGATAACTTTTTGATCATTCTGAATAGTTTTATCATCAGAAAGTGTTTGAAATAGCCAATTTAATTGCTCTTTGTAAATAGAGTTAAAATAAAAATAATGAAACCTTCCTTGTTTTCGTTTGTGAATAAATCCATTACGTCTAAGAATATCTAAATGTTTAGATAGAGTTGAGTTAGCAAGTTTAAAAATATGTGCTAAATGACAGAGACATAATTCATGTTGGTATATTACCATTAAGATTCGAATTCGTGTTTCATCACTTAAAGCTTTTTGGAAATCTACAATATCTGCTAATTTCATTTTTAAATCTATATTTCGCTAAATGACGAAATAATACCTATAAAATTAATTATTTTCAATTGTTTTAGTATTTTTATCATTACTCTTTTAAATAGTGTTAAAATGCTTTCACTTAAAATATAGAGACCTTAGTTAAGGCTAAGAAAATATCAGTTTTGCTGGTTTTTGTATTAGCCGTGAGTTTTAGTTATGCATATGAACTACTGTTACAACTGCTTCACTAATTCGTTCAAAAATGATGGTTTATAAGTGTTTACTCTTTATTAACTATAGAATATAGTAGAAGATAACTTTAATAGTATTATGATATTGGTTTATGTGTAGTAAAAATATTCTCGTACTTGGAGCAGGAGCATGGGGCACAGCTTTGGCTTTGCAACTAGCATATAAAGGACATAATGTTAGGATTAGCTCATGGCGAGACTCACATAACCAAGAAATGCTGAAAAAGAATAATAACATTAAGTATTTGTCAGATATTGAAAAATTCCCCAACAATCTTACAGCTATTTCTAATTGGCACGATAGTATAGCTGATTTTGACCAAATATTAGTAGCAACGCCAAGTTCTGGATTTAAAAATATACTTGTTGAATTAAAAAAATATATATTACCTAGGCAAGGAATAATAAGTGCTACGAAGGGGTTTTGTCATAACAGTTATGCATTACTTGATGAAATAGCTATAGGAATATTACCAGATACAAAATTTGCTTTGATTACAGGTCCAAGCTTTGCCAAAGAAGTTGCTCAAAAACTCCCAACAGCTGTAGTTGTAGCATCAAAAGATATTGAGTATGCAAAAAAGATCCAGCGGCTTTTTAGTAACGAAAATTTTAGATGCTATACTACAACAGACATTGTAGGGGCTCAAATTGGTGGAGCAGTTAAGAATGTTTTAGCAATTGCTGCAGGGATAGCTGCAGGGATGAATCTTGGAATAAATGCTCATGCTGCTCTTATAACAAGAGGATTAGCTGAGATCAAAAAACTAGGGCTTAAGTTAGGTGCTGAGTCAGAGACTTTTATTGGTTTAAGTTGTTTAGGTGATTTATTATTGACTTGTTCAGATAACCAGTCACGAAATCGTAGATTTGGATTATATGTTGGTCAGGGTTATTCTATTGATGAGTCTTTAAAGATGGTTAATAATGTAGTGGAAGGGTATTTTACAGCTCAAGCAGTTTATAACTTAGCGAAGAAGCATGATGTTGATATGCCATTAGTTTTTGCTGTTTATAAAGTACTATACGAATCGGCAGAGCCAAAAGATATAGTTAAACAACTTTTGCAGCGTGAGCTTAAGGATGAGAGTTAACCACCGGCAACTTCTTTGGGGACATAGTCTTTGAGATTTGTTTCTTGCATTTTTACTTTGGTGTTAAAAGCGTAGTCGCCAACTTTTACTAGTTTTGGTACAAAAACTGAATTTTCCCACAGAGAACTATCCTTTATTGAATCAAAGGAGTTAAGAGTAGAGCAAATTATTGCGAATATAAAGCTGTAGCGAGTAATAGCAATAAAAAAAGCAAATAGTGTATTTGATAAAGTTTCTTTCTCCTTATTGTTTTTCATAAAAACTTTCATGACACCAAATATTATAAGATATGCACTAATAAGGACTAAAATAAATGACACTACATAAGAAGTACCAGGATCACTAACTATAGAATTAATATAACTCTGCTGAATTTTTTGGGCTAAAATACCCGCCATTATTACAGCAAAAATCATAAGGATAAGTAGAACTATATTTTTAAATAGTCCCTTTACAGCTGCAAATAGGCTTAATATCAAACTTAAGATGATAATCAAAATATCTAAGAAGTTAAGGCTTTCTAAAAAACTCATGTTAATTACCTGTAATTATGTCCTTAAGCTGGTTAAGGTTGGTTATACTTATTAGCTCTATATTATCATTTTTTACTAGTTTTGAAATATTGGCCTTCGGGACAATTATTTTTTTGAAACCATGCTTCTTAGCTTCGTTTATCCTTTCAACACCGTATGGTATGGGGCGTATCTCACCAGATAAACCTACTTCCCCCATGATCAACATATTATGTGGTATCTCTAACTCTTTTATACTAGAGTAAATTATTGAGATAAGCGCTAGATCTATACTTGTTTCTGTAATTTTTATACCACCAACAACATTTAAAAATACATCTTTATCATATAAATCAATGTGCATGTACCTTTGTATGATAGCTAAAATCATAGCTAATCTATTATTGTCAATTCCTACACATAGTCTTTTGGGCGGTTGGTTTATATTCTTGTCAACAACGAGAGATTGTAGCTCTACTAATAGCGGTCTTGTACCTTCCCAAACTGAAACTATAACACTTCCTATTAAGTTCGTGCGACCGTTGTTAAGAAAGATAGCGGATGGATTTTTAACTTCTTTCATACCTTTATCAGTCATTGCAAATACGCCAATCTCATTAACAGCACCAAACCTATTTTTGAGAGTACGCATTAGGCGATATCTACCATTATCTTGAGATTCGATAAATATTACAGCATCAACTATATGTTCTAAAACTCTAGGCCCAGCAACATCTCCTGATTTGGTAACATGACCTACTAGAAATACTGAGATATCATGTTGCTTGGCAACTTGAGTTATGTATGCTGTAGATTCACGGACTTGAGATACTCCACCAACCATGGACTGTAACTCTGGATTATAGATTGTTTGAATAGAATCAATAACAATAACCTCAGGTTTATTTTTAATAATATAATCTGCTATTGTTTCAATGTTTGTCTCACACATTACCAAAAGGTTATCTTTAGGTAAATCAAGTCTTTCAGCACGTAGAGCTATTTGCTCTAGAGATTCCTCACCACTTACATATAGGACTTTCTTTTTTAGAGACAAAAAGGCCATTATCTGAAGTAATATTGAAGATTTTCCGATCCCAGGATCGCCACCTACTAGAGTTACAGATCCTTTTACAATGCCTCCTCCAAGCACTCGGTCAAACTCTTGGATATAAGTTGAAGTACGTGTGTGCTCTTTGCCTATTATGTCAGCTAAGTAGGTTGCTTTAGAAACACTACCAGCAAATCCTATACGTGACTTAGCAGGCTTTTTAGTATCTGCTTGTATTTCCTCTATAAAGGTATTCCACTGATTACAACTATGGCACTGACCTTGCCAGCGTGAAGCTGTTGCTCCACATTCTTGACAAATAAAAATAGTTTTGTGTTTTGCCATGAGATTATTTTATTTTATAACCTAATAAGTATTTTGAAATTACTCTATCTGTTTCTGACGCATTAGGACCTATAAATTGTACTATATAGCGATACTCATTACTATTATTTTTCCCCGTCTGGAAAATGTTATAAGGAAATGCTGATATAACTCTTGCTTCACATCCTACTTGTTCTTTAAGCTCACTTAAGGTCACAGAAACCCTAACTATATCATCAAGGTGTAAGATTTTTGGTGTGTTGATTTCAATCCCCCCATTTTTGATCGCTTTTATGTATGAGTGGTATACATCTTCCCGGTAATTAAAAACATAATCTAATTCTATTTTAATATCATCATCGCTATAGTCAACGTCTGATCTGCCTTCTACTATTTCAGGCATTTCATGGTCAATATCTTTGGAGGTTTGTTTATTGTCTAACTCTAATTCTTTATCTGTCTCACCATCAGTATCATCAAACAAATGGTCTTTGAGGTTAATGTCATGGTTGTCATTAATATCTATCTCTATAATATTGATATTATTTTGATTAATATCATCGTGTTCTAGACTAGCTTCTTCTGTAGATTGGTTAATGTCATTTGTAAAATCATCACTTATAAGTTCATCAGGTATGGTATCTTTTTTTTGCTGTTGGTTTTTGCTATCTAGCATACTACTTCGACTATTAGTAGGCTTGGTGGGTTTATCTTTTTGTACTGTATTAGCTTTTCTTAAAAGATCCAACCGGTTCATTTAGCTTGCCTCTTTGTTTTGACGTATATTAGTTTATAACTAAAATATATAATACTTGAAATTAAAAGAAGTATAAATATCGATAGGTATTTATTGTGTGATATCCAATCTACAATATGCACATGGTCAATAAAGCTTAAAATTGTTTGACCGGAAAAAAAACCTAATGTTATGTATATATACGACCAAATAAAGCTGCTTATAGCATCTAAAGTTACAAACTTTAACTTACTAATTTTACTAAGACCCACTATAAATATAGTTATAGTTCTTAACCCATAGAGAAATCTGATACTAAGAATTGCCCAGATGTCGTATTTATTAAGGATCTTTAAGGATTGATTAGCTTTTGCTTGCCATGATTGTTTTTTTTCTATAAATTTCTTGCCTGTAAGTTTTGAAAAAATAAAAATACTATTATCATGCACTATTGCTCCAATAGTTGCTGCAATTATTACTAAAGGATAGTTAAATAAAGAGGCCGCTGTAGCGATACCAACCATTATTAGAAATATTTCTCCTTCTATTAAAACAGCTATAGCTACAGCAATATAACCCCAGTCAACCAACAATTGCCAAAAATCGTGTTCACTCATGGAGACTATCGCTTGTAGGCATTTGTAAGTAGTAGCTCATCAGCTAAAACTAAAGCTAACATTGCTTCAGCGATAGGGACACCACGGATACCAACACATGGATCATGTCTTCCTTTGGTAATTACTGTAGTATCTTGTCCGTTAATGTCAATACTTTTGCCTGGTTTAAGGATACTTGAGGTCGGTTTAAAAGCCAGTTTGGATATTATATCTTGCCCAGTAGATATACCACCTAAGATACCGCCAGCGTGATTGGATAAAAAACCTTGCTCTTGAGAAATTTCGTCACGGTGTTGACTTCCTTTTTGAGTTACGCAGTCAAAACCATCTCCAATACTTACAGCTTTTACAGCATTTATACTCATTAGGGCATGGGCTATATTAGCATCAAGTCTATCAAATATGGGTCTACCAAATCCAGCCTGTACGCCAGTAGCTACAACAGTTACTTCTGCACCAACTGAATCACCTTCTTTACGTATTTGGTGGATTAACTCTTCACACTTTATTTGAGCATCTATGTCAGCTATAAAAAAAGGGTTTTGGTTAATGAAACTTTTATCTTTAAAATCTATCTTTAGGTTGCCTATTTGTGAACAAAAGGCATAAATCTCGATATTGTGTTGTTTAAGTATCTTCTTTGCTATTGCGCCAGCAGCCACACGCATAGCAGTTTCTCGTGCAGAAGAACGGCCACCGCCTCTATAGTCACGTAGACCATATTTTTTAAAATAAGTGTAATCAGCATGACCCGGACGAAATTTATCTTTTATTTCTTCATAATCTTTTGATTTTTGATCTTGGTTTTTAATAACCAAACCAATAGGGGTGCCTGTTGTTTTGCCCTCAAAAACCCCAGAGATTATTTTTACTTCATCAGATTCTTTACGTTGAGTAGTAAATTTAGATTGACCAGGTTTACGTCTATCTAAATCTGGTTGAATATCAGCTTCAGAAAGCTCTATATTAGCAGGACAACCATCAATAATTGCTATAAGAGAATCACCGTGGCTTTCACCACAAGTTGTTACTGTGAAAATTTTACCAAAAGTATTGCCCGACATAGCTAAAATTATCAAAAAAATATACAAAGGATCTATTTATAATACCATAAAATAATAGTTGTAATATTGTAGATTTGATTATATTTTGTAAAAAACATACTTTGGTTTAGCTCTGTTGGAAGCTATTCTTGGTATTGTTTGTTAACTTTTTCTACAATAATTTGTAGTAAAGAATTATTTAAGTCGGTATGATTAATAATGAGTTTGTTAGAGCAAATAAACGGTGTCCATGTGAAGGAAAAGTATAAATTATTTAGTGTTGGTGTTGTGGTATTGTTATCAAGTTGTAGTTTTTTTAACAATGATAAACCTTATGACCTGAAGCATGATGGTGAGCTGATTGTTCATTTAAAAGATACTCAGACAAACAAAGATGTAGGTACAGTAACGATCTCACCATATATTATTGATGGAGATGTTCAAGGAATGATTTTTACCCCATATTTATATAACCTACCAGCCTCAAGTACACATGGGTTTCATATACATATAAATCCAAGTTGTGGCGGCAAAGGCTTGGCAGCAGGTGGACATTGGGATCCTGATAACACAGGTAAGCATTTAGGCCCATATAATGATAAAGGTCATAAAGGTGATTTACCAAAATTAATTGTCAAGCCTGACGGCACAGCAACTAAACCAATGATTGCGCCGAAATTGAAGTCTCTAAAAGAGTTAGAGGGACATAGTTTAATGATTCACGAAGGTTCGGATAACTATTCTGATAACCCTGAACCTCTAGGGGGTGGAGGCGCTAGAATGTGGTGTGGTATTATTACAGATTAAAGCTTGAATAGCTAATTTTTTTAGTTAATAATGTTTAGTACTTCTAATACTCATTAAATTGTGGTTTTATGGCTTCTAATATTAATCAAATTGGTAAAGTATATCAGCGTCCTTGGGGTACATATCAAACTCTTAGCCTTACAGATAAAAGTCAAACTAAAATAATAACAGTTAAACCTAAAGGGCAACTGTCTTTGCAAAAGCACTTTAAAAGAGCAGAACACTGGGTTGTAGTTACTGGTAATCCAACTATTACAGTTGATGGTAGCGTATGTGAATATAAGATAGGTGATCATATATTTATTCCTAAAGAATCGGTTCATAGGCTTGAAAATTTTACAGATAGTGATATTCAGATAATTGAAGTTCAAGTAGGCGACTACCTAGGAGAAGATGATATTTTTCGCTTAGAAGATATTTATAATCGAGGTTAATATTAAAGGCTTCTATTATTTTATTCCAGAAATCTTTAAAAAGTCCCGGAACAAGCTGGTGGCACGTTACTAGTTGTTAGGCTTGAAGCATTTGAGTTGTGATAGCATGTCCAGTCAAATACACTGCCGCTAATAACTCCAGTAAGCCTAATAGTATCATTAGAATTTGTAAAGGCATCTGGATTTGTTTCGCTTAGGTTAATTTCAATTGTACCGCCAGATGAGCTACTATTGATCACCGAAACACCTTGGGGGGGTTCATAAGTTTGGGTAGATATATCTCTATTGTTATTTATATCTTCCTCTATTTTGGCTTTGACTCCACCTATGCTATTTATAGCACTTGTGATTTGTGCTCGTTCTCTATAGTTGGCATATATGGGGATAGCGACTGCTGCTAGGATAGCAATAATAGCTATTACAACCATTAACTCAACAAGGGAGAAACCTTTGCTTATTTTTTTCATAACTAATAATAGTGCTTAAAAATACTTATAGCCATTATATACGAAAATTATTTATAAAAGAAATATGGAACGGTAAAAGCCACACAAGGTGCCTTTAAAAAATAATATTTAATGAGAGCAATTTATAAGAAGGATATATTATTCAATACTTATGAGATTAAGAACAGCCGCTTGGTAGTTGAGAAGAAGTAAGCGTTCCACCATGAGTACACGCCCAAGTAATTGCGCCACTTCCAGCAGTAGGAGTTAATATTAATGATGTTCCACTAACAATATCAGTAGTACTTTGAGTAATGGCACCATTAGTTACAGTAGTTCCAGAGGGAAGGTTTTCAGCAGCAACCGTTACTCCAGTTACACTTCCATTGTTATTGGCGATCCCTTCAGCTACCTCAGCTTTTACACCACCAAGTTGAGCAAGTCTAGTACCGAGATTAGCACGCGTAGTATAGTTTGAATACATAGGGATAGCTACTGCTGCTAAGATAGCAATAATAGCGATCACAACCATTAACTCAACAAGTGAGAAACCTTTGCTTATTTTTTTCATAACTTATTTCCTTAGTTTTTTATTAGTTATATGTTGTTAATTTTTCTTGAGAGTATAAGGCATAGTTAAAACTTCCAAGTACTAGCAATTATAAGGAGAATTTTTTGTACTTCAAGCAGTTTATGGGATTTTTTATAAAAATGTCCAGTAATTTTGATTAAGTATACAAAGATTTTTGTTTAAAAATGACACGTAGAGATTAGAAACTGCAAAATAATTGAGAAATTCTAGGACTCTAATTTTTAATGTTCTTTAATAATGAATGCGATTCTTGTTAAAAATTAACAACAATAGTTTTATTACATTTGTTTTAGGCTCCATAGTTGATGTTTAGTATTTTATTAATTAAAGTTATTCAATTTATATTGTTCAATACGTTATAGCCGAAGTGTTTTTAGAATTTGTATTTTGTTATTTTACCCACTATTGGATCAAAAGTAGTAATCTTACCTAATAAATCCAACAAATTTTATTATAAATTTGTTATTATATACTCATCTTTTTACTTTATTGAAAGTATAGTTGATCAGCAATGACTTTAATTGAAGCTAAAGCTCTATCGCAAAATCTAAAAATGCAACTCAAAGAGCAAATTCAAGAATATAAAAATCAAAATGGTATCATTCCCAAGCTTGTGGCCGTAATAGTTGGAGATAACCCAGCTAGTCAAGTTTATGTTAGTTCTAAATCTAAAGCTTGTGCTCAAGTTGGTATGGATTCTGACGTTGTGAAACTACCTGAAAATATTTCAGAAGGTGAATTAATAGAATTAATTAAACAGCTTAATAGTGATAAACAAGTAAACGCTATATTAGTACAGTTGCCATTGCCAAAACACATTGATAGTCAAAAAATTATCAATTCTATAGTGGTCGGAAAAGACGTTGATGGCTTTCACCCAACAAACATCGGTAAGCTTCAAGTAGGTGATGAAACCTGTTTACAGCCATGTACTCCTAAAGGTATCATGACTATGCTTAAGTATTATAATGTTGACCTTATTGGGGCTAATGCTGTAGTTGTTGGAGCTAGTAATATTGTTGGTAAACCTATGGCACAAATGCTACTAAACGCTAAAGCAACAGTTACTATATGTAATAGTAAAACAAAAGATCTTAGGTTACATACTCAAAATGCCGATATTTTAGTTGTAGCAATTGGAAAAGATAGGTTTATAACTGCAGATATGATCAAACCAGGTGCGGTAGTGATTGACGTTGGTATAAACCGTGTAGGTGGTAAGCTCTATGGGGACGTTGATTTCGAAGGTGTAAAAGATAAAGTATCTGCTATAACTCCAGTACCTGGAGGCGTTGGTCCTATGACAATTACAGAGCTTTTGTTTAATACTTTCCAGTGTTGTAAAGAGCAGAATCGGTATAAGCACGACTACATAGAATTCAAAAATTAGCAACATAGTTGATGACGAAAGCAGTATAAGAGAATTAGTAAAAAATAAGGTAGCCTGAAATAGGATTCAGGATGACAAATTTTGCTTATAAAAACAATAATAAGGAATAAACTGATGACTGGCTTAAGATATGAAGATGCTGGTGTAAGTATTGAGGCAGGCAACCAAGCTGTAGATAGAATGAAAGAGCATGTCAAAAAAACTTTTACAAAAAATGTACTCACAGGTTTAGGAAGTTTTGGTTCTTTGTATTCACTGAAAGATATTCTTAATAATTACAAAAATCCAGTATTGGTTCAATCTATAGACGGTGTTGGTACTAAAACAAAAGTTGCTGTTATGTGTAACAAATTTGAAAGCCTTGGTTATGATCTTTTTTCAGCTGCAACCAATGATATTGTAGTAATGGGCGCTAAACCTATTACGTTTTTAGATTATGTTGCTCATGATAAGTTAGATCCAGCTATTATGGAAGAACTTGTTAAAGGAATGTCAAAGGCATGTACTGAATCTGGTGTATCTCTAGTAGGTGGCGAAACGGCTGAGATGCCAGGAGTCTACCAAGCTGGTGAAATAGATATGGTTGGAGTAATCACTGGCATTGTTGAAAAAGACAAAATTATCAATGGTGAAAACATTCAACAAGGTGATGTTATATTTGGTCTTAGTTCCTCTGGATTGCATACAAACGGCTATTCATTTGCACGTAAGCTTTTTTTTGATGTTGCTAATAATAAACATACAGATACTTATCCTGAGTTTGCTGGTAAAACTATAGGAGATATTTTGCTAGAGCCACATATGAACTACACAAATATTATCCATGATTTTTTAGATAATGGGGTTGATATTAAAGGTATGGCTCATATTACAGGTGGTGGTTTTATTGAAAATATTCCACGCGTGTTACCAAATGGTCTAGGAGCTAGAATCAGTAAAAACAGTTTTGAAGTTCCAGCAGTTTTTAAAATTATGCAAGAAATTGGCAATGTAAGCGATTTTGAGATGTATCGTTCGTTTAATATGGGTATTGGTATGACTATAATCGCTAGTCAAAGCCA
Source organism: Allofrancisella guangzhouensis (assembly GCF_000815225.1). Lineage (GTDB taxonomy): Bacteria > Pseudomonadota > Gammaproteobacteria > Francisellales > Francisellaceae > Francisella > Francisella guangzhouensis. The sequence goes on along the minus strand of NZ_CP010427.1, from coordinate 9,533 downwards.
ATTCCAAAAAATGCAGCACTTGGCTTATAAGTATACGAATATTAAATTGTATCAAATTGGTACTATTACAAATTCAGCTATGGTGGAAATCATCTAATGATTGATAAACAAATCATTACAAATAATATTGAAAATGTACTTAAATCAACTAACATAGATATCAAAGATAAATACATCGGTAAAGTCAGGGATATGTATTTTACTGATGATAAAAGTATTCTGATATCAACTGACAGGCAGTCTGCTTTTGACAGATCATTAGGTTTTATTCCTTTTAAAGGGCAAATCCTTGCCCAGTCTTCAGTGTGGTGGTTTAAAAAAACTGCTCATATAGTTAAAAATCATTTTATTGCTTCGCCTGATCCAAATGTTATTGTAGCAAGAAAAGCTAAGGTATTACCTATTGAGTTTGTGGTAAGAGGTTATATTACAGGTTCAACATCTACATCATTATGGACACATTATAAAAATGGTAGTAGAGATTATTGTGGAAATATCCTACCTGAAGGTTTAAGCAAAAACCAAAAGCTTCCTTGCAATATTCTAACCCCTACAACTAAAGAACAAGATCATGATAGACCAATATCTGCACAAGATATTATTAAAGAAGGTTGGCTTACGCAACAGCAATGGGATTTCGCATCACAAAAGGCATTAGAGCTTTTCGAATTTGGTCAGAAAAAAGCTCAAGAACATGGTTTGATACTTGCAGATACTAAATATGAGTTTGGTATAGATCAACTTACAGATGAGATTATCCTAATTGATGAAGTTCATACCCCAGATAGCTCTAGATTTTGGTTAAAAGATAGTTATCAAGAGAGATTTGAAAAAGGCTTAGAGCCTGAAAATATCGATAAAGAATTTTTTAGATTATGGTTTGTTAAAAACTGTGATCCGTATAACGATAAGGTTTTACCACAAGCACCAGAAGAGCTGGTTGTAGAGCTATCACAAAGGTATATTACTCTTTTTGAGATGATTACAGGTCAAACATTTGTTTTCCCATCGGATAAAGAGGATATTAATAAGCGTATAGAAAAAAATGTTAAAAATTATCTAAATATGGAGAGAAGTATGAATATTCTTCTAATTGGCTCAGGTAGTAGAGAACATGCTATTGCAAAAGCTGTTAAAAGAAGTTCAATAGAAAATAAACTATTTTGCATAAGTAATGCTACAAATCCAGGTATTGTTAAGTTGTCAGAAGGTTATAAATTAGCAGATATATGTGATTGTGATGTTATTGTAGATTATGCCAAATTACAAGATATAAGTCTTGTGATTATTGGTCCAGAAGCACCATTAGAGGTTGGGTTAGCAGATCAGCTAAAAGCAAATGGGATCAATGTTGTTGGTCCAACTAAAGAACATGCCCAATTAGAAACCTCTAAAGGCTTTACTCGTGAGCTTATAGAAGAGTATGAAATTGGGGCTAACCCATTTTTTAAAAAATTTAATTCTATGGATGGAGTTGAAGAAACACTTAAAAAATACCATAAGCAGTTTGTAATAAAAGCAGATGGTTTATGTGGTGGTAAAGGTGTACTTGTATGGGGAGATCATCTTCATACCATGAAAGAGGCTATTAAACATTGTCAATTATTAGTAAATGATGGGAAAGAGTTTGTTATCGAAGAAAAGCTTTATGGTGAGGAATTCTCTTTAATATCCTTTACTGATGGTGAAAACTTTATACACATGCCAGTTGTCCAAGACCATAAACGTGCTCATGAGGGTGATAGAGGTCCAAACACGGGTGGTATGGGTACATATTCAGATGTAGACCACAGTTTGCCTTTTTTATCTGAAACTGATGTACAAAGAGCCAAAGAAATTAATGAAAAAGTCGTTCATGCATTAGCTGATAAATTTGGGTCAGCCTATCAAGGTATTGTTTATGGTGGTTTTATGGCAACAATTAATGACACTAAAGTCATAGAGTATAATGCTCGTTTTGGTGATCCAGAAGCTATGAATTTGCTGACCCTGCTAGAGGGTGATTTTGTAGAAATAGCTAAAGCAATAACTACTGGTAATCTGCAAGATGTTAAGGCAAGCTTTAAAAAACAGGCTACAGTATGCAAGTATTTAGTGCCTCTGGGGTATCCAAATCATTCGGTAAAAAACTTTGAAATCGATATATCCCAATGTCCTAGTGATGTTGAGCTATTTTTTGGTGCAGTAGATGAAAGAGACGGTAAGCTTATCGGGACGGGTTCAAGAGCTATAGCCGTGTTAGGTCTAGGTGATAGTATCACTGAAGCTGAACAAAAAGCAGAAAATGGTGTAAAAAAAATCTATGGCAAATTGTTTCACCGTCCAGATATAGGCACCAAAGGGCTTATAAATAAACGTATAAACCATATGAATATTCTACGCGGTAATAAATATAAAGAGATTAGCTAAGTAAGATGTCAAAATTAAAACTTGTAATTTTAGGCTCCACTCGCGGTAGTAACATGCAAGCTATAGTAGATGCAATTTCTGCTAGGCAGATTAATGCTAAGATAGAAATTGTAATTTCAAATAAAAAACAAGCATATATCTTACAAAGAGCAAAAGAGCATAATATACCAAACAAGTTTTTAAGTGCTAAAGGGCTTGATCGTCAAAAGTATGATCAGTTACTAATCCAAGAAATACAACCATATAATCCAAATTTGATATTGCTTATAGGTTTTATGCGGATATTAGGTAAAGATTTTATAAACTATTTTAGAGGTAAAATCCTAAATATACATCCTTCTTTACTGCCAAAACATGCAGGTTTGATGGACTTAGCTGTACATCAGTCAGTAATTGATGCTAAAGAAATAAAATCTGGTTGTACTATTCATCAGGTTACAGAAGCTGTTGATGGTGGTCATGTAGTATTGCAATTAGAATGTGATGTTTTATCTACAGATACAGCTGAAACTTTGAAAGAAAAGGTGCAAAAGCTAGAAAGTAAGGCTTGGATTGAGGTTATTAGAAATTGGAGAAAAAATAATAAAAATTTGTGATAGAGCTAACAACACACAGGTTAGCCCCTACGGATAAATATAAAAAAATAACAATGAAATGTAGGGGTCGATCAGTGTATTGACCCGTTATAGTTAAAATGGATTCCATGGCTTGACCATGGAATGACATCAGAAAAAAGAATGACAAAAATATATTTAGCAGGGGAGAATAGAATGAGCATAGATGTTGGTGTGATAATGGGTTCTAAGTCTGATTGGAGCACAATGAAAGAGTGTTGTGACCTTCTTGATCAACTTGGTATTGGTTATGAGTGTGAGGTAGTATCAGCACACCGCACACCAGATAAAATGTTTAGATATGCAGAAACCGCTAAAAAGCGTGGATTAAAAGTTATAATAGCTGGCGCAGGTGGAGCTGCACATTTACCAGGTATGGTAGCTGCAAAAACAGAGCTTCCTGTGTTAGGAGTGCCTGTAAAATCTAGTACATTAAATGGTAAGGATAGTCTATTATCTATAGTGCAGATGCCTGCTGGTGTTCCGGTAGCTACATTTGCAATAGGTGTTGCAGGTAGTAAAAACGCCGCAATTTTTGCAGCTAGTATATTACAGCATACAGACTCTAAAGTAGCTGAAGCTTTAGCTAAATTTAGAGATTATCAAACTCAAAACGTTTTAGAAAATCCAAATCCTAGAGAGCAATAATTATGAAAATAGGTATTATCGGAGCAGGGCAACTTGCAAGAATGTTAAGTATAGCGGGTACTCCATTAGGTTTTGAGTTTCACTGTGTAGGTAAACTTGGAGATTGTGCTCAAGAAGTTGTAAAGAGTATTACAGATATATCATTAAATAATATTAATGAAGTCGTAAATTGGGCAAAACAATTCGATGTAATTACATTTGAGAATGAAAATATTTCTCATGAGCTTATTCAAGCAATTAATTATGAAGTAAATGTTTATCCATCAGCTAAGTCTATAGCTATTTCTCAAGATAGATTGCTTGAAAAATCATTTATGCAGGATCATGGTATTGCTACAGCTAAGTTTAGGAATATTGATAGTTTAGTGGGATTAGAAAAAGCAGTTAAAGAGTTTGGTTTACCCGCTATAGTCAAAACTAGAAGGCTTGGTTATGACGGTAAAGGTCAATTTGTGGTAAAAATTCAAAAAGACATAGTAAAAGCTTGGAATGCCTTAAAAGATGCTCCAGATGGCTTGATATATGAAGCCTTTGTTGATTTTGATTATGAGGTTTCCCAAATTTGTACAGCTGATATTAAGGGCAATATAGTTTTTTATCCTTTAACTAAAAATATCCATAAGCAAGGTATTTTGGTTGAGTCTATAGCACCATTTGAGAACGATGTACTTTCTGAGAAAGCACACCAGATAGCGAAAATCTTAATTAAAGAGTTAGACTATGTTGGTACATTAGCAATCGAATTTTTTGTAAAAGGTGATGAGTTAATAGTTAATGAGATAGCTCCAAGGGTTCATAATAGTGGTCATTGGAGTATAGATGGTGCTGTTACTTCACAATTTGAAAATCATATAAGAGCTATTACAGGGCTCATACTTGGTGCTACAGATAGTCAAAAAACTATAATGTTAAACTGTATTGGTAATATGCCTTCTACCAAAGATTTAGCAGCTTTAGACTATGTAAAAATCCATAGCTATAATAAAGCTCCAAGAAAAGGGCGAAAAGTTGGTCACCTTAATTTAAATCTAAAAGATGAAACAAGTGAGTATCAGTTACTTCAAGCTAGAAAGCTTATAGTTTTGTCTGAAGATATGTAGTTTTCTTGTTGATCTAATCCACTTAGTTCTAAGTTTAATCTTTAGAGTTCTAAACCATGTTTACTAATCTCAAGTTTAATTTTTTTTAAAACACTTTCAGGTAGCAATGTATTTTTACATTTCTGACTTATATTTGCTTCCTGGACGGCTGAAATATAAGCTTTAACAGTTTCATACTTATTAAACTCCATTGATGTAAGTAGCAATACTTTATAAAGCTCATCTTTTGACCCTTTAAGTATTGTCAGCTTATTGGTTTCTGTGATATTAATTGACTCTAAAATGATAGAAAGATAAACTTTAACGGTTTCAGTATAGCCAGAGTATAATATATGATAAAAACTGCGTGTTTCATTTTCACCCATAGCCGTTAAAAGCCTTAAATTTTTGTTCAAAATAAGCTTTTCTATAGTTAAAATAGTATGCATATAAGTTTTAACAGTTTCGATATGTCTATTTGCTAATGCCATATAAAGGCCTGAGCGACCATCTTTTCGGCGGGCATCTAATAAATATAATTTATCTTCCAACTTAATATTTGATTCCAACACTGCCTGAATGTAAACTTTAACAGTTTCGGTATGACCATTTTGTAATGATAGATAAAGACCAGGAAATTTGTATTTACTGTGTTTACTTCTAGCCAGAAGTATCCAAAATTTATCTGTTTGATTGGTAGAGGTTGATTCTAACACTGCCTGAATGTAAACTTTAACAGTTTCGGTATGACCTTTTTGTAATGCCATAAAAAGTCCAGGGGTACCTTTTGAATCTTTAGCCTCTAGTAAGGTTAATTTATTTAACGCACTAATATCTGCATTTAAAATAGCGTTGACATAAGCCCTAACAGCTTCAGTATGGCCATTTTGTAATGCCATAAAAAGTCCAGGGGTACCTTTTGAATCTTTAGCCTCTAGTAAGGTTAATTTATTTAACGCTGCACTAATATCCGCATTTAAAATAGCGTTGACATAAGCCCTAACAGCTTCAGTATGGCCATTTTGTAATGCTAAATAAAGTAGTGTTTCCTCATTTTTACCTTTGATCTCTAAATCACTAATAGAGTAATCAAGGGGATATACTTGGTTTACATATAGATCAGTGTCATTAATTGTTTCTAAAATACGATAATAAGAGCCTAGGTTCTCTATGTTCTTAATATTTTTTCCAAAGTGATTATTAAAATAGGTGTTAATATTACTAGAGCTGTTTAATTGAGGTCTTTCTATTCCTTTATGACATGTAAATAGAGATAATTCATTTTTTATTAAGATATTTATTTCACTAATACTTGTAGCTTGATTTAAGTGGTGGCGTAAATTATTAGCACGACCTTTATGCTTTCTAGTGAGAATATTTTTACGAAAAGGGTTGTTGCTGGTGTATTCTTTTAATAAAGAAATAGCCTTGAGCTTAATTTTTTTTAAATTATCACTTTCAAATTGTGCTATCTCAACAGCATCTGACGTAAACTTTTCAATAGATAAAGGCACACATTGAGCACCTGGCTGAGCTATTGATTGCATGATACGTTGAGAAGTACAGCCTTGAACATGCCAATCATGATTTATTAGCATGACACCTTTAATTGAACCGCCTATTGCAATTGTGTGACTAGCGGATGATATAGAAAAAGCTATAGGTTCTCTACTAGCTTTTATTTCAGTTATTAGTAAATCCATAAAATTTTCATCGTATATCCCTATCATTGTATGAATTAATTGAATTCTTTTACCTCTAGCATTCTTATGTACTGGTTCAGGGTTAAAAAAATCATTAGCAGTTTGCCAGTTTTGTTTACTTAAAAAATCTGTGTTTTTTTGCCATATATTGTTTTCTTTTAAGCTAAGATTTCCTGGTATTTTTAAGCCAAAATATATTGCTATTCCCTCAAGCCAAGGTTTTATACTTAATAACATATTCATATGTAAGAAGACGCTGTTTTTGGCTCTGGAGTCCTCAGCTTTTTTAATATGGTGAGCTAATAGCTCGATAGCAAGAAAATCTTTTAACTTCTTTTCTAACCCTTTCTTACAGGGAGTTGGTAGTTCAATTGACTCAATTAGACTTGCAACTTCAGTTGATAACATGCCTGATATAAATTCATCGTTACCTTCATTATCATAGTGAAAACTATACTCCTTAGTCTTAACATGCATATATATAGTTTTTTGTTTGTAGGAATTAGGAGATAAATTAACTACTTTAACTTCATAATTTATTAACTTGCAATCATATCTATTAATAAACTTTAATCTATTGATATACGTATTAACATCATTTCTAATAATAGCTTGTATCGCCATAAAAGCTATACCATAACACATCCCGTCCTCATTTATTGTATACCCTAAGGCTTTCATTAGATTTAAAATTTCCATAGTGATCACTTAATATTTAATTATTTTAAAAAAATAATATAATATAACTAATTTAAATTAAAAATAAAAGATTATTATTGTAAATCGCAAATTACTTAGGGCTTGTTGAGTAGGATTTTAAACAGGCTAGATTGTATTCTGAAAGTTTAATTCAACAGTCTTTAAAAGCTTTTAATAGCTAGATTGTATTCTGAAAGTTTTAAAATAGTTGAAAGAGAGTTCCAGATGTAGTTTATTAGGTTTGAGAAGAACTTAAATAAACGAACAGGAACTAAAAATGGCACATAGACATTTAACTCTTTCAGATAGATATTATATAGAAAATTTACTTAAATTAGGATACTTAGAAGCAGCAATAGCTAATAAAATAGGATTTAGTAAAACAGCTGTTATAAATGAACTTAAAAGGAATAAAGTAGGTAAAAGTTATTCTGCAGAGATAGCCCATAAGTTGTATTGTAGTCGTAGAAAGTCAAATAATCATAAACTTACTAATGAAGTTAAAAAGCTGATAATAGCTTTACTCAAAAAGAAAATATCACCGGAGTTAATTTGTGGTAGATTAAAGCATGAAGGTATAGCTAAGCTAAGTTTTAAAGCTGTTTATAACTTTATACAAAGACATAACCTTAAACAGTTATTATTCTTCAAAGGTAGGCGTTACAAATACAAAAAAGAAGGCTCCTCAAATCAAGGTAAGATAAAGGATAGAGTCAACATATCACAAAGGCCTAAAGCAGCTAATGATAGAAAAGAGCTGTATCATTTTGAAGGTGATACTATAGTCGGTAAAGATCATAAAGGAGCTATTTTGACTATGGTAGATAGAGTTAGTAGATTCACAATTCTAGGCAAAGCTAAAGATAGAACAGCTAGTTCAATTAACCAAATTTTATACAGAGCATCAAATGGTAATAAAATTACCACAGCTACTTTTGATAATGGTAAAGAGTTTGCTAAACACAAAAATTTATCAAATAAAACTGGTATTAAAGTATTCTTTGCAGATGCATATAGTCCATGGCAAAGAGGTACAAATGAAAACATGAATAGGTATATCAGACAATTTATTCCTAAAGGTACTGATTTTAGTAATATCTCTCATCAGTATCTTAGAAAGTTGCAAATTGACTTGAATAATAGACCTAAAAAATGTTTAAATTATTTAACACCTAATGAGGTACATTTCGGAATCAGTATAAACATTGAGACTACAATCTAGCATATGAAAGTTGCATCTAAATAGCAAATACTTTGACACTTATATGAAATTAAGTCAGTTCTGTGAACCTTTATTGTGTTATAAAGGCACCCTTTATCCAATTAATATCATTATTGTTTATAGCAACCACATCAAACCGACATTCATAACTTTCGTACTTTGAATTTTTCTTTAGAAAAATATTAGCAGTATTTATAAGCTTTTTACGCTTAGAGTAAGTGATCATTTCTTCAGCTTTAGCAAAAGTTGTCATGCTTCTATATTTGACTTCAATAAAAATAAGGGTATTTTTATCTAAAGCAATAATATCAATTTCGCCATAAGGCAAAACTTTGAAGTTTTGAGTTAAAATTTGCAGACCTTGAGATTTTAAAAATTTACAAGCTTGGATCTCTGCTTTATTGCCTATTTTTGTGGTTTTTTTCATATTTGTAGTTACTTGTAGTGACAATACATTGTGCTGTCTTTGATAGTAAATTTAGGTTTTGACAGATCAGTGATCTGGTTGCTACATATTTTAACTATTAATCCCACTATGCCTTAGTAATGCCTCTTCACTGGGTTTTCTACCCATAAATGCCACAAAATTATCCATCGCGTCACGAGATGATCCTCTTGAAATAATATTTTCTAGTAATTCCTGACCAACTTTATTACTTAAGATACCTTCTTTTTCAAAGCGAGAGAAAACATCAGAAGATAGGATTTCTGCCCATTTGTAACTATAGTATCCGGCTGCATATCCACCAGCGAAGATGTGTGAAAAACTGTTTTGGAATTTATTATAGTTTGGCACTGGAAGTAGGTCTATTTTTTTACGAACAGTATCTAGTTCTGTTTGTACCATATTTACACTAGTTAACTTTTTAAAGTGAATATTCATATCAAAAATACTAAACTCTAGTTGCCTAACCATCGCTAATGCTGAATGAAAATGTCGTGTTCCGACTAGTTTACTTATTTGCTCTTTGGAGAGTTTTTTACCTTCACGTGAGCCTGAAATTAAATTTAGTCCTTCTTCACACCAGCAGAAGTTTTCCATAAATTGGCTTGGAAGTTCTACAGCATCCCATTCGACACCGTTTGTTCCAGATATTGAAGGAATACTAACTTTTGATAAAATATGATGTAAAGCATGACCAAACTCATGAAATAATGT